>CAVSGZ010000009.1:0-238300 GCA_963727765.1 uncultured Acidobacteriota bacterium
GCATCGGGTGGTGTCTACAAGCCCAACAGAAAAGACCGTTTGGTTGGCAATTCATTACAGCGACTAACGCCGATGATCCTGCATTGCGACATGGATGCCTTCTACGCCTCCGTCGAGGAGCGGGAACGACCAGAGTTGGTCGGCCAGCCGGTGATCGTCGGCGGCTCACCGGAGAAACGGGGCGTGGTGTCGGCAGCCAATTACGTTGCCCGACGTTACGGCGTCCATAGTGCGATGCCCGCCGTCATTGCCCATCGGCTTTGTCCCCACGGCATCTACCTGCCTCCCCGGATCAGCTACTATGCTGAAGTCTCTCGCCAGATTCGGGAAATCTTCGAGCGGTTCACGCCTCTGGTGGAGCCGTTGTCGCTGGACGAGGCTTTCTTGGACGTGACCGGCAGCGAGCAACTCTTTGGGCCGGCAGCCGAGATTGGCCGGAAGATCAAGCAGGTCGTCCATAAAGAAACTGGCCTGGTCGTCTCGGTAGGCGTGGCCCCCAACAAGTTCCTCGCCAAGATCGCCAGCGACTTCAAGAAGCCCGATGGCTTCATGGTCGTGGAGCCGGAACACGTCCAAGAGTTCCTTGATCCGTTGCCCGTCGAACGGCTATGGGGTGTCGGGAAACAGGGGAGCAAAGTGTTCCAGCGACTCGGCATTCGCACCATCGGTCAGCTTCGCCAATGGCCGATGGAAACCTTGAAGAGCCGCTTTGGCTCGCAAGGCGAACATCTCTGGCAGTTGGCCCACGGAATCGACGACGACCCGGTAGTGCCCGAGCGGGAGGCCAAGTCAATCTCCCACGAGACGACCTTCGAGCAGGACATCGACGATCTGGACGTGCTTCGGGCTTGGCTCGTGGATCTGACGGAGCAGGTGGGATGGCGGCTTCGGCGGCACGGGCTGCGAAGTCGGGTCGTCCACCTCAAGGTCCGTTTCGCCGACTTCTCCTTGATTACCCGCTCGCAGACATTGCCCGAACCCACCGACATCACCCCCGAACTGTGGCAGGCGGCCGATGACATGCTTTGTCAGCGACTTCCGGCTGGCCACCTTCCCATTCGGCTTGATAGGAATGGGCGTCAGCGGCTTTGATACGACGGGACTGGTCCAGGGCCTCCTATTCGATCAAGATCAGCGGAAGAAGCAGGCGGGCTTGGATGTGGCGGCTGACCAGATTCGGGAACGGTTTGGCTCCTCGGCATTGCGTCGGGCGGCGGTCATGCCACATCAACGTGATGGCCAAAACGATTAGTCGTGTTCCGACAATGATAGGGGAAGACGACGCTCATAGCGTCCCACCGATACTCAGATGAAACGGCATTCCAGGAAAGACTAACATTACAAGGAAGAGTACGCAGACAGCAACCGAGGCAACGATTGCCGTAAGAAGTGATTTTCTCAGCCCCTGCTTTCGTTGGGCGACGAGATTTGCCACTACAGTCACAAGCGGGATGAAAATGAATGTCCATTCACCGTCATGGCAGTTCTGGGGAAACTGGGGGGATTTCACTACGAAATAGTCCAGGACGCACCAAGCGGCGAAGAAAAACACAAGCAAGACCGCATTCAAGAGCAATACAGACTTCATGTTGGGACCGAGGTTTGTTGTATCTGGTTAGAAGCCCGATTTTACGGAGCGTGCCTCCTGACGAAGACAATCCAGAGAAACATAGGGCATGATATTCGGGTGTCAAACAGTCCGTTAAGGGGGGCGGTAAATTCAACTGAAAGCAAGCGATGAGAAGCTGAGATAGTCATCTGTCGGATGGATAAGGCACCACTATCGTGATTTCCCTCACCATCTCCCCCGACCTCAAAGCCAAAATCCCCGACGTTGCTGTCGGCTGGATCACCGCCAACGTCCATGTTGCCGAACACGATGACGGTCTTTGGCGGGAAATCGAAGCTGCCGCAGACCGATTTCGTGGGATGACGATGGAGCAGGCCCGCAAGTTCCCGCCCATCAAGGCCCTGCGGGATGCTTACCGGGCCTTGGGCAACGATCCAACCCGCTATCGTGGGTCGAACGAGGCCCTGGTCCGGCGAATCACTCAGGGCAAGGAATTGTACCGAGTCAACACGGTGGTGGACATCAACAACCTCGTCACTCTGGAAACGCTGTACTCGGCTGGCACTTTCGATTTCGACCATCTTCAGCCGCCGATCACCTTCCGCATTGGCCAGCCAGGCGAAAGCTACTCGGGCATCGGCCGGGGCGAGATCAGGCTCGAAGGATTGCCGGTGTTCGCCGATTCGATTGGCCCCGTCGGCAGCACCACGAGCGACAGCGAACGGGCGATGGTGCGGTTGGAAACGACCAGGATACTGATGGTGTTCATTTCGTTCTGGGCAGCGACGGCTTGATGAGGCTGTCCAGAGGGCGGTAGGGCTGTTGGAACGATATGCTGGGGCAGGGAAAATCGAAACGGGAATCATAGAATAGGTATGGCTGACCCCATCGCAGGTCTATGGAAAATCAATGATTCAATTCGTGTGGGGCTCATCTTGGGAACTGCCCCTCGCCTACGGCGAGGGGCCTATTCTAATCATTGAAAAATCAATTTCCGGCAACGGAAGGTGTTCCGAGCCATCCTTCCCTTCCGGATTCTATAATTCGTAATCCTGTCGCTACAAAATAATCCTGGGTCAAGGGCTGAGGGCATCCTCCTATCAGAAAATAACCATTGGCGATCCCGGAAGCCGTTCCTACTACTGGAAGGAAGGCCCCTCCCTGCGGCGAGGGGCCTATTATGATGCCAACGAGAGGATTTCGATGCGATTCTGCTGAAAATCAACTCTCCAGGGGCATATCTTCCCTGGTAGTGGCCCTACAATGAATGGTGGACATGGCCATCCTCTGCCATTCAGCACATGACTAGGCCGTCCGCATCTTGGCTAGCCCTCCCTGATTTTGACCTAGCCCTTCCTGAGCGGTTCTGCTCTTGGCCATGAAGTGGCCTTGCTTGCCTGTTTTCAAGTTCAGCGGGCGACTTCGATGCTCCGTCGGCGGCGTCTTGGATTGGGATTCCGAGAAAGGGGCGAAGCTAATCACGCTACGCATTGGGAGTAGGCTCGATTGTCGTATTTTGCTGGTCGAGGATGGTCCTGCCAACCAGCGGTTGATTGCCCGCATACTCCAAGAAGCTGGGGCTGAGGTGATAGTGGCAGAAAATGGGCACGTTGCCGTCGCTCTTGCCTCGGCAGCAGAGCAGGCTGAAAGTGGTTTCGACATTATTCTGATGGACATCCAGATGCCGGTCATGGATGGCCACGAAGCAACTCGGCAACTGCGGAAAACAGGATATACCAAACCGATCATAGCATTAACCGCCGATACGACAACCGAAAATCGCCAGAAATGCCTGGATGCCGGGTGTAACGATTACATGACGAAGCCATTTCACATACCGACGTTCGTAACTGTGCTCGCCACGCATCTCGCACGGAAGTCATCGTAGAGTTGAAAGTGGCTACCAACGGCAACAATCGTCGCAGGGCGGGGAGATGGCCGCCTTACTCGCTGTCCGTCTTGTCCTCCCTAACAATATGCGTATGGCCCTCGGCGTCAAAATACTCGACTACCACCCGTGGCCCACTGCGAATCGCATCTTCCAATTTTTCCAAGAGCGTTTGGAACGGCATCTTCGCATACGCCTCCCCGGTGAGAACGAGCAGGGGATTGATATACTCCTGGCCATTCTGGGCAGTCCCTTTGCGAGTTGCCTCGGTGACGAAAACAACCGCTCGATTGTATTTTGCTTCCCCATCCTTGTTCGTTTCGACGGGCGGTGGCAGGAAGTCCCCGTAGGGGTCGCCATCTTCGTAGCCGCATCCGGGTGTCGGGCTGCCGATGTGAGGTGGCACGGCCTGGGCAGTTACCTTGACCCATCGTGGCATCATTGAAGGCGATGCCGGGTCTTGAATCTGAATCGACCAGAGGGTGGCGTAGATGCTCATGGTGGGGCCATTATATCTTCTCTGGCGAAGTTTCCCACTGCCCCTCGCCTACGGCGAGGGGCCTATTGTAATTGCTCAAAAACAATCTCTTGCAAAAGAAGGTGTTCCGAGCCGTCCCTACCCTCCGAGATTCTATAATACGTAATCCTATCGCTACGAAACAATTCTAGGGCAAGGGCTGAGGGTATCAACGACGCCTACCGGGGCAAGTCCTTGTATTTCATGCCGAAGTATTCCTTCGCTACCTCGGGATAAGCCTTCTCAAATGCCAAGGCGGGACGGTGGGCCTTGCCGCCGCTCTGCTCACAGAACTCGAAAAACGACATCACCCGTTGGAACTTCGGTTGGTTTACCCAGCGAGCCAAGTGCGTGTAGATGGGACGACAGAGTGGCGAGGCCAATCGGTGGTTCTCGTGCCGCATCACGTATCCGATAGTCTGGGACTCCCAGAGAATCTGCAATCTCCGAAATACGCTGGCAATGTCCCGCCAGTCCTGCCCCTCGAAACCACAGAGAACGTAGCATTTGCTCCCTTTGTTCGGCAGGTACTTCCGCAAGACATTCAGCCCCCGTCGAATTGAAGTCGTATCCTTGATGTTGTCGAAGGCGAAGATGATTTCGCCGTGATAGGGAGCAGCCTGGAGCAACTTGGCAATGCGAGGTGTCAATAACCGAATGTCGAGTCCTTGCTTGAACTCGAAGGTTTTTTCGTCTCGCTCACAGGTGTGGATCAAGTCCGCTAATAACACCTCACAGTCCTTGAATGCCAGAATGTTGTCGTCGAGCAAACAGACTCTTTTTCGGTTCGGGTTATAGAACTCCCGCAGCGGTGAGGCTCGCACTGCTTTCCGGGCATTTCGATTCACGCAGAACTGGCAGCGACGGCAACAACCCCGACTCAGAAAACCGAGGGAATAGTCCTTGTAGTATCCGAAGCCAGAACCACTTTGAGCCTGGAGCCAGTCTTTGTACAAGTCGTAATCGGGCGGGCTATGTTCGATGGCTTTCGGAAGCGGTGGTGCCTTGTCGAAGAAGAATCCAGTGCCACCATATCGCACATTGGGCAGATTCAGAATCTTCGGTGGAATGCTTTTGGCAACCTCGGTGAACACGCAGCAAATGTACAACCGTTGGAAGTCGGCAACGTACCGATAGTCCGGCAAGAGCGATACCACATCGCCCCGCTCCTTGTGGTATGCCGACAATTTCATCGCCGCCAGATTCGGAAATCGGTGCTGCCGATTCACCAGCAGTTCAGCGTCGATGATGCCGACCGTTGTCATAGCGAACGAAGATGAGCAAGATACCGCTTGGTGTTCTCTCGCTTGGGCTGCCGGACCTTCTTCCTCTGCTGACTGATGGCTCGGACTACCTGACGGCAGAATTGGAGGATTTCATCCACATCCGGGGAGTAGAGTAAGTCCCGTTCCCAGGTCACAGCGGTTACGACTTCCGCTGCCCCTTTGAGTCTGCGGTACAGGACGTTGAGTTGACGTTCTGCGACCTCCCCTGAAAATTGCCGGGGTGTTTGGGATTGAGCGTCACTCTCGTCTTGAGGGGCAAGCTCAGGATAGATTCCAAATTTGAGTTTCGCCTCGGTAATGGTGAGCCTCGCCACTTCCTCCTCGGAGGCAGACCGATAGAGCTTGATGGCTTCCCATGCCGTCATCCTCGGTATCCGATGTTTTTCCAACCACTTGCCCCACTGGCCCCGAGGTTTGGTTTGCTCGTGAGCGAGGAAGAGTGCGTGGCCGATGCGATGCACCTCGACAGCCGTGCGGCAGCCGAGTCGCCTGGTCTTGGCCTCTAGCCGGACGACCCTTTCCAGCCCGGCCCGAACGTAATGGGCGAGTTGATTCAGGCTCCACGTCTCGTTTGGACAAGTATGGCATCACCGTAATAGGGGGTGTCTAATGTACGGCCAGCCGTACATTATAGCCGATGATTTATTCTTTGCGATCCCAGTAACCGCCCCATGAAAATGGAAGTCGCTCTGGTAAGGAAGCCCCTCGCCGCGTGCGGCGAGGGGCTTATTGAAAAGGTGATTCCCGGCAACGGAAGGTGTTCCAGGCCGTCCCGTTCCTTCCGTATTTATTGCAATGTAATTTTGCCTATTGAAAGAAAACAAAGCCGGGAACTGGAGACAGGAGCCCTGACCACCTTCAGCCCCACAGGGAATTGAAAATAATTCCTGAATAAATGGTTTTGATACATAATCGCCAACCAGCCATTTATTCTTGCCAATCTACCCCTAGTATTAGACAATGCTTCCGAGGAGAAAGCAGGACACCTCTGCTTGTTTCCAAGCACGAACGACACGATGAACTGTATGGATGGATAAAGCGATGCGTCATATTGGATTGATTCTGGTGCTGCTGTCTTCCGGCTGGAACTTAGCCGCTGCTGCCGACAACCTGAAGCGGATGGAGTGGAACGTAGACGGGGTCCCTCGGGGGGCGTTGGTCTATGCTCCGCGGCAGCCAGGACGACTCCTAGCCCTGTCGTGTTTGCCTTCCACGGGCACGGCGGCACGATGAGGTATGCCGCCGCGAAGTTTGGCTATCACAGCTTCTGGCCGGAGGCCATCGTCGTCTACATGCAAGGGTCTGAATACGCCGGGGGTCTTGACCGACCCCGAGGGCAAGGACCCGGCTGGCAGGAGACGTTCGGCGACCAGAGCGACCGCGACCTGAAGTTCTTCGATGCGGTGCTGGCGACTCCAAGAAAGACTACAAAGTCGATGGAAAGCGGATGTACGCCACCGGGCACTCCAACGGCGGGGCTTTCACGTATTTGCTCTGGGCGGCTCGCGGGGACGTGTTTGCGGCGGTCGCGCCATGCGCGGCGGCGGCCGATCGGGAGTTCATGCAGCACCTCAAGCCCAAGCCCGTGTTGCACGTGGCGGGCGAAAACGACCCGCTGGTGCGATTCGAGTGGCAGAAGCGGACGATGGACGAACTGCGGAAGCTCAACGGGTGCGGCGAGGGCAAACCCTGGGGCGAGCACTGCACGTGTACCCGTCCAAGACCGGCACCCCCGTGGTGACGTACATCCACCCCGGCGGCCACCAATTGCCAAAGGATGCTCCGGCGATCATCGTCAAGTTTTTCAAGGAACATGCAAAACCGTAGCCGGCGAAAGGTCACAGTCGCACCGGGTTGACCTTTTGCCAATTCCTGGTATCTTCGTTGGATCGGGCGGAAGGATGCCGTCTGAATAGGCCCCGCTCGTCTTCGACGAGCGGGGCTTTTCTACGCCGCCACTCCCTTTCCAGCTTCTAGGCCGACTGACTTCAACAAAGTTCCGTCTTCGTTATAGAACTCAATCGTGTTGGCTCCTGCCCGCAAAACGGCATAGCCGCCGTCGTAGCGGAACTTCCAGCCGACAAAGTAGCGATCCTTCATCAGCATCGTCTGGATGAAGTCCGTGGGGGCGGGCAGGCCCAATTCGGCCAGGGTCGCTGCTACCAGATCGTGGATAGACGAGTCCATGTTGCTGCTCCAATCTGCCCATTCATCGGCTGAATCCCGGCGAGCGATTGGTTTGTGGCCAGTGCCGTCCGACAGGGCAGCCGCGGCCGGCCTCGTCCGCCCGCTGCTCGTCGGCCGGCGCGCCATCATCGAGTCGCTGTGCGCCAAGCTCCGCCTGGACACCTTCAGGCCCGAGATCGTCGAGTGCGCCGACGACGCGGCGGCGGTCGAGCTGGCGGTGAGGAAGGTGCGGAGCGGCGAGGCCCAGATGCTCATGAAGGGCTTGGTCTCGACCGGCACCTTCCTGAAGGGGGTCCTCAACAAGGAGTTCGGCCTGCGGGACCGCCCGCTGCTCAGCCACGTGGCGGCCTTCGAGGCGGCGGATCCCGCGCGCCTGGTGCTGTTCACCGACGTGGCGATGAGCATCGCGCCCGACCTCGCCCAGAAGGTGCAGATCCTGGAGAACGCCGTCGGTCTCGCGCACCGGCTTGGCATCGAACGGCCGAAGGTCGCGGTGATTGCAGCCGTCGAGACGGTCAACGCCGAGATGCCCGCCACGCTCGACGCGGCGGCGCTCGCCAAGATGGCGGATCGAGGCCAGATCACGGGCTGCGTGGTGGACGGGCCGCTCGCGCTCGACAACGCGCTGCTGGTCGAGGCCGCGCGCCACAAGGGGATCACCAGCCCGGTGGCCGGCGTGGCCGACGTGCTCGTGCTGCCCGACATCGAAGCCGGCAACGTCCTCTACAAGGCGCTCGGTCTCGTGGCCAGGATGCCGCTCGCGGCCATCGTCGTTGGAGCCTGCGTGCCCGTGGTGCTGACGTCGAGGGCCGATTCGGACGGGACGAAGTTCAACTCGATCGCGCTGGCGGCGGCGATTTCGTGAAGGCGACACTCGGTGGCGGTCCGCGGCTGACGGTGATCAGCGGCGCCTTTGGCACCGGCAAGACCGAGATCGCCATCAATCTGGCGATCCAGTTGCGCCAGCAGGGGCACGATCACGTCACGCTGGTCGATCTCGACATCGTCAACCTCTACTTTCGGTCGAGGCAGAGGGCGTACGACCTCGAGCAGCAGGGGATTCGCGTCGTGTCGAGCGTGGAGGGGATGGAGAACGCCGACATGCCGGCGCTCTCGCCTGCCATCAACGCCTGTTTCGACCGGAAGGACGGCCCGGTGGTCTTCGACCTCGGCGGCAGCGACCTCGGCGGGATCGTCGCGGCCTACCTGCATCGGGGGTTCGCCGGCGAACCGACGAGCCACTGGCTGGTCGTGAACCCCTACCGGCCGTTCAACCAGACGCCCGAGGCGACGATCGAGATGGCCGAGATGATCGTGACGCGATCGCGGCTGCCGATCACGGGGATGATCGCCAACCCGCACATGATGACCGAGACGACGCCGGAGATCATCAGGGACGGATTCGCACGGGTGAAGCAGATCACGCGCTATCCGCTGATCTGCCTGGCGGTGATGGACGACTACTATCGCGAGGGCGCGTTCGACGACCTCGGCGTGCCCGTGCTGGTGATCGGCAAGCAGATGAAACAGCCGTGGGAACCTGGAGGTATCATGATGGCCGGAAAGAGGGGAACGCGATGCCCATGATCGCTATCAACGAGGACAGGTGCAAGGGGTGCGGGCTGTGCGTCCGCGTCTGTCCCACGCACGTGATCGAGATCGGGAAGAAGCTGAACGTCAAGGGGTTCTACGCGGCGGCCTACACCGGCGGCAAGTGCACGGCGTGCAAGGCGTGCGGGCTGATCTGCCCCGATATTTGTATCGAGATCTTCAAGTGACGGCGCCCCTGAAGGGGCGCCCTACGTACAGAAGACGACCGAATCATACGTAGGGCGGGCCTTCAGGCCCGCCAATGGAGTGGCACTCATATGAAAGTGCTGATGAAGGGAAACGAGGCCCTGTCGGAGGCAGCCATCCGCGCCGGGTCCACGCTGTACTTCGGGTACCCGATCACCCCGCAGAACGAGGTCGGCGAGTACATGTCCCGGCGTCTCCCGACGATCCCGGGCGGCGCCTACATCCAGGCCGAGACCGAGGTGGCGTCGATCAACATGGTCTACGGCGCCTCGTCCGCGGGTCGCCGGGCGATGACCAGCTCGTCGTCGCCGGGCATCAGCCTGATGATGGAGGGGATTTCCTACCTCGCCGGCGCCGAGCTGCCGGCGGTCATCGTCAGCATCATGCGCGGCGGGCCGGGGCTCGGCAACATCAACCCCGAACAGGCCGACTACTTCCAGGCCACCAAGGGCGGCGGTCATGGGAGCTACCGCATGATCGTCCTCGCGCCGGCCTCGGTGCAGGAGATGGCCGACCTCACAGTCCTGGCCTTCGACCTCGCCGACAAGTACCGGAATCCGGTCATGGTGGCCGCCGACGGCAATCTCGGACAGATGATGGAGCCGGTCGATCTGCAGGAGAGCTACCCGAACACCTACGACCACTCGTCGTGGGCGCTCACGGGGGCGAAGGACCGCAAGGGGCACACCGTCACCTCCATCTACCTCGACGCCGACGAGATGGAGGACTACATCAAGAAGCTCTACCTGAAGTACGGCGAGATCGAGCGCGTTGAAACGCGGTACGAAGAGTACATGACCGACGACGCCGAGGTGGTGATCGTCGCGTACGGGATCGTGTCGCGCGTCGTCCGATCGGCCATCGAGGAATTGCGCTCGGCCGGCATCAAGGCCGGGATGGTCCGTCCGATCACCCTGTGGCCCTATCCCTCGGCGGTGCTCCACCGGCTCGCGGGCCAGGCGAAGTTCTTCCTGGCGAGCGAGATGTCGACGGGGCAGATGGTCGAGGACGTGCGGCTCGCGGTCAACGGGCAGCGTCCGGTCTACTTCTACGGCCGGTCCGGCGGCAACGTCCCGGCGCCCGCGGAGATCGTGGCGGCCGTCAGGCAGCGGATGTAGGGGGAACCGATGCAGAAGGTATTCGAGCGGCCCAAGTCGCTCAACGACAAGCCATTTCACTACTGCCCGGGCTGCGGCCACGGCATCGTGCACCGCATGGTGGCCGAGGCGATCGACGAACTGGGTCTGTTCGACCGGACCGTCATGATTTCGCCCGTCGGATGCTCGGTGTTCGCGTACTGGTATTTCGAGACCGACAACGTGCAGGCGGCGCACGGGCGCGCGCCGGCGGTCGGCACCGGCCTCAAGCGCGCCAACCCGCATTCGATCGTCATCTCGTACCAGGGCGACGGCGACCTGGCCTCGTCGGGCACGGCGGAGATCATCCATGCGGCGGCCCGCGGCGAGAACTTCACCGTCATCTTCATCAACAACGCGATCTACGGGATGACCGGCGGCCAGATGGCGCCGACGACGCTGGTGGGGCAGGCGAGTTCGACGTCGCCGTACGGACGCGACCCGAAGTTCGCCGGGTATCCGCTGCACGTCAGCGAGATGCTGGCGACGCTGAAGGCGCCTCGCTACATCGAGCGGACCTCGCTCAACAACGTGGCGAACCTGACGCGGACCAAGCGGGCGATCAAGAAGGCGCTCGACCTGCAGAACAAGGGCGAGGGCTTCACCTTCGTCGAGGTGCTCTCTCCCTGCCCGACCAACTGGGGCGTGGACCCGGACGAGGCGATCGACTGGATGGAGTCGAGCCTGATGCCCGAGTTCCCGCTGGGGGTGTTCCGCGACGTGGCGGCGCCGGAGGTGAAGCGATGACCTACGAGATCGTGCTGGCGGGCTTCGGCGGCCAGGGGATCCTCTTCCTCGGGAAGATGATCGCGCTCGCCGGCATGCTCGACGGCAAGGAAGTGTCCTGGATCCCGTCCTACGGCCCCGAGATGCGCGGCGGCACGGCGAATTGCTCGGTCGTCGTCTCGGACCGCCGGATCGGCACGCCGGTCGTCAGCCGCCCGAACGTGCTGGTGGCGATGAACCGGCCGTCGCTCGAGAAGTTCGAGCCGAAGATGCAGGCGGGCGGGCACCTGTTCATCAACAAGACGCTCATCGAGATTCCGCACACGCGCCAGGACATCACGGTGACCTACCTGGAGATGACGGGCCTCGCCGGCGAGTTGGGCAATCCGCGGCTCGCGAACATCGTCGCGCTCGGCGGCATGGTGGGCCGCATCGGCTTGGTCGGCCGCGAGGCCGTGATCGCGGCGCTGAACAAGGAACTCTCGGGAAAGAAGGCGGCGCTGCTGGACCTGAACCTGAAGGCGCTCGACGCGGGCGCACGGGCCGCGCTGCTGCCCGCGTAGTCGTCCACGCTGCGCCCCTTCCGATCTGGAGGCCGGGTCATGCCCACGGTGGTCGTGTGCCTTGCCGCGTTGCTGGCCTGGTCGTGCGCGGCGGGGGCCGCCGACGCGCAGGACCAGCCGCTCTCGGTGACGATCGGTGGCCGCCCGGTCACCTTCGGGATTGACTTCAGCTTCGCCGGTGTCTATGACCGGGCGCTGTGGGAGTCGATGGGGCGCGAGCGGCAGATCAAGCCTGCGTTCCTGAATCTCTCGGTGGTCGGCTCGGTCAACGACTGCCTGTCCTACGTGGTCGTGATCAATCCGGTGCAGGACGGGCCGGTGCCGCGCCCCTACGTGCCGGGCCCGAACGACCCGCGGTCCTATTTCTTTCCCAACCAGCCCGACGGTCTCGGCGTCTCGTCCGACCCCGAAGGCCTCTACAAGGTGGACGACTACAAGTTTTCCGCCTTCGATCCGATCATCCAGGAGGGCATGCTCCGCGTCGGGTACATCGACCTCCACTCGAGGGCGCACGCCGGCGAGCGCCGCTTCGGCGTGCTCCTCGGCCGCGCCTACGTGCCCCAGGGCTTCGGCCTCGACGACGTGACGTGGTACACCGCGAAGGACCTGACCCACATCCAGCGGATCGACGCCCAGACCGACAACGGCGTGTTCCTCCACATGACCGACCGCCGCCTGTCGGTGAACCTCGTCGGCGTGACCGGCAACGCGAACCCGTATCACGACTACGGCTACTTCGACTTCACCGACCCGACCGAGGACAAGAACTCCGCGGTGGCCTTCGTGGGCTCGGCCCGGTGGACGGGCGGCAGGTACGCGCTGGGCGTGTCGTACCGCAAGAACGACGTCAACAGCCGCATCGAGGATACGGCCAGCGTCCAGCGGAGCAAGCACAACGACAACGCCGTCGTCGTCTCGGCTTCGGTCAAGCCGGCAGACGCGGTCCGGGTGTTCGCGGAATACGCGCGATACACGTGGGGCCTCGCCGCGACGTCGGCGGCGGCTCTGCCGGGTCCGCCCGTCGCCTCGCCGGTGATCAAGCCGGGCTTCTACGTGGGCGTCGAGGTCACGTCCCCCGTGACGCGGCTCGGGCAGTGGAAGGCGTCGGCCACATACGAGCGGCTGTCGCGCAACGACGCTCTCGTCGCGTGGGCGGCGGCCAACCTCCTGTACGGGGCCCGGCTCGGTGAGTACGAGAGGACGACGATCGTCAAGGCGGAGACGAAGCTGATGGGGAGCGTGTCGTTCTTCGGGTTCTGGGTCGACGAGTCGAATCCGTTCCCGAAGCTGTCGGCGATCCAGGCCCTGACCGGACCCGGGTCGGAGTCGGCCCCCGGCGGCAGGCGGGTCGGATTCGGCTTCAGGTTCCGACGTTGAACCGGCGCGGCGGCCGGGCCGCGGCCGTCACCTGACCAGCGGCAACTGCACGTAGCTCGCCTCGCCGGGCGCGTGATAGATCCGCTGCACGGCCTTCTTGTAGTCGCCCGGTTTGGCCCAGAAGATGTTCGGGACAAAGGTCTGCGGATTCCTGTCGTAGAGCGGGAACCAGCTCGACTGCACCTGCACCATGATGCGGTGGCCGGGCCGGAAGACGTGGTTGACGTTGGGGAGCGCGAACCTGTAGGTGAGCGGCACATCTGGCGTGATCGCCTTCGGCGTCTCCAGACTCTCGCGGTACCGGCCGCGGAAGATGTCCATCGCGACGGCCAGCTGGTACCCGCCCATCGCCGGCTGCATCGGCACCTCGTCCGGGTAGACGTCGATCAGTTTCACCACCCAGTCCGAGTCGGTGCCGCTCGTCGACGCGACCAGATTCACCATCGGCTCTCCACTGATTTTCACCGGTGCTGTCAGCGTGTCCGACACGAACGCCAGCACGTCGGTGCGGCCAGACGCCTCGCGCTGATCGGTGGTCAGCCACTCGGACCAGCGCGGGCCGCTCGACGGCCGGTTGGGCCGCGACGTATAAGGTACCGGCCTGGCCGGGTCAGAGACGTACTCGTCGAACGGCACATCGCCGGCCTTGGGCGCCGTGAAGCCGGCCGTCATGCCGGCGCCGAGATAGAGCGGCGTTGGCTCGATCGAGCACCCGGTGGCGCACCCTGACGGCCATGCGTTGAGCCGGCGCCAGGTGTTGGTGCCGGTCTCGAACGCCGTCACCGGCGCCACGTCAGCCTTCGGTGCGCCGTCCTTCAGGTACTGCGCCAGGAACGGCCCGAGGATGTCGCGCCTGAATTGCAGCGCCGTGTCGGCGTCGAACTTGATCGGGCCGAGCGCGCTGCCGTCGTGGATCTCCTGCCCGTGGTACCAGGGTCCGAGTACCAGGAACACCTTGTCGTTCGCCGTGTCCTTCGGCTCGATCGCCTTGTAGACCGCGGACGCGCCGTACATGTCCTCCTGGTCCCAGAGGCCCGCGACCAGCATCACCGGCACGGTCAGCGGCTGCGCGGCCAGCACCTTGTCCATCGCCTGCTGCTGCCAGAAGGCGTCGTAGGCGGGATGCTCGGTGAGCTTGCGCCAGAATCCGAGTTGATCCATGCCGTGCCGGCGCCCGAGCTCTCCGGCCGACCCGGTCTTCAGGTACTCGTCGTAGTCGTCGTACGAGGACGACCACCACTGCGCCGAGGAATCCCGCGTCGCCTCCTGGCCGTAGATGTAGGGGAGGTTCTGCTGGCGGAACGCGCCGTTGTGGAACCAGTCGTCTCCACGCCAGCCGTCCACCATCGGGTTCATCGGGACCGACACCTTGAGCGCCGGGTGCGGGTTGACGAGCGCCATCAGCGGCAGGAACCCGTCGTACGAGATGCCGAGGATCCCGACCTTGCCGTTGGTCTCCGCCACGTTCTTCACCAGCCAGTCGATCGTGTCGTAGGTGTCGGTGGCGTGATCGACGGCGGTCGGATTGAGCGGCCCGCGCAGCGGTCGGTTCATCACGTAGTCGCCCTCGGAGCCGTACTTGCCGCGCACGTCCTGCACGACCCGGATGTAGCCGCCGTCGACGATGACATCGAGCGCGTTGTCGTACCCGTCGAGCGCCGGACCGAGGTGCGAGCTGGCGGTGTGGCTGGTCTGGGCGCTGGCGCCGTATGGCGTGCGGGTCAACAGGATCGGCGCGTGCCTGGCGCCCCGGGGCACGAGGATGACGGTGTGGAGCCGCACGCCGTCGCGCATCGGGATCATGACCTCGCGGCGGACGTAGTCGAAGAAGGTCGTGGCGGGTGCGAACGAGGCCGGCGTCTCGCTCGCGAGTGCCGGTGGCCCGACGGGTCGCTGCGGCTGGGTCTGCGCTCGCAGGCGGGGCGCGGCCATCGCCACAATCGCAGCTGCCGCTCCAGCAAGGAGGATGTACCCGAACCGCCGGAGCCACTGCCACCGACGTTCCCCCGTCGTCATCGCAGAACCTCCCCGCCGCGCGCGGCTCCCGGCTTCGGACTTCAGGCGTCAGGCCGTGTCACGGCTGATTTCCCGCCGGGTCTCAAGACCCGGCCTACATACGAGGGCCCGCAGTGTGACAGATCGAAAGGCCGTCCGCCGTCGGCCGTCAGCCCTCAGCCTTGAGCCGGCAAGCGTTAGTACCTGTAATGGTCCGCCTTGTAGGGTCCCTCGACCGGCACGTTGATGTAGGCCGCCTGCGCCGGGGTGAGCGTCGTCAGCTTGGCGCCGAGGTGCTCGAGGTGCAGGCGCGCCACCTCTTCGTCCAGCTTCTTGTCGAGGGTGTAGACCGCGATCTCGTGCTGATCCTTCCAGAGGCGCATCTGCGCCAGCGTCTGGTTGGTGAAGCTGTTCGACATCACGAAGCTGGGGTGGCCGGTGGCGCAGCCGAGGTTTACCAGCCGGCCCTCGGCCAGCAGGATGATCGAATGGCCGTCGGGGAAGGTGAAGACGTCCACCTGCGGCTTGACCGTCGTCCGCCGGATGCCGGGGTACTCCATCAGCTTCTCGACCTGGATCTCGTTGTCGAAGTGGCCGATGTTGCACACGACGGCGTTGTTCTTCATCTTCGCCATGTGCTCGATGGTAATGACGTCGCAGCAGCCGGTGGTCGTGACGAACAGGTCGGCGTAGGGCAGCGCGTCCTCGACCGTCGTCACCGCGTAGCCGGCCATGCAGGCCTGCAGCGCGCAGATCGGGTCGATCTCGGTGACCTGAACGCGCATCTTGGACGAGGCGAGCGACTGGGCGGAGCCCTTGCCCACGTCCCCGAAGCCGCACACGACGGCCACCTTGCCGGCGAGCATGAGATCGGTCGCGCGGCGGATGCCATCGACGAGCGACTCGCGGCAGCCGTAGACGTTGTCGAACTTCGACTTGGTCACCGAATCGTTCACGTTGATGGCGGGGAAGAGCAGCTTGCCCTGCTCGTGCAGCTGGTAGAGCCGATGCACCCCGGTCGTCGTTTCCTCGGAGACGCCCTTCAGTCCCTTGACCACCGCGTGGAAGAAGTTCCGGCGTTCGGCGATCGTTCTCTTCAGCAGGGCGTTGATGATCTGGAGTTCCTTGTTGTCGGTGGGCTCGTCGAGGATGGCGGCGTTCTCCTCGGCGGCGTAGCCGCGATGGACGAGCAGTGTGGCGTCGCCCCCGTCGTCCACGATGAGCTGCGGGCCCGCGCCGTCGGGCCATGTCAGCGCGCGCAGGGTGAACGTCCAGGTACTCCTCGAGGCTCTCGCCCTTGTGGGCGAAGACCGGGACCCCGGTGACCGCGATTGCGGCGGCCGCGTGGTCCTGCGTCGAGAAGATGTTGCAGGAGGCCCAGCGGACGTCGGCCCCCAGCTCCTCGAGCGTTTCGATCAGGACGGCGGTCTGGATCGTCATGTGCAGCGAGCCCATGATGCGGGCGCCGGAGAGCGGCTTTTCGGGGCCGTACTTGCGCCGTGTCGCCATCAGGCCCGGCATCTCATGTTCGGCGAGCGCGATTTCCTTCCGTCCGAAATCGGCAAGCGCGAGATCCTTCACCGCAAAATCCTGGATGGTAGTCGCTCGATTCACAGTGCTCTCCTTGTCCGCAGACCGGGCGCGGGGCTCGGACGCAACTCTTTAGGGTACCGTGGTTTCGCCGTTCGCACAATGGATCCGGCCAGGCCGCCTTCGCCCGGCTAAGGTGGCCTGGCTCGCGCGTAGCGGCCGCACAGGCTGGCGGATGCCGAAAGTGCAACCGGCGGGACCCCCGAGTCTGGCATTGGATGCGTACTCTGCGTCATCGTCTTCGGCCGCAGCCGGCAAGTAGCGCCGGCACCCTTCTTGCTCATCCACCCTGTGCGAGGTCACTGGAGGCAGCCATGCTCGGACGGGCGCCCGGGGGCTTCACGCTCATCGAACTGCTCATCGTCGTCGCCATCATCGGGATCATCGCCGCGATTGCCGTGCCGGGGCTCATGCGGGCCCGGATGGCCGGCAACGAGGCCTCGGCAATCGGATCGCTCCGGGCGATCAACACGGCCGAGGCCAGCTACGCGTCGAGTTGCGGCCAGGGGGCTTATGCCGGCACCCTCGCCGACCTCGGCAAGCCCGTGCAAGCAGGTACCGAGGGCTTCATCGGGCCCGACCTGGCGGCGGACCCCTCGGCGAAGAGCGGCTACGGCATCAGAATGACAGCCGGCGACGCGGCCACCGGAGTGACGGGTTGCAACAGCCCTTCGTCGCTGGCCCAGGCCTACTTCGTGGCCGCCGATCCGCTGGTCGCCAGTTCGACGGGGACCAGGCGCTTCGGCACCAACCAGGGCGGCACGGTCTACCAGTCGACGGCCAACCCGCCGGAGACGTTGACCGTCACGCTGGTCGGCGCGCCACCCGGAGCCGCTCCGATCCAGTAGGTGGCCGGCAGTCGCGCAGGCCTGACGGCCTACGTTATCCGCGGATCTTGCGGAGATTCCGAGATAGCGCAGGCCTTCAGGCCTGCGCCACGGCCCGCCGCGGGCTGTGAGGCGTGAGACGTCAGCCGGTCAAGATTCGAGCCGACCCACGGCCACGGTGGCCGGCCGCAGCACGTCGTCGCCGATGCCGTAGCCGGGGCAGATCACGCTGACCACGTGATCGTCCAAAGCCGGGTCGGTCACAGGCACGATCGAGACGGCTTCGTGCCGCCGGGGATCGAAGGGCACCCCCTCGTCCTGGAAGCGCTGGACCTGGTAAGACGCCAGCTTGGAGAGCAGGAGGTCGCGCACCAGTTCCACGCCCTTGAGAAGGCCGGTGTCTCCAGGCGCGCCGGATGCTCCGGCTGCAATGGCCCGGTCGAGGTTGTCGGCCACCTCGAGCAGTTCGATGAGGAGCGCTCTGCGGGCGCGGTCGATCTCCTTGTCGATGTCGCGGCGGAGCCGCGCGCGGACCTGCTCGAACTCGGCCGCGCTGTCGCGGTAGCGCTGGGCGTGGGCCTGGATGGCCTTGTCCTTCTCGGCGAGCTGCTGTTCGAGCTCCTCGAGGTAGCTGGGCTTTCTGGGCCGACCGGCCTCGGCCGTCGCTCCGGTGTCGCCGTGGGTCCACCAGCGGCGGTCGACGACTTTCACCGGGCCGTCGCCGTCGTGGTCGTGTGTTTCGCGTGGGTCGTCTGTGTCCATGATGTCGAAGCGGCGGGCGATTAGGCCACCGGTGTCGCGGCCTTGAAGCCGAACGTCAGGCGGTCTTCCTCGAGCCCGATGCACACCGTGCCGCCTTGCTCGAGCTGCCCGAACAGGATCTCGTCGGTCAGCCGGTCGCGCACCTCGGTCTGGACGACACGCGCGAGCGGCCGCGCCCCGTAAGTCGGGTCGTAGCCGCGGACGGCCAGCCAGGCGCGCGCGGCCGGGTCGAGCGTGATGGCGATCTTGCGCTCATCGAGCTGGGACTCGAGCTGGAGGATGAACTTCTCGACGATCGTCTCCATCACCGACGGGTTGAGCGGGACGAAGTTGACGGTGGCGTCGAGGCGGTTGCGGAACTCCGGGCTGAACATCCGGTCGATGGCCGTCTTGGCCCGGCTCTTCGCGGTCTGCCCGCGCAGGTCGAAGGCCTCGCCGATCTGGCCCGCGGGGCCGCTCGCGCTGAACCCGATCGCGCTCGCGCTCATCTCGCGCGACCCGGCGTTGGACGTCATGATGACGACCACCTGGCGGAAGTCGGCGCGTCGGCCGTTGTTGTCGGTCAGTGTCGCGTGATCCATCACCTGCAGCAGGATGTTGAAGATGTCCGGGTGCGCCTTCTCGATCTCGTCGAGGAGCACCACGCTGTACGGATGGGTCCGCACGGCGTCGACGAGCAGGCCGCCCTGCTCGAAGCCCACGTACCCGGGAGGGGCGCCAATGAGCCGCGACACGGCGTGCTTCTCCATGTACTCGCTCATGTCGTAGCGCAGGAACTCGTTCCCCAGGTGGATGGCCAGCTGCTTGGCCAGTTCGGTTTTTCCGACGCCCGTCGGCCCGGTGAACAGGAAGCACCCCGCGGGGCGGTCGGGCTGCGACAGCCCGGCGCGTGACCGCTTGATGGCGCCGGTGACGATGTGGACGGCCTCGTCCTGGCCGAAGACGACGCGCCGCAGCGACTCCTCGAGCGTACGCAGCCGTTCCCTGTCGGAGGCGGTCGCCTGCTTGTCGGGGATGCGGGCCATGCGTCCGACGATCCGCTCGACCTCGGCCGGCGTCACCACGCGGCGCGGCGCCGGGGCTGGCGCGTCGCCGGTAGCCTCGGCCGGCCGGGGGGAAGGCTGCAGGCGCAGCATCGCGCCGGCCTCGTCGAGGATGTCGATGGCGCTATCAGGCAGGCGGTAGTCGCGCAGGAACCGCTTGGCCAGCCGGGCGGCCACCTCGAGCGCGGCGTCCGAGTAGTCGACCTGGTGGTGCTCCTCGTAGCGGCCCCTCAGGCCCTGGAGGATCCTGACCGTCTCCTCGACCGACGGCTCCTCGACCACCACCTTCTGCAGCCGCCGCGTGAGGGCGCGGTCCTTCTCGATCTGCTTGAATTCCTCGAACGTCGTCGATCCGACGATGCGCAGCTCGCCGGCCGTGAGGACCGGCTTGATGAGCGTCGCCAGATCCATCGTTCCGCCGGTCGTGGCGCCGGCGCCGATGGTCGCGTGGATCTCGTCGATGAACAGGATCGGGAGCCGACGGCTCTGGAGGGCCGCGAGCACGGTCTTGAAGCGCTCCTCGAAGTCGCCGCGGAACCTGGTGCCGGCGAGCAGGGCGGCCGTGTCCAGGCTGAAGATCTCGGCCCCCTGGAGAATCCCCGGCACGTCGTCGTCGAGCAGGCGGATGGCGAGCCCTTCGGCGAGCGCCGTCTTGCCGACGCCGGCGTCGCCGACGAACACCGGGTTGTTCTTGCGCCGGCGGCAGAGGATCTCGAGCGTGCGCTGCAGTTCGACGGTCCGGCCGATGAGCGGGTCGAGGGTCCCGGCCCGCGCGCGCTCGGTCAGGTTCACCGTGTAGGTGCCGAGCGGGTCGCGCTGCGCCGGCTGGCTCTCGCCGGTGGCCGGGGACGGGCCCCGCCGCCGCGAGTCGTCGCCCGGGAGCGGAGGCGGCGGCACCTTCGCGATGCCGTGGGAGATGAAGTTCAGGACATCCAGCCGGGTGACCTTCTGTGCTTCGAGCAGCTGGCACGCGTAAGAGTTGGTCTGCTGGAGGATGGCCGCGATGATGTCGCCGGCGTTGACCTCCGGCTTGCCGGCGCTCTGGACGTGCAGCACCGCCGTCTGGAGCACGCGGCGGAACGCCCGCGTCTGCTCGGGCTCCTTCTCGAGGCCGCGCGGGTACTGCTCGACCGAGTTCGACAGGAAGGCGTCGAGCTCGCGGCGCAGCCGGGGCAGATCGGTGCCGCACGCGGTGAGGATCCGTTCCCCCTCCATGTCGTGCGTCAAGACATAGAGCAGGTGTTCGAGCGTCAGCGTGGTGTGCCGGCGGGAGACCGCCTCCCGGTAGGCGATGTGCAGCAACATCTCGACGGCGGCGCTGAACATGGGACTCCTCGATCCTCCCAACGCGGCGGGCTACGCCGCTTCGACGCTCGCCCTCAGGGGGAACCCGCGTTCCCGGGCCAGCGTGTGCACGAGGCCGGCCTTGGTCTCCGCGATCTCGTGCGGGTAGACGCCCGCGGTGCCCCGCCCGTGGCAGTGCACCTCCATCATCACCCGGTACGCCTCGGCCGGCTGCCTCAGGAAGACCGTCTCGAGCACCGACACGACGAAGTCCATCGTCGTGTAGTCGTCGTTGTGGAGCACGACCCGGAACAGGGGAGACTGGCGGACCTCCTGTTCGGGGTGATCGACGATCTCCGTGCCGCGCGCGGGGCGTTGGTCCGGCATCCGCTCATGAGGCGCGGCCCGGGGCCGCGCCGCGCATCCTCCGTGATTGGCCGTGGGGCAAGCTCCTTCAGTATAAGCCTACTGGCGGCCGGCCGCAGGTGCCGACCGGGCGGCCGCGGTCGTACGATATACTGACCTTTCAGTCATTCAACTGACCGTACGGGCCAGGCGCCCGGCGGCGAGAGGAGCCGTAGTCACGCGTATGGCCCGGACCAAGAAAGACGTGGTCACCGAGTTCCGCCAGACCGGGATCCTCGATGCCGCCTACCGGGTGTTCGCCGAGCGGGGCTTCGAGCAGGCGACGATGTCGGAGATCGCCGCCGTGGCGGGCGTCGCCAAGGGGACGCTCTACCTGTACTACCCATCCAAGCAGGACATCTACGACGCGGCCCTCCGGGAGAGCGTGGAGGAAGTGGACGCCCGCACGAAAGCGGCGCTGGGCGGCGGGCGGACCGTCGCCGACAAGATCCACGCGTTCATCGAGACCAAGCTCCGCTATTTCGAGGAGCACCGCGACTTCTTCCGCATCACCGAGCGGGAGTTCGGCTGCCCGGCCTGTCAGCGCGACCAGCACGCCCGGCACATCGACGAGCTGCGCCTCGAGCAGGTGAAGCTGCTCGACCGGATCCTGCAGCAGGCCGTCCGCCGCAAGGCGATCCGTCCGGTCCGCACCGAGGCCACGGCGTTCGCGATCTTCGACATCACGCGGAGCATCGTGACCCAGCGGCTGCGGGGCACGAGCCGCGCGACGCTCGACGACGACATCGGATTCGCGTTCGACCTCACGTGGAAAGGAATCGGAAACCGATGAGAACGAGGCAGACAGGCAGGGGGCGACGGGTGGCCGTGTTCGCCGTGGCCGGGCTGGTCGTGCTGGCCGGCGCCAGTCGCGGCCAGGCGCCGGGCGGGGAGCCGCAGCTCCCGCGGCAGGGGGGCATCCCGCTGCCCGGGGCGTCGAGCGCCCTGACGATTTCGCAGAGCGCCCTGTCGGGGGGCGTTCCGAAAGGGCAGGCGACGGCGGGCGTGCTGCCCCTCTCCCTGACCGATGCCATCGCCCGCGGGCTCGAGCAGAACCTGGGGGTCATTTTGAGCGAGCAGTCGGCCCGGTCGGCCAACGGCACCCGCTGGCAAGCGCTCAGCGGCATGCTGCCGACCGCCGCGCTGACGGTGGGCGAGGCGCGCGAGAAGATCAACCTCGAGGAGTACGGGTTCCCGGTGTCGCCCGGGGAGTCGCCGATCCTCGGCCCCTTCGACGTCTCGTCGCTCCACCTCACCGCCGCGACGCCGATCTTCGACTATGCGGCGATTCAGCGTGCCAGGGCGGGCGCCGACGCCGCAACGGCCGCCAAGCACTCCTTCCGCGACGCGCGGGACATGGTCGTGTTCGTGACCGCAAACCTCTACCTCCAGGCGGTCACCGGCGCGAGCCGGATCGACGCGGCGCGGGCCCAGCTCGTCACCGCGCAGGCGCTCTACGACCGGGCCGTCATCCAGAAACAGGCCGGTGTCATCGCCGGCATCGAGGTGCTGCGGGCGCAGGTGCAGCTGCAGTCGCAGCACGAGCGCGTGATCTTCTTCGAGAACGAGTTCGCCAAGCAGAAGCTGGCGCTGGCCCGGGCCATCGGAATCCCGCTCGGGCAGCGGATCGATCTGACCGACCGGGCGCCCTATGCGGCGCTCCAGCCGATCACGCTCGACGAGAGCCTGAAGCAGGCCTACGCGTCCCGCGAGGACCTGCGCAGCGCCCAGGCGCTGGTCGATGCGGCCCGGGCCGCCAAGCAGTCGGCGATCGGCGAGGCGTTGCCCTCGGCGCACCTGCTGGCCGACGTCGGCCGCAGCTCGAACGCGTGGGACTCGCTCAAGGGGACTTACGCCGTCCAGGCGACGGTGACCATCCCGATCTTCCAGGGCGGCCGGGTCGTGGGCCGCGTGGAACAGGCCGACGCCCAGCTCAAGCAGCAGGAGGCGCAGGTCGAGGACCTTCGCGCCCGGGTCGAATACGAGGTGCGCTCGGCCCTGCTCGACGTGCAGGCGTCCGACGACCGGGTCCGCGTGGCGAAGAGCGCCGCCGAGCTGGCCGACGCGCAGCTCGCGCAGGCCCAGGACCGGTTCACGGCCGGCGTCTCGAGCAACATCGAGGTCGTGCAGGCGCAGGAGGCGGTCGCCACCGCCACCGACAATTACCTGTCGGCCCTCTACGCGCACAACCTGGCGAAGATCTCGCTCGCCCGCGCCGTCGGCCTCTCCGAAGCGCGTGCGCGGCAGTTCCTCGGAGGCACCGACTAATGGCGGACCGAGTTGATGAACGGGAGAATGTCACCATGAGCGAGGCAACGAGGGCCGGCGCGCCGGCCGAACCGGTATCGGGTGGCGGCGTGGGCGGGTACCTTCGCGGCGGGCGCGGCCGTGGCTGGCTCCTGGCGGGAGGCGTCCTGGTCCTGGTGGTCCTTGCCGGCATCTGGTGGTACCTGGGCGGCCACGAGTCGACCGACGACGCGCAGATCGACGGCCACATCGTGCCGATCGCGGCCCGCGTCGGCGGGACGGTCGCCGACGTCAAGGTCGACGACAACCAGGTGGTCGAGGCCGGCGCGGTCCTGGTCGCGATCGATCAGCGCGATTACCAAACCGCGCTCCAGCGCGCCGAGGCCGATTACGCGGACGCGCAGGCGGCGCTGGCGGCCGCGCAGGCTGGCGTGCCCATTACCTCGACGACGACCGCCAGCCAGATGAGTTCGGCTGGCGCCAACGTCGACCGCTCCGTGGCAGGGGCCGACGCGGCGACGCGCGACGTGGACGCGGCCCGGGCGCGGCTGGCGTCCATGCAGGCGCGGCTCCAGGAGGCCCAGGCCAACGCCACGCGCGCCTCGCGCGATCTCGAGCGGATGAAGCAGCTGATCGCGAAGGACGAAGTCTCGCAGCAGCAGTACGACGCCGCCGTGGCGGCCGCCGACGCCGCCAAGGCCACCGTGGACTCGGCGCGTGCGTCGGTGAACGAAGCGACGCAGGCGGTGTCGGTCGCCGAGAGCCGGCGCGTGCAGGCGACCAATGCGCTGACGCAGGCGCAGGCCGAGCTCCGCACCGCCGGGACCGGACCCGAGCAGGTGGCCGTGACCAAGGCCCGGGCGGAGTCGGCTGCGGCGCGCGTGCTTCAGGCCAAGGCCGTGCTCGGGCAGGCCAACCTCAACCTCGCTTACACCGTCGTCAAGGCGCCGGTGGCGGGGCGCATCAGCAAGAAAAGCGTTGAGCCCGGGCAAGTCGTCCAGGCCGGGCAGCCGCTGCTCGCCATCGTGCCGGTCGAGGACATCTGGATCACGGCGAACTTCAAGGAGACGCAGCTCGAAAACATGCGGCCGGGCCAGCGGGCCACCGTCTCGGTGGATGCCTACGGTCGCACCTACGAGGGCCACGTCGACAGCATCGCCGCCGCGACCGGCGCCCGGTTCAGCCTCCTGCCGCCCGAGAACGCCACGGGCAACTACGTGAAGGTCGTCCAGCGCATCCCCGTCAAGATCGTGCTCGACAAGGGCCAGGATCCCCAGCACCTGCTCCGTCCGGGCATGTCGGTCGTTCCGACGGTGCACACGAGGTAGCGGGTGACCGAGACGGTGACGGAGACAGAGACGGGGACCGAGACGGAGGCGAGAACCCGGCCGGCCCCCAGCCCCTGGATCATTTCGGTTGCGGTGATGATCGGCACGTTCATGGTGGTGCTCGACACCACCATCGTGAACGTGTCGTTGCCGCACATCGCCGGCAACCTGTCGGCGAGCATCGAGGAATCGACCTGGACGCTCACCGCGTACCTGGCGGCCAACGCGATCATCCTGCCAATCACCGGTTGGCTCGCCAATTACTTCGGCCGTCGGCGGCTGCTGCTGCTCTCGGTGGCGGGCTTCACCGGCGCGTCGCTGCTCTGTGGCCTCTCCACCAGCCTCACCGTGCTCGTGGCCTGGCGGGTCGTCCAGGGCGTGACCGGGGGGGTGCTGCAACCGCTGTCGCAGGCGATCATGCTCGAAGTGTTCGAGCCGAAGGATCGGGGAAAGGCGATGGCCTTCTTCGGGCTCGGTGTCGTGGTGGCGCCGGTACTCGGTCCCGTGCTCGGCGGCTGGCTGACCGACAACTACTCGTGGCGGTGGGTCTTCTACGTGAACCTGCCGGTCGGCATCGCCGCGTTCATGATGCTGCGGGCCTACGTGTTCGACCCGCCGTATATCAAGCGCGGGACGGCCCGGATCGACTACTGGGGGATCGGCCTGCTCGCGATCGGCATTGCCGCCCTCCAGATCGGGCTCGACCAGGGACAGCAGGAAGACTGGTTCTCCTCGACCTTGATCGTCACGCTGGCCGTGGTCTCGGTCGTGGGCATCGGGGCCTTCATCGTGCACGCGCTGACGGCCCGCGACCCGGTGGTCCAGCTGCGCCTGTTCAAGGAGCCGACCTTCGCGACCGGCGTGGCGCTCATCACGGCCATGGGCGTGGGGCTCTACGGGAGCCTGGTGCTGATGCCGGTGCTGCTGCAGACGCTGCTCGGCTATCCGTCGCTCGAGGCGGGCTACGCGATGGCGCCGCGGGGCGTCGGGTCGCTCGTCGCGATGCCGATCATCGGCGTGCTGATGAACCGGATCGATCCGCGGCGAATGCTCGCCCTCGGGTTCCTGGTCAACGGGCTCACCATGTACTGGATGTCGACCCTGTGCCTCGACGCCGGCTACTGGGACATCTTCTGGCCGCAGTTGGTCCAGGGCGTCGGGATGGGGATGCTGTTCGTGCCGCTGACGACGGTGGCCATGGACCGGATTTCGCAGAAGGACATGGGGCAGGCCACCAGCCTCTTCAACCTGCTCCGAAACATCGGCGGGTCGGCCGGGATCGCGCTCATCGAGACCGCGCTCGCGCGCGACCGCCAGGCGCACATCAACATCCTGGGTTCGCACGTCACCGCCTACGCGCCGGCCACGCGATCGATGTTCGACGCTCTGCGGGGCGCGTTCGTGGCGCGGGGCAGCGATCTGGCGACGGCGACCACCCGGGCCTACGCGGCGCTGTTCGGCATGGTCCAGCAGCAGGCCGCCATGCTCTCGTTCCTGCACGCCTTCCAGTTGCTGGCGGTGGTGTTCGTCGTGATGGTGCCGTTCGTCTTCCTGATGAGGAAGCCACGTCATCACGAGGACGTCGCGGTGATGATCGGAGAGTAGCGGATGGTGACGACACTCGATCTGGCGTTCCAGGGGCGGCGAGGGGTCGTCGCCGCCGGGCTGCTCGAAGGCCCGGACGGCCTGGTCCTCGTCGATCCGGGGCCGGCCTCGTGCCTCGAGACGCTGCGGGCGGGACTCTCGGCCAGCGGCGGCGCGCTCGACGACGTGTCGGCGGTGCTGGTCACGCACATCCACCTGGACCATTCAGGCGGCGTGGGCGTGATCGTCAGGTCGAACCCCCGCATCCAGGTGTACGTGCACCGCCGCGGGGCGCCGCACATCGTCGATCCGTCGAAGCTGCTGTCGAGCGCCGGCCGCCTCTACGGCGACGCGATGGATCGCCTGTGGGGCGAAGTGGCGCCGGTTCCGGCCGCCAACGTGCACGCGCTGGACGGTGGGGAGACGCTGCGCCCGGCCGGACTGGACGTGCGCGTGGCGGACACGCCCGGGCACGCGTCGCACCACGTGAGCTACCTCGACGTGGCCAGCGGCACGGCGTTTGTCGGCGACACCGGCGGGATCCGGGTGGGCGCCCCCCTGCTGGTGATCCCGCCGACGCCGCCGCCCGACATCGACCTGGAAGCGTGGAAGGTGAGTCTGGACCGGTTCCGCGCGTGGTCGCCGGACGCGGTGTTCGTCACGCACTTCGGCCGCTTCGAGCATCCGCTCGATCACCTCGCCGATCTCGAGCGGCACCTGGCGGAGATGGCCGGCTGGGTGCAGGCGCTGCTGGCGGAGCCGTCTCTCGACGACGCGCAGCGGATGGCGCGGTTCGGCGAGCGCCTCGCCGCCCTTTTCGCTGATCGGCTCCCCGACGACGACTGGGTCCAGCGGTACACGGCGGCGGTGCCGGTGGATCACTGCTGGCAGGGCCTCGCCAGGTACTGGCAGCGGCGTCTGTAGGCGGGCGGCGGCGCCGACCTGCGGCGCCGACCCGCTCACCACCCGGAGGAGCCGGGCCTATACTCTCTGCAGCATCGGTAGTCTGGAGGCACCGGATGAGATGGCAAGACTCGGTCCGGGGGCTCTTCTCGGCGCGCCGCTCTCGAACCCAGGACGTCCTCTGGGTCGCCGCCGTCGCACTCACCTACTTCGGGACAGCTCGGCTCAGCTTGCTGCTCGAATTCCAGCGCGAGGGCATCGCCGCGATCTGGCCGTGCTCCGGCGTGTTCCTGTCGGCGATGCTGCTGACCCGGCGCGACCTCCGCCCGTCGCTGGCGGGGGTCCTCTGCGCCACCGACTTCATGGCGGAATGGCTGGCCGGCACGCCACCCCTCGTGGGCGGTATCTTCGCGCTGGCGCTCACAAGCGACGCCGTGCTCGGAAGCTGGCTGATCCTTCGCTTCGTTGGGCCGTCGATCAACCTCGGGCGGGTTCGCGATGTCACCGGGTGGCTCCTGCTCTCGGTTCTCCTCAGCAACGCCCTCACCTCGGTGGTCCCGGCCGCCGCGTCCATGAGCCTGCCCGGCGCGCATTCCTTCTGGACGTCATGGCAGTTGTGGGCGGTCTCGGACGGCATCGGGAATCTGATTGTGACGCCGTTCGTTCTCGGTTGGGCCAGTTGGGCGAGAACGAGGTCGGGCGCTTCCGATCGCCGGCGGATGTTCGAGGCGGTGGTGCTGTTCGGCGTGTTGTCGTCGATGGATCTGATCGTGTTCGTTTGGCTGCCAGACCACCGCCTGTTCACGCTGTTTCTGCCGTACGTCGTCTTTCCATTCGTCACGTGGGCGGCGTTGCGATTCGAGGGACGCGGCGCGGCGACAGCCGTGCTCGCCGTTGCGGTCATCGCCGTCCAGCGCGTGACCGCAGGCCGGGTCCCCGCCTTCTCCTTCGCGCCGGGCGTGCTGGATGACGTGATAGTCCTGCAGTTGTTCCTCGCGGTGGTAGCCGTTCCTGCGCAGTTGCTGGCGGCGGTGGTCGCCGAGCGTCGCGCGGCCGAGGCTGCCCGTGCGGCGGGCGACGATCGATTCCGCCGCGCGATCGTGCAGTCGCCTTTCCCGATCCTGCTCCACGCCGAGGACGGCACCATCCTCCAGGCGAGCCGGTCGTGGCACGAAATCACCGGTTACGGGCCCGAGGAACTCCGGACGATCGCGGACTGGACCGAGCGGGCCTACGGCGAACGCCAGGGCATCGTGCGTGCGGACATCGACGCGCTCTACGCGTTGGATCACCGCAAGTACAAAGGCGACTACACGATCCGCATCAAGGACGGGACGACGCGGATCTGGGAATTCAGCTCGGCGCCCCTGGGGCGCCTGCCGGACGGCCGCCGCCTGGTTATGAGCATGGCGCTGGACGTGACCGAACGGAGGCTGGGGGAAGAGCGGCTGCGACGAAGCGAGGAGAAGTATCGCGACCTGGTCGAGAACATCAACGACGTGATCTTCAGCATCGGCCTGGATGGGATCATCACCTACGTCAGCCCGCCGGTGCGCCAACTGGCCGGCTTCGCGCCCGACGAGTTGATCGGGCATCCGTTCGCCGAGGTTGTGCATCCGGACGATGTCCCGGGGGTCGCTGGCAAACTCCTGGAGGTCCAGAAGAGCCAGATCGGGCCGTGGGAGTTTCGGTATCTCACCAAGGATGGACGCATCCGGTGGGCGCGCACATCGAGCCGCCCCATCCTCGACGGTGATCGTGTGCTTGGCATCCGTGGGATGCTGACCGACATCACCAACCGCAAACTGGCCGAAGAGGAGCACTCGAAGCTCGAAGCCCAGCTTCGGCAGGCCCACAAAATGGAGTCGGTGGGCCGGCTGGCGGGCGGCGTGGCTCACGATTTCAACAACATGCTCGGCGTGATCCTCGGGCATGCGGAGATGGCGCTCGAACAGGTCGATCGGGCGCAGCCCCTGCACGCGGACCTCGGGGAAATCCGGAAGGCGGCCATGCGGTCTGCAGACCTGGCCCGCCAGTTGCTGGCATTCGCACGGGAACAGCCCATCGCGCCCGAGGTCCTGGACCTGAACACCGCCGTGACCGGCACGCTCCACATGCTTCGACGGCTCATCGGCGAGGAGATCGATCTCAGATGGCAGCCGCAGGCCGATCTCTGGCCGATCCTGATGGACCCGTCCCAGATCGACCAAGTCCTGACGAATCTATGCGTCAATTCACGCGACGCCATCTCAGGCGTCGGTCGGATCACGATAGAGACCAGTCGCCGTTCGCTCACCGAGGAGTACTGCCTCGCTCGCCCCGGATTCACCCCCGGCGACTATGTGATGCTCGCCGTGAGCGACGACGGCGGCGGTATGGACAAGGACGTGCTGTCGCACGTGTTCGAACCGTTCTTCACCACCAAGGCCCTGGGCCAGGGCACCGGCCTTGGACTCGCGACGGTGTACGGCATCGTCAAGCAGAACAGCGGGTCGATTGACGTCTACAGTGAACCGGGGCGCGGAACGACGGTCAGGATCTACCTGCCCAGGCACATGGCTGGACTCGGGCAGGGGCGGGCGCCGGGCGCCACACCGCCAGGCCTGCGAGGCCACGAGACCATCCTGCTCGTGGAGGACGAGGCGGCCATCCTGAAACTCGCCACGAGATTGCTCACGACGCAGGGCTACACCGTGCTGGCAGCCGGCACGCCTGGCGAAGCGGTTCGCATGGCCAGCGAGCACACTGGCGAGATCGACCTCCTGATGACCGACGTGGTGATGCCCGAGATGAACGGCCGGGAGTTGGCCAGGAAGCTGCTGTCGCGCCATCCGCACCTCAAGTGCCTGTTCACGTCGGGCTACACAGCCGACATCATCGCTCACCGCGGTGTGCTGAGTGACGGCGTGCAGTTCCTTCAGAAGCCCTTCTCGAGTGACAGCCTGGCCACGAAGGTCCGGGAAGCGCTCGACAGCGGGGGGGGAGTCGAGGGGACGTGACGCCGATTCGGTTCGGCCCGCCTGAGCCCTGAGCCTTGAGTCCTGAGCCCTCTCAGGACCCCAATCCGGCCGGCCTGGTGCGTCGCACGGGCACGTCCTGCCGCAGCATGCCGTAACGCAGCATGTCGGCCACCTCGCTGATGACCTGCTCGGTGCTCTGTCCGAAGTGATTCGGCACGCCGAAGAGGATCTCGATCGAGAAGTAGTGGAGGAACATCCGGCTGGCCAGCATGACGGCCGAGACCGGCGAGACGCCCGGCCGCAGCTTCTGGGCCAGATCGAGCCGCTCGCTGTGCGCCTCGAGGAACGACTCGAACCGGCGCGCCATGTCCGTGTAGAACTTCCTGATGTGTTTGCCGTCGAACTCCACGACGTCGACGTAGATCAGCGCCACATGGCGCCGCCACTGCTTGACCGACTCGCGGGCGCCGTAGCCGACCATCTCGAGGTTGTCGGGGAAGCCTTCGGCGAGCGCCTCGTTGAACACGAAGTGAGGGTCGGCAATCGCGGCCCAGGTCCTGGTTGAGGAGCTCGAGGAAGATCTCCTCCTTGTCCTTGAAATGGTGGTAGACGTTGCCGGTCGAGAGCCTGGCCCCTGTGGCAATGTCGCGGATGCTCGTGGCCCTGTAGCCCTGGTGCGAGAACAGCTTCAACGCGGCGGCGAGAATCTGCTTCCGGCTACGCTGCGTCCGAGTCTCCTGGTTCATGCCCTCACGCTCCGTGGAACGCCAGCGTGCCGTTGCTGGCGAACGCTTTCAGATACCCGAAGAACACGTCCGGCCGCTCGAGGTAGATCACGTGCCCGCAGCCCTGGACCACCTCGAACCTCGTGTACGGCAGGATACCGCAGATCTTCCGCTGCACCGAGACGGGGACCGCCCGGTCCTCGGCGCCGGCCACGAGCAGCGTCGGCGTCCGGATGGCGCGGTAGCCAGGGAGGTTCTCGTCGAGCGCGGCAAAGAACGGGTCCTGCGCCTGGGTGAGCCGGATCAGGCAATGGCGCGCGTCCTTGTAGCGCTCGTAGAAGCGGGCGCGCATCGGCTCGAGGCTCGCGTAGCACGCGTGCGCGTACGCCTCGCCGAAGATCTTCTCGTACAGGTAGTGCGTGTACACCTCGAACAGCTCGAGGCTGCCCCGGTAGAACCGTAGCGACAAATCCTCGTACATCTGAAAGAGCGTCTCGTGCGAGAGCAGGATGCCCGAGATGGTCAGCGTGGCGAGTCGGTCCTGGTGCCGGCGCGCGAAGTCGAGCGCGACGAACCCGCCATAGGAGATGCCGGCCACGTGCAGGCGATCGATGTCCATTCCATCGGCAATCGACGCCAGGTAATCGCCCAGGCGGGGGATGAGGCACGGCCGGTCGTCGAGCGAGGACTGTCCCTGCCCCGGGTAATCGTAGAGCAGGATGTCGAACTCGTCGGCCAGGCGCGGCAGGAAGGCGTACCACGCCCGGGTATGCATGGCGAGGCCGTTGAGCAGGGCCACCACCGGCCGGCCGCCGTTCCCGAAATACTCCCAGTGCACCTGCGCCCCGTCGGCGTCCAGGCGGCCGCTTCGGCTTGGTTCGATCGAGTCGGATGGAGCCACGGCGCGCTGCCCCCTCTCGCGGCACGGGCGACGGCCACGCCGCCGCCCGGATGAACACGTCCAGTTATCGAGCCGGCTTGAGCACCGTGCAGACCGATGCGCAGATTGGGCCGCCGATATTGAAGGTGGCGGCGGCGCGAGGGGAGCTCACCTGCAGGTCCTTCGGCGCCTTGCCCAGCAGCTGCTGCGCCGCCCAACCCACCATCGCGACGCCGGTGGCGCCGATCGGGTGCCCTTTGGCAATCAGGCCGCCCGACGTGTTGATCCCGCACTCGCCGCCGGGGCTGGCCTTGCCCTCCACCCAGTAGCGCGCGCCCTGGCCGGGCGCGGCCTTGCCGACGACCTCGGTCCCAATGGCGCCCATGACGGTGAAGCAGTCGTGGACCTCGGCGACGTTGACGTCGGCGGGCCCGAGGCCGGCCATCGCGTAAGCCTTCGACATTGCGCGGTTGGCGCCCGCCGGTCTCAGCACGTCGCGGCCCTCCTTGAGCAGGGGGTCGGTCGCTTGCGCGTAGCCGGCGATCTCAATCGTGTCCGCCCTGCGGACGCCGAGCCGTGCCAGCCCTTCCTCGGTCGCCACGATCAGCGCCGCGTAGCCGTCGGTAATCTGGGAGCAGTCGTAGGTCTTCAGCGGCAGCCCTTCGACGATGTACCGGTTGATCCCCTCGATCGCCAGCGCCTGCTGCCGCGTGATCTGCACCTTCTGCATCTGCGCGGCGGGGTTGTATTTCGCGTTGCCGTACTCAACGACCGCGATCTCCGCCAGGTCGGCTTCCGTCGCGCCCCATGCCTTCATGTAGGCATCCATCACCTCGGCGAACAGGTGCGGGAAGACGAAGACCTTGCCGGCGCGCTCGTCGGGGTGGGAGTAGTACCCCAGGGCTTCCCCGATCAGCTTGCCGTCCATCTTTCCATCGCTGTCGCGCATCTTCTCGTAGCCGATGGCGATGCCGACCTCTCCGTCGCCGACGAGCAGCTTGTGGATCACCGACACAATCGCCTGGCCGCCAGACGCGCAGGCGTTCTCCACCGACTCGATCGGCTTGCCCTCGAGGCCGGGCACCATCGCCGCGAGGCCCGACAGCAGGCCCTGCCGGTTGAGCGACATGTTGCACGCGGCGCCGACCGACGCGACGTCGATGGCGGTCGCGTCGGCCGCGATCTCGCGGCATGCGCCGCCGACGGCATTGGCGATGATCTCGGGCACGGACATGCCGAGCAGCTTCCCAAACTTCGACTGGTGATAGGCGGCGATGTAGACAGGCTTGGACATGACTCTCTCTCCGACCCCAACGAGGTTAGCGTTCGGTGGCTGGCGGCGTCGAACCGACTCCCGCCAGGTAGAAGGCCTTCAGTTGCGTCTTCACGACCTTGCCGTAGGGCGTCCGCGGCAGCTCGTCTACGAACACGTAGGCCCTCGGCAGCTTGAAGCGGGCGAGGCGTCGCTCGAGGAACCGCCCCAGCGCCTCGGGCGTCGGGCGCGGCCCGCCCGGACGGACGACGAGAAACGCCACGCCAATCTCGCCCCATGTGTCGTCGGGAACGCCCACGACCGCTGCATCCGCGACCGCATCGTGCAGCAGCAGTTCCCCTTCGATCTCGGCGGGGTAGATGTTCACGCCGCCCGAGATCAACATGTCCTTCTTGCGGCCGGCGATCGTGAAGAACCCCTCGGCGTCGCGGCGGGCCAGGTCGCCAGTGTGGAACCACCCGGCCGCATCGAGCGCCGCCGCGGTGGCCTCGGGCTGACCCCAGTAGCCGCGGGAGACGTGCGGGCCGCGGAACCACAGCTCGCCCACCTCGTCGTCGGGCACGTCGCGGCCCTGGCCGTCCACCAGGCGCGCCTCGGTGAACATCAGCGGACGGCCCACCGAACCGGCCTTCCTGACGGCATCCTCCGCCGTCATGGTGAAGCAGTTGACGCCGACCTCGGTGAGTCCGTATCCCTGTTTCAGGATCACGCCACGCGCATGATAGGCATGCACCAGGTGCACCGGCAGAGGTGCGCCGCCGCTGATCAGGTACCGGACGCGACTGAGGTCGACGGTGGCGAACTCGGGCGCCTCCAAGAGCATCTTGAAAATGGTGGGCACGCCGAGCACGACGGTGCACCGCTCGCGTTCGATGGTGGCCCACACCTCGGCCGGTTCGAACTGCTTGTGGAGGACCACCGTCCCGCCCATCGTCAGGACCGGTACGAGGAACGCGCCCAGTCCGCCGGCGTGGTAGAGGGGCGTGAAGATCGACGTGACGTCGTCGTCGCGAAGTTGCCAGGATACGGCCGTGTTGTAGCCGTTCCACGCCACCATGCGGTGCGGGACGATGACGCCTTTCGGCTGGCCGGTGGTGCCGCTCGTATAGAGCAGGCAGCAGGCGGCCTCGGGGTCGACGCGGCAGCGCTCGAACCGCCCGGGGGCCAGCCGGGCGACCAGAATCCGATTGTCTTGCGTGGGAGGGCAGGGCCGGCTCGTCGAGCGACACCCACGACTCGATGGGCACCCCTTCTCCCAGTTCGCGCACGACCGCCCCATGCTCGCCGTCGTAGACCAACGCCCTCGGCGCGCAGTCAAGGAGGATGGCGCGAAGTTCGGCCGCCGTCAGGCGCGTGCCGAGCGGGACCAGCACGACGCCCGACTTGGCGGCGGCGAAGAAGGCGTCCAGGAATTCGAGGCGGTTGCCCGACAGCAGGGCCATGCGGTCGCCTGGTTCGAGGCCGAGGGATTGGCGCCAGACGGCCGCGCACGTGGCGGCACGGTCGTCGAGTTGCCGATAGGAGAGCCTGAGACCCGTTTCGAGATCGACCACCGCGAGGCGATCCGGCGTGATGCGTGCGCGCTCTCCGACGACGTCAGCGTGGAGCACGGGAACCCTCCGGGGTTGCGGCGGCGAGAATGGCGGCCAGGGCCGCGCCGAATTGCCGGGGGTTGCTGCGCTGCGGGGCGTGGCCACAACCCTGGAGCAGGGTCAATCGTGCCGCGGGCAATTCGCGCTCCAGGCGCTCAGCATAGGCCACCGGGAAGACCCGATCGTCGACGCCCCAGAGCAGATCGACCGGCACCGTCACCTCGGCCAGCCTGCCGTCGAGCAGGTAGCGCTCCATCTCGTCCGACGTTTGCACCAGGCGCCCGAGTGGGCCGAGCCGGCAGACCCTGATGAGATCGTCGAGGACGAAGCCCGGAGCCCTTGTCGCGCTCGGCCCCATGAGCGCCTGAATCGTCGTTCGCGCCTGCTCGCGCGTGGTCGGGGTGAACGTGATGGCGCTCGTGTCCGCCTTCACCGCCCCGCCGTTGACGAGCACGAGGCGGCCGACTCGCCCGGGGCGGCTGACCGTGATCAGCATCGCCACCCACGCGCCGAGCGAGTTGCCGACAATCGTCCACGGCTCGTCGGCGACCAGCGTATCGAGCGCCTGTGCCGTTGCGTCGACCACCGTGCCAATCGAGAGTGGCCCGGCCTTGGGTTCGCTCGCGCCGTGGCCGGGCAGATCGGGGACCACCAGTCTGAAGTGGGGCAGCAGGGCCCGAACCGTCTCTGCCCAGGTCCCGGCCTGATCTCCGGCCCCGTGGAGTAGCACCACCGTCGGGCCTCGTCCGCCGACGAAGGCCGTCTGTCGGCCGACGCTCGTGCGCACGGTCTCACGGCCGAGCCCCGCGCGGAAGAGCGCAAACCGCGACAGCCGCCCGTAGGTCGCGAGCGGCCGCCGCCACACGACGCCGCCGGCCAGGAGCGCCGCCACGAGCAGGACGCCGCCGATGACGGCCAGGAAGCTGATCAGCATGAGCGCCGCGCCTGGCGCGGCAGACCGACCGGTGCCGGTCGGCCTGCCGGCCCGGAGGAGGTTACGTGCCGGCGACGAATCCGCCGTCGACCGAGAAGACCGCGCCGGTGATCCACCTGGCCTGAGCCGACGCCAGCCAGACGTAGGCGTGGCCGATGTCCTCGGGCTCGCCGATGCGTCCGAGCGGCGTCTTGGCGACCATCGCCTCGAGCACCTTCTCGGGCATCTTCTTCACCATCTCGGTCGCGACGAAGCCTGGGGCCACCGCGTTGACGCGGATCTTGTGGCGCCCGAGCTCGCGTGCCCAGACCTTGGTCATTCCGATGATGCCGGACTTGGTGGCCACGTAATTGGTCTGGCCGAAATTGCCGTACAGCCCGACCACCGACGAGGCGTTCAGGATGACGCCGCCGCCCTGGCGGATCATGTGCGGCACGACGGCGCGCGCGCACAGGAACGGCCCCTTGAGGTTGACGTCGATGACCGACTGGAACTGGTCGTCGCCCATCTGGCCCGTCAGGGCTCCGTCCTTCCACTTCACGAGCAGGCCGTCGCGGAGGATGCCGGCATTGTTCACGAGCACATCCACGCGGCCCCAGGCCGCCACCAGTTCCTCCACCGCGCGGTTCACGCTGGCCGAGTCGGCGACGTCGACGGCCCGGAAGGTGCCCTGGCCGCCGGCCGCACGCATCTCGGCCGTGACGGCCTCGGCGTCCTTGTCGACGATGTCCCACGCCGCCACGCGCGCGCCCTCGGCGGCAAACAACCTCGCCGTCGCGCGGCCGATGCCGGCCGCGGCGCCCGTGACGATCACGACTGTGTCCTTCAACCCTGTCTCGATGCTCACGGCAGCTTCTCCCTCAGATCCACCGAAAGGCCGCAGCGGCCTGGTTGTACCCGACACCCGATCCGACGAACACGACCAGCTGGCCCGGCTTGACCTTGCCCTCGCTGAGCGCGTCGTGGAGCGCCATCGGGATGCACGCCGATCCGGTGTAGCCCCACTTCTCCATGATCGCGTGGGTACGCGACATGGGCAGGCCGAGGTCCTCCATGACGAGTTCGATCGACGCCTTGCGCACCTGCGTGAAGAGCACGAAGTCAATATCGCTGACGGCAAACCCGCCCTCCGACGCCAGTTTGCGGACCAGGCGCGGCCACCCCTCGTGGTTGATCTCCGGGGGATACCGCTCGATCATCAGCACCTTGGTGCGCCCCGAGCGCACCGAGTCCTCGGTGGCCGGCTCGGCCGTGCCTCCTGAGAAGATGGCCCAGTGCTTGGCGTAGGCCCCGTCGGCAATGAACGCGGCGTTGAGGAACCCGGGGTGGTCCGACACCTCGAGCAGCGCCGCGCCGGCGCCGTCGCCGTAGAAGAAGCCCATCGGATCGGCGGGGCTTGCGAGCTTGTGCATCAGGTAGACGCCGACGACCAGCACCCGGTTGATGGCGGTGTTGGTGGCCATCAGGCCGGCGGCCGTGGCGAGCCCGGTCGGGAACGACGCGCAGGCGCACCCGATGTCGAACGTCCCGGCGTTCTTCGCTCCGAGCTTGTGCTGCAGAACCACCGATGTCGCCGGCGTGATGTAGTCGGGCGAGTCGGTTCCGACGAGCACCATGTCGACGTCGAGCGGCGAGCAGCCGGCCCGCTCGAGCGCCTCTCGCGCGGCGGGCAGGGCCACGTCCGACGTGGCCCAGTCCTCCGGCGCGTGCCAGCGAGTGCGAATGGCGCTGCTGGCCTCCATCTTGTCGACGAACTCCGGCAGGTGCGCGAACCGCCGCCGGAGTTCGTCGTTGCTCACCTCGACCGGCGGGACGAAGCAGCCGGTCGAGGCAATGCGCGCGAACCTCTGGGCGAGCGGCATCAGAACGTCCACCTCACGCCAAGCTGGAGCTCCCTCGGCGGCAGCGTCGCCGAGTAATTCCCGTAGTTCGGGTTGACGGTGTAGGCCGTCGTCGGGCTCGTGATCGTCGGGCCGTTGAGGTACAGCGCGCCGTCGATCGACGACACGTCGTAGTTGGTCGTGTTGAACAGGTTGAAGACCTCGGCGATGAGGTCCAGGCTGTTCTTCCCCTGCAGCGGGATCGTCTTGGTCAGGCGCACGCTCACGTTCTTGTAGGACGGGCCGTCCATCGTGAATCGGCCAACGCCGGCGGGCCGATCCGAGTTCTTGCCGTCGCCGTTGTAGTCGTAGCCCAGGCGCTCGGTCCACGGCTGGCCGGACCCGTACTCGACGATGGGCGCAAGGCTGAGGCGATACGGCAGCCTGAAGACACCGGTGAAGACGATGTGATGGCGCTCGTCGGTCCGGCTCCGGCCGTACTCGGCTGCCAGATTCGACGGGTCGTTCGGATAGCCGGTCGGGAACTCGGGCGAGAAGTCGTCACTGACGTTCTTCTTGCTGGCGAGCGTATAGGACACGGTGATGAGATGCCCTCCCTTGATCGTGCCGTTGAGGCTGAAGATGCCGGCGATGTAGGTCGAATGGCCCTCGTTCGTATAGGTGTTGATCTGGTTGTAGGCCGTGTTCGGGCGCACACCCGCCCAGAGCGCGTTGCCCGGGTAGTTCTTGTCGGTCAGCGCGACCTCGTCCCAGCCGTGGACGTAGACGACCTCGGTGTCGAGGAACAGGCCCGTCTTGCCGAGCTGTTTCGTGTAACCAGCCGTCATCTGCCCGGACTGCGGCGCGACGTAGTTCTGGGCGAGCAGCGCAATGTCGTACTTCTGCACCCAGCCGGTTGTCGACGGGTGGAGCGGGTCGAGCCAGTAGGCCTGCGGCAAGCCGAACAGCGCGCCGTTGTAACGCGATTGGGTGATGCGGCCCGTCAGCCCGTTCTGCTGGATCTCGGTGTGCGTGGGCACCAGGAGGAATCGGCCCGTGAAGATCCCGGCCCCGGCACGGACGACGTTCCTGCCGTCGCCGGTGAGGTCCCAGGACACCGACCCGCGGGGCTGGAAGTTGTTGAGGTCGCGCGGGCGCGGCGTGGTGATGCCGGCCGTCGGCTGCGTGAACCCGGGGTCGTTGCCGTTGGTGTCGACGTCGTAGCGCAGGCCGAGGCTGACCTTCACGTTCGACCGCACCGCCCAGTCGTCCTGGACGAAGGCGTCCAGCCGGTTCGTCGTGATGTTCGAGTCGGCTGAGCCCGTGCCGCCGATGTAGGCCAGCGGGTAGGTCGTGGTGTCGGTCAGGTAGAGCAGCAGCCCCGCCGGATACGAGTTGAACAGGAACTCGTCCTTCACCAGTTGCCAGCCGCCGCCGAACTTGATGTCGTGCGAGCCGGTCTTCGTGTCCTTGTGCAGGGTGAAGGTGTCGCGGAACTCAGCGTAGACGCCATCGCCGAGCAGGCCGTCATAGATGCTGCCCCCGGTCTGCAGCGTGTTGCCGCTCGAGTACCACACCGCCATCCCGCCGGGCGTGTTCCCGGGCTCGAAGTACTTGCGCCGCGCCACCTGGACGTAGAACTGGTTCAGGCGGTTGGCGCCGCCAACCCACGTCCACTCGGTGTTGATGTTGAAGTTGTCCCGATCGAGGTGGAGCCCCTGCGTCGCGTCCGCCACGCCGCCCACGCGGAAGTTGTCCTCGCGGAAGCGCTCGTAGACGACCTTGGTGGCCAGCCGCTGGTTGTCGCTCAGCTGGTTGTCGACGCGGCCGAAGAGCAGCGTCTGGCGCGTCGGCTGCGGGACGTCGGCCGCCAGGCTCGTGAAGGCGCCCTTGGGCCGGAAGAGGGTGGTGCTGTTGTCGTCGATCTGCTCGACGGAGACAAAGGCGTGGGCCTTGTCCTTGACGAGCGCGCCGCCGATGCTGCCGCCGAACTGCTGGCGCGAGAAGTCGGGCTTGGTCAGGTCCAGGGCGCCCATGGCTCGGAACGACTTGTCGCGGAAGAACCCGAACGCGCTGCCGGCGAGCGTGTTGGTCCCCGAGCGGGTGACGATCGACAAGCCGCCGCCGGCGGTCCCGCCGACCTCCGGGTCGAAGCGGTTGGCGATGACGCGGAACTCGCGGATGGAGTCCTGGCTGAACCGCGTGGTGGCCAGGCCGAGCGCGGGGTCCGTGAAGTCGACGCCGTCCACGAGGATCGTCGAGTTGCTGGCGTTGCCGCCGGCGCCGACGACCGGGCCGCCGGTGATGAACCGGAAGGCCCCGCGTTCACGCTGCACCATCGGCGCGATGAACGAGAGTTTCTGGAAGTCGCGGTCGGGGACCGGGAGCGTTTCGATCTGCTCGGGCACGATGTTGGTGGAGGAGTCGAGCTTGTGCACGTCCACCACCGGAGCCACGGCCGTCACGGTGACAGTCTCGGTGAGCTTGGCCTGGAGCGTGGCATCGACCACCAGCGTCTGGCCGACGCGGACCATGACGCCCTTCTCAATCAGGGTATTGAAGCCCTGCAGCTCGAAGGCGATGTCGTACTTGCCCGGCGGCACGGCGGCGATCCGGACGAGGCCGTTCGTGCCGGTCACGCCGGTGGTGTCGAAGCCGGTGTCCGGGCTGGTCACGCGGAGGGTGACACCCGGCAGCGGCTGGTTCGAGCCGTCGACGACGACGGCCTCGATCGCGCCGTTGTTGACCTGGGCCGCGGCGGGCGTCGCCAGCGCGGCCAGGCACAGGGCAGCGATGATCAGGGTGAGCGGCATCGTCCGGCGGGGTCGCGGGGCGACGTGGAACTTCGGCATGGCTCTTCTCCTCCCAAGCTGTGCGGCTGAGTGTCCGGGCGGGACGCAGATTACAAACAAACCGAACGTTCGATATGTTTTTGTCCGGCACACGATACTGTGGACCGACGGCTGGCGTCAAGCGGGAAGTGACGGGGCGGCCGGGCCTACGGGCGGAGCTCCGGCGGGCGGGCGGGACGCGGTGAGACGGGGGAGTGACGGGCGCGCCGCGCTAGACCACGTGCAGGGTCTCGAATTCGGGGAGCTCTTCCTTGAGGGCCATCTCGACGCCCACCAACAGGGTCATCTGGGCGCTCGGGCAGCCCACGCAGTTGCCGGTCAGCCGGACCGTCGCCGTGTTGTCGACCACCTCGAGCAGCTCGATATCGCCGCCGTCGCTCTGGATGAGCGGACGGATCCGCTCGATCACCGCCTGCACGCGTTCGCGCGACACCATGGCGTCCCTCCGGCGCGGCCGCGAGGCTCGCACCCGGTCCCAGTATACCGCGGCGGTCGGGGACATCTGATAGAATTGCCGCAGGCGCCGTTGTCCATGTCCCATGCCCCCTTCTCGATAGATTCGGTCGTCGTCGGGCGCAGCGCGCGCATGCGCGCGGTCTTCGACTTCGTCAAGGTGATCGCCGACAGCGACAGCAGCGTGCTCGTCACCGGCGAGACCGGCACCGGCAAGGAGCTGGTCGCCAACCTGATCCACCAGTCCAGCTCGCGGCGCAGCAAGCCGTTCGTGGCGGTGAGCTGCGCGATCCTCTCCGAGACGCTGATCGAGTCGGAGCTGTTCGGCCACGAGCGCGGCGCCTTCACCGGCGCGATCAAGGACCGGCCCGGCCGGTTCGAACTCGCGCAGGGGGGAACGATCTTCCTCGACGACATCGACGACGTGCCGCTCAGCATGCAGGTGAAGCTGCTGCGCGTGCTCCAGAACCGCGTCGTCGAGCGGCTGGGCGGGACGCGCCAGATCCCGGTGGACGTCCGGGTGATCACCGGCAGCAAGCGGGACCTGCGCACACTGACGGCCGAGGGGAAGTTCCGCGAGGACCTCTTCTACCGGCTCAACGTCATCCCGGTGAACCTGCCGCCGCTGCGCGAGCGGCGCGAGGACATCCCGCTCCTCGTGGATCACTTCATCACGCGCTACTTCCGGGAGCGGGGCGAGGAGGTCCGGGCGGTGTCGAACGCGGTGCTGCAGGCGTTCATGCGCTACCCGTGGCCGGGCAACGTGCGCGAACTCGAGAACGCGTGCGAGCGGATCGCGCAGACGTGCACGTGCGACACCGTGCGCCTCGGGTGCGTGCCGGTGAGCGTGCTGTTCCACAAGTACACGCAGGGCCAGCAGCCGATCGTGGACGCGCACGCCCATCCCTCGGCCGTGTCGCTCGAGGACCGGCTCCAGGACCTCGAGATCACCCTGATCAAGTGGGCGCTGCGGGTGAGCAACGGGAACAAGTCCAAGGCCGCCGACATGCTGCAGATCAAGCGGTCGACGCTCGGAGACCGGATCAAGAAGCTCGGCCTGACCCACCTCGAGGCCGGGGAGAACTGAGCGCCCCGCCGGCCTCCCCCGTCAGCAGCAGCGCGCGCAACCCGTCCACGAACAGCCGGTCGCCGTCCGGGCGCCGCCCGTAGAGCTCGAGCAGCGGCACGGCCACCCGGCGCATCACCTGGCCGGCGAGCAGCGGGTCGCCCGACCGCAGGATCCCCGCGCCCCTGGCGCGCTCGAACACGCGCAGCACGCCGGCCGTGAAGCCGCGGTGCAGCCGCCCGAGGTCGCCGATCGGCATGCCCTGCGCCTTGTCGGCGATGCGAAGGGCGTCGGGGTGATCGTGCCAGAGGTCGAGGTAGAGGCGCAGCAGACGGTCGACGCCCTCGCGCGCCGTCGCCCGGCCGATGGCGCGCGTCTTCCGGACCGCCGCCCGCAGCACCGGCTCCACGATGGCGCAGAGCAAGTCGTCCTTGGTCCGGAAGTGGCTGTAGAGGGTGCCCCGGGCGACGTCGGCGCCCTCGGCGATCTGGTCGAGGCGGACCGCGTCGGGGCCGGCCTCGGCGAAGCGCCGTGCGGCGACGGCGACGATCCGCTCGCGGGTCAGGGCGCGGCGTCTCGCGACCCGGGGCGCGGCGGACCGGGCTTGACTTTCTGAACTCATAGAATCACAATTGAACTCATAAGTTCACGTTCGAACCCTTCAAGTCATTCTAGCACGGTTCCCGGAGGTGGCGGTGACGAGAACGACGGTCTGGCTGCTGGCGGCCAGCGCGCTCGTGGCGGCCGCTGCGGCGGCCATCGGCCTGGCGGGCGTGGGCCGGCCGGCCCCCCTGAGGGTGTCCCGCGCCGTCAGGCAGCCGCTCGTCCAGACGCTCGTCGTCAGCGGCCGGGTCATGCCGCCGGTGCGCGTCAACCTGGGCGTCGTGGTCACCGGCACCGTCCGGCGCCGCCTGGTGGAGGTCGGCCAGCGCGTGCGCGAGGGGGAGCCGCTGCTCCTGCTCGACGACGCGGAGGCGCGGGCGGCCGCGGCCGAGGCGGGCGCGGCGGCGCGGCAGGCGGCGGTCCGCCTGGAGCAGCTCCAGCGCGTCAGCCTGCCGCTGGCGGAGGCGGCGGCGACGCAGGCCCGGCTCACCTACGATCGCGCCGAGCGCGAGCGGCAGCGCACCGAGACGCTCGCGGCCGACGGGCTCGTCACCGAGACCTCGCTCGATGATGCGAGGAAGGCCGCGGCGTTGTCGCGCAGCCAGCTCGAGGCCGCCACGGTCCAGGCGGTCTCGACCCGCGATCGCGGCGTCGAGGAGCGCGTCGCGCGCGCGGCGCTCGAGCAGGCCAGGGCGGCGCAGGCCGCGGCCGAGGCGCGGCTCGCGCTGCTCACGATCCGGGCTAGCGGCACCGGCGTGATCATCGGACGCGACGTCGAGGCTGGGGACGTGGTGCAGCCGGGCAAGCCCCTTCTCGTGCTCGCCGTCGACGGCCCGACGCTGCTCACGATGGACCCTGACGAGCGCAACCTGGCCGCGATCTGGATGGGGCAGCAGGCGACCGCGTCGGCCGATGCCTACCCGGGGGAGTCGTTCCGGGCCCGGGTCAGTTTCATCGGCGCGGCCGTCGATCCGCAGCGTGGCACGGTGGAGGTGCGGCTGTCGGTACCCGACCCGCCGTCGACGCTCAGGCCGGACATGACGGTGTCGATCGAGCTCGAGGCCGGGCGTCGGAACCAGGCGCTCACCGTCCCGGCCGAGTGCGTGCGGGACATCACGGGGCAGGCCCCGTGGGTGCTCGCCGTGCGCGACGGCACCGTGGAACGCCGCGCCGTGCGTATCGGCCTTCGTGGTGACGCGCTCATCGAAATCGTCAGCGGCGTCCGCGAGGGCGACCTGGTCGTGCCCTCCTCGGCGGGCAGCCCGGCGCCCGGCACGCGCGTGAGTCCCGTCGGCGGAGGGAGGTAACGGTGCCCTTCGAGTGGATCGTCGCCCTGCGTTACCTTCGCGAGGGGCGCGTCCAGTCGCTGCTGATCCTGGCGGGCGTCGCGGTGGGGGTAGGGGTGATCGTCTTCCTCTCGGCCCTCATCGGCGGCCTGCAGGACGGCCTGATCCAGCGCACCCTCGGGACCGAGGCGCACATCGTGCTGAAGCGGCCGGACGATCTCCCGCGGCTGCTGCTCGACCGCCAGGCCGAGGCCGCCGTCACCGCCCGCGTCGAGCGGCCCGCCCAGCGCCTGCGGTCGATCCTGCAGTGGCAGCAGGTGCTCGACACGGTCGGCCGCGTGCCGGGCGTCACCGCGGTGACGCCGACGGTCACCGGCGCCGCCTTCGCCCGCCAGGGCACGGCCAGCCGCGCGGTGCTGCTGCGCGGGGTGGATCCGGACTCGTTCCAGCGGATCATCGACATCTCGTCGCGGATCGTCGCCGGGCGGTTCGACGTCACCGCGGCCGATACCGTCATCGGCGTCGAACTCGCGCGCGCGCTCGGCCTCTCGGTGGGCGATAAGCTCCGGCTCGTCGCGCCCGACGACGGCAGCGACGTCGTGACGGTGCGCGGCATCTTCGACATCGGCAACAAGGACGCCAACGAGCGGTGGGTGTTCGTGTCGCTGCGCTCGGCTCAGACGCTGCTGGACCTGGCCGGCGGGGTGTCCACGATCGAGGTGGGAGTGGGCGACATCTTCTCGGCGGAGCGGGTGGCCGTGCAGCTCACCGCGGCGACCGGGCTCGAGGCCGACAGCTGGATGAAGACGAACACGCAGCTGCTGGTCGGCCTGCGGTCGCAGAACCAGTCGAGCTACATGATCCAGGCATTCGTCATCATCGCCGTCGCGCTCGGCATCGCCAGCGTGCTCGTGGTGTCGGTGGTGCAGAAGTCGCGCGAGATCGGGATCCTCAAGGCGATGGGCACGCCCACGCGGCGGATCATCCGCGTCTTCCTGATCGAGGGGGCGATCGTCGGCCTCAGCGGATCGGTGCTCGGCGTCGCGCTTGGCGCCGCGCTCGCCGAGTTCTTCGCCCACCTGGCGACCAATCCCGACGGCACCCCGACCTTCCCGGTGAACCTGACCATCGCGCTCTTCGTGCGCTCGGCGTGCATCGCGACGGCCACGGGCATCGTGGCCGCGGCCGCGCCGGCCCACCGGGCCGCGCTGCTCGACCCGGTGGAGGTGATCCGGTATGGATGACGGCCTCCTGCGCGTCGACCAGGTGACCAAGCAGTACGGCGAGCGCGTGGTGACGCGGGTCCTGCACGGCATTTCCCTTCATCTCGCGCCCGGCGAGTTCGCCGCCCTGGTCGGGCCATCCGGATCGGGAAAGAGCACGCTGCTGCACCTGCTCGGCCTGCTCGATCGGCCGACCAGCGGGCGCATCGTCCTCAACGGGTGCGACACGGCCGGTCTCGGTCGGCGCGCGCTCGGCAGGTTTCGTGGGCGCACGCTCGGCTTCGTCTTCCAGTTCCACCACCTGCTGCCGGCCTTCACCGCCGTCGAGAACGTGATGATGCCGGCGCTCGCCGACCGGGGCCGCGCCGATGCCGGGATGCGGCGCCGCGCCGCCGAGCTGCTCGACCGGGTCGGGCTCTCCGACCGCCTGCACTACCGCGTGACCGACCTCTCCGGCGGTCAACAGCAGCGTGTCGCCGTGGCGAGGGCGCTGACGATGGCGCCGGCGCTCGTGCTGGCCGACGAGCCGACCGGGAACCTGGACACCGAGAGCGGCAACCAGGTGTTCGCCCTGCTCCGCGAATTCAACCGGCAGCAGGGGACCGCCTTCCTCGTCGTGACCCACGACCCCCGTCTGGCGGCACGCTGCGACCGCATCATCGAACTGGTCGACGGCCGGGTTCGCTCCGACCGTCGCGGCCGGCAAGCTGAGGGGGACGCCTGAGACGAGGGGCCGGCGAGAGGGCGGTAGACGTGCCGGAATGCCGGCGACTTCCTGGCCGGCGCACCTGGGGATGCCTGTAAGCACAAGGATTTGCTGGCTCTTGCGGTTTGGCATCCCCGTTGCTCCACACCACGCCGTGCCGTCTCTTGCCGAGCCTGCCCCGACCCCGCCGGTGTCCCCTGTCGAAGTTCGTATCCTCGGACCCGATGCCGCCTGCCTGACGTCAGCCGACCTGCAGCGGCTCTTCCACGGTCGGCACCTGACGCCGGCACGTCGCGCACGGCTCCGCAACAGCAGCCGCGTCGTGGCGGCCTGCGGCAGGCGCGTGGTGGGCGTGGCGGCGTACGAGCGGGCGGACGTCGAGTTGCGCGTGCACGAGTTCGGCGTCGACGACTCGGCGGCCTGCCGCATGGACGAAATCGCCACGGTACTGCTCGAGGCTCTCGAAGTGGCCTGCCTCGCCGGCGGCGACCGGCGGCTGGTGCTGCTGCCGCGGGCCGCGATCGCCGAGCACCTGCTGCGAGCGCGCGGGTTCGTGCAGGTCGCGGAGGGCTGCGCGGGCAGCTGGTTCGAGAAGCTGTTCCCCTCGTGACCGGTTGATTTTTCCGCCCGTCGCCCTACAATGGTCGGGCCGGACGCGCGGCGCGCGCCCGCGCGCCGCGTACGTGTCCCGCGATTCAGACGCACCCCGCAGGAGCCACCGTGCCGCGACCTTTCCTCTCGGGCCTCCGAGGACGACTCTTCCTGCTCGTCCTGCTGGCCGCCCTGCCGGCATTCGCGCTCACCTTTTACAGCGGGTGGCAGAACCGGGCCCGCGAACGCTCGAGCGTGGCCGGCGACACCGTGGCGCTGGCCCGGCTGGTCGCGAGCGACCAGGAGCGGGTGATCGACGACACCGAGCAGATCCTCTCCGACCTGGCCGTGCTGCCTGAGGGGCGGTCGGGGGACCCGACGCGGTACCTCAGCTACTTCAAGCTGCTGATGAGGCGCCACCGCGACTACGCCAGCTTCCTGGTCGTGGATCCCGCTGGGAACGTCCTGGCCAGCGTGCCGGCGGCCGATCGCCCCATGAACTTCTCCGATCGCTCCTGGTTCGAGCGTGCGCTGACCACCGGGACCTTTGTGGTGGGGGACTACCAGGAGGTAGGGAAGATCACCGGCAAGCAGGTCGTGGTGGCGGCCCTGCCGGTCGTGGACGAGCATGGTCGCGTGCTGTCCCTGCTGGCAGCGGGCCTCGACGTCGCGAACCTGAACGAGCAGATCGCGGCCACGGCGAATCTCAAGGGCGGCGCCATCGTGGCCCTGGTCGATCGTCGCGGCATCGTCGTCGCGCGGTATCCGAAGACGGTCGGCGTGCTGGGGCGAGGCCTCCCCGAGGCAGCCCTGATCGCCAGCATGCAGCAGCACGTCGAGGGGACAGTCGAGCTGACCGGCGAAGACGGCGTCGCGCGGGTGTACGCATTCACGCCGGTCGGCGGGCGGATGGAGACCGGCCTGCGCATGGCGGTGGGCGTGCCCGTCGACGTCGCCTACGGCGAGATCGACCGGCTGCAGCGGCGGCACCTGCTCACGCTGCTGATGGTGACGCTGCTCACGCTTGGCGCCGCCTGGTACGTGTCCGAGCGCCTCGTGCTTCGGCGCGTGTCCTCGTTGCTCGATGCGACCCGCAAGCTCGCGGCCGGGGATCCGGCTGCACGCACCCGGCTGCCGTACGACCACGGCGAACTGAGCGACCTGGCGAGAGCCTTCGACGAGATGGCGGCCGCGCTCGAAGCCCGGCAGGTCGAGCGAGACAAGGCCGAGCAGGCGCTGCGGGAGAGCGAGGAGCGGTTCCGCGCGCTCATGGACAACAGCCCGGCGCTCGCCTTCGTCAGGACGGGCGCGGGCGAGATGGTCTACGCCAACGCGGCGCTGGAGCGCTGCTTCGATCTGAGCCCGGGGCACTGGCGGGGCCAGCCGGCCTCGCGGTTCTGGTCCGAGGACCTGGCCGAGCGGCTGGCACGCGGCGACGCTCGCGTACTGGCTGGCGGCGCGCCGGAGGAATCGGTCGACACGGTCGTCCTGGCCGACGGGCGCGAACGCTACTGGCTGAGCGTGACCTTCCCGCTGGCCGACGCGGACGGCCGGCTCCAGGCGGCGACGCTGGCCTTCGACCTGACCGAGTGGCGACAGGTCCAGGCCCGGCTGGCGCGCGCGGAGCGGCGCTATTCGCAGCTGGTCGACCAGGCGTCGGACGGCATCGCCATCACCGATGCCGACCTCCGCCTCGTGGAGGTGAATGCGGCCGTCTGCCGGATGACGGGCTACTCCCGGGAGGAACTGATCGGTCGGGACGTCGCCGACCTGCTCGTGCCCGACGACCGCGCATCGCTCACGGAAGCCCGCCAGGCCCTTCGCGCCGGGCAGTCGGTCGTCACCGAGCGCCGTGTGCGGGGGAAGGACACCACGGTGCTGCACATCGAGGTCAGCGCGCGCCCGTTCGAAGACACCGGAGTGCAGGCCATCATCCGCGACGTGTCGGCGCGCCACGAGGCGGAGCAGGCGCTGCGGGAGAGCGAGGAGCGGTTCCGGCTCCTCTACCAGTACCTGCCGCTGGCCTACCACTCGGTGTCCGAGCACGGCACGATCGTGATGGTGAACGACGCGTGGCTGGCCCTCGCCGGCCTGTCGCGCGGCCAGGCCGTGGGCCGCCGCTTCGCCGACCTGCTGACGCGTGAGAGCGCGGCGATTTACGAGACGCAGTTCAGCCGCGTCATCGGGCGCGCCGACGTCCACGACCTCGAGGTGACGCTCGTGCGCGGCGATCAGTCGCTGGTCACCGTGACGCTCGACGGACGGCGCGGGCAGGACGCGAAGGGCGAGATTCGCGTGCACTGCGCTCTGCGCGATGTCACCGAGGCGCGGCGGGCCGACGCGCGCCTGCGGGAGAGCGAGTCGCGCTACCGGACGCTCTTCGACGAATCGCCGGTGTCGATCTGGGAGGAGGATTTCTCCGGGATCAAGCGCCACCTCGACCGGCTGCACGCGCTCGGCGTCACCGACCTCGAGGAGCACTTCGCCGCCAATCCCGATGAACTCGCCGATTGCGTCGAGTCGGTTCGCGTCGTCGACGTCAATCGCGCCACGCTGGCGCTCTACGGCGCCGAGACCCGGTCGCAGCTGCTCGCGGGCCTCGATCGGATCCTCGGCGACGAGGGGCGCGACTCGTTCCGCCAGTCGATGCTCGCGCTGGCCAGGGGCGAGCGATCCTGGGAGAGCGAGGGGATCAACTACACGCTCAATGGCGATCCCATCAGGCTGGCCCTCCAGTGGTCGGTCGCCCCGGGATCCGAGCGGACGTGGTCCCGGGTCCTGGTCTCGGCCATGGACATCACCGACCGGCTGCGCGCCGAAGGCGCGCTTCGCGAATCGGAGGCCCGCTTCGAGCGGATCTTCCGGTCGGCGCCGGGCCTGATGGGGATCACGCGGCGGTCCGACGGCCGCTTCCTCGACGTCAACGACGTGTTCCTGCGGGAACTGGGCTACCCGCGCGAGGCGGTCATCGGCCGGACGGTCGAGGAGCTCGATCTGCGGGCGGATCCGGCCGACGGGGAGGCCCTCGCTGCCATGGGCCGGCAGGGCGTGATCCACAACCTCGAGGTTCGCCTGCGCCGGAGGTCGGGCGGCCTCTTCGCAGGCGTCGTCTCGGTGGTGCCGCTCACCGTGTCGGGCGAGGATTGCCTGCTCATTCACGCTGTCGACACGACCGCCCGGCGGCGCGCGGAACTAGCGAACCGCGAGAGCCAGCGGATGCTCGCCACGCTGATGAGCAACCTGCCGGGCATGGCCTACCAGGGTTGCGACGACCCCGAGCGGACGCTCCTGTTCGTCAGCGAAGGGTGCACCGAACTCACGGGCTACCCGGCGCTCGACCTGGTCGGCAATCGCCGGCTGTCCTACGCGAGCCTGATCCACGACGGCGACCGCGACGCCGTCTCGGCCGGCCTGCGCGAGGCGGTCGCGGAGGGGCGGCCCTACCGGCTGATCTACCGGGTCCGTCACGCGAGCGGGCAGACGCGCTGGGTGTGGGAGCAGGGGCGCGCGGCGCAGTCGTCGGAGGGCCAGCCGGTGACGCTCGAGGGGTTCGTCTCGGACATCACCGACCGCCGGCGCACCGAGGAGGACCTGGAGCGGAGCACCGAGCAGCTCCGCCAGGCGCAGAAGATGGAAGCCGTGGGGCGGCTGGCCGGGGGCATCGCCCACGATTTCAACAACCTGCTGACGGCGATTCTCGGCTACTCCGACCTGGTGCTGAACCGCCTCGAGCCGACCGACCCGCTGGTCGGGCGGGTCCTGGAGATCCGCCGCGCGGGGGAGCGCGCGGCCAGCCTGACCCGGAAGCTGCTGGCCTTCAGCCGCAGGCAGGTGCTGACGCCGAGCGTGCTCGATCTCGACAGCGTCTTCGAGGATATCGCGCCCATCCTCGGCCGACTGATCGGCGAGGACATCGACCTCCGGCTCTTCACCGGGGCGGCCGGCCGCGTCAAAGCCGACCCGACGCAGATGGAGCAGGTCATCATGAACCTGGTGATCAACGCCAGGGACGCGATGCCGCACGGCGGGACGCTGACGATCGAGACCGGACGTGCCGATATCGGGGCGGAGGACGCTTCGGCGCACGGCGTGCCGGCGGGACCCTACGCCGTCTTCAGCGTCAGCGACACGGGCGTCGGCATGGACGACGCCACGCGGGCGCGACTGTTCGAGCCGTTCTTCACTACCAAGGCGCCCGGCCAGGGCACCGGCCTCGGCCTGTCTACCGTCTACGGCATCGTCCAGCAGAGCGGAGGGTTCATCGTCGTGTCCAGCCGTGAGGGCGCGGGCACGAGGTTCGTGGTCCATCTTCCACGCGTCGAGGCGGAGGTCGAGGACGCCGCCCGCTTCAAGGGACTTCAGGACGAAGTGACGGGGAGTGAGACGATTCTGATCGTCGAAGACGAGGAGGCGGTGCGGCGCCTGCTGTGCGCCATCCTCGAACGGCTCGGCTATTCCGTCATCGCAGCCAACGACGGGGAGGAGGCGCTGGCCATTTGGGCGGACGAGGCGCCCCGCATCGACCTGGTGGTCACCGACATCCTGATGCCGCGGCTCGACGGGCCGTCGTTTGTCGCCAGGGCGGGCGCTATCCATCCGGTGCCCCGCGTGGTCTACCTGTCGGGCTACCCCAACGACGCCGCGATGCGCCGCCACGAGATCGACCCGGACGCGCCGTTTCTGCAGAAGCCGTTTACCTCGGCCACGCTGGCGCGCGCGGTCCGGACGGTGCTCGACCGGCCGCTCGCCTGAACGGCTCCGCCACGCGGGGCACACGGCGCGCACGCCGCAGCGCAGGCGTCGTGGCCCCGGCGGCGAGTGCGATAGACTGTGCGATGTCGGCGCGGGGGCCCCATCCGCACCCGGCCTGGAGACCGGCCCATGCCACTCAACGCGTGCGAGCTCGAGATCGACTTGTTCTGCCGCGGTCTGCGCGTGCCTGACGAAGTGCCGCTCGATGGGGCGCGGGGAATCTCCCGTACTCGGGCCGGCCTCGGGTCGGGTCTCGAGATCGTGATTCCCGGCGGGTCCTGGCTGAAGGATCGGATCTGGGTGAACGTGCCGGTGGAGGAGTCCTTCGCGAGGCAGTCTCCCTACGTGCTCGAGCGGGCGCCCGACCACGGCTATCGGGTCCACGATGATCGAAGCGGTGCCCGCTACCCGGTGGAGATCCCTCCCGAACCGGCCTGGTACTCGCGGAACACGGCGCGCGGCATCCCGATGAACCGCATCGGCGTGCTGCAGGGGACCTATCTCGGGATCTACATCAACATGGTCTGCACGTTCTGGAACTACAGCCCGTCGCTCAACTGCCGGTTCTGCACGACCGGCAACAATGTCGGCGAGCACGAGGTCGTCGACAAGGCGGTCGAGGACGTCGTCGAAGTGGCGCGGGCGGCGAAGGAGGAGTCGGAGGTCACCTTCGTCCATCTCAACGCCGGGTTCCAGGGGACGCGCGGCGTGCAGTTCGCCGAGCCGTACATCGCGGCGCTCAAGGAGCAGGTCGGCGTGCTGGTGGGGGCGCAGCTCGCGCCGCAGAAGGACTTCAGCCATTACGACCGACTGATGGCGCTCGGTGTCGATCACATCTCCTTCTGTCTGGAGTTCATGGACCCGGAGTGGTTCGCGAAGGTCTGCCCCGGCAAGCAGCGCGTGCTCGGCCAGCAGATCTTCTTCGACTCGATCGAGTACTGCGCCCGACGGATGCCCAAGGGAGCGGTGTCGGGCGAGATCATCGCCGGCGTCGAGCCGGTGGAGGCGACGCTCAGGGGGATCGACTGGATTGCGGACCACGGTGCGTTCCCGACCGTCTGCATCTTCCGACCGACGATTGGCGCCGACATGGAGTCGTGGCCCTCGCCGACCTACGAGGACATGCGGCCGGTCATGGCCCACGTGTACGAAGCCTGCCGGCGGAACTGGATTCCGATTGGCGCAGCCCCGAACATCGAGGTCAGCATCGTCGTCAACCCGGACGACGCCGCCTTGCTCGCGCCCAGAAGGCCGGGGTTCTATCTCTACGAGGCCTATCGGCGCACGCTGAGGGCGCTGGGCCGCCCGCTGTTCGCGCGGAAGATGCAGCCTCAACCGCGACGAATTCCCGGCGCAGCTTGCGAGATCCCGCCAACCACGGATGGCCGAGCCTAGGGCAGTTGGCAGGTTCTCGGCCGATTTGCGTGGATTTCTGCCTCGACAAGGGGTGGCACCGAGCTTGCGTAAAGAGATAACGCTGGTCGGTGTCGTCGGTCGAACCCGGATGTATGCGGATGGGGGCCCGCATGCGTTCGAGACGTCTGGCGGCACCGACTTTTCGCTTTCACGCACTCCCCAGCCTCTTCATCCGCCCTATGATCGACCGAGAGAAAGTGCTGGCGGTGCTCCGCAGGCGGTTTCCAGGCGCCACGCCGGAGCAGCTGGCGGCTGCCGCCAATGCGATCGTCGGCCTCGACGACGAGTGGGAAGACGTGACCGGCCACGAACCGGAATTCGGCTATCACTTCTCGGCGCAGTGCGGGGAGATCTGCTACCTCGCCGAGCAGTCGCTGCTTGGCGGCCAGTTCCGCGTGTTCCGAAAGCGCGGTTCGGTGGACTGACCGCGTGCCGGCTTTTCGGCGGTGTGGGTGGGAGATTGCCGCCGAACCGGAAGGTCTGCCGAAAGTTCTTGACGTTTTCCGCCACTTCTGGAAAATAACAGGTGGCATCCGGTTTGCGAGTGGATTGGGTGAGGCAGGCGTGTGCGTCTGCCAGAGCTTGCTCGCTGAAGGCGAGGATCTGTGCCCGGGAAGGTCGCGCGTTTGTATCCACGATAGACCTGCCGCGGCCGGTCAGCCCATGAAACGGCCGGTCGTGTCGGACTGCATTACTTCATCCTTCCAGACCCTTTTTCCACAGGGCGGCCTGACCGGGCCACAGATTCAAGAGGCAAGCAGGGCGGGGGGCGGCTGAAGAGGCCGCCGTCCCGGTACCGCCCGCCACCTGGGCTCCAGGGGTCAGGGGTTCTTCGCGTCTTGCCTGTCGTAGTCGACCATTGCGTTGGGCCCGTTCGGCCGTTACAATGCGGGCCTCTCAACGATTGCTGGTCTTCTTGCGCCCATGGACTCTATGCGCCTGCGCCTCGCTTCTGCTGTGATGCTCGCGGCATGCCTGCTGGCGACGGCCGCCCTGGCCCAGGAGGGGGCCACGCCAGCCGCCCCGAAGCCGCCGAGCAACGACGACTGCCTGACCTGCCACGGCGACCCGTCGGCCACGGGGGCCAACGGCCGCTCGATCGCGGTGTCGGCCGCCGCGTTCGGGGCCTCGATACACGGCCAGGCCGGGATCGCGTGCGTGGGCTGCCACGCCGACCTCGCCAGGACGTCCGACTTCCCGCATGCCGAGAAGCTCGCGCCGGTCGTGTGCGCCACGTGCCACCCCGAGGCCGGTGAGAAGTACGAGCTCAGCGTCCACGCGCAGGCTCGACGGGCGTCGGCCCAGAGCGTGGCCGCGGCCTGCAAGGACTGCCACGGCACGCACGACATCCGCCCGGCGTCGGATCCGGATTCGCCAGTCAATCACTTCAACCTCCCGGCGACCTGCGGACACTGTCACGGCAATGCCGACATCATTCGGCGCGGCCGCATCGCGATCGGCAACGTGTTGGTGCAGTTCCAGGACAGCATCCACGGGCAGGCGCTGTTCAAGAGCGGGCTGATGGTTGCGCCCGACTGCAAGGACTGCCACCACGCGCACGACATCAGGCGCAAGACGGATCCGGAAAGTCCTGTGTTCAGGGCCACCATCCCGGCCACCTGCGGGAAGTGCCATGAGGGGGTGGAGCGGCGTTACCTGACTGGCGTGCACGGGGACGCGCTGTCGAAGGGGCGGCCCGACGCGCCGGTCTGCGTGACCTGCCACACGGCGCACCGAATCCAGCGGACCGAGGGCGCCATGTGGAAGTCGCAGGTGCTGATCGAGTGCGGATCGTGCCATCCGGAGTCGATTCGCACGTACCGTGACACGTTCCACGGGCAGGAGACACAGCTCGGGTTCGTGCGCGTGGCGACGTGCGCGGACTGCCACGGCGCGCACGACATCTTTCCCAGGCGCGATGTCCGGTCCACCGTGTCGCCCGCGCGGCTGGTGTCGACCTGCCGGAAGTGCCACGCCGGCGCCAACGAGAGCTTCGTCAAGTACCGATCCCCACGCCGACCGCCAGAGCTACGCGCGCAACCCGCTGCTGTTCTGCGCGTCGAAGTTCATGGAGGTGCTGCTCATCGGCGTGTTCGCGTTCTTCGGGATTCACACGGCGCTCTGGACGTCGCGCGCCGTGAAGCCCGGCGAGGCGCGGTCTTCGGGGCCAGACGGCGGCCCGCGTTCCGAGGAGTAGCAGGATGGCTCAGACTCACGCCGCCACCAGTGAACAGGTGCAGTACCAGCGATTCGACAGGTACCATCGCCTCCTTCACGGCGTCTTGATGTTCAGCTTCCTGGGGCTGGCCTTCACCGGCATGCCCCTCCTGTTCAACGACGCCCCCTGGGCGGATCGCCTGGCGGCGGTCTTCGGGGGCGGGCACGCGGCCGGCACCCTGCACCGGGTCTTCGCGTCGCTGCTCATCGCCTGCATCGTCCTGCATGTCTGGCGCCTGATGCACCGACTCTTCGTGAAGAAGGAACTGGAGGTGCTGTGGGGCCCGGCGTCGATGACGCCGCAGCCGCGCGACCTGGCCGAGCTCATCGCGCACCTGCGGTGGTTCCTGCGCCTGGGCCCGCAGCCCCGGTTCGACCATTTCACCTACTGGGAGAAGTTCGACTACTGGGCGGTGTTCTGGGGGATGGGGATCATCGGCGGATCCGGCCTCGTGCTGTGGTTTCCGGTGTTCTTTTCGCGGCTGCTGCCCGGGTCGTGGTTCAACATCGCTCTGCTGGTGCACGGCGAGGAGGGGCTGCTGGCCGTCGGCTTCATGTTCACGATCCACTTCTTCAACAGCCACCTTCGGCCCGACAAGTTCCCGATGGACCCGGTCATCTTCACGGGGCGCATCAGCGGGCACGAGATGCGTGAGGAGCGGCCTGCGGAGTTCGAACGGCTGACCGCGGCGCGACAGCTCGAGGAATCGGAAGTCGGTCCGGCGCCATCCTGGGTGGGCAGGCTGGCGAAGGCGGTGGCGGTGGTCGCCGTCACGCTGGGGTTGGTGATGGTCGGCCTGATCCTCTACGCCGTGCTGTTCGCGCGGCTGTAGGGCGGCGGGACGGCTTCGACGGAAGCTACGGGGGACGAGACGATGGCGGGAGAATCGAAGTTCCGGTACACACGCAATCCGCTGACGATGTTCGGCGGCTGGTTGACGACGGTCAGCGCCGTCGTATTCCTCGTCGTCTTCTTCGCCGATGTGTTCGGGCTGCGGATGAATCCCTACATGGGGATCGTCGCGTTCCTGGTGCTGCCCACCCTCTTCGTGCTCGGGCTGGTCCTGATCCCCATCGGGGTCTACCTCGCCCGCAGGCACGAGCAGCTTGGGAAGGCGGCGACCGTCCTGACCTGGCCCGTCCTCGATTTGAACCGGACGCGCACGCGCAACGTGGCGGCCCTGCTGATCTTCCTGACCTTCCTCAACATCGTCGTCATTTCGCTGGCGGCGTTCCGGGGCGTCGACTACATGGACTCGCCGCAGTTCTGCGGCCAGGTGTGCCACACGGTGATGCAGCCCGAGTTCACCGGCTACCTGAACGGCCCGCACGCGCGCGTGCCGTGCGTCGCATGCCACATCGGCCCGGGGGCTCCGTGGTTCGTGAAGTCGAAGTTGTCGGGGACGCGGCAGCTGTTTGCCGTGGCCCTGCACACCTACCCGGAGCCGATCCCGTCGCCGGTCCAGAGCCTCCGGCCCGCCCGCGACACGTGCGAGCAGTGCCACTGGCCGGAGCGGTTCACCGGTGACGTCGTCAAGCAGTTACCCGCATTTGGCGACGACGAGGCCAACACGCCGTCGCCCACGACGCTGCGCCTGCACATCGGCAGCGGCAACGGCATGGGCGCCAACGGCATCCACTGGCATATGGCACCGTCGACCAGGGTGACCTATATCACGACCGATCCGAAGCGGCAGACCATTGTGTGGGTCGAGGTGGCCGACAAGAGCGGCGTGCGCACGTTCCGCGCCGAGGGGGTCACCGACGAGCAGCTCAGCAAGGGCGAGAAGCGTCAGATGGACTGCATGGACTGCCACAACCGGCCGAGCCACAAGTTCGACGCCACGCCCGAACACGCGGTCGACAATGCGCTCGCCACCGGGTTCATCTCCCAGACGCTGCCGTTCGTCCGCCGCGAAGCGGTGGCCGCCCTCAAGGCGTCCTACCCGACGCGGGAGGCGGCCGCGGCCGGGATCGAGAAGCGCCTGTCCGCGTTCTTCGCCCAGCAGCTCGGCGCGCAGGCGGGCAGCCGCAAGGCGGACGTCGCCCGGGCCATCGCGACAACGCAGGCGCTCTACGAGCGGAACGTGTTCCCGGCGATGAAGGTCGCCTGGGGCACCTACTCGAGCAACATCGGGCACACCGACTCGCCGGGCTGCTTCCGCTGCCACGACGACGCCAAGAAGACCAGCGACGGTCGCGTGATCAAGCAGGACTGCGACCTCTGCCACAAGATCGAATAGAGGCGGACTAACTCTCTCTGCCGGCTGGATTTCCTCACCTGCCGGTCCGAACTGATATAAAATTGAGAAGCGGTCGCAAGATTGGTTGCGATGCGTCCGTGCGGATGTCGTTGTCCATCATGCCCTGTCACGTTGCCGCTGAACGAGCCGCAGCCCCTCCCGTTCTCCGCCTCCGGGCCCACCCCCTCAAAGTGGTCCTCGTTGGCAATCCCAACGTCGGAAAGAGCGTCATCTTCGGTCGCCTGACCGGCCGCTATGCGACGGTCTCGAACTACCCGGGCACGACCGTCGGCCTCACGTCGGGCCGGACCATGGTCGGCGCCGAGGTGTGCGACCTGATCGACAGCCCCGGAGTCAACACGATCGAGGGCGTCCTGAGCGAGGACGAGCACGTCACGCGTCGCCTGCTCACCAACCGCGAGGTCGAAGTCGTCGTGCAGGTGGCCGACTCCCGCAATCTGCGGCGCGCCCTGATGCTGACAGCCCAGCTCGCGGCCTACGGCCTGCCCATGGTGCTGGTGCTCAACATGGCCGACGAGGCCCGGCGTCACGGCGTCGAGGTGGACGCGGCCCGTCTCGCCGCCGAGCTGGGAGTGCCCGTGGTGGAGACGGTGGCGGTCGAGGGCGCAGGGCTCGGCGACCTGCGCGGCGCGCTGCCGCTGGCCTCGCCGCCGCACGTGCCGTTCCTACCTTCTGGCGACTACGCGATGTGGGCCAACGACGCCGCCGAGCGGCTTCGGCTGAGGAGGCCCGCGTCGGTGGGCAGATTCCAGGAGTTCATCGGCCGGGCCGTGCGGAAGCCGGCCACAGGCCTGCCGATCCTCGCGGCCGTTCTCTACGTCGTCTACCTCTTCGTCGGCGTGTTCGGCGCGCGGACGCTGGTCAACCTGTTGGAGCATGGCCTGTTCGGCCGTGTGATCAACCCGGCGGCGGTGAGCCTGGCCCGACGCTACGTGCCGTGGAGCCCGCTCCGCGATTTCCTGGTGGGCCCCTATGGCGTGGTCACGATGGGGCTGACCTATTCGCTGGCCATCGTGCTGCCGGTGGTGGCCACCTTCTTCCTCGTGTTCGGCTGGCTGGAGGACAGCGGCTATATCCCGCGGCTGGCGGTGTTCTCCGACAGGATCTTCCGCGTGATGGGGCTGAACGGCAAGGCCGTGCTGCCGATGGTGCTTGGCCTCGGCTGCGACACCATGGCGACGATGACGACAAGGATCCTCGGGACGCGGAAGGAGCGCCTGATCGCCGTCCTCCTGCTGGCCTTGGGGATTCCGTGCTCGGCGCAGCTGGCGACGATCCTGGGGATCCTCGGCGGGATCTCGTTCGCGGCGCTGCTGACGCTGTTCGTCGTGGTCGTGGTGCAGATGTTCCTGGTCGGGTTCCTCGCCGCGCAGGTTCTGCCGGGCGAGCGTTCGGACTTCATCATGGAACTGCCGCCGATGCGGCTGCCGGGGTGGCGGAACCTGCTGTCGAAGACGAGTCTCCGCGTGCGCTGGTACCTGTGGGAGGCGGTGCCGATCTTCCTGGCTGGAACGGCGCTATTATTTGTCCTGGATCGGACCGGCGCGCTGGCTGTCGTCATCGCGGCCAGCCGGCCGGTCGTGTCCGGCTGGCTGGGTCTTCCGGTGGAAACCGCCCAGGTGTTCATCATGGGATTCCTGCGGCGGGACTACGGAGCGGCGGGGTTGTTCCAGCTGGCGCATGCCGGGCGGCTGAGCGGCGCTCAGGCCGTCGTGGCGCTGACGGTGATGACGCTGTTTGTTCCCTGCGTCGCGAACTTCCTGATGATCATCAAGGAGCAGGGGATGAAGGCGGCGCTCACCATCCTCGTGTTCGTCACGACGGTGGCGCTGGCCACCGGCGCGAGCCTCCACTATGTCTTTCGGGTGCTCGGTGTCGGGTTTTGAGCGCGGTCGCCGCCTGTCCTCGCTCGAGGTGGGGGAGCGGAGCGTCGTGCTGCGGGTCCTGCGCGACAACGCGGAGCGCGCCGAAAGGCTGCGAGCGCTCGGCGTGACGCCTGGCGCCAGGGTGCACTTGCTGCAGCGGTTTCCGGGATTCGTGTTCGAGTGCGACCAGACGGAGCTGGCCGTGGAGCCATCGGTTGCGCGCGCCATCCTGGTGGAGGGGAACGGGCCGACCAAACGGTGAGCGGGTGGTGCGAGCGTGCGAGCGCAGTTCGAGCGTGGCCAATCTCTCGGATGTTCAGTCCAGTGGGAGGGTCATATGAGAATAGCGGTGCTGCTCGTGGCGGGGCTGCTCGTGACGGTCATGGCCGGATGCACGTCGGTGACGCCGGTACCCATCAGGGCCGGTGATGTGTGCGAGGAGTGCAACCGGCAGATTCAGGACGTGAAAGTCGCCGCCGAGATCGCTCCACCGGCCGGGAAGTTGGCCCTCAAGTTCCGGACGGTGTCGTGCATGGCGCGGTACCTGCACGAGCATGGGGATGTTCCCGGTGAGATCTACGTGACCGACCATGAGTCGGGACGCCTGATCATGGCGCGGTCCGCGGTCTTCGTGAAGGGCGTGATCGACGACAACACCAAGGAGAAGGGCTACTTCGCGTTTGGTGAGGTGAAGTCGGCAATGGCGTTCACGAAGAAGAACGGCGGCAGTGCCACCGACTGGCCGGCGATCCGCCAGCGGGTGACGGCCGGCGCCGACTGACGGCGCCGACTGCCGGCGGCCGTGATGAGAGGATGCTTGTCGATGACGGTTTCGATGGCGGCGCCACCCTTGCGCCTGATGTTCTGGGAGACCACCAAGGCCTGCAACCTCCGATGCCAGCACTGTCGGGCCGTGCCCGAAGCCGAGCGCTCCCACGTCGAGTTGACGACCGAGGAGTCGTTCGGACTGATCGACCAGATCGCCGAGGTCGCCAGGCCGGTGCTGATCCTCTCGGGGGGGGAGCCGCTGTACCGGAAGGACATTTTCGATATCGGGGCCTACGGGTGCAGCAAGGGATTCCGGATGGCGCTGGCCACCAACGGCACGCTGATCGACCGGGCGGTTGCCACGCGCATCAAGGCGACCGGGTTCTCGCGCGTGGCCATCAGCCTCGACGGCGCGGTGGCCGCGACGCACGACAGGTTCCGCGGCATCTCAGGGTCGCATGCGCGCGCGATCGACGCCCTGCGCCTGTTGCGCGAAGCCGGGGTGTCGACGCAGATCAACTCGACCATTGCCCGGCACAACGTCTCCGAGTTGCCGGCGCTGCTCGAGCTGGCGTTGTCGCTCGACGCCGACGCGCTGCATATCTTCATGCTCGTGCCCGTGGGATGCGGCGTCAGCATCGCCGATCGGGAAATGCTGCCCGCCGACGAGTACGAGCGGGTCCTGAACTGGTTCTACGATCAATCGAAGAGCGTGACGATCGACCTGAAGGCGACATGCGCGCCGCACTACTTCCGGGTCCGCGCCCAGCGGATCGTGGAGGAGCGCAAACAGGGCGACCGCAGCACGCCGTTTGTGGCGCTGGGGACGCAGATGAAGGCGGCGCCGGACCCGGCCGGCGGCCGGCCGCTCTCGGCCATGACGCGCGGATGTCTGGCTGGCACCGCCGTGTGCTTCGTCTCCAACGCCGGCGACATCTACCCGTGCGGCTACCTCCCGGTGAGCGCGGGCAACGTCAGGCAGCAGCGATTCGGGGAGATCTGGAGCGGGTCGAGCGTCTTCGAGCGGCTGCGCGACTCGTCGGCGCTCACCGGCAAGTGCGGGATCTGCAAGTACGAGGGAATCTGCGGCGGATGCCGCGCCAGGGCGTTCTCAGACAACGGGGACTACCTGGCCGAGGAGCCGTTCTGCACCTACGAGCCGCTGCTCGACAACGCGGCGGCGTTCCAGCAGACCGAGGGGGAGTAGCTTGCAGCGTCTCCCGTCCTTCGTCCGTGATCCGCTGCCCGCGAACTGCTACCGAATGCGGTCCGTCCCGTTCTCGCTCTTCCCCGTTTTTGTGCGTCGATCCTCGACGCCGCATGACGCGCTCATTCAGGTAGGCACACCGAGGCGTGGCAGCAGCCACGTCTGCACCAGGATCCAGATTCCCAGGAACACGATCGGCCAGAGGTAGTCCATCACCGGTTCACTTCCGCTTCGAGCGAGGTGATCACGCGGCGGAGCTTGGCGTCGACCTGCTGCCCAAGTGGCACCAATGCCGGGTTGCCCACCCGGCTCATCGTCACGAGCGGCGCGACCGCGGACACGGCGCTGCGACCCGGATCGGTCTGGTACACGATCAGGTTGCAGGGGAGCAGGAGGCCAATCTCGGTCTCCGCGCTGAGCGCCTGGTAGGCGATCGGCGGGTTGCAGGCGCCGAGGATCACGTACTTCCGGAAGTCGCGGCCGAGCTTCTGCTGGATCGTCTCCTTGACGTCGATCGTCGTCAGCACGCCAAAGCCCTCGGCCTTGAGCGCGGCCTTCGTGCGTTCGACGGCGTCCTCGTAGGCCAGGGGCAGCCCGACCCGAATGCCGTAGCGTGTCTCTTCCACCGTCGGACCTCCCTCATCAGCCTACCAGATCCGGACGCTAGCGCCTCACTTGCGGACGCCGGCCGCCTTCAGGATCGAGATAAGCGGGCACCAGTTGGTGAACGCCGACTGGAGCAGGTTCAGTCCGACAAGTGCCGTGAACCAGAAGAAGTACGGGCTCACGTACAGCCCGAGCAGCACGCTGACCACGACGAACAGGCCGGCGACGAGGCGGACATAACGGTCGATTGTCATCCAACGACTCCTTGGGGTCTGGGTGGCTCTTCATTCAGAGATTCATGTCAGGCCTGACCGGATGCCGTCCCCGGCAGGAAGAGCATCGGCAGCGAGCAGTTCCTGAGCCAGTGCTCGGCCGGATGGGCTTGCAGCACACCGTGGCGCGCGGACGCAGGAACTACCACGAGCGAGGCCTGCCGCTCCTGTGCGAGGTCCGCCTGGCAGGTTGCGGCGCGGTCCGCCATGCGGCCGGCGAAGGCCTCCGCCAGCCCCGCCGCCACGCGCTGCGCCGCCCCGTCGTCGGCAGACGGCGAGGCGACCACCATCGGGTGCGCGAACACGGATTCGGCCGGACTCTGCTCCTGTTCGGCTCGCACCACCAGCACGGGAGCGGCCGACTGGTGAATGACGCGTTCGGCGACCGACCCCAGCCACCACCGGGCCGGACCCCTGCGCCCGTGCGTGCCCATCACGACAAGGTCGGCCGCGGCCGCCGCGTCGACGATGACCGAGGTCGGGAACCCGTCATCGATCTGCGAGGTGAACGGCGAGGCTCCGTGCTGCTGACCGAAGTCGCGCAGGAACTGCCGCGCCCGCGCCCGGGCGGACTGCCGCTCGTGCTCGAGGACGCGGACCTGGTCCTGCGTGAAGTAGGCCGGCACCTCGAGCACCTCGGCGTGCAGCAGCTGCAGGCGGCCGCCGGTCCGGCCGGCGAGGGCGGCTGCCACGGCCACGGCCCGTCCGGAGGCCTCGCCGAAGTCGACCGGCACCAGGATCTTCGAGGGCGGGAAGCTCCACATGGTCCTACTCTCCCGACGTCGCCGGCGTGTCGGCGGACGTCTGCAGCGTGCCGCGGCGGGCGGCCCGTTCGTTCATCATGTAATAGAGGATGGGCACCGTCAGCGGAGACAGCAGCAGCGACGCGACGCCGCCGGCCATCAGCGAGATGGCGAGGCCCTGGAAGATCGGGTCGAACAGGATCACCGCCGACCCGACGATCACCGCGGCCGCGGTGAGCGCGATCGGCCTGAACCTGACCGTGCCCGCGTCGACGACCGCCTGCGCGAGCGGGACCCCCTCCTTCAGGCGCAGCTCAATGAAGTCGACGAGAATGATCGAATTGCGGACGACAATGCCGGCGCCGGCAATGAACCCGATGGTGGACGTCGCCGTGAAGAAGGCGCCGAGCGCCGCGTGCGCGGGCAGGATGCCGATGAGCGAGAAGGGGATGACGGTCATGATCGTCAGCGGCGTCAGGAACGACTGGAACCAGCCGACCACGAGGATGTAGATGAGCAGCAGCACGGCCGCGAAGGCGATGCCGAGATCCCGGAACACCTCGTAGGTGATGTGCCATTCGCCGTCCCACTTCATCGCGTAGTGCGAACTGTCGTCGGGCTGGTGCGTGTTGTAGATCTCGAACGCGTAGCCCTCGGGCAGCCTGATGTGCGAGATGACGCGGTTCATCGCGAGGATCGCGTACACGGGGCTCTCGATGAGGCCGGCCACGTCGGCCGTGACGTAGGTCACCGGGCGCAGGTTCTTGTGGTAGATGCTGTAGGGTTCGACGGTCCGGCGCACGCGCGTCAGCTCGCCAATCGCGACGGCGCCGCCGAGGCGAATGGACCGGACGGCTTCGGTGTCCGACCGCACGTCGCGCGGCAGGCGCAGCACGATCGGGACGTCCTCGCGGGCCTGCTCGTCATGGAGCAGCCCGGCGACCTCGCCGCCCCCAGCCATAAGGACGACCGAGGCCACCGCGGCCGGCGGAAGGCCCGCCTCGGCGGCCTTCTCCTGATCGACTTCGAGCATGTCCTTCGGCTGCTCGCGCTCGACGTACCACTCGGTGTCCACCACCCCGGCCGTCTGCTGGAATGTCCGCTTGACCTCGGCGGCCAGCGCGACTCGCCGGTCGGCGTCCGGGCCGTAGATCTCGGCCACCAGCGTCTGGAGCACCGGCGGGCCCGGCGGCACCTCGGCCACCTGGATGCGCGCGTCGTACTTCTTTGCCACCGGCAGGAGCATCTCCCGCACCTGCTTGGCGATCGCGTGGCTCTGCTCGGACCGGTCCTCCTTCGACAGCAGGTTCACCTGGAGGTCGGCCTGGTAGGGCCTCTGCCGCATGAAGTAGTGGCGGACCAGGCCGTTGAAGTTGTAGGGCGACGAGGTGCCGACGTAGCTCTGCACATTGACGACTGAGGGCTGCCGCAGCGCTTCCCGCGCCAACTCGCCCGCGACCCGCGCGGTCTGCTCGAGGGGCGTCCCCTCGGGCATGTTGACGATCACCTGGAACTCGGCCTTGTTGTCGAACGGGAGCATCTTGACGCCGACCAGGCCGAGCGGCACCAGGGCGATCGAGAGCAGCAGCGCCACAGCCACGCCGCCGAGGAACGCGAGCCGCACGCCCCGGCGCGCGACCAACTGCGCCATCACGCGCCGGTAGAGGGCGGTGAAACGGTCCTCACCCGCGTGGGCGTGCGCTGCGGCCCCCTTCATCAGCATCACCGCGGTCCACGGCGTCACTACGAAGGCGATGACCAGCGAGAACATCATCGCCGCGGTCGCGCCGATCGGGATCGGCCGCATGTAGGGGCCCATCAGGCCGCCGACGAAGGCCATTGGCAGGATCGCGGCCACGACGGTCAGCGTGGCCAGGATCGTCGGGTTGCCGACCTCGTCGACCGCGCGAACCGTCAGCGCGCTGAACGGCATGTCCGCGTTGCCGGCCAGCCTGGAGTGGCGGACGATATTCTCGACGACGACGATCGCGTCGTCGACGAGGATGCCGATCGAGAAGATCAGCGCGAACAGCGTGATGCGGTTCAGCGTGTAGCCGTAGATGTAGAACACGAAGAGCGTGAGCGCGAGCGTGACCGGGACCGCGACGAGTACGACGGCGGCCTCGCGCCGGCCGAGCGTCAGCCAGATCAGGATCGAGACCGAGAAGACGGCGATGAACATGTGCCAGAGCAGCTCGTTCGACTTGCGCTCGGCCGTCTCGCCGTAGTTGCGCGTGACGGTGACGTTCACGTCGGAGGGCAGCAGCGTTCCGCGCAGCCGCGTCAGCGCGGCGTCCACCCGGCGGGTGATCTCGATGGCGTTGGTGCCCTTGCGTTTCGAGATCGCCAGCGTGACGGCCGGGTAGGTCCGTCCGTCCTTCGCCTGAAAGGTCACGTAGCTGGTCGGCTCGGCGTCGCCGTCACGGACCGTAGCGACGTCGGAGACGAAGACCGGCACGTTCTGGCGCGCCCCGACGACGACCTGCCTGACCGCGTCGGCGCTCGCGAGCCACGATCCCGACTGCACGAGGCGGGTCTCGTTACCGCTGACGACGTCGGTCGAGGGCGGCCTGAGGTTGGCGCCCTGGATCGCCCGCGCGACGAAGGTCGGGTCGAGGCCGTAGGACGCCAGCCGGGCCGGGTCGATCTCGACGCTGATCTGCCGCGCGCGGCCGCCGATGATTTCGACGGCCGACACGTCCTGCACTTCCTTCAGCCCGTCGTGGAGCTGCGCGGCCAGCTGCCGGAGCTGGAAGTCGCCGTAGCGCGGGCTCCAGAGCGTGAGCGCCATGATCGGCACATCGTCGATCGAGCGGGGCTTGACGAGCGGCATGGAGGCGCCCGGCGGGATGATGTCGAAGTGCGAGGCGAGCTTCTGGTTGAGCCGGACGAGCGCCGGCTCCTCCTGTTCGCCCACGCGGAACCTGACGATCACCATCGACATGCCCGGGCTCGACGTCGAGTAGATGTACTCGACGCCGGGCACCTCCCAGAGCAGCTTCTCCATCGGGCGGGTGACGCGCTGCTCCACTTCGGCGGGGGAGGCGCCGGGCATCTGCACGAATACGTCGATCATCGGCACGATGATCTGCGGCTCTTCCTCGCGCGGCAGCGCGACGATGGCCAGGACGCCGAGGGCCAGCGAGCCGACAACGATGAGCGGAGTCAGCTTCGAGTGGATGAACGTCGCGGCCAGCCGGCCGGCAATCCCGTAGGGGCGGCTCATCGACGGACCTCCCCGCCCACCGGCGAGAGATCGCCGGCGCTGGCGGACCGGGAGACGGCGCGGACGGGACTGCCGTCGACCAGCGACGGATCCGGCTGCGCGACGACCGATTCTCCGGCCTCGAGGCCGGCGTCGATCCGCGTGCGTCCGTCGACCGTGGCTCCGACCTGCACGAGGCGCAGATGGGCCCGGTTGTCTCCGCCGACGACGAACACCGACGTCAACTGGCCGAGGCGCACGACGGCAGAGACGGGCAGGACGATGGCCTGCCGAGCGCCGCCGGCAAAGCGCGCGCGGCCAAACATGCCCGATTGCAGCGCGGCACCCTGCGGCAGGTCGATCTTGACGAGGAAGGCGTGGGAGCCGGGATCGACCGCGCGCTCCACCTCGGTGATGAGTCCCTCCTGGTCGGCCGGCTTCATCGCGTCCGGCGGGAGCGAGTCGATCACGACGCTGACCGGCTTGGTGCGGTCGAGGCTGCCAACCCGCGCTTCGTCGAGCCTGACCTCGAGCCGGAAAGCGCGCGTGTCCTCGACGACCATCAGCGGCGCGCCGGGCGTGGCCATGTTGCCGACCTCGACCTTCTTCTCGGCGACCACGCCGTCAAACGGGGCGGTGATCTCGGCGTAGGAGGCGCCGACGCTCGCCGCGCGCAGTCCCGCGCGCGCCGCATCAGCGCCGGCTTCGGCCTCGCGGATGCCGGCTTCGGCCCCGGCGGCCCGCGACTCGGCCTCGTGCAGTCCGCTCACGGCCTGGTCGTACTCGTTGGGTGTGGCCGAGTTCTTCGCGCGCAGTTCGGCGACCCGCTTGTGCGTGGCCGTCGCCAGGGCGAGGCCGGCCAGGGTTGCGTCGCGGTTGGTGGTGGCTGCCTTCACCCCCTGCTCAGCGGCCGCAAGCGCGGCTTCCGCCTGCGCCCGCTGTGCCTGGAGCGCGCGGGCGTCGAGGCGGATCAGGACCTGCCCCACGTGGACGTGGTCGCCCGGCTTGACGAGGACCTGGTTGACATCGGCGAAGATCCGGCTGACCAGCGTCGCGGTGGTCCGCGCCCGGACGACGCCGCCGGCCTCGTAGGGCTGAACCGCCGCCTCGAGCCTGGTGACCAGAACGGCCACTTCGACGGGCGTCCGGGAATCGGTGGCGGAGGTCTCGTGCGTGGCCGAGCAGGCAGCCAGCGCCAGCGTGGCGGCCAGCGCGGCCGCCGCGGGAATCTTGTGCGTGAACATCGTTGAACTCACCTGAAGCATCGTGTCATTCCTCTCGGGCACCAGCCCGTGTCCGGCGTGCCCGCACCGTCCGGTCATTCCGGGCGACCGACCGCCTTGTCGAGTGCCGCCCGGCTGACCATGACATCAACAATCGAGGCGATTCGCAGGGTTTCCGCATCGAGAAGGGCCGTGGCGGCCCGCAGGACGTCGGTGACGCCCGCCAGACCGGACTCGTACCGGTCGCGAATGATCCGCTGGCTCTCGCGCGCCTGGAGTACGGCTGCCCGGCCGACGGCCTCGCGGGCCACCGCGCCGTCGTACTCGGCACGGGCCGTGCGGACCTCGAGGCGGACGGAATCGAGGACGTTGTCACGCTCGGCCCTGGCCCTGGCCTCGGCGGCCGAGGCCACCTTCAGGCGGGCCGCGTCGCCGCCGCCGGCGAAGAGGTTGAAGCGCAGTTGCCCGGACACCATCCAGGCGGACGCGCGGCTCCCGAACGTGTTGCCGTTCATCTCGTACATCCCCTGGAAGTAAACCTGGGGGAGAAAGGCAGCCTTGGCCGCGGTGTGCGCCGTGTCGGCCAGCGCCAGCTGCGTGTCGGCACGATGCACCGACGGCCGGTTCTTGAGCGCTGCGGCCTCCTCGTCGGCCGCCGCGGGGGAGGCGGCGGCTGGCGGCGGCGGCTCCACGATCGTGTAGGGCTTGTCGAGCGGCACGCCCATCAGCTGATTCAGCTGGGCCCTGGCGATGGCCTCGCCGCTCGCGGCCCGGATCTGCCGCTCCTGCATCTGCGCGAGAAAGACCTTCAGCGAGAGGACGTCCGCCTCGGTGACAAGTCCCGCGTCGCGGCGCTGCTCGGTCCGGGCCAGGTCGTCCTTCGCCGTCTCGACCGCCGCATCCGCGGCCTTCCGCCCGGCGATGGTCTGGAGCACCATGCCGTAGACGCGCGTGACGCCCAGGGCGAGATCGGCCCGGCCCTCGGCTGTCATCTGTCGTGCGATCTGGCTGCCGAGGCCGGCCGAGCGGATGCCCGCCAGCCGCGCGCTGTCGAAGACCGGCTGCTGGACCACGAACATCCCCTGGTGGTTGGTCAGGGGATCGGGATGGTTGAGCGCGTTGAGGTCGAAATTGGCGGCCGTGAAACGCTGCTCGGTCAGCAGCGACCCGAACACGTAGACCGGGTCGTTGCCCCTTTGCCACGATTCGACATAGTCCACGCGCGGCAGGTAGCCGGCGCGGGCCTCTTCGACATGGGCGGTGGCCTCGCGTTCGCCCGCCCTGGCGGCGCGCAGCATCGCGTTGTCGGCGAGCGCAGCCGACACCGCCTGGTCGAGAGTCAACGTCTCCTGCGCGCCCGACGGTCGGGGCAGCAGGACGAAGAGGATGCTCACGAAGGTTGCGACTCGGGATACCATAGAAGTCATTCGCGGACGTTCGGTCTCCGTTGGCCAGGGCTCCCGCAGAAAGATCCCGCGCATTGGGATACTGGCGGGCCCGGGCGAAGTCAGCGGCGTGCTCTGGTGTATGATTCACGCCCCCGGCAAAGCGTCACACGGGCGCGACCTGATGGCTGTCACGAAATCACGCAGCGCGAATCTACAGGAACAGGACAACCGGGCCGTCCGGGAGGGGGCCGCGTATGCGGACCTAGTGCGGGCGGTCCAGGGCGGCGACAAGCGGGCCGTGGAAGCGCTCCTGATGCGAGCGCAGGAAGTGGCGTACCGCTTCAGCCTGCTGATATGCGGCCGGGCGGACGATGCCGACGACGCCATGCAGGAGGCGCTGCTCAAGACGTATCGGCATGCCGCGCGCATCCGCGAGCCCGAGGCGTTCAGGGCCTGGCTCTATCGGACCGTGCGCAATGCCTGTCTGATCGGGCGCCGCAAGCGGGCGAACGAGCCGGACCACATCGCGTCGCTCGACGAGACCGACGCCGACGGCCGCGAACGGCACGTCGACGCGGCCGATCCGGGACGGGGCCCTGAGGCTCAGGCGATCAACGCGAGCCTCCGATCTCGCCTCGCGCGGTCGCTGGCCTCCGTGCCCCGCCCGTACCGCGTGGTCGTCGTGCTTCGTGAGATCGAGGGGCTGTCCACGCGCGAAGTGGCGGACGTGATGGGCATCTCCGAAGCGAACGTCAAGACTCGGCTGCACCGCGCGCGGATGCTGCTGCGCGAGCGCCTGGAAGCATCATGACCGGTCTCGACCACGACCATCGTTGCACCGACTTCCTCGAGCGCCTGTCACGCTATCTGGACGACGATCTGCCGGAGACCCAGCGTCGCACGATCGAGAAGCACCTGCGCGACTGCCCGTGCTGCGAGGACGTGCTGGAGAGCCTGAAGTTCACGGTGACGGTGTGCCACGAGAAGGGCCGGCCGGCGCTGCCGCGCGACGTGCGGCAGCGGGCGAAGGCCCGCGTGGCCGAGTTGCTCCGCCAGAGACCGCAGGGCAGGTCCAGGGCCCGCTGAGGCCCGTCGCTCCGGGTAGGGAAGAGAGGCCGATGTACCCCATCCTGTTTCGCCTCGGAACGTTCGACATCACCAGCTTCGGCGTCATGGTCGCCCTCGGCGCGACGCTCGGCATCCTGCTGCTCCGGCACGAAATGGTGCGCTCGGGGCTCGACGGCGCGAAGGGGATCGACGCGGCGCTGGTGGGCGTGCTGGGCGGGCTGGCCGGCGCAAAGCTGCTGTACGTGATCGAGCACTGGGCCGAGCCGCTTTCGGACACGCTCCTCACCCGAGGGGGCATGAGCTGGTTCGGCGGCTTCACCGGCGGCGTGCTGGCGGGCCTGGCGATGGTGGCCTACGCGCGCCTGCCGCTGATGACCGTGCTGTCGGCGGCGGCGCCAGCTCTCGCGCTCGGGCAGGGCGTTGGCCGCATCGGCTGCTTTCTGGTGGGCGACGACTACGGACGGGCGACCAACCTGCCGTGGGGCATCGCGTTCCCCCAGGGACTGCCGCCGACGACAGCCCGCGTCCACCCGACGCAGCTGTACGAGTTCGCGCTCCTGCTCGCTATTGCGGGCATCCTCGTCACGCTCAGGCGGCGGGGGACGCCCGACCGCCTCGTGGTCGCGTGGTACCTCGTCCTGGCGGGCGGGATGCGGTTCCTGATCGAGATGATCCGCGTCAACCAGGTGGTCCTGGCGGGGCTGACGACCGCCCAGCTGTTCTCGGTGGCGCTGGTTCTGCTGGGCGTGTGGCTGGTGATGAAGACACCCAACGCCGCTCCCGCCCGCGTCAAGGGGCGGGCGGGCAGGCGCTGACGAGGCGGCGCCGGCCGACGGCCGGCGCCCTCTACTTGGTCGGCCGGGCTGGGACGACCTGTCCGGCCTTCACCTGCTGTCTGGCCTGTTCGAGGAGTTGCTGGGCCTTGTCCCGGTCGACGTAATTCGGGTTGGTCGCGAGGAGCCGCTCCCAGGCCTTCACGGCGCCAGCCGGGTCCTGCTTGCCGTCCCGCTTCACGATCCCGAGATTGAACAGCGTCTGCGGGTGGTTCGGATCGATCGCCAGCGACTTGTCGAACTGGGCAATCGCCTCGTCCGGCTTGCCCGAGTACCACAGCGCCGTCCCGAGGTCGGTGCTGAGGTTCACGTTCCTCGAATCCACCGCGAACGCCTTGTCGTAGGGGCCGATCGCCTCGGCGTAACGCCCAGCGTCGAAGAGCAGGTTGCCGAGCTGCGTGTTGGCTTGAACGTTGCCCGGGTCGCGCGCCAGGATGTTCCGGAGTGCCTGCGCCGCCTGCTCATCGAACAGGGCGGGTCGTGGCGTTCCGGGCGCGGGAGCCGACTCCTGCGTCACGGGGGCCTGGCTGGGGACTCCCGCCGGCTGACCGCGGAAGAGCACGTAGCCGACGGCGAGCCCGAGGATGAGGCACGCGACGGCGATCAGGGCCCAGGTGGTCGACGAGGTCTGCTGTTGTGCCATACGTGGAGAAAGGGAAGGCGGGGCGGCCCGTGCCACCCCGCCTCGCGAACGTGTCCGGCGCCCGGCCGCGCGGCCGGGCCCGGGGGGGCTACGCGCTGACCCGCCAGCTGCGCAGCACCTTCATGTAGTTGCCCCGTTCGAACGCCGCCGGGTCGGGGCTCTTCTGCAGGCTCATGCTGCCGCGCATCTGCTCGAGCGACTCGTAGTCGTGCTCCTCCATCCAGTGCTTCATGCCCTGGATGATCGTCAGCAGGCGTTGCGGGCCGTCCTCGAGCAGACGCGACACCACCTGGACCGCCGACGCGCCGGCCATCACGGCCTTGACCGCGTCGACGCCCGTGTGCACGCCGCCGCTGGCCGCGAGCGAGGCCTTCACCTGCCCCCACAGGATGGCGAGCCAGTGAATCCTCAGCAGCAGCTCGGAGGAATCCGAGAGGTGGAGGCTCGGCACCGCCTCGAGTGCCTCGACGTCGATGTCGGGCTGGTAGAAGCGGTTGAACACGATGAGGCCGTCCGCGCCCGCGGCGTCGAGCTCGTGGGCGAGGTGCGCCACTGACGAGTAGAAGGGCGACAGCTTCATCGCTACCGGGATGGTGACGGCCCTCTTCACCGACCGCAGGATCTCGACCGTGCGGCGCTCGATCTCGGCGCCGGTCTCCTTCGGGTTGGTCGCGATGAAGTAGACGTTCAGCTCGAGCGCGTCGGCGCCGGCCTCCTGGATCGTCTTCGCGTAGGTCAGCCACCCCTCGTTGGTGGTGCCGTTGAGCGAGGCGATGACCGGGACCTGCACCGCCGCCTTGATCTTGCGGATCTGCTCCAGGTACTCATGCGTCTGGAACACGAAGTCGTCCGGCTTCGGGAAGTAGGCGAGTGCCTCGGCCGACGTGTCGGTGGTGACCTCGATGTTGTGGACGAGGCCGTCGCGTTCACGGGTGATCTGCTCCTCGAACAGCGAGCGGAGCACGATCGCTGCGGCGCCGGCATCCTCGAGCCGCTTGACGGTGTCGAGCGAGTCGGCGAGCGGCGAGGCGCCCGGCATCAGCGGGTGGGCGAGACGAAGGCCGAGATAGCGTGTTGACAGGTCCATCTTATCCTCCGTTACTCGGCCGGGCCGGCCGGCTTGGTCGTGGGAATGGTCATCTTGGCGAGCTGCTCGTAGATGCCGTATCTCAGGGTCGCTTCATGCTGCGCGGCCGTCAACAGCATCTGGTACCGGGACGGATTCTGCTGCTGCACCACCCGGAAGCGCGTCTCGTTCGCCATGAACCGCGCGACGTCCGACTTGGGCGCCGGCGAATCCATCATGAGGGGGTTCTCGCCGTTGGCCAGGCGCCGCGGGTCGAACCGGAAGAGCGGCCAGTAGCCGGTGTCCACGGCGAGCTTCTGCTGCTCGAGGCCGTTCTCGAGGTCGTACCCGTGCGCGATGCAGTGGCTGAACGCGATGATGAGCGACGGGCCGTCATAGGCATCGGCCTCCTGGAAGGCCTTCACCGTCTGCGCGTCCTTGGCGCCGAACGCCACGTGCGCGACGTACACGCTGCCGTACGCCATGGCGATCATGCCGAGGTCCTTCTTCGGCCGGGCGTTGCCGGCCATCGCGAACTTGGCCGACGCGCCGATCGGCGTGGCCTTCGACGCCTGGCCGCCGGTGTTGGAGTAGACCTCGGTGTCGAGCACGAGGAGGTTGACGTTGCGGTTCTGTGCGATGACGTGGTCGAGGCCGCCGTACCCGATGTCGTACGCCCAGCCGTCGCCGCCGACGATCCAGACGCTCTTGCGCACCAGGTAATCGGCGATCCGCTCGAGCCAGCGGGCTTCGAGCGACCCGATCGGCGCGAGCACCCGGCGCAACTCGTCGACGCGGACGCGCTGCGCGGCGATGCCCGCCTCGGTCGACTGATCGGCCGAGATGAGCGCGTCGACCAGCGGCTGGCCGATCTGTCCGGCGAGCAGCCGCAGCAGCTCGTGCGCCTGCTCCTGGTTCTTGTCGATCGCGAGCCGGTAGCCGAAGCCGAACTCGGCGTTGTCCTCGAACAGCGAGTTCGACCAGGCCGGGCCGCGGCCGTCGCGATTCTGGGCGTACGGCGTGGTCGGGAGGTTGCCGCCGTAGATCGACGAGCAGCCGGTCGCGTTGGCGACGAGCAGCCGGTCGCCGTAGAGCTGCGTGAGCAGCTTGACGTACGGCGTCTCGCCGCACGCCGCGCACGCACCGGAGTACTCGAACAGCGGCTGGAAGAACTGCGTCCCCTTCACGTCCGGCTTCACCTTGCTCCGATCCACCTCGGGCAGGTTGAGGAAGAAGTCGTAGTTGCCGACCTCCGCCTCGCGCAGCGGACGCTGCGGCGCCATGTCGATCGACTTGTGCTTGGGGTTGGCCTTGTCCTTGGCCGGGCAGACCATCACGCAGATCGAGCAGCCGGTGCAGTCCTCCGGGGCCACCTGGATGGTGTACTTCATCCCCTTGAACTCGCCGCCCTTGTAGTCGATCGACTTGAAGGTCTCCGGAGCGCCCGAGAGCTCGGCGGGCTCGTAGACCTTCGCGCGGATCGCGGCGTGCGGGCAGACCATCGCGCACTTGTTGCACTGGATGCAGATCTTCGGATCCCACACCGGGATCTCGAGGGCGATGTTCCGCTTCTCCCATCGCGCGGTGTCGGTCGGCCAGGTGCCGTCGACCGGGAACGCGCTCACCGGCAGCAGGTCCCCCTGGTTGGCCATCATCATCGCCGTCACCCGCTTCACGAAGTCGGGCGCCTTGTCCGACACCATCGGCGGGCGGCGGCGCGTGGCCGTGGCCGTCGCCGGCACCGTCACCGGGTGCAGGTTCGCGAGCGTCTGGTCGACGGCCGCGAAGTTCTTCTGCACCACGTCTTCGCCGCGCTTGCCGTAGGTCTTCTGGATCGCCTTCTTGATCTGGGCGATCGCCTCCTCGCGGGGCAGGACGCCCGAGATGGCGAAGAAGCAGGTCTGCATGATCGTGTTGATGCGCGTGCCCATGCCGGTGGCCTTGGCCACCTCGTAGGCGTCGATCACGTAGAACTTCAGCTTCTTCTCGATGATCTGCTCCTGCACTTCGCGCGGCAGGTTGTCCCACGCCTGATCGGCGGGGAACGGGCTGTTCAAGAGAAACACCGCGCCGGGACCGGCATAGGAGAGGACGTCGTACTTGTCGAGGAACACGTACTGGTGGCACGCCACGAAGTTCGCGCGCTTGACCAGGTAGGAGGATCGGATCGGCCGCGGCCCGAACCGCAGGTGCGAGATGGTGATGGCGCCAGACTTCTTCGAGTCGTACACGAAGTAGCCGTTGCCGTAGTTGTCGGTCTCTTCGCCGATGATCTTGATCGAATTCTTGTTGGCGCCGACCGTGCCGTCCGCGCCGAGGCCGAAGAACACGCCCCGCACCACGTCGTCGGGCTCGATGTCGAAGCCGTGGTCGGTCGGCAGCGACAGATGCGTCACGTCGTCGACGATGCCGACGGTGAAGTGGTTCTTCGGGACCGGGGCGGCGAGGTTGTCCAGGACGGCCTTGGCGTGGGCCGGCGTGTATTCCTTCGACGACAGGCCGTAGCGCCCGCCGACCACGGCCACCCCGGCCTTGCCGGCTTCGCTGAGGGCCGTGACCACGTCCTGGTAGAGCGGTTCGCCCACCGCGCCCGGTTCCTTCGTCCGATCCAGCACCGCGATCCGGCGGACCGTGCTGGGCAGCGCCGCCACGAAGTGCTCGATCGAGAACGGGCGGTAGACGCGGACCTTGATCAGGCCGACCTTCTCGCCGCGCGCCACCATCCACTCGACCAGCTCGTGCGTGACCTCCGCGCCCGAACCCATCATCACGATGACGCGTTCGGCCTCGGGATGGCCCACGTAGTCGAAGAGGTGGTACTGACGGCCCACGATCTTCGCGAACTCGTCCATGGCCTCCTGGAAGCAGGCAGGGGCCGCCGCGTAGAAGAGGTTGCACGCCTCGCGGGCCTGGAAGAAGGCATCCGGGTTCTGCGCCGTGCCGCGCAGCACCGGCTTCTCGGGCGTCAGCGCGCGCGCCCGGTGGGCCGCCACCAGGTCCTCGGTGATCATCGCGCGCAGGTCGTCGTCGAGCAGTTGCTCGATCTTCGACACCTCGTGCGAGGTTCGGAAGCCGTCGAAGAAGTGGAGGACCGGCACGCGGGAGCGCAGCGTGGCCCGCTGGCCGATCGCGGCGAAGTCGTGCGCCTCCTGCACCGATCCGGAGGCGAGCATCGCGAAGCCGGTCTGCCGGCACGCCATGACGTCGGAGTGGTCCCCGAAGATCGACAGCGCGTGCGTCGCCACCGTGCGCGCCGACACGTGCATGCAGAACGAGGTCAGCTCGCCCGCGATCTTGTACATGTTGGGGATCATGAGCAGGAGGCCCTGCGACGCCGTGAACGTCGTCGTGAGCGCGCCCGCCTGGAGTGCGCCGTGTACGGCGCCGGCGGCGCCGCCTTCCGACTGCATCTCGGTCACGTTCGGGACGGTGCCCCAGATGTTCTTGCGGCCCTTCGCCGACCACTCATCCGCCCACTCGCCCATGTTGGACGACGGCGTGATGGGATAGATGGCGATTACCTCGTTCGTCCGGTGGGCGACCGAGGCGACGGCCTCATTCCCGTCGATTGTGATGTGAGGACGTGTCATATGATGGCTATCTCCGAGTCACGACCGGGTTGAACGGAACAGTCAGCGCGCGATGGCGGTTGGGACTGGTTGAGATTGGGATGCGGCGCGCTGCTCCAAGCTGGCGTCATCCGCCCTGACGGCGATGGCGCTGGCCGCAACGCCAGCCGGGACAAGATGTCCCGCACTCTCGACGGCAAGCGCGGCAGTTGGCCCTACCCTGCGCTGCGCTGCGCAACCTATAATACTAGAACTTCCGGGCCGCGGATGCGAGCAGAAAAGGCGAGCCGCCACCTGCGTACGAGCCCGGCCGAAGGAGTCGATGTGAGTCGTCTGCGCGACCTCGGCACGATGGGACAGTCGGTGTGGCTCGACTTCATCAGCCGTGCGCTCGTGGGCACCGGGGAACTCGAGCACCTGGTCGCCGTTGACGGTGTCGCCGGCGTCACGAGCAACCCGACGATCTTCGAGAAAGCCATGGCGGCGGGAAGCGACTACGACGAGCAGTTCCGCCGGCTGCTGGCGAAAGACCCGGGCATCGAAGCGGGCGCGCTGTTCGAGGCCGCCGCGCTCGACGACATCCGCGCGGCCGCGGCGGTACTGCGGCCCGTGTACGACCGGACCGACGGCCGCGACGGCTTCGTCAGCTTCGAGGTGCCGGCGTCGGTGGCCGACGACACGGTCGCGACGGTGTCGGAGGCGCGCCGCCTCTGGAAGGCGCTGGCGCTTCCCAACGTCATGATCAAGGTGCCCGCCACGCCGGCCGGCATCCCCGCGATCGAGGAACTGATCGCGGGCGGCGTCAACGTCAACGTCACGCTGATGTTCTCGCTCGAGCACTACGAGCGGGTGGCGCTGGCCTACATCCACGGCCTCGAGCGGTGCGCCGCGCCGGCCAAGGTCGCCTCGGTCGCCTCCTTTTTCGTGTCGCGGGTGGACACGGCGGTCGACCGGGCGCTCGAGGGGATCGGCAGCCCGGAGGCGCTGGCCCTGCGCGGCCGCATCGCCGTCGCCAACTGCAAGCTGGTCTACCAGCGCTTCCGGGAGATCTTCCACGGGACCCCGTTTATCGGCCTCGGCGTGCGCGGGTGCCGCGTGCAGCGGCCGCTGTGGGCGAGCACGAGCACGAAGAACGCGGCGTACCGCGACGTCCTGTACGTCGAACACCTGATCGGCCCCGACACGGTGAACACGCTGCCGCCCGAAACGGTCGAGGCGTTCCGGGACCACGGGCAGGTGAAGGCCACGCTGGAGGACGGGATCGCGGCCGCCCGCGACGCGCTGCGGCGGTTGCGGACGCTCGGCGTCGACCTCGACGCCATCACGGCCCGGCTGCAGCGGGAAGGAGTCGCCGCCTTCTCCCGGTCGTACGACACGCTGATCGAAGCGCTCGAGTTCAAGCGTCGCGCACTGCGCGTACTGCGCGTGGACCGTCAGACACTGGCGCTCGGAGCGGCCGAACGGCAGGTGGAATCGCGGCTGACGCGCAGCGCCGCAGAGCGTATCGCGGCACGGATCTGGTCGAAGGACCCTACCGTGTGGTCGCTGTCTCCGCTGTCGGAGTTGACCGACCGGCTCGGCTGGCTGGACCTGCCGGAGACGATGCGCGCGCAGGTGCCTGACCTCGCTTCTTTCAGCGACGAGATTGCCGCCGAGGGCGTCCGTCACGTGGTCCTGCTCGGCATGGGCGGGTCGAGCCTCGCGCCCGACGTGTTCCAGGCGACGTTCGGCGCCCGGCCGGGCCGCCCGAACCTGATCGTGCTCGACAGCACGCATCCCGAGGCGGTTCGCGACGTCGAGCGGCGCGTCGACGTTCGACGCTCGCTGTTCGTCGTCTCGAGCAAGTCGGGCGGCACCAGCGAAACCCTGTCGTTCTTCCGGTACTTCTGGTCGCGCTATGGCGGTGTCGATGGCGGACGCCACTTCGTCGCGATCACCGATCCGGGAACCTCGCTCGAGACGCTCGCCGTCGAGCGCCGCTTCCGCCGGGTGTTCCAGGCGCCGCCCGATGTCGGCGGACGCTACTCGGCCCTGAGCGTCTTCGGTCTCGCGCCCGCGGCACTCATTGGCGTCGACGTGGACACGCTCCTCGACCACGCCCTGGCCATGGCCGCCGCCTCCGGCCCGGGCAGGGAGGGGGCCGACAACCCGTCGGTCGCACTCGGCGTGGCGCTTGGCACGCTGGCCCGGGGAGGCCGCGACAAGCTCACCATCCTCGCGAGCCGGTCACTGTCCCAACTGCCAGCCTGGATCGAGCAACTCGTCGCCGAGAGCACCGGCAAGCAGGGCGTCGGTATCGTCCCCGTGGTCGATGAGCCCCTCCAGGCAATCGAGCGCTACGGGGCCGACCGTGTCTTTGTGTCAATCGTGCTGAAGGGAGAAGACACCGATCATCTCGCGCCGATGCTCGCCGCCCTAGCCGACCGGGGGCACCCCGTGATCTCCATCGAGGTGGAGTCGGCGATCGGTTTGGGGCAGGAGTTCTTCCGGTGGGAAATGGCGACGGCGGTAGCCGGCGCGCAGCTCGGCATCCACCCGTTCGACCAGCCCGACGTGCAGTTGGCGAAGAACCTCGCCCGGCGGGCGATGGACGCGCCGGCCGGCGACCTCACGGCGTCGGGTCCATCGGCCCTGCAGGACCCTGCCGCGTGGCAGGAGGCTGTATCGAGCTGGCTGGATACCGCGCGTCCGACCGACTACCTCGGGCTGCATGCCTACCTCGCGCCGACCGCGGCGATCGCCGCGCGACTCGCGAGACTTCGCGAGCGGCTCGGCCGTCGCGCCGGCGTTGCGACGACGCTCGGCATCGGGCCGAGGTTCCTGCACTCGACCGGGCAGCTTCACAAGGGGGGACCCGGTTCGGGGTTGTTCCTGCAGCTGGTCGACCAGCCCACAGTCGATCTCGCCGTTCCCGAGACCTCGTATACCTTCGGCCAGCTGATTCGAGCGCAGGCCGAGGGCGACGGGGCTGCGCTCGAGCAGCGGGGAAGACGCGTCCTGAAGATCGACCTCGGCGGCGATCCGGAAGGGGCACTGGCGGCGCTGATCGAGACAATCTGAGAACTGGCTATGCCGTGGCGAACGCGATGACGGGGCGCGGCGCGGGGGGGACGACCGCCCGGCGGCGCGGTTCGACGAGCAGACGCAGGCCGTAGCCCTCGGGCACGCCGGTCGCCTGGCGCGAGGGGCCCACCCGGTAGACCGCAGACAGCACGCGCCCGTTGCGCAGAGTGGTCGGCAACGAGTCGGACTGCTCGGCCCGTTCGACCTGCAGGGAGACGAGGCGGAAGAGGGGGATGGCCGACCCGCTGAGGTTCTCGATATACGCCCCGGTGTCGCTGACGTCGCGGATCACGACGCTGTTGAACTTGGTCGTTCCGCTCCCGTCCTTCCATACCACCCGCCCCGTCACGCCGAGCGGCTGTCTGGAGGCCGCACGCTGTTCACCGGTAATCTGATTGGCGGAGAGCATGGCAGAAGTTCGGCTCATCATGCCATGAGCGGTATCAAAATGTGGTCCAGCCGGCCAAACGATTGGCCGGTCTGCCAAGAGATACACTAAGCTATTATAAATAAAGCTGTTACCTTTAAATTGCCAGGATCGGCATTGGCGTCAATGTGTATACTCAGGTAACAAGTAGCCAAGCAAATGGATACTCAGTATTCATTCCTGGGAGTTGTCGCCAAGCCCAAGACGACGCATCTTGAGGTACAGCCCCCGTCGCGTCAGCCCCAGGGCCCTTGAGGTTTCGGAGACATTGCCGGCGCTTCGGTCCAGGGCGGACCGGATCATCTCGCGCTCGAGTTGCTCGACGGCCAAGCCGAGTGGCAGGTTGGTGGCGGACGGTCCGGGGGTCTGCAGACCGGGTCCGGGTATCGGCTCCCGGCGGGCCGCGAATTCCGCCGACAGGTGCTCGGGACCGACCATGCCATCGGCGCCGCTCAGGGCGACCGCACGCTGGATCTCGTTCCGCAGCTGGCGCACGTTGCCCGGCCACCAGTGCTGCGAGAACAGGTCGAGCGCGGCCGCGCTCAGCTGCACGTCGGGCTTGCCCAGCCGCTCGCACGCCTCCCGCAGGAACAGCGCGCACAGGTGGGGAATCTCCTCTCGGCGCTCGCGCAGCGGCGGGACGTGGATGCGGATCACGGTGAGGCGGTAGTACAGGTCCTCCCGGAACTTCCCCTCGGCGACGCGCTGCTCGAGGTCGGCGTTGGTTGCCGCGATGACGCGCACGTCGACGCGCTGCGGTCTCGATTCGCCAACCGGCATCACTTCGCCCTGCTCGAGGAACCTGAGCAGCTTTGGCTGCACCTCGAGCGGCAGGTCGCCGATCTCGTCGAGGAACAGGCTGCCGCCCGCCGCCGACCGGATCAGCCCCGCCTGGTCGTTCACCGCGCCGGTGAACGACCCGCGCCGGTGTCCGAACAGCTGGCTGTCGGCCAGGTCGCGCGTGGTCGTCGTGCAGTTGTAGGGCAGAAACAGGCCAGCGCTCCTCAGCGACCCGAGGTGGATGGCGCGGGCGACCAGTTCTTTGCCGGTGCCGCTCTCCCCGGTGATGAGGACCGTCAGATCGTTGGCCTGCATCCGCTCGATCTGCTCCACCACGCGCAGCATGGCCCCGCTCGTGCACACGAATCCCGGCAGCAGGGCGTCCAGCGTCCGAAGTGCCCGTGCGTCGTGCGGCTGGGCCACCCGCTCACGGGTCCCGCACAGGGCGAATCCCTGCCGCGCGACGGCGGCGATCATCCGGAGGCGCCGCATCGTGGCCTGGCCGATCGGGCGCGCCGAGGCGACGACGCCGAGGCGTTCGTCGTCGCCCTCATGGCCGAGCGGCTCGACGAAGAACTCGCCATGCCCGTAGCCGGTGCCGCGGAGAGCCGAGCGCGAAAGCGACGCGGCCGCCTCCATGTCGCAGCCGGTGGCAGAGACGGTGCGGATCTCGTCGGGGCCGGCACGCAAGACCACGACCGCCGGGTCGCCGGCCGAGGCTTCCGAGAGCGCGGACGAGGTCTCGAGCGCGAGCAGGTCGGGCATCACCGCGGCGTCGACCAGCCGCCGCACGATCACGTCGTCGGCCTCCCCGGGAGCGGAGAGGTACCCGCCCGAAGTTTCGGCAGCCGGTCGGGGTCTGGAGGCGACGCGCGCTTCCTTCAGGTCCGGCGCGGCGCCGAGCGACTCGAATACCGCGACGGCGTCGCTCAGGTGGCGCTCTGCGGTGGACCTGGCTCCCACCTCGGCCACGAGGCGTCCGAGCGCGAGGCGGCTGAGGGCCGCCTGGTAGCGCTCGCCCAACAGGTCGAAGACGCTCGCGCTCTGTCCGAGATCGTGGTAGGCATCGGTCGGTCGGCCGTGCTTCAGGTGGACCTGCGCCCGCAGCCGCAGATAATCGCCCCACGCGCCCGGTGTCGAGCGGGGATCGAGCCGCGCGCTGACGAGACTGAGCCGCTGCTCGGCTTCCTGGACGGCGTCGTCGAGGAGCAGGGCCTCGGCGGCGAGCAACTCCGCCTGGATCGCGTCGGCTGCCGGTACGCCCTGCGCAGCGGCGATCTCGACGGCCATCCGCAGCGCGTCGGCCCGCAAGCCGCGGCGGAGCGCCAGTCGCGCGGTCAGCAGGCGGATCGACCACTCGTACCAGCGGCTGGCCTCGAGTCCGTAGGTGCCGTAGGCTGCGCCGGCCTGCTGCAGGCACTGTTCGGCCTCGTCGTACTCTCCGCGGACCAGGTGGATCTGCGCGAGCGTGTCGAACACCGCGCCTGTCGTCTCGTGCAGTTGCACGGGGGTCCGGATCTCCAGGGCGCGCGTCAGGACGTCCTCGGCGCGCGAGAGGTCGCCGAGACGGACGCAGATCTGGCCGAGCGACGCGAGCGCGACGGCGAGGCCGTGGACCGAGCCGGCATGCTCGTGGAGCGCGAGCGCGCGCTCGGCGAGCGCGAGCGCCTGGTCGTGCCGGTGGCGCATGAGCGCCACATTGGCCTGGTTCCCGCACACCAGCGCGAGCACGTCCTCGGCGCGCGCCGTGGTGGCGAGATGCTCCGCCTGGCGCAGCGCGGCCGTCGCCTCGTCGAACCGTCCCGACTGCGCCGCCACGATTCCAATCAGTGAGTGGCAGAGTGCCAGGTGCCGGCGATCGCCCGCCGCGTTGAGGGCCGACACCGCCCTGGTCACCTCCTCGCGGACGATGGCGGGGTCGCCGATCTGGCGGTAGCACACGCCGAGTGCGTAGTGGGCCAGGCCGATCGCGCGGGAGTCGAGCGCGAGTTCCGCCTGCTTGAGCGCACGGCCGAGGAGGGCGATCGCGCGGGACTGATCGCCCCGGAGCGCAGCGAGGCGCCCGTGCAGGCGCCACAGCGCCGAGAGTTGCGCCGGCAGGATCCGTTCACGGGTCACGTCGGGCGGCCGGCCCAGAACGGCGGCCGCCTGCGTGATGTCGTCGCGCAGCAGCCACGCCTCCGCCATCGCGCACCGGACGGCGATCTCGTCCTCGCGGCGGAGCCCTGGCGCGTTCAGCGCGTGCGAGAGCGCCTCGAGGGCCTCGGCGCCCCGGCCGCGCTGGAGTGCGGCGGCGGCGCGCGCCATCGACGGCTGGAAGGACTCGGCGGGCACGGCGAGAGTATAGCAGTCTGTGACGAGAGGCTCCACGATCCCGCTCGCGGGGGGAGGATTCGAGCCATGGCGGGAGGCACGGCAATCTCGGGCCTCGACGAGCGGCACCGCTCGGCGTGAGCGCCGGCGCTGGGCGCGGGGACCGGCGGCGGGGCGCCGGTATAATGGGAGCACGGTGACTCTACGAGCGCCCCGGCGTCTGTTGTGTGTGGCACTGTTCGCGGTCCTCGCGGGAGGCGCGTCGTGCGGTTCGCGGGAGCAGGCGAGCCCGCCGCGGTCCGAGCCTTCCGGTCGTCCGATAATGGGCGTCGCTCCGGCGGCGCGACCCGCGACCCCCCGTCCGAAGATCGTGATCCTCGGCGACAGCCTGACTGCTGGACTGGGGCTTTCGCAGAGCGAGTCGTACCCGGCGTTGCTGCAGCAACGGCTCGACAGCGCCGGCTTCCGCTTCGACGTCGTCAACGCCGGCGTTTCGGGCGACACGAGCGCGGGCGGGCTGAGCCGGCTCGACTGGTCGCTCGATGGCGAGGTTCGCATTCTCGTCGTGGCGCTCGGCGGCAACGATGGCCTCCGGGGGCTGCCGCCCGAGGACATGAAACGGAATCTGGCCGAGATCATTCGCCGCGCCCGCGCCCGCCACATCGGGGTCCTGCTGGCCGGGATGGAATCGCCAACCAGCATGGGGCCCGACTACCAGCGGCAGTTCCACGAGGTGTTCCCGGCACTCGCGCGCGAGTATCGGACCGCGTATCTCCCATTCCTGCTCCAGGACGTGGCGGGACGCCCGGAGCTCAACCAACGCGACGGGATTCATCCAACGGCCGAGGGCGCGCACGTCGTCGCCGATCACGTCTGGCGCGTCCTCGAGCCGATGGTGCGGGCGGCATCACAATGATCGAACTGCGCAGCGTCTCGAAAACCGTCATGAGCGGCTCATCGCCGCTGACGATCCTCCACCCGCTGGACCTGGTGGTGGCGGCGGGGCAGTTTCTGGCCGTGACCGGGCCGTCCGGCAGCGGCAAGTCGACGCTGCTCGGCCTCATCGCCGGCCTCGACGCGCCGTCGGGCGGCCGGGTGGTGATCGACGGCACCGACATCACCACGCTCGACGAAGATCGCCTCGCCAGGCTTCGCGGCCGGAAGATCGGGTTCGTCTTCCAGTTCTTCCATCTCGTCCCCTCGCTGACGGCGTTCGAGAACGTGATGGTCCCGATGGAGATCGCGGGGCGGCCGGACGCGCCCAGCCGGGCGGCGGCGCTGCTGTCGGAAGTCGGCCTGACGGGCCGCGGCCACCACTACCCGTCACAGCTCTCGGGCGGCGAGCAGCAGCGGATTGCGATCGCCAGGGCGCTCGCCAACGATCCGCTGATCCTGCTGGCCGATGAGCCAACCGGGAATCTGGACACGGCCAACGGCGGTCACATCATGGACCTGCTTCGCGACGTGAACGAGCGTCGCGGCACGACGCTCGTGCTCGCGACGCACGACGCCGGCCTCGCCGGGATGGCCCGGCAGCGGTTGGCCCTGCGGGACGGGAAACGGGACGGCCACTGATGCGATTCGTCGTTCGAATGGCGACGCGTGAACTCAGGTCCTCGTGGCGACGGCTGCTGCTGTTCTTCGTGTGCATCGCCGTGGGCGTCGGCGGCATCGTCCTGCTGCGTTCGGTCGTGCAGGACGTGCGGGCGGCGATCACGCGCGATGCCAGGGGCCTCGCCGCCGCGGACGTGACGCTGTCCACCAACCGGCCTTGGGACCAGAAGACGCGGGCGCTCATCGACGAGCGGCTGGCGACGGGGCCCGGTGTCGTCCGGACCGAGGGGATCGAGGTCAGCACGATGGCGCGGCCGGTCGACCCGGCCCGGCCCGTCGCCAAGTTGTCGGAAGTGCGCGGCGTCCAGGCCGGATTCCCGCTCTACGGCAGCGTGGAACTCCAGGACGGCCGGCCGTACTCTTACGCGCTGTTGGCCAACCGCGGGGCGCTCGTCCGGCCCGAACTGCTCGTGCAGCTCGAGTCGCGCGTCGGTGAGGCGATCCTGATCGGTTCGAGCCGGTTCACCATCCGCGGCGTCCTCGTGTCGGAGCCGGGGCGGCGGGTGGCGGGCTTCAGCTTCGGCCCGCGCATCCTGGTCGACGCCGCCGACCTCGAGGGGACCGGACTGCTCGGATTCGGCAGCCGCGTGTCGCGCGACATCCAGCTGAAGCTGCCCGAGGCGCAGGTCGAGCCGGTCGCCGCGTCTTTGCGCGCCGCGCTGCGAGGGCAGTCGGTGAACGTCCGGACCTACCGCGGCAGCGAAGATCGCGTCGGAGAGGAGTTGACGCGGACCGAGAACTACCTGAGCCTGATCGGTCTGGTCATCGTGATTCTGGGCGGCATTGGCGTCTGGAGCGTGACCCGCGTCTTCGTGCAGCAGAAGGTGAAGACGATCGCCGTCCTCAAGTGCCTGGGCGCCACCAGCGGCCAGGTCTTCGCCGCCTATCTCGCCCAGGCAGTGCTGCTTGGCGCGGCCGGCTGCGCGCTGGGCGTCGGCCTGGCCGCCGCGGCGCTTGCCGCACTGCCGGCGCTCTTCGCCGATCAGCCCGCCTTTGCCGCCGTGCCCAACGACCTGACGCCGTCGGCCGTCGTCCAGGGGGTGGCGATCGGGCTGCTCGTCGCGGTGCTCTTCTCGGCCGTGCCGCTGCTCGACGTCCGTCGCGTCAAGCCGTCGCTACTGCTGCGCGAGGCGGGCACGGCGCGCGAGCGCGACTGGGTGAGATGGGTGGCCATCATCGGGCTGATGGCCGCGCTCGTGCTGCTGGCCAGCTGGCAGGCGGCCTCGCTGCGCGTCGGCCTGACGGTGTCGGTCGGCCTGGCCGCCGTGGCGGCCCTGCTCAGCCTGGTGAGCGCCGGGCTCATCCGCGCCATCAGGCCGCTCGCCTCGTCCCGCTCGGTGGCGGTACGCCACGCGGTGCTGCGCCTGAGCCGCCCCGGCAACCAGACCCGTGCCGTGCTGCTGGCGGTCGGCCTTGGCGCGTTCTTCATCGTCGCCGTCAGGTCGCTGCAGGCCAACCTGCTCGCGCAGGTGTCGTTGACGCTCGACGCCGGCGCCGCGGACATGTTCCTCATCAACGTGCAGCCGGACCAGGTTTCGGCCCTCGAGGGGCTGCTGGTCGGCCGGCAGGGGACCCGGCTGATGCCGGTCATCCCGGTCCTTCAGGCGCGCGTCACCGGCGTGTTCGGGCGCGAGGTGAAGCTCGGCGATGCCGACGCCGTCCGCCGGCGCGGAGGGCTCGGGCGCGAGTTCACCGTGACCTGGCGCGACCGGCTGCAGCCGAACGAGCACGTCGTCGAGGGGCGGTTCTGGCCGCCGGGACGGTCCGACCAGGCGGAGGTCTCAATTGAGAGGGGGCTGCGCGACCGGTCGCGCCTGCAGGTGGGAGACCTGATCGACTTCGACGTGCTCGGCCGCCAGGTCCGCGCCCGGATCTCGAGCGTGAGGGAAGTGGACTGGCGCGATGCCCGGCAGGGCGGCTTCATGTTCGTGTTCCGACCGGGGCCGCTCGACAAGGCTCCGGCCACGTATGTGGCGCCGCTGCGCGGCCCTGGCGACCCGATGGCCCGCGCCCGGCTGCAGCGAGAGCTGGTGGACCATTTCCCCAACGTGTCGGTGATCGACCTCCGCGAGATTCTCGAGAACGTGGAGCGTGTGCTGTCGCGCGTGGCGCTCGCCGTCAGCATCGTCGGCGGGCTGGTGCTGCTGGTCGGCGGCCTGATCCTGGTCGGGTCGGTGTCGATGACCCGGTTCCAGCGGATGTACGAGGTGGCCATCTTCCGCACGCTCGGTGCGGGCACGCGCCTGCTCACCGTCATGACGGCCATCGAGTACAGCGTACTCGGCCTGCTGGCTGGCGTGATCGGGTCGACGGCGGCGATGGCGCTGACCTACCACGTCAGCCGGCACATCCTCGGCATCGGCTGGGCGCCGTATCCCGCGATCACGCTGATCGGCATGGCGCTCACCGCGTTGCTCGTGTGCGTCGTGGGCCTCCTGGCCAGCGTCGACATCCTCCGGCGCCGGCCGCTGGGCACCCTGCGGTCCGAGTGACGGAGCCCCCCGACCAGGCGCGAGCTCTCGTGCTATCATTGTGGTTTCGTAAGACCGCGTGTGAGGAGACGGGCATGGACCTGCAGCACTACAAGGACGCGTTGGTCAGGAAACGCTCGGAAATCCTGGCGTCGGGCGGCATCAAGCCGCTGCAGAACGAGACTAACAGCCGACAGGGTGACCTGGCGGATCAGGCCAGCGGGAACAACGAGGTCCACATCCAGCTGAAGCTGAAGCAGACCGACGCGAAGATCCTGCAGGCCATCGAAGAGGCGCTGGTGCGAATCGAGAAGGGCACCTACGGCGCCTGTCGCGACTGCGGCCAGCCGATTGCCCCGGCCCGACTCGCAGCGATTCCCTGGACGCGGGTGTGCATCGACTGCAAGGAAAAGCAGAACGCGTGAAGCCGACCGAGATCCTTCAGCAGCTGCTCGACGCGTACGCGGACAAGGCGGCACTCCGCCGCCACCACGAGGCGGTGGCCCGCGTGGTCGGGCAATACGACACCAACAACACCTACCAGTACGTGATTGCCCGGGAGGACCAGCACCTCCGGTGGCTCCATGACGCCGCGGCTGACCTGGGCGGGAGCCTCCCCGAACAGGGCACCCTCGAGACACCACCCACCGTGAAGGGCGACGAGGCTATTCGGCGCCTCGTGGGCGAGGACGCGCGGGGGCTCGATGCCTTCGTCGCGGCGTGGCGCCCGCGAGTGGCAGCCATGAGCAACGCCCGACACCGCCGGATGCTCGAACTGATGCTCGGCGAGACCCTGGAGCAGGCCCGGCTGTTCTACCAGGCCTCGTCGGGGCGTCTCGATCTGCTCGGCCGCCGCACCGGCGGCGACCGCATCGCCGGTGCGGTGCTGCCGACCCGCTGGGTGGAGTAGTGCCGCGGGTCGCGGTCGCGCTCGGCAGCAACCTCGGGGACCGCCAGGCCTGCATCGTCTCCGCGATCGACCGGCTGAGCGCCCTTCTCTCCAATCTCCGCGTGTCAGGCATCTACGAGACCGTGCCGGTGGGTGTGGCCGGAGCGGCGTCGCTGTTCCTGAATGCCGTGGTCACCGGCGAGTGCAAGGGCACGGCCGACGGCCTGCTCGCCGAGTTGCTCCGCATCGAGCGTGAGCACGGCCGCGAGCGCCCGCACGCCGGCGCTTCACGCACGCTGGACCTCGACCTGATCTTCTTCGGAGACGAGCGGGTGGAAACCGCGGCTCTGACCGTGCCGCACCCGCGCTTCCGGGAGCGCCGATTCGTCCTCGAGCCGCTGGCCGAGGTGGCGCCGGACTGGCGCGACCCGGTCACCGGCCTGACCGTACGGGAGCTGCTGGCGCGCCTCGCGGACGCCTCGGACCGATAGTCCGCGTACACACGAAGGGGCCGGCTTGCCGACCGGCCCCTCGTGTCGCCTGTGGCGCGAGCCTCCTGGCTCGCGGAGACGGCCGGCTCCTGCCGGCCAGCCGTCCGGGCGAACGCCTACTGCTTGGCGTAGACCATCGTCCGGTCGCCACGCTGGCTCGACGTGACGATCGTCAGTTCCTTCCCGTCCGCGCTGAGGCTCCAAGTCGCCGTCGTCTCCATCGTGCCGGTCTGCGTCTCCATGACGGTCTTGATGACGAGCTTGGCGCCGTCGAACTTCGCGGTGCTCTTCGATTCGCCGCGCTGGGTCTTGTTGACCGACTCGGTGCCATCGAGCTTGTACACGGTGGTCATCGTGTTCTCGCCCATGGTCCGTTCCTGGGTCAGCTGGGTCGCGGTCTGCGTGACCGTGAACGGGCCGCCGCCGCCACGCTGCCCGCCACCGCCAGCAGCCGCTTCCTTCGGTGCCCACTTGCCCGAGAAGTCGGACTTGGCCTGCGCAAACGACAGGCCCGCCACCGCCACCGCCAACACCACCACGAGCAATGCAATCTTCTTCATCTTTCCTCCACTGAACAGTTGACCTGCCGTCCTACTCGTATCTCAGCGCCTCGATCGGGTCGAGGGCCGAGGCCTTGCGCGCCGGATAGAACCCGAAGAAGATCCCGATTCCCGCCGCGAACCCGAACGCCACCAGCACCGCCTGCGGCGAGACATAGGTCGGCCACTGCAGGAACTGGGTGAGGCTCTGGGATAGAGCATAGCCCATTCCGATGCCGATCGAATCCGCCGAGCAGGCTGATGACCACCGCCTCCACGAGGAACTGCAGCAGCACGTCGCCGCCGCGGGCGCCGATGGCCAGCCGGAGACCGATCTCGCGGGTGCGCTCGGTGACCGACACGAGCATGATGTTCATGATGCCGATGCCGCCGACGAGCAGCGACACGCCGGCGATCGACGCCAGCAGGGCGGTCATCGTGCGCGTGGTCTCGGTTCGGACGGCCGCGATGTCCTCGAGCGTCCGCACCATGAAGTCGTCGTTGTCGCCAGGCTGGATCTTGTGCCGCAGGCGGAGCAGCGTCGCGATCGCGTCGGCGGTTTCCTTGAGGTTGTCCGCGGACGCCGCCGACACGGTGACGTTCTGGATGTAGGTGATTCCGCGCAGCTTCTTCTGGACCGTCGTGAACGGAGCGTAGATCACGTCGTCCTGGTCCTGGCCGACCCCGCTCTGCCCCTTGCTCGTCAGCACGCCGATGATCTTGAACGGCTGGTTGCGCACGCGGATGATCTGCCCGATCGGGTCGGTGCCGTCGGGGAAGAGCATGTCCCGGACCGTCGTGCCGATGACGGCCACCTTGGCCGCGCTGGTCACGTCGGAGGGGGTGAAGAACTGCCCCGAGTCCATCGGCCACGACTTGATCGACAGCAAATCGACGTTGGTGCCCTGGACCTGGGTGAACCAATTCTGGTTGCCCGCCACGATCTGTGCGCCCTGGCTGACGCCCTCGGCGGCGAACTGGACGCCGGGCACGTCGCGGATGGCGTTCGCGTCGTCAGGCGTCAGGGTGTTCGACATGCCCTGGCCCTGCCGGACGCCGCCCGAGCTGAAGTTGCCGGCGTTCACCATGATGACGTTGGTGCCGGCCGACTGGATCTGCTGCTCGATCGACACCTGCGCGCCGTTGCCGAGCGCCACCATCGTGATCACGGCGCCGACGCCGATGATCATCCCCAGCATCGTGAGGGCCGTCCGCAGCTTGTTCCGGTTCAGCGCCTTCAGGGCGATCCGGAACGTCATCAATATCGACATGGCTCTCCTAGTCGGTCGGCGCCGGCGGCAGCGCCGCCAGTTCCTGGCTGGCGATCCGGCGGTTGGCAATCTTCTCGTCGGTCTTGATCACGCCGTCGCGGAAGGCGACGATGCGGGTGCCGTACTCCGCGATGTCCCGTTCGTGCGTGATGAGGAGCACCGTGATCCCGCGCTCCTTGTTGAGCGTCTGGAACACGTCCATGACCTCGATCGACGTCTTGGTGTCGAGGTTGCCCGTGGGCTCGTCGGCCAGGAGGATCGACGGGTTGTTGATGAGCGCCCGGGCGATCGCCACGCGCTGCTGCTGTCCACCGGAGAGCTGGTTCGGCAGGTGGTGGGACCGTTCCTCGAGGCCGACCAGCTTGAGCGATTCCATCGCCCTCCGCCGCCGCTCCGACGTCTTCATGGCGCCGCTGTTGTAGAGCAGCGGCAGCTCGACGTTCTCGAGCGCCGTGGTGCGCGACAGCAGGTTGAACCCCTGGAACACGAATCCGATCTGGTGGTTCCGGATCCGGGCGAGTTCGTTCTTCGACAGCCTCGAGACGTCATGACCGTCGAGGAAGTACTGGCCTGAAGTCGGTCGGTCGAGGCAGCCGAGGATGTGCATGAAGGTCGACTTGCCGGACCCCGACGGCCCGGTGACCGACAGGAACTCGCCGTGCTCGACGTCGAGGCTCACGTGCCTCAGCGCGCGCACCTCGATATCGCCGACGATGTAGGTCTTCTTCAGATCACGAACGGAGATGACAGGCATAGAGCAGTCACTGCGGGGCCCGCCTGGCGGGCTGGGCCCCAAGTCTCCTGGATGCGCCGACAGGCGCCGGACCGTTCCGGTCCAGCGTCCAGGTCAGCGCTCACGACACTACCGGCCTCGTCCGCCGCCGCCAGGCCCACCGCGCTGCTGCTGCATCAGCGGGTTGGACGACTGCGACGGGTTCCGATTGGCCGATTCGGTGCCCAGCACGACTGCCGTCACCAGGTCCATACCGGCCTGCAACTCGCCGCTGATCAGCTCGGTGTACTGGCCGTCGGTGATGCCGAGCCGCACCTGCACGAGCTTCAGCTTCTTTTCGCCGGGCAGCCATACGAATACGCGTCCGGACGTCTCCCTGGAAGGCAGGGGCCCGAAGAGGGCATCGATCGTCGTGGCGCCAGATGTTGCAGGTGACGCGGCCGATGCCGCGGACGGCTTGCCGTTCTGCTTGACGAGGGCCTCGATGTCGATGCCGCGGTCCTTCATGCGGGCCGCCCACTGCGCCCGCTGGTCGGCCGGCATCTGCTGGTAGCGCTCGATCATTCGCTGACGCGCCTGCGGGTCGTTCGGGTCGAAGGGGCGACGACCGCCGCCGGAGCCCTGATCCCCGCCGCGGCCGGCGAACTGGCCAGCCTGGCCGCCGGATGCGCCCTGACGACTGAAACCGAGCTGGGGCGGGCCTGCCTGCGCCCGGTCTCCGCCGCCACGCGCGGTGGCGCTGGCCTGTGGCTGATTGCCCGGCGTGGCCCCCGGCGCGCCGGCTCTGGCGTTCTGTCCCTGTGGCGCTGCGGACCCGCCGCCGCCCTGGCCTCCCGCCATGTCGCCGCGGCGCGCGCCGCGCGTGCGCTGTTGCAACTCCGTCGGCATCTCCTGGTTGAACGCCTGGAAGATCTCCTCGGTCGGGCGGAATCGGATGGACGGGTTCGGCACGCGCATCACGTCGGTCTTCTTCGCGATCTCGATCTGCACGTTGGCCGTCATGCCGGGCTTGAGCTTGAGATCGGGGTTGGGCACCGAAATCACGGTGCCGTAGGTGACGACGTTCTGCACGACGACCGGCTGGAGCCGCACCTGCGTCACCGTGCCGGTAAAGGTCTCGGTGGGGTAGGCGTCGATGCGGAACTTGACGTTCTGTCCCGGCCGGATCTTGCCCACGTCCGACTCGTCGATATTCGCGGTGCACTTCATCTTGGTCAAATCGGCGGCCACGATGAACAGCGTTGGCGACTGGTAGTTGGCCTGTACCGTCTGGCCGACGTCCACCGCGCGCTGCACGATGATCCCGTCGATCGGCGACGTGATAATCGTGTGCGCGAGGTTGACCTGCTGCTGGTCGAGGTTGGCCTGGGCCTGGGTCAGCGCGGCTTCCGAGGATTTCAGCGCCGCCTCGGCCGACTTCATGGTCACGTCCGCGGAGTCGAGATCGGACTGCGTGGACAGCTGCTTGGCGAACAGTTCGCGCGTCCGCCTCAGCTTGACCCGCGCGTCCTCGACGCTGACCTTGCTCTTCTCGACGTCGGCCTGGCGCTGCACCAGCGTCGCCTTGGCCTGTTCGATCTGCGTGTTGATATTGTCCGGGTTGATCTTCAGCAGGACGGCGTCCTTCTTTACGATCGAGTTGAAGTCGACCGGGATCTCCGAGATGATGCCGCCCACCTGCGAGCCGACGGTGACGGCGGTGACCGCATCGAGCGTGCCGGTCGCGCCGACGGCCTCGGTGATGTCGCCGCGGCTGACCTGGGCCGTTGACACCTTGGGTTCGGGGCCCGGCCGGGTGTAGTAGTAGCCCCCGACGCTGACCGCGATGGCAGCAATGACCACGAGCGTGATGAGTGTCTTTTTCATAAGAGTCTTCGGCCTGCCCTGCTGATCCGCTCCAGCCCCTTCATGCGGTGCTTACGAGCCGCTGCTGCTCGACGAACCGCCACCCGACGACGAGGTCTCCTGCTTGCGCTGGAAGTCGACCAGCGCCTTCCGGTAGTTCAGGATGGCCCGCAGCTCACTGTTCTGTGCGTCGATGAAGTCGCGCTGAGCCAGCACGACGTTGTAGTTGGTGGACATGCCGACCTCGAACTTGCTCTGCTCCGCGTCGAGCGACTGCTTCGAGAGGATCCGGGCCGCCGTCGCCGCCTGCACCGCCTCGAGGTTGCTCTGCACGGTCAGGGCCTGCGTGGTCAGATCGGTGGCCACCGAGAGCTCGAGCGACTTCAACTGCTCGACCGCCTGCTGATACTGCACCTGGGCCCGCGCGAGGCCAGCGTCCGCCGCGCTCATGCCCAGCGGGTAGGTCAGGTTGATCGCGACGCTCCAGCGCGGGTAGTAGAGCTTGCTCAGGATCGACAGCGCGTCGGAGTAGCCGCCGGGGACCGTGCCGATGATCGAGCCGCCGAGTGAGGCGCTCCGCTCCAGATACGTGCCCCCCGTGCCGTTGGCGGCGTAGGAGGCCGTCAGGTCCACCTCCGGGAGCTTCTGGTTGCGCAGGTACTTCAGCGAGATGTTGCTGCTGTCGAGGTTCTTGCGCGCGATCACGAGGTCGGTCCGCTTTTCGAGCGCGTACTTGAGCGCCGATTCGAGATCGACCCTCTCGCTGAAGTCGGTCGGCGGACGATCGGTTGGGTTGAGCGTCGCGCTCCAGATCGGATCGGAGGTGCCGCTCACGATGAGCCGCTTGAGCGCCATTTCCGCGGTCCGCCGGTTGGCGACGGTCGACACCAGCGTCTGCTGCCTCGTCGCGGCCTCGGCCTGCGCGGTGACGACATCGAGCGGCGCCAGCGTGCCGATCTCGACTCGCGTCTTGTTGTCCTCGACCAGCTTCTGCGCCAGATCCACCGACATGCGCGCCGAGTCCACCGCCTGCACGGCGTAGACGAAGTCCCAGTAAGCGTTCTTGGTGTTGGCGACGGTGTTGATGACCAGCGCGCGGACCGTCGTGTTGGCGTTCTCGAGCGCGATGAGGCCCGTGTAGAGCGTCTGGCGGTTGCTGTCGATCTTGAGGTTCTTGAGCAGCGGCTGGGTCAGCGACGCCGTCAGCGTGCTCTGGAACGTCGGGTTGAGGATTGCGTTGTTGCTGGTCGTGTTGTTGCGAGAACTCGTCCAGGTCAACCCGGCCGTGCCGCCCGAGAACTGCAGCGCCTGCGAGAGGCCGGCCGCCCAGGAGTAGGTACCGCTCTCGATGCCGGTGGAGACGCTCGTGCCGCCGCTCAGCTGAGAGGTCGGCTGCGTGCGGCTCCAATTGTCGCCGAAGCTCGATGTGACCGTCGGGCGGTAGACCCCGCGGGTCTGCGCGTTCGCCAGGTCCTGGAGCTGGGGAGACAGTCGGCCCACGACCAGATCGATGTTCGAGTCGAGGGCGCGCTTGACGGCCTCGTCGAGGGAGAGGTTCGTCACCTGGGCCGAAGCGGCCGCCTGGCCTGACCCCTGTGGCGCCTTCACCTGGGCCTGGACTTGCGTTTGGGCCTGCAAGAGCAGTTCCGACACCCTCGCGTCGGAGACGGCCTGGGCGCTGGCGTACCCGGCGAGAGACGCCACGAAGCCTGCCGCGATGCACACGTTTCGAATCGGACTGGACAACGTCTTCACTGATCTGCCTCCCGCGTTCGGGATTGAAATGAGGGCGTGACGGCAACACTAAGGAATCTGGCCACGTTCCGGCTGGCGGCCTGCCCGGCGTTCCTGCTCCTGGGCCTTCTGGATTTCAACCAGCTTCGCGCGCTGTTCGGCCGACAGCACGCGCCGCATCCTGAACAGCATCAGCGTGCGGGACTTCCCCAGCGTGCCCCGGAGGACCTCGACCTGTTCGGCTTCCTTCAGGATCTGGGCTTCGGTGACGTCATTCGCGCTGATGAGCTTCGACAGCTGATCCTCGCGACGGGTGAGCTCCTCGGCCGTGCCCTTCATCTGGACGAAGAACGCCTGGAAGACCTCCTCGATCCGGGTCGACTGGTCCGGAGCCAGGTGAAGTTCGGCGATGATCTTCGCATCCTGCCACCACTTGGCCCGCTGCGGCACCTGGGACTGTCCGGCCCGGCCGTCTCCGCGCTGGCCGTCGTGCGCCTGGCCCTGGGTCGGGCGCTGGCCGTTACTTGACTGGGCGAAGGCCGTCCCGCCCGCGCCTGCGAGCACCAGCGCCAGCACCGCCGCCGTCACCTGTCTGATGGGCACGAACGACACACTCCTTCACCTCACACGCACTTACGACGGGGCCCCAGGGGGCGTTTACTCGTTGGCCAGCGCCGCCAGCCGCTCCACGACCTGGCCGACGATGTGGTCGGGGGTCGAGGCGCCGGCCGTCATCCCAACGACGACCGGGCCTGAGGCGGGCAGCCAGCCGGTCTCGACGGCATCGTCGGGGCCCGCCACCGGCCGATGGCGAATCGCCCGGGCCGAGATCAGGGCCGGCACGTCGGCAATGTGATAGGTGGGAATGCGCTGGGCGCAGATCTTCGCCAGATTGGTCGTGTTGCTGCTGTTGTACCCCCCGATGACCACCATCAGGTCCAAGTGGTGGGCGTCGAGCAGCGTGACCACGGCATCCTGTCGGTCCTGCGTCGCACTGCAAATGGTCTCGAAGGCCCGGAACCGGTCGGGGAGGGCGACGTCTCCGTAACGCGCGGCCATCGCCCGCCGGAACATCTCGGCGATCTCCAACGATTCGGACATCAGCATCGTCGTCTGGTTCGCGAGGCCGACCTTGCGGAGGTCGCCGTCGGGATCGAAGCCGGGCGACGCCGCGGCGCCGAACCGATCGAGGAAGGCCTGACTGTCGCCGCCGCGCTCGATGTAGCTGCAAACGACCGCGGCCTCGGCCCGGTTCAGCACCACGAGGTAGCGGCCGTTCCCCTGGTCGGTGGCCTGCGAGGCCGTGGCCTGGGTCTCTTCGTGGTGGATCTTGCCGTGGATGATCGACGTGAAGCCCTCGGCGGCGTACTGGCGGACGTTCTTCCACACGTTGAGCACCGACCCGCAGGTCGTGTCCACGAGCGTGCATCCCTGGCGCTGGAGCTGGTCGAGCAGGCGGACCGGGACGCCGAAAGCCGGCACGATCACCACATCGCCGGGCCCCAGTGTGCCGGCCGAGAGGCCCGGGTCCGACAGGAACCGGATGCCGAGCCGGCGCAGGTTCTCGTTGACGTTGGGGTTGTGGATGATCTCGCCGGTCAGGTAGACCGTCTGATCCGGGAATCGACGGCGGGCCTGGTAGGCGTAGTCCACGGCGCGGTCGACGCCGTAGCAGAAACCGAACTGGTGGGCGAGATGAACGGTCAGCCGGCCGCGTTCGAACCGGAAGCCGGCCGCCTTGATGTCCTCGACGAGGGCGCTGTGGTAGTCGGCGGCCAGTTCTCCGGCCACCGCCTTTCCCAGCGCAAAGCCCTTCCGGAAAATCAGGTCAGCCATGGGGGCAGGCCGACCTCATCGCATGGAGGAGCGGGCGATGACGGCCTCGGGCCGGATGTGCGGCGTCATCTGGTCGAGCGCCTCGAGCGCGGGAATGCGCTGGCTCCGCACGGCGAGTTCGATCTCGGTGATCATCGCGTCGTCGGCCGCGCCGGACTCGGCCTCGGCCGGGCGCGCGCTGACGAGCCGCGGGGTCGTCGCGGTCATCTTGGCCGTGCGGGCCACCGGCGCGACCGCCCGCGGTCTGCTCACGTCGAGCATGCGGCCGCCCATCACGCCGAAAAACAGCCCGGCTGCCGCTGCGGCGGCGACCCAGCGCATGCTCGGGCGATGGATGGCCGGCCGGCCCATCCGGGGCGCCATGTTCGGGAACGGGACGACGCGGGACGATGGCGCCCGGTCCTCGAGGCGGTCGAGGATCTTCGTGCACTGCGCGTCGAGGCGCGCCGAGGTGAACACTTCGTCCGCCTCGCTGGCCGCATCGCGCCGCAGCCGTTCGAGCGGAGCCGTCAGCTCGGTGTATCGCCACGTGCACGTCTCGCATCCGAGCAGGTGCTGCCGCACGGTGCGCCGGTCGGCATCGGTGGTCTCTTCGTCGCCGAAGTAGACCGCGATGAGCCGGTCGTCTGCGGGGTGAGTGCGATCCATCTTCACAGGTTTCCTCCGAGCAACGCGCGTAACTTGCGCACCGCGCGAAACAGGTGCACGCGCACCGTCGATTCGTTCAGGCCGGTGATCGTGCTGACCTCCCGCGACGAGCACCCCTCGTAATGGCAGAGCAGGAAGATCGTCCGCTGCCGCTCGGGGAGCCGGCCGACCGCCGTGGCGATCTGGGCGCGGCGCTCGCGCAGCAGCAACGCCTCTTCGGGCGACGGACCGGAAGCGGGCACCGATTCCGCCCACACCCGCTCGCCAGGCTCGGTATCTGGCGCCGACACAATCCAGCGGGCCCTTCGCCGCCGGGCCTTCTGCCGGTCCAGACAGCCGTTGATCAGAATCCGGGTGAACCAGACCTCGAACGGCAGCGCCTCCCGGAACGACTCGATGTGCGAGAACACCTTGATGAAGGCGTCCTGCACCGCTTCGTCGGCGTCAGCCGCGTCGCGCAGGAAGTGATACGCAATCCGCGACGCCCGGCGCTGCTGCCGTCTGACCAACCCCCCAAACCGGTCCCTGGCCTCCGGCAGATTGCCCTCGCCGACCAGGACCTTGACCTCGCCGGCGATGCGTGAATCCTCGTCAGGACGCGGGAGTTCGGGCAGCGATACCGGGAGCGGGTCTTCCGGCACGTTGGGCTGGCCCATGTCGGCCGATGGCGTCGGCATTCGTGGATCTCTCGAGTCCTGTTCTTGTCCTACCATGAACTACGCTGGGCCGGCAAAAACGTTTACACGCGCGTCCGCCCGGGGGCGGCCGGCCAGGCTTCAACTCTCTATTCTACGGGATCTTGGCGCTCTCCGGGGCTTTCCGGCGAGCTCAACGGGCCTTCCGGCCTCAGCGGGACCCTATCGTCGTGCCCGGGAAGTAATGGGTCAGGATGGCGGCCGCGCTGTCGCCGAATGCGGCGCGTGCAATCATGCCGGCCTCGCACAGGCCGACGCCGTGGCCGTTGCCGTGTCCCTCGAACCTGACCGTCCCCCCTTGCTGCACCAGGTCGAAGAGCGTGCTTGGCAGCGACGACGGCCCGAGGACACGCATGACGGCGGCGCGAAAGTCGTTCCCGCGGATGACCAGCGGTTGCCGGCCCGTCAGGCGGATCCAGGCGGCGCGGCCGGAGGAGTCGCGGCGTTCCACGGCCACCTCGCGGAGCGGGCCTTCGACGGCGATGCCGGTTGCCGTCCGCAGGATGTCAGCCAGCCGGGACAGCGTCACCTCGAAGTGCCACGCCGGGTGCCTCGGACAGGCGTCGTCGGGCGCCGACACGAGATAGGGGGGCGAATCGCCGCCCCAGACCTCTCCGGGCGTCGTCGTATGTCCTCCGCAATCTGCGTGGTAGACCGTGCGCGCGGGCCGGCCGCCGGCGAGCAGCACCTGGCCCGCCGTTCTAGCTGCCGCCTCACGGCTCAACCGGCCGATCCCCGTGGCCGGCACCGGTCGATAGAGCTGGCAGTGAGTCGTCGCGCAGACGTCAAAACCCTCGGCTCCATGGCGCCCGACGTTGGCCGCCCCATAGCTGCGGCAGAGGATCGCCTGCACGTCGCGCGCCCGGGCCGCCGCAGCCGGCGTGAGGTTGAGGGACCCGAGTTCGGCGGCCACGCAACCGGCGACGTACTCTTCGATCGCGACCGTCTCGATGTGCTGGTCGACTTGCACGCGGAGCGCACCCACGGCGGTCGGGGGCGTCGGCACGGTAACGGGCGGGCGTGCGGGCCGGCGATGCGCGCAGGCCTGCATGAGAAGGGCGCCCAGCGCCATGCCGATGCCGAGGAGGAAGAGTCGTCGTGTCACGTGGTCAACCCTGGAGATCCTCCACCGGCCGGGCCCGCAGGTCAACAGCAGGCTGAGGGCGTCGGTCTGTTACCATACGGCGATGACGTGGGAGCCGGTCATCGGGCTCGAGATTCACGCGCAGCTCGCCACCGACACGAAGCTGTTCTGCGGATGCTCGGTGCGCGCGGGCGCGCCGCCGAACACGCTGGTCTGTCCGGTGTGCCTGGGCCTGCCCGGCGCGCTGCCAGTGGTCAACGCGCGCGCCGTCGACTTCGCGATTCTCGCGGCTCTCGCGCTCGACTGCCGGGTGCAGCCGCTCTCGGTGTTCGCTCGGAAGAACTACTTCTATCCCGACCTCCCGAAGGGCTACCAGATCTCCCAGTACGACCGGCCGCTCGCGCTCGGGGGCGCCCTGGAGTGGACCGAGCAGGGGAAGACCACCCGCGTGGGCCTCGTTCGCCTGCACCTCGAGGAGGACGCGGGCAAGTCGCTGCACGACGGGTTTGCCGATTCCGCCGACCGCAGCTACATCGACTTCAACCGCAGCGGAGTGCCGCTGGTCGAGATCGTCACGCGGCCCGACCTGCGGAGCGCGGCTTCCGCCGCCGCGCTCTTCGAACGGTTGCGCGCGATCCTCGTCGAGCTTGGTGTCAATGGCGGCAATCTCGAGGAAGGGCACTTGCGCTGCGACGCCAATGTGTCGCTCCGGCGCGTGGGCGAGGTCGCGCTCGGCACGCCGGTCGAGGTCAAGAACCTCAACTCGTTCCGCTATCTCGAGCGCGCGCTCGACCACGAGATTGCACGGCAGGCGGCGGTGCTCGACCGGGACGGGCGCGTCGTCCGCGAAACACGGCTGTGGGATGTGGCGGCAGGCCGGACTGCCGTCATGCGCACCAAGGAAGCGGCGGACGACTACCGGTACTTTCCCGAGCCCGACCTGCCCCCGCTGGCGGTCGCGTTCGAGCGGATCGAGGCGGTCCGTGCCGGGCTGCCGGAACTGCCAGAGGCGAGGCGCCAGCGGTTGAAGGCCGCGTACGGGCTCTCGGAATACGACGCCAGCCAGGTGGCGGCCACCGCCGCGCTGTCGCGGTTCTTCGAGGAGGTGGCGGCTCGTTCGGGGCATCCGAAGGCGGCCGCCAACTGGATCACCGGCGAAATGGCTCGCCGGCTCAAGGAGACGGGAGCCGGCATCGAGGGTTCAGGCGTGACAGCCGAGTCGCTCGCGGGTCTGGTGGCCCTGGTCGGCGCGGGCACGCTCAGCGCGAGCCTCGCCAAGCAGGTGTTCGACAGGATGTGGGGCACCGGCAGGAGCGCGGCCGAGGTGGTCGAAGCCGAGGGGGTGGCGCGGATTGACGACGCGGCCGCGATCGAGGCGATCGTGCGCGAGGTCGTCGCCGCCAACCCGAAACCCGTCGCGCAGTTCAAGGCGGGCAGGACGCTGGTCTTCGGCTTCTTCGTCGGGCAGGTGATGAAGACGACGCGCGGCCAGGCCGATCCTGAACTGGTCAACACGCTGGTGCGCCGCGAACTCGACCGCGCCTGACCTCCGCGGTGCTATACTCGCCGGCGGCCGTCGGGCGCGCGCCGGCGCGTTGTGACAAGCCGCGGGCCAAGCTCTGTGATCGAGATAGAAGGGCTCTCCAAACGTTACGCTCGCGAGGTCTTCGCCCTCCACGACGTCACGATGCGCGTGGAGCGGGGAGAGTTCGCGTTTCTCACCGGTCCGAGCGGCGCCGGCAAGACCACGCTGCTGCGCATTCTCCTCAGGCAGGAGGCGCCCACCTCGGGCCGCCTCGTGGTCGACGGGCGGAACCTGGCCACGCTCGGGCCCGCCGATGTCCAGCGCTACCGCAGGACCATCGGGTTCGTCTTCCAGGATTTCAAGCTGATCCCGCGGAAGACGGTCTTCGAGAATGTCATCTTCGCCCTGCGCATCCTCGGCGTGCCGGACGTCCAGCAGCGGCGGAGGACGTTCCAGGTGCTCAAGTGGGTCGGCCTGCAGCATCGGGCCCATTCGTACCCGCTGGAGCTGTCCGGCGGCGAGCAGCAGCGCGTGGCCATCGCGCGCGCCCTGGTCAACGAGCCGGTGCTCGTGCTGGCCGACGAGCCGACCGGGAATCTCGACCCCGACCTCGCACTCGAAATCATGAACCTGTTCCGCGAGATGAACGCCGGCGGGACCACCGTACTCGTGGCCACGCACGACCGCGAGCTGATTCACCACGTGGGGCGACGGGCCATCGCCCTCGACCGCGGGTGCGTAGTGGAGTCGGCATGACCGGCGAGGGCCTGCGATGATCGGCGGCTTCGGCTACTTCGTGACCGAGGCGTGGATGAGCCTCTGGCGCAACCGCGGTGCGGCGACGCTGTCCATCCTGACCATCGCCATCGCCGTGTTCGTCCTCGGCCTGTTCCTGCTCGTCGCAGGCCACGTGCAGCGAACCGTCGATCGCTGGAGCCGGTCGGCCGAGCTGTCGGTTTACCTGCGCGACGAGACGCCCGAGGATCAACGGACCACCGTCCGGCAGGCGCTCAGAGCCGAGCCGTCGGTTGCCGGGATCGAGTTCGTGTCGAAGAGCGAGGCGCTCGCGCGGTTCCGCAGGAACTTCCCCGAGCTGGCGTCCGCCGTCGACCTGGCCGGAGACAATCCGCTCCCGGCGTCGTTCGAGGTCCGACTCGGTCCTCGGTCGGTAGAGGCTGCCGCCCTCGAACGTCTGTCGGCCCGCGTTGCCAGGATGCCGGGCGTGGCGGACGTCCGTTACGACCGGCGCTGGCTGGACCGGCTGGTGTCGCTCGGAGAGTTCGTGCGCTGGACCGGCCTCCTGCTGGCAGCGGTTCTCGTGCTCGCCGCCGCGCTCACCGTGACCAACGTCGTCCGTCTGTCGCTGCACGCGCGGCGCGACGAGATCGAAATCATGGAACTGGTCGGCGCGCCGATCGTGTTCATCCGGGGCCCGTTTGTGTGCGAGGGCATGATCCAGGGGGGGCTGGGGGCCGTGATCGCCCTCGGCGTGTTGCGCGGCGCCCTGGCGATCGCCGCGCCAAGACTGTCGATGCTGGCGGCAGGGTTGTTCGAGATCGGTCCAATCGAGTTCTTGTCGGTGTTCGCGGTGGCGGGGCTGATCGTCGGCGGTATGGCCGTCGGGTGCCTGGGCGGTGTCGTCGCCTCGCGACACGTGCGCCAGGGGTGATTCGACAGGGTCTGTCCTGGTCGAGTTCGCGGGGCGAGGCCCGGGGCCATGCCCGGAGCGTTTTGGTCGCCGTTGACAGGTTCGCGCAGCATCAATAGACTTAACCTCGCCTACCGGGTTTTCCTTTCTGTCGAGGGAGTCGCATGCACCGCGTTGTGACTGGCCAGTGGCCACCGAGTGCGCTCCACCCGTGTGTCCTCGTCGATTTCTACAGGGACGAACTGATCAAGCACCAGCGCTGCCTGCGGTACCAGCGCGAGTACTATTCGGAGCGCGCGTACACATCGGCCGAGCAGGCGCTCCTGCGGCTGCTCGCGAACCTTGACCAGGTCTGCCAGTACAAGGACGCGGACCGGCTGATGGTGCAACTGCTGAAGCAATTCGACGTGGTGACCAATCTATCCGCGTGGTCCAATTTGAGAACGGTGAACTGACCCGCCGCATCGACGGGCTCCGGCACGATCTTTCCGAGATCTTCCGGGCGGCCGTCGATGCGTCGCACGCCGCCCGCCTGGTCCGGTCCGTCCTGGCCTCTCCCGAGCATCGCGATTTCCTGTCACGCCCCGTCCACGTTCTGAGCGTCGGCAAGGCATCTGCGCAGATGGCGGCCGCGCTCGACCGCGCCGTCTGCGTGGAGGTCGCGGCCGGCCTCGTGATCGGACCTGCCCCGGAGCCCACGCTGCCGCCCGGGATGGAGTGGGTCGAAGGCCGCCATCCGGTTCCAGACGAACACAGTGTCGTGGCCGGACGTCGGGCGCTCGCACTGGCGCGAAGCGTCCCCGCGGACGGGCGGCTCCTCGTCTTGCTGTCCGGCGGCGCGTCGGCGCTGATGGCGCTGCCGAGGCCCGGGATCACGCTCGCGGACAAGCGCGAGACGACCGGGCGGCTGCTGCTGGCGGGCGCGGACATCGGCGCGTTGAACACGGTGCGCAAGCACCTGTCCGCCGTCAAAGGGGGGCAGCTGGCGGCCGCCACGGCCGGGCGTGTGCTGACGCTGGCCGTCTCCGATGTCATCGGTGACGATCTCAGCCTCATCGGCTCGGGGCCGACCGTCGCCGACCCGAGCACCTTCCGCGACGCGCTGGCGCTGCTCTCGCAGTTTGGTGGCGTCGAGGTTTTTCCGCCTGCGGTGGTCGCGCTGCTCGAGGCCGGCGTTCGCGGAGAGCTGCCCGAGACGCCGAAGCCGGGTGAAGCCCTCCCGGCAGGTCGGACCGCGCGCGTCATGGGGTCGCGGACGACGGCGTCGGCTGGCGCCGCCGCGATGGCCGAGTCGCTGGGCTATCGGACCATCGTGCGCAGCGAAGCCGTCACGGGCGAGGCTCGCGACGCCGGCCCCTCGTTCGCGGCCGCCGCGCTGCGCGCGCTGGGCCGCGTGACAATACCCACATGCGTCATCGCCACCGGGGAGACCACGGTGCGGGTCGTCGGGGCCGGGCTCGGAGGACGCAACCAGGAGGTTGCCCTGTCAGCCGCCGGGTCGCTCGCCGACTTCGACCAGCCGGCAGTCCTGCTGAGCGGCGGCACTGACGGCATCGACGGGCCGACGGATGCCGCCGGAGCCGTGTGCGACGTGACGACGCTCGACCGGGCCCGGAAGGCCGGCCTGGCGTCACCGGACGCGTATCTCGCCGACAACGACGCCTACCATTTCTTCCAGGCGCTCGGAGATCTCGTCATCACCGGTCCGACCGGAACCAATGTCGGGGATGTCGTGATTCTGCTCGTGTGGCCCGGCTGCAGGCGGAAGGCGCACGGCTGAAGCCGTCAGCCGGTACCGGGTTACACTCTGACCACCATCATGCTCACACCTGAAGACATCGTCCGCCTCGTGCGCGAACGGGCCCAGCACCCCGCATCGGCGCGCGAGCTGGTGCAACTGCTGGGGATCCCCCGCGAGCAACGGGCTGGTTTCCGGCGCCAGTTGAAGACGCTGGCGGCCGACGGGGCTCTTGTCGAGGTCCGCGGCCACCGCTACGGCGTGGCCGAGAAGATGGACCTCATCGTCGGCCGTCTCCAGGCCAACGTCGGCGGGTCGGCCTTCGTCGTGGCCGACACGCCGCGCGCCGACAGCGGCGGCGACGTCTTCGTCGCCGCCGGGAACCGCGACGAGGCGATGCACGGCGACCGCGTCGTCGTGCGCGTCGAGCGGCATCGGGCCGGCGACCGCCCCGAGGGCCGCATCGTCAAGATCCTCCGGCGGGCCAACCAGACAGTCGTCGGACGGTTCGACGTCGACAGCGCAGGGATTGGCTTCGTGACCCCGTTCGACCAGCGCCTCGGCACCGACGTCGCGGTCGCCCAGGGGGATCACGGCGGCGCGGCGGCCGGGCAGATGGTGATCGTGGAGATCACCCGGTGGCCGACGGCGACGCGCGGGCCGATCGGGCGCGTCGTCGAAATCCTCGGGCGCATCGACGAGCCGGGAGTCGACACGACGATCATCGTCCGCAAGTACGGACTGCCCGACGCGCACGGCGGCGCGGCGATGGTCGAGGCGGCGCGGCTGGTGGCGGGGAAGGACGCGCCGCGCACCATGCACGCCCGGCGGCACGACCTCGCCGGCCGCACCGACTTTCGCGGCCTCGACATCGTCACCATCGACGGCGAGCACGCCCGGGACTTCGACGACGCGATCTCGATCGAGCGACTGGCCAACGGCCACTTCCATCTCGGGGTGCACATCGCCGACGTCTCGCACTACGTGCGCGAGAGCAGCGCCCTCGACGCCGAGGCCTACGAGCGTGGAACCTCGGTCTACTTCCCGGACCGCGCGCTGCACATGTTCCCTTCGGACCTGGCGACCGGGCTGTGCAGCCTCAATCCCCGCGTCGACCGGCTCGTCCAGTCGTGCCTGATGGAGGTGGATCGCCACGGCACCGTCGTGCGCCGGGAGTTCCACGACGCCGTCATCCGCACGCGGGAACGGATGACGTACACGGACGTGAACGCGATCCTTACCGACGGCGACGCTGAGGTGACGGCTCGCTACGCCCCGCTCGTGCCGCTGTTCGAGCGCATGCGCGAGCTGTTCCAGATCCTGAACGCCAGGCGGCGGCGTCTGGGCGCGATCGATTTCAACTTCGACGAGGCGGAGGTCATGCTCGATGAGGCCGGGCAAGTGGAGGCCATCGTCGCGGCCGAGCGGAACATCGCTCACCGGATCGTCGAGGAATTCATGTTGATTGCCAATGAGACGGTCGCCGAGTTCCTGGAATCGAGCGGCGTCGCCGGTCTCTACCGCGTGCACGAGCCGCCCGACCCCCTGAAAGTCGAGCAGTTCGACGCGTTCGTCGCTGGCCTCGGGCTGAGCCTGGGGGCCCAGGCCGGCGCGGTCCGACCGCGGCACTTCCAGGCGCTGCTCGAGAAGATCCACGGGACACCGGCCGAGCGGGCCGTTGCGGCGCTCATGCTGAGGACGATGCAGAAGGCCCGGTACGCGCCCGAGAACCTGGGACACTTCGGACTGGCCTTTTCGAGTTACACGCATTTCACGTCGCCGATCAGGCGCTATCCGGACCTCGTGGTGCACCGGCTCCTGCGGGCCGCGCGCGGCGTGGAGGGTGCGGGAGCGGACCTCGAACAGTGGGAAGGGCGGATCCCGGAGATCGCACGAGTTGCGTCGGACCGGGAACGGCGGGCCGACGAGGCTGAGCGGGAGCTCCTCCAGTGGAAAAAGGTCCGGTTCATGCACGACAAGGTCGGCGAGCAGTTCGACGGCTACATCACCGGCGTCGCTCCGTTCGGCCTGTTCGTGCAGCTCATCGATCACCTGGTGGACGGGCTCGTGCACGTGGCGACGATGGCCGACGATTACTACAGGTTTCTCGATGCGACGCACGCGCTCCGGGGAGAGAGCACCGGCAAGGTGTACCGCCTCGGCGAGCGTGTGTCGGTGCAGGTGCTGCGGGTCGATCTCGACCGGCGCCAGATCGAGCTGGGACTGGTCGACATCCTCGAAGCGGCCAAGCGGAGGATGCCGGCGAGAGCGGGCCGCACCGGGAAGCAGCCCGCAAGGCAGGAACCTCGGCGCCGGGCGTCGCGGCCGGGCCGCCACGCCAGGCTGAAGGCACGCGGCGGCCGCAAGTGACCGACTGGCCAGAGATGCCACGCCACATCATCGTCGGCACCGCCGGACACATCGACCACGGCAAGAGCGCGCTCGTCCTGTCGCTGACCGGCACGGACCCGGACCGGCTCAAGGAGGAGAAAGCCCGCGGGATCACGATCGATCTCGGGTTCGCGCACTGGACGTCGGGCGACTTGGTGTTCTCGCTTGTCGATGTGCCCGGGCACGAGCGTTTCGTCAAGAACATGCTGGCCGGCGTCGGCGGCATCGACGCGGTCGTGCTGGTCGTCGCGGCCGATGAATCCGTGATGCCGCAGACGCGCGAGCACTTCGAGATTCTGTCGCCTGCTCGGTGTGCGACACGGCCTGGTGGCGATCACCAAGTCCGACCTGGCCGACGCGGACGGGCTCGATCTCGTGAAGATGGACGTGCGGGAGCTGGTCGCGGGCTCGTTCCTCGAGCGCGCCGCCGTGGTGCCCGTGTCGTCGAGGACGGGCGACGGTCTGGACCTCCTCCGGCAGACGCTCATCGACCTCGGGCGGACCGTGCGCCCGCGCGGAGACGCGGGGGCGGTGCGCCTCCCGATCGACCGCGCCTTCTCGGTGAGAGGATTCGGGACCGTCGTCACCGGCACGCTGCTTTCGGGCAGCGTGCGGGCCGAGGACGAGTTGCTGAAGCTGCCGGGCGGGCGAACGGTCAAGGTCCGCGGCGTGCAGGTGCACGGCGAGATTGCGGCCGTGGCGCGTGCGGGGCAGCGGGCGGCGCTGAACCTCGGCGGGATCGACCTGACCGAGATCGGGCGCGGCGACTCGCTGCTCACGCCGGGGACGCTGGAGCCGACGCGCATGATCGACGCCCGCGTCGAAGTGGTGTCCTCCGCGCGCGCCCTGCGTCACGGGACCCGCGTGCGATTCCACCAGGGCACCGGCGAAATCCTGGGCCGGGTCGCGCTGGCCGGCCTGCTGCCCGGCGGGGCGGGGCAGGCTGGCGCGGCGTCAGCCGTGTCGGGAGCGGCCGAGATCCCGGGCGGGGACTCGGCCCACGTCAGGCTCAGATTCGAGGCCCAGGCCGTCCTGTCGCGAGGCGACCGATTTATCCTGCGCGCCTACTCCCCACCGGTGACCATTGCGGGCGGTGTGGTTCTCGATCCGCATCCGGCGCGCGGCGCCATCCGCACGCCAGCCTCGCTCGCGCGATTCGCCCGTCTCGATGCGATCGACCTCGGGGCTCGCGAAGCCGCTCGTCGAGCCGTGACGACGATGGTCGATGAGCGGGGTGCCGGAGGGCTCCCGATTGCGGCGCTCGTGAGCCGGGCCGGCGTCGATCTCACAGACAGGGACGCGGTGCTGGACGACGTGATCCGGGCCGGCAGCGTGACGCGCGTCGGCCAGACGCTCGTGCCGTCCTCTGCCATGGAACAGCTCGGCAGGCGCGTGCTGCAACGCCTGGGGGACCACCATCGGAACGAGCCGATGGCGGAAGGGATGCCGAGAGAGGAGCTGCGGGAGCGGGAGTTCGCCAGGGCGGGAGACGGAGTGTTCGAGCATGTGCTGGCAGGCCTGCAGGAGGCCGGTCGCATTGCAGGCCGGGAGCGCCTCGCACTGGCGTCGCATCGCGTCTCGCTCTCACCCGCCGAGGAGGCGGCTCGCACCCGCTGCGAGGCCGCATTCCGGGAAGCGGGTCTGCGTCCGCCCGACCCGAAGGAGATCGCCTCGACCCACGGGATTCAGCCCGACGTGATGAACCGGGTCGTGCAGCTCCTTGTCCGGCAGAAAGTCCTCGTGCGGCTCGACACCGTGTATTTCCACCAGGCGGGGCTGGAGGCGCTCAAGCGGGACATGCGGGCCCTGAAGGACGAGGCGGGAGCCACGGCGGCGACGATCGACGTCGGCACGTTCAAGACGCGCTACGACGTCTCACGCAAGTACGCGATTCCGCTGCTCGAGTACCTCGACCGGGAGCGGGTGACGCGGAGGGTCGGCGAGACGCGGATGCTGATCTGACCCGTCGGCGCTAGGTCCGGGGTCTGTCGTCCCGATGGTCGTCTTCGTGCGTGGCGTCCTTGAACCCGCGGATCGCCTTGCCGAGGCCGCGGCCGAGTTCGGGCAGGCGGTTGGCGCCGAAGACTACCATCAGAATCGCCAGGATCAGAATGAGTTCGGGCAAGCCAATCCGTCCCATGCGTCAGCCCCTCCACGTCGCGACCGGAACACTGCTCAGGATCGATGCATTGTAGCACCGGGCCGCGAGTGGCGCGCCGGCGGCCGCGGCCGCCATGGATGGGCTGGCGCCGTTGCCCGCCACGCCCAATCGTGTGACTTGGAATTGGCTGGCAGTCTTGATGCGAATGTGCAACACGCTTACAGTAAGATGTTGTCGGCTGCCGGGCGCAGGGTCCTGGCGCGGCGGGATCTTCTTCGGAGAGGTGTGGCGTGGCTGAGGTCGAAACCGGTCGGTACACAATCGGGGTTTTCAAGGATGTGTCGTCGGCCGAGCGGGGTATCGAGGCCCTGAAACGGCACGGATTTCCGGCCGAGGCGATTACCGTACTGGCGAAGGAAGGCACGGACACATCGGGCCTGCTCCAGAAGGTGCTCGGTCGGACGCCGGACACGCTCGATCTGCCGGGGATCGGGTCGGCCGTCGGCGGCGGCAGCCTGCTCGCGCTGCTCCAGCCCGGTCCTGACGCTACATCCCGGCCTGGGCTCGCAGCCTGCCTGATTCGCGTCGGATTCCAGACTCATGACGGCCGGATCTTCGAGACACTGACCGGTCGGGGTGGTGTGCTCGTGGCCGTGCGGAGCGAACCGCGGGCCGCCGACGCGCTGTCCACACTCCACTGCTATGGCGGCGGCAACGCGGCGATTGGCGCCTGGACGGGCCGGCTCTAACCGACCGGGAGGACGGGCGTCAGAAACGCTGGTGCGCGATCTGGCGTATTAGTGAAGAAACGGCCAGATCGCTGCCCATGCTGCGAGACTCTCGCCGCTACATCACGTGCAGTCGCTAGTGGGACCAGCTCCAGTCATGTCAGAGACCAATCGTAGGAACGAAGCCGGTGCAGGTGCCAGCCAGGCGCCGATGGTCCCTCCACAAAACGGGACGCCGCAGTTCCTGTTCTCGAGCCACTACAGCGGCATCGGCCCCTCGACCAGACAGGCGTCGGTGGAGCGTTTCCTGGGGGCGGTCGGGTTCCACCTGCTGGGCTTGGTGGCGGTCGTGTTGATCCTGAAGTACACGCCGGCCGGCAGGATGATCTCGGAGCCGATGGAATCGATCCCGTTCCACGAGATCGTCTGGCTCAACAAGCCGGGGCCCGGCGGCGGCGGTGGCGGCGGCGGCAACAGGATGCCGTTCCCGGCGAAGAAGGCGAACGCGCCGATTCCAGTGGCCAGGCCCGAGCCGACGCCGATCCCGTTTCCCAAGCCGTCGGACGCGCCGCCTCCGGCTCTCGACCTCCCCGCGAAGCCGAACGACGCGGCGATGGTCATTCCGGGCGCGACCGATGTCTCCGGCGATGCGCTGTCCAGGGGGCCGGGCAGCGGCGGCGGATACGGCACCGGTACCGGGACGGGCATCGGCCCGGGCAACGGATCCGGGTTCGGACCGGGCTGGGGCGGTGGCTCTGGTGGTGGCGCTTACCGTCCGGGGAGCGGCGTCACGAACCCCGAGTTGCTCCGGGAGGGCGTCCCGGAGTACACGCCTGACGCGATGCGCGCGAAGATCCAGGGCACTGCGCTGCTCGAGTGCGTGGTGCTGGCCGACGGCTCGGTGGGCGACTGCCGGATCTTGCGGTCGCTCGACCCGGTCTTCGGCCTCGACCAGGAAGCGATCAAGGCGGCCAAGCGATTCAAGTTCCGCCCCGGCAGAAGGCTGGGTCAGCCGGTGGCGGTGATCGTCAACATCGAAGTCAGTTTCACACTCCGTTAATCGCCGAATCGGCCGCCGGGCATGACGAACAACGCTGACCACGGCGTCCGAGGCAGCCGAGCCGCCACCGTGGCCTGGGCTGTTCTCCTGACCGGCCTGCTGCTGTTCATGGTGTTCGGCCAGGTCCCGGACCGCACGCTGTTCTGGGAGTCGCTCTACCACGCCGGACACGTTCCACTGTTCGGCATGGTGGCGGTCGCGATCCTCGGCTTGCTCCGGGAGCGCGGCGCAGCGCTCGCCGAGCCGCGGCCCTGGTGGACGGCGTTCGCCTTGGCGGTTGCGCTCGGCGCGGCAACCGAAGCGCTCCAGCTCGCACAGCCCGGCCGCGACGCATCGGTCTGGCATTTCCTCCGGGACGTGGCCGGCGCGGCCTCGTTCCTGCTCGTGCTGGCCATGGCGGGGTGGACGGGCGGCCGTGGGAGTCTGATCCGGTCTGCCGGCCGGCGGGCACTGGTCGTTCTGGGTGTCGCCGCGATGCTCAGCGCGTCGTGGTTCGATCTGGCCAGGACGGTGGTGATTTACGGCGAGCGCGACACCGCGCTGCCGACGCTGTTCGCGCTCGACGGCTCATGGTGGGAGCGGCCGTTTGTCGAAGCCCACGGCAGCGTGCTGACACCCCATACGCGGCCGGCAGGCGTGACGGCCCCGTTCGACCAACCGCTGGCACGGCTCGATCTCGAGGCCGGGACCTACCCGGGCATCGCGCTCGACGAACCGTATCCCGACTGGCGATGGGCACGCAGCCTCGTGCTGACGTTCTTCTCGGATCTCGACGCACCGCTTCCGCTCGTCATCCGCGTGAACGACAAGGCGCACGACAATCGGTATGCGGACCGATTCAACCGCCAGTTCCTCGTCCGTCCCGGCCTCAACCGGATCGTCATCGCGCTGGCCGACGTGCGCCGCGCGCCGGACCGGCGTGAAATGGACATGCGGCACATCCGGCAGATCATCGTGTTCGCCTACGGGCTGACAGCCCCCACGCACGTCTACATCGGCCCGGTTCGCCTGGGTGATTGATTCGGCGACGCGTTTTCGCAAGAATCTCCGTAGCGAGGCATCCGCGCCCCGCGCCGTCTTTCCGGCAATTCCCCGCGAGAGGACCGACGATGCCCATCCAGGTGCAGGATATCAGCCAGGCTGTGATCGAGACGCAGTACGCCGTCCGTGGCCCCGTCGTCGCGCGGGCGCAGGAACTCGAACGGCAGGGGCGCGAGATCATCTACTGCAACATCGGCAACCCCCAGGCGCTCGAGCAGAAGCCGCTCACCTACCTGCGCCAGGTGCTGGCGCTGTGCCAGTACCCGGACCTCATTGAGCGCGGCGCCGACCTGTTTCCGTCCGACGTGCGGGCCACGGCCCGGCAGGTTCTCACAGGGACCCGGCACGGACTCGGGGCGTACTCGGACAGCAAGGGCGTGGCGTTCGTGCGTGAGGCGGTGGCGGCGTTCATCCGTGAACGGGACGGCATCGAGGCCGATCCCGAGGCGATTTACCTGACCGACGGCGCCTCGAAGGGCGTGCAGACGGCGCTCCGGATCCTCATCAGCGGACCGCTGGATGGGATCATGATCCCGATCCCGCAGTACCCGCTCTACAGCGCGACGATCACGCTCTACGCCGGGAAGCAGGTCGGCTACTACCTCGACGAGGGCCACGACTGGAAGCTGAGCCAGGCCATGCTCGACGACAGCCTCCAGGAGGCGCGCCGCTACGGCATGAGGGTGAAGGCGATCTGCGTGCTCAATCCAGGGAACCCGACGGGGTCGGTGCTCGACCGCGACAACATCCGGATGATCGTCGCCTTTGCGAAGTCGCACGGGATGGCGATCCTCGCCGACGAGGTCTACCAGGAGAACGTGTACCTGCAGGGCGATCGATTCGTGTCGTTCGCGAAGGTGATGGTCGAGAGCGGAGAGACCAACGTGAGCCTGTTCAGCTTCCACTCCTGCTCGAAGGGGTTCCTTGGGGAGTGCGGGCAGCGCGGCGGGTACATGGAAGTGCGGAACGTTCCGCCCGACGTTATCGCGCAGATCACCAAACTTCAGTCGGTGTCGCTCTGCGCGAACCTGACCGGCCAGGTGGCCACCTACTGCATGGTCCGGCCGCCAAGGCCCGGCGAGCCGTCCTACGAGCGGTACGTCCAGGAGCGCGACGGCGTGCTCGGCGAACTGAAGGCGAGAGCGGTGCTGCTGGCCGAAGGGCTCAACCGCATTCCGGGGATCCAGTGCAACGTGGTGGCGGGAGCCATGTACGCGTTTCCGCGGATCACGCTGCCGGCCGGCCGGACCGACGAGCAGTACTGCATGGACCTGCTCGAGCAGACCGGCGTCTGCGTCGTCCCCGGCACGGGCTTCGGACAGACCCCGGGCACCGCGCATTTCCGGACCACCATCCTGCCGCCGACACGCCAGATCCAGGCCGTCGTGGAACGCCTCGCCGCGTTCCATGCCGCCTACCGCTGATGCTCGGCACCACTCGGCCGCGCGGCGTCGGGCCAGGCGTCGGCGCTGTGGGAGGGACGATCATGAGAGCTGAAGACGCGCGGCGTGGTCTCCGGCTGTCGAGGGCGGCAGCCTTCGCGCTCCTGAGCCTGCTGGCGACGCTGCCGGCGCGGGCCGAGACGATGGCGCCCTTGGCCGACCCGAAGGCCGTGGTGATCTCCGGCCAGGCGCGCTTCGCCGTGCTGACGCCGCGCCTCATCCGGATGGAGTGGTCGGGGGTGTCGCAGTTCGAAGACCGAGCATCGCTCGTGTTCATCAACCGGAAGCAGCCGGTCCCCGCGTTCACGTCGGCGGTCAAGGGTGGCTGGCTCACCATCAGGACCGACGCGCTGACGCTGCGCTACAAGACCGGCAGCGGCGCGTTCACTGCCTCGAACCTCGAAGTCCGATTCACGCTCAACAGCGCGACGGTCGTGTGGCATCCGGGCCTCGAGGACACGGGCAACCTTCGGGGCACCACCCGGACGCTCGACGGCGTCAATGGTCCGGCGACCAGGCTCGAGCCGGGCCTGATCTCGCGTGACGGCTGGGTCGTGGTCGACGACACGGCACGGCTGCTCTACGACGGCAGCGACTGGCCGTGGGTGATGCCGCGGCCGGCGGGGAAGCAGCAGGACCTCTACTTCTTCGGCTACGGCCACGACTACCGCGGCGCTCTCGCCGACTTCACGAAGGTGGCGGGCCGGATCCCGATGCCGCCGCGCTTCGCGTTCGGCATCTGGTGGTCGCGCTACTGGGCGTACACCGACCAGGAGTTCGAGCAGCTCGTGCGCGACTTCGAGGCGCGCACGCTGCCGCTCGACGTGCTCGTCGTGGACATGGATTGGCACGTGACGTTCGGCGGCGCGTGGGACGACAACCCGAAGGACCCGTCGGGGCACACCAAGGGATGGACCGGGTTCACGTGGGACAAGCACTACTTCCCGGATCCGGTCGGGTTCCTGAACTGGACCGACGTGCACGGCCTGCGCACGCCGCTCAACCTGCATCCGGCATCGGGGATCCAACCGTGGGAGTCGTGGTATCCCGCGATGGCCAGGGCGATGGGAATCGACCCGGCCACGCAGAAGTACGTGCCGTTCGACATCGTCGACAAGAAGTTCGCGGTCAACTTCTTCGACCTGGTGATTCATCCCCTCGAGAAGCAGGGCGTCGATTTCTGGTGGCTCGACTGGCAACAGAGCGACAAGACATCGCTCGAGGGGATCGAACCCGACCTGGTGGCTCAACTACACCTTCTTCACCGACATGGAGCGGCAGGGGAAACACCGGCCGCTCATCTTCCACCGGTGGGGAGGCCTCGGTAACCATCGCTACGAGATCGGGTTCTCGGGTGACACCTACTCGACGTGGCAGTCGCTCGCGTATCAGCCGTATTTCACGGCGACGGCTGCGAATGTCGGCTTCGGGTACTGGAGCCACGACATCGGCGGCCACATGAATGGGCCGGTCGAGCCCGAACTCTACACGCGGTGGATCCAGTTCGGCGTGTTCAGCCCGATCCTCAGGACGCACACCACCAAGAACCCGGGCGCGGAGCGGCGGATCTGGGCCTACCCGCCCGAGTACTCCGATGCGATGCGCGAGGCGTTCCTGCTGCGCTCGTCGCTGATTCCGTACATCTACACGGCTTCGCGCGCGACCTACGATACCGGCGTACCGTTCCTGCGTCCGCTGTACTGGGACTCGCCGGAAGCGACCGAAGCGTACGTGAACAGGGACGAGTACCTCTTCGGCGACAGCATGCTGGTCGCTCCGGTCGTCGGGCCGCGGGACCCGCAGACCGGGCTCGCGACCCGCTCCGTGTGGCTGCCTGCCGGCACGTGGATCGAGCGCAGCTCTGGCCGCACCCTCAATTGCCTCCCAGCATGCGCGTTCGAGCGCTCGTTCGCCATCGACGAGATCCCCGTTTACGTGAAGGGCGGCTCGATCATCCCGATGCAGCACCCGGTCGAGCGCGCCGGGGCGCACCCGGCGGCCGACCCGCTCGTGCTGGAGGTATATCCCACCGGGACGAGCACGACGCGAATTTACGAAATCCGGCCGGGTGGAAAGCCGCAAGAGGCCGGGCCAACAGGGTCCACGACGACGCGCATCTACGAGGATCAGGGGGACTCGGTCGCCTACCAGTCGGGCGAAGGCGCCTGGACGACGGTGCAGGTGACGAGGGCGAAGGGGACACGGACTGTTCGAATCGAGCCGGTGCAGGGACAGTATCCCGGCATGCCGGCGTCGCGCGGCTACGAGGTTCGGTTGCGCGACCTGCCGCCGCCGCAGCGGGCCGTGGTGAACGGCCAGGCGGCGGCGTTGGTAACCACAGCCGATCGCGACCGCCGCGCGCTGGCCGGCCTGCCGCCCGAGCGGGCGGAGTGGTGGTACGAGGGGGAGACGGCCACCATCGTGGTTGCCGTTCCGCCGTGCCCCGTGTCTGGCGCGACCGAGGTCCGCGTGGAGTTCGATGCGGGAGTGGCGGGCGCCGGCGCGTTGCCGGAGGGCAGCATCACCGATCAGATCGTGGGGGGTTACGCCGGTACGATGCGGCGGCTGCACGACCTGTTGGCTGTGGTCAACGGAGCGTGGCCGAATGTCGCGCCTCCGGACCTGCTGCTGAATCTGGTCCAGATGGGGAACCGATTGTCGATCGACCCCGCCGCGGCGCCGGCCGAGTTCAGCCGCTTCCTGCAGAAGTCCGTCGAACTCAAGGCCGTGCTCGACAAGCTGCCGCTCTCGCCGGAGGCGAGGGTGAGAGCGAATGCGCTGCTGAAGGAGATGGGGTATTAGAAAAGAGGCCCGGCGAGCGTTTCCACCCGCCGGGCCCGGCTGACAAGCGTCACCGACTGACAAGCGTCATCGACTGACAAGTCTCATCGATTGACAAGTGTCACCGATTACACCCCGTTCTTAGTACCATCCCGCCCATGCCGCCCGGGCCGCCAGGCATCGCCGGTTCCTTCTTCTCCTCCGGGAGCTCGTAGACCATCGCTTCGGTCGTCAGCAGGAGCGAGGCGATCGACGAGGCGTTCTGGAGCGCCGTGCGCACGACCTTGGCCGGGTCGATGACGCCCGCCTGCACCAGGTTCTCGTACTTCTCCTCCTGCGCGTTGAAGCCCCACTCCTCGTCCTTGCTCTCGAGCACCTTCTGGACGACGATCGAGCCCTCGACGCCGGCGTTGTTGGCGATCCAGCGCATCGGGTCCTCGATGGCGCGCTTGACGAGGTTGACGCCAATCTGCTGGTCGCCCTCGAGCTTGAGCGCATTGAGCGCCTTCACGCCGCGCAGCAGCGCCACACCGCCGCCCGGGACGATGCCCTCTTCGACGGCCGCCTTGGTGGCGTGCATCGCATCCTCGACGCGAGCCTTCTTCTCCTTCATCTCGGTCTCGGTCGCGGCGCCGACCTTGATGACCGCCACGCCGCCGACAATCTTCGCCAGCCGCTCCTGCAGCTTCTCGCGGTCGTAGTCCGAGGTGGTGTCCTCGACCTGCGCGCGGATCTGCTTGACGCGGCCCTCGATTGCCTGGCTGGTGCCGGCGCCTTCGACAAGCGTCGTGTCGTCCTTGTTGATCGTGACCTTCTTGGCCTGGCCGAGGTCCTCGATGCGGATGTTCTCGAGCTTGATCCCGAGGTCTTCCGTGATGGCGCGGCCGCCGGTGAGGATCGCGATGTCCTCGAGCATGGCCTTGCGGCGGTCACCGAATCCGGGCGCCTTCACCGCGGCGGCCGACAGCGTGCCGCGCAGCTTGTTGACCACGAGGGTGGCTAGCGCTTCACCGTCCACGTCTTCCGCGATGATGAGCAGCGGCTTGCCCATGCGGGCCACCTGCTCGAGGACCGGGAGGAGGTCCTTCATCGAGCTGATCTTCTTCTCGTGGATCAGGATGACCGGGTTCTCGAGCACGACTTCCATGCGCTCGGGGTCGGTCACGAAGTAGGGCGACAGGTAGCCGCGGTCGAACTGCATCCCCTCGACCACCTCGAGCGAGGTCTCGAGCGTCTTGGCTTCCTCGACGGTGATGACGCCGTCCTTGCCGACCTTCTCCATCGCCTCGGCGATGATGGTGCCGATCGTCTTGTCGTTGTTCGCGGAGATCGTGCCGACCTGCGCGATCATGTTGCCCTTGACCGGCTTGGACAGCTTCTTGATCGACTCGACCACGACCTCGACCGCCCGCTCGATCCCGCGCTTGAGCTCCATCGGGTTGGCGCCGGCCGCCACGTTCTTCGAGCCCTCGCGATAGATCGCCTGCGCGAGCACCGTCGCCGTCGTCGTGCCGTCACCGGCGATGTCCGACGTCTTGCTCGCCACCTCGCGCACCATCTGCGCGCCCATGTTCTCCTGCGGGTTCTTGAGGTCGATTTCCTTGGCCACCGTCACGCCGTCCTTGGTGATGAGCGGTGAGCCGAACTTCTTGTCGAGAACCACGTTGCGGCCCTTCGGGCCGAGCGTGACCTTCACGGCATCCGCGAGGGCATTGACCCCGCGGAGGATTGCCTGGCGGGACTGCTCGCCGTAGATGATCTGCTTTGCCATCGTTATGTGCTCCGTTTGGAACTCGAAAGTTATGCGGGTGCGCGACTAGTCCAGGATCGCCAGGACTTCCTCTTCGCGCATGATCAGGAACTCCTCGCCATCGAGCTTGATTTCCTGACCGGAGTACTTGCCGAACAGGATCGTGTCGCCCGCCTTGACGTCGAGGGTGATGCGCCCGCCGTCATCCTTGATCTTGCCGGCGCCGACGGAGACGACCTTGCCCTGCTGCGGCTTCTCCTTGGCGGTGTCGGGAATGATGATCCCGCCGATCTTCTGTTCGCCCTCATCGATGCGCTTGACGAGAATCCGGTCGTGTAGCGGTCTGGCTTTCATCTGTCGTCACCCCCACGTTGATAGTGCGGTTGATGGGACGGCCGGCGGACGCTCCGCGCGGCGCGTTTGGCACTCGCCGGGGACGGCGATTAGCAGCCGGCCCGGTGTAACTGTTAGCACTCCCTGTGCTTGAGTGCTAATTGTAGCGGTCGTCTTCGGGTCCTGTCAAGAGAGGCCATGGCTGACGGCCGATGGCTGATGGCCAGCGGCCGGGTCGCGCTGTTACGCGTGACCGGGCCGTCAGCCGTCAGGCCGCAGCCCGGCGATAGAAGCGGTTACACTATCGAAGTATGACCGACCTGCGCACCATCTCGCTCTTCAACACGCTGACCCGCCGCGTCGAACCCGTGAGGCCGCTCGTGCCGGGCGAGATCGCCATCTACAACTGCGGGCCGACCATCTACAACTACGTCCACATCGGCAACCTCCGCACGTTCCTCTTCCAGGATCTGCTCAGGCGCACGTTCGAGGCCGCCGGCTACCGTGTCCGCTCGTGCATGAATCTGACCGACGTGGACGACAAGATTATCCGCGACAGTCAGCAGCCTCTGCCGGCGGATGCCGACAACCAGGCGCGGCTGCGCGCGATGCGCGAGTTCACCGACCGTTACGAGCGGGCGTTTCTCGAGGACATGGAGGCGCTGCGCGTCGCCAGGCACACGGTCATGCCGCGGGCGACCGATTACCTGGCCCAGATGATCCGGCTCGTCGAGACGCTGGCGCGGCGCGGCCTGGCCTACGAGCGCGATGGCAGCGTCTACTTTCGCGTCGGTGACCTGCCGCAGTACGGCTGCCTCTCGCGCATCGACCGCAGCGGGATGCAGCCCGGCGCCAGCGTCGATGCGGACGAGTACGACCGCGATTCGGCGAGCGATTTTGTGCTGTGGAAGGGCGCCAAGGCTGGCGAGCCGTCGTGGGACAGCCCGTGGGGCCCTGGCCGCCCGGGTTGGCACATCGAGTGCTCGGCGATGGCCCTCGACGTTTTCGGCCCGCGCCTCGACATCCACACCGGCGGCGTCGATCTCGTCTTCCCCCACCACGAGAACGAGATCGCACAGAGCGAGGGGGCGCTCGGCGGGCCGTGGGTGAACCACTGGGTTCACGGCGAGTTCCTGATGGTCGAGGGGGAGAAGATGTCCAAGAGCCTGGGCAACTTCTTCACGCTGCGGGACCTGGTGGCGAAGGGCTACGACCCGATCACGTTCAGATTCGCCATTGAGAGCAATCACTACCGAAAGCTGTACAACTTCAGCTTCGACGGGCTGCGCGCCGCCAAGGCGACGCTCGACCGGCTGCGGACCTTCAGGAGCCGCATGGAGGAAGCGCCCGGCCTGCCGCGCGAAGGCGCTCCCGAGTCGAACGTCGATCCGCGGGTCCGCGTGGCCGAGGCCCGCGAGGAGTTCTGGCGGGCGATGGCCGACGACCTGAATACGCCGGAGGCGCTCGCGGCCATCCTCACGCTTGTCACCGACATCAACGCCCGCGACGACTTCCGGCCGCTGACCGGCGACGAGCGACGCGCGGTGGTCGGGCTGCTCGACGACACCAACCTGATCTTCGCCGCCTGGCCGCGCGAGGCGCGCGAGACGGCCGACGCCGCGATCGAGGCGCTCATCCTGGCCCGCAGGCAGGCCAAGGCGGCGCGCAACTGGGCCGAAGCCGACCGGCTGCGCGACGAGCTCAAGGCACTGGGGATCGTGCTCGAGGATCGGAAGGACGGGACGGTCAGGTGGAAACGGGCTATCTCTTGATCTTCAGTTCTTCCATCTTCCTGCTCAGCGTATTCCGGTGGACGCGCAGCTCGCGGGCGGCCGCGGTCATGTTGCCGCCGGCGCGCTCGAGGACCCTGACGATGAACGCGCGCTCGAACGCGCCGACCGCGTCCTCGAAGAGGATCCCGCCTTCGACCATGTCGCCAATCAGCCGCTCGAGACGTTCGCGCACATCAACTCCGCTCGTCGACGCCGTGTCCGGCCAGCCGCCGCAGCGCCTCCACGTATTTCTCGCGCGTCCTGGCGACCACCTCGTCGGGCAGTGACGGCACGGGCGGCTGCTTGTTCCACGTGATCTGCTCGAGGTAGTCGCGCACATACTGCTTGTCGAAGCTCGGCTGGCTGCCGCCCGGCTTGTATTGGTCGGCGGGCCAGAAGCGCGAGGAGTCCGGGGTCAGGACCTCGTCGATAAGCAGAACCTGCGTTCGCCCGCCCTCCTCGACGAGGCCGAACTCGAATTTCGTGTCGGCGACGATGATCCCGCGCGTCTCGGCGTGGGCGGCGCCGCGCGCGTAGACGGCGAGCGACAGGCGCCTGAGCGTCGCGATCAACTCGCGGCCGACCAGCCGCCCGGCCTCCTCCTCACTGATATTGACGTCGTGGCCGCTCTCGGCCTTCGTTGATGGCGTGAAGATCGGTTCGGGTAGCCGATCGGCCTCGCGCAGGCCGGTGGGCAGGGCGATGCCGCAGACCGTGCCCGTCTTCCGGTATTCCGCCCAACCGGACCCGGCCAGATACCCGCGCACGACGCACTCGATCGGGACGGGCGTCGTCTTTCGCACCAGCATCGACCGGCCGCGCAGCACGTCGGCGTGCCGGCCGAGGGCCGGAGGAAAGTCCGCCGGGTCGACCGACCGAAGATGATTGGCCACCACGTCGCGCGTGCGGTTGAACCAGAAGGCCGACAACTGTGTGAGCACCTTGCCCTTGTCGGGAATGCCGGACCCGAGCACGTAGTCGAATGCCGAAATCCGATCGGTGGCGACAATGAGCAGATCATCGCCGGCGTCGTACAGATCCCGGACCTTCCCGCTGCGAAGAGGGGAGAGCCCGGCGAAGGAAGTCGCGAGAAGCGGAGTGGGCAGCGTCATGTGCGGAACCTCACCTGCTGCTTGAAGCGCGTCGAGGCACGTCGGCAGCGACGGGGCAGTCATATTACCGGTCGGGTGGTCCCACCCGCAAGCGCGGCGGCGCCGCCGGCGTGCCGCTCCCCTCGCCTCTGGCAGTAAGTGACGCTGCGGCATAGACTTGTGCAGGATCTTATAGTAGAGTGCCAACCCCAACATGCGTCCGTACCTGCGAACCGCCCTTGTCATCGCGCTGGCCGTGATCCTGCTGGCGTGGTTCGTTCGCGGTGCCGATCTCGCGGGCGTGCGCGCCGAGATCGGGCACGGGCGTCTTGACCTTCTGCTGCTGGCCGTTGGCACGACGCTCTTGACCTACGTGCTGCGAACGCTGCGGTGGCAGTACCTGCTCGCGGGACTCGGGCCGACCCGCTTTTCGCATGCGTTTCGCGCGACGGTGATCGGCTTCGCGGCCAACTGCCTGCTGCCGGCGCGCGCCGGCGAGTTCATCCGGCCCTACGTGCTGTCGCAGCACGAGAAGATCGGGGCAACCTCCGCGTTCGCCACCGTGGTGCTCGAGCGGGTGTTCGACATGGCGGCGGTGCTCGTGCTGTTCGCCGGTTTCGCGCTGACCGCCGCGCCGGCACTTCGGCGGTCGGCTCCGGCGCTGTTCCGCGCGGTCCAGGTCGGAGGGCTGACGACCGCGGCGGCGACGCTGGCCCTGCTCGTGGCCTTCTTCCTGCTGGCCGGGCATCCCGAGGCGATCGGGAGGATCTCGGCGGCCGTCGAACGGCGACTGCCCAGGCGGCTGGCGAGCATCGTGGAAGGGCTGGCCGAGCGGTTCGCCCTGGGCCTCGGCGCGGTCCGGAGGCCGAGGCAGTGGCTGATCGTCTTCGCGCTGTCGTTCCCCTTGTGGATGTCGATTGCGTGCGGGATCTGGCTGGTCTCCCACGCCTACGCCGTCGAGGTGGGGTATGTTGGGTCGTTCCTGGTGATGACGCTGCTGGTCGTCGGCGTGGCCGTGCCGACGCCGGGGGCGATCGGCGGGTTCCACGAGTTCTACCGGATTGCCGTCACGTCGTTCTTCCACGCGTCGACGGAGAAGGCGGTCGGCGCCGCCATCGTGCTGCACGCGATCTCGTTCGTGCCGGTGACGCTGATTGGCATCGGGTTCATGGTCCGGGAGGGGCTGACTCTGGGCCGCATACGGCGCCTGGCTGAGAAGCCGGGCGGCGAGGAGGAGGAGAGCCGGTGAAGTGTCCCTACTGCAGTCATCTGGGCGACAAGGTCGTCGATTCGCGCGAGAGCAAGGAGGGCGAGGTCATCCGGCGCCGCCGCGAATGCCTCGACTGCGGCCGGCGTTTCACCAGCTACGAGCGGATCGACGAGATCCCCTACATGGTGGTGAAGAAGGACGGCAGCCGCGAGCGCTTCGAGCGGCAGAAGCTGATCGCGGGCATGCTGAAGGCGTGCGAGAAGCGACCGGTCAGCGTCTCGGCCCTCGAGAAGATCGCCGACCGCGTGGAAGTGACGCTGCAGGAGCGGCCCGAGAAGGAGATCGCCACGGCCGAGGTCGGCCTGCTCGTCATGCAGGCGCTCAAGGACCTCGACGAGGTGGCTTACGTGCGGTTTGCGTCGGTCTACCGGAACTTCCGCGACGTCGGCGAGTTCCGCAAGCAGATCGAGGAACTGCTCGACGCCGGCGAATGAGCCCGTGGACATGAGCGCGGGGAGCGTTTGACTGCTCGTGCTCTTTGCTCGATAATCCGGGGGTCCAGCACCCATCCGGCGGCGCCCGGTCGACAAGGCTCGGGCTTCTCCTCTGACCGCGACCGATGAAATGTCCGAAGTGCAATTACATCGCGTTTGATTCGACCGCCCGCTGCCGCAACTGCGGCTTCGATTTCTCGCTGATCCGGGCGTCCGAGCCGGGCCCCGATCTGCCGCTCGGTCGGCCCGAACCGGCGGGTCCGCTTGACGACTTCGAGCTCGGCGCGGCGAAGTCTCCTCCCCGCGGCGCGCCGTCTGCCGCGGCTCCCGAGCGCCCGGAGGATCCGGTCCTCGCTCCCGGCGTGCCGCCCGCGCCCTCGAGCGAGTTGCCACTGTTCGGCGATGCGTCATTCGGCGAGACGCCGCTCGTGCGGCCTTCGGCGCCGAGCACGCCGCTCTCGGTTCGCCGCTCGACGCCGGTGCCCGCGCGCAGCCGGACCCTGGTTCCGCCCCGGACCGCCGAGCCTCGGCCCGAACCGGGGCTGCCGCTCGGGTCGCCGTCCTTCACCACGCTCGGCCTGACTTCCAGGGCGCCTGCCGGTGCGGCGGCCGCGACCAACGACAGGGAAGAGGACGTGGCCGGCGTGGGCGTCCGTCTCGGGGCGGCCGCACTCGACTGGCTGATGCTCGTCGGGCTCGACCTGGCGGTGGTCTATTTCACGCTTCGGGTCAGCCGGCTCGAGGCCGGCGAGATCCTCCTGCTGCCGGCCGCGCCGCTCTTCGCCTTCCTGCTCCTGCTCAACGGCGGGTACCTCGCGATGTTCACCGCGGCGGGCGGCCAGACGATCGGGAAGATGGCGTTTCATCTGCGGGTCGTGGCGGCCGGCGAGGCGCCGCTCACTATCGGCCGCTCCCTGGTGCGCGTCTTCGCCCTTCTGCTGAGCGCGCTGCCCGCGGGGCTTCTCCTGCTGCCCGCCGCGTTCGACCCGAGTCGCCGTGGCCTGCACGATCGACTGGCGGGGACGCGCGTCGTGCACTCGGAGACACCAGAGGCCTCACGTGAGGCGGTGAAGACGACATCATGAGGCGACTGGCTCTTCTGCTGGCGACCTTCGGGTACGTCGGCCATTTCCCGATTGCGCCCGGCACGGCCGGTTCGGCCGCCGCGCTTGTGCTCTACGCCGCGCTCCGCTACGTCGCGCCTCCCGCCATGCTTCCGGCGATCGACCTTGGCGTCATCGTCGTGCTGTTCGTTGTCGGGTGCTGGGCCGGGACGGTGGCAGAACGGCATTACGGGCGCACGGATCCCGGTGCGGTCGTTCTCGACGAAGTCATCGGCATGCTGATGACGCTGTGGCTCGTCCCGGTCACCTGGAAGGGCGCCCTCGTCGGCTTCCTGCTGTTTCGGGCCTTCGACATCGTGAAACCGTTTCCCGCCCGGCAGTGCGAGCGCCTGCACGGCGGCCTCGGCATCATGGCCGACGACGGGGTGGCCGGGATCTACGGCAACCTGTCGCTGCGCCTGATTCTCTGGTTCCTGCCGGCGCTCCGCTGAGAATGCCTGCCGGCCTATGACCCAGTCCTCGTCTCCGCCACGTCGCGCCGTGATCATCGCGGTCGGCAGCGAACTGCTGACGCCGCTGCGCTCGGACACCAACTCCCTGTTCGTCACCGCCCGTCTCAACGAGCTCGGGATCGAGGTCGTCGCCAAGCTGATCATGGGGGACCATCGCGACCAGCTGTCGGCCGCCATCCGCGAGAACCTCCTCCGCGCGGACGTCCTCGTGCTCACCGGCGGCCTCGGCCCGACCGACGACGACGTGACCCGCCATGCGGCGGCCGACGCGCTTGGCCTCACGCTGCGCGAGGACCCCGCGATCGTCGAGTCGATCCGCGAGCGCTTCGCGCGGCGCGGCGTCGAGATGCCCGCCGTCAACCGCGTGCAGGCGCAGGTGCCGATCGGCGCCTCGGTGCTGCCCAATCCGAACGGTACGGCCCCGGGGCTCTGGATCGAGCAGGAGGGCAGGCACATCGTGCTGCTGCCCGGCCCGCCCCGCGAGATGCAGCCGATGCTCGTGTCGGCCCTCGACGAGCGCCTGGCGCCGGTCTGCGCCGGCGCGCGTCTGTACCGGCGGGTGCTCGGGATCGCGGGGCGGAGCGAGTCGCAGGTCGAGCAGGTGGCGCAGCCGGTGTATTCGGGATGGACCGCGTGGCAGCCCCCGATCTCGACGAGCATCCTGGCGGCTCCGGGGCAGATCGAACTGCACCTCTCGGTTCGCGCCGCCGACCAAGAGCGGGCGTGGTCCTCGCTCGACCGCGCGACCGACGAGATGCTCGCCGTGCTCGGGAGCGACGTGTTCAGCACGGACGGTCGTCCGCTCGAGCAGGTGGTCGGCGAGATGCTTCGGGGCCGGTTCTGGCGCGTCGCGACGGCCGAGTCGTGCACGGGCGGCCTCCTGGCGTCGCGCCTGACTGACGTGGCGGGCAGCTCCGATTACGTCGAGCGCGGCGTGGTCTGCTACAGCAACCGCGCCAAGACGGATCTGCTCGGTGTGCCCGACGAGATCATCAGACGTCATGGTGCGGTCAGTGAGGACGTCGGGGTGGCGATGGCCGAGGGCATCCGCGAGATCGCCGGCGTGGAGGTCGGCGTCGGCATCACGGGCATCGCCGGTCCCGGCGGGGGGACAGAGCAGAAGCCGGTCGGCACCGTGGTCGTCGCGATCGCCTTTCCGGGCGGCACGCGCGTGAGCCGGTTCCTGTTTCTCGGCGCGCGCGCGCAGGTCAAGTTCCAGGCGTCGCAGGCGGCGCTCGACATGGTGCGGCGGGCGCTGGCGGAGTTCCTGCCCGCGCCGGGCGCCTGAGCGTCGCAGCCACGCGGAGGGAGAGCGGTGCGCCTCTTTCTCGCCGTCGAGCTCGATGAGGCCGTACGCCGGGCGGCTGGGGACACGGCACGCATGCTGGCAGCCGCGCTCGACCGACGTGGGATCAGGCGCGGCATTTCCTGGGTGGCGCCCCTCCACCGGCATTTCACGTTGCACTTCCTCGGCGAAGTGGACGAACTGACGGCCCGGGCCGTGTCCGATCGGATGGGCGTGGCGCTCTCCACGCCACCCTTCGAGGTCTCGCTCGCCGGCCTGGGCACGTTCCCGCCGGCGGGCCCTCCGCGGGTGATCTGGCTCGGGGTGGGCGATGGGGCGGGCGCGCTCGCCGCGGTGCACGGCGAGACGGGGCGCCGCCTCGACGGACTGTGCGTCCCCCGCGAGGACCGCCCGTTCAGCGCCCACCTGACACTGGGCCGCGTCAAGACCCCGCTCGGCCCTCGCCTGGCCGAAGCGCTGGCTGAGGCGTCCCCGGTCCGGGAAGCCCGGTGCCGCGTCGACCATGTCACGCTGTTTGAAAGCCACCTGTCTCCGCGCGGCGCGACCTATTCCGTGATCGCCACCGCCCGGCTCGGGTATCATCAGCCGTCATGAGCGAAATCGCGGTCCTCGGATCGGGGAGTTGGGGCACGGCGCTCGCCGTGCATCTCGCGCGCGTCGGCCACGGCGTGCGGCTGTGGGCGCTCGAGCCCGAGGTCGTGTCGGGCATGCGCGCTGAGCGCGTCAACCACGTGTTCCTGCCCGGGATTCACCTGAGCGAGACGATCACGCCCTGCGAGTCGCTCGGGGACGCCGTCGCCGGTGTGGACCTCGTGCTTGTCGTGACACCCTCGCACGGGACGCGCGGCGTGGTGCGCGCGGCCGCGCCGGCGATGGGCCCGACGGCGACGGTCGTCAGCGCGACCAAGGGACTCGAGGTCGAGACCCTGTTGCGCCCCTCGGAGGTCATCGCGCAGGAGGTGGGGCCGGGGCGGCCAGTGGTCGTGCTGTCCGGGCCGAGCTTCGCGCGGGAGGTGGCGCTCGGCCTGCCGACGGCCGTGTGCGCGGCATCGACCGACATGGCCGCCGCCGAACGGGTGCAATCCGAATTCCGGGGGCGCGCCTTCCGCCTCTACACGACCGACGACGTGGTGGGCGTCGAGATCGGCGCGGCGATCAAGAACGTCATCGCCATCGCCGCGGGGGTCGTCGAAGGCCTCGGGCTCGGCCACAACGCGATGGCCGGCCTCATCACGCGCGGCCTGGCCGAGATCTCGCGCCTGGCTCACGCGCTCGGCGGGCGCCGCGAGACGCTGGCCGGACTGTCGGGGCTCGGGGACCTCGTCCTCACGTGCACCGGCAGCCTGAGCCGGAACCGCCAGTTCGGCATCGAGCTCGGACGCGGCCGGAGCCCGCGCGAGATCCTCGGCGAGATGAAGATGGTGGCCGAGGGCGTCAAGACGACGGGCGCGGCGCTGGCGCTCGGCGAGCGGCACGGCGTGGAACTGCCGATCACGGCGCAGATGGCCGAAGTGCTCGAGCGGGGCAAGGATCCGCGCGCGGCCGCTGAGGCGCTGATGCTGCGGCCGCAGCGGGTCGAGGTCGATGGTCGATGATAAGATCCTTGAATGAGCGTGTTCGGCCGCATTCGTGAGAGTCTCTCCCGCACCACCCAGCAGATCGTCGAACGCTTCGAAGCCATCGTCCAGCGCGCCGACGCGCCCGATCGCCGCATGCGCGAGGTCGACGTCGACACGCTCGACGCGCTCGAAGAGCTGCTGATCTCCGCCGACGTCGGCCTGCCCGCCACCAGCCGGATCGTGTCCGCCGTCAAGGCGCGCGCGCGCCACGGCGAGAGCCTGCGCGATCTGGTGAAGCAGGAGATCCGGTCGGTGTTCGAGAGCGTGGAAGGGCAGCCTCGCCCGCCGGCCGATTCCGCGTCGCCCCGCGTCGTGCTGATCGTCGGCGTCAACGGCACGGGCAAGACCACGACGGTCGGCAAGCTGGCGAATCTCTACAAGACGTCGGGCGCGACGCCGCTCGTGTGCGCCGCCGACACGTTCCGTGCCGCCGCCGTCGAGCAGCTCCAGATCTGGGCCACGCGCGCCGGCGTCGACATCGTCCGGGCGAAGGACGGCGCTGACCCGGCGGCGGTGGTGTTCGACGCGGTGTCCTCGGGCAAGGCGCGCGGACGCGACCCGATCCTGATCGACACCGCGGGACGCATCCACACGCGCGTGAACCTGATGAACGAGCTCGAGAAGATCCGCCGCATCGCCGCGCGGGAGGTGCCCGGCGCGCCGCACGAAGTCCTGCTGGTGCTCGATGCGACGGTGGGACAGAACGGGCTGTCGCAGGCGCGCGAGTTCACGAGCGTCGCGGGCGTCAACGGGATCGTGCTCGCGAAGCTCGACGGCACCGCCAAGGGAGGCGTGGCCGTCGCGATCGCCCACGACTTGAAGATCCCGATCCGCTACGTCGGCGTCGGCGAGGGAATCGACGACCTCGTGCCGTTCTCGGCTCAAGAGGTACGTGGACGCGCTCTTCGAAGAGAAATGGTAGGGATTCGGGATTCAGGATTCGGGATTCGGGGACGGGGCGACGAGGGAATGGCGTAGCGCGTGAGGCGTAAGCCGTAAGGCGTGAGGCGCCCTAGACCCCGTCCGAGAACGGCAGCTTGACTTCGATGTCCCGCTTCTTCGGCCCCCGGCGCTTCTGCCGCTCGGCGAGTTCCTGAGAGACGGCCGTGGAGACGGCGGCCGACAACTCCCGCAACACCGCGCCGACGACCCGGTCCCGCTGCAGGGCAGCGGTGCGCTCGTCGGCCGGCGGACCGAACAGCTCCGCGATGTCCACGCCGAGCGCCGCCGCCAGCTTCTCGAGCGTCTCGGTCGAGCAGTGCCCGCCGTGGATGACGTGGCTGACCGTGTCGGGGTGCAGGCCGGCGAGCCGCGCCAGTTCGACCTGGGTGACGCCCTGTTCCTCGATCAGGGCCACGACCGCATCGCTCCATCGCGCCATGGACACTCCCGCTTGTCGGTAACTCCGTCCCGGATCCTACGGATCCCGCGCGTCGTGAGCAAGGAGAATCGGCAACGGGCCCGGTTTGAATCGGGGCGGGGCGGGGCGGCCGTCGACCGTCAGCCTGTGTGCAGCTCCCGGAAGCGATTGACAGAGCTGCGCGCCCCAGCTACGATAAGGGTTTGCCCGACATGGGGTTAGGGCACGTGTGCCTCGGCGGCCGGCGTCATGTTCGATACTCTCAGCGATCGCCTCCAGAACGTGTTCCGGACTCTTCGCGGAGAGGCCCGGCTGACGGAGGCGACCGTCGAGGCTGCGCTGCGCGAAATCCGCATGGCGCTGCTCGAGGCGGACGTCAACTTCAAGGTGGTCAAGGCGTTCGTGGACCGCGTCCGCGACCGCGCCACTGGGCAGGACGTCCTCCGGAGTCTCACGCCGGCGCAGCAGGTCGTGCGCATCGTCCGCGACGAGATGATCGCGCTGTTTGGCGATGGCGGTGGGGGTCTGCAGCCCACGTCGGCTTCGCCGCGGGTCATCCTGCTGCTGGGTCTGCAGGGCTCGGGCAAGACGACGACGGCGGGCAAGCTGGGAACGTGGCTGGCCAGGCAGGGGAAGCACCCGATCCTGGTGTCGACCGACGTCAGGCGCCCGGCGGCGATTGAGCAGCTGAACGTGCTCGGCCAGAAGGCGGCCCTCCGCGTGTTCGACCCGGCGGGGGAGCTCGACCCGGTCCGGCGCGCCGCTGACGCGCTGGTCGAAGCGAGGAATCTCGGGTTCGACGTCGTGATCGTGGACACGGCCGGGCGCCTGCACATCGACGACGGGCTGATGAACGAGTTGCAGGCGATCAAGGCGGCCGTCTCGCCCTCGGACCTGATCTATGTGGCCGACGCGATGACCGGGCAGGACGCGATCAAGAGCGCGGGCGAGTTCAACCGGCGCATCGGCGTCACCGGGGTGATGCTGAGCAAGCTCGACGGCGACGCCCGTGGCGGCGCGGCGCTGTCGGTCGTGGCGGTGGTCGGCGTGCCGATCGCGTTTATCGGCAGCGGCGAGCGGCTCGAGGACATCGAGCCGTTCCATCCCGACCGGCTCGTGTCGCGTCTGCTGGGCATGGGCGACGTGCTCTCGCTCATCGAGAGGGCCGAGCAGGCGATCGACCAGCGGGACGCCGCGCGGCTCGAGCAGAAGATCCGTCGCGACGACTTCACGCTCGAGGACTTCCGGGACCAGCTCCGGACGCTCCGGAAGATGGGGCCGCTCGAGAGCGTGCTCGGGATGATCCCCGGGATGGGGAACCTGAAGGCGCTCGCCGACAACAAGCCGGACGAGCAGCAGCTGGTGCGCGTCGAGGCGATCATCAACTCGATGACGCCGTCCGAGCGGGACGACTACCGTCTGATCGACGGGAGCCGGCGCCGGCGGATCGCGAGGGGCAGCGGGACGTCGGTGGAGGAGATCAACCGCCTGCTGCGCCAGTTCCAGCAGATGCGGAAGATGCTCAAGTCACTCGGCGGCATGGGCGGGGGCAGCCAGAACGCCCTGAAGCGATTGCGGCGGATGGGCAACGTTCACTGAAGGATCGTTCAAGACAGGGCGAATGCGAAGGGGAACTCGATGCTGGTGATTCGTTTGAGCAGGACCGGGATGAAGAAGCAGGCGCACTACCGCGTGGTGGTGTGCGACTCGAAGCGGGGGGCCGAGGGCGCCGTGGTGGAGGTCGTGGGGCACTACAACCCGCGCACCGTCCCGGCCACGATGATCGTGGACCACGAGCGGATCGCGCACTGGCTCAAGGCCGGCGCGCGCCCGTCACAGACCGTTCGCACGCTGCTGGCGGGCCACGTCACCAACAAACCGGAGGCCGCGGCCGCCGAGGCACCGCAGGCGAGCGCGCAGTGAGCCAGGCACGCGACGTCATCGAGGTGATCGCGCGGGCGATGGTCGACGTGCCGGAAGCGGTCCGGGTCACCGAGTCCGATCAGCGCGGCGTGTCGGTGATCGAGCTGTTCGTCGATCCCGGCGATCTCGGCCGCGTGATCGGCCGGCAGGGGCGTACGGTGTCGGCTCTGCGGACGCTGGTGGAGGTCACCGCGGAGTTCCACGACTTCGACGCGATGCTGGAGGTCCGGGAACCGGCATGACGGAGGTCGCGAGGCCGGCGGACACGGTGACGACCGACGCCGAGTGGGACGAGTGCGCGGTGGTCGGTCGGGTCGCGCGCGCCCACGGCAACGCCGGCCAGGTGATCGTCAACCCGGAGACCGATTTCATCGAGGATCGGTTCCGGGTCGGTGCCCGGCTGCTGGCCCGGCGCGGTGGCCGCGTCGAGCGCATGCGCGTCACGGCGATGCGCCTCCACCTCGGGCGGCCGATCATCGGCCTCGACGGGGTCGCGACGATGAACGACGCCGAAGCGATGGCCGGCATCGAGTTCCGCGTGCCGACGGCCGACCTCGAACCGCTGCCCGACGGCCTGTTCTACCGGCACGACCTGGTGGGCTGCCGGGTGGAGACGGTGAGCGGTGCGGAGGTCGGGACGGTGGCCTCGGTCGAAGGGGAACTGGGCTCGAGCCGGCTCGTCGTGAGGGCGCCGTTTGGAGACGTGCTCGTCCCGCTCGCGCGGGCGATCTGCGTGGTGATCGACACTGCGGCCCGGCGGATCGTGCTCGATCCCCCGGAAGGGCTGCTCGACTTGAATCGCCGACCGTGAAGTTCGACATCGTCACGATCTTTCCCCGCATGTTCGACGGGCCGACCCGGGAGGGGATCCTGGGCCGGGCGATCGAACGGGGGCTGGTGGACTTGAAGGTCGTCGACCTTCGGGATTTCACCGACGACCGTCACCGCACGGTCGACGACGTGGCGTACGGCGGCGGGCCCGGCATGGTGCTGAAGCCGGCGCCGCTGTTCCGGGCTGTCGATCACCTGCGGGAGACGAGAGGCGAGCCGGCGGCCATCGTGCTGACCTCGCCCCAGGGCCGGCCGTTCTGCCAGGCCGACGCGGTGCGCTTGAGCCGGTGCGGGCACGTCGTGGTGCTGTGTGGACGGTACGAGGGCGTCGACGAGCGCGTGCACGATCACCTGGCGACCGAGGAGATCTCGATCGGCGACTACGTGCTCACCGGCGGCGAGCTGCCGGCGCTGGTGATGCTCGACGCCGTGACCCGGCTGCTGCCCGGCGCGGTGGGCGACGAGCAGTCGGTGGAGCTGGATTCGTTCACGCGCGGGCTGCTCGATTACCCGCACTACACGAGGCCGGCGGAGTTCGGGGGGGCCGGCGTGCCGGACGTGCTGCTGTCGGGGCACCACGAGCAGGTCAGGCGGTGGCGGAAGCGGCAGGCGGTGGCCCGGACGCTGGCCAGGCGGCCGGACCTCCTGGCTGTGGCTGAACTGGATGACGAAGAGCGCGCGATCGTGCGCGAGCTGATGCAGGAACGACAGAAGGAGACTGACGATGCGGGCGATTGAAGCGGTGGAGAAGGACCAGGTCAAGCCACGGCCCCAGATGAAGTCGGGCGACACGGTCCGCGTGCACGTGAAGGTCCGGGAAGGCGACAAGGAACGGATCCAGGTGTTCGAGGGGATCGTGATCGGCATGCATCGGGGCGGGACCCGCGCGACCTTCACGGTGCGCAAGGTCTCCTTCGGCCAGGGCGTCGAGCGGATCTTCCCGCTGCACTCGCCGATCATCGACCACGTGGACGTCGTCCGGTCCGCCCGGGTGCGTCGGGCGAAGCTCTACTTCCTGCGCGACCTGAAGGGCAAGGCCGCCCGGATGAAGGAAACCAAGCGGACGGCGTAGCCCCACGCCGGGACAGGACCCGCGACATGCCTCGTCCCCGCGCCGACCGCGCCGTCGAGAACGGCCTCCGCCGGTGGGGGTTCGTCCGGATCGCCGGCGCGGACGAGGTGGGGCGGGGCTGCCTGGCGGGTCCGGTCATGGCCGGGGTCGTGGTGCTGGACCCCGACCGCCACATTGCCGGTCTTCGCGACTCGAAGCTCCTCTCGGCGGCCTCGCGCGAGCGCCTCTACGCCGAGATCACACGCCACGCGCTCGGCTGGGCCGTTGCCGCCGTGGAGCCCGCCGAAATCGATCGGATCAACATTCGCCAGGCCTCGCTGCTGGCCATGCGGAACGCCGTCCTGGCGCTCTCTCCGCTCCCGGATTTCGTGCTCGTCGATGCCTTCACGATTCCAGACCTCCCAATGGCCCAGCGCGGGATCGTCCACGGCGACGCCCGCTGCTCGGCGATCGCCGCCGCCTCCATCGTGGCTAAGGTCACGCGGGACCGCCTGATGGACCGCCTCCACGACCTGGACCCGCGATACGGCTTCGACCGCCACAAGGGATACCCCACGCCGGAACACGCGCAGGCCATCTCGCAATATGGCCTGTCTCCGGCCCACCGCCGGTCGTTTCGGGTCCCGACCCTCTTCGACGGCCTCGATTGAAGCGGAGGGGACTGGGGAAACGCCCGGCTCCGACCGATACGACTCTTGAGGCGGGGTGTGCGGAGCAGGGGTGTCAGTCTCAGGTGAGGGCACAGTGGCAATCGACCGTGATGCGACACTGAAGAGGGCCGAGAAATTCCTGCGCCAGGGTCGGCTCGACCAGGCCATTGCCGAATACCAGAGGATTCTCGAGGTTCAGCCCGAGGATTGGAGCGCGATCAACGTGGTCGGCGACCTGCTGGTCCGCGCGGGCCAGACCGAGGGCGGCGTCGAGCACTTCGTCCGCATTGCCGACCATCTCTTCGAGGAAGGGTTCTACTCCCGTGCCGCCGCGGTCTACAAGAAGATCCTCAAGCTGTCGCCCGACCACGACCACGCCGCCCTGCGGACGGCCGAGATAGCCGAGCGACAGGGGCTCGTCGCCGACGCCAAGGCCGCGCTCTCGAACATCGCCGCCCGCCGCCTTGGAAGGGGAGACAAGACCGGCGCGGCCGAGATCCAACTCCGGCTCGGCGTGCTCGACCCGAGCGACCTCGAGGCGGCCGTGTCGGCCGCCAAGGCTGCGGCCGAGCTGGGCAACCGGCGGGATGCCATCGAGCGGCTGCTGCAGATTGCAGAGGAATTCCGTCGGCGCGAGAAGGCCGAGGAGTCAATCCGGGTTCTGGGCGAGGCCGTGGCGATCGAGCCTGGCCACGAGACCGTCCGCGCCGAGCTCGTGCGGCAACTGCTCGACACCGGGGCGCTCGAGCGCGCCGTCGAGTTCGCCTCGTCGGCGCCTGAGTTCAAGGCCATCGCGTCGGCGTACTACGCGCGCGGCCGGGGCGACGAGGCGATGCAGGTCCTGCAGTGGGCGCTCGACCAGGACCCCTCCGACATCGTGACGCGTCGCCAGCTCGTCCGAAGCTACCTGGGCCGGGCCGAGTTCGACAGGGCCCTTGCGCTTCTCGACGGCGTCGTCACCGACGCGGAACTGCTGATGGGGCTGGCGGAGGTCGACCTGCGAACCGGCCGCCGCCAGGAAGGCCGGGAGGCCGTCGCTCGGGTCATCGCCGCGGAGCCGGAACGACGCGACGAGATCATGCAGATCGGTCTGCGCCTGGCCGGCTCGGATGGCGATGCCGCATTCGAGTGTGTCGACGTCGCCACCGACGCGGCCATCGCCGAGCACGACTTCCCGGGCGCCGCCCAGTGGCTGAACGAGTACGCCGCGCTCGTGCCCGGCCACGTGCCGGCGCTCATGAAGCTGGTCGAGGTGTGCGTCGACGGCTCGCTCGATGCGGCGATGTACATCGCGCAGGCCCAGCTCGCCGACGCGTATCTCGCCCAGGGCTTCGCGGGTGAGGCGCGCGTGATCGCCGAGGACCTGTTCGCGCGGGAACCCTGGGAGCCGGCCAACATCGAGCGGTTCCGCAAGGCTCTCTCGATGCTCGGCGAGTCGGACCCCGACTCGGTCATCGCCGATCGGCTGAGCGGCGAATCCCCGTTCACGAGCACGGACCTGACACTCGACTTCAGTTTTGGCGAGCTGGTCAACCCGGCAAGTGACGCGGTCCCCGTGCAGGCGCCTGCCGCGGCTGCCGTCCAGGACGTGCCGCAGCCGAGGGCCGCGCGGCCATCGCTCGTGGAGCCGCCCGAGGCGAAGCCGCAGCCGGCCGCGCCGGCCGGCCGGCGCCGCCACGCCGGCGCTCCTGACGCCGTCGTCGATGACGACGCGATTGAGATCGACCTGGGACAGACCTTCGGCGTGGGGGACGGTTCGGGCGCCGGGACGGCGGCCGAGATGTCGGCTCCGGTGGCACGGACGGGCCTCGAGCAGGTGTTCGACGGGTTCCGCGAGGAAGCGGTCCGCCACGGCGCCCAGGACGCTGCCGCCCAGCTGCAACAGGCGCTGACGCTCGACGAGGCCGGCAAGCCGGACCGCGCGATCCGTCTGTTCGAGCGCGTGGCGAGGTCGTCGAGTTACCGGCTGCGCGCCGCGAGCGAACTCGCCCGCATCCACCGCCGGCTCGGTCATACCCAGGAGTCGATCGAGTGGCTCGAGCGGGCGGTGGAATCTTCGCTGCCGGGGACTGAAGAAAGCCACGAACTGCTTTATGATCTGGGACTGATGTTGGCCGAGGCCGGGGAGACCGAGCGCGCGCTGGCCGTGCTGCTCGAGCTCCAGGCCGATGCCCCGGATTATCGCGACGTGGCCCGGCAGGTGACGCGGCTGTCGCAGAAGGCGTGAGGGTTCTCCCTGTTGACCCGCTTGCTCCTGGTCGCCTACTTCCTCGAGGTGGGGTTCCTGCTCGTCTTCGCGCCGTGGTCCGGATTCTGGGAACGCAACTACTTCGCCCAGGTCGTGCCGGCGCTGGACGCGATCACGTCCAACTTCTTCGTGCGCGGGGCGGTGTCCGGTCTCGGCCTGGTCAACGTGGCGGCCGGGATGTCGGAGCTGTTTTCGGTGTTCTCGTCGCGCCGCCGATGAGGTAAGATCCGGCCACGTCTTGCCCTGCCGCGACGGCTTGACCTCCACGACGTTTGGTGATCCATGCCTGAAGACCAGACTCCCGGTGTCGGCGCTTACTTGCGGGAGGCCCGCGAGCGTGCCGGCCTCTCCATCCGGGACCTGGCCGCCAGCACGAAGATCTCCTCGCAGGCGCTCGAGGCGATCGAGCGCGACGACGTCGCTCGCCTGCCCGGCGGGATTTCCTGAGAGCCTTCGTGCGGGCCTATGCGACGGAAGTCGGTCTCGAACCCGAGGAGGCGGTTCGCCGCTTCGTGGCCCGCTATCCGGATGCGTCAATTGAAGAGGTTCCGACGCCCTATGTCGCGAACCCCGAGAAGATCGTCGTCGATGCTGAGCCGGCGGTCGGTCGATTGTGGCGCGTCGTCGGATGGAGCCTGCCGCTCGTTCTCGTCATTGTCTATTTCGGGTTCGGCGGACGCCTGACCTGGTGGCGCCCATCGGCGCCCGCGGTGGCCCCTCGTGTCGAGGCGCAGGCCGAGCCCTCGTCGTCGGCCTCGACCCCGGTGCTGACCACGCCCGTGGCCCCGACCCATCCGCCCACCTCAGCGGCCGGCGGGCCGGCCCAGCCTCCCGAGCCGGCCGCGAGTGCGCCGGCACCCGATGGCCAGTTCCAGATCGCCCTCGCCGCCCGAGGGCGCTGCTGGGTGACGATCAGGAGCGATGGCAAGATCGTCTTCACCGGCACGCTGAGCCCAGGCGAGCGCCAGGAATTGTCGGTGGGAGGCGACGTCAGCCTCACCGTCGGCAACGCCGGTGGGATCGACCTCGCGCTCAACGGCAAGCCGGCACGCCCGCTGGGCAGCGAGGGCCAGGTGGTGACCCTGCGGCTGACGCTCGCCAGCCTGGACACGTTCCTCGTCTCACGCTGACTGCCGTGGACTGGTCACGCACCCCGCTTGTCGAGTGCTTCGAGCGCGGCGAAGTGCCCCAGGACGTGCGCATGCTGGCCGCCAGGGGCGGCCTCGCGCTCCGCGTGCCGGAACAGCTCGCCCTGCTCATGCTGCTCGTGTCCGACCCCGACCCGGCAATCGCCGCCAGGGCCGCGCGCACGATTGCCCGCCTGCCGCCGGACTCGCTGGCCACTTTCCTGGCCAACCCCGACGTGCCGGAGCACGTGCGTGAGTTCTTCGCGCGCCGGCCATCCGCCGGGCCCGACGAAGGGCCGGAAGACGACCTGGTGACGCCGGAAGCCGACGGGACGGAAAACGGCCCGACGGATTCCGGCGACGCGCGCGCTGCTGAAACGGAGGCCGGGACGCAGACCTCCGCCGGCCAGGCCCCGACGGCGACGGGAGAACCGGCCGAGCGGATAAGCGCCGTGCGGCGTCTGGCCAACCTGTCGGTACCCGCGCGGATCAAGGCGGCGATCCAGGGTTCCCGCGAGGAGAGGGCGATCCTTATCCGCGATCCGAACCGGATCGTCGCGGCCGCGGTGCTGAGCAGCCCGAAGCTGACCGAGGGCGACGTCGAGACGATCGCGCGAATGACCAACGTCTCCGACGACGTGCTGCGGGCGATTGGCTTGAACCGCTCGTGGACGAGGAACTACAGCGTGGTGTCCGCGCTCACGCGCAACGCGAAGACGCCGATCGGTGTGGCGCTCACCCTACTGCCGCGGCTCACCGAGCGAGACGTGAAGCTGCTGTCGACCGACCGGAACGTCCCCGAGCCGGTGCGGCTCAGCGCGCGGAAGATGTACGCGCACAGTGCGTCACGGAGGCAGTAATGGACCCAGTAGCCGAGATCCGGAAGATCTACCAGCAGACCACGCGGGCCACGATTGCGCGCGATCTGGCCCGCGCGATCGATCTGCTCAAGCAACTCGAGACCGAGCAAGACCGCGAGCGGGCGGCCGTTTACATGGACGGCCTGTCGCAGATGCGGTCGGAGTGGAAGGCCGCTCAGCCGACCCGCAAGCCGTCGACGTCGACCCGGTAGTCGAGCAGACAGGCGCCAGACGCCGCGACGGCCTCGCGCACCGCCGGCATATCGGCCGGCCGGCCGATGAAGAAGATGCACCCGCCGCCGCCGGCCCCGCAGATCTTCGCCCCCTGGGCGCCCGCTGCGTGCGCCCGCTCGACGAGCGCGTCGATGCCGGGCGTGGTGACCCCCGGCGCGAGGCGCTTGCGATTCTGCCACTCGATGGCCACCTGGCGCCCCACCTCGTCCCAGTCCTGGCGGACCAGCGCCTCCCGCATCGCGACCGCGGTGTCACGGATGCGTTCGAAGCAGTCGAACACCTCGCGGTGGCCGTCGATGTGCCGCTTGGTCATCTCCCAGTTGTTGGTGCCCGAGTTGCGCGGCACGCCCGTGTAGGCGAGCACGATCCGGCGCTCGAGCTCGCGGACGTCGACGTCGATCGGGACCCGCGTCACGCCGTCGACGCGAAGCTCCACCGCCGAGACGCCGCCATACAGGGCAGGGCGGTAATCCTGGACCCCGGTCGGCACGGCAATCGCCTGGGCCTCCACGTTCATCGCGATGCGGAGCAGGGTCTCCCCATCGTAGCCCGCGCCGGTCCAGCGTGACATCGCGCCGCAGACGGCGATGTTGAGCGCCGACGAGCCGGCAATGCCTGCGCCGGCTGGAGACTCGGCCCGCGTGGTCAGCGTCAGGCCCTCGGCCTTGAAGAAATGCAGCAGCCAGCGCAGCAGGCTCAGGTCGCCGTCGAGCGCGAGTTCGCGCCAGCTGGCGGCGTCCACCTCGCGGCCGGTGTCGATCGAGCGGATGGCGATCCGGCCGTCGTCGCGCGAGTCGAGCGTGGCGTGGGCCCGGAGGTCGATCGCGACGTTGAGCGTCTGCGCGTGGTCGTGGAACAGGTACAGCGGCCAGATGTCGATGGTGCCGCCGGCGAGGTCGATTCGTGTGGGAGCGGAGGATTCGATGTGCACGAGTCATTATAATGACAAGGTGCCTGCCGCCCTGCATCACGAGATCGGACAGCTCGCCGTCGTCGGATTCGAAGGCCACACGCTCGGCGCGGAGCTCGCGGCGCTGGCGCGCGAGTTCGACTTGGGCGGCGTCATCCTCTTCGCGAGGAACGTCGACTCACCCGAGCAGGTGGCCGGACTGGCCGTCGAGGCGCAGCGTCTCGCGCGGGACCTGCCGCTCTGGGTCGGCGTCGATCAGGAGGGCGGCCGCGTCGCCCGGATGAAGCGTCCGTTGACGGAGTGGCCGCCGATGCTGACGCTCGGCCGGTCCGGCGACGAGGCGCTGGCGGGCCGGTTTGCGGCCGCGCTGGCGCGCGAGCTCACGGCGGTTGGCATCTCGATCGACTTCGCGCCGGTGCTCGACGTGCTCACGAGCGCGAACAACCCGGCGATTGGGGACCGCGCCCTGGGCGACCGGCCGGAGGTCGTGGCCCGGCTCGGCGCGGCCATCGTGCGGGCGTTGCAGGACGGGGGCGTCGCGGCCTGCGGGAAGCACTTCCCGGGCCACGGTGACACCACGGTCGACTCGCACCTCGACCTGCCCGTGGTCGAGCATCCTCCGGAGCGGCTGCGCGAGATCGACTTCGCGCCATTCAGGGCGGCGATCGAGGCCGGCGTCGCGGGGGTGATGACCGGTCATCTGCTCGTGCCCGCGTTCGACGAGCACAATCCGGCCACGCTGTCGCGGCGGATCGTGACGGGAGTCCTGCGGGATGAGCTGGGCTTCGACGGCGTCGTGTTCACCGACGACATGGACATGAAGGCGATCTCGGGGCGGATGACGCGGGAGCGCGCCGTGGCCTCGGCCATCGCGGCCGGCTGCGATGTGGCGCTGCTGTGCGGAACCGACATCGCGAGCCACGCGTCGGCGCTCGAGGCGCTGATTCGAGCCGTGGAGCAGGAGGAGATTCCCCGCGCGCGGATCGACGAAGCCGTGGCGCATCAGCGACGGGCGAAGGAGCGCTTGGCGGCGATGAAGACGTCGAGCCTGGTGCGCGGATGGCGGCCGATGCCAGCGCGCGAACTGCGGTCGGTGATCGGCTGCGCGGACCATCAGCTGGTGGCCGAGGAGATGCGACGGTTCACATGATCAAGCCCCGCATCCTCCGCCCCGGCGACCGTGTCGCCGTCGTGGCGCCGGCCAGCCCGTTCCCGGCCGAGGCGTTCGAGGCCGGCCTCGCCGAGAATCCGACGCCTCGGATTCGAGCCCGTCTACGACGAGTCGGTCTTCGAGCGGCAGGGCTACGAGGCCGGGTCGGCGCAGGCGCGCGCCTCGGCCATCGTGCGAGCGCTCGCGGACCCCTCGGTGGGCGCCGTGATGGCCGCGCGTGGCGGCTACGGCAGCGTGCACGTGCTCCCCCTGCTCGACCCCGCCGAGGTGAGACGGGCCCGCAAGGCGTTTGTCGGCTACAGCGACGTGACCTCGATACTCACCTATCTCACCGGTCCCTGTGGCCTCGTGGCGTTTCATGGGCCGACGGTGACCGGGCGGCTCGAGCGCGGGGCGGATGGCTACGATCGGGCGACGCTGCTCGGCCTGCTGACGCGCGGCGAGCCGTTGGGCGAACTGGCGCTTCCCGGGCTCGAGGTGTTTCGAGCCGGTGACGTGTCGGGGCCGCTGGCCGGCGGGAACCTCGCGCTGCTGGCCGCGTCGCTCGGCACCCCGTACGCGTTCGATCCACCGCGCGGCTGCGTGCTGTTCCTCGAGGATGTCAACGAACGGCTGTATCGCCTCGACCGGCTGTGGACGCAGCTCGCGCTGGCCGGCATCATCGGCCGTGCCGCCGCGATCGTCCTCGGCGAGTTTCCCGGGTGCGACGAGCCGGGCGACGAGCTGCGGGCGCGCGACACCCTGGCGGCCCTCTCGCGCGATGTCGAAGGGCCCGTGCTGTTCGGCTTCCCCTCGGGGCACACGCCTGGCGCCGCCCTCACGCTGCCGCTTGGCGTCCGCGCACGCGTGGTGGCCGGCCGTCGTCCGGCCGTCGTGATCGAGGAGGCGGCGGTGTCCGAGGAGCGACCGTGAAGATCCACCTGATTGGGATCGGCGGGACGGCCATGGCCACGCTCGCGGCCATGCTGAAGCACAAGGGGCACGAGGTGCGGGGATCGGACCTCGCCGTCTACCCGCCGATGAGCCTGTTCCTGGCGGAGGAGGGGATCGTGCCGCTCGAAGGGTACGACGCGCGGCACATCACCGCCGACCTCGACCTGGTCATCGTCGGCAATGCCGTGTCGCGCGGCAATCCCGAGGTCGAGGCCGTGCTCGACCGGAAGATCCGGCATCGCTCGCTGCCCGAGGCCGTGCGGGAGGAGTTCCTCTGGGGCGCGCGGTCGATCGTCATTGCCGGCACGCACGGAAAGACGACGACGACCGCGATGACGGCCTGGCTGCTGACCTCGGCCGGACTCGACCCGAGCCTGCTCGTCGGCGGCGTGGCCGCGAATTTTGGGGACGATGGATCGAGCTACCGGATCGGACAGGGCCGCGACTTCGTCATCGAGGGCGACGAGTACGACAGCGCGTTCTTCGACAAGACGGCGAAGTTCCTCAAGTACCTGCCCGACATCGCCGTCATCGGCAACATCGAGTTCGACCACGCCGACATCTACGCGGATCTCGACGAGATCCGGCTGGCCTTCCGCCGGCTCGTGAACCTGGTCCCGACCCACGGGCGGCTCGTGCTCGGCGCCGACAGCCCGGAGGCGATGGCGATGCGCGAGGTCGCCCGCTCTCCGGTCGTCACCTTCGGCCTCTCGGACCAAGCCGACTGGCACGCCTACGACCTGCGCGCGACAGCAGAGGGCACGTCCTTCGCGGTGCGGTGCGCGGGCAAGAGCATCGGTCGCGTCACCGTTCCGCTGCTCGGGGCGCACAACGTGAAGAACGCGCTGGCCGCGATGGTGGTCGCGCACGAGGTCGGTGTCGACAGCCTGGGGATCGAGCAGGGGATGGCCAGCTTCAAGGGCGTGAAGCGGAGGCTCGAGGCGCTGGGCACGGTCGCGGGCGTCTCGGTTTACGACGATTTCGCGCACCATCCCACGGCGATTGCCGAGACGCTGGCCGCGCTGCGCGCGGCGCACCCCGAGGGCCGGATTCGGGCCGTCTTCGAACCGCGGTCCGCCTCGTCGTGCCGGAAGATCTTCCAGGACCAGTTTGCCGGGGCGTTCGGGGCGGCCGACGACGTGATCATCGCGGCCGTCTACCAATCGAACCTGCCGGAAGCCGAGAGGCTGTCGGCCGAGCAACTGGTCGCCGACCTCAGGAAGGCCGGGATGCGCGCCCGCTACGTGCCGACCGTGGCTGAGATCGTCGCTTTGCTGGTCGGCGAGCGGCGGGACGACGACCATGTGGTCCTGATGTCGAACGGCGCGTTCGGGGGGATTCACGGCAAACTGCTCGACGCGCTGGCGGCGGCGGGAGGGAGGGGCAGGCAGTAAGTGGCGAACGACCGGTTCGACCGCTTCGTGGCCGCGTTCGGCGCCGACCGCGTGCGCCGCGAGGTCCCGCTCGCCCCGCTGACGACCTTCAGGATCGGCGGTCCCGCGGAGTGCCTGGTCGAAGCGCGCGATTCGCGGCAACTCGCCGACGCGCTCGCGCTGGCCTGGGAAATCGGGATCCCGACCCTCGTCCTCGGCGGAGGGTCCAACGTCTTGGTGAGCGACGCGGGGGTGCGTGGCGTCGTCATCCACGCGCACGGGGGCGAGACGTCGCCGGAAGGGGAGTCCGGTGTCCGGGCGGACTCGGGCGTGCGGTTGAACGGCGTGATTCGGTGGACCATCTCACGCGGCCTTGCCGGCATCGAGGTGTTCGCCGGCACACCGGGCTCGGTGGGCGGCGCGGTGTGCGGCAACGCGCATTACGCCGGACAGTCGATCGGCGACCTGGTCCGCTCGGTCCGGACGATGGCTCCGGAGCGCGGGATCACCGACGTGCCGGCTGCCGAGATGGCGTTTGAGTACGGCCGAAGCCGCGTGCAGCCGAGCGGCGAGATCGTGCTGTCGGTGGCACTCGAGCTCGGCCCGGGGGCTGATCCATCTGCGCTTCGCGAGGCGGCGCGCCGCTCGCTCGCGCACCGTCAGCGCACCCAGCCGCTCGGCCTGCCGAGCGCGGGCTGCGTCTTCCGCAACCCGGATCCGACAGTCGACCGCGTGCCCAAGGGGATCCCGCCTTCGGCCGGGGCGCTCATTGACCGCGCGGGGCTGAAGGGGCTGGCGATCGGCGGCGCGCGCGTCTCGTCGGTGCACGCCAACTTCATCGTCAACGAAGGAGGCGCGACCTCTGGCGACGTGCGCCGCCTGATCGAGAAGTGCCGCGATGAGGTGCGGGCCCGCTTCGGGGTCACGCTTCGCGAGGAGATTCGCCTGATCGGCCGGTAGGAGCGGCGTTCACGTGACGGGGCGCCCCGGGGGCGAGCAGGAGTGGGGGAGGCCTGTGTCCACATTGCTGATTGAAGGCGGCCGCGCGCTGTCAGGGCGGGTGGTGGTCGGCGGCAACAAGAACGCCGCGCTGCCGCTCATCGCCGCGTGCCTGCTCACCGACGAGGAGTGCGTCCTCACCAACGTGCCGCACATCAGCGACGTCGAGGTGATGGCGCGCCTTCTGGCCGATCTCGGCGCCGAGGTCGAGGGGATCGGCACCAGCACGCTGCGCATCAGGTGCTCGCGCGTCGAGCGCGACCAGCCGCAGAGCAGCCTCGTGGGTCGCCTGAGGGGATCGGTGCTCTTGCTCGGCCCGCTGCTCGCGCGCCGGGGCAGCGTGAGAATCGCGCCGCCGGGAGGGGACTTCCCGGCGCGCCGCACCATCGCGATGCACCTCGGCGCGCTGCGCGCGATGGGTGCGCAGGAGCTCGAGGGCGAGGGGCACGTGCTCGAGGTGCCGAAGGGGCTGACCGGCGCCTCGATGTACCTCGAGGAGGCGTCGGTGACCGGCACCGAGACCGCCCTGCTGGCCGCGGCCTCCGCGCGAGGCCTCACCGAGATCCGCCACGCCGCCTGCGAGCCGCACGTCGTCGAATTGTGCGCGTTCCTGCGCAAGATGGGGGCCGGGGTGTCGGGCGAGGGGACGCACACGATCCGCGTCGAGGGGGCGGCGCGCCTGAGGGGCGCCACGCACCGGTTGAACGGCGACTACATCGAGGCCGGCAGCTGGGCCGTGGTGGCGGCGGTGACCGGCGGTTCGATCGACGTCGAGGGTGCGCGCGCGGAGGATATCGAGGTGGTGGCGTCGGTGCTGCAGCGGATGCAGGTGCGCTGCGAGTTCGACGACGCCCGGCTGAGAGTGGAGGCGTCGACGCCGGCCGGCGGCTCGCGGATCGTCACCGGCCTGTGGCCGGGGGTGCCGAGCGATCTCATCAGCCTCATCACCGTGCTGGCGACGCAGGCCACCGGCCGCACGCTGCTCCACGACTGGATGTACGAGCTGCGGCTGTTCGCGCTGGAGCAGTTGAGCGGGATGGGGGCCGACCTCTTCCTGTGCGATCCCCACCGGATCATCGTCACTGGACCGCGCACGCTGAGGGGCCGGACGCTCGACACCCGCGACCTGCGGTCGGGCATGGCCCTGGCCGCGGCGGCGCTGGCCGCGCAGGGGCAGAGCCGCCTGGGTCCGCTCGAGACGGTCGAGCGGGGCTACGCCGACCTGACGGCGCATCTGCAGGCGCTCGGCGCGCAGGTTAGTCGCGAGGCGTAGACAGTAGGCGCAGGCCTCAAGGCCTGCGCTATCTGAAGAGGTACCGGATAACGCAGGGCTTCAGCCCTGCGCTAGGCCTTCAACGTTTCGTCGCGTCGGTGACGACGTCGACGCCTCGGGGGATCTGGAAGACGAAGTCGCTGTCGGGAATCGCGACGTTCTCGCGCAGCCGCGTGAAGACGAAGGTGGACGTGCCGCCCTGCGCGTCGGAAGTGACCAGCGTCCGGATCTGGAGGCTGGCGCGATCGACCACGAGGACGATCCAGTCGTAGTCGCGCTGCGGCCGTGTCGGCACCAGCTTCAGCGCCACCTCGGTCGGCGCGACCGACGGGGCCGACGCGAACGAGGCCGTGAAATCGCGGAGAATGTTCCCCTTGCCGGCGAGGAAGAGCGCCGGGCTGCTGGCCTCGTCTGCCGGCGGCACCTGGCTCACAAGAACCTGGCGGTCTTCGGGGATGTAGGACCAGAGCGTCCGTCCGTCGGAGACGAACACCTTCTTTTCCGGGCTCGTGTACAACCACCGCATCATGCCCGGCTTCTTGACGAGCAGCGTTCCCCGCTCGGTGACCTTCTGGCCGAGAACGCCCCCTTCGTAAATGTGCTCGAAGTCAGCCGAGAAATCCCGGATCTGCTCGTAGCGTCGCTGAAGATCCCGCGCCAGGTCCGCCGCGGTGGGCGTCGGCTGCGACCCCGGGGACGGGAGTGTCGCCAGGACGAGGAAGAGGACGATCACAGAGGGCATCGGTAGTCTCTGACATCACGATAGCACGGACATCGCCGATTATCGGCCTGCGGCCGTCCGCACGATGAACCGTCGCTGCGGCGCGAACAGGCCGCCCTCCCACGTTCTGAACGTGGCGCGCCCCTCGTCGTCGAGCGCGACGAGGGAGACGCCGCGGTCGAGCGCCGCCTGGTGTCGTCGGTTCACGATCACGTGGCCGAACCCCATGCGGCGAATCGTGTCGTCGGGCACCCAGCATTCGAACCGCACGTCGACGTCCTGTCCCTCGACGGTCGTTCGAATCCGGAACGGGTCATCGCTCGACCGGCTGAACGCCGGCGCCTCACCGACCCGGCCAGCCACGACGACGAAGCAATCGAGCGGCAGTTCGCCCGCGGCCATCCCCAACCGGCGGGCAGCGGCCGCGACGTCGGCCCGAGCGACCGGCGCATCCATGTATGGCTCGATGATCGTCATCACGTAGCGTGTGCCTGGCGGCAAAGCGGCTACCCGCTCCTCGAGCGACGGCGCGGGCACGCGCGCGTCCTGCTCGAGCGTGTAGAGATCGCCATAGAGCTGCCGGACCATCCGGGCCGAGCCCTCCGTGAGCAGCACGGTCCGGCCGAGTTCCCCGTTGCGCGAGACCAGGATGGGGAAATAGAGCAGCGCGTCCGGCACGTCGAAGATGACCAGGTCGGGCCGGGTGTACTTCATGTAGTAGTCGAAGCCGTTGTGGAGCTGCCACTCCATGTCGTTGCCGAGAATCTCGCGCGCGCCGTCCATGCCTGCGGTGATCCGGTCGCAGAACTGCGTCGGCTCGCGGTCGTCGCTCCGGTCCATTGCGGGGTAGGTGTCGTACGCCCTCCACGCTGGGTAAGCGAGGAGCACGATGCCGACCAGCGACATGGCCGGCCGACGTCCGCCGGCTCGCAGCGCCCACACCACCCAGGCCGCTCCGCAACCAGCCGCCAGGGCGAATGCCCAGTGCGCGGGGAGGTAGAAGACGTGCGTGTCGCCGACGTTGTAAGTGAACGCGAAGACCCAGTTGACCAGCCAGAGCAGGAGCAGCAGGATGCCCAGCTGTCGGCGTCGCCAGAGCAGCCACGCAAAGCCGGCGACGGCGGCCGTGATGCCCGGGATGCCGAACTGCTGGCGCAGATCGAACCAAGCCATCGCGAACCGGTCCGGCAGCATCGCCCAAGGCACGCCCCAGACCATGGTCGCCCGCCAGTCGGACTTGGTCACGTCGAACCAGAAGGTGCGCAGCAGCTCGGCCCAGGTGGCGTTCGGGTAGTCGACCACGAGCCACCGCATGTTCCAGGCGTATTGGAGCGAGAAGAGCGCTGCCAGGCCGGTCGCCAGGAGGAGCACCCGCGGGCGCAGTATCGAGGCCGGACCGTCGGGGGCGGCCATCAGCAGGAAGACCGCGAAGCCCGGCATCAGCAGGACCATCTGCAGGTGGTTGCCGAAGCCCAGCGCGTAGATCGAAAAGAAGAGGGCGAGACGGGGCAGCGTCGGCCGACGCCGCCAGGCGAGCAGGGCGAGGAGGCAGGCGCCTGCGACCAGCAGGTGCAGCGCGTACACCTCGGCGATGATGGCCTGCGACCAGAACGTGTACGAACCCGCGAGCAGCAAGCCGGCGACCAGGCCGGCGACCAGCGTGCCGCCCAGTTCGGCGCCCGCGAGCACCACGAAACCCACAGCAAGCGCCGCGGCGATTGCCGAGCCGAGGTTGACGGCGCGCGCCGGCTCGACCGGCAGCAGGTGCACCAGCGATCCGTTCAGGGCGAAGTAGAGGGGATAGCCCTGTCGCGGAACCAGCGCCCGCTCGCCCGAGATGGTCTCGAACGACGCGGTGTCGCCGAGGTCCTGGCCGGGGAGCAGTGTCTCGGAGTAGAGGAAGAAAGCGATGGCCGCCATCAGGATGGCGGCCACGACGCGCGCGCGGGAGAACAGCACGACTTGACCCGGGCCTTCAGGCCTTGGCTGGCGGCGGGGCCGGCTTGGGCGCGCTCTTGGTGTCGACGGGGAAGTTGGCTCCGGCCCACTCGGCGATGCCGCCTTTGAGCACGGCCACCTTGAAGCCGCGGCCGATGAGCTCCACGGCCGCGCGGGAACCGGTCACCTCGTCCGGGTCGGAGTCGTAGACGACGATGTCGCGGTCTCGGGGGAGCTTGGCGGCGTCGATGGCGTCGGCCATCATGCGCAGGGCGCCCGGCAGCGTCACCGTGCTGTGCTCGTAAGCGTATTTCAGGCGGACATCGAGAATTGCCGGCCTGGCTGAGGCGTCCTCGCTCTCGAGCCGCTGCTTGAGTTCTTCCTTGGTGATGCGGGAAACGGGCATGCGGTATTGTCCCCGCGGCGCGCCGGCGCCGTCAAGCGCAGAGCCGCGCGCGCGTTGCGGGGGCTGACAGGGCCGTGTTAGAATCGTGGTTCCCGTCGGGCCTCCGACGGGCTTCCTTGGGAGTGGGCGGCTAGCTCAGCTGGGAGAGCGCCGCGTTCGCAACGCGGAGGTCGGGAGTTCGAGCCTCCTGCCGTCCACCAGCCTTTGCTCATGAATGCAGGCGAAGGCTGTCCGCCGTAGCCATGCGAGGGGAAGATCGAGTCGGAGCATTGCGAAGGTGGACCGCGCAAAGGCTCAGGGCTCAAGGCTCACGACTCAAGTCGAATCCAAGCCGACAGCCGCGGAGTGGCTGCCCCGAGTTTCCTGCGCACGGACGGTTTCACTCGGCCGGCGGCCGGCGGCTCGCGCGGCGCGAATTCGCCCTGAGCCAGTCGGCAAACTCCCGCTCGCTCAGCTCGCCCACTGCCAGCGCAAGCGTCCGGATCGTCGCGTCAGCCTCCCCCGCATCGAACCGGCAGCCATTCAGCTCCAGGAACAGGACTGCCACCGCGAAGCCCGTGCGCTCGTTCCCGTCGAGGAAGGCGTGGTTCTTCACCAGCCCGACGGCGTACGAGGCCGCCAGGTCGAACACCGTGGGACTGCCGCACGCCAGCAAGTTCTCCGGGCGAGCCAGTGCGGACAGCAGCAGGCCGACGTCACGCACGCCGACGGAACCACCGAAGGCCGCCAGCAGCTGCTCGTGGAGGGCGATGACCGTCTCGGGCAGCACCCACTCGGGCCGCCTCACTTGGCCAGCTCGCGCAGCGTGCTTCGATAGCGGCGGATGATGCCCTGGGCCACGTCGAGTTGTCGCGTGACGTCCGCTGACGTCGGGCTCATGCGCAGGCTGCCGTCCCCCGATTCGGTGACGCACACCGTGTCGCCCGCGCTGACGTTGAGATACGCGAGGGCTTCCTTCGGCAGGACGAGACCGACCGAGTTGCCCACCTTACGCAGCTTGAGTTCGAGGACCATGGTGTGAGTGTAGCCACATCTGTTATAACGTTCAAGCAGGTCGGCGCCGCATGGCTGGACCTCCCAATGATGCGCGCCTTCTGTCGCAGCGGGGCGCGGTGGGCCGGATGGACTCTCCGGTCGCGGGTGAACCGCGGGGCTCACCGGCCCGCCGAAGCCTTCATCATCTCCAATGCGCGGACGAGGTTCTGGCGGGCGTCGCCGTGGTCCGGCTTCAGGCGGACGGCTTCCCGGAACTGGCGGATGGCCTCGTCAACTCGCCCTTCGCTGCCGAGAGCGACGCCGTAGTTGTTGTGGGCATCGGCGTAATCAGGGTTGATGCGGAGGGCCTCCTGATATTCGCGGATCGCCTCGTCGGGTTGGCCCTTGTCGAGGAGGGCGATGCCAAGGTAGTTGTGGGCTTCTGCGTAGTTCGGTGTGAGGCGGATGGCTTCCTGGAATTGCCGGATCGCTTCGTCGAATTGGCCCTTCCTGAGAAGAGCCGTGCCGAGGTTGTAATGGGCGAGGGCGTAAGCCGGTTCGAGACGGATCGCTGCCTGGTATTGGCGGACCGCCTCGTCGATCTGGCCTCTGTTGAAAAGGGCGTTGCCGAGGTTGTTGCGGGCGGCGGCGTGACCCGGTTTGATGTGGATGGCTTCCTGGTATTGGCCGATCGCTTCGTCGGTCCGGCCCTGCCTGGCGAGGGCGTTGCCCAGATTGTTGTGGGCCTCGGCGTGATCCGGTTGGAGACGGATGGCCTCCTGGTACTCGTGGATCGCCTTGTCGGCCTGGCCTTCGTCGAGGAGAAGGTTGCCGAGGTTGTAATGGGCGTCGGCGGAATCCGGTCGGAGGCGGATGGCTGCCTGATACTCGCGGACCGCCTCGTCGGTCTGGCCTGTCCTGGCGAGAGCGGTGCCGAGGTTGTTGTAAGCGTCGGCGTAATCTGGTTGGAGGCGGATGGCTTCCCGGTACAGGCGAATCGCCTCGTCGATCCGGCCCTTGCCAACGAGAACCGCGCCGAGGTTGCAGTAGCCCAGGGCGTCATCCGGTTTCAGGCGAATGGCTGCCTGAAACTGACGGATCGCCTCGTCGGGTTCGCCCTTCCTGGCGAGGGCGGTGCCGAGGTTATTGTGGGCCGCGGCGTGATCCGGTTTGAGGCGGATGGCCTCCTGGTATTCGCGGATCGCCTCGTCGGTCCGGCCTTCCTTGGCGAAGACATCGCCGAGGCCATTGTGCGCGATGTGATTGTCCTCCGTGACGGCCAGCGCATGCCGGAAGAGCGTTTCCGTGTTCTGCCAGTACCCGAGTTGCTTCCAGCTCAACCCCGCGCAACAGACGACCGTCGCACAACCCGCCACCGACAGCGCCGTGGTCTGATGCGACCAGCGGCGGGTCAGTTCGTGCGCGCCCCAGACCACCAGGATCAGCATCCCCACTGATGGCAGGTACGTATACCGATCCGCGATCGACTGATCACCCACTTGCACCAACCCGATCACCGGCACCGCCGTCCCGACAAACCACAGCCACCCCACCAGCAACCACGGAGATCGCCGCCGGGTCGCACACAGCAGCCACGAAATGCCCAACAACAGCCCTCCTGCCAGCAGCACGTCCGCAAGAGGCCATGCCCCAGGGCGCGGGTAGAACACCGACAGGTTGGTTGGCCAGAACAGCTTCCCCAGGTACCGGCAGTATGAAACCAGCGCGTTTCCGACTCGCGCACCCAGAGGCATGTCGTGAAGCGCGACCACACTTCCGAAATGCCTCTGCACTTCAAAGGTCACAACGCTGGCCGCCACCGCCACGGCCAAGAAGGGAGTCTTCTCCGCCACGAGTTTCCACACGCGCTCGCGCTTGAAACGCTCCAGGGGCCAGTAGTCGAGAAGCAACATGACGAAGGGCCACGTCACCAACATCGGTTTGCTCAGCAAACCCAGGGTCAGGAAGAGCAAGGTGAGACCGTAATCGAGCGCCGAGCGCGTCGGGTCGAGCGCTGGACCTCCCGGCACCGCAGCCGGCCGACCATCGACCTCTCTGCGCCGACGCGCGTAGCGGGTGTACCGAGATCAGGGCCAGCAGGCCGAAGAACCCGCTGAGCACGTCCTTGCGTTCCGCCACCCAGGCCACCGATTCCACATGCAGCGGGTGCCACCCGAACAGCGCCGCCACCAGCACGCTCCGCCACATCGCCCCCGTCAGGCTCCAGAGCAACAGGAACACCAGGGCAGTGTTAAGGGCATGCAGCACCACGCTGCTCAGATGATGTCCCCAGGGATTGACCCCAAAGAGTTGAACGTCCGCCGCATGGGACAACATCGTCAAGGGATGCCAGTTGCCAGCCTCAGGGTGCGCGAGACCCCACTTGACGTTGTCCAGGGTCAACCCGCTCGTGACATGGGGATTCTCCAGCACATAGAGACCGTCATCGTAGCCAACGAATTCATGGCGCGTCGCCGGCCAGTAGAGCGCTAGCGTCAACAGCGCCAGCAGCACGGCGGGCAGCCACACCGGGAATCGCGAGTGGACCGTGGCGGCACCGGAGACTCCCGATGGGACGGCTTTGGATTTCGCTGCTGGCCTGTGCATGGGACTCCGCCAAGAACTGCTGCCACCGGAGGAGGTCGCGAACTGTGAGATGGCCATTTCTAACTGAAACAACACCACGCTGGCAAGCTCTGCGACCCTGGCGCTCGTTGACGACGTTCGCCACGGCGGGACGGCTCGAGACCGCCGGCGCTGGTCCTACTGATTGGGGTCCATTCAACCGATAGAATACGAGCGGAGCATCTGTCGATCCGGGTACCAGGCCTCGATCCCGCAGGCGTTCTCTGGCCGCCTCATGTTCTGATGCCCTCAATCCCCAGCCGGCGCCGGCCGCCTGTCGCACACGGCCGCTGGCGGGAACCCCGGTACCGGCCTCCCGCGCAAGGAGCGATTCTCATGACCCGTCGGGCCTTCACCGCTGTCATTCTCCTCCTGTCCGTGTTCATGCTTCGGGGCCAGGCACAGCAATCCGCGCCCATCGAACGTCTCGGCATCGGGGTTGCCGCCTCGACGCCGATGGCCTGGGCCGTCTCCAAGCGCGGGCCGGCCGACAGGGCGGGGATCGAGGCGGGCGACGAGCTGCTGACGTTCGACGGGCAGCCTGTCCTCACCCTTGACGCCGCGATACAGATGCTCGACTCGGCCACGCCGGGCAACCACGAGTTGGTAATGCTGCGTGACGGGAAGACGAAGCCGTTCAGGGTCAAGGCCGAGGCGGCAGGAACGCTGCGCATGGGATTCGCGGTGCTCCAGGGCGCGCGGGTCGTTTCCATGGACCGCGGGGCGCCGGCCGCGAGCTTCGAGATCCGCGAAGGGGACCACGTCCTGGGCGTCAGAATCAACGGGCAGATGTACCTGACCCGCACCGCGGACGACCTCGCCAAGGTCATCGCGGCTGCTCCCGCCGGCGAGAATTTCCAGATCAGCATCGTGCGGGGCGAATCGGCCATGGTGCACACCGGCCGGCTCCACAGCCGAACGACAGCCGACATCTCGACGCTGGAGCAGGTGCAGACGGTGCCGCCTCGAACGAGCCCGCTCAGCAGGGGACAAGATCCCGCGGCGACGGCGGGCCAGAACGCGCGCGCGGACGCCTTCTCGCGTGGGGAGACGCAGGGTGACTACGTGGTTCCGCGCAGCCCGGTGCAGGGCCGTCCGGAACCCGGCCGGCGCGGCGCGGCGGCCGCTGACGCGTCCACCAGGGGCGCGGCCCCCCAGGACCCGACAGGCGGGCGGATGGCGCAGAGACTCCAGGGGATGCGACAGCGCGGCGCCGTCAGCGACGGCAACCGCGCACTGGCGCAGCGCAACGCGACCCTCGACCAGTTGCTCGTTCCTACGAGCTACCAGCCGTCCGCCTCGGTCTCCAAGCGCATGGCGGAGATCAACGTCCTGAAGTACGCGTTCATCGATCAACGGACGGGCGACGTGGCGTTCGTGGGTACCTATGACCCCACCTACGCAACGGGCCCGATTCCCTACAGCGCCTTGCTGGCCGACGCGATGGAGAATCCGTATCCTCGCTTCACGCTCGAGTATCCCGGTGACGGTGGCCAGTCGCCGCTTGCGACGATGCGCGCCACGCTCGACCAGGAGTTCGCCCACATCGCCCGCGACCCCAGCTACGGCGTCGAGTGGCTGGGGCGCCTGATCCTCCCGGTGATCAAGGGCGACAGCCCTGATCCAGACCAGCAGGCCGCCCTCAACGCCCGGTTGCAGGCAGTAGGCATCACGCCGGTGTCGTATCGGGCGTACATGAAGTGGCAGTTGAGCAAGTTCGAGGACATGCAGGCTTACTACGAAGGCGCTCAGGACTTTCTGCCCCGCGCGATGCAATTGGTCGGCCTGAACCCGAAGACCGGCGCCGAAATCACGGCCTACCGCGCCTATGCCTCCCTGGCGAACAGGGAGAGTCTGGAAGAATGGTGCCGCGTCGCCGGGTACTCGGACCTGTTGCAGAGGATGGATCAGCAGGTGCGTGCCGGGGGCGTTCGTCGCGAGGCCACCATGGAACTCCTGGGTGCCCTCTACGGTTCCATCCTCAGGGGCCTGGGCATGCCGGACGACGAGCTGAGCCGGAGTGTCGCGGCCTACAAGAGAGGCGGGGGCGACGAGCGCGCCGAAGCGTTGCTGTCGGGTCCCCTCGACCAGAGATATCAGGCGATCTTCCAGCAGGTCCTCAAGGACCAGATCATCAACGGCATGACGTTTACCGGCGCCACGCTCTCGCGCCAGTACCACTTTCCCACGATCATGTCGTCGCTGAACACCTACGGGGCCCGTCGCGACTCGGCCGTCATGAACGTGTTTTTCCAGGCCGACTACATCCTGAAGTTCATGACCTCATCGGCGCGGCCGGGCGACAAGATAGCGGGACACCAGACTTCGCAGCAGTATCTGAGCGACGCCGAGAACCGCGCGGGGCGATCGGCTGGCCGCGGACCTGCTTCGGGCGTCAATCGCTACTGGCTCTATCCGCAGAGCGTCACGCTGGACGCGCTCACCGGCAACGCCGGCGTCCGCTTCCGCGATGCCCGGGTGCGCGTCGGCGTCGAGATGCTGAATTCGGAGGGGGCTGACGCGGCCGGCCTGCAGTTCTACAAGGCGACGCTCGAGCAGTACAGCGAGCATCTGACCTCGCTCTACGACCAGTACGCGCGCCTGTATCCGATGCTTCACACCTTGCGCGAGACCGAGAAGGTCGTGGCGCTCGCCCGCTGGGCACAGAAGAACGGCGTGCGCATCCGCGTGGAGCCGGAAGGCGCGCCGGCCCCCACGCTGCCCGACGCCGCTCCGGGCTTCTGGGGGATGACCTACATCGTGCGCCCCACGGGAAGCACCGACACGATGGTGACCTGGGCGCAAGGCGGAGTGGACTTCGGCCAGCAGACCGGCGACGCCTGGATGCAGGCCGGCCCGCCGGACCGCCAGGTCACTGGCGATGCCCTGCGGTCGCTGGCGGCGAGCACGGCGCTGGCGGAGAAGGCCGCGGCGGCGGCGGACGGCGGCGATCTCGAGTCGGCGCGCGACCTGGCCGAGCGCAGCGCGCAGGCCATGAGCGGCAACATCGACTTCACCAATCTGCCCGCGGTCCCGGCACCGTCGGGCCCGGTGGTGGACCCGGCGGCGGCCGTCGCTGTTTCGCAGGCCTCGATCGAGGCCGTCGACGTGAACACGCAGGCGATGCAGCAGGCCAGGCAGGGCCTCGCGCAGGCGGATTCGCTCCAGGCGACCGACCCGGCTCGGGCGGCCGAGGTCCGCCAGCAGAACCAGCAAATTGCGGACAGTTCGACCCAGAACCTCAAGCGGCTACAGACGATGCTCCAGGAGTATCGGGGCAAGGGGTCGAACGGCTACCAGGTGGCGGTCGATCTGCGAGGGCTCGACCCGAGAAAGCCGGCCACCGTGAGCATGCCGAATCCGGCTCCTCTCAACCCGGCGGCGGCCGCTCCCAAGCCGGCGGCCGACCCATGCCCACAGGGGCTCGAGGCCGTCATGCCGACACGGCAGCAGGTTCTGACGGAATTGACGTCGAGACGGCTCGAGCTCGAGAACCTGCGGAACACGCTGGTGCGCCTCAACAGGAACATCCAGCTCGATCAGAAGCAGTTCGCGGACTGGCAAGCCGAGGCGGAGGAGGCGATCAAGCGGCTCACCGAGCGCAAGGAGGATCTCTATCGGGACGCCGGCTTGGGCCTGATCACCTGGGGCATCGACCGGTGGATGGTGTTCGACAGGATATTCCTCAAGGACCTCGCCCCGGCCGACCGCGTGCGCATCCGGAAGACGGTGAAGATCCTGGAGGACACAAAGGACGCCAGGGACTTCGCCACCTGGGCGCTCGGCGACAAGAAGGACTGGGAGATCATCGAGAGCGGCGTCCGGCAGACTCTCGACGAAGTGCTGCCCGAGGGCGAGCTCAAGGCCATCGCGAAGGGCACCGAGGCGATCATCGACAACATCTACGACGCGGCCGATTTCCAGATGACCTGGGAGAACGTGAACCGCCTCAATCACTCGTCCGACCAGTACTTGGAGGCCGTGAAGCAGAACGGCGAGAGGATGAAGGCCCTGGTGACGCGGATCAGGGACCTCGAAGTGCAGCTCAGGTCGATGCCGGCGCAGCCGCCGGGAACCTCTCCGTGCAAGGCGCCGGCCCGGGGAACGGCGGTAAGATAATTGCCGGTATCGCGTCCCCCAAGGAGAGTCCTGATGAAACGCGTGATCGTGTCGTGCCTGCTGGTCGCGGCGGCCGCCGTGGCGTTTGTTTCGGCCCAGAGTCCCGGCGTGAAGCCGCTCGTCTCGGGCATCGACCTCTCGGCCCTCGACAAGTCGGTGCGGCCGCAGGACGACTTCTTCAGATACGTGAACGGGGCCTGGCTGGACAGGACGGCCATTCCGCCCGACCGGTCCTCGTACGGCAGCTTCGAGGCGCTCTACGACAAGACCGAGGCCGACCTTCGCGCCATCGTCGACGAGGCGGGCAAGGCCGGCGGCGCGCCGGGCTCCGACGCCCGCAAGATCGGCGACTTCTACGCCAGCTTCATGGACGAGCGGCGGATCGACGAGCTCGGCCTCACGCCGCTGGCCGGTGAGCTGAAGGCCATCGATGCCATCAAGACGAAGTCGGATCTGGCGCGGGCGTTCGCACGCATGCTGAAGCTTGGGTGCGACGCGCCGCTCTCGGCGTTCCCCGAGGGGGACTTCAAGGACCCGAAGACGGTGGCGCTGTTCGTGTATCAGAGCGGCCTCGGCCTTCCCGATCGCGATTACTACACCAAGGACGATCCAAAGCTCGCCGAGTATCGGACGAAGTACGTGACGTTTCTGGCCTCGATGCACAAGCTCGCCGGCTTGCCGGTGTCCGACGCGGCAGCGGCCGACATCATGGCGCTCGAGACGCACCTGGCGAAGAACCAGTGGACCAACGTCGAAACGCGTGACTTGGGGAAGATGTACAACCGGGTCGAGGCCGCGAACCTCGCCGCCGGGTTCCCGGGCTTCGACTGGGCCGCCTGGATGGATGAGCTGAAGATCGCGTCGCTGCCGGCGCTCGTCGTGGCGCAGCCGAGCTATGTGAAGGCGCTGGCGGCGGCGGTCAACGAGTGGCCGGTGGAGCGCTGGAAGCCGTACCTGAAGTCGTCGCTCATCCGCGGCTACGCGCCGTACCTGTCGAAGGCATTCGTGGATGCGCGCTTCGACTTCTACGGCCGGGCGCTCAGCGGGACGCCCGAGCAGCGGCCGCGCTGGAAGCGCGCGGTCTCGGCCATCGACGGCAACCTCGGCGAGATGCTCGGCAAGCTCTACGTCGCGCGTCACTTCTCGCCCCAGGCGAAGACACGGATGGAGCAGCTGGTCGCCAACCTGCAGCGCGCCTACAAGGACGGCATCGACAGGCTCGACTGGATGAGTCCCGAGACCAGGCAGCAGGCTCAGGCCAAGCTCGCGGCGTTCACGCCGAAGATCGGATACCCGAACAAGTGGCGCGACTACTCGAACGTCGTGGTGGTGCGCGACGACCTGGTCGGCAACATGATGCGGGCGCAGGCAGCGGAGTTCGAGTTCCAGATCGCCAAGGCCGGCAGGCCGATCGACCCAGAAGAGTGGGGGATGACGCCGCAGACGATCAACGCCTACTACAACCCCGTCCGCAACGAGGTGGTGTTCCCGGCCGCCATCCTCCAGCCGCCGTTCTTCAACATGGCGGCCGACGATGCGGTGAACTACGGGGCCATCGGTGCGGTGATCGGTCACGAGATGGGCCACGGTTTCGACGACCAGGGCCGCCGCTTCGACGGCACCGGCACGATGCGCGACTGGTGGACCGAGGCGGACAGCAAGGCCTATCAGCAGAAGACCGCTCGCCTGGTCGCCCAGGTACTCGGCCTACGAAGTCCTCCCGGGGCTGAAGGTCAACGGCGAGCTGACGCTCGGTGAGAACATCGGCGACCTGACGGGACTGACCATCGCCTATCGCGCCTACCACATGGCGCTCGCCGGCAAGCCGGCGCCGGTCGTCGACGGCCTGACGGGGGACCAGCGGTTCTTCATGGGGTGGGCGCAGGTCTGGCGCTCCAAGGAGCGCGACGACGCGCTGCGGCAGCAGGTGCTGACCAACGAGCACTCGCCGTCCAAGTGCCGGGCCAACGGGCCGGTGGGCGACGTGCCGGAGTTCTACACCGCATTCGGCGTCAAGCCGGGCGACAAGCTGGACATTCCGCCCGACCAGCGCGTGAAGATCTGGTAGGCCGTTTCCGGGCGTCCCGCAAGTTCATCCAGCTGGCCCGTTCAAAGAACAGGGGCGCGGTCTGGCGACCGCGCCCGGGAGGATTCGGTATGCCACTCCGTTTCTCGCGGGCCGCCGTTCTCGCCGGGTTGCTCGTCGCCGTCTCGCTGTCGGTGATCGTGCTGGCGCGGCAGGGCGCTCAGCCGACGGTGCCGCCAGCCAGCCAGGCGGGCTCCGCGGCGATGACGACTCTCAACGATCAGGTGGACCTGTCGCTGACCGTCTACAATTCCGACCTCGCGCTGATTCGCGACGTCCGTCAAATCGCCCTGGCGGCGGAGACCTCGACGCTCCGGTTCGCCGACGTCGCGGCGCGCATCAACCCCGCCACCGTGCACTTCCGGTCGCTGACCGAGCCGGCCGCGCTGTCGGTGCTCGAGCAGAACTACGAGTACCGACCTGCTCGATCCCGAGAAGCTGCTGCGCAAGTACGTGGGCCGCGAGATCACGATCGTGCGCGAGCGACAGGCCGGCGGGACGACGACCTCGGAGGAGGTCAAGGCCCTGCTGCTGGCCTACAACAACGGCCCGGTATGGAAGATCGGCGGCGAGATCGTCACCGGGCTTCGCGTGGACCAGTACCGCTTCCCGGAGCTGCCCGACAACCTGTTCAGCCACCCCACGCTCGTGTGGCTGCTCGACAACACCGGGGCCGCCAGGCAGCGCGTCGAGACGTCGTACTTGTCGGGCGGCCTGTCCTGGAATGCGGACTACGTGCTGACGGTCGGCCGCGATGACGCGTCGGCCGATCTGGCGGGCTGGGTGACGCTCAAGAACGAGAGCGGCACCAGCTACCGGAACGTGAAGCTCCAGTTCATCGCGGGCGAGGTCAACCGGGTCACCCAAGACCGGATGGTGGCCGAGGGCCTTGTGCGGCAGAAGATGGCGCTGGCGGCAGCCGCCCCGGCGATGCAGCAGGAGGCGTTTTCCGAGTACCACCTCTACACGCTGCAGCGCCGCACGTCGGTTCACGACAACGAGACCAAGCAGATCGCGCTGCTGGCCTCGCCGTCGGTCCCGGTGGAGAAGCGCTTCGTAGTCGAGGGCGAGCCGTTCTTCTACAGGAGCCCGTTGCCGCCGGGGGCCCCGGTCAAGAGCGACGTCAAGGTCTACTACCGCTTCAAGAACGACCAGCGGGCGGGTCTCGGCGTACCCATGCCCGCCGGCATCGTCCGCGTTTACCAGGCCGATTCGGGCGGCGGCGTGCAGTTTGCCGGCGAGGACCGCATCGAACACACGCCGAAGGACGAGACGATCGACATTCACACCGGCAATGCCTTCGACATCGTGTGCGAGCGGAAGCAGGTCGACTACAAGCGGCTCTCGAGCACGCTGTGGGAGACCGAGTTCGAGATCACGTTCCGCAACCACAAGGAGATGCCGGTCACGATCGAGGTGAACGAGCCCGTCGGCGGCGACTGGGAGATGCTGACGGCGACCCATCCATGGACGAAGACCGGCGCCTTTGCGGCGCGGTTCGTGGTGCCCGTGGCCAAGGGTGGCACGAGCGTGCTGAGGTACAGGGTGAGGGTGAAGAACTAGAAGGCTTCCTGGATGGCGAGATAGAACCCGCGCGAGCCGTCCTTGCCCCAACCCCAGTCCGCGCACAGATTGGTGCGCGAGCGCTTGTTGAGCAGGACCCGAAACCCGAAGCCCGCCGCCGGGGCGTACGACTGGAAGAGCCGCTCGCCTGTCTCGACGCTGCCGATGGTGGTCAGATTGGCGAACACGACCGCGCCGAGCAGTCCGTTGCTGGTCAGCGTGGCGCGATACTCGGCCTCCCAGTACAGCAACTGTTCGCCGCGATAGCGCCCCTCGGCGTAGCCGCGCGCCGAGCGCCCGTCCATCGACGTGTACGGCAGATCCCAGTACGGCGCGGTGCCGCCGGTCACCAGGTCCCCGAGAAACCAGACCGCCAGCTTCTGCCGATCGTTCGACGTGAGCTTCCAGTAGGTGCGCGCGTCGAGCGACAGCTCCTGCCACGTCGAGCTGCCACCAAGAAAGCCGGCGAAGAAGGTGCGGTAGGTGGCGCTCGCGAGCACGCCGCCGTCGGGGTTGATGCCGTTGTCGCGGGTGTCGTACCGGATCGCCACGTTGAGCCCGCTCGAAACCTGATGCTCGGACGAGAACCCGTGCTCCTCGTTATACGCGACATATGCCGAGTCGTTCCACGCCTCGGTACTGGTCGTCGTCCCTGGCTGGACGTCGAAATGGGAGCTGACGTTCAGGCCGCCGCCAACGAAGAGTCCCGGCGCCACCTTCCGGTACGCGGTCTCGTACAGCCTCATCACGTCCAGGCTGGAGCTCGTCCCCGAGGTCGACGATGCGTCGGCGCCGAGCGCGTAGGTGCTCTGCGACGTCCAAGCCATCCGGTTGTCCAGGAGGACGAACCAGCGATCGTCCGGGGTGAAGAGGGCAACCTTGCTGCCGGTTAACACCTGCCCTTTCTGTGTCACCTTCAGCCCGAGGCCGATCGTCGAGATGTGTGTGGTGGCCGCATCGCCGTCGAAGAAGGTGACGTTGCCCGAAAAGCCGGTGGACAGGCCGGTTGTCGGCTTCGAGCCGATCGTCGGTGCGAAGACGAGGTAGCGCTGGCCCCTCTTCGCGCGATCCTCCCTCGTCACGTCGTCGTGACGAAACAGGTGCCAGAGGTCACCGACGTCGATCAGTTGCGACGGCAGGACCGCATCGGGCTGATCCTGTGAGCCCGTGGACTCTCCCGTCGGCGAAACCGCCGGTGGGGCAGTGGACGTGGCGGCGGCGTGCTCCTGCGCGGCGGCCGGGACGGCCGCGAGCGAACACACAATGGCCAGGAGCAGGACGAGCCGCTGCATCATCGATGATCTGACCCCAGGCAAGTGACGGTGGTGAGGCGAACCGATGACATGAGTGTGACAGTCACACCGCCATCGGTCAATCACCAGAGACGAGGAACGGTCTGCCGAACCAGTCACGCTATAATCGGCCGCGACCAGCCGTCGCTCGGACCCAAGCCCCCCGTCCCGATCCCACGCCCCCGCGGAGAGCCGCCATGAAGCCGCTCGACCGCTTCCCCGATACCGGACCGGTTGCTGTGGAGCCGTGCCTCGTACGAAGCGTCGCCGACGTGCGCTCCGAGTACACGAGCGCCCGGCTGATCGCCGCCAACATCGATCACCGGCTGCGGGGCAGCGTCTTCCGGCGCGATCCGGGTTACGTGGCACCGGAGATCGACTACGTCCTTCCGGACGGGACCGCCCTGACGATCTCCGTGCGCGACAGCGATGTCCGCTATTTGGACCGCGTGCCGCGCGAGCGCGCCATCCGGCACGTCGACCTGATTCACCGGGCCCGACGAGGCGACGCAGAGGCTGCGCGTGAGCTCAATCGGCGAACGGAGGCGCTCGGGCAGTCGATCTCCGGGCGCTTCGCAGGCCACGCGCTTGTCGAGGATGCCGTCGTCGTTCCGTACACCTCGTCAGGAACGTTCGGCGAGGATCAGATCAGCCACAAGGGATCCATCCTCATGGCCCTCTCGCGGCGGGGATTCGCGACGGCCGACTTCAACCTCCTGTCGGCCCAGGCCTTCGGCCTTCCGCCGGCCGAGCGCGAGCGGGCCGTGCGCGAGGTGGTCGGCAATCTCGAAGTGCTCACCGGCCGCCGGCTCGGGGATCCCGGCCATCCGCTGCTGATTGCGATGCGGTCGGCGGTGTCGGAGTACATCCCGGGCTTCATGCCCACCTATCTCAACGTCGGGCTGACGCCCGACCTCATCCCGGGGCTGCCGGCCCGCTACGGCATCGACGGGGCGGTGCGGATCCGGCTGAACAACCGAAAGACGATTCTCGAGGCACTCGATCCCACGGCCTATGCCGCCCTCGAAGGGGAATTCAGAACGGACCTGACGCGCGGCGAGACCGAACGCCTGGTCGGCCGGATCGAGGACCTGATCGCCGCGCGCGCGCCGCACCTGCTGAGCGATGCGTTCGGGCAGATCCGCTTCTTCCTCGACTGTGCCTATCGCTATTACACCGACCATCTCGACGTCCTGCGGAACTTCATGCGTCGCGACCTGCACTATCCCGCCGTGATCTTCCAGCGGATGGTCTGCTCGGTCATCGACGACCGGTCGTATGCCGGCCTCCTGTACAGCCGCGATCCGGCGACCGGCAAGGGCGTGTTCCTGCAGTACGCGAAAACGGTGTTTGGCGAAGACCTGATGACCGGTCGGCTGGTGCCGCAGGAAGCGCGCTTCTCGACGCGCGACGAGGCCAGGCCGGAGTTCCCGGCGGTGTACCACTTTTGGAATCGGCTGTTCCAGCTCGAGGAGATGTTCCGCGCCCCGGTGATGGTGGAGTTCACCGGCGTGCACGGCACCTTCACGATCCTGCAGGTCAATGCCGCCGAGATGACCGGATCGGCGATGCTGACGGCGGTCATGGACCTGCATCGCGATGGGCGGATCGGCGCCGAGCGCGTCCGCGAGGTGATCAAGCCGTGCCACGTGCGCCAGATCGAATCGGATGCGATCGATCCGGCTTCGATTCACACGCTGGAGCCGTTCGCGCGAGGCATCGCGGTCCTGCCGCGCTCGGTCGTCACCGGGCGCCTCTCCTTCTCAGCGGCAGCCGAGGCCGCACCAGGTCACGCCGACCCCATGCGCGTGATCCTGGCCAAGGAGCGCTTCACGCCCCAGGACGCGATGGCCATGCAGAGAGTGCGCGGCATCTGCAGCCTGAGCCCGGCGGCCATCCACGTCGTGACCACCGCGCAGAATCTCGGGATCCCGGCGCTGCTGAACCTCGAGGCCGACGGCGTGCGCATCGACCCGGATGGCCGGCGGATGGTGAACGGGGCCGGCCGCGAGTTGCGGGAGGGCGACTGGGTGACCATCTCGAGCCGCCACCGCACGCTCTACGCGGGCCGTGCGGTGTTCGCCCCGGCGAGGCTGCTGCGGTTCATGGCGGGTGAGCCCGTCGCGCTGAGCGCGGCCGAGCGGCCGCGCTTCGAGCGCCTGGCCGACGACTACCGCGAGTACCGCCGGATCCTCGAGCGCGTCGACGCCTCCCTTTTCCAGAGCCTCGAGGACCTCGGCCACGCCATCCGGTACGGCGAGTTGCGCGGCGACCCGGATCGCGCGCGAGAGTTCGTCAACCACTGCTTCGACGCGAGGGCCGAAAACCTGGTGCGGCGCCTGCTCGAGACCACGCTCGGCATGCACCTGGTCAACATGACCGCGTTCGCGCTGCTGACCGACGACCGCCAGATCCGCCTGTTCCGGATGGCGGCGTCGGCCTGTCTGCGCCGCGGCCTGTACGGCTATCACGCCGGGGCGTTTGTCGTCGGCAGCCTGCTCGACCCGAAATCGCCGGCGGCATTCTGGGAGCACCTGCAGACAGGCGAGATTGGGTTCCTCATCAACGAGTGGGTACAGCACCAGAAATACCTGGGCGTGCTCGATGCCCTGGGAGAGAAGCGCGTGGCGCGGGCCCGGGAGGTCATCCTGTCTGGCGCGATGGGTGAGTTGCCGGGGCTCTCCGCCGCGGCCGCGAGTTTCCTGCCGCTCAAGCTGAGTCGCGTGGACCTCGCGGACGTCGCGCGGTTGCTGCCCCCGGCTGCCGACCCGCAGACCCGCGATCTCGTCGACCTGCTCCGCCAGCCGTTTGGCCGCCTCGTGGACTTCGGTGACGCGCGCAGCGTCGCCCGGCTCGCGAAGCTGTGCGAGGAGGAGGGAGTGAGTGTCCCGGCCCCTGGCGACTGCTAGTCGGCTCGTGCCCGCGTCGCCTCGAGTCGAGCCCGCCGCCTCGGCCCCCTGATCGCATCGCCGAATTCACTGACGTCCATCCTGGTCAGGAACTCGGCGACGACCCGGTTCTTCTGCCGTAGGGCGCTGGTGCGCTTCTGGTAGACGCAGAACCAGTCCTCGAGCAGGCGCAGTCTCGGAAAGAGGGCCGTCAGCTCGCGCCGGGCCACTTTCCCGATCGCCGTGTACTTCGGCAGCAGCGCGACGCCGTAGCCCTCGAGCGCGGCGTGCACCATGCCCCGGACCTGACTGACTTCGATGATCTGCCGGAGCACGGGCCGCTGGCGGCCTGGGACCGACCGCAGCGCGTTGGACCACCACTCGCCCTGGCGGTCGAGCGAGATGACCGGCACCTGCTCGAGATCGACCGGCCGCCGCACGCGGTGCGCGCGGAGGAACCGTGGGGAAGCGACGATCAGGTACTTCTCCCGGAACAGACGAGTGGCCGTCAGTGACGGGTGCGTGTGGGACGCGCAGTCGACGGCAATGTCGATCTCGTCCCGGAGCAGGAGCGGCTCGAGGTCGTCCCCCAACCTGAAGTTCAGGCGGAGCCAGGGCGCCGCCTCGAGCAGCGGCCTGAGCTTGCGAACGAGCACGGTCGTGCCGAACTCGACCGTGGCGCCGATCGTGATCGCCTGCGTGCCGCCGGCGGCGCGCGTGGTCAGCACGTGCTCCGCCTGGTCGAGATCCTGGAACACCCGCTCGCACACCTCGCGGACGTAGTCGCCCTCGTCGGTCAAGACCAGCCGGCGGTGCCGCCATTCGATCAGGCGCCGCCCCGCCGCGTCCTCGAGCGTGCGGATGGCGTGGCTCACGGCCGACGGGGTGAGGTGCAGGCGCCGCCCCGCGGCGGTGTAGTTGCCGCTGCGCGTCGCCTCGAGGAAGATGCGGAGCCGGTTCAACTCCAGCCGCGTGCGTTCGCTGCCCATGTCGGCCCTCCTGGACGGCCCGTCACGTAATGAATGTCTCTCATAGTACCAGAGAAATCTTATCGTTTCCCTCATCGATCCGCTCCGCGGTATCGTCGTCACCCACGCAGGGCGGCCGTCCCCGGCCGCCGTCAGGCGCGGTCGCTCGAGACCCCCGCGATCGATGTGGTGTACGCGGGTCGAAGGATCGTGGTCCCCGGCCCGATTGCGGCGGAGGAGCATCTGTCCATGGAGCGTCGGCTGTTCGGTGTTCATGTTCGTGCGCCGTTCCTGACCGCTGCCGTCTGTGCGCTGGCGGCACTTCTGGCGTTTGCGGCCGTATCTCGCGCGGAGGATGATCCGGTCGGGGCGTGGCAGCAGCGCCTCGCGCAGGTCGAATCGAGGCTCGGCCGCCTGGCCGCCGGCGACAGCGAGGGCCGGACCCGCTTGGCCGCCGACGTGGCGATCCTGCGGACGGAGATCGCAACCTGGCTGACGACGTTCAAGCCGGCGCAAGAGAGCGGGGACGTCTGGCTGACCCCCTCGGAGGGCGCTTCGGCGATTGCCGACCTGGCAGCCGAAGTCGGCCGCATCCGGTCGGTGCTCTCGCGGATCAGCAGCGCGCTGAGGGAGGAAGGGGAGGGGGCATTCTACCTCGGACGCGTGGACGTCGCGGTCACGGCGGCGATGGCCACAGCCGCGACCGCGGAGGCCACGCCCGCCGGGGCCTCGCTGCTCGACTCGACCGACCTGCGCGCCCACGACCGCAACACGCTGGCCCAGGCCCTGGCGCTCGCGCCGGGCGTGAGCTTCACGCGCATCGGTTCGCGCAACGAGACGACGGTCTACGTCCGCGGGTTCGACATGCGGCAGGTGCCGCTGTTCATCGACGGCATTCCGATCTACACCCCCTACGACGGCTACGCAGACCTCACCCGTTTCACGACGTTCGACGTCTCCGAGGTGCAGGTGTCGAAGGGCTTCACCTCCGTGCTGTACGGCCCGAACACGCTCGGCGGCGCCATCAACATCGTCTCGCGTCGACCGAGCGGCAAGATCGACGGGATTGCGGGCGGCAGTTACGGCAGCGGCCCGGCGGGGCAGGGCTACCTCAACCTAGGGACGACGTTCGGGCAGTTCTACCTCCAGGGCGGCGCGTCGTACATGAGGAGTGCCACGTTCCCGCTCGCGGACGGGTTCACCCCGGTCGCGATTCAGCCGTCAGGCGACCGTGTGAACGCGGAGGCGCGGGACGCCAGGTTCAACGTGAAGCTGGGCTGGACGCCCAACGGGACCGACGAGTACGCGATCAGCTACGTAGGCCAGCGCGGCGAAAAGGGGAATCCGCCGTACGCCGGAACCGACACCTCGGTGAAGATCCGCTACTGGCAGTGGCCGTACTGGGACAAGGACAGTGTGTACGTGATCGCGAACAAACACCTGGGCTCGGCCAGCTACCTCCGGGTTCGGGGCTTCTACGACACCTACGACAACGCGCTCTACGCCTACGACGACAAGACGTATACGACGCAGAACAAGTCGTCGTCGTTCCAAAGCCTGTACGCGGACCACACCTACGGCGGGTCGGTCGAGTGGGGCACGACAATCGGCCAGCACACGTTGCGGGCCGCCGGGCACGTCAAGAGAGACGAGCACGAGGATCACAACGTCGGCAGCCCCGCCAGCCACTTCGATGGGCGCATCTTCTCCGTCGGGGCTGAAGACACCTGGCTGCTGGCGTCGAAGCTCTCGCTGGTGGCCGGCCTCGGCATCGACTGGCAGTCGACCGGGCGCGCAGAGACCTACAATTCGGGGCAGTTGATCGACCTGCTGACCCTGTGCCAGGCAGGCACGACCTCGTGTGGCAGCTCGAGCGGCGTCAACCCGCAGGCCGGCCTGTTCTATGCGGTCCCGACCGGCCAGGTGAGGTTCACCGTGTCGCGGAAGACCCGCATGCCCTCGCTGAAGGACCGCTACTCGTACAAGTTCGGCACCGCCACGCCGAACCCGGACCTCAAGGCCGAGCACGACGTGACGGTCGAGGCCGGTTATCAGGGAACACTCGGCTCGAAGACGTCGTTCCAGGCCAGCGCGTTCCACGCCCGGATCACGGACCTCATCCAGTCGGTCTACTTGCAGCCGAACCTCGTGCAGAACCAGAACTTCGGCGAGGCGTCCAACTCCGGCGTCGAACTCGACATGCGCACGCACCTGCTGCCGAAGGTCGATTTCGGCGTCAACTACACCTACCTGCACCGCGAGAACATCAGTTCCCCGACGACGCCGCTTGTCGAGACGCCGAGGCACAAGGGCCGGGTGTCGCTCGTCGCCACGCCCGTGGCTTTCGTGCAGGCCGTCGCCAACGTGGACTTCGAGGCGGGCCGCCGCACGCAGAACGAAGGCGGCCACTACCTCGACGCGCCCTCGTTCGCCGTACTCGACCTCAAGGGCGTCTGGCTCGTCGGCCACGGCGTCGACGCCGAGCTGGGCGTCTTCAATGCGTTCGACAAGTACCTACTGGCGCGCTGACGGCTACCCCGAGCCCGGGCGCACCGTGCAGGCGACGCTGCGGTGGATGTTCTGAGGGCGGGCCGACTGGCGATTACCTGGCCGCCGCCGATTCGAGCGCGGACTGCCTGGCCCCCTTGCGGCGCGCCAGCCAGTCCTGGAACTGCTCCATGTAGATGTAGAAGACGGGCGTGACGTAGAGCGTCAGGGTCTGCGAGACCAGCAGGCCACCCACCACCGACAGCCCCAGCGGTCGGCGCGCCTCCGAGCCGGCGCCCATGCCGAGCGCGATCGGCAGCGTCCCCATCAGCGCCGCCATCGTCGTCATCATGATCGGGCGGAAGCGCACCCGGCAGGCCTGGTAGATGGCCTCGGACGGGCTGAGGTTCTCCCGCTTCCGTGCTTCGATCGCGAAGTCGATCATCATGATGCCGTTCTTCTTCACGAGACCGACGAGCATGATGACGCCGACGAAGGCGTAGATGTTCAGGTCGTACTTGAAGATGAGCAGCGTCAGCAGCGCGCCGAAGCCGGCCGACGGCAGCCCCGACAGAATCGTCAGCGGGTGGATGAAACTCTCGTAGAGGATGCCCAGCACCACGTAAATGACGAAGATCGCGAGGGCGAGCACCCAGCCAAGGCCCGTCATCGAGTCCTGGAATGCCTGCGCCGTGCCCTGGAAACTGCCGGAGATCGTGGCCGGCAGAGTCTCGGCGGCCACCGATTGGACGCGCGCCACCGCGTCGCCGAGCGCCACGCCCGGCTGCAGGTTGAACGACAAGGTGACCGAGGGCAGCTGGCCGGTATGGTTCACCGAGAGCGGGCCGACCGTCTCCTTCGTCCTCACCACCGTCGAGAGCGGCACCAGGCTGCCGGCCGGCGTGGTCAGGTGGAGCAGCGAGAGGGCCGTGGGATCGCGCTGGTAGGCCGGAGCCACCTGCAAGATGACCAGGTACTGGTCCTCGGGCGCGTAGATCTGGGAGACCTGCTCGGTCCCGTACGCCGAGTTGAGGGCCGACTCCACCTGATTGGCCGTCAGGCCGAGCGCGGCGATCTGATCCCGGTCGAGGTCGACGTTGAGCTGCGGATTGCGGATCTGCAGATCCGAAGTGACGTCCTCGATCCCGTCGATCGCGTGCAGCGCGGCCTCGAACCGGGGCGCGGCGCGGTACAACTCGTCGGTGTCGGGGTCCTGCAGCGTGTACTGATACTGGCTACGGGTCATCATCCCGCCGATGCGGATGGACGGCGGGTTCACGAGAAAGACCCGGATCCCCGGGATCCGCGAGAACTTCGGCCGCAGCGTCTCAATCACCTCGTCGGCCGTGAGCGCGCGGTCGGCGCGCGGCTTGAGGTCGACGTTCAGCCGGCCGCCGGACCCGCCCACGTTCGCCGTGTAGCCCGCGACGTTGGGATCGTGCGCGAGGATGTTCATGACGTCCTTCAGGCGCGCGACCGTGGCGTCGAACCCGAGCCCCTGGGCCGTCTCGATCTGGCCGCTGAGCTGCCCCGTGTCCACGCTCGGGATGAAGCCCATCGGGATGATCGTGAACAGGTAGACCGTGCCCGCCAGCAGCAGGCCGGAGGCCACCATCGTCGTGCCCTTCCACCGGATCGTCTGGAGCAGCGACCACGAGTAGCCGCGCAGCCAGGCGTCGAACATCCGCTCCATCACGTTGTAGAACCAGCCGTGCGCGACCGCATGCGGCGCCTTGAGGAACCGGCTGCACAGCATGGGCGTCAGCGTCAGTGAGACGAGGCCGGAGACCAGGATGGCCGCGCCGATGGTGACGGCGAACTCGTGCATCAGCCGGCCGACCACGCCGCCCATGAACAGCACCGGGATGAACACCGCGGCGAGCGACAGCGTCATCGAGACGATGGTGAAGGCGATCTCCTTCGAGCCGTCCAGCGCGGCCTCCAGCCTCGGCTTGCCCATCTCCATGTGGCGGACGATGTTCTCGAGCATCACGATCGCATCGTCGACGACGAAGCCGACCGAGAGCGTGAGGGCCATCAGCGACAGGTTGTCCAGGCTGTAGCCGAGCACGTACATCACCGCGAAGGTGCCGACGATCGAGAAGGGCAGCGCCAGGCTGGGGATCACCGTCGCCGAGAAGTTGCGGAGGAAGAGGAAGATCACCAGCACGACGAGCGCGATCGTCAGCTGCAGCGTGAACTTGACGTCGTCGACCGAGTCGCGGATCGGAATGGAGCGGTCGCTCCGCACGCGCAGCTGCACCGAGGCAGGGAGCTGCTGCTCGAGCTGTGGCAGCACGGCCTTGATCCGATCGACGACCTCGACGGTGTTGGTTCCGGGCTGGCGCTGGATGGCGAGGTAGATCGTGCGGGCGCCGTTGTACCAGCCGGCGTTCCGCTCGTTCTCGACGCCGTCGTACACGTGGGCGACCTCGCTCAGGCGAACCGGGCTGCCGTTGCGCCACGCGATGACGATGCCCTTGTAGTCGTCGGCGGCCATCAGCTGGCCGGAAGCCTGTACGACGACGTTGCGATTGGGGCCGAACAGCGTGCCGGTCGGCAGGTTCACGTTGGCGTTGACGATGGCCCCCGCCACCTGGTCGATGCCGATCAGGCGCGCGGCGAGCTGCATCGGATCGACGTCCACGCGCACGGCGAACTTCTGCGAGCCGTAGACGTTCACCTGGGCCACGCCGGTGATCATCGAGAGGCGCTCGGCCAGCAGGTTCTGGGCGTAGCGATCGAGCTGGGACAGCGGCAGCGTCGGCGAGCTCAGCGTCAGGTACAGGACGGGCGAGTCGGCCGGGTTGACCTTTTGATAGGACGGCGGCGCGGGCATGCCCGGGGGCAGCTGGCGCTGCGCGCGGGCGATCATCGACTGCACGTCCTGCGCGGCGGCGTCGATCGACCGGCTGAGATCGAACTGGAGCGTGATGCTCGTGTAGCCCTGCGTGTTGCTCGAACTGATCGAGCTGACCCCGGCAATGGTCGAGAACTGCTTCTCGAGCGGCGTGGCGACCGAGGACGCCATCGTGTCCGGGCTCGCGCCGGGCAGGCTGGCGCTGACCTGGATGGTGGGGAAGTCGATCGTCGGCAGGTCGTTGACCGGCAGCAACCGGTAGCCCATGATGCCGAAAATGAGGATCGACAGGACGAGCAGCGTGGTGGCGACAGGGCGGCGGATGAACGGTTCGGCGAAGTTCATGATGTCGACCTCCGCCTACCGGCTGCCCTGGCGGCCCTGTGTACCCTGCGGGCTCCTGCCGGCCCGGCTCTCGGCCGGGCCGGCGGCGGGCGCCGCCCCGCCGCGCTCGACCACCCGCGCACCGGGCGTGAGTCGGAGGTGTCCGTCGGTGACAACGGTCTCGCCGGCGCTGACGCCGCTGGCAATCACCAGCTGATCTCCCTGCTGCCGGTCGACCGTCACCGGACGCATCTCGACCGTCCGATCGGGCTTGACGACGTAGACGAACTGGCCGTCCTGTGACGTCTGCACCGCGACGGCGGGGACCACCAGGGCGCTCGGGTCGGTGGTCAGCTCCAGGGCGACCTGCACGAAGGTGCCTGGCCACAGATGACGGTCCGCGTTCGCGAACGTGGCCTTCAGGCGGATCGTCCCGGTCGTCGGGTCCACGGTGTTGTCGATGAAGGTGACCGTGCCTCTTGCGGTGCCGGCGGCCGTCCGGCGGTCGCCTTGAGCGGCCGCCACCGTTGTGCCGGGCGTGGCCTGGACCTCGGGTTCGGGGCGATCGAGGCCGGTGGGCGTGACGGCGCTCACCTGCAGCGGTTGCCGCGCCTGGTAGCGTCGGACGTCCACGAGGTAGCGCCCCGGTACCGAGAACGACACGTAGATGGGCGACATCTGATTGATCACGACCAGCGCGTTGGTATCGTTGGCCCTGATGAGGTCGCCGACATGCGCGCCCAGGGAGCCGGTGCGCCCGGACATCGGGGCCTTGATCTCGGTGAACTGCAGGTTCAGCCGCGCGCTGGCGACCGCGGCCGTGTCGGCGGCGACCGTCGCCGCCAGCGCATCGGCGCTGGCGCGCTGGGCCTCGAATTGATCCCGCGAGACCAGCCCGCGCTGAAAGAGGTTCTCGAGCCGCGTCCTCTGGTCCTGCGCGTTCTGCCAGGTGGCGCTGTCCCGGGCCGTGACCGCTTCGGCCTGCTGGAGCGCGGCCTCGAAGGGGCGCGGGTCGAGGCTGAACAGCGGTTGTCCCGTCTCGACGTCCTGGCCTTCGACGAAGTGGATGGTGCTCAGCTGGCCGGTGACCTGCGAGTGAATCTGGACGCTGGCGATGCTCTCGACCGCGCCAACCGCCGCGAGCGTGACCGGCATCGGTTTCTGCTCGACGCGTGTGGAGACGATCGGGACCGGTCCGCCGGCGCCGCGGCCGCCACCCCGGCCGCCCGAGTTGGCCGACGCGCCGGTCTGGGAAGATGACGAACAGCCGGCCACAGGCAGAGCCAGCGAGATAAACATGATGAGTGCGTGACGAGTGTGATTCAGCATTGCCAGTCCGATGAGAGCGTGATGGTCACGGAACGTGGGCTGTCCGGGGGCGTGACGATAGGAACCCCCTGATAATTACGACTGCTGGGGGCCCGTGGCTTACCGCCCCCTCGATCTTCGCGGCTGCCCTCGACGGGGAGCGGGGCGACGGGGGCTGGGCAGTGGGGAGGCGGCGGTCGAATCGGCCCCGGGGCGGCCGGCCTGACGGCCGGGGCCCCGGCGCCCTGGATGTGCGGGCCCTAGCGGGACAGCAGCTCCGCGTCCTTCTTGCTCTGCAAGTCGTCGACGAGCTTGATTTCTTGATCGGTGATCTTCTGGACCTCTTCGAGGCCGCGCTTTTCGTCGTCCTCGGACACCTGCTTGTCCTTGGCCAGCTTCTTGAGCCGATCGTTGGCGTCGCGCCGCACGGTGCGGACGGCGTTGCGCGCTTCCTCCGCCATCTTGTGGACGTGGCGCGAGAGCTCCTTGCGCCGCTCGTCGGTCAGCGGCGGGACCGGGATGCGGATCACCTTGCCGTCGTTGTTCGGGTTCAACCCGAGGTCGGACGCGCGGATCGCCTTCTCGATGGCGCCCATCAGCGACGGGTCGAACGGTTGGGCGATGAGCATCGTCGGCTCCGGCACCGACAGCGACGCCAGCTGGTTGAGCGGCATCCGCGTGCCGTACGCCTCGACGTGCACCGGGTCGAGGATGCCCGTGCTGGCGCGCCCGGTCCGCACGCCGGCCAGCTCGTGGCGCAGGTGCTCGATGGCCCCCGTCATCCGCTTCTTCACTTCCGCATTGAGGCTCTTGAGGTCGTTCACTTCCATGTGTCAGCTCCGACAGGTGCACGTGTTGCGACGTGAGTCGGTCGACTCAGTCCGCGGTGATCAACGACCCGACGCGCTCGCCGAGCACGGCCCGCTTCAGGTGGCCCGGCGTCCGCAGGTTGAAGACGATGATCGGCATCCGGTTGTCCTTGCACAGCGAGATCGCGGTGGCGTCCATCACCTCGAGGCCCCGGATGACGACGTCGAGGTAGGAAATCGTCTCGAACCGCTGCGCGTCGGGGACCTTCACCGGGTCCGCGGTGTAGATGCCGTCGACCTTGGTGGCCTTCAGCAGGACGTCGGCCTTGATTTCCATCGCGCGCAGGGCGGCGGCGGTGTCGGTCGTGAAGTACGGATTGCCCGTGCCGGCCGCGAAGATCACGGCGCGGCCCTTCTCGAGGTGGCGCACCGCGCGGCGCCGGATGAACGGCTCGGCGATCGCGCGCATCTCGATGGCCGCGAGCGTTCGGGTCGTCACGCCCTCGTGCTCCAGCGCGTCCTGCAGCGCGAGCGCGTTGATGCAGGTGGCCAGCATGCCCATGTAGTCGGCCGTCGCGCGATCGGTGCCGCGGGCGCTGGCGGCGACGCCGCGGAAGATGTTGCCCCCGCCGATGACGATGGCCACCTCGATGCCGAGCCCCTGGACCTCGGCGACGTCCCGGGCGATCTGGGTGGCGACCGCCGGGTCGATCCCGTAGGCCTGCTCCCCCATGAGCGCTTCGCCGGACAGTTTGAGGAGAATGCGTCGGTAGGCAGGCGTCGCGGGCGAGTCAGGCATACAGGAGGGGATTATAGAACGGAAAAGGAGGGGCGGGATTCAGGATTCGGGATTCAGGAGTCAGGAACCGGCAGTCTGAATCCTGACTCCCGGCTCCTGAATCCTCCGAGCTACTCGGCGCCCTCACCGAGCTTGAAGCGCGCGAAGCGGGACACGGTGATGTTCTCGCCGGTCTTGGCCGCGGCGGCCGCGATCATCTGCGACACCTTGATCGAGCCGTCGCGCACCGAGACCTGGTCGAGCAGGCAGACGCGCTCGTAGAAGCTGCCGAGCTTGCCTTCGACGATCTTCTCGATGACCGGCGCGGGCTTGCCGGAGTCGGCCATCTGCGCCCGGTAGATCTCCTTCTCCTTCTCGACGGCGTCGGCCGGGACCTGCTCGCGGCTGATCCACTTCGGGTCGGCAGCCGCCACCTGCATGGCGAGTTCCTTGACGAGTGTCTTGAAGTCGTCGGTCTTGGCGACGAAGTCGGACTCGCAGTTGACCTCGACGAGGACGCCGAGCTTGGCGAACCCGAACGGGCCCGAGCCCTCGGCGACCGGCATGTGAATGTAGGTGCCGACGGCGCCCTGCCTGGTGGCGCGGCCGCTGCGCGACGCGGCCTTGGCGAGCCCGCGCTTGCGCAGCACCGTGATGGCCTCCTCGACGTTGCCGCTGGTCTCGGTGAGCGCAGCCTTGCATTCCATCATGCCTGCGCCGGTGCGGTCGCGCAGGATCTTGACCTGTTCTGCCGTGATAGCCATGACGTTCCTTTCGTGCCGTACAAAAAAATTGTAGGGGCAGGTCCGCGAACCCACCCCTACACGGTGATTGTCCTCGAACCGCGCGCTACGCCAGGGCCGGCGTCGGCGCCGGGGGGGGCTCGGGCCGCGGGCGGCGCACGCTGCGCGCGCCGCGCTGGGCGTCGGCAGCCGCGTCCGCGTCGGCGGCCGACTCGGCGTGCACCGCCTCCCGGACGCCGCGCCCGCTGAGGATGGCGTCGGCCAGCCGCGAGGCGAACAGCCGGATGGCGCGAAGCGCGTCGTCGTTGCCGGGGATCACGTAGTCCACTTCGTCGGGGTCGCTGTTGGTGTCGACCACGCCGATGACCGGGATCTTGAGCTTCCGGGCCTCGTCGACCGCGATCTTCTCCTTGTGGGTGTCGACCACGAAGACCGCGTCGGGCAGCTTCGCCATCAGGCGGATGCCGTCGAGGTTCTTCTGGAGCTTGCGCTTCTCCTTCTCGAGCCGCGCGACCTCCTTCTTCGACAGCGTGTCGTACCGCCCGTCGGTGGCCATCGTCTCGAGCTCACGCAGCCGGCCGAGGCTGCGCTGGATCGTGGCGAAGTTGGTCAGCAGGCCGCCCAGCCAGCGCTGGTTGACGAAGAACATCCCGCTGCGCTGCGCCTCTTCGGCGATCGCGTCCTGGGCCTGCCGCTTGGTGCCGACAAACAGGACGGTGCCGCCTTCCGACGCCAGCCGCGTGATAAACTCCTCGGCCTCTCGGAACAGCTTCGCTGTTTTCCCGAGGTCGATGATGTAGATCCCGTTGCGTTCGCCGAAGATGAACTCCTTCATCTTCGGGTTCCAGCGTTTGGTCTGGTGGCCGAAGTGGACCCCGGCCTCCAGCAGCTCTTTCATGGCGATCCCGGACAAGCGCCCTCCACCTTCGGTTCGAAAAAGAGACAGTTAACGTTTGCTGAACTGGAAGCGCTTGCGCGCGCCAGCCATGCCGTACTTCTTCCGCTCCTTGGCGCGCGAGTCGCGCGTCAACAGCCCTTCCTTCTTGAGGCGTCCCCGCAGCTCCGCGTTGTACTCGCACAGCGCGCGGGAGATGCCGAGGCGGATGGCTCCCGCCTGACCGGCCACGCCGCCCCCGACGACGGTGGCGAGGATGTCGAACTTGTCGGCCGTCTCGGTGAGCAGCAGCGGCTGGCGCACCTGGACCCGAAGCGCCTCGGTGGGGAAGTAGTCGTCGAATTGACGACGGTTGACGCTGATGCCGCCCTTGCCGGGCCGCAGGAAGACGCGTGCGGCCGAGGTCTTGCGCCGGCCGGTCCCGTAATACTGGATGACTGACACGTTAGGCTACCTTGAACTGGGTTGGCTTCTGCGCGGCGTGCGGATGGTCCGCGCCGCGGTAGACCTTCAGCTTGCGAAACATGGCGTCGCCGAGCTTCGACTTCGGCAGCATGCCCCGAATCGCCTCTTCCACCATCCGCACCGGGCTCTTCTGGCGAACGTCCTTCGCTCGCTCTTCGCGCAGGCCGCCCTCGTAGCCACTGTGGTAGCGGTAGAGTTTCTGCTCTTCCTTGCGGCCGGTGAGCTTCACCTGGGCCGCGTTGATGACGATGACGTGGTCGCCCGTATCGAGGAAGGGCGTGTAGGAGGCCTTGTGCTTGCCCTGAAGCAGCTTCGCCGCCACCGACGCAACCCGCCCCAGCACCCGGTCCCCGGCGTCAATCACGTGCCACTGTCTGTCGATCTTGTCCGCGCTTGGCGTAAACGTCCGCATCGCACCGTTCCCTGTGGGTGTTTCTGAAACGACGGCAAACCCAAATGATAGCCAGCCCTGGCGTTACTGTCAAGCCTGTGAAGAAGCGTGCAACCGTTCTGGCCCAACCGTGATAGAGTCACCCCCACGGACTTGGCGGCCCGCCAGGGACACCGAGTCCAACCGGGTTCGACGAGCGCCAGGCGGCCCTCCGCCCTCGGGGCTGACGGACCCGCGGGGCGACGGGTGGCGGGGCAGTGGACCGCCAGATCACGGGCGCCCTGCGACCGATTGCAAAAGTGCGAAAGGGGATTGTCAACTGACGGAACCGTGATCGGCCGGGTCGGTCCCGGCGGGAACATCAGCGGGCGGGCGGCGGCTGATCGCCGTTTTCGTCGTGAATCGCGCCGGATTCGAGTCGACCCCGCCCGGTGCCCGGTTGGCATCGGGATTGCGCTCGTTGGAACGTGTCCGTCCGCGTGTCCGCGGCCGGCTTCGACGAAGAGGGCATGGCGTGTTTGCCAGAAACAGACCTGTCGCAGGGCTCGACATCGGGTCGAGCGCCGTCAAGGTGGTGGAACTCCGCCCCGCCGGCCACTCCTACAAAGTGGTCGGTTTCGGGACCGAGCCGGTGCCTGGCGATACCATCGTCGACGGCGCGATCATCGACGCGACGGCCGTGGCCGGCGCGCTCGACCGCCTCTTTGCCTCCTCCCGCATCAAGACCCGCGAGGTCGTCGCGTCGCTCTCCGGCAATTCGGTGATCGTCAAGAAGATCACCCTGCCGGTGATGAACGAGGCGGAGCTCTCCGAGTCGATCCAGTGGGAGGCCGAGCAGTACATCCCCTTCGACATCGCGGACGTGAACCTCGACTACCAGATCCTCTCGACGCCGTCGGGCGGCGCCAAGGGGAACATGGAGGTCTTGCTCGTCGCGGCGAAGAAGGACAAGATCGCCGACTACACCGATGTCATCAGGCAGGCCGGGCGGACGCCGATCGTGGTCGATGTCGACGCCTTCGCGGTGCAGAACGTCTACGAGGCGAATTACGACGTCGACCCCGGCGCCGTCGTCGCGCTGCTGAACGCCGGCGCGAGCGGCGTGAACGTGAACATCGTGTCGGGCGGGCAGTCGTTGTTCACGCGCGACATCTCGATGGGGGGCAACGCCTTCACCGAGGCGCTGCAGAAGGAGCTGGGCCTGTCGTTCGAGCGGGCCGAGCGCGCGAAGAAGGGGGAGCCGGTGGACGGGATCGAGGCGGCCGACGTCGCACCGATCCTGCGAACGGTGACCGAGAACCTGCTGCTCGAGATCCAGAAGACGCTGGATTTCTTCAAGGCGACGGCGGCGTCTGATCAGATCGACCAGATGATGGTCAGCGGCGGCGCGTCGCGTGTGGATGGACTGGTCGAACGGCTGTCGGCTCGGTTCGGCACGCCGATCGACTGGCTCGACCCGTTCAGGCGGATCGAGTTCGACAGCGGTCGGTTCGGGGTCGGCAGCGCCGACGATGTGGCCGCGACCGCCGCCGTCGCCGTCGGGCTCGCACTCAGACGGGCAGGCGACCGATGATTCGCATCAACCTGATCGCCGCGGACCGCGACCGCGTCAGACGCCGCGCCTTCGACATCGGCCTCGGCGGGGAGGGCCAGCAGCGCAAGACCACAGTCGTGTGCGTCCTGATCATGCTCGTGACAGTGCTCGGCATCGGGCTGTGGTACTGGGCGCTCGCGCTCCACAGCCGCCAGATCGAAGCCGACATCGTGACGAGCCAGAAGGAGACGGCGCGTCTGCGGGGGCTCATCCAGCAGGTCCAGGCCTACGAGGTGCGCCGCGCGCAGTTGTTGCAGCGGGTGAGCCTCATCGAGGAGCTGCGCAAGGGCCGCGAGGGCCCCGTGCGCATGCTCGACGAGCTTAGCCGCAGCGTGCCCGACCTGCTGTGGCTCACCGAAGTGAAGCAGCAGGGGGCCGACCTGATGATCTCCGGGCGGTGCACATCGCTGACGGCGTTGTCGGATTTCGCGGACAACCTGAAGGCGACGGGTTACTTCAAGCCGGTGGAGATCCTGGAGAGCCAGTCGGAGCAGGCGCCGTCGGGTGGAGGGCCCGCTCCGAACAAGTTCTCGATGAAAGCGACGTTCGTCACGCCGGGCACCTAGACTCGCGTCGGCCCGGCGGGACCGTGCGGGCGGGGCAGGACGGTCTTGCTCGGGGAGCCAAGCGGCGGTGGCCGCGGAGGAAAGAGACACGTGGCTGGGACAATAAGCAAGCTGCCGTGGTACGGACAGGTGGGATTGTTCGCCGGGCTGGCGGTGGCCGGACTGGTCACATTCTTTTACCTGTACGTGTCGCCGGCGCAGGCCGAGATGGCGCAGCGCCAGCGCAAGCTCGACGCGCTGCAGGCCGACATCAGCAAGGGGCAGGCGATTGCCCGTCGGCTGCCGCAGTTCCGCGCCGAGGTCGCCGAGCTCGAGACGCGGCTCGAGACGCTCAGAACCGTCCTGCCGGAAGAAAAGGACATGGCCGACTTGCTCAGGCGGCTGCAGATGCTGGCCGTCCAGTCGAACCTGACCATCCGCCGGTTCAAGCCGTCGCCCACGATGATCCCCAAGGAACTGCACGCCGAGGTGCCGATCGCGCTCGAGCTCGACGGGTCGTATCACAATCTCGCGCTGTTCTTCGACCGGGTGAGCAAGTTCCCGCGCATCATCCACATGAGCGACGTGAACATCAGGGCCAAGGACCGCCAGGAGCCGGCGTCGACCATCTCGGTCTCCTGCACGGCGACGACCTACATCCTGCTCGAGAACAAAGCGCCGGCCGCGATCCCCGGGCAGCAGACGCCCGCGGCGCCGGCGGCATCTGCCGGAGGCGTGCGCCCATGACACGTCATCTTCGGTTCCCCCTGGCGGTGCTAGCCGTGCTCCTGGCGGCATCGCTCGCCCCGGCCCAGTCGGCCGGCCGGCCGCCCGCGGCACAAACCGCGCAGCCGGCCGGGCCCGCGTCCCCCGCACCGGGACTCCCGGTTCAGCCGCCGGCGGCGAAGCCGTCGACCGCGCCGGCGGAAGCCGAGGGGCCGTCGACCTACACCTACCGCGCGGAAGGACGACGCGATCCGTTCGTGAGTCTGTGGAACCCGGGAGGCGGCCCGCGTGAGAACACCAAGGTCGCGGGCCTCGCCGGCCTTTACACGGTCGATCTCATGGTCAAGGGGATCCTCCAGAGTCGCGGCAGTTTCGTGGCCATCGTCGTTGGGCCGGGCGGCACGCGCCAGTACATCCTGCACGCAACCGATCGATTGGCTGACGGGGTCGTGAAGGCGATCACCGCTGACAGTGTGCTGATTCTCCAGGAGGTGGGCGACCCGCTGTCGCACGCCAAGCTACGGGAGATCCGCAAGACGCTGCGCGCGGTCGAAGAGGTCAAGTAGATGCGGCACAACTCGACTTTCCGGGGAACGGCGAGGTTGAAGGGGACGAATCCGATGGCTGGTCACCGAGCCGGCGTCTGGGCGGGGCTCGTGGTGGCCCTGGCGGCCTGTACGGTGATGGCCGGGTTCGCGGCTGTCGAGCCGGCGCGTCCGCACGCGCGGCTCAACAGCATTTCGGCGAGAGCCAGCGTGCACGGTGCGTCCGTGGTGCTCGAGGCCTCGGAACCGGTCGCCTATGTGACCAGCCGGCCCGACCCGCTGACGGTGCTCGTCGACCTCCGAAACGCGACGACGGCGGGCGTCTCCAACCGCGTGGCATCCGCGCCGGCCGGCCCCGTGGCGGCTGTGACGGTGGAGGACGCCGTCGGCTCCGACGGGGCGGCGGTCGCCCGCGTGCGCGTCATGCTGGCCGCGCCGGCGCGGCACACCGTGCACAGCGAGCGCAATCTGATCGAGGTCGACGTCGTGCCCGACGAGCCCTCGGCGGCCCGGCCGTCACGGCAAAGCGACACGCTGGCGGCCGCGCCCTCGGGGGAGGGCCAGGCGGGCGCCCGCCCGACCACGCCGCCGCTCGTCCAGGTGAGCGGGTCGTCGGCGATGCAGACGCTGTCGCCAGGTTCGACCGGAACGGTGCGCCGCTACACGGGCCACCCGGTCACTCTCGACTTCCAGGGCGCGGACCTGCGTGCGGTGCTCCGCACCTTCTCCGAGATCAGCGGGCTCAACCTCGTGATCGACCCGGCGGTCCAGGGGACGGTCGACGTGTCGCTGCGTGACGTGCCGTGGGACCAGGCGCTCGAGAACATCCTGCGCGCCAACAAGCTCGGCTACGTCGTCGACGGGTCGATCGTCCGGGTCGCGCCCATCACCGTCCTCTCCGACGAGGAGACGGCCAAGCGCAAGCTGGCCGACGAACAGGCGCTGTCGGGCGAATTGAAAGTGATGACCAAGGCGCTCAATTACGCCGAGGCGACGGAGCTCGCCCCGCTGCTCAAGGGCAACGCCCTGTCGAGCCGGGGGACCGTCTCGGTCGACAGGCGCACCAACACCGTGGTCATCAACGACCTGCCGATCTACCTCGCGAAGGCCGAAGCGCTGCTCAACTCGCTCGATCAGTCGGAAGGCCAGGTCGAGATCGAGGCGCGCATCGTCTCGACGTCGAAGACGTTCGCCCACCAGCTCGGCGTGAACTGGGGCTTCCTCGGGCAGGCGACGCCGGAGCTCGGCAACACCACCGGCGCGGCGTTCCCCAACACGGTCACCGGCAACATCACCGTCAACCCCTCGGGGAGCACGGCGACGCTGCCCAACGTGGCCAGCATCGTCCTGGGCAGCGTCAACGGCGGGCTCAACCTGAACGCGTCGCTGCAGGCGCTCGAGAACGAAGGCCTCATCAAGGTGCTCTTGCAGCCGCGGGTCGTGACGCAGAACAACGTGACGGCGCGCATCGCGCGTGGCCAGGAGATCCCCTATACCACCACCATCGCTCCGCCCACTTCCGGCCAGCAGGGCGTCGTCGTCCAGCAGCCGATGCCGACGGTGGAGTTCAAGACGGCCGCGCTGACGCTCGAGGTGACGCCGCGCATCACCCCGGCCGACACGGTCCTCTTGAGGGTGGACGTGGACAACGGGTCGGCCGGCGCAGTCCAGGCGAACGGCAACATCGCGATCAACACGCAGCGTGCGACGACCACCGTGCTGGTGCAGAACGGCGCGACGACGGTCATCGGCGGCATCACCTCCCAGCAGAACAACCGGACCGACTACCGGGTCCCGGGGCTGGGCCGGATCCCGCTGCTGAAGTGGCTGTTCAAGTCCGATACGGTCAGCGATTCGGACGAAGAACTCCTGATCTTCATCACGCCGCGCGTGATGCGGATCAAGTAACGGCAGGAGGCAGAAGGTGACGAGGTCTCTTTCGCGAATCTCCCGTCGGACGGCGGCCGCGGCGCTAGCCGTGCTGGCGCTCGCTGTCAGCGCGTCGTGCGGCCACAGCATGATGCAGCAGGGGAACGGCTCATCCTATCTCATCGTCGACTCGCTCACCGCGGCGTCGGGGGCGACGCCGACGGCGTTCTCGACCATGCTGGCGTCCGATGTGCTGACGATTGAGTCGGGGACGCCGACCCTCTTCTCCGACCCCGGGCAGGTGGCGATGCACGTGGCGATGAAGGACACGTCCTCGGGCGTGACGCCGACCGACACGAACACGATCACCCTGACCGGCTATCACGTCGATTACGTGCGGTCGGACGGAGGCACGGCTGTGCCCGCGTCGTTCGACGGCGCGCTGACCGCGACGGTGACGACATCCTCCACGACCGTGCCGTTCGTCCTCGTGAATGCGCAGGCCAAGGGCGTGGCGCCGCTGGTGGCGCTCGAGGGGACCGCCGACCACATCGTCGTCGTGGCCCACGTGACGTTCAGCGGACACGACCAGGCCGGTCACTCGGTAACCGTGGCGACGAGCATCAGCATCGACTTCGCCGACTGGGCCGATCCGAAGACGACGTAGGACCGCGGGGCGGGGGCGGGAGTGGGCAGTCGGCATGGTGACATCGGCGAGGTCTGCCGGGGCACGACCAACACACGGGTCGAATCGTGGCTGAGCAATCCCGAATCGAGGAACTTCGGCGCCGGCTCCAGCACGATCCGACGTCGATTGCCTTCGCACAGCTGGCTGAGGCGTTGCGCCGCCAGGGTCGCGTACAGGACGCAATCGACACCTGCCGGGCCGGCTTGACCCACCACCCAGACTACGTGTCCGCCCATGTGACACTCGGCCGCGCCCTGATCGACGCCGACCAACTCGATGCGGCCCAGGTCGAACTGGATGCCGTGCTGGCGGCGGCCAAGGAGAATCTCGCCGCCATCAGGGGGCTGGCCGACATCCACCAGCGGCGGGGCCAGCAGCGCGAGGCTCTTGAACAGTACCGCCGCGCGCTCACTCTGGCGCCGCACGACCCGGAACTCGAACAGACGGTGTCCCGCCTCACCGCCGGCCTGGAGCCAGCCTCCCAGCCGCCCGCGCCCCCGGCCGAGCCGCCACCAGGCATCGCCGCTCCGGGCGCCGCGGATCCGGAGCCAGAGCCGTCCCCGCCGTCGCGCCAGGTCGAAGCCCTCGAGCGCTGGCTCGACGCCATCCTGGCTGACCGGGAGCGGCCGGCGTAGCCGCGACCCTTGTCGAACATCTCCGACCAGATCTGACCGGGATCTCTACCCCGGCTTTTGATAGGATAGGCGTTTCAGGTACGAGTCAAGCACCGCTGACCTCGGTTCCCGGCGCCTGCCGGGCGAGGTGGAGAGCCGATGATCAACGTCGACGAACTCAAGCAGATTCTGGACCTTGCGTGCGGCCAAGACCTCGCCGAGTTCGAGCTCGAGGCCGAGGGATTCAAGCTGAGGATTCGAAAAGGCGGCGCGGTGGTCGTGCAACCGGCCCCGGTCGCCCCTGCGGTCGCTGCCCCACCGGGGACCCCGCTGCCGACGCTCGCGCCAGCCCCTGCGACTGCGCCGGCGGCTGACCTCGACCTCGATGTCGAGCTGGCTCTGGTGACCTCGCCCATCGTCGGGACCTTCTACCGGGCGCCCGAGCCGAACGCGCCGCCGTTTGTCCGGCCGGGCGACCACGTCAAGCCGGGCCAGACGCTGTGCATCATCGAGGCGATGAAGATGATGAACAACATCGACTCGGAGTACGAGGGCACGGTGGTCAAGGTGTTCGTGGAGAACGGCCAGCCGGTGCAGTACGGCGAGCGGCTGTTCGCCATCAAGCGCTAGGGGGCGCCTGTCTGTGTTCAAGAAGATCCTGATTGCCAACCGCGGCGAGATCGCGCTCCGCGTCATCTACGCCTGCCGGGAGCTGGGCATCAAGACCGTGGCCGTCTACTCCGAGGCCGACGCCAATTCCCTTCACGTCCGGTTCGCCGACGAGGACGTGTGCATCGGGCCGGCTCGCGCGGCGCAGAGCTATCTCAGCGTGCCGGCCATCATCAGCGCGGCCGAAGTGACCGGCGCCGACGCCATCCACCCGGGCTACGGTTTTCTCTCCGAGAGCGCCTACCTGGCGGAGGTCTGCGAGGCGTGCCACATCAAGTTCATCGGGCCCGACCCGCGGGTGATCCGGCTGATGGGCGACAAGGCCCGCGCGCGGCGCGTGATGAAGAAGGCCGGCGTGCCGGTGCTGCCCGGAAGCGACGGGATCGTCGAGAGCGAGGAGAAGGCGCTCAAGATCGCGAAGGAGATCGGCTACCCGGTGCTCGTCAAGGCCACGGCGGGCGGCGGGGGGCGGGGCATGCGGGTGGCGACCAGCCCGGCGGAGTTCGGCCAGGCGTTCAAGACGGCGCAGCGCGAGGCCGAGGCGGCCTTCGGCGTGAAGGACGTCTACCTCGAAAAGTACATCGAGTCGCCGCGGCACATCGAGTTCCAGATCCTCGGCGACCATCACGGCACGGTCGTGCACCTCGGCGAGCGGGAATGCTCGAATCCAGCGCCGCCACCAGAAGCTCGTCGAGGAGTCGCTGTCGCCGGCGCTCAGCGACAAGATGCGGCGGAAGATGGGCGGCGTCGTCGTCGATGCGGCCAAGGCGGTGCAGTACGCGAGCGCCGGGACGTTCGAGTTCCTGCTCGATTCGGAGGGGAAGTTCTACTTCATGGAGGTCAACACGCGGCTCCAGGTCGAGCACGGGGTGACCGAACTCGTGACCGGCGCCGACGTCGTGAAGGAGCAGATCCGCATCGCGGCGGGCGAGCGGCTGTCGTTCCGGCAGAGCGAGGTGACCTTCAGCGGCCACGCCATCGAGTGCCGGATCAATGCCGAGGACCCCGACACGTTCGCGCCGTCGCCCGGCACGGTCCACGTGTTCGCGCTGCCGGGCGGCCCCGGTGTCCGCGTGGATACGGCGTGCCATTCCGAGTGCCTGATCTCGCCGTACTACGATTCGATGATCGCCAAGGTGATGGCGCACGGGCGCGACCGCCAGGAAGCGATTGCCAGGATGCGGCGGACGCTCGAGATGACCGTGATCGAGGGGATCAAGACCAACGTGCCGCTGCACCTGAAGATCCTGGCCGAGGCCGACTTCGCGAACGCCCGGCTGAGCACCGCGTTCATGAACCGGTTCATGGCGGCTCCGCCGGCGGCCACGAAGCTGGCCGAAGCCGTCTGAGGGGAGGCTCGTGGATCCGGGGCCGACGAGGATGAGCAGTTCAGGCGACGGGCTGCCCGGCGGCCGGCAATTGACGCTGGCCATCGGTCTGCTCGTCATCGTCATGGCCGCCGGGACGATCGGCTACGTGGTGATCGAGGGGTGGAGCGCCTGGGACGCGTTCTACATGACGGTCATCAGCGTCACGACGGTCGGCTACCGCGAGGTGCACGACCTCTCGCGCGCCGGTCAGGTCTTCACTGCCGGCCTGCTCATCACGGGCGTGGGCGCGGTGTTCTACACCATCACGCTCCTGGCGGCCGGCATCATCGAGTCGCGCGTGCATCCCCGCGTTCAGGAGAGGCGGAGGTCGCGAATGATCGACCGACTGACCGACCACTTCATCCTCTGCGGCGCGGGCCGCATCGGCCTCATCATCGCCGAGGAATTCCGCCGGCAGCGCATCCCGTTCGTCGTCATCGACCGGGATCCCGACGCCGTTCACACGGTGATCGAGCACGGCGACCTGGCCGTGGAGGCCGACGCCAGCCGGGAGGCCATCCTCCGGCGCCTCCGCATCGACCAGGCGCGCGGCCTGATCGCGGCGCTCGGCAGCGACGCCGAGAACGTCTACACGATCATGACCGCGCGGGACCTCAAGCCCGACCTGTTCATCATCGCGCGCGCCGATTCCGACGACGCGAAGCAGAAGATGATGCGGGCCGGCGCCGACCGGGTCATCTCCCCCTATCAGATCGGCGCCGTCCAGATGGCGCAGACGGCGCTGCGGCCGGCGGTCGTGGACTTCGTCGAGCTGGCGACCAGCTCCGAGCACCTCGAGCTGGCCATGGAGCAGGTGAACATCGGCCCGACGTCCGAACTCTCCGCCCGGACGATCCTCGAGGCGAACCTGCGCCAGCGCTTCGGCGTCATCGTGATCGGGATCCGCCGGGGCGACGGCAAGATGGAGTTCAACCCCCCGTCCGACGCCTTGATGCGGGCGGGAGACCAGCTCGTCGTTCTGGGCCGGCCCGACGAACTGAAGGGGCTCGACGCGGCCGCCCGCTAGACTCGGCCGCCGAGGTCTGGAGAAGGCACCGCATGGCTGCACGCATTCTCGACGGCGTGGCCGTCGCCGCCCAGATTCGGCTGGAGCTCCGCGACCGGATCTCCGCCTTCACCGCGTCCCAGGGACGCTCGCCCAGCCTCGGCATCGTCCTGGTGGGCGAGGACCCCTCGTCGGAAGTCTACGTCCGGAACAAGCTGAAGTCGGCAGGGGAGTCCGGCCTCCGGGCCGATCTGTTCCGGCTGCCGGCCACCTCCGGGCTCGACGACGTGCTGGCGATGGTGTCGGACCTCAACACGAGACCTGACTGTGACGGGATTCTGGTGCAGTCGCCGCTGCCGTCCGGGCTGGGGCCCACGGCCGAGCAGGTCGTCTTCGACGCGATCGACCCGCTCAAGGACGTGGACGGGTTCCATCCTGAGAACGTCGGCCGGCTGGTCCAGAAGCGGCCCACGCTCGTCGCCTGCACGCCACTGGGCATCATGGAGCTGCTCGACCGGTCCGGGATCATGCTCGAGGGCGCCCGCGCTGCTGTCATCGGCCGCAGCGACATCGTGGGCAAGCCGATCGCGCTGCTGCTCATGCACCGGAACGCCACGGTTACCATCTGTCACTCGCGCACGAGGGATTCTGGCCGCCGTGTGCGCGGCGGCGGATGTGGTCGTGGCGGCGATCGGGCGTCCCGCCTTCGTGACGCCGGCCTTCGTCAAGCCGGGCGCCACGGTGGTGGACGTCGGCATCAACCGGGTCGAGGATGCGGCGCTCGTCCACCGGCTCTTCCCCGAAGGCAGCAAGCGCCGCGCGGACTTCGACCGCCGCGGCTCCATCCTGGTCGGCGACGTCCACCCCGGCGTCGAGGAGGTGGCCGGGGCGATGACGCCGGTGCCCGGTGGCGTCGGTCCGCTCACGATCGCGATGCTCCTCTCGAACACGCTGAAGGCGGCGGAGGACCGGTGCTCAAGGTTGCGCTGACCGGGGGCATCGCCACCGGGAAGAGCTACGTCCGGGCGCGCGTGGCGTCGCGCGGCGTGCCGACGCTGGACGCCGACGCCCTCGTGCACGAGCAGCTCGCGGCCGGCACCGAGGCGGCTGCCGAGGTCGTGCGCCGGTTTGGCGAAGGGGTGCTCGGAGCCGACGGGGCCGTGGACCGGCGGGTCCTCGCGGCGCTCGTGTTCGAGGGCGAACGCGCGCGTCGAGACCTCGAGGCGATCCTCCATCCCCGCGTCTACGCCCGGATCGAACAGTGGGAGTCGCTGCAGGCGGAGGCCGGCGCCAGGTGGACGCTCGCCGACATTCCACTGCTGTTCGAGACCGGGAGAGAGCGGGACTTCGACCGGGTGATCGCGACCATCTGTGCGCCGGACGAACAGGTGCGCCGCGTGATGGCGAGGAGCGGCTGCAGCGAGGCGGCTGCGCGGTCGCGCGTGGCCGCGCAGTGGCCGGCGGCCACGAAGGCCGCGCGGGCGACCGACGTCGTCGACACCGGCGGGACGTTCGAGCGGACCGACCGCCAGGTGGATGCCATCTGCCAGAAGCTCGACGAAGAAACCGGCCAGCATCGGCCTTTCGGCCTATAATGCCCCTCACCCGACGCGCGGTGCCGGGGCCGTGCCCGCTCGAGCCCCTCCCGGAATCGTCACCCTTGTTGCCATTACTGGTTCGGAGGCGCATCACATGGCAGGTTTGTTCATCAAGAAAGACCTGACGAGACTCATCGCCGACGCCAACGACCCGCTTGCCGGCGAAGCCGTGCACGGAGCGCACGCGGGCGGCCAGCTCAAACGGACGCTGACGGCGTTCAACCTCACGATGCTGGGCATCGGGGCGATCATCGGTGCCGGGATTTTCTCGCTCACCGGGACCGCCTCGGCCAACTATGCGGGCCCGGGGATCGTGTACAGCTTCATGATCGGCGGCGTGCTCTGCGCGCTCGCCGGGGTGTGCTACGCGGAGATGGCGTCGATGATCCCGGTGGCGGGATCGGCCTACGCCTACAGCTACGCCACGATGGGCGAGTTCATCGCCTGGATCATCGGCTGGGACCTGGTCCTGGAGTACGCCTTCGGCGCGGTGACCGTGAGCACCTCGTGGTCGGGCTATTTTCTGAGCCTGCTGCACAAGACCTTGAACGTCCCGGTGACCGATACGATGCTGCGGCTGACCAAGGGGCCGTGGGAGCAGGTGCTGCTCAACGACGGCGTCACCCACGCGTTCGGCCTGTGGAACGTGCCGGCGAGCTTCATCGGCCTGACCGTGGCCGCGATCCTCTATCGGGGCATGCGCGAGAGCGCGTTTGTCAACAACCTGATCGTCGTCGTCAAGGTGACGATCGTCCTGGTGTTCATTGCGCTCGGCATCAGCGTGATCTCGCCGGGCAACCTGTTCGTGAACCACGCGGCGACGGGCCTGTTCGCGCTCGTGCCGGCCAAGGAACTGATGACGCTCAATGGGCGCGAAGTGATGGCCTACGGGTGGGGCCTCAACGGGGTGCTGACCGGGGCCGGCGTGGTCTTCTTCGCCTACATCGGCTTCGACGCCGTCTCGACGACGGCCCAGGAGGCGAAGAACCCGGCACGCGACATGCCTATCGGGATCCTGGGCTCCCTCGTCATCTGCACCATCCTCTACATCCTGGTGGCGATCACGCTGACCGGCGTCGTGAACTACAAGCAGCTGAGCGTGCCCGACCCGATCGCGGTGGGCATCGACCGGATCGTGGCCCTGCGCGGCTGGTCCCCGCTTGTGCAGACCGTCTTCACGTCTGTCATCAAGCTGGGCGCTCTGTGCGGGCTGACCTCCGTCATCCTCGTCATGATGATGGGCCAGACCCGCATCTTCTACGCCATGAGCAAGGACGGGCTGCTGCCGTGGTTCGGCGCCGTCCACAAGGAGCACGGCACCCCGTACGTCGCGACGGTGCTGACGGGCTGTTTCGTCGCGTTCTGCGGCGGCGTGATGCCGATGAGCCTGGTAGGCGAGCTGGTGTCGATCGGCACACTGCTGGCCTTCGTGCTGGTGTGCATCGGCGTGCCGATCCTGCGCGTGGCGAACAAGGAAATCGAACGTCCGTTCAAGGTCCCCGGCGGAATGGCTGGAGCGTGGATCGTCGGCATGACTGGTGCGGCCGCGTGTCTCTACGTCATGTGGGGCCTGCCCAAGGACACGTGGCTGCGTCTGATCATCTGGATGGAGATCGGCCTGCTGATCTACGGCTCGTTCGGGTGGCGGCGCAGCCGCCTGGCGGACCCGGAGACAACCGCGGCGCGAGCCAGGGTTCACGTGCCTATTCTGGTGGTGGCGATCCTGGCGTTCATTCCGACGATCTGGATCGCGTTCGAGACGTTCGGGAAGTAATCAGGAAAAGAAAGCTGGCTTTCGGCGATCGGCGATCGGCGTTCGGCTTTCGACCGTGCCACGGGCGTACCGTGAGGTGGCCGACAGTCGAGAGCCGATGGCCGAGAGCCGGCTAGGTCCTCTCTTCGGCCTGGTAGGTCCGGACGAGCGCGTCCCACTTTCCCTGCGCCCTCAGCACCACTTCGATCAGCTCGCGAGCCGCGCCATCTCCGCCCGCGCGGCTGCTCACCCAATCGACGCGCTCCAGGACTTCGGGCGCGGCGTCGGCCGGGGCGGCCGACAGGCCTGCGCGCCCAAGGACCGGAAGGTCCAGCAGGTCGTCCCCCATAAACGCTGCCTGCTCGGCCAGCAGATGCTCCTCTTCGAGCACCTCCGCGAAGACCTGCTGCTTCTCGACCGCGAGCTGACGGACGATGCGGATGCCGAGCTGCGCGGCCCGCATGGTGGTGGCAGGAGAATGCCGTCCCGACAGGATGCCAACCGCCAGCCCGGCCCGCTGCGCCCAGACCACGCCGGTCCCGTCCCGGATGTTGAACTGCTTGGACTCGGTGCCGTCGGCCTGAACCAGGATCCGCCCGTCGGTCAGCACGCCGTCCACGTCGAACAGCAGCAGCCGGATACGGGCGGCCTTTCGCGCGAGGTCGGCGGGATCGCAGGGCATCAGAACAACTCGGTGCGCCAGAGGTCGTGGAGATGGACGACGCCCTCCACCCGCCCGTCGGGCGCGACGACGACGAGCGAGGTGATCTTGCGGCGCTCCATCAGGTTCAGGCCCTCGACGGCGAGCAGTGTGCGGCTGACGGTCACCGGCGTCGTGGTCATCACGTCCCGGGCCGTCCGCTCCAGCACGCGGGGGTCGGTCATGTGCCGGCGCAGGTCGCCGTCGGTGATGATCCCGGCCAGGCGCCCCTCGGCATCGATCACGCACGTCATGCCCAGGCCCTGGCGCGACATCTCGTCGAGGACCTCGCGCATCGTCGTCCACTCGCCGACCTGCGGCAGCCCGTCGCCGGCGTGCATCAACTGATCGAGTCGCATCAGCCGCTTGATCTTGCCGCCGGGGTGCCGGTGCTCGAAGTCCTCCTGGCTGAAACCCTTGCGCACGAGCAGCGCCATAGCCAGGGCATCGCCGAGCGCGAGCGCGGCCGTGGTGCTGGCTGTCGGCGCGAGGTTCAGCGGGCACGCCTCCTCGCTGACGCGGCAGTCGAGCGTCACGTCGGACGTCTGGCCGAGCGTGGAGTCGGGAACGCCGGTGATGGCCACAATCCGTGCGCCGACTCGCCGGATCGTCTCGAGCAGCCTCCTGATCTCGCCGGTCTCGCCCGAGTACGACACGGCGACCACGACGTCGTCGGGCTGGAGGGCGCCGAGGTCGCCGTGGATCGCGTCGGCGGGGTGCAGGAAGAACGCGGACGTTCCGGTGCTCGACAGCGTCGCCGCGATCTTCCGCCCGATCAGGCCCGACTTGCCCATCCCCGTCAACAGCACGCGGCCGCGGCAGTCGTAGAGCAAGTCGACCGCGGCGCTGAAGGCGGCGTCGATGCGGCCGACGAGGGCCAGGATCGCGTCGGCCTCGATGCGGAGGACCTTGCGGGCAAGTTCGAGTTCGGTCAGCGCGTCGGTGGTGGTCACGGGCATCTGGTCTCCGGGGCGCCGGTCACCGCGGAGCCTTCACGACGGCGTCGATCCGCGTGAGGCGCTCGAGCAGCGCGTCGAGCTGGTCGAGTCGCAGCGCGTTCTGCGCATCGCTCCGGGCCCTGGGCGGGTCGTCATGAACTTCGAGGAAGATACCGTCGACGCCGGCCGCGACGCCGGCCGAGCCGAGCGGCTCGATGTACTCCGCGAGGCCTGAGGTGACGCCGTCGCCGCCGCCCGGGCGCTGGAGGCTGTGCGTGACGTCGAAGATGACGGGACACCCGAACGCCCGCATCATCGGGATCGCGCGCATGTCGACGACGAGGTCGTGGTAGCCGAACGTCGTGCCCCGCTCGGTGACGAGCACGCGGTCGTTGCCGGCGCCGGTGACCTTGGCCACCGCGTGGCGGACATCGGCCGGCGCGAGGAACTGCCCCTTCTTGATGTTGACGGCGCGACCGGTGGCGGCGGCCGCGAGCAGCAGGTCGGTCTGGCGGCACAGGAAGGCCGGGATCTGCAGCGCATCGGCCACTTCTGCCGCCGGCGCCGCCTGGGCCGGTTCGTGGATGTCGGTGAGGATCGGGACGCCGGCGTCGGCCTTGATCCGGCCGAGAATCCGCAAGCCCTCCGACAGGCCGGGGCCCCGATAGGACGCGACCGAGGTCCGGTTGGCCTTGTCGTACGACGCCTTGAAGATGAACGGCACGCCTCGGAGCGAGGCGATGTCGCGGATGGCGACGGCCAGGCCGGACGCGTGCGCCTCGCTCTCGATGACACAGGGACCCGCGATCAGCACGAGCGGAAGGCCGCCTCCCACCCGGACCGGCCCGATGGCCACCGTGCGCGTGCAGGACGTCATAGAGAGCGCCTCGTTCCGTCGTCAGTCGCGTGCGGTGCTGGCGACAGTTTCCGCCGGCGCGGCCAGCCGTGCCACTTTGTGGCGGTAACTCGCGCCCACAAACCCAGCGAACAGCGGATGCGGCTTGAGCGGCTTCGACTTGAACTCGGGATGGAACTGCACGGCGATGAACCACGGATGGCCGGGCAGTTCGGCGATCTCGACGAACTTGCCGTCGGGCGACTTGCCTGAGATGCGCAGCCCGTGGGCCGTCAGCGCCTGCTCGTAGGCCGGGTTGAACTCGTAGCGATGGCGATGCCGCTCCGAGATCATGTCGGCGCCGTAGACCTGCCGGGCCAGCGATCCGGGTGTCAGCACGCACGGGTACTGTCCGAGCCGCATCGTCCCGCCGAGGTCTTCGACGCCGAGCAGGTCGCGCAGCTTGAAGATGACCTTGTCGGGCGCCTGTTCGTTGCACTCGGTCGAGTCGGCGTCGGCCAGCCCCGCGACGTGGCGTGCGTACTCCACCATCGCCCACTGGAACCCGTAGCAGATCCCGAAGAAGGGGATCGTCCTGAGGCGCGCCACCTCGGCGGCCCGCATCATCCCGCGGGTGCCGCGCGTGCCGAACCCGCCCGGCACCAGGATGCCGTCGGCCCCGTCGAGCAGCCCGGCGCCCTCCGGCTCTTCCAGCGCCTCGGCCTCGACCCAGCGGAAGTTCACCTTGAGCCCGTGTGGAAACCCGCCGTGCGTCATCGCCTCGTTCAGGCTCTTGTAGGAGTCTTCGTCACTCGACGTACTTGCCCACCACGTGGATGGTGATTTCGTCGGAGGGATGGCGGATGCGATCGACGAGGTGCTGCCAGGTGTTGAGCCTGGCCTGGCTCTCCGGCAGGTGGAGGTACTTCAGGATGATCGCGTCGAGGCCCTCGGCCGCGAGCATCAGGGGGACCTCGTAGATCGACGACACGTCGAGCGCCGTGATGACGGCTTCGTCGCTGACGTCGCAGAACAGGGCGATCTTCCGCTTGATGTCCTGCGGGAGGAACCGGTCGGTGCGGCAGAGGAGGATGTCGGGCTGAATGCCGATCGACCGCAGGTCGCGGACGCTGTGCTGGGTCGGCTTGGTCTTCAGCTCGCCGGCCGTGCCGATGAAGGGCACCAGGGTCAAGTGGATGTAGAGCGTGTTCTCGCGCCCGATGTCCTGCCGGAACTGGCGAATCGCCTCGAGAAACGGCTGGCTTTCGATGTCGCCGACCGTTCCGCCGATCTCGACGAGGACGACATCGACGTCGGTCGCGGCTGCCCGCAGGCACTCCTTGATCTCGTTGGTGATGTGGGGGATGACCTGCACCGTGCGCCCGAGGTAGTCGCCCCGGCGTTCCTTCTGGATCACCGAGAGGTAGATCTTGCCGGTCGTCCAGTTGTGGGCGCGCGTGGTGACGGTGTTGGTGAATCGCTCGTAGTGGCCGAGATCCAGATCGGTCTCGGTGCCGTCGTCGGTGACGTAGACCTCGCCGTGCTGGTACGGGCTCATCGTGCCCGGATCGACGTTGATGTACGGATCGAATTTCTGCAGCGTGACCCGGTATCCGTGCCCCTCGAGCAAAGCCCCGATGGACGCGGCGGCGAGCCCCTTGCCCAGCGAGGACACCACGCCGCCCGTGACGAAGATGAACTTGACCGGTCGGCCGTCCTTGTTCTGCATAAGCGTTCAGGCCGGAAGCGATGGCGCCGCCAGGCGCCGGACGCGCTCGAGATCGGCTTCCGTGTCGACCCCGATCGAATCGTGAAGGGTCTCCACCACGCGGACGCGGAACCCGTGTTCGAGCGCGCGGAGCTGTTCGAGCGACTCGGCCCGCTCGAGCGGCGTGGGCTCGAGCCGCGTCCAGTCGAGCAGGAAGGCGCGCCGGTACACGTAGAGTCCGATGTGCTTGAACGCGCGCCGCGGGTCGAGGCCGCCGCCGGCAGCCCGCGTGTGGGGGATCGGCGCACGCGAAAAGTAGAGGGCAAATCCCGACCGATCCGCCACGACCTTGACGACGTTCGGATCCTCAAGATCGGCGGGGTTGTCGAGGCGCCGGCAGAGCGTGCCCATGGGGATTGCGGCGTCGCGGTCCAGCGGCGCGATCGCCTCGGCGATCATCTCCGTCGCGAGCAGCGGCTCGTCGCCCTGCACGTTCACGACGAGGTCGCACGACAGCGAGGCGGCCACCTCGGCGACACGGTCGCTGCCGCTCGCGTGATCGGCCCTGGTCATCACGGCCAGGCCGCCGAAAGCCTCGACGGCGTCCCGCACCCGTTCGTCATCGGTGGCCACGACAACGGCGTCGAGCGCCGGCGAGGCGGCCGCCCGCCGATACACGTGTTCGATCATCGGCCGTCCGGCGATGGCGAGCAACGGCTTGCCCGGGAGCCGGGACGACTGGTATCGGGCGGGAATGACGGCCACGCGGCGTGCGTGGGCCAGCGAACGGATGTGCCTGGGGTCCCGATCAGGGTGCACGGCGAATCATAGCACACGTGCGGCGGGCGGCCGACCGTGGGGCCGGCGCTCGCCGACCCCTACGGAACTCAGACGGTGCGGGCCGGAGCGTCGGGGATGCCCTCGCGGCGCTTCAGGCCCTCTGGCGTCTTGCCGAGCTTGGCCGGGCACGGCTGCTTCCAGAGCTTCAGGTAGTCGAACACCAGCTGCCGCTTCATCAGCTGGATGGCGCGCGCCGGGTCGACGCCCTTCGGGCACACCCGCGAACACTCGCCGGCGAAGTGGCACCGCCACGGACCGCGCTCGCCGGCCAGCAGCGCCTTGCGCGACGCGAAGCCGCCATCGCGGCTGTCGGCGTTGTAGCGGTGCGCCTGGGCGAGCGGCATCGGCCCGGCATAGGTCGGGTCGGTCGCGTAGGTCGGGCACGCCGCCATGCAGCACCCGCACTTGATGCAGTAGGAGAACTCGAGGTACTGCTCCAGCTGATGAGCCGACTGCCAGTACTCGCCCGTCGGGTTCTGCTGCTCGTCCACATCCTCGCGGATGATGTGCGGCTGCACCGCGACGTGCGCCTCGACCATCGGCATCAGGTCCGGCACCAGGTCCCGAATGATGTTGAAATTGGGAAGTGGGGCCACGGTGACCAGCGCGCTCCCCAGCTCGGACACCTGCGTGTTGCACGCCAGGCGGGGCCGGCCGTTGATGAACATGCCGCACGACCCGCACACCCCCATCCGGCAGGAGGACCGCCACGCCAGCGTGGGCGACAGCGTCTCCTTGATGCGCTTCAGCCCTTCGAGCACCGTCATGCCGGGCGGGTAGGGGATCCGGTAGTTCTCCCAGTGCGGCTCGGCGTCGGTCGTCGGGTCGAACCTCCGGATGCGAAAGACCACCTCGGACGCGACTTGGTTGTCAGCCATGTGTCATCCCCCCGCCTAGGCGCCGCGCGCCACGGTGAATCCCATCCACGCCGCCCACGTGCCGATGGCGAACAGCACGACGCCTGCCACCAGGAACAGGCCGGTCAGCGCCTTCTTGGTGCCGGTCTTCGGGTTGAGCTCGAAGAGGATGTTCCTGAGGCCGTAGAGGCCGTGGAACAGCGCAGCGCCGAGCAGCAGCACGTAGGTCACCATGAAGAACACGCTCTTGGCGCGCACGACCACGTTGGCCCAGTCGATCGGATCCCCGCCGTTGGGCACCGACACCGCGAGCGGCAGGATCGTGTCGAGGTGCATGATCACCATGTGCAGGCCGAGGAGCACCAGAATGACGGCCCCGGCGGCCAGATGCCACGTCCACAAGCTTTGATCGCGCACGTCCCCTCCTACTTCAGGAAGCCGATCCCGCCGACGATCGCCAGGACCGCCGCCAGGATCATCACGCCGATGGCCAGCGGGCGCTGCTCGTCCACCGAGGTGCGATACGGGTAAACCGGCTCAATCGGCTTGCCGATGGCGAAGCCGAGTTCGACCAGCACGAGACGGATGCCGTTGACCGCGTGGAAGGCGAAGGCCGCGAAGACCAGGTACTCGCCGACCTTGAAGACCGGCCCGTGGACCGCGCCCATCGCGAAGTCCCACCATGACTTGCCGAGCCCGCGCGACGAGGTCACGAGGATGTGCAGGAGGAAGTAGAGCAGCAGGCCCAGGCCGGTCACTCGGTGCAGCGTATACAGATAGCGCTCAAGTCCCCAGCGCCCGCCGCCCAGCCACCCTATCACCCCGAGGCGGTTGGGACGTCCCTTGTTCTCAATCATGGATCGCCTCACTTGTTGCGGAGGATTCAGGAGTCGGGATTCGGGATTCAGCGGGACGAACGCATCGCCTCGGCCCCCGAATCCTGAATCCCGGCCCCGAATCCTGAGCCCTCGTCAGTACCTTCCGTTCCACCGGCTTCCACTGATCGATCACGACCGGCTTGTACTCGAGCCGCGGCGCCCCGCCGGTGTACCAGGCCAGCGTGTGTTTCAGCCATTTCTCGTCGTCTCGTGTCGGGAAGTCGCGCCGCGCGTGCGCGCCGCGCGATTCCTCGCGAGCGATGGCGCCGACGATGGTCACCTCCGCCAGGTCGAGCAGGTTGTCGAGCTCGAGCGCGTGGAAGAGGTTCGAGTTGTAGAGCGCCCCCTTGTCCGGGACCGGCGCCTTCTTGGCCCGCTCGCGTATGCTCCGAACGGCCGACAACCCGTGCTGGAGTTCCTCGCCGGTCCGGAACACGCTCACGTCTCGGTCCATCGTCGCGCGCAGCTCCCGGCGCAGCTCGTAGAGGTTCTCCGAACCCTGGCGCGCGAGCAGGTCCTTGACGTGCGCCTGTTTGTCCGCCACCTGGCGCTCCGGGACCGGCGCCGGCGCGCCCAGCGACCCCAGCGCCTTCGCGATTTCCGCGCCCGTGATGCCGCCCCAGGCGAGGCACTCGCCGGTGGAGTTCGAGCCGAGGCGGTTGGCGCCGTGAAGCGAAACGGCGGAGGCCTCGCCCGCCGCCCACACCCCCGGAATGCGCGTGAGGCCGTCGATGTTGGTCTCGATCCCGCCCATCGAGTAGTGCGCCACCGGGCGGATCGGGATCATCTGGTTGATCGGGTCGACGCCGATGAACTTGATGCAGACCTCGCGGATGAGCGGGAGGCGCGTGTTGATCCGCTCGGCCCCAAGGTGCGTGAGGTCGAGATGGATGCAGGGGAGACCATCGGACCCCGGGACCCCGCGGCCCGCCTCGATTTCGGTCTGCTCGGCTCGCGACACCATGTCGCGCGGGGCCAGTTCCATCTTGCTCGGGGCGTAGCGCTCCATGAAGCGTTCGCCCGCCCCGTTGCGCAGGTAGCCTCCCTCACCGCGGCAGGCTTCGGTCATCAGGATGCCGTTCGGAACCAGGCCGGTCGGGTGGAACTGGAGGCATTCCATGTCCTCCAGTGGCAGTCCCGCGCGGTACGCCATCGCCATGCCGTCGCCGGTCACCGTCTCCGAGTAGGTCGTGAAACCGTAGAGACACCCGCCGCCGCCGGTGGCGATGAGCAGCGCCTTGCCCCGGAGCACGACCGTTTCGCCGCTCGGCGCGTGGATGCCGAGCAGGCCCGCGAACCGGCCTCCCTCGACGAGTAGATCGGTGACGAAGAACTCGTCGTAGCGTGTGAAGCTCTTGTACCGCAGCAGTTGGTCGTACAGCGTCTGCATCTCGAAGAACCCGGTCTTGTCGGCCGCCAGCGTTGCCCGCGGAAACGAGTGGCCGCCGAAGGGGCGCTGCGCGATCCGCCCCTGCGCGTCGCGCGTCCACGGGATGCCCCAGTGGTCGAGCCGGCGGATCTCGTCGGGCATCACCGAGACGAACCGGCGCACCACGTCCTGGTCGGCGAGGAAGTCGGAATCCCTTGACCGTGTCCCAGGCATGCAGGTCGAGCGAGTCGCCTTCCTCGGTCCGCAGGACGGCGGCCGTGCCGCCCTCGGCGCAGACCGAGTGGGCGCGCATCAACTGCACCTTCGACACGATGCCGACATCCACGCGGCCATCCAGGCGGGAGCAGATCTCAACGGCGGCGCGCAGGCCGGCGAGTCCGGCGCCAAGAATGAGTACGTCGTGGGTCAGGCTCTGAGCCATCCGGGCCTCCTTGCACGTCGGAAACGTGAAGTCCGCGCAACGTCGGCGGAATTGGGACGCGGGTTGAATCTCCCGCGGTGACGTCTTCGACAGGTAGCGCGCATCTTATCGCGCTGCCGACGTCGTTGCAACCGGCCCGCGATCATCCTCCCGCGATCTCATGAGTCGTCAGGCCAGCACGAGACGCGTGCGATCGAGGAGCCGACTGCCCCAGGATGGTGCAAACTGCAGAATCGCGCATCTGTGTTGCGGAAACTGCCAGTCGCCACACGCTTTTCAACAGAGTTATCCACAGAACCTGTGGAAAGCCGACAAGCGTCGCACGGGGGGCTGACCTAAGATCGTCATTTGGCTCCGTGCCGTGGCGCTTCGCGATCGCACGGCCACGGCAAACGGAGTTGCGCCGATCCGTTATTGGGCGATAGCATGGCTGAACTTCCACCGTACGGCGATTCCTTCTGACCGAGGGGCACGACTTGTGAAGATCCACGAATACCAGGCGAAGGCCATTCTCGCGCGCCACGGCGTCCCGGTGCCGCGCGGCGAGGTGGCGCACACGCCGCCCGAAGCCGGTGACATCGCCCGGCGGCTCGGCGGCACCGTGGTGGTCAAGGCGCAGATTCACGCGGGTGGCCGGGGCAAGGGCGGCGGCGTCAAGCTGGCGAAGTCGGCAGGCGAAGCCGAGCAGTTGGCCACCCAGATGATCGGCATGCGGCTCGTCACGCACCAGACCGGGCCGGAGGGGCGCATCGTCAAGCGTCTGCTCGTCGAAGAGGGGCTGCAGATCGCGCGGGAACTGTATCTCGGTCTCGTGATCGATCGGGCGGCCGAGCGGCCGGTCCTGATGGTGAGCCCGGCGGGCGGCATGGAGATCGAGAAGGTCGCCGCCGAGACGCCGCACCTCATCTTCAAGGCCCACATCGACCCGGCGACCGGACTCCTGCCGTTCCAGGCCCGCGCTCTCGCGTTCAGCCTCGGCCTCGAAGGTCCGGCGGTCGGGAAGGCGGCGAAGCTGATGGCGCAGGTCTTCGAGGCCTTCACGGCGACCGACGCGTCGCTTGTCGAGATCAACCCGCTCATCGTCACCGCGGCTGGCGATCTGCTGGCGCTCGACGCCAAGATGAACTTCGACGACAACGCGCTGTTCCGCCACCCGGATATCAAGGACCTGCGCGACTTCGACGAGGAGGACCCGCTCGAGATCGAAGCGTCGAAGTTCTCCCTCAACTACATCCGGCTCGACGGCAACATCGGCTGCATGGTCAACGGCGCCGGCCTGGCCATGGCCACCATGGACGTCATCAAGCTCGCGGGCGGCGAGCCGGCCAACTTCCTCGACGTCGGCGGCGGGGCGACGGCCGACCAGATCAAGAACGCCGTCCGGATCCTGACGTCGGACCGCAACGTGCGCGCGGTCTTCATCAATATCTTCGGGGGCATCCTGCGCTGCGACATCCTGGCCGAAGGGCTGGTGGCGGCGGTGAAGGAACTGAAGGTGACCCTCCCGATCGTGATCCGGATGGAGGGGACCAACGTCGATACCGGCAAGCGGATGCTGCGCGACAGCGGCCTGAACTTCACCACGGCGGACGCGGTGGACGAGGCGGCCGCGGCGGTCGTTGCGCTGGCGGGAGGTCGCTAATGGCAGTGCTGCTCGACAAGTCCACCCGGCTCCTCGTCCAGGGGCTCACCGGCCGCGAAGGGACGTTTCACGCCAAGGCGGCGGCCGCTTACGGCACGACGATCGTCGGAGGCGTGACCCCGGGCAAGGGGGGCACCACCCACGAGGGCTGGCCGATCTTCAATACGGTCCACGAGGCGGCAGTCGCTACTGGCGCCAACGCCTCGCTCATCTTCGTGCCGCCGGCCGCCGCGGCCGACACGGTCATGGAGGCCGTCGACGCCGGCCTTCCGCTGGTCGTCTGTATCACCGAGGGGATCCCGACGCTCGACATGATGCGCGTGGTCACCTTCATGCGCGGCAAGCCGACGAGGCTCATCGGCCCGAACTGCCCCGGCGTGATCTCGCCGGGCAAGGCCAAGGCCGGCATCATCCCGGGCCACATCTGCCTCGAAGGCCGGGTCGGCATCGTCTCGCGCAGCGGGACGCTGACCTACGAGGCCATCCAGCAGACCACACGGCTCGGCTACGGCCAGACGACGTGCATCGGGATCGGCGGCGACCCGATCATCGGGACGACGTTCGTCGACGCGCTCCGGCTCTTCAACGGCGATAAGGAGACCGAGGCGGTCGTCATGATTGGTGAAATCGGCGGCACGGCCGAGGAGGAGGCCGCCGAGTTCATCCGGCGGGAGTTCACCAAGCCGGTGGTCAGCTTCATCGCCGGGCAGACGGCACCGCCCGGGCGACGGATGGGGCATGCGGGCGCCATCATCGCCGGCGGGAAGGGGACGGCCGCAGAGAAGATGGCCGCGCTCACCGCGGTAGGGGTCAAGGTCGTCAAGAGCCCGGCCGAGATCGGTGCGGCGGTGAAGGCCGTACTGAGGTAGCGCGGAGGATTTGAGATTCAGGATCGGGCGTGGCACCGGCCGCCTCAGCATCCGCTTCAGGGACCACACATGACGCCAGCTGGACTCACCGTGCGCGGCGCGACGGCCGGATCCGCGGCCTTTCAGGTCGTCAACGATTTCAGCATCCAGGTTGCCACCGTCAACGGTTCGGGGAGCCAGACGGCCAACCTGGTTCTGCTCCGGTCGCTGTTCCAATCGGGCATCCCGGTTTCGGGGAAGAACCTCTTCCCGTCGAACATCGCGGGCCTGCCCACATGGTTCACGATCCGGGCGAGCCGCCACGGGTACATCGGGCGGAAGCAGGGGATCGACATCCTCGTGGCGATGAACCCCGAGACGGCTCGCGAGGACGTGCTCGGCCTCGAGTCCGGCGCTGTCGTCGTCTACGATGAACCGCTGCAGCTCGGCGCCCTGCGCGACGACCTGATCTTCTACCCGGTGCCGTTCGACAAGCTGGTGGCCCCGGTCTGTCCCGACGCCAAGCTGCGCAAGCTGGTGCGGAACATGATCTACGACGGCGTGCTCTCGCGCCTGCTCGGCATCGAGCTGGCCGAGATGGAACAGGCCCTGGCCAAGCAACTGGGGAAGAAGCCGAAGGCGTTGGCGCTCAACCAGGCGGCGCTTCGGGCCGGGTCCGAGTACGCCGCAAGCAGCTTGGAGAAGCGCGACCCGTTTGCCACCGAGCGCATGGACGCCACCTCAAGCCTGATTCTCGTCGACGGCAATGCGGCGGCCGCCATCGGGGCCATGATGGCGGGCGTGACGGTGGTGACCTGGTACCCGATCACCCCGTCCTCCTCCGTGTGCGAGACGCTGGCCGCCTATATGCGGAAGTACCGCATGGACCCGGACAGTGGGAAGGCCACGTTCGCGATCGTGCAGGCGGAGGACGAGTTGAGCGCCCTCGGCATGGCCCTCGGCGCCGGATGGATGGGGGCGCGGTCGATGACGGCCACCTCGGGCCCCGGCATCTCCTTGATGGCGGAGTTCACCGGCCTCGGCTACTACGCCGAGGTGCCGGCCGTGATCTTCGACATCCAGCGCGCAGGGCCGTCGACGGGCCTGCCGACGCGGACGGCGCAGGGCGATATCCTGTCCACCGCGTTCCTCTCGCACGGGGACACCAGGCACCCGATGTTCCTCCCGTCCTCGCCGCTGGAGGTGTACGAGATGGCGATCGCGGCGTTCGATCTGGCCGAGCGCCTGCAGACTCCGGTGTTCGTGATGAGCGACCTGGACCTCGGGATGAACACCTGGATGTCGGAGCAGTTTCCGTATCCGGAGGCGCCGCTCGACCGAGGGAAGCGTCTGACGCCGGAGAAGCTGCGCGAACTGGGGGAGTGGGGGCGCTACCGTGACGTCGACGGCGACGGGATCCCCTATCGCACGGTGCCCGGCGACGGGCTGCCGTCGTATTTCTGCCGCGGGTCCGGCCACAACGATCGCGCGCAGTACAGCGAGCGTCCCGGCGACTACACCGCCACCCTCGACCGGCTCGACCGGAAGTTCCAGCAGGCGCGAGCGCTGATGCCACCGGCGGTGGCCGACAGGGTGGAGGGGACGCGTGTCGGCCTCATCGGCTACGGCACCAGCCACTGGGCGATTGTCGAGAGCCGGGACCAGCTTCGCGAGGAGGCCGGCCTCGACACCTCGTACCTGCGGCTGCGTGCGTTCCCGTTCGACGCCGGGCTCCAGCCCTTCATCGCGGCGCACGACCGGGTCTATGTCATCGAGCAGAACCGCGACGGGCAGATGGCGTCGCTCGTGAGGCTGGACATCGGGGCGGCGCTCGCGCCGAGGCTGCGCACGGTCCGGCACTACGACGGGCTGCCGATCGACGCGAGGGCGATCACCGACGAGATCCTGCGGCAGGAGGCCGCGTCCACGGGGGAGGCACAGCGATGACGACCTCTGCCAGTCCGGCGCCCCTTGGGCGCAAAGTGAACCGGATCGGTCTCGAGATGGCCGCCTACCGGGGCAGCAAGAGCACGCTGTGCGCCGGCTGCGGGCACAACGCCATTTCCGAGCGCCTCGTGGAGGCGTGCTACGAGATGGGCGTCGAGAGCGACCGGGTGATCAAGCTGTCCGGGATCGGCTGTTCGAGCAAGAGCCCGGCCTACTTCCTCGGCCAGGCGCACGGCTTCAACTCCGTCCACGGGCGGATGCCGTCGGTGGCGACCGGGGCGATGCTGGCCAACCGGACCCTGCAGGCCATCGGCGTCAGCGGCGACGGCGACACGGGGGCGATCGGCATCGGCCAGTTCGTCCACCTGATGCGGCGCAACGTCCCGCTGATCTACATCGTCGAGAACAACGGCTGCTACGGCCTGACCAAGGGGCAGCTGTCGCCGACCGCCGACCTCGGGTCGACGCTCAAGAACGGCGTGGTGAACGACCTGCCGCCGATCGACCTGTGCGCGCTCGCGATGGACCTGGGGGCGAGCTTCGTGGCCCGGTCGTTCTCGGGCGACAAGAAACAGATGCTCTCGCTGCTCAAGGCGGCCATCGCGCACCGCGGCACGGCGATGCTCGACATCCTGTCGCCGTGCGTCACCTTCAACGACCACGAGGGGTCGACCAAGAGTTACTCCTACGTGAAGGACCACGAGGAGCCGCTCGAGGAGATCAGCTTCGTCCCCTTCTTCGAGGACATTTCGATCGACTACGAGCCCGGCACCGTGCGGGAGGTGCGGCTGCACGACGGGTCGACGCTGATGCTCAAGAAGCTGGCCGGCGACTACGACCCCACCAACAAGGGCATGGCGCGCCGGGTGATCCACGAGTCGGCGGCGCGCGGCGAGTTCGCCACCGGCCTGATCTACGTCGAGCCCAACCGGCCGGATTTCCTGACCCTGCTCAACCTCGTGGACCAGCCCCTCTCCGAACTGCCGGAGCAGAAGACGCGCCCCTCGCGCGAGGCGCTGGCGGCGATCAACCAGGCGCTCGGCTGACCCCGCGCGGCGAGCAGCACGGCCGGGCTGGTATACAATTGATGGCTCCATGGAACGAACATTTGGCATCATCAAGCCCGACGCCGTCGGCCGACACCTCGTCGGGTCGATCGTCGCCCGTATCGAGCAAGCCGGCTTCCGGATCCGGGCCATGCGCCTGGCGCACCTGACCAAGAAGGAAGCCGAGGGTTTCTACGTCGTCCATCGCGACAAGCCGTTCTTCGGCAGCCTGACCGACTTCATGTCGTCCGGCCCAGTCGTGCTCATGGTGCTCGAGGCGCCCGGCGCCATCGCCAAGTGGCGCGACCTGATGGGCTCAACCGACCCCGGCAAGGCGGCGGCGGGCACGCTGCGGCGGGAGTTCGGCACGTCGATCGAGAAGAACGCCACGCATGGCTCGGACGCGCCGGAGACGGCCGCGTATGAAATCGGGTATTTCTTCCGGGGCATGGACCTGATCTGAGCGCCGGGGGGATGGGCGGGGATGGGCAAGCTGCTGGTGATCGTCGGGCTCGCGATCGCGGCCGTCGGAGCCGCCATGTGGCTTGGCTTGCCGCTGGGCCGCCTGCCCGGCGACATCGTGGTTCGTCGCGGCGCGTTCACGTTTGCCTTTCCTTTGACGACGTGCGTCCTGCTCAGCGTCGTCCTCACGCTGCTGCTCGCGCTGCTGCGGCGCTGAGGGACCCGCGCCGGGCTCCGGACACTGGAACTCACGCCATGATTGCAGCCATCCGAGGGACGCAGGACATCCTGCCTGGCACGGTCGAGAAGTGGCAGTTCGTCGAGTCGACCGCCTGCCGCGTCTTCGAGCGTTACGGATACGCGGAGATCCGGACGCCCGTCATCGAGCGCGAGGAACTGTTCGCCAAGGGCACCGGTGAAACGACGGACATCGTCCAGAAGGAGATGTACGCGTTCACCGACAAGGACGGTGAGCGGATCACGCTGCGCCCCGAGGCGACGCCCAGCCTGGTGCGCGCCTTCGTCGAGCACTCGCTCGAGCAGGGCATGGCGGTGCCGAAGATCTACACCATCGGCCCCATGTTCCGCCGCGAACGGCCGCAGAAGGGTCGGTTCCGCCAGTTCCACCAGCTCGACGTCGAGGTGTTCGGCGTCAAGGACCCGTCGGTGGATGGGGAAGTGATCGACGTGGCGTGGACGCTCATCCGCGAACTCGGCATCACAGGCGTCGAGCTGGCCGTGAACTCGGTCGGCTGCCCGGAGTGCCGCCCGGCGTTCTCCGCGGCCCTCGTTGCCGCGCTGGGCGGGGACGTCGATCGGTTGTGCGGCGACTGCCAGCGGCGCGCCGCGACCAACCCCCTGCGGATTTTCGACTGCAAGGTGCCGGCCGACCAGCCGATCATCGATGCGCTCCCGCACACGGTGGACTACCTGTGCGACCAGTGCCGGGCGCATTTCGCGGCCGTGCGACGCTACCTGGACCTGTTCGGGATTCCCTACACCCTCTCGCACCGGCTGGTCCGCGGCCTCGACTATTACACGCGCACGACGTTCGAGGTGGCGGCCGGCCAGATCGGCGCGCAGAACGCGCTGCTCGGCGGCGGGCGCTACGACGGCCTAGTCCAGAAGCTCGGCGGCCCGGACCGCGTCGGAATCGGATTTGCCGCCGGCATCGAGCGACTGGTGCTCGCGCTGCCGGAGACGCTGGGGCTGAGAGAGATGCGGCCGGACGTGTTCGTCGCGGCGCTCGGGGAGGCGGCCCGGGAGGCCTCGCTCGCCCTGCTGCGCGACCTGCGCCGCGCCGGTGTCAACGCCCAGATCGAGTACCAGGGCCGGTCGCTCAAGTCGCAGATGAAGAAGGCCGACCGCCTCAAAGCGCCGCTCGTCTTCATCCTCGGCGACGACGAGCTGGCGCGCGGCGAGGTGACGGTCCGCCGAATGGCGTCGTCCGCCCAGGAGTCGATTGCGCTCGGCGGCGCCGTCGAGTTCGTGAAGGCCAACAGGTGACCTATGTTCGACCAGCTCGGTGAGTGGACGAGGACCGACACGTGCGGCGGCCTGCGAGCGACGGATGTCGGCAGGACCGTGACGCTGCTGGGGTGGGTGCACCGGGTGCGCGACCTCGGGGCGCTGGTGTTCCTCGACATTCGCGACCGCTACGGCCTGACGCAGGTCGTCGTGGCCGAGGGGCATGCCGCGCTCGATACCGCCAAGCGGCTGCGCGCCGAGTTCGTGATTGGCGTGCGGGGGACGGTACGTCCCCGCGCCGCTGAGGCCGTCAACCCCCGCATGGCGACCGGCGAGGTCGAGATCGCCGTCGACGAGCTGCGCGTGTTGAACGACGCGGCGGTGCCGCCCTTTCAGATTGCCGATGAGGCGGCGCTCGCCTCCGACGACCTCCGGCTGCGCTACCGCTACCTCGACCTTCGCCGTCCGAAGCTCCAGGCCAACATCGGCTTGCGGCACAAAGTGACGATGGCCGTCCGGCGCTACTTCGACGAACAGGGGTTCTGGGAGGTCGAGACTCCCGTCCTCGGCAAGTCGACGCCGGAGGGGGCGCGTGACTACTTGGTGCCGAGCCGCGTGCACCCAGGCGAGTTCTACGCGCTGCCGCAGTCGCCGCAGCTGTTCAAGCAGCTGCTGATGATCGCCGGCACCGACCGCTATTTCCAGATCGTCAAGTGCTTCCGTGACGAGGACTTGCGCGCCGACCGCCAGCCGGAGTTCACCCAGATCGACGTGGAGATGTCGTTCGCGCGCCCGCAGCTGGTGTTCGACGTGATCGAGCCGCTCATGCAGCAGGTGCTGGCCGTGATCGGTCGCGCGGTCCAGGTCCCCTTCCGCCGCATGCCGTACGCCGAGGCGATGGCGCGATACGGCTCGGACAAGCCGGACCTGCGATGCGGCATGGAGATTGAGGCTCTCTCTTCGGTGTTCGCCCAGACGCCGTTCACGCCCTTCCGCGACGCGCTGGCGGCTGGTGGCGCGGTTCGCGCCATCGTCGTTCCGGGCGGCGCCCGCTACAGCCGCAAGCAGCTCGACACGCTGACCGAGCAGGCGAAGCAGGCCGGCGCGTCCGGGCTCGTCTGGGTGCGTCGCACCGAAGACGGGATCAAGAGCCCCGCGCTCAAGGGCGCGGGAGAGGCGGCGCTCGCGGCGGCGCTCGAGCACGCCGGCGCGGGTTCCCAAGACCTCCTCCTGATGGCAGCGGGCGATGTCGTGCGGACGTCGACCGTACTCGGTCAGCTTCGGCTCTCCATCGCCCGGGACGAAGGGCTGCTCAGGCCCGACGCGTTCGAGTTCCTCTGGGTCACCGAGTTCCCGATGTTCGAGTGGGATCCGGAGGAGAAGCGCTTCGCCGCCATGCACCATCCGTTCACGTCGCCGTGGCCGGAAGACCTCGTCCGGCTCGAGAGCGACCCGGCAGCCGTGCGCGCGCAGGCGTATGACCTCGTCCTCAACGGCAGCGAGATCGGCGGCGGCAGCGTCCGGATCCACGACTCGTTGGTGCAGGCGCGGGTCTTCAAGGCGATCGGCCTCTCCGACCAAGAGGCGGCACACCGCTTCGGGTTCTTCCTCCAGGCCCTGCGCTACGGGACGCCGCCGCACGGCGGGATCGCCCTCGGCCTCGACCGGATCGTGGCCATCCTGGCGGGGGAGTCGTCGATCCGCGAAGTCATTGCCTTCCCGAAGACCGCGGCGGCCGTGGACCAGATGACAGGGGCCCCGACCGAGGTCGATGACCGGCAGCTCAGGGACCTGCGGATCGCGCTTCGCCGCGAGGTTTGACCGGGCCGGCGGGCGCGTGGTACGATTGGTCTTCTAAGTATTTGTTACGGAAGAAGATACGCGCAGCCACTCGGGCCTTAGATGAGAAAGATCGCCGTCCCTGACGAGGGGATTGAAACGCTGTTCGGATCCTTCGACGAGAACCTCCGCTTCCTCGAGTCCTTTCTAGGCGTTCACATTCGCACGCAGGGCCAGGCCCTGCTGGTCGACGGCGACGAGGCCGGTGCCGAGAAGGTCGAACGGGTGGTCTCGGCCCTGGCGTCGCTCGTGCGCGAGGGTTATCGCCTGGCGAACGGCGACGTGAAACTGGCCGCGCAACTCCTTTCCGACGACGCTGGCGTGGACCTGCGGGAGTACTTCGTCAAGGGCGCGCAGCCCAGAGCGGTCGGCAAGCGCCAGGTCCTGCCCAAGAGCGTCAATCAGCGGCGCTACCTCGACGCCATCGAGCGGCACGACATCGTGTTCGGGATCGGCCCGGCCGGCACGGGAAAGACCTACCTGGCCATGGCCGAGGCCGTGTCGTTCCTGCTCGCCAAGAAAGTGTCGCGCATCATCCTGGCGCGGCCCGCGGTCGAGGCCGGGGAGAAGCTGGGCTTCCTCCCGGGCGACCTGCAGGAGAAGGTGAATCCGTATCTGCGGCCGCTCTACGACGCGCTCTACGACATGCTCGAAGTCGAGCGCGTCGAGCGGCTGCTCGACCGGGGGACGATAGAGATCGCCCCGATTGCCTTCATGCGCGGGCGGACGCTGAACGACTCGTTCGTGATTCTCGACGAGGCGCAGAACACGACTTCCGAGCAGATGAAGATGTTCCTCACGCGGCTCGGGTTCGGGTCCAAGGCGGTCGTCACCGGCGACATCACCCAGATCGACCTGCCGACGGGACGCACCTCGGGCCTCATCGAGGCGATGAAGGTCGTGTCGAACATCGAGGGAATTTCGTTCGTGTACTTCGACGATCGCGACGTCGTGCGCCACAAGCTCGTGCAGCAGATCGTAAAGGCCTACGAGAGCTACTCGAACGGCGGCGGGGCGCCGCGCCGCCCCCAGCAGGGCACGTAGGCATGCGGCGCCGTCGGGTCGAGCGTGGCGTGCGCGTGGTGCTGACCGACGGAGAGGGGCGGCCCGTCCGCGGCCGGGCGCTCAGCGACTGGCTCGCCGCCGTGGCGCCGGCACGGGCCCGCGGCACGGTGACGGTGGCGCTGGTGGACGACGCGGTGATGCGCCGGCTCAACAGGCGGTTCGCGGGGAAGAGCCGGGCGACCGACGTGCTGTCGTTTCCGTCCGGCGGGGTCGAAGGGGTGCTCGGCGATATCGCCATCGCGACTGGCGTCGCGCGGCGCCAGGCGCGCGTGGCGGGGCACACCTACGCCGAGGAGCTGCGGGTCCTCGCGCTTCATGGCCTGTTGCACCTGCTCGGGTACGACCATCACGACGACGGTGGCAGGATGGCGCGCGTCGAGTCGCGTCTGCGGCGCCGTGGCGGGCTGCGGGCCGGCCTGATCGAGCGGGTGAGGCCCTGACGGGGCCGGAACGGACAACGAACGGATGCGCTGTGGCTTCGTGGCACTCATCGGGCGGCCGAACGTCGGCAAGTCGACGCTGCTGAACCGGCTTGTCGGCGCCAAGCTGGCCATCGTGTCGGACAAGCCGCAGACGACGCGCAACCGGATCGTGGGCGTCAGGAACTACGACGCCGGGCAGGCGATCTTCCTCGACACGCCGGGCATCCACAGGCCGACGCACCGGATGAACGTGCGGATGGTGGACGCGGCCGTGGAAGGGATCCGGCAGGCGGACTTGCTGACGCTCGTGACCGAGGCGACCGACGCCCGGGCCGGACGGGGCGAGCGCTTCATCCTGGCGCAGCTGGCGCGGGCCACGTCGCCCGTCGTCCTGGTCATCAACAAGGTCGATCTCGTCCCGCGGCCGGTTCTGCTGCCGTTCATCGCGAACTGGAGCGGGCGCCATCCCTTCGCGGACATCGTTCCCGTGTCGGCGCTGACCGGAGAGAACGTCGATCGGCTCGAGCGGGTGATCCTGGAGCACCTGCCCGAGGGCGAGCCGATCTACCCGACCGATTACCTGACCGACCAGCCCGAGCGGTTCTTCGTGGCCGAGACCGTCCGCGAGAAGGTCCTGGGGCTGACGCACGCCGAACTCCCGTTTTCGAGCGCGGTGGTCGTCGACCGGTTCGAGGAGGCGGACGAGAAGGGCCTCATGCGGTTCTACTGCTCGATCCTCGTCGAGCGGGAGTCGCAGAAGCCGATCCTGATCGGCCGCGGCGGTGAGATGATTAAGAGGATCGGCACGGCGGCCCGGCAGGATCTCGAGCGGTTCTTCGAGGCGCGCGTCTATCTCGACCTGCGAGTGAAGGTCGAGTCGCAGTGGCGCGAGAACGACCGGATGCTGGACAGGCTGGGGATGCCGGGCCGCGAGCGATGAATATGAAATCAGATAGCGCAGGGCTTAAGCCCTGCGCCATCGGCGACAATCGTCACCTCATGCTAAAGTAAGGAGTTTTCGCGCACGCCGCCATGCCTCTCTACACCACCGAGGCGCTCATCCTGCGGACGTACAAGCTCGGGGAGGCGGACCGGATCGTCGTCTTCCTGACGCGCGATCGCGGGAAGAAGCGCGGCGTGGCGAACGGCGCGCGGCGGGCGAAGTCCCCATTCGCCGGGGCGCTCGAGCCGCTGACCCGCGTCGGCGTCGCCTACTTCGAGCGGGAACAGCGGGACCTGGTGCGGCTCAGTTACGCGGAGTCGCAGTGTTCGCCCCTGAGGGCGTCGCGGCCCGACGCGCTCGACCACGTCGGGTACTTCGCCGAACTGATCGACGAGTGGGCGCAGGACGGGGACCCGAACGAGCGGCTGTTCCGGCTGGGGACGTCGACGCTCGAGGCGCTGGCCGCGGGGATGCCGACCGCATCGGTGGCCCGCTATTTCGAGTACTGGCTGCTGCGCCTCCAGGGCGTGTACCCCCCGCACGTCGCGTGTCACCGGTGCGGCACCGCGCTCGACGGCGAACCCGAGGGGGCCTGCCTCGAACCGGGGGCGCACGTGTTCACCTGCCACGGCTGCAGCGGCATGGGCGGCCGGGCCGAGCCGGGGGTGACGCTGTCGCCCGAGGCGCTGTCGTTCCTCGCGGCGTGCGGGGCGACGCCGCCGCAGCGGCTGTCCTCGGTGCCGCTCGGCGCCCGCGTCGATCATGAGCTGGAGTCGGTTCACCGGGCGCTGATGCGCCTGCACCTGGAGAAGGAACTGCGGTCGACGCGGGTCCTAAGCGATCTGCGCCGGTAGCCTGGCCGCGGATGATGGCATGACGTTTCAAGACCTGATCTTCAAGCTCTCCGCGTTCTGGGCCTCGCACGGGTGCCTCATCCAGCAGCCGATCGACCTGGAAGTCGGCGCCGGCACCTCTCACGTCGAGACCTTCCTGCGCGTCCTCGGACCCCAGCACTGGAACGTCGCCTACGTGCAGCCGTCCCGCCGGCCCGACGACGGCCGATTCGGCGAGAACCCGAACCGCTTGTTCAAGCACCATCAGTTTCAGGTCATTCTGAAACCGGCGCCCGACGAAGTGCAGCGCATCTATCTCGAGAGCCTCGAGGCGTGCGGCATCGACCCGCGCCAGCACGACATCCGCTTCGAAGAGGACAACTGGGAATCGCCCACGCTCGGGGCGTGGGGCATCGGCTGGCAGGTGATGCTCGACGGCCAGGAGATCACGCAGTTCACCTACTTCCAGCAGGTGGGGGGGATCGACCTGTCGCCGATCTCCGCCGAGCTCACCTACGGCCTCGAGCGGATTGCGATGTTCCTGCAGAAGGTGGACAGCGCTTACGATCTGCAGTGGGCGCCCGGCGTGACCTACGGCGAGGTGCGGCTGCGCGACGAGATCGAGCAGTCGAAGTACGCCTTCGGACAGGTGGACATGACGCACGAGGCGTTTGTCGCCTTCCACCGCGACCTGTTCGACAGGCACCAGGCCTTTGGCCGGACGCTGCTGGCCTCGCACCTCGTGCTGCCGGCCTACGAGCAGTGCCTCAAGTGCTCGCACATCTTCAACGTGCTCGACTCGTCGGGCGGCGTCGGCGTGACCGAGCGGACCGCGTACATCCTCAAGGTGCGGCAGCTGGCCGTCGCCATCGCCCAGGCGTACGTGGAGTCGATGTCGCCCGCGGCGGACGCGGGCAAGGCGGACAACTAGGTTCGACTACAGGACGGACGACTATCGTGGATCGTGAGCTGCTCATCGAGATCGGAACCGAGGAACTGCCGGCCTCCTGGCTGCCGTCACTGACGCGGCAGTTCGGGGACCATCTCGCGGCGCGCCTGGCCGCCCTGAGGATCCCGGCGGACGGTTCCGTCGAGACGTTCAGCACTCCACGGCGTCTGGCGGCGCGGGTGGCGAGGATGCCCGAGCGGCAGGCCGACCTCGAGGAACTCCTCAGCGGTCCGGCGGTGACCGCCGCGTTCAAGCCCGACGGGACGCCCACGCCGGCCGCGATGGGGTTCGCCAGGAAGCACGGGGTGGAGGTGTCCACGCTCGAGCGCGTCGAGACGCCGAAGGGGATCTACCTGGCCCACCGCCGGCAGCAGCGTGGCCACGCCACGGTCGACGTGCTGCCGGATGCGCTCGGCGGGGTACTGCGTGACCTCTCGTTTCCCAAGCAGATGCACTGGGACGCGTGGCTCGACGATGGCCGCGGTGAGCTGACCTTCGGCCGGCCGATCCGGTGGATCCTGTTCCTGTACGGCGGCCGCGTGGTGCCCTTCACGATCAACAGGAGCGACGCGGCGCGATCAAGTCTCGTCCAGGAAGTGCAGGCGGGGGCCGTCACCTACGGCCACCGCTTCCTCGCGACGAGCGGGCGCGCGGGCCGCGCCATCAAGGTCCGGTCCTTCGACGAGTACCGCGCACGGCTGGCCGAGCACTTCGTCATCCTCGACAGCAGCGAGCGCCACGACCGGATCGCCCGGGAGCTGGACGCGCACGCCCAGCGCCTCGGCGGCCGGGTCAGCAGCGCGGCGTCCTCGCAGTCGGCCCTGCTCAAGGAGGTGCCCGACCTGGTCGAGTACCCGGCGGTCGTCGCCGGCACCTTCGCGACCGAGTTCCTGTCGCTGCCCGAGGAAGTGCTGACGACGACGATGATCCACCACCAGCATTTCTTCCCGGTGGTGAACACGGGCGGGCACCTGATGCCGGCGTTTCTCGCCGTCACCAATACCGAGGCCGACGGCTCGCGCACCATCGCGCGCAACTGCGAACGGGTGCTGGCCGCGCGGCTGCGCGACGCGCAGTTCTTCTTCGACGCCGACCGGAAGACGCCGCTCGAGCAGCGGCTGCCGGCGCTCGCCACCGTGCTCTTCCACAAGAAGCTGGGCAGCTACGGCGCCAAGGCGGCTAGGCTCGAACGCCTGGCCCGGCACTGCGCGGGCGAGGTCTTCGGGCGCCCGGACCTTGCTGAGGCGGCCGCGATCGCCGGCAGGCTCGCCAAAGCCGACCTGGTCACCGACATGGTGCGCGAGCTGACCGAGCTCCAGGGCACGATGGGCGGCATCTATGCTCGGGAGGAAGGACTCGCCGAACCGGTCTGGCGTGCCATCTACTACCAGTACCTGCCGGCGGCCCCGGAGGCGGACGCGCCGCCGTCCCGGTCCGACCTGGGGCAGGCCGCGGTCACCTGGGCCGCGCTCTCCCTGGCCGACAAGCTCGACACGCTGGTCTCGTCGTTCGCGGCGGGCGAGCGGCCGACCGGCACGCGCGACCCGTTCGGTCTGCGCCGCCAGGCGCACGGGCTGCTCAAAGTCCTGGTTGACCTGCCGGAACTGGCCGGCCTCGAGGCGCCGGTCAGCCTGGCGTCGCTCCGCCAGCAGGCGCGCGCGGCGCTCGAGGCCAGCGCCGAGCCCGGCGTGAACGTGCCCGCGGCGACGCCCGAGAAGGACGCCGACCTGACGACGTTCCTGGCCGAGCGCCTGCGGTACCTGTTCCAGCAGCGCGGATTCTCGTACGATGAGGTGAACGCGGTGGCCGGGGCTCGCCGGGGCTTCGTCGACGACCCGCACGACGCGCGCCTGCGCCTCGAGGCGCTCCGGCGCGTCCGGACGTCGCCGGATTTCGAGGCGCTGGCCGTGGCCTTCAAGCGCGTGAAGAACCTCTCGGGCGAGCTGAAGGGCGGCCCGGTCGAGACGCTCGACCGGCTGACCGAGCCGGCCGAGATCGCGCTGCTCGGAGAATTCCGCACGCGCGGCGGTCTGGTCGGACAGGCCGCGGCCCGGCGCGACTACGTGGAGGCGTTCCGCCTGGCGGCGGGGTTCCGGCCCTCGGTGGATCGCTTCTTCACCGACGTGTTCGTCATGGTGGACGACGCCGCGCTCCGCGACCAGCGGCTCACGCTGGTCTGGCGTCTCCATGATCTGATGCAGGAGCTGGCGGATATCTCGGAGATCGTTCCTCACAGTGAGTTGGAGCGCTAAACCAACTCTTTCTTCATCCCTCATGAACGGAGTCATCAGGAACATGGCCAAGAAGACGGTAGCGAAGGCGAAGGGCAAGGCCGCTCAGAAGAAGCCGGCCGGCAGGAAGGTCGCGCGGGCCGCGAGGGCCAGGGCGACCAAGTACGTCTACTTCTTTGGAGGCGGCAAGGCGGACGGCGATCGGACGATGAAGGACCTGCTCGGCGGCAAGGGTTCCGGCCTCGCCGAGATGACCAATGCCGGGCTGCCGGTGCCGCCCGGATTCACGATCACGACCGCGGCGTGCAACCTCTATTATGAGTCGGGGCGGAAGATCCCGCCGGCCGTCGAGCAGCAGATGGAGGAGCACCTCCGGAGGCTCGAGAAGATCGCGGGCCAGCAGTTCGGCTCGGTGGCGAACCCCCTGCTCGTGTCGGTGCGGTCCGGCGCCAAGTTCTCGATGCCGGGCATGATGGACACGATCCTCAACCTCGGGCTGAACGACGAGACCGTGGAAGGGCTGAAGGCGCGGACCAGCAACGGCCGGTTCGCCTACGACAGCTACCGCCGCTTCATGCAGATGTTCGGCAACGTGGTCCTCGAGATCCCGAAGGAGGAGTTCGAGAAGGAGTTCGACGCCGTCAAGCGTGAGCGCGGCGCGAAGGTCGACACCGACCTCGACGAGACGGCGCTTCGCGAGGTGGTGAAGCGCTACAAGGGCGTGGTCCGTCGCCTGACGGGCAAGGCGTTCCCGGTCGACCCGATGGAGCAGCTGCGCGGGGCGCGCGACGCGGTGTTCCGCTCCTGGAACAACCCGCGGGCGAAGGAGTATCGGCGCATCTACGACATCCCCGACCACATCGGCACGGCGGTCAACGTCCAGCTGATGGTGTTCGGCAACTCGGGCAACCGGTCCGCGACCGGCGTCGGCTTCACGCGCAACCCGGCCACCGGCAAGAACGAGTTCTACGGCGAGTTCCTCATCAACGCGCAGGGCGAGGACGTCGTGGCCGGCATCCGGACGCCGATGCCGATCGCCCGCCTCGAGCAGGAGATGCCGCAGGCCTACAAGGATCTGCGCCGGCATACCACGCTGCTCGAGCGGCACTACAAGGACGTGCAGGACTTCGAGTTCACGATCGAGAACGACAAGCTCTTCATGCTCCAGACGCGGTCGGGCAAGCGCACCGGCTACGCGGCCGTCGTGATCGCGACCGACATGGTGGCGGAGCGGCTGCTCAAGCCGGCCGAGGCGCTGCTGCTCGTCGACCCGTCCTCGCTGTCCCAGCTGCTCGCCCCGGTGTTCGACCCGAAGGAGTGGAAGGCGATCCCCGTGGCGACCAAGGGGCTCCCGGCCTCGCCCGGCGCGGCGTCCGGCCAGGTGGTCTTCACCGCCGACGAGGCGGTGGCGTGGACCGAGCAGGGGCGGAAGGTCGTGCTCGTCCGCAAGGAGACGGCGCCCGACGACATCCACGGCATGTTCGTGTCCCAGGGCGTCCTGACGGCCACCGGCGGCATGACCTCGCACGCCGCCGTCGTCGGCCGGCAGATGGGCAAGCCGGCGGTCGTCGGCGCGTCCGAGATCAGGGTCGACGAGGAGAAGAAGGTCGTCGTGATCGGCGGGCACTCGCTCCACGAGGGCGACTACCTCGCGTTCGACGGTTTGTCGGGTGAGGTCAAGGTGGAGAAGGTGCCCACCAAGCCGAGCGAGATCCTGCAGGTCATTGGCGGCGAGATGAAGCCCGAGGAGTCCCACATCTACCAGCGGTTCGCCCGGCTTCTGTCCTGGGCCGACAAGGTCCGGACGATGGGGATCCGCGCCAACGCCGACCTGCCGGATCAGGCGGAGACAGCGTATGCGTTCGGGGCTCGCGGCATCGGCCTGTGCCGCACCGAGCACATGTTCTTCGCCGAGGACCGGCTGCCGATCGTCCGCCGGATGATCCTCGCCGACAACGAGGCCGATCGGAAGGCGGCCGTTGACGAGCTCCTCCCGATGCAGCGCGGCGACTTCTACGGCGTGTTCAAGGCGATGCACGGTTGCCCGGTGACCGTCCGCACGATCGACCCGCCGCTGCACGAGTTCCTGCCCAAGCGGGAAGACCTGATGGTGGACATCGCGCGGCTCGAGATCACCGGGACCGACCCGAAGGCGCTGGCGGAGAAGAGGATGCTGCTCGCGCGGGTGGAGCAGCTCCACGAGTTCAACCCGATGCTCGGACACCGCGGCTGCCGTCTCGGGATCACCTACCCGGAGATCACCGAGATGCAGACGCGAGCCATCATGGAGGCGGCCTGCCAGCTCAACAAGGAAGGGCTGAAGGTCGTGCCCGAGATCATGATCCCGCTCGTCGGCTTCGTGAAGGAACTCCAGGACCAGAAGGCGATCGCCGAGCGCGTCTGCCAGCAGGTCATCAAGGAGATGGGGATCAAGATCAAGTACCTCATCGGCACGATGATCGAGGTGCCGCGCGGCGCCCTGACGGCCGACGCGATTGCGGCCGAGGCCCAGTTCTTCTCCTTCGGCACCAACGACCTCACGCAGATGACGTGCGGGTTCTCGCGCGACGACATCGGCAAGTTCCTGAAGATCTACCAGGAGCGCCGGATTCTCGACGCCGACCCGTTCGCCAGCATCGACACGGTGGGCGTCGGCAAATTGGTGGACATGGCCGCGAAACTGGGCCGGAAGACCAAGCCGGATCTGAAGCTGGGCGTCTGCGGCGAGCACGGCGGCGACCCGGCCTCGATCCACTTCTTCCAGAAGGTCGGGCTCAACTACGTCAGCTGCTCGCCGTTCCGCGTCCCGGTGGCGCGGCTGGCGGCGGCGCACGCGGCGCTCAGCGTGAAGGTGGGGGACTAGGGCGGCTTTCGGCCTACAGCATTCGGCTTTGGGCCGGACACGAGACGGGCCAGAGGGCACCACGCCTTCTGGCCCGTCGTGGTCTTGCCGCGCAGTGTGACGGCATGACACCGCCGACGGCCGAAAGTCGAACGCCGCGAGCCTTTTCTGGCATGATCTGATCAATGGGCAAAGTCCACCGTCTCTCGCCCGAACTCGCCAACCAGATTGCCGCCGGAGAAGTCGTCGAACGGCCGGCGTCGGTGGTCAAGGAGCTCGTCGAAAACGCGATCGACGCGGGCGCGACGCGCGTAGCGGTGGCGTGCGAGCTCGGCGGCAAGAAGCTGATCCGCGTCGAGGACGACGGCGTCGGCATGGACGGCGAGGACGCGCAGCTCGCGCTCGATCGGCACGCCACGAGCAAGATCTCCCGGTCGGAGGACCTCGAGGCGATCCTCACGCACGGGTTCCGCGGCGAGGCGCTGCCGAGCATCGCCTCGGTGGCGCACCTGGTCCTGAAGACGAGGCCGGCCGATGCCGGGAGCGGCACGGAGATTCGCGTCAACGGCGGCACTGTGTCGTCGGTCCGCGAGATCGGTGCGCCCCAGGGTACGACGGTCGAGGTGGCGGACCTCTTCTACAACCTGCCGGCCAGGCGGAAGTTCCTGAAGTCGGACGGCGCGGAGTCGGCGCAGATCTCTCGGATGGTCACCCAACTGGCGCTGGCGTACCCCGAGATCGGGTTCACGCTGACGAGCGCCGGCCGTCGAGTCCTCGAGTGCCCGCCGGTCCGCTCCCTTCCGGACCGTTTCTACCAGCTGTACGGCGAGCGCGAGGACCTGGTCGAGGTGGGGAAGGACGCGTCGGGCATCCGGGTGTTCGGCCTCGTGGCGGCGCTCGCCGAGCAGGGCCCGCGGCGCGGGCCGCAGAACATCTTCGTCAACCGGCGAATCGTCAAGGACAAGACGGTCGCGCACGCCATCATCGAGGCCTACAGCGTGGCGTCGGTGAAGGAGCGCAGCCCCGAGGTCCACCTGTTCATCGAGATGGCGCCCGACCAGGTGGACGTGAACGTGCACCCGACCAAGGCGGAAGTCCGCTTCCGCAACCAGTCCGCGGTGCACGAAGTCGTGCGGAGGGCCATCGGTGCCGCGCTCGGCCAGGGACCGGCGCCCGAGCTGCAACTGACGCGGGAGTCGGTCGGCCCCGTGCAGCCCACCGCGATGTCGTTCCCCGGACTGCTCGGCGGGATCTACCCGAACAGGTGGGCGCCGGTGCCGGGTCAGGCGGCTCCCGTTCCGGTGCCCGGCTGGCCAGCCGCCAGGCCGACCGGCCAGCAGGAGCCTGCAGTCGGACTCCCGCCCGAAGGTATGGCCGTCCCGCCGCTCGAAGGGCCGGTGGCCGCGCTGGGCGTCCGGCCGATGATCCCGCTGGGCCAGTTCCGCGACACCTTCATCATCGCCATCGACGACGAGGGGATCGCGATCATCGACCAGCACGTGGCGCACGAACGGGTGTTGTTCGAGCGCGTGATGCAGCGGCTGACCGACGGGCGGCTCGAGAGCCAGATGCTGCTCGAGCCGCTGGTGATCGAGCTGTCGGCGAGCGGCTGCGAGGTGATGGTGCGACGGGCCGACGAGCTGCAGCGGTTCGGCTTCGAGATTTCGGAGTTCGGCGGACAAAGCGTCCGCGTGGCCGCCGTGCCGGCCTTGCTGACGCCCGACGAGAGCGTGGCTGCGGTGCGCGCGCTGGCCGAGGACCTCGACGGCCTCGATCGGGGCGCGACGGTGGAGGAGGCGCTCAAGCGGATCGCCGCCACGACCGCGTGTCACGCCGCCGTCAAGGCGAACATGCCCCTCACGCCCGAGAAGATGGCGCACATCCTCGAAGAACTGCGCCGCACCGCGTACTCAACCGTGTGCCCGCACGGGCGGCCCGTCATGCTGCGCATCACGCGGCGGGAGATCGAGAAGAACTTTCAGCGGATTTAGCGGACAGTAGGCGGTCAGCTGCCAGCTGACTTCCGTCTCTTCTCCTTGATCGCCTCCCACGCGTCCAGCCGCCGCTTGATCTCCTTTTCGAACCCGCGCTCGGTGGGCCGGTAGTAGCGGCGGTCGCGGAGCCGCTCGGGCAGACAGTCCATCGCGGCCACGGCGTCGGGCTCCTTGTGGGCGTAGCGATAGCCCTTGCCGTAGTCGAGCTCCTTCATCAGCCTGGTCGGCGCGTTTCTGAGCGGAAGCGGCACCGGCTCGGCCACGTCGTGCAGCGCGTCGGCGGCCGCCTGGCCATAGCCGACGTAGAGCGCGTTGCTCTTGGGGGCCGTGGACAGGTAGACGACCGCCTCCGCCAGCGCGTTGTTGGCTTCGGGCATGCCGATGAAATGGACCGCGTCCTTGACGGCGACGGCCACGAGCAGGGCCTGGGGGTCGGCGATGCCGACGTCCTCGGAGGCGAACCGGATCAATCGCCGCGCAACGTAGAGGGGGTCCTCGCCGGCCTCCAGCATCCGCGCCAGCCAGTAGAGCGCCGCGTCGGGATCGCTGTTGCGCATCGACTTGTGGAGGGCGGAGATGAGGTTGTAGTGCTCCTCGCCATCCTTGTCGTAGAGCAGCATCCGGCGCTGCGCCACCAGTTCGACAAACGCCCGGTCCACGCGCCGGCGCCCGGTGCCCTCGCCCGATGGGGCCGAGAGTACCGCCGCCTCGAGCACGTTGAGCGCCGTCCGGGCGTCGCCGTTGGCCAGGCGAGCCACCGCATCGAGCGCGTCGGGTTCGACGTCCACCGCTTCCGAGCCCAGGCCGCGTTCGGCGTCGGCGAGGGCGCGCCGGAGGATGTCCTGCGTGGCCTCGAAGGTCAACGGCTCGAGGACGTAGACCTGCGACCTCGAGAGCAGGGCGGAGTTCACCTCGAAGGAGGGGTTCTCGGTCGTGGCGCCGATGAGCACGATGTCCCCGGCCTCGACGCGCGGCAGGAACGCGTCCTGCTGCGCCTTGTTGAAGCGGTGGATTTCGTCGACGAACAGGATCGTGCGCCGCCCCATCTGCCGCCGCGCCTGCTCGGCCTCGGCCATGACGGCCTTGATCTCCTTGATGCCGGCCAGGACGGCACTGAAGGAGATGAAGTGGGCCCGCGTCACGTGTGCGATGAGGCGGGCCAGGGTGGTCTTGCCCGTGCCGGGCGGCCCCCACAGGATGATCGACTGCAGCAGATCGCGCTCGATGGCCACCCGTAGCGGGCGGCCTGGTGCCAGGAGGGCGCCCTGGCCGACGAGTTCCTCGAACGTCCGGGGTCTCATCCGGTCGGCGAGCGGGGCCCGGAGCCGGTCCGGTCCGGGCTCGGTGCCATCGGTGAAGAGGTCGCGGGTGCTCATCGTCGTGCTTGGCACAGCATAGCAGAGGGGCCCGGAAGCGTCGCCACCAGGACGAAGGCAGGATATACTGGCGCCGACCGGCTCAACTCGAGTCTGGCCCATCCGGGAGGACTTCGTGCGCAGAACGCTCGTGGCGGTCGTCGCAGTGGTGCTCGGCTATGCCGTGATGGCGGGGCTCTTCCCCAGGCGACTCGCGGCGCAGCCGCCTTCCTTCCGAGCTGGTGTCGAGGTGGTCGCCATCGATGTCAGCGTCGTCGACCGGGTCGGGTTCCCGGTCGGCGACCTGCAGCCGGCCGATTTCACCGTGACGGTGGACGGGAGGCCGCGGAAGATCGTGTCGGCGCAGTTCCTGTCGCACCGCGCCCCGGGAATCGACGAGATTGCCCGCGCCGAGCGCGGGGAGCCGCTGCCCGAAGTCGTCGCGCCGGGCCGCATCGGCACGGAGCGGGACGTCATCATCGCCGTCGACGAGGACAGCCTCGCGGCGGGCGACGGCCAGCTGGCCAAGCGCGCGATCGGACGGTTCGTCAACCAGTTGATGCCGGCCGACCGCATCGCGATTGTCACCCTTCCGAGGCTGCCGGGCCGCATCGGCCTGACCAGCGACCGGCGGGATGTCTTCGACGCCCTCTCGCTCATCAGTCCGGGCCTGATGCCGGCTTTCCGCAGCGATTATCAGATCGGCCTGACCGAGGCGTACGAAATCGCTCGGCAGGACGGCGTGACGGCGCAAGCGGTCGTGCAGCGCGAGTGCATCGACAAACTCGCCACCACGACAGCGCGGAGCGGAACGGGGCAGAGCCTGGCGATCGAATCCTGCCGGACCGACGTGCTGCTCCAGGCCAATCAGATGGTGCTGATGGGCCGGGACCGTGCCCAACGCTCGCTCGACGCGCTGCACCGGCTCGCGGACCTGCTGTCGTCGATCCCGAGGCCGAAGACGCTCGTCGTGGTGAGCGGTGGGTTCCCGCCGCCGATCAGCCAGACCGAATTCGCGCCGGTCGCCCAGGCGCTGGCCTCCGCGCAGGTGAATCTGTACACGCTGTATCTCGAGAAGTTGGACATGGACATCGCGGCCCCCATGCCGTCACCGACCGCCTCGAGCGACCGGGCGCTGGTCGGCGCCGGGATCGAGAACGTGACGGGCGCGGCCGGCGGCACGCTGCTGCGGGTGACCGGGGAGTTCGAGCCGATGCTCGACCGCGTGTCGCGCGAACTGAGCGGCTCGTACTTGCTCGGCGTGTCGGTCGAAGCTGCCGACCGCGACGGGCGCCCGCACCGTGTCGGCGTCCACGTCAATCGGGACGGCGTCACGGTACGGGCGCGCACGCAGTATGTCATCGGTACGGCTGCCGCAGCGGCAGCGCCGGCGGCCCCGCCGCCCGAAGAAACGGCGCCCACCGACCAGCCGTTGCGGACCGGGCCGGCGGCCGGATTCACCGAGCTGTCCCACAGCCGGATTCTCACCGCCGCGCGCGATCTCGCAGACAAGGGTGACGTGTACATCACGCTGAAGGCTAGCCTCGCCGAGGCGAAGGGCTCCGCCGGCCGTGAGGTCCTCGTGCAGGCGAAGATCGATCCGAGGAGCGTGTCGTTCGCGCCCACCGGGGGACGCCGCGTGGCGCACCTCGGGATCGGGGTCTTCTGCGGCGACGCCAAACACGCGGTGGTGGGGCAGTTGTGGCAGGAAGTGAACCTGGCTCTGAAGGACGACACCTTCACGCGGTACTCGGGGGAGGGGATCCCCTACACCGCCAGGGTGCCGGTGACCGGAGACCCGCGGGACGTGAAGATCATCGTCTACGACTTCCGGTCGGACCTGCTCGGGGCCATGACCACCAGGGTCAAATAGCCCGGCGCTGGCGCGCGGCCTCGTAGACCAGCACCGCGGCAGACACCGCCACGTTCAGCGACTCGACCGGTGCGCGCATCGGGATCGAGACGAGAGCGTCCGCGTCTCTGAGGATCTCGTCGGAGAGCCCGGCGCCTTCGCTCCCGAAGAGGAGCAGCGTCGGAGGCCGCAGGTCCAGCGCATCGGGAGCCGAGCCGCTCCGCGGCACGGCGGCGAGGACGCGGAGGCCCGAGGCCCTGGCCGCGACCAGCAGCTCCTCGGACGCGACGCCACTGACCACGGGCAGACGCAGGGCGCTGCCCATCGACCCTCTGAGCGCCTTCCAGCCAAACGGATCCGCGCTGGCCCCGCAGAACGCGGCGCCGGTGGCCCCGCCTGCCTCAGCGGAGCGCACGACCGCCCCGACGTTTCCCGGTTCCTGCACATCGACGGCTGCGACCACGAGCGCCGGGGAGGACGCCAGGATCCCCTCCAGCGAGGAGGCCGGGCGGTCGCCAATGGCGACGACCCCTGACGGGCTCGACACGGGGCTCATGGCCGCCATCATCGGCTCCGACACTTCGATCACATCGACGGCCGCTGCCGCCAGGCGCGTGACGAGCCGTGCCACGTCGGGCGTCGAGCGCGCGCGGGCTGTGAGGGCGACCGTGTGGAGGCGGAGGCCGGCGTCGACGGCGTCGATGACCAGGTGCGCGCCGTCGAGCAACAGACGGGTGTCGCGTCCGCCGCGCGCGCGCGCCAGGGCGCGGCAGGTGGCGACGAGTGGATGATGGCGGCTCGAAAGGGTCCGCATGGCGTCACCCATCATAGCCGGAGAGCACGGGCCGTATGCTAGAATCGCAGGGAATCGCGGGAACAGCACGTGGTCGGGCGCCGTGGCGGGATGGGCCCGTCTGCGTGCGGCCTGTGCACGGGGAACGGAACGCTGCCGGATGTCAATCAAGGACCAGCTGCTGAAGAGGTTCGAAGAGGAAATCCAGGTGCTCGAACGCGAGCTGCGCAGCGAGTTGCCCAAGGAGATCCGCCGCGCACGCGAGCTCGGAGACCTGAGCGAGAACGCGGAGTACCACGCCGCCAAGGAACGCCAGCGCCTCGTCGAGGCGCGGATCGCGATGCTCAAGCGGCGTGTCGGTGAAATCTCGCTGCTCAACCTCGACAAGCTGCCGCTCGACAAGGTGGGCCTGGGTTCGATCGTCGATGTCACCGACGGCGGAGGCGAGACGATCACCTACCGGCTGGTGATGCCCGAGGAGGCCGACCCGAGCAAGGGGCTGATCTCGCCCAGTTCGCCGATCGGCCGCGCGCTTCTCAACAAGGAGCCTGGCGACCAGGTCACCGTGCAGGCGCCCAACGGCGTGCGCCATCTCGAGATCGTCAAGATCGTGACGATCCACGACGTCGTATGAAAGGTCAGGGTCTTCACCCGTGACCACCCCCTCCGCAGCCTCTCGCGTGACCTATTCGCCGCAACTGCGCACGGCGCTCGTGCTGACCGGCAGCGGCACGGCCGGGGCCTACCATGCCGGGGTTCTGCGAGCCTTCCACGAGGCCGGCGTCAAGGTCGATCTGGTGGCCGGCACCGGGATGGGAGCCGTCTCGGCGCTGTTTGCCGCCATCGATGGCGGCGCCGCGCTGTGGGGTGACGACGGTTTGTGGCGCGCGCCGGCGGCCGCCAGGTACTACCGCGTTCGCGCGGCCATCCGGGCCGGTGGGTGGGCGCTCACGGCGTCGCTGTCTGTCGTTCTTCTGCCGCTCGCTGCCCTGGTGGCCGGCCTCATCGTCTACCCCGTGGCCTTCCTGCTTCGCTTGGTGGGAGGCCCGTCTGGCGGCTCGCTGTCCCGGGCGTACACGTCGCTGGCGGACCGGCTGTTCGACCCCGGCTTCCTGCCGTCGGTCCTGCCGCGGGCCTTTCTGTTGTCGCTCGTCCTGCTGGTCGGGACGTTCGCGGTGCTCGCGCTGGCCGTGCTCGTTCGCGGCGGCGGCAAGCGTCGCGACGACGCGCCGATTTGGTGGCGGATCGTCGGCGCGCCGCTGTCGGCGTCGGGCGCCACCCGCGCGGTGATGGGCCGGTTGTGGCAGCTTGTCGGCGGCGCCGCCGGCGCTCGCAGGCCCGGCCGCGTCGAATTCGGCCGCGTGTACTCCGAGCTGCTGCGGGACAACATCGGGCAGCCGGGCTTCCGCGAGTTGCTGCTGACGGTCCACGACCTCGACATGCGCCGCGACCTCGTCTTCGCTCTGCTCGGCGAACGCTACCGCCGCGATTTCTTTCGTGCCGGCGACGGGACCGGCGGCGACCGCCGGCTCTCCGAGGCGTTCGACCTGGCGGGCGTCAGCCGCGACCATCTCGTCAACGCGGGATTGGCCGGCGTGACGCTGCCGGTCGCCACCGACGTCAGGTTGATGGGGTTTCCACCGGAGAGCTTCTGGTGCGGGGAGGTCCACCGCGTGACGTCCCGTCCGGGCGCCGTGGACCGGATTCTCGCAGAACTGCCGCTGGCCGGCGTCGAGCAGGTCATCATCGTCTCGCCGTTTCCCGAACTCGACGGGCCCCACCGGTTGACCGTCCCCCGCAGCGACTGGCGGGGCAGGGTCAGCGATTACCTGGCCGGCGCCGAGGCCGCTGCCGTGAGGGCGATGCCTGACGCCGCGAGTCGTTTCGAGGGTGTCTACCTGGTGCGACCGGCCTACAACCCGCTCGGCCCGCTCGACGTGGCCGGCTGCTACGACCAGCGGTCGGACCGCGTGGTGAAACTCGGCGAACTCGTCGACCGGGGCTACTCGGACGCCTACCGCCAGTTCATCGAACCCGTGGTCGGGGCGAGCGGCGAGCGGCTGAACATGGCCGGCGCGAGACTCGGACTGGGCGGTCCCGCTGAGCGGACGAGCTTCGACGATCCCCAGGCGCCGGGCGATGACCCGGCGCCGCAAGACCTGTGACGAAGGGACCTGAGGCATGAAGACGAGGGGACTGGCGACGGAGTTGATCCACCGCGGCGAGGACGCGCCGGTGCACGCTGATTCGGTGAACGTGCCCATCTACCAGACGACGACGTTCCTGTTCGAGAATGCGGACGAGGTGCGGCGCTACCAGGAAGGCAAGGTCGACAAGTACCTGTATTCCCGCTACGCGAACCCGACGGTCGTGGTGACCGAGCAGAAGATCGCCGCGCTCGACCGTGCGGAGGCGGCCCTGGTCTTCGCGTCGGGCATGGCGGCGACCTCGACGATCCTGTGGACGTTTCTGCGGCCTGGTGACCAGCTGCTGTGCAGTTCCGCGATCTACGGCGGGACGTTTCACCTGGTCAACGAGGTGCTGAGAGGGTTCGACATCGACGTGCGGCTGGCGACGATCGAGGAGCTTGCCGAGCCGGACGCGCTCATCGGCGGCAAGACGCGGCTGTGCTGGTTCGAATCGCCCATCAACCCGACGCTCCGGTGCGTGGACGTGGCGCGGGTGGCGAAGGCCTGCCGCGCAGCCGGCGTCCTGAGCGTGCTCGACAACACCTTCGCGAGCCCGATCAACCAGCAACCGCTGGCGCTGGGGGTGGATCTCGCGATGCAGAGCGCGACCAAGTACCTGAACGGCCACGCCGACGTCACAGGCGGAGCCGTCACCGGCCCCCGCGCACTCCTGCAGAAGATCGACCTGATGCGTCGTTACCTGGGAGGCGTGATGGACCCGCAGGCGGCCTTCGCGCTCGCGCGCGGGCTCAAGACGCTGCCAATCCGCATGGCCCGCCACAACAGCTCGGCCGGGGCGGTGGCGCGGTTCCTCGACCGGGATCCACGCGTCACCCGCGTGTTCTACCCGGGCCTGGCCTCCCATCCGGACCACGCCGTGGCGCGCGCGCAGATGACGGGGTTCGGCGGGATGGTCACCTTCGAGGTGCCGGACGGGCTGGCGGGCGCCTCGCGCGTCTTCGACAGGTTCGAGGTGATTCGCCGGGCGACCAGTCTCGGCGGTGTCGACAGCCTGGCCAGCCTGCCGGTGCTGACCTCGCACTACAACTACAGCGACAAGGAACTCGAGCGGGCCGGCGTCACGGCAGGCATGCTGCGCGTGTCCATCGGCCTCGAGGACGAGGCGGACCTCATCGCCGATCTGGACCAGGCGCTGGGATAGGGGACACGGCGGCGGGTCGTTCTGCGGCCCGGTCAGGCCTTGGCGGGATCGCGCCGCTTGTCAGGCGGCTGGTGTTCGCGAAGGAACTGGACGGCCATGTCGAGCAGCTGCTGGCTGACCTCCGGACCTTCGAGCGCGCCGAACTGCGCACGCGCCGCCGCGACCGGCACCACGGCCTTGGCCATCGACCGGTGTCCGCCCGCGCTGCCCACCGACGAGAAGTACTTGCGGGCCCACTCGCCGGCATTGCGGGAGTAGCCGAGGTTCCTGACCGAGAGGACCAGCATGTCCTTCACGATGCCGCCGACGATCGTCCACTTGATCTCTTCCATCTGCAGGAAGAAGTCGGCGACGTAGGCGATCAGGTCCTCGCGGGGCGTCTCGCCCACGAACGCGCAGAACACCTGATCCTCGCGCCGGCCGGCCGAGAGGGCCTTCACCACGAACTCCAGGCGCTCGTACGTGATCTCCGCCCCTTCCATCTTCCGGATGAGCGTGGCGTCGGACAGGGGGTAGAGGAAGGAGAACGCCTCGAGGTCAACGCGGTTGGCCTGGCGGTTGAAGAAGAGCGTGTCGGACTTGATGGCGTAGAGCAGCGCGGTGGCCGTGCGTTCCGAGATGCTGACGTCGACCGCGCGAAGGTGCTCGGTGAGGATGGTGGAGGTCGAGCCGTAATCCGGCCGGATGTCCTTGAACACCGCGACGTAGCCGGACCGCACCGGGTGATGATCGATCACGAGATCGACCTTGCTGAACAGTTCGCCGAAATAGTGGGGCTGCACGTCGACCATGGCGACGCGGTCGAACTCGCCGAGCATGGCCGGCGTCACCGCCTCCACCTGGATGTCCAGCAGGTTGGCCATCCTGAGGTTCTCCGGCCGGCTGACGCCCTGCAGCGTCCCGAGGATGGCCGTGGCCTTGGTCCGGCGCAGGATGTTGCGCAGGGCGAGGCCGCTCGCCATCGCGTCCGGGTCCGGGTCGTTGTGGAGCAGGATCAGCATCCGGTCGGCGTCGGCGAAGTACCGCTGGTATTGCTGCACCCGGGCGCGCGTCAGCGACCGGCCGATCTGGGTGACGAGCGGTCCGCCGAACAGCTCGGACAGCGTGAGGTAGAAGATGTCCGGGAAGACGCTTCGCAGTTCGTCCGCCCGGCGGCTGTCGGCGTCGAGGCCGAGGACGTACACGAGCGTGGCGCCGGCATCGCCGATGGCGGTCAGCGTCTTCTTGAGGCCCGGCCTGCGGTTGTCCTCGACGATGACGCAATCGGTGGGGGAGAGTTCGGCTTTGAGGTAGGTGTCGGTGCGATGCGGGTTCCCGGCCGCCACGTCGATGCCGGCCTCGTGCAGCCGGCGCGCCAGCGGGCGGCTCTCGACAAGGAACGAGGTCTGGAAGCTGGCGGCCATGGCCGTCTCCAGCATCCGCACGACGAATTCGGTCTGACAAACGCCCAGGCACTTCATCGTGCGGCCAGCGTCGCCCGGTTGGCAGTGAGAGAACGGTCCATTTGCGCCAACCACCTATTATACTCAAAGAGGGCGGCGCGCTCGGCGCCGTTCCGGGAGCACGGCATGAGAACGGTCGACGTCATCTGATGGAACGGTTCGAACTCGTCACCGACTTCGAGCTGCGCGGCGACCAGCCGCGGGCGATTGACGAGCTGGTCGAGGGGCTCGACCGCGGCGATGCGCGCCAGGTCCTGCTGGGGGTGACCGGGTCGGGCAAGACGTTCACGATGGCGCAGATCATCGCCCGGGAGAACCGCCCCTCGCTGGTGATGGTGCACAACAAGACGCTGGCGGCGCAGCTCTACCAGGAGTTCCGGCGCTTCTTCCCCCGCAACGCCGTCGAGTACTTCGTCAGCTACTACGACTACTACCAGCCGGAAGCCTACGTCCCGGCGAGCGACACCTACATCGAGAAAGAGGCGACGATCAACGACGAGATCGACCGCCTGCGGCTCTCGGCCACCCGGTCGCTGTTCGAGCGCCGTGACGTCATCATCGTCGCCAGCGTGTCGTGCATCTACGGCCTGGGTTCGCCGGAGTCCTACTACGGGATGGCGGTTCCGCTCGAGGTGGGGCAGCGGATCGACCGGGAGCAGATCCTCCGCAAGCTCGTCGACATCCAGTACGAGCGCAATGACGTCGAGTTCGGGCGCGGCACGTTCCGGGTCCGCGGCGACATCGTGGAGGTCTACCCGTCCTACGAGGAGCAGGCCGTCCGGATCGGCCTCTTCGGGGACGAGATCGACGAGCTGGTGATCTTCGATCCGCTGACCGGGCGAACCTCGCGCCGCCAGGACCGGCTGGCGATCTACCCCAAGTCGCACTTCGTCGCGCCGCGCGAGAACACCCGACGGGCGATCGCCTCGATCAAGGCGGAACTGGCGGAGCGACGGGCGGCGCTCGAGGCCGGGGGCAAGCTGCTCGAGGCCCAGCGCCTGCACCAGCGCACGATGTTCGACCTCGAGATGATCCGCGAGATTGGCTACTGCCACGGGATCGAGAACTACGCGCGGCACCTCACCGGCCGCGCACCGGGCGAGCCGCCGCCGACGCTGCTCGACTACCTCCCGGCCGACGCGATCGTCTTCGTCGACGAGAGCCACCAGACAGTGCCGCAGATCCGGGGGATGTACCACGGCGACCGGTCGCGAAAGCAGGTCCTGGTCGAGTACGGGTTCCGCCTGCCGTCGGCGCTCGACAACCGGCCGCTCGATTTCGACGAGTGGCAGGCGCGGACCCACCAGGTCATCTTCGTATCCGCGACGCCGGGTCCGTTCGAACTTCGGGAAGCGGGCGGCGTCGTGGTCGAGCAGATCATCCGCCCGACCGGTCTCACCGATCCGCCCATCGAGATCCGGCGGGTCCAGGGGCAGATCGACGACCTGTTGGGGGAGATCCGCGACCGGGCCGCTCGGCACGAGCGCGTTCTGGTGACGACGCTGACCAAGCGGATGGCCGAGGACCTGACGCAGGTACTACCAGGAGCTTGGCATCAGGGTGCGCTACCTGCACTCGGACATCGAGACGCTGGAGCGGGTGGAGATCCTGCGCGACCTGCGCCGGGGCGAGTTCGACGTGCTCATCGGCATCAACCTGCTCCGGGAGGGGCTCGACCTGCCCGAGGTCTCGCTCGTGGCGATTCTCGACGCGGACAAGGAAGGGTTCCTGCGCTCGGCGGGATCGCTCATCCAGACGTCTGGCCGCGCGGCCCGCAACGTCAACGGGCGCGTGCTGATGTACGCCGACCAGGTGACCGCATCGATGCGGGCGGCGATCGCCGAGACCGACCGCCGGCGGCGCTCGCAGGAGGCCTACAACACGGCCCACGACATCACGCCCGCGTCGATCGTCAAGCAGATCGACGACGTCCTCTCGAGCGTCTACGAACGCGACTACCTGGCCGCCCCGGCGCTCGAGGCGGCGCCCGGCTTCCGCACGCAGGCCGAGCTCGACGCGCACCTGGCGACGCTCGAACGCGAGATGCACGAGGCGGCCGCCAACCTCGACTTCGAGCAGGCGGCCACCATACGCGACCGCATCAAGACGCTCAAGCGGCAGGAGCTGGGGATCGGAGTGGACAGTTGCGTCAAGACGGGCGACTATATGAGAACATAAGGTCATCGCCTTCCGGCGAAGGCGGATCCTCCAAGGAGGACATCATGAGCGACGAGAGCGGGAATGCCGGAAAGATCCTGACAGCCTTTGTCTTCGGCGCGGCGGCGGGGGCGGCGGTGGCGCTGCTGTTCGCTCCGGCGGCCGGCAAGGAAACCCGCGAATTCCTGACCGAGAAGGCCCGTGAGGGCCGCGAGAAGGCGACCGAGGCCGCGCGGCAGACGCGGGAGGCTCTGGCGCGCCAGCGTGAGACGATCAGCGGGGCGATCGAGCGCGGCCGCGATGCCTACCGTGAGGCCCGAGAGAAGGAGACGGCGTGAGCACGACAGCGGTGGTGCTGCTGGGCGTGATCGCCGTTGCGACCCTGGCCATGGCGTCCATCCAGATCGCGCTGGTGGTCGTCGGGATGCGCCTGGCGAGGCAGGTCCAGGCGCTCGGCACCCGAATCGAGCAGGAGATCAAGCCGTTGGTCGCGGACGCGACGACCGTGGCCGCGAACGCCGCGCGGGCGAGCGAACTGGCGCTGGCGCAGATCGAACGGGCCGACCGGATCTTCTCCGACCTCGTGCAGCGCATTGACGACACCAGCCGGCTCGTGCGGGGGGCCATCCTGGCCCCCGCCCGCGAGGGGCGGGCCATCCTGGCGGCGGTCAGCGCCGCGGTCGGCGTCGTCCGGGACGCGCAGCGCCCCGGAACGCGCGGCCGGGGTCCAGACGAGGAAGACCCGTTGTTCATCGGCTGAGGCCGGATGGCGCGGACGTCTGTGTCGGACGTCCGCGGCCGCCGCGCGTCCTCTGCGGGCTTGGGCCTCCTGCCGACCACCGTCCGACCGCACCGCCCTTTCCGCCGGACGGCACCCCGTTCCGGCCGCCTTTTCCGAAAGAGAATTGACGCGCGAGGCTGCCAGTGGTAGAACACACACGCGTTGTCTCGCGGCTAGGTCTTGTCACAGGCGGGGAGATGCTATGAGACTGACGTTGATTCGACAGGCGGCCTTTCTGCTCGTTCTCCTCTCGGTTCTGATTCCTTCCTCGGCGGCGCTGGCGCAGGAACCGGTAGCGGCTCCCACGCAGGACACCAAGTCGGCGGCACTGGCGCAGCAGTTGACGGCTCTGCTCGACCAGAAGAAACTCGATGCCATCGCGGCGAAGGACCCATCGGCGCCAGACCTGTACGTCGCGGCGCTCTATTTCCCGGGCGGCCAGTTGCTCGTCGCGTCGGCCCGTTACTCGGTGCCGTCGATCCTGAACGAGAAGCTGGCGAAGAAGGACTTCCGCGAGGTGTACACCGATCTGAACAGCGCCTCGGTGGCAGGCACGCTCGTGCTCGTGATGGACATGGGAGCGGACGGCCTCAAGCCGAAGAAGGACGATACCCACGTCGACACGTGCGACGTCGGCAGCACGTCACTGGTGTTCGACGGCGACTGGAAGCGGCAGAAGCTGGCGACCGAAGACGACTACAACAAAGCGTTTGCGGACGCCGACGCGCGCTACGCGAAGATGCTGGCGGCGCTCATCGCTCAGGCCAAGAAGCTCTAGGGGCACACGGGGGTTGTCGCGCGCAGGGGGTCGGGGAGGGATGGTGGGCACTGTAGGATTCGAACCTACGACCTCCTGCGTGTGAAGCAGGCGATCTAACCGCTGATCTAAGTGCCCTTCCGGACAGAATCTTCAGTTTAATCCAACTCGGCCGCCGCCGACAACCCGTCGTTCCCGCGGCTGCGCGCTACTTCCGCGTCTCCGGGATCCGCCTCGGCGGCGGGCCGTCGTAGATCGCGTGGCTCGGGTTGATCAGGCGCATCGGGTGCTGGCGGCTGCGCTCCTCGTTGGCATGCGCGACCAGACCCGGAATCCTCGCGATCAGGAACAGGGCGTTCCCCAGTTCGGGCTCGAACCCGAGGTCCGCGCAGACCGCGGCGATGGCGCCGTCCAGGTTGAGCGGCCACGGGTGCGCGGCGGCATCGGGCCTGGCCACCACCACCCGGTCGATCGTGCGGATCATCTGCACGTGCTCGCCGTCGAGCTCGAGCTCGTGCGCCATCTGGAGAAGCCTCGCGGCGCGCGGGTCCGCCGTGTGGATGCGGTGGCCGAATCCCGGCGGCCGCCTGTCTGCCTCGGCGTACGAGCGGACCAGGGCCTCGGCGGCGCCGGTGAACGTGGCGCCCTCGCGCACCTTCGACAGGCCCTCTTGCAGGAACCGCATGCAGGCCTCGATGTCCCCGCCGTGGTACACTCCGAATCCCAGCACGCCCGACGCCACCGCGACCCGCAGGCGCGTGCCCGTGGTGGCCACGTTGCGGGTGGCCAGCGTGGAAGGCGGCGTGACGCCGTGGTCGATCGACGCGACGAGCACCGCCGAGAACAGCTTGCCGATGGTGGGGGATGGCAGCTCGCCGCGGAGGATCAGGTACACGCACTCTCCGAACGAGAAGCGTCCCATGAGCTCGTCGAGCGCGTAACCGCGAACGAGAATCTCGTTCGGCTGGATGCGGGTGATGGCCGTGTACCAGACCGGGTCTTCCACCGGGAGCCCCGCCTGGGGCCGCGCCGGTCCACTGGGGCGGCCACTGCGTGCCCGTGGTTCGCGATGCTTGGCCATATCCGCCCTCCACGCCGCCCCTGGGGACACGTGCCCGCAAAGGGCCTCTGCCGCCGCGCGCTGGCGACTTGGCGCCGCCGCGGCGCCGTCTCACAGCGTGCCGTACAACCGGTCGCCGAAGTCTCCCAACCCGGGAATGATGAACTTGCGGTCGTTGAGCCCCTGGTCGATCACCGGCGTGAAGATCCTGACGTCCGGAAAACGCCGCTCGATGAGCGCGATCCCTTCGGGCGCCGCGACGATGCAGAGGATCCTGATGTCGCGCGCGCCGGCGTGCTGCAGCAGCTCCAGCGCGGCGGCCGCGCTCCCGCCGGTGGCGAGCATCGGGTCGATGATCAGGACGTAGCTGTCCCCGATGCCGTGCGGCAGCTTGGCGTAGTACTGGGACGCCACCGCCGTTGCCTCGTCACGCTGGAGCCCGATGTGACCCACGCGCGCCGACGGGAGCAGTTCCAGCACCGCATCCAGCATGCCGAGGCCCGACCGCAGCACCGGCACAACCACGACGTCGGCGCCGATGCGCCGCCCGTCCGCCTCGCCCATCGGCGTCGTCACCGTGGCCGGCACGGTCGGCAGGTCGCGCAGGGCCTCGACCGCCAGGAGCACGCTCATCCGCGTGGCCATCCTGCGAAAGATGGCGGCCTCGGTCCGCTCGTCGCGCAGCACCAGAAGAGTGTCCTGGACGAGGGGATGATTCACGAGATGGACGGCCACGTGCCTCACTATACACGATGGCCTGCGGCGCGGACAACGCGCCGGCCGCCGGATTCAGGATAAAATCTGCACGATATGCCCGTCACCTGTTCAGCCCTACGCCGTTTCCGTGTCCTCGCGCTGGTGCTGCTGGCCCTGGCGGTCGCCGCCTGCGTCCGTTCGGACCGTCGCCAGGTCACCCTCGTGGTCAGCGGCGGCGATGTCGTCACGATGGACGCCCAGCGGCACGTGCTGTCGCCTGGTGCCATCGCCGTGAACGGCACCGAGATCGTGGCCGTGGGCAGCCCCGAGGATATCGCGCGAAGATACAGCGGAGCCGAGACGATCGACACCGCTGGTCAGGTCGTGCTTCCAGGCCTCGTGAACACCCACACGCACGCCGCGATGGTGATGTACCGCGGCCTGGCCGACGACCTGGCGCTGATGGACTGGCTGCAGAAGTACATCTTCCCGGCCGAAGCCAAGACGGTCTCTCCGGAGATGGTACGCGTTGGCACCCGGCTGGCAGCGCTCGAGATGATCCAGTCGGGCACGACGACGTTTGCCGACATGTACTACTTCGAGGAAGAGGTCGCGCGCGTTGCGAAGGCGGCGGGCCTGCGCGGCGTCCTGGGCGAGACGATCATCGGGTTCCCGGTCGCCGATGCGAGGACGCCGGCCGACGCGCTCAAACGGACCGAGGCCTTCATCCGCGAGTTCGCCGGCGACGACCTCATCACACCGGTTCCGGCGCCGCACTCCACCTACACGGTCGACGAGGCCAGCCTGCGGGCCGTGCGGGACCTGGCGGACAAGTACAAGGTGCCCATCCTCATCCATGTCGCCGAAACCGAGGACGAGGTGCAGATCATCGAGCAGCGTCACAAGATGACGCCGGTCGGCTGGCTGGCGTCGATCGGCTTTCTCGGGCCGAACGTGGTGATGGCGCACGGGGTGTGGCTGACCGACGACGACATCGCCACGCTCCGCCGGACCGGGACCTCGGTATCGCACAACCCCGAGAGCAACATGAAACTCGGCAGCGGGATCGCCCCGGTGCCGAAGTTGCTGGCGGCCGGCGTGACCGTCTGCCTGGGCACTGATGGCGCGGCGAGCAACAATGATCTCGACATGTTCGGGGCGATACGCCAGGCGGCCTTCCTGCACAAGGTGGCGGCGAGGGACCCGCGGGCCGTGCCTGCCACGACGGCGCTCGCGATGGCCACCATCGACGGCGCCCGCGCGCTGGGGCTGGACCGGAAGATCGGTTCCCTCGAGGTGGGGAAGCGCGCGGACCTGATCGCCGTCTCGATGGCGGGCGCGAGACAGACGCCGATGTACAACCCGGTCTCGCACCTCGTCTACGTGTCCCGCGGCGCCGACGTGCGCACGACTATCGTCAACGGCCGCGTGCTCATGCGCGACAGGCAGATGCGCACGCTCGACGAACGGGTGGTCCTGGCCGACGCCGTGGCGCTCTCGAAGAAGGTCCGCGAGGCGGTGGCCGCTACTCGTTGAGGACGCCGATGTACGGCAGGTTCCGGTACTTCTCGGCGTAGTCGAGGCCGTAGCCGACGACGAAGCGATCCTCGATCGTGAACCCGATGTACTCGACCTTCACCGCCACCTGGCGCCGCGACGGCTTGCTCAGCAGGCACGCGGTGCGAAGGGTCTTGGGCGACCGGGCGTGCAGGATCTCCTGGAGGTAGGCGAGCGTCAGCCCGGTGTCCACGATGTCCTCGACGATGATGACGTTGCGGCCCTCGAGCCCCGAGTCGAGGTCCTTGATCATCCGGACTTCGCCCGACGAGGTGGTCCCCTTGGCATAGCTCGACACGGCCATGAAGTCGACCGTGACCGGACGGTTCATCGTGCGGATCAGATCACCCAGGAAGAGGAACGCGCCCTTGAGGATGGCCACCAGGTGGAGGTCCTCGTCCGGCGGGTAGTCGGCCCGGATCTGGGCGGCAAGTTCGGCGATGCGCCGCTCGATTTCGGCGGCGCTGAGCATGACGGTCGGCATCGTGTCGGGCATCGCGGTCGGCTCCAGGAGGACGGGGACGAGGCCGCAGCCTAGCACATTTCCGGCTCAGGGAAAAAGCGCCGCGCGGACGTGATATGCTCCATCCTTTCAGGGTGCGTTCGGCCGGGGGAGTCGTCCCGGCGCGGGCCGCAGGTGGCGATGAGCGAGCCTCTGACGATTGCCTTGGGCGCCGACCACGGCGGACTTGAACTCAAGCAGCGGATCAAGGACCACCTGTCCTCGCTCGGCCACCTGGTGAGGGACTGCGGGACCCACGACCGGGAGCCGGTCGACTACCCGACGCTGGCCCTGGCGGTCGCCCAGCTTGTCGCCTCCGGCGAGTGCCGGTTCGGGGTGATGGTGGACGGCGCCGGCATCGGGTCGGCGATGGCCGCCAACAAGGTGCCGGGCGTGCTGGCGGCGGCCTGCTACACGGAGGCGCTCGCGCGCAATAGCCGCGAGCACAACGACGCCAACCTCCTCACGCTCGGCGCAGGCCAGACGGATCCCGACACGGCGTTGCGCATTGTCGACCTGTTCCTGGCGACGACGTGCACCGCGGAGCGCCATCGGGCGCGGGTGCAGCTGATACGGGACTTCGAGCGAGGACGCATGAGCAGTTCTTCCCAGGGCGGGCCGGCGCTGTCGGCCGAGGACGTCAACCGGATCGCCGAACGCGTGCGGCAGCTGCTGCAGGAGCAGGGAGGCGCGCTGCGGCGTGCGGCGCCGATGTCGCTCGCGCAGGTGGCGGGCTTCATCGATCACACGCTGCTCAAGCCCGAAGCCACGATCGCCGACATCCAGCGGCTGTGCGACGAAGCCCGGCGGCATCATTTCTTCTCGGTCTGCGTCAACCCGAGCTACGTGCGCCAGGCCGCCGCGCTGCTGCGCGGCACCCCCGTCAAGATCTGCTGCGTCGTCGGGTTCCCGCTGGGCGCGCAGCCGCCGGAGACCAAGGCGCTCGAGGCGAGGCGCGCCATCCGGGAGGGGGCCCGCGAGATCGACATGGTCATCAACATCGGCGCCCTCAAGGGGCGGGAGGACGCCGTCGTGCTCAAGGACATCCGGGCCGTCGTCGAGGCGTGCAAGGACGGACGGGCGATCTCCAAAGTGATCCTCGAGACGGCACTGCTCAGCGACGAGGAGAAGGTGCGCGGCTGCGAGTTGAGCATGAAGGCCGGGGCAGACTACGTGAAGACGTCGACGGGCTTCGGTCCCGGCGGGGCCACGGTGGCCGACGTCGCGCTGATGAGCCGGACGGTGGCCGCCCGCAAGCTGGGCGTGAAGGCCGCCGGCGGCATCCGCAGCTACGCCGACCTGCTGAAGATGGTAGAAGCGGGCGCGACCCGCGTCGGCAGCAGCAGCAGCGTGAAGATCCTCGAGGAGGCGCTGGCCGCCGGCGCCACCGAGTAACCGTGGCTTGAGAGAGAGCGCACCGACATGGCCGAACTTCGTTGCTACGTCTTCCTCGACAGCCTGCAGCCGCAGTACGCGTCGTTTCTCGGCACCGTGTCGCAGGGGTTCCTGCCGGTGCCGGGCCAGGCCTCGCTGTTTGTCGAGATCGCGCCCGGCATGGACATCATGCGCGTGACCGACGTCGCGCTCAAGGCCACCGACGTGAGGCCGGGGATGCTCATCATCGAGCGGCTCTACGGCATGCTGGAGATCCACTCGGACTCGCAGGCAGACGTTCGGCAGGCCGGCCGGGCCATCCTCGACTCGCTCGACCTGAAAGAGGAGGACCGGATCAAGCCGGAGCTGGTGTCGAGCCAGGTGATCCGCAACATCACCGACTACCACACGCAGCTCATCAACCGGTCGCGGCACGGCGACCTGATCCTGCCGGGGCAGTCGCTCTACGTGATGGAAGTGGCGCCGGCCGGCTACGCCGCGCTCGCGGCGAACGAAGCCGAGAAGGCGGCGCACATCAACATCCTCGAGGTCCGGGCGTTCGGCAGCTTCGGCCGCGTGTATCTCGGCGGCGACGAGCGGGACATCGACGTCGGCCACCGGGCCGCGGAGCAGGCGATCGCGGAGGTCGCCGGGCGGAAGGGAAAGTTGTAGGCCGATTGACAAGCATCATCGACTGACAGGAGTGCAGCATGACAGACGCGCTTGGCATGATCGAAACGCGGTCGTTTCCGGCCGTCGTCGAGGCCGCGGATGCCGCGGTCAAGGCGGCACGCGTGGAACTGGTGACCTACGAGAAGACCGGCGGCGGCTACGTCTCGGTCATCATCCGCGGCGACGTCGCGGCGGTCAAGGCCGCGTGCGACGCGGCACAGGTGGCGGCCGGCCGCGTGGGCGAGGTGGTCGCCGTGCACATCATCGCGCGGCCGCATCTCAACGTGGACCAGGTCATGCCGCTCGGCCGGACGGCCGAAGCCAAGGCCACCAAGAAGTAGCCGATCGAGGGCCGGCCCAGCCGGGCCGGCCTGGAGAAGCCGCGTATGTTGCTGGCAAAGGTGGTCGGCACCGTTGTCGCCACGCGCAAGGAATCGAGCCTCGACGGGCTCAAGCTGCTGGTCGTGCGCCCGGTGAACGAGGACGGACAAGAGGTGGGCACCCAGCTGGTCGCGGCCGATGCCGTCGGCGCGGGGCCGGAGGAGATGGTCCTCGTGGCGTCGGGCAGCTCGGCCCGGCAGACGCTCTCGACCGACAAGCGTCCGGTCGACGCGGTCGTGATGGCCATCGTCGACAGCTGGAGCCTCGGCGGCGTGGCGAAGTACAAGAAGTAGTCCATGCCCAGCCTCTCAGGTCGCGACATCGACGCGATTGCGCGACGCATCGTGGCGGACTTGAACGCCGCGCCGGCCGAGGCGCCGGCGGCCGGCCCGGATACGCCGCCGGGTGCCGGGGCGGGCGCCTACGCGACCGTCGACGAGGCGGTGGCCGCCGCCCGAAAGGCCCAGCCCCTGTTCGTCCGCCTCCCGCTGACGACGCGTGCGCGGATCATCGCGTCGATTCGTCAGGTGATGGTCGAGCACGCCGCCGCGCTGGCGAAGGCGGCGCACGATGAGACCGGCCTGGGGCGCGTCGAAGACAAGGTGGTGAAGAACCTCCTCGTCACCGAGAAGACCCCGGGACTGGAGGATCTCTCCCCGCAGGCCGTGACCGGCGATCACGGGCTGTCGCTCATCGAGCCGGCGCCGTTCGGCGTCATCGGCGCGATCACGCCGGTCACCAACCCGACGTCCACCATCATCTGCAACACGATCGGGATGCTCGCTGCGGGCAACTCGGTGGTGTTCAACGTCCACCCATCGGCGCGCAGGTGCTCGGTCGAGACGGTGGCGCTGATCAACCGCGCCATCCGCGCGGCCGGCGGCCCGCCCGACGTCGTCACGTGCGTGGAAACGCCCACGATCGAGACGGCGCAGGCACTGATGCGGCATCCAGGCGTCCGGCTCCTGGTGGTGACCGGCGGTGGGGCGGTGGTGAAGGCCGCGATGGCGAGCGGCAAGCGCGCGATCTGCGCCGGCCCGGGCAACCCGCCGGTCGTGGTCGACGAGACCGCCCACATCGAGAAGGCGGGCCGGGACATCGTTCTGGGAGCTTCGACCGACAACAACATCATCTGCACCGACGAGAAGGAAGTCCTCGTCGTGTCGAGCGTGGCCGACCCGCTCATCAGGGCCATGACCATCGCGGGCGCCGTGCTCGTCGACAGGGCCATGGTGCCGCAGCTCGAGAAGGTCATCTTCACCAGCACCGAGGGGCCGCGGCGGCCCGCGCACGTCAATCCGGCGCTCATCGGGAAGAACGCGAGCGTCATCCTGGCGCAGATTGGGATGCACGTGCCCGACTCGGTCAGGATCGGCCTCGTCGAGGTCGACGAGGACCACCCGCTGCTCTGGACCGAGCAGATGATGCCGATCCTGCCGGTCTGCCGCGTCGCGAGCGTGGATGCGGCGATCGACTTGGCCGTGAAGGTGGAAGGCGGAAACCGGCACACCGCGGTCATGCATTCGACCAACATCGACAGCCTCAGCCGGATGGCCCGCGAGTGCGACTGCAGCATCTTCGTGAAGAACGGCCGGTCGCAGGCCGGGCTCGGCCTCGGCGCCGAGGGCTATGCCTCGTTCACCATCGCGAGCCCGACCGGCGAGGGCCTGACCGGGCCGCGTGCGTTCTCGCGCTGGCGGCGCTGCGTGATGGTCGACCACTTCAGGATCACGTGATGAAGAAAGCACCCGCGCTGGCGGTCATCGAGTTCCGCGACATCCCGACAGGGATCGACGCGACCGACGCGATGCTCAAGAAGGCGCCGATCGCGTTCGTCAAGTCTGGGACGATCACCCGGGGGCGGTTCCTCACGCTCATCGGCGGGAGCACGGCGTCGGTGGAGGAGTCGCTCGCCGAGGGGCTCGCGCGGGCGGGCGACAACGTGCTCGATCACCTCTTGCTGGCCGACGTGCACCCGCGCGTCTACGACGCGGTGCTCGGCGGACGCCGGTCGGCAGGCACGGGCGCGCTCGCCGTGATCGAGACCGACACGGTGGCCTCCAACATCCGCGCCGCCGAACTGGCCCTGAAGGGCACGCCGGTCGAACTGGTTGAACTGCGGCTGGCCGATTCGGGGTTGTCGGGCAAGGGTGTGAGCGTCTACCAGGGCGACCTTCCAGATATCGAGGCGGCGGTCGGGATCGTCGTGGACTACCTGCGTCAGCAGGGCGGCGAGGTGCGGCACACGATCATCTCGTCTCCCCACGAGGCGCTGGCGAGGCAGATCGGCGGCGGGACGTCGTTCGGGTCGGCGGCGCTGCTCGAACTGGACGGAGAGGTCGACTGATGCTGCTCGGACGGGTCGTCGGCTCGGTCGTGCCCGCGGTCGTCTACGCCGGCCTCGAAGGGGTGCCGATGCTTCTCGTGCAGCCGCTCGACAGGACGGGCCAGCCCGAGGGACCGACAATCGTGGCAGCCGACGCCACGCGCATGGCGGGTCCTGGCGAGACGGTCTACTACGAAGGCGGCCGCGAGGCGGCGCTGGCGCTGGACCCGTGGTTCGTGCCGGTCGATCATGCGATCATCGGCATCGTGGACGCCGTCGAGCGGGAGGGGCCATGATCATCGGCACGGTCACGGGCCACATTCACTCGACGATCAGCCACGGCTTCTACCGTGCGAGGAAGCTGCTCATCGTGGAGCGCGAGGACGCGGGTGGCCGGCGGACGGGCAGCTACCTTGTCGCCATCGATACCGTCGATGCCGGGGCCGGCGAGCGTGTGCTGGTGCTCGATGAAGGGAACGGGGCGCGGCAGGTGATGGGATCGGCGGACGGCCCGGTGCGGTCGGTGATCGTCGGCATTGTGGACGACGTGGAGTCGGCGTGAGCGGTGGCGCCGGCCTGGAGGGACAATCATGGCCAGTGAACTCAGCAATGCAGAACTCAGACGGCTCGCGCGACTGGGCGCCCAGGCCCGCCTCGAGCAGATCGAAGAAGAGCGTCGCGCCATTCTCCGCGCGTTTCCCGGCCTCTCGCTGACGGCTGCCCGCCAGGGCCAGTCCGGCCAGAAGGCGGCCGAGGCGGCACCGAAGAAGAAGGCCCGCAAGCGCCGCAAGATGACCGCCGCCGAGAAGAAGGCGGTCTCCGAGCGGATGAAGAAGTTCTGGGCGGCCCGCAAGCAGCAGGCCTGATCGACCGCCATGGCGTGGCTCACGCGGGCGATCTCGTGGCTGAGCAACGCGGTCTGGGGCCCCTGGGACACCGGCATCGGGCAGGTGCCGGGGCCGCTGGTCGTGCTGCTGCTCGCCGTCGGCCTGTTTCTGACGGTCCGGTTCCGCTTCGTCCAGGTGCGACGGTTCGCCGAGGCCGCGCGCACGATCATCCCCAAACAGTCGGGCGCCCGTGGGGTCCTGACGCCGTTCCAGGCGTTCATGACCGCGCTGGCGGCCTCGATCGGCACCGGCAACATCGCCGGTGTCGCCACCGCGATCGTCGCGGGGGGCCCCGGCGCCGTGTTCTGGATCTGGGCCTACGGGTTCTTCGCCACGGCCATCAAGTTCGCCGAAGCCGTGCTCGGCATGTCCTTCCGCGGGCAGCGCGGAACGGCGGTCCTCTCGGGGCCGATGTACTACCTGCGCGACGGGCTGCGGATGCCTCGGCTGGCGTGGGCCTACGCGCTCATCGCCGGCGTCGCGGCGCTGACGACGACCCCCTTCACGCAGCCCAACTCGATCGCGGTCGCGCTCTCTTCGGAGTTCCACCTCAATCCCTGGGTCTCCGGTGTCCTCATCGCGATCCTGACCTGGCTCGTGATCATCGGCGGCGTGAAGTCGATTGGACGCGCGGTCGAGAAGCTGTCGCCGCTCAAGGTGTTCCTCTACGTGGCCGGCGGGCTGTTCGTGATCGGCGTCAACGCAGCGCGGCTGCCGGCGGTGTTCGCCGCCATCTTCCATGAAGCCTTCTCGCTCCGCGCGGCAACGGGGACGGCCGCTGGCATGGCGCTGATGGTTGGGATGCGCTACGGCCTCGCGCGCGGGGTCTACGCGAACGAAGCCGGCTACGGCACGGCGGCGGTGGCGTACGGCACGGCGCGCAGCGACGACCCGTCGCAGCAGGGCCTCAACGCGGTCATCGAGGTGTTCGTTGTCTCGTTCGTCACCTCGTCGATCAGCGCCCTCACCATTCTGGTCACCGGCGCCTGGACCACCGCTAACAGCACGGCGGCGGTGGCGCAGGCCTTCAACAGCGCCATCCCGGTGGCGGGCGGCTGGATCGTCGCCTTCTGCGCGTTCCTGTTCGGCTACACGACACTCATCGGCTGGGCGTACTACGGCGAGCAGTTCTTCGAGTACATCCTCGGCGTCGGCGTCACCAAGCCGTACCGGTGGGTCTATTGCGGCCTCATCGTCTTCGGGGCGGCGGCGAAGGTCGAGACGGTGTGGGCGTGGGGCGACCTGATGAACGGCCTGCAGGTGTTCCCGAATCTTGATCGGTCTGGTCGGACTGAGCGGCCTGGTGGCGGCGGCGGCCAGACGCAGGAAGGCGTAAGGCGTAGGGCGGAAGCCGGCTGGTGAGGCGCCAGTGGTTCGGCTGGCTCACCACTGCCCTGAGCACAGTCGAAGGGCAGTCGTGGCCCGGTTCGTCGCGCCGGTCTCAGCTCGGCAGACCTCACAATTCGCCCTTTGCGCCGACCCGGTCCGCGCCTGGCTCTCCAGTACCGGTCGTGTGGCGTAAGGCGTGAGGCGTAAGCCGTAAGGCGTCGTGAGG
>CAVSGZ010000010.1:0-128425 GCA_963727765.1 uncultured Acidobacteriota bacterium
GTAGTGTCTCGATAGTGGTGGAAAAGTAGAAAACGCGTCATCATCCGGCGCTGAGGTTTCACGACAGCGCGCCCGCTTGGCGGCGGGTGCCGGAGGATGACGCGATGGCTGACGATACCAAGAAGTGCGGGCCGACGGAAGCGAAAGTCCGGTGGAATCCCGAGACACTCGAGGCGGCGATCCGCGAGCGGGTTCGGGCCACGATCGAGGCGGTGCTCGAGCAGGAGTTGGAGGCGGCGTTGGGCGCGGAGCCGTCGGCACGGGTCGGTGATCAGCGCCGCGGCTACCGCCACGGTAGTCGGCACCGGGTGCTGACGACGAGTGTCGGCCCGACGGCGGTCGCGGTGCCGCGGGCGCGTCTCCGCACCGAAGCCGGCTCGACGGAGTGGCGGAGCCAGACGCTGCCGCGCTATCAGCGTCGCACGGCCCGGGTCGACGAAGCGATCTTGGGGGTCTACTTGGCCGGCGGCAATAGCCGACGGATCCGCGGGGCATTGGCGCCGCTGCTGCGTGGCGGGCCGCTGTCGAAGGACGCCGTGTCGCGGTTGGTTGGGCGGCTGGCCGAGGACTTCGCGACGTGGCGGCAGCGCGACCTGGCGGGCGACCAGATCCGCTACCTGTTGCTCGATGGCTGGTATCCCAAGGTCCGCCTCGGCAAGCGCCGGGTGCGCGTGCCGGTGCTGGTGACGATGGGGGTGCGGGCTGACGGTCAGCGCGTGCTCCTCGACATGCGCTTGGTCGGCGACGAAAGCACGGCGGCGTGGCGGGACGTGGTGCAACAGCTCCAGGCGCGGCAGATCGGCACGCCGGTGCTCGCACTGATTGACGGGAATCCGGGGTTGGCGACGGCGCTGCGGGAGGCGTGGCCGACGATCGGGATCCAGCGGTGTACGGCCCATAAGCTCCGGAATCTCACGGCCAAGGCGCCGGCCCGCGTGCGCGAAGAAGTGGCGGAAGACTTCCGGCGCGTCCTCTACGCTGAGACCGCCGCCTTGGTACAGCAGCGTCGGGTGAGCTTCCTGCGGAAGTGGCGGTTGCAGTGCCCGGCCGTGGCGGAGAGCTTCGAGGAGGCGGGCGACGAATTGTTCACGTTCCTCCGCTTCCCGCGCTCGCAGTGGAAGGCCCTGCGGACGACGAACGCCTTGGAGCGCATCAACGAAGAGTTCCGCCGGCGCACGAAGACGCAGGCGAGTCTGCCGAGCCAGGACGCGGTCCTGTTGCTGCTCTTCGGGTTGCTGCGAGCCGGTCATGTCAGGGTGCGGAAGATCGACGGGTGGCAGGAGATGCCGCCGGTCACCGCCGCCGCAGTGGCGGCCTGAGCGGTAGAGGTCAGGCGCCGGATGTCGCGTTCAGACTTTTCCACCACTTGACAGACACGACCAGCAGGCGTGGTGGTTGACGCACTGCCGGACTTACCGCAGTTCTTTGCAGACACTGAAGGGATACTGCGAAACTACGAGCGGGACTTTGGGCCGCTTCCTGCCATCCCCGAGCAACTACTGGCAGATGCCCGAGCCCTGGGGCGGGACGTGTGAGAGCCTACAGAACTTAGGATAGGGCGCCGTCCGAGCATTGGCCCCGTCGATTACCTGGCCGTTGTGACCGGCGAGGTTCCCGCCCCGAGCGCCAGGAGCGCCACGGCACGCCGGCTCGCCAAGCGGCCGCCGGCCCTTGGCGAAGCCGGCTCCCGCAGGCCGACCGGCGGCTCACGGGGGAGTTGGCGCGGCGCCCCAGGACTAAGCAGGCCGCCATGCGCTGGGGTCGGTAGGGAAAAGCAGGGGGCGACAGGACAGGGCCAGCGTTCACTGAAGTAGTGAGAAACAGTGAACCTCGGCCCCGCGGGTAAGCCCGAACCATCTCTGCTGTTGACCGCACGGCGTCGGCGGCGCATTCTCCCTGGAGGGTGCTGCTCAGATTCCGTCGTCGACGTCGACACGCGCCATCGAGACAGCGCAGGTCGGGAACGTGACGTCGTCAGCCGAGATGCTGCCGAACTGATTCAGATTGGCGAAGGGAAGCGCTAGGAAGTCGCCGCTCGTGTTCGGCTGCCGACGTGCGTCGGCACGGCCGGAGATGGGCGAAGGGGACTCGTTACGGACGTACATGTAGGAGGTGCTCGACCGTGATCACCGAAGACGAAGCCCGTGAGCAGGACTGGCTGGAGCAACTGGACAAGGAACACAGTGAAGAGGCGATCCGCGAGTTCACGGCGGACCGCTTGAAGTCAATGTACCTTGCCGAACCGCTTCTGGCGGAATCCGCGCAGACCGTTCTCGCTGAAGCGGCTGCACTTCACGCAGCGGGCCATTTCGCCGCGGCCTCGGTGTTCGGGGCCTCGGCGGCCGAGATCGCGCTGAAGTTAGTGTTCTTGCGACCGCTCGTTTCAGGCTTGGTTCATGACAAGGCCGCTGCCTCTCTCATTACGGATGTTGTCCTCATGCACACGTGCATGGATCGCTTCAAGGATCTCCTGCTTCGAGTGCTCGATCAGCAAGCTGGAGTACGTCTCGACCAGTATTGTCGCCCGGGCACCGATACGGCCCTGTGGCAGGAACTCATGGCCGTTCGCCAGAAACGGAACAAGGTGCTGCACAGTGGTGTGGCCGTGACTGAGGCCGATGCGATGGCGGCCCTGACGGTCGCTCGCGCATTGTTGCAGGACGTGTTCCCCCGCGTAATTGAGAATCTTGGGATGCACCTTCACGACGGCGTTCGCATCTGTGAGGACTGGCACTGCAAGGACAGAAGATCACCTCGGCGTGACCGCTTCGATCGGAACGGCCAACCTTCGTCGTCGCGATCCGCCGCCCGAGGCGCGACCTGGCCGACAGCTAAGCACGGTGCTGGACAGCCCGAGTTTCCTGCCTGCTGTGATCCCGGCGTGATCCCGACTTTCAACGGCTAGGCAGACGGCCGTCACATTACGCGATTGTGTTAGGAAAAACTGGAGCCGGCGGTCGGACTCGAACCGACGACCTGCTGATTACGAATCAGCTGCTCTACCAACTGAGCTACGCCGGCTGAGGCGTGAGGTCTCGGCGGCGCGCCACGCGCGCGGACCGAACCCCTAGTCTACCACAGGTGAGTTCGCGCGCCGTGAGCGAGCGCCGCGCGCGAACGGCTCAGGGCTCAAGGCTCAGGGCTTCAGGCATAAAGAGTGTGCGAGACGTAGCTTGAGTCTTGAGCCGTGAGCCCTGAGCCTCACTCGGCCTTGGACCTCTCCTGTCACACCGCGCTGGCAGACTGGCGCCCATGAACAAGAGCAGCGCCGTTCGCCTCCCGGTCTTCGACTTTGATCTCCGCAATCCCGCCGCGAACAGCCTCGCTGTGGTCCCGATCCTGCGTATCACGGTGCCGGCTCCTCAGAGCCAGGCGCCAGTCGCTCCCCTCGTGACGCTGCGTCGCCTCGACCTCATCGCCGACCTCCGCCGCGCGCGGGCCGAGCGGTTCACCGACAGATACGAATGGCTGGCGCTGCGCAGGCGCCGTGCGCAGATCGCCGCTCGATGCGCACTGGGCCGCCTCGACTGACACTGGTCAGGCGCGCCCATCAGCTCACTTGACGTTCGCCCAGTGCGATGTGCATAATGCATGCATGAGCGTCAAGACGATTTCCTTGAAAATCGAGGCCTACGAACGCCTTCGGGCCGCCCGGCGCTATTCCACCGAGTCGTTCAGCGAAGTCGTCCTTCGCGCCACCTGGCCGGAGGACACGATCACCGGCCGGCAGCTGCTCGACCTTCGCCGCTCGCCCACGTGCTGTTTCACCGACGAGGAACTGGACCGCATCGACGCCCTCAAGCGGCGCGACACTCCCCCGGAGGACAAGTGGGCCAGTCGTTGATCCTGGAAACCACGTTCCTCGTGGACTTCGAGAGGGAGAACAACCGGGGAGTGCCGGGACCCGCGGTCGCATTCCTCGAGTCGCACGAGGATGCGCGCCTCTACGTCACCTTCACGATCGCCGGGGAACTCGCGGCTGGAGCCTCGCTGGCGGAGCGGGCGCGGTGGGAGGCGTTTCTTGCGCCGTTCTACGTGCTCGCCTTCAACGTGGACGTGAGTTGGGAGTACGGCCAGGCCTACCGCTACCTGCAGGATAACGGGCTGCTCATCGGGGGCAATGACCTGTGGATTGCGGCCGCGGCCCTCGCCTATCGCATGCCGGTCGTGACCAGGAACGTCCAGCACTATCGCCGCGTCCCCGGCCTTCGCGTCGAAGCCTACTGAACGCCTGCGCGTGGAATCAGCCCGACCTGGCCGCCAGTCGCGAGCCGGCGCGCTATAGATCCCCCGCGCGCTTGAACGACCGCGCCACCTCGCGGCCGCGTGCGAGTCCTTCGCGCGAGAGCTGCTTGAGGCGCGCGCGGGTGACGTCGCCCCGGCCGGTCGCCCACAGCACGACCGCCTCGCCAATCGCCCACGTGCCGCCGTAGGCGACCGCCACCTTCGGGAGCAGGCCGATGGCCGGCAGCAGGCCGACCAGCTGCCGCGCCGCCTGGCGGAAGAGCAGCCCCCCGCCCAGCACGCCGACGATCTCGCCAATCAGTTCGCGCGGCTGACCGTTCTTGCCGGCCGCCAGCGCGAGCCGGTAGCTCATCATCAGCTGGTTCTTCGTCAGCACGACGATGTCGCCGATGTTGAGCGGGAGGTCGAGGACCGGCACGATCTCGGCGAGGCCGGTGCTGAAAGCGTAGCCGGCGTTGGCCCGCGCCGTGTCCTCGATGATGGCGCGGAAGATCCTGGGCCTCAGGACGGGGAAGCGCCGGGCCAGGCTGGTGCGCGCCTCCGGCCCCGTCACATGGAACAACCCCTCGACCACATGACCGAACCGATCGGCGTCGAGGCGGTCGATGGCGACGCGGGCCAGGACGCCGTTGGCGTGCAGCGCTCCGTCCGCCTCGCTCGTCCCCACGGCGAGGGTCAGGAGGGGCACCTCGCGCGCCGCCCACTGCTTCCTCGCGGCCTTCATCGCCGGAGACAGCTCGCGGCCCTCGGTCACGGCCACCACGAGCGTCGGGGCGTCGCCCGGCGCCTGGCGCCCGCCCGGGTGGATGTGCCGCAGGCCCAGTTCGGCGAGGGGCGCGTCGATGGCCGTGATGTACGGCGCGGGGTCAACCTGGCCCTGCGCCAGCCGAATCGCGAGGGCATCGGCATCGGCGGTGCTCTCGCCGATGACCAGGATGTGGGCCCGCCGCCCGGCCTCGCGCCGGATGGCATCCAGGTCCACTTCCTTCACAATCCGCCAGACGCGCGCGAGCGTGAGCGGGGTCGCCATACACTTCAGATTCTACACGCCCCGTGGTACGCTGTAACGCCCCCCGGAGCAAGAGGTCCCATGCATCTCGCTCGATTCCCCAGACGCCGATACACGCAGGGCTGGACGCCGCTCGAGAAGCTCGAACGCCTCTCGGCGCAGCTGGGCGGCCCCGATATCTACATCAAGCGCGACGACCTGCTCGGCCTCGCCGGCGGCGGCAACAAGACGCGCAAGCTCGAGTTCCTCGTCGCGGACGCGCTGGCGCAGGGGGCCGACACGCTCATCACCTGCGGCGCGGTCCAGTCGAACCACTGCCGGCTGACACTGGCCGCGGCGGTCAAGGAAGGGCTCAAGTGCCGCCTCGTCCTCGAGGAGCGCGTGGCGCACAGCTACAACCCCGATGCGTCGGGCAACAACTTCCTCTTCCGGCTGCTCGGCGTCGAGGCCGTGACCGTGGTGCCGACCGGCGTGGACCTGGCTGCCGAGATGCAGAAGGTGGCAGACGAGGTGGCAGCGCTCGGCCGCAAGGCCTACGTCATCCCGGGCGGCGGAATCCAACCCGCTCGGCGCGCTCGGCTACGTGTCGTGCGCCGAGGAGATCCTCGCCCAGACGCACGACCTCGGCCTCCGGCTCGATCACATCGTCTGCGCCAGCGGCAGCACGGGCACGCACGCCGGCCTCATCTGCGGGCTCGTCGGCAACAACAGCCACATCCCGCTAACGGGGATCAACGTCAGGCGGACGCGCGAGGAGCAGGAGCCCAACGTCCACAAGCTCGCGCAGGAGACGGCGGCGCTGCTCGGCATCCCGGGCGGGATCCCGCGTGAGGCGATCACCGCGCTGGGCGACTGGGTGGGCCCCGGCTACTCGCTGCCGTCGCCCGAGATGGTGGAGGCGGTGCAGGTGCTCGCCCGCGTCGAGGGGATCCTGCTCGACCCGGTCTACACGGGCAAGACGATGGCGGGCCTGATCGGGCTCGTGCGCCGCGGCGTGTTCAAGAAGGGCGAGCACGTGCTGTTCGTGCACACCGGCGGCTCGCCGGCGCTGTACGCGTATCAGTCGGTGCTGCTAAAGGGCTGACGGCCGACGGCTGACGGCTGATGGCTTCGCGCTCCAGCTTCACGGACGGCGGATTGGTGGAGGAAATCATGAAGAAGCGGTTCGGCCTCATCGTGGGGGCTTTTGTGACCGTGTGCCTTGTGGTTGGGCCGGCATTCGCCCAGTCGGGTGGCGACAAGCAGCCGCCGTCAGGCCAGGGCGGGGACAAGGCGGCCGCGGCCGATCCCATCACCGGCGAATGGGAAGGGCTCGTCGACATGGCCGACGGCCCGATGCCGTTCGGGATGGTGCTGAAACTCGACCAGGGCAAGGTGACGGGCGAGATCGGCTCGTCGGCCGGCACGGCCGCGATTACCGAGGGGTCGTGGGCTGACGGCAAGCTCTCCCTCGTCTTCACGTACGTTGACGGCGCCGGCGTCGAAATGACCGGCACGCTCGCCGACGGCCAGTTTTCGGGCAGCCTCAGCTACGGGGGCGGTCAGATGGTGGTCAATTGGGTCGCCAAGAAGAAGGTGGCCAAGTAGGCGCCAGCCTGCAGTAACATGGGGTGTTTGCGGCGGTCCGTCGGACCGCCGCAGGGGCCCTGTGCCATGACCGAGCCGACCGCGGGCACGTCCTCGGAACTCGTCATCCGTGGGGCGCGCACGCACAACCTCAAGAACATCGACCTGACGCTGCCCTCGAACGCCCTGGTCATCATCACGGGCGTGAGCGGGTCGGGCAAGTCGTCGCTGGCCTTCGACACGATCTACGCCGAGGGACAGCGCCGCTACGTCGAGTCGCTCTCGGCCTACGCGCGGCAGTTCCTCGAGCGGATGGAGAAGCCCGAGGTCGACGCCATCGACGGCGTGTCGCCGGCCATCGCCATCCGCCAGAAGAACAGCGCCAGGAACCCGCGGTCTACCGTCGGCACGACCACCGAGATCCACGACTACCTGCGCCTGCTGTACGCGCGCGTCGGACGGACGTTCTGCCACGGCTGCGGGCAGGAGGTTGTGCGCGAGAGCCCGGAAGTGGTGGCGCGGCGGCTCGCCGCGCTGCCCGAGGGCACGCGCCTCATCATCGGCTTCGAGATGCCGGTGGTCGGCTCTGCGGCGCCGGCGGCCGCCGCGGCCGCCGAGCCGCCCGAGGACGCGGGCGAGAACGGCGGCAACGGCTCGGCGGCTGAAGCCGGCGGCACGGCTGTCGCCGCCGCCGACCCCGTGACCGAGACGCTCGACACGCTGCGCCGACGGGGCTTCGGCCGGCTGCTCGTGGACGGCCGCGCCGCGGTGTCGTTCGACGACGTGGTGGTGGAACTGCTCAAGGACCGGACGACGCTGCATGTGGTGGCGGACCGGGTGAAGGTGCAGCCCGACGTCCTGACGCGGCTGACCGACTCGATCGAGACGGCGTACGGCGAGGGCGGCGGTGCGGCGTTCGCGCTGGAGGTGCCCGTCCCGAACGCCGGCGGGGCCGCGCAGCACAGGCCGACGTTCCACGTCTTCTCCGAGCGCTTCGAGTGCCGGGCGTGCGGCATCTCGTACGAGGCCCCGCAGCCGCGGCTCTTCTCGTTCAACAACCCGTTCGGCGCCTGCCCGACCTGCCACGGGTTCGGCAACGTGATCGAACTCGACATCGACCTGGTCGTGCCCGATCCGACGAAGTCGATCCAGGACAACGCGATCGAGCCGTGGAGCAAGCCGCACTACCGGGCCAACCTCGCCGACCTGAAGCGGGCGGCGCGGGCGGGAGGCGTGCGTCTCAACGTGCCCTGGGCGGGCCTCACGCCGGAGGAACGGCGGTTCGTGATCGACGGCGACGGCGAGTACGAGGGGGTGCGCGGCTTCTTCGCCTGGCTCGAGCGGAAGAAGTACAAGGTCCACGTCCGCGTGTTCCTCAGCCGGTACCGCGGCTACCAGACCTGCCCGGAATGTGGAGGGGCCCGGCTGCGACGCGAGGCCCGCGACGTGAAGGTGGGCGACCTGACGATCGACCGGGTGTGCGCGCTGACGGTGCGCGAGGCCACGCGGTTCTTCGACGGCCTGGCGCTGTCCGCGCGGGAGGCCGTCATCGCCGAGAAGGTGCTGGCCGAGGTCCGCCGCCGGCTCGGGTTCCTGGTCGAGGTCGGGCTCGACTACCTGACGCTCGACCGGCTGTCGTCGACGCTTTCGGGCGGCGAGTCGCAGCGCATCAACCTGGCGACCTCGCTCGGGTCGGCGCTGGTCGGCACGCTCTACGTGCTCGACGAGCCGTCGATCGGCCTGCACCCGCGCGACAACCAGCGACTCATCGACATCCTCCGGCAGCTCCGCGACCAGGGCAACACGGTCCTCGTCGTCGAGCACGACGCCGACATGATCCGTGTCGGTGACCACATCGTGGATCTCGGGCTGGGCGCGGGGGAGCAGGGCGGGCGCGTGGTGTTCTCGGGGACGCTCGACGCCCTGATGCAGGACACCAAGTCGCTGACCGCGCGCTACCTGCGGCACGAGCTGTCGATCCCCGTGCCGCGCACCCGCCGCCGCGGGGCTCCCCAGCGCATCCGCCTGATCGGCGCGAGCGAGCACAACCTGAAGAAGATCGACGTCGCCATCCCGCTCAACACGTTGACGTGCGTGACCGGCGTGAGCGGCTCGGGGAAATCGACGCTCGTGCACGACATCCTCTACCCGGCCATCAAGCGGCTGAAGGGGGAGTGGGAGGGGAAGATCGGCGCGCACCGCGGCCTGCAGGGGGCCGAGCACATCCGCGACGCGGTCCTGGTCGACCAGATGCCGATCGGGCGCACGCCGCGCTCCAACCCGGTCACCTACCTGAAGGCGTTCGACCCGATCCGCGAGCTGTTCGCGTCGACCAAGGACGCGCGGACGCGCGGCCTGACGGCCAGCCACTTCTCGTTCAACGTGGCCGGCGGCCGGTGCGAGGCGTGCGAGGGGGAGGGGCAGATCCGCGTCGAGATGCAGTTCCTCGCCGACGTGTTCGTCCCGTGCGAGGAATGCGACGGCCGGCGGTTCAAGCCGCAGGTGCTCGAGGTGCGCTACCGCGGGCGCAACGTGCACGAGGTCCTCAACATGACCGTGCGGGAGGCGCTGGCCTTCTTCGCGGCCTCCCCCAAGGTGCTCCGGCGCCTGCGCCTGCTCGATGAGATCGGCCTCGGCTACCTCCGCCTCGGCCAGCCGGCGACGACGCTGTCGGGCGGCGAGGCGCAGCGGATCAAGATCGCGTCGCACCTGGCCTCGCGCACCGGCGACCGGCTGCTCTACATCCTCGACGAGCCGACGACCGGCCTGCATTTCGACGACATCGCCAAGCTGCTGGCGGCGTTCCAGAAGCTGCTGCAGGCCGGGCACACGCTGCTCGTGATCGAGCACAATCTCGACGTGATCAAGACCGCCGACTACATCATCGATCTTGGCCCCGAGGGGGGCGAGGACGGCGGGGAGATCGTGGCGGTGGGGACGCCTGAGGAAGTGGCGCAGGTGGAGGCGTCCTACACCGGGCGGTATCTGAAGACCGTCCTGCCGACCCCATGAGACTATCCCGCTCCTTCTACGATCGCCCGACGCTGATCGTCGCGCGCGAACTGCTCGGGAAGGTGCTCGTCCACTGCAGCCCCGAGGGCGTCACCGCCGGCGCGATCGTCGAGGTCGAGGCGTACATCGGCGAGTCCGACCCGGCGTGTCACGCGGCCACCGGGCCGACGGCGAGGAACCAGCCGCTCTATGGCCCTCCCGGCTTCGCGTACGTCTACCTGAGTTACGGCGTCCACAACCTCTTCAACGTGGTGACCGAGCAGGATGGCCAGCCGGCCGCGGTGCTGGTGCGGGCGCTGCTGCCGCTCGAGGGGATCGATCTGATGCGGCGCCGTCGCGCGCCCGACCGGCGCGGCACCGGCGAGGTCCCCGAGCACCAGTTGTGCCGGGGTCCCGGGAGCCTGGCGCGGGCGATGGGGATCACGCTGGCCGACAACCGCGCGGATCTCGGCGGGCCAAGGCTCTGGTTGGAGGACCGCGGGATCGACTACCCGGACGTCAGATGGAGTTCGCGGATTGGCATCAGCGCCGGCATCGAGCACCCGTGGCGCGGCTTCGTCAGCGGGTGCCGAGCGGTGTCCGGGTCGGCGCGGATTTCAGCCAGTCGGCCAGCGGGCCGTCGACGCGCAGCAGCGAGTCCCGGCAGGCGTCGATCCGGTCGAGGGTGAGCTGGAAGGTCCGCGGGATTGCGGCCGTCTTGTCGGCGAAGAACTCGCGGACGCTGTCGCGCGACTCGCCGTCGCAGAGCTGGCCGGCCCTGGCGACCAGTGCCGACAACGCCAACGGATCCGCGAATCCCTGCCGGACATCGCTCCAGCGGGACACCGCCAGCTTCCAGGCCTGCGCCTGAGCGGCCGGGTTGTCCAGCGCCGCCGACAACCACGCGAGCCAGGGGTCGCGTCCCTCGGTTACGGTGAGTCCGCCCGTCAGCACGCCGATCACGAACGCCGCGTCGGACGTGGTCTTCAGGACTTCCTCCTCGTCGAGCCCGCGCAGGCGCGGGAGCAGGCCCGCATCGGCATTCACCGCGGCCAGGCGGACGACCAGCGGCATGAAGACGGGGTCGATCCGCTCGCGGCCCGCGAGGTGCGCGTCGATCATCGCGCGGGCGGTGGCGAGCACGTCCCGGTCACGCCCGGCGCGGCCCAGGATGTCGAGCACCGCGCGCCGCTGCCGCACGCGATCCTCGTTCTCGTCCGGCGCGGGCTTCCAGTCCAGGCTCTGCCCGACGGGGGCGAACACCCGCGTCACCCACGACTCGAACAGCGCGTGTTCCGGCCCCGGCACCAGGTAGCTCCTCGCGAACGTCAGCTCGCGATCGAGTTCCTCGATGACGGCCGGGGTCGTGTCGGCCGCCAGCGCCGCCGCCACCGACAGGTAATCGGCGATGGCCTGGTGACCGGCCCGGGCCAGGTCCCAGGTGTCCTCGAGGAGGCGGACGCGCTCGACCGGCGTCAGCTGTCTCTCCGCGGCCGACGCGAGCCGGGCGACCTCCTCGTTCGTGTAGGCCGTGTAGTAGTAACCACTCGCCCCCGCGTTGGCGAACACGGCCGGAAAGCAGCCCGCCAGCTTGAATGTCTGCCGCGGAGCGGTCATCAGGACGGTCGACGGCGCGGGCACGTCCGGGCCGCTGCCGATGCCGCGAAGGCCCAGCGGAATGGTCCACCCGGCGCTCTCGGGCGTCGCAGGGAGCGCGCCCGGCGAGAAGCGGCGCGCGCTTGCCGTCACGACCGTCTCATCGCCCTGGCACGACGACTCGATGCTCAGCTCGGGCACCCCCGGCCTGCTGATGAAGCCACTCAGCACCGCGGCGACGGGCTGGCCCGACGCGCTTTGCAGGTCAGACGCGAGATCGTCGGTCGTCATCGGTCCGAACGCATGGGCGTGAACGAAGGCGGATAGGTCCTTGCGGAACGCGTCGGGGCCCAGCCAGGCTTCGAGCATCCGGACGACGGCCGCGCCCTTGTCGTAGGCGATCTGGTCGAACGACTCGTCGATCTCTGCGGCGGTCGACACGGGCGCGCGCACGGGCCGCGTCGATCTCAGCGCGTCAAGCCGCATGGCGTCTCCAATGCTGGTGACTGCCGCGATCTCGGGATGCCACGGCGGCTTCCACTCGGCGATGGGCTTGGGGGCCATCCAGGTGGCGAAGCCCTCGGCCAGCCACAGCTCGTCCCACGACGCCATCGTCACGACGTCGCCGAGCCACTGGTGGGCGATCTCGTGGGAGAGGACGGCCGCTTCTTCCGAGAGCGCCGACTGCGAGGCCCGGGCGGGGTTCGCCAGCAGGCCTTCATCGAAGAAGATGGCGCCGGCGTTCTCCATCGCGCCCGGGAAGTTGCCGGGCACGGCCACCAGGTCGAGCTTGCGGAACGGGTAATGGAACCCGATGTACCGGTAGTCGAAGGCGAACGCCTGCTCGGCCGCCTCGAGCGCGAAGCGGGCCATGTCCTTGCGCTCCGGCAGCGTGCAGACCCGGATCGGGATCGACTCGGCCGCCCCCTCGACGCACTCGAAGACACCGACGGCGAGCGCCACGAGATAGGAGGACATCCTCGGCGTCGTGCCGAAGCGCACCGTGTGTCGGCCGGCCTTCGGCCCCGGCGTGTCGGACACCACCGGGCCGTTCGAGATCGCGGTGATGCCGTCGTCGATCACGGCCGAAAGCGCGAAGCTCGCCTTGCTGGCCGGGTTGTCGACACAGGGGAACGCGCGTCTCGCGTCGGAGGACTCCATCTGGCTGAGCAGGTACCGGCGGTCCAGCGTGCGCACCACGTAGAACCCACGCCCATCGGATCTCGAGCCGGCCGTCGTATTCGATGTGGAGCTTCGCCGTGCCCGGCATCAGCCGCGCGGGCAGCGTGAAGGTGACCGTGCCCGCGGCCGCGTCCACTGCCGTCGTCGGCAAAAGCTGATGGCCGCCGGGCACCGTCAGTGTGGAGTCGACGATCTCGAGGTCCACGGCGTCGAGCGTGAACCGGGTCGTCGGGTTGACCACCTGGAGGTCGATTGTCAGGTCGCCCGCGAACGAGCTGGTGCCGAAATCGGGCGTGACGGTGAGCTGGTAGTGCAGTGGCTGGATGTCGGCGGGCGGGTTCCCGGCCGCCGACGGCGACGCCAGCCCGAGCAGCAGGAGGAGCAGAGGGGCCGCACGCCGGTCGCTCACCGGGTCTGTCCGCTCGGCCCGACGACCGGGACCTTGATGGTCAGCCGACGCCCTTCCCGCATCACCTCGATCGTCGCCGTCGTGCCGATTTTCGTGTCGGCGAGCAGCTTGGTGAACGCCTCGCCGCTCTCGATCCGCTGGCCGTTGAACGAGACGATCACGTCGCCGGGCTGGATGCCGGACTGGTAGGCCGACGAGGCCCGATTCATGCCAAGGACGACGACGCCGCGCACCGGCGTCTCGTAGCCCAGCTGCTCGGCGATGTCCGGCGTCATCGTCTGGACGTTGACCGCGCCGATCGACCCGCGGCGGACCTCGCCGTACTTGATCAGCTGCTCGGCGATCCGCCGCGCGAGGTTGCTCGAGACGGCGAAGCCCACGCCCTCCGATCCGCCCGACTGGCTGTAGATGGCCGCGTTGATGCCCACGACCTCGCCCCGCGCGTCGATCAGTCCGCCGCCTGAGTTGCCCGGGTTGATGGCGGCATCGGTCTGGATGAAATCCTCGAAGTTGGCCAGGCCCATTCCGGTGCGGCCCAGCGCGCTGACGATGCCGAGGGTGACGGTCTGGTTGAGCCGGAACGGGCTGCCGATGGCGAGCACCCACTGGCCGACCTTGAGCTTCGAGGAGTCGCCCCAGGGCAGCACGGGCAGGTTCGTCGCGTCGATCTTCACGACGGCGATGTCGGTCATCGGGTCGCGCCCGACGATGTGCCCCTTCACCTCGCGCTTGTCGGGCAGGCCGGCCGTGATCTCCTGGACGTTGCCGGCCACGACGTGGTTGTTGGTCACGACGTAGCCGTCCGACGAGATGATCACGCCCGACCCGAGGCTCGACGACTGCTCGAGGCGCGATCCGAACCAGTCGTCCTGGTTGCCGAAGAACTGCCGGAAGACGGGGTCGTTGGCGAACGGGGAGTTCGGGGTCCGCACCACCGAGACCGCCGAGATGTTGACGATGCCCGTGACGGCGCGGCTGGCCACCTCGCTGAAGTCGGGCAGGCCGGCGCCGAGCGGGGCCATCGCCTGGGAGACTGGGCTGGCCGCCGGCGACGTGGCGGCGGCCGGCTTCTGCTGCAGCGGTTCGGCCAGACCGTCACTGGCTGTCTTCAGCCGGCTCGTCATGACGAGGCCGGAGACGAAGCCGGCGAGCACCAGAGCGAGTCCGACCGTCGTTCGCTTGAACATGCGCGCACCTCTCGCTTATCCACTTAGACTACACCAGGGGGACGGGGGATAGGGACGAGAGACGAGGGACGAGGGCGTGAGGCGGACGCCTTATTCGATCTCGACCTGGCGGCGGTCGGAGCGCTTGAGCACGCTGATGGTGAGGACGCCGTTCTGGAGGTCGGCGGTGATGTCCGAGGCGTCGGCGGCGCGCGGCAGGACGAAGGTCCGAGCGAACCGGCCGTGACCACGCTCGACGCGCTCGAAGCGGACCGACGAGTGTTCGCCCGCCTGCCGCTCGCCGCGCAGTGTCAGCTTGCCGTCCTGGATCTGGATCTGGAGGTCCTCGCGGGCGAGCCCGGCCACCTCGGCCGTCACCACGTAGCGGTCCTCGGTCTCGTAGATGTCGACCGGCGGCATCCATCCGGCTTCGTCGGTGCCGGCCAAGCGGTGGATGCGCTCCTGCAGCGCGAGCAGGTCCTGCAGCGGATCCCAGCGGGTGAAGGCCACAGGTCATCGTAGCACGGCGGCGAGGCCGCCGGGAGGGGGATTCCCTGTGATAAAATGGACAATTCGGATTTCTCCGGTTCCACACGCCAGGTGAGGCCATGCAAGCGACACGACTTCGGAAGGGAATGCTCATCAAGATGGGAGAGGACCTGTTCCGGGTTCTCGAACTTCAGCACGTCACGCCCGGGAATCTGCGCGGCTTTGTCCGCGTCAAGCTGCGCAATATCCGCACGGGAGCGCTGTCGGACCAGAAGCTGCGGTCGGAAGACGAGGTCGAGCGCGCGACGCTCGACGAGAAGTCGATGCAGTACCTCTACAAGGACGGCTCGGCGTATCACTTCATGGACACGGAGAGCTATGAGCAGATCGCGCTGACCGACGAGGTGCTCGGCGACGCGATGCAGTACATGGTGGCCGAGTCGGTGATCGAGATGGAGTTCTACGGCAGCGAGCCGGTCGGGATCGAACTGCCGCAGACGGTCGACCTCAAGGTGATCGAGACGACGCCCGCGATCAAGGGGGCGACGGCGAGCGCGCAGCTCAAGCCTGCCACGCTCGAGACCGGGCTGGTCGTGCAGGTGCCCCCGTTCATCAACGAGGGCGACCGGGTGCGGGTGAACACCGAGACCGGCGAGTATCAGTCCCGGGCGTAGCCCGGCGGACATGAGTGCCGGGCCGACGCCCGGCGACCGAAGGCTCGAGGGTGCCATGGACGTACCGCGTTCGCGACAGGCCGGCTGGATCGAGGTGATCACCGGCAGCATGTTCAGCGGGAAGAGCGAAGAGCTGATCCGCCGCCTCCGCCGGGCGCAGATCGCCCGGCAGAAGGTGCAGATCTTCAAGCCGGCCTTCGACAACCGCTTCAGCGACAACCACATCGTCTCGCATAGCGACATGCGGATGGCCTCGGAGAACGTGGCCAGCTCACAGGCGCTGCTGGCCGACGTGGACCCGGACGCCGAGGTGGTGGGGATCGATGAAGGGCAGTTCTTCGACGCCGACCTGCCCGCCGTGTGCAACGAGCTGGCGAACCGGGGCAAGCGCGTGATCGTCGCCGGCCTCGACCAGGACTACCTGGGCAAGCCGTTCGAGCCGATGCCGCAGCTGCTGGCCATCGCCGAGTACATCACCAAGACGCTGGCCATCTGCATGGTGTGCGGCAACCCCGCCAATCACACCCAGCGCCTGGTCGCGAGCCAGGACCGCGTCCTGCTCGGCGCGCAGGGCACCTACGAGGCCCGCTGCCGGCGCTGCTTCGATCCGACGCTCGCCTCGGCGCCAGAGACCCGCTGAGGAAGACCGGGCCATGGCGCGGCTGCTGCTCCTGTTGGGCGTGGGGTTCCTGGCGGCCAACCTGTTCGGCGTCGCCGAGCAGGTGCGCTACTGGCGCCGCCGGCGCACGGCGATGCTGACCTGGCCGGGCCGCCGGCCGCCGTTCTTCCAGATGCAGGTGGGCATCGGCGTGGCGCTCGGATTGCTCTTCTTCTACGACCTGCTGCTGCGGCCGGGCGCGGCCGAGCAGACGTTCGGCGTCGGCATGATGTTCCTCTACTACGCCGCCATCGTCCCCGCCTCGGCGCGGATCGAGCGCGGGTTCTACCGCGACGGCATCTGGAGCGACCGACGCTTCGTGCGCTACTCGCGCATCGGCGCGGTGAGCTGGCACGATGAACCCGAGCCGGTCCTGCTGCTCGCCGCCAGGCGCGGGCGCACCGCGGCGCGGCTGGCCGTCCCGGGCCACCTGCTCGGCGCGGTCCGCCGCCTCCTGCGCGACCTGATCGGGCGCCACGATATCGACCTCGCCGACACGGGGCTCCATCTCGGATTGCGGGACCAGCGGGATGATGCGTGACCGGCTTGCGGCTCGCGACTCGCGGCCTGCGGCTTGCGGCGCGGTCAGCGAGAGACGCGTGACACCGCCGCCAGTCGCACGTCGTCAGCCGCAAGCCTGAAGGGATCTACCGCCCGAGAATCCACCCAATCATCCCGCGGCCGCTGGCGATCGGATCGCCGATCCAGTCGGGCGGCACGAGCCAGACGAAGGCGAGGATGGCGATTACCCACAGGTCGTACTGCCATGTCGCGCGCTCGTCGGTCCAGAAGAACGCCCGCCAGAGCACCTTCAGCACCAGCGGCTTCTCGCGCTCCTTGACCCCGTTCAGCTCGCGCCACGTGAAGTAGATCCGGTCGGCGACGGTCACGATCGACAGGACGAGAATGACCCAGAGGACGCCGGCCATCCGGTTGGTGAAGGCGCCAATCATGAAGAGCACAATCCGCTCGGGCCGCTCCATGAAGCCGACCTTGCACTTCGAGATAATCGACTCGGCGCGGGCGCGCGTGTAGCTCGTCATCACCGAGAACATCATCGCCAGCGCGGTGATGATGACGTAGTCGGTCCGGGCGTGCTTGGTGTAGAGGTAGATCAGGCCGATGAACAGGGTGATGTCCGAGAAGCGGTCCATCACCGAGTCCCAGAACCCGCCGAACAGCGTCTCGCGCTCCCGGGCGCGCGCCACCTTCCCGTCGATGTAGTCGAAGATGTTCGCGGCGAGCATCACGAAGCCGGCCGACCAGAAGTAGCCGATCCCGAGCAGCCAGGCCGCCGTGATGTTGACGACGACGCCGGTGAAGGTGAGGACGTTGGGGGAGACCCCGAGCGCGACGCAGACGGCGATGATCCCGCGAAGCGGGGCATTGCAGACCCGTCCGACGACTCCAGTGAAGGTCATGGGAGGCTCAGGCTCCAGGCCGGGGACGGCCGGCCGCGCGCGGTCCGGTATAATCGACAGTTGGCCAGGATCTGCGAAAACGCAACATCGTAGCCCATGCCCATTGGTGATCTCAAGAGCCAGATCGACCGCCTGCCCGAGCAGCCCGGCGTGTATCTGTACGGCAACGCCGCCGGGGAGACGATCTACGTCGGCAAGGCGCGCTCGCTCCGCGACCGGGTCAGGAGCTACCTGGGCGCCCGCGGCGCGAGCCCGAAGACCGACGCGCTGCTCGACGAGGCAGACTCGCTCGAGGTCGTCGTCACCGACTCGGTGGTCGAGGCCCTGGCCCTCGAGAACAACCTCATCAAACAGCGGCTGCCGAAATATAACATCCTGCTCCGGGATGACAAGAATTATCCGTACCTGCGGCTGACGACGAGCGAACCGTTCCCTCGCCTGCTCGTGGCGCGGAGCGTCGAGCGCAACGGCGACGCCTACTTCGGGCCCTTCGTGCAGGGGGGGCTGGCGCGGCGGCTGACGCTGCTCAGCCACCGCGTGTTCGGCCTCCGGTCGTGCAACGAGATCATCGACGGCCGGCGCGGCCGGCCCTGCCTCGAGTACGACATCAAGCGGTGCCTGGCGCCGTGCGTCGAGTCGATCTGCGGGCAGGCCGACTACGCCCGCGCCGTGCAGGACGCGAGGCTGTTCCTCGAGGGGCGGACCGACGAGCTGCTCGGCGCCTTCCGGGAGCGGATGGACGAAGCCGCGGCCGGCCAGCGCTTCGAGCAGGCGGCCCAGTGGCGCGACGCCGCGCGGGCGGTCCAGGCGCTGCGGAACCGGCAGCAGAAGATGGCCACGGCCAAGCTGGGTGACCGCGACGTGTTTGGCGTCAAGGTCGGGCCCGCCGGGGCGGCGATCCAGGTGTTCGAGGTCCGCCGCGGCCGGGTCATCGAGCGCGTGCAGCTGTTCGCCGAGGCCGGGACCGACTCGATGGCCGACCTCCTCCAGGCGACGCTGCAGCAGTTCTATGTCGATCGCGAGGCGCCGCCTGAGGTCCACCTGCCCGTCGACCTGCCGGAGGCCGAGGATACCGAGGCCTGGCTGAACGCACGGGGCGGGCGGAAGGTCCGGCTTGTCGTGCCCAGCCGCGGCGCCAAGCGGGGGCTCGTCGACCTGGCCGCGCGCAACGCGGCGCAGGCCTACCAGTCGCGCTTCAATCGCGAAGGCGCGGCCCGCTACGAAGGGCTCGACACGCTGCGCCTCGTCCTGGGGCTGCCGGCACTGCCGCGGCGGATCGAGTGCTTCGACATCTCGACAATCCAGGGGAGCGAAACGGTCGCCTCGATGGTGGTGTGCGAGGATGGGAGGATGAGGCGGGCGGAGTACCCGGAAATACAGGCTCAAGGCTCAGGGCTCAGGCCAGGAGGCTCAGGGCTCAGAGCTCAAGGCTCAAGCGAAGAGGCTCAAGGCTCAGGGCCCAGGGCGCTATCTCGACGACTTCGCGGCGATCAACCAGGTGGTCGGCCGGCGCTACCGGCGGCTGCTCGAGGCGGGCGGCCCGTTCCCGGACCTCGTGGTCGTCGACGGTGGGAAGGGCCAGTTGTCGGCTGCCTATGCCGCGCTCGAACAACTCGGTCTGGCGCGCTTGGTGGCCGTGGGGCTGGCCAAGAAGGAAGAACTCGTGTTCACCCGGGACCGCGACGAACCGCTGGCGCTCTCGAGGTCGTCTCCGGCGCTGCTCCTGCTGCAGCAGGTGAGGGACGAGGCCCACCGTTTCGCGGTGACCTTCCACAGGCAGGCCCGGAAGATGCGCGACCTCAGGTCCGAGCTCGACGAGATCACGGGGGTCGGGCCGGGACGTCGGCGGACGCTGCTCACCACGTTTGGAAGCGTGGCCGGCGTCCGGCGGGCGACGAGGGAGGAACTCACCGCCGCGGTGGGTGCCGCGGCGGCTGACGCCGTGCTGGCACATTTCGCGGCGGTTCGCTGAACGACGGCTCATGGCTCAAGACTCAAGGCTCAAGCTCCAAGCCATGTCACAGATGGCATCCGACCCTGAGCCGTGAACCCTGAGCCTTCTTTGACAGTGCGCGCGGCGCGATGTTAGCCTGATGGGCTTTCGTGGACATCAACCTCGCTCAGATTCTCATGTCGTTCGTGGCGCTGCTAATCTCGGGCGGCTTCAATCTCGTGGTCGGCACCCCGTAACGGTACCTGCTGCCATGGCTCACATGAAACCCCGCGTCGTCTCGGGCATGCGCCCGACCGGCCGACTGCACCTCGGTCACCTGGCAGGCGCGCTCAAGAACTGGGCGACGCTCCAGGACCAGTACGACTGTTTCTACTTCGTTGCCGACTGGCACGCGCTGACCAGCGAGTACGCCGACACGAAGGCGCTGGTCGAGCACGCGTACGACAACGTGGCCGACTGGATCGCCGCCGGCCTGGACCCCGAGCGGTCGACGTTCTTCGTCCAGTCGCTCGTGCCCGAGCATGCCGAGCTGTACGTGCTGCTGTCGATGGTCGTGCCGGTCCCGTGGCTCGAGCGCGTCCCGACCTACAAGGAGCAGCGCGAGCAGTTGTCGGAAAAGGACCTGTCGACCATCGGCTTCCTCGGCTACCCGCTGCTGCAGACGGCGGACGTCGCCATCTACGACGCCGCTTACGTCCCGGTGGGCGAGGACCAGGTGCCGCACCTCGAGCTGGCGCGCGAGGCGGTCCGCCGCTTCAACAACTTCTACGGTGAGAAGCTCGGCGTGCGCGACGGCGAGACGATCATCCAGCCGGTGCTGGTTGAGCCGCAGCCGCTGCTCACCTCCTTCGGGCGCCTGCCGGGTCTCGACAATCGCAAGATGAGCAAGAGCTACGGCAACGCCATCGATCTGTCGGACGACGCCGAGGCGGTGCGCAAGAAGGTGATGAGCATGTACACGGACCCGAAGCGGATCCGGGCGGACATCCCGGGCACCGTGGAGGGGAACCCCGTGTTCCTGTATCACGACGCGTTCAACCCGAACCTCGAGGAGGTCGAGGACCTCAAGTCGCGCTACCGGATGGGGAAGGTGGGCGACGTCGAGGTGAAGAAGAAGCTGGCGGCGGCCATCGAAGTCGTGCTCGAGCCGATGCGCGAGCGGCGCGCCCAGGCACTGGCCCACCCGGGGCGAATCCGCGAGATCCTGTTCGAGGGCTCCGCGCGCGCCCGCACGGTCGCGAAGGAGACGATGGAGCGGGTCAGGGAAGCGGTCAGGGTGCGGTACTGAAGGGCTCAGGGAACGGACACCAGGATGGAACCACCGGTCACAGAGGATTTCGAGTCGTCGCCCGACAGCTATTCGGTGAAGCTCGACCAGTTCGAGGGGCCGCTCGATCTCCTCATTCACCTCATCAAGCAGAACGAGGTGAACATCTACGACATCCCCATCGCGCTCATCACCGCTCAGTATCTCGAGTACCTGGACGTGATCCGCGAGCTCGATCTCGATGTCGCCGGCGAGTTCCTCCTGCTGGCCGCGACGCTCATCCACATCAAATCGCGCATGCTGCTGCCGCGCCCCGATCCGACGCAGGAGGATCCGGACGAGGACCCGCGCGAGGCGCTCGTCCGGCGCCTGATCGAGCACCAGCGCTACCGCCAGGCCGCCGAGCTGCTGCACGAGCGGGAGACGCTGCGCGAGGCGCAGTGGCAGCGTCCCGACGGGCGCGTGACGCCGATTGCCGGGGAGGAGTACGAGCCCGAGCTCGAGGTCGACCTGTTCAGCCTCATTGCGGCGTTCAAGGCGGTGCTCGAGCGCGCCAAACAGCGTCCGAAGGTGATGCTGCCGGGCGAACAGATTCCGATCGAAACCCGGATCGAGCAGCTGCTGGCGCGGTTGTCCGAAACCGAGGCCTGCGGGTTCGAGGACCTGTTCGACGACGTGTCGTCGAAGGGGGACCTGATTGTGACCTTTCTCGCGCTGCTGGAGATGATTCGGCTGAAGGTCGTTCGCGTGTTCCAGGCCGGCTCGTTCGGGCCGATCCGGATCTACAAGGCGAAGACCGCGGCGGCCGCGCACTAGGTGAGAGATGACCGAGCAGAACGACAACCACGATCACGACGCGCCGCCTCTCGAGGCGCCGTCTGCCCCCCGCGCGCCGTGCGTCTCCGAGGAGATGAAGTCGATCATCGAGGCGCTCGTCTATGCGTCGCCCGACCCGCTGACGCCGAAGACGCTCTTCAAGGTGCTCGAGTCCGAGCCGCGCGAGGACGTGCAGGCATCGCTCGACGCGCTGCGCCAGGACTACGACAACGCGCAGGGAGGGCTGCAGCTGGTCGAGGTCGCCGGCGGCTACCAGATCGTGACCCGCCCGGAGCTCTCCGAGTGGGTGCGCCGGCTGTTCCACGAACGCAAGTCGCAGAAACTCTCCGTGGCGGCGCTCGAGACGCTGGCCGTCATCGCCTACAAGCAGCCGGTGACGGCACCCGAGATCACCGAGATCCGCGGCGTGAACGCAGCGGGCGTCGTGGCCACGCTGCTCGAGCGGCGGCTCATCAAGATCGCCGGCCGCAAGCCGGTCGTGGGCCGGCCGTTCCTCTACGCGACGACGCGCGAGTTCCTGATCAGGTTCGGCCTGAAGGACCTCAACGACCTGCCGAAGATGGAGGACATGGCCGACGTGCTCGGGTTCGAGCCGCCGAGCGGCCTGGCCGAGGCCGGCCCGTCGGAGGCGCTGCTGCCGCTCGACGGGGACGTCGACCCGGACAAGACGCTGGACACCGAGGAGATCGAGTAGATCGCCCGACCGCGAGATGTCCCGATGCTGATTCGCCTCCAGAAGATTCTCTCCACCGCAGGCATCGCGTCACGACGCGCGGCCGAGAAGCTGATGACCGAGGGGCGCGTCACCGTCAACGGCCGGACGGTGCGCGAGCTGGGTACGCGCGCCAACCCCGATGCCGACGACATCCGCGTCGACGGCCGCCCGGTCAGGCCGCAGGGGCGGCGCCTCTACCTGCTCCTCAACAAGCCGCGCGGCTACGTGACGACCCGCTCCGATCCCGAGGGGCGTCCGACGGTGCTCGACCTCGTTCCCGGCCTCCACGAGTACGTCTACCCGGTCGGGCGGCTCGACTACGAATCCGAGGGCCTGCTGCTCCTCACCAACGACGGCGAGCTCTCGGCCGCGCTGACGCACCCCAGCCATGAGGTGCCGCGCGAGTACCACGCCCGGGTGCGCGGCACTCCCGACCCCAAAGCCCTCGACCGCCTGTCGCGCGGAGTGATGATCGACGGCCGGAAGACGGCGCCGGCCGTCGTCGCGATCGCCATGACCGGGGCCGGCCAGCGCGGCGACCAGTCGGTGCTCTCGATCACGATTCACGAGGGGCGAACGCGCCAGGTGCGGAGGATGTGCGAGGCGATCGGCCACCCGGTGGTGCGGCTGCGGCGCGTGAGGATAGGACCGCTCACCGATCCCGACCTGAGGACGGGCGCCTGCCGGCCGCTCACGACGCGCGAGGTCGACGCGCTGCGCCGGGCCGCCGGCAGGATTCAGGAATCGGGATTCGGGATTCAGGATGCGAGCGCCGAAGGCGCAAGGGCGGATGGTACCAGCCGGAAGCGCCGAACGCTCAAGGCCGACCGCGGGTAGCGGACCAGCCATCGGCCGACCCGATCCCTCATCGTCAGAACCGATTCCTCTGCGTCAGTTCCGATTACTGAAGCATCCCCTCCCAGAACCTGATGAGCGCGACGACTTCGCTCGTCGTGGCGGGCCGATCCACTTCCGCGTGGCTGATGAGCGGCGTCAGCAGCACGTGGACGGTGGTGTGCGGTTCGAGATGGCGGGCGAGCCGAAGCGTTTCGACGGCCGGCACCACGTTGTCCTCGACGCCGTGCAGCAGGAAGACCGGCACGTCGGGAGCCGGCGACTCGTCGGGCGATAGCGCCGCCGCGTCGCCGAGATTGGCGATGTGCGGCAGCAGCATGGGGCCGAGCGTCTTCACGTCGCGCTCGTTGACCAGGTGAAGGAAGGTCCGGGCCGGGTCGGCCATCGCCTGTTCCTGCGAGCGGGCGCGCCCGAATTCCCGTTCCGCGCCGGTCTTGTCGAACAGCGCCAGGTGCGAGGCGTGCAGAAAGGTGAGGATGCCCTCCCGCAGCGGCTCCACCTGGTCGGCCGGCACCAGGTGTTCGGCCAGGTCGAGCGCGACGATGGCCACGCCGTAGTCGTGCGGCGCGGGCACCGGCGGCGGGTTCGTGATGTCGGGCGCGGGCGGCTCCACGCCCGAGCACAGGTAGCGCACCACCCGCTGGAAGTTGGCGTGGCCGCCGAAGGAGAAGACGAACGCGAGCCGGCCGCGCAGGCTGGGCCGGCCCGCCGCCACCATCGACAACCCGCCCGCGAAGCTGATGCCGGCGAGGCCCATCCGGTGACCGCGGGTGAGTTCCGTGCGGTTCGCAAACCACACCGCCGCGTCTTCGATCATGTCTGTCGAACGCGCGGTGACCTGGTAGCGGCTCAGGTCTGGCAGCTCCGGCGTCAGCACGATGAAGCCGCTGGCGGCCAGGTGGCGCGCGAAGGTGACCAGCCGCGGCTCGTCGATGCCGAGCGCGTTCACGCCCGGCGTCAGCAGCAGCGCCCCCTCCGTGTGCGTCTTCGGCGTGTACAGCTTCGCCTGGAGCGGGCCGAACCGCGACGGTACGCCGAGAGGCCGCTCGGCGACGACATCGGTTTCGAGCGCGGCCAGCGTCGGGTGCTGGCGCTCGAGCCCCGCGGTCCGCACGATGAGCGAGGTGGCGCGCACGTAGGGGAGAAGGGCCGCGCGCATCGCCAGGAGCACGGCCGAGGCCGCGAGCAGGAGGACAACCCAGCGGGTGGGAGAGCGCATGGGGGGATGTTACACTGTTCGACCGATGACCAAGCCTCTCATCATCGCCATCGACGGCCCGTCGGGTGTCGGCAAGGGCACGGTGGCCCGGCAGGTGGCCGCCGCGCTCGGCTACCGCCATGTCGATACGGGCGCGATGTACCGCGCCGTGGCCTGGCGAGCGATCGAGGACGCCGTCGCGTTCGACGACCCGGATGCGCTCGCCGCTCTGGCCGAGCGGCTGGCGATCGAAGCCTCGGGTGAGAGCGTCCGCGTCGACGGCGTGGAAGTCAGCGGTCGGATCAGGACGCCCGAGATCGACCGCGGCGCCTCGGCGGTCGCCCGCATCCCCGGCGTGCGGGCCGCGCTTGTCGCCCAGCAGCGGCGCCTGGGCGCGGCCGGCGGCGTGGTGATGGAAGGGCGGGATATCGGGACGGTGGTCTTTCCAAACGCCGACGTGAAGGTCTACCTCGACGCGTCGGCCGAGGAACGGGCGCGCCGCCGCATGCACGACGAGGTGCGGCGCGAAGCGCGAGATGCCGGGCAGGTCGCCAGCGAGATGGCCGCCCGGGACGAATCGGACCGCACGCGCGCCGTCGCCCCGTTGGCCGTGGCTGCCGACGCGCACCTGATCGACACCACTTCGCTCTCGATCGACCAGGTGGTCGAACGCGTGCTCGCGCTCGCCCGCGCCGCCGCTGACGACCCGGCGCGCTAGCGCTTCTTCTTCGGCGTCCGGGGCGTGTGCGTCCGCTCCGGGTAGTCCTCCGCGGATGCCGGATCCAGCTCCCAGCGATGGCGGTCCCGGCTCTCGATCTTTCCGGAGGCTGCCAACTCCTCGCCGTCGGCGTAATCGACGCCGAGGGCATGCCCGACTTCGTCCACCACCGTTTGCCCCGGCGTGGGATTGTCTCCGCCCGGCGCCTCGTCGCCGACGGCATAGGCGGCCACCCAGTCGGCATCGACATCGCCTGCCGTCATGTCAGGGCTTGTTTCGCGGTGATCTCGTTGTCGCATCTCGAGTTCTGCCCGCCCGCTCCGGGCCGCCGAGGGTCGCTGGTCCATGTCGAGCGACGACGGAAGAGTTGGCTCCGACTCGTCGTGGGGCTCGAGCCCGGCAGCCGCTGCCGAGGTTGGAGCCCGGCGCGCCGCCTTGCCGGGAGCCCGGGTGGCTCGACCGGCCGGCGGGTGCCTGCGTCCAGCCGACCGCGTGGCGTCTTCTGGCTTCGCCATCGGAAAGGTCCTTTCGCCGACTTGACCGTGTGACAATAACTGTCGTAAAATGTGTTGCTTATCGCCATTGAGCGATTCGCAACCTCAGCCCGCCGGTGCTGTGAACCGGCAAATCTCGATAGAGGAGGACCCGCAACACCATGGCGGACGTCAACAGCAAGAACAGCTCGGACCTGGCAGCCGAGGGGGCGACCCACCCCGAGGGCCAGCGCGAAGGAGGTGAGCCGACACCTGTATCCGGGACCACGATGGTACCCGGCGACCAGCTCGACACCGATCCGGCGGAATACGCCAAGCTTCTCGACTTCTACGATAGCAGCTTCCGCAACCTCGCGGAAGGCGAAGTGGTCAAGGGCACGGTCCTGAAAGTGACCGACTCCGAGGTCATCGTCGATGTCGGGTACAAGTCCGAGGGGATCATCGGCGTCCAGGAGTTCCTGGACGAGAACGGCCAGATGACCGTGCAGCCCGGCGACATCGTCGACGTGCTGCTCGAGCGCACCGAGGACCGCGACGGCTACGTCGTCCTCTCCCGTGAAAAAGCGGAGAAGATGAAGATCTGGGACGACGTCGAGAAGGCGTTCGCCGACAAGAAGGTCGTCATCGGGCGCGTGATCGAGCGGATCAAGGGCGGGCTGGCGGTCGACATCGGCGTGCGGGCGTTCCTGCCCGGCTCGCAGGTGGACGTGCGCCCCGTGCGCAACCTGGACGCGCTGCGCGGCCAGGAACTGCGGATGCGCGTCATCAAGGTGAACAAGAAGCGGGGGAACATCGTCCTCTCGCGGAAGGTCCTTCTCGAAGAAGAGAACGCGGAGAAGAAGAAGCACACGCTCGAGACGCTGGCCGACGGCAAGGTGCTGCGCGGGGTGGTGAAGAACATCACCGACTACGGCGCCTTCATCGACCTCGGCGGCATCGACGGCCTGCTGCACATCACCGACATGTCGTGGGGCCGCGTCGGCCACCCGTCGGAGCTGTTCAAGGTCAACGACGAGATCGACGTGATCGTGCTCAAGTACGACCCGGCGACCGAGCGCGTGTCTCTCGGGTACAAGCAGCTCAGCTCCGACCCGTGGTCGGTGGTGGCCGAGCGGTACCCGGTCGGCATGCGCGTGTCGGGCAAGGCGGTGAGCCTGACCGATTACGGCGCCTTCATCGAGCTCGAGCCGGGCGTCGAGGGGCTCATCCACGTGTCGGAGATGTCGTGGAGCAAGCGGGTCAAGCACCCGTCGAAGATCCTCAACGTCGGCGACACGGTCGACGCGATGGTGCTCGGCCTCGACCCGCAGGCGCGGCGGATCTCGCTCGGCCTCAAGCAGACCGGCTCGAACCCGTGGCAGGAGCTGGCCGACCGCTACCCGGTGGGCTCGCGCATCGTCGGCAAGGTGCGCAACCTGACCGAGTTCGGCGCCTTCGTCGAGGTCGAAGAGGACATCGACGGCCTGATCCACATTTCGGACATGTCGTGGAGCAAGCGCGTCAAGCACCCGTCCGAGGTGCTCAAGAAGGGGGACAAGGTCGAGGCGGTCGTGCTCAACATCGACGCCGAGAACCAGCGTCTCTCGCTCGGCCTCAAGCAGCTGGCGACCGACATCTGGGACGAGTTCTTCTCGCGCCACCAGGTGGGCGACACGGTCGAGGGCAAGGTGGTCCGGCTGACCAACTTCGGCGCGTTCGTCGAGCTGGCCGAGGGGATCGAGGGGCTGATTCACGTGTCGGAGTTCGACGAGACGCAGGGCGGCGGCGAGAAGATCGAGCTGAACGTCGAACAGACCTACCCGATGAAGATCATCAAGCTCAGCCCCGGCGAGCGGAAGATCGGGCTGAGCATCCGCGCGCTCCGGCTCGACCAGGATCGGGCGGACTGGCAGCATTACACCGACGGCGGCAGCGTCGGTGCGACGATCGCGGAGCATTTGAAGAATTTGGAGTGACGCCTGGCGCGTGTCGTTTGTAGGGAAGAGGGACGAGGGACCAGGCCCCCGTCCCTTGTTCCTGCAGGAGGAGAGGCTGTGATCCCAGGGGGCAGTATGACGAAAGCGGAACTCGTGGAGGAAGTCTCCCGGGTTTCCGACCTCACGAAGAAACACTCCGAGGTCATCGTCGACACCGTCTTCAAGAGCATCATCGACGCCCTCCAGCGCGGCGAGAAGATCGAGCTTCGGGGCTTTGGCAGCTTCCGGCTGCGCCGGCGAGAGCCACGCAAGGGGCGGAACCCGAAGACCGGCGATCGGGTCGACGTGCCGCCGAAGAAGATTCCGTATTTCAAGCCAGGCAAGGAACTCAAGGAGCTGATCAACCGGACCGAGGGTCCAGGGACCCCGGCCGGGCCGGTCGCCGGTGGCCAGGACACCGGGGTCGGCCTCTAGCGGCCCATCTTTCAGGAAAGGTGTCCGTGGAACGCCTCTGGTCGCCCTGGAGGCTCGCCTACGTCAGCGGCGGCGAGCCAGCGGGTTGTGTCTTCTGTGACGCGCAGACCCACGAGCAGGCCGAGCCGCTCGTGCTGTTGGGTGGCGCCACCTGCTTCGTCATCCTCAATCTCTATCCCTACAACAACGGCCACCTGATGATCGTGCCGCGCCGGCACGTGGCGTCGCTGGCAGAGGCCACGCCCGAGGAACAGGCCGAGCTGATCGGGCTGACGCGCGCCGCGGAGATGGCGCTCACCGAGGTGTATCACCCGCAAGGCCTGAATGTGGGGATGAATCTCGGGCGGGCCGCCGGCGCCGGCGTGGCGGACCACATGCACATCCACGTCGTGCCGCGCTGGACCGGCGACACCAACTTCATGTCGGTTGTCGGCGACGTGCGCGTGCTGCCCGAGGAACTCGAGCACACGGCCGCGCGGTTGAAGCCGGTGTTCGAGAAGTTGATGAGGACAGAGGCGCAGGGCTGAAGCCCTGCGCTATCGGATGATCCTCACGCCGATCCGCAGATACCGCAGGCCTTCAAGCCTGCGCAACGACCGTGTATCCCAGCCCTTCGATCTTCGCCTTCACGGCGTCCAGGCTCACCAGTGCTCGGTCGAACGACACGGTAACGCGCTGCCCCTGGTGCGACGCCTCGACGGCTGAAACCCCCGGCAGCTTCCCAACCGCGCGCTTGACGGCGTTCTCGCACCCGCCACAGGTCATTCCGATTACGTGAAGAGTCTCAGTCATACCTGACAGGATTCAGGATTCGGGATTCAGGATTCAGGCGGCTCGACCACTCGGCGCCAGTGCCGACTACGCCAGTAGCAGCTTCGCAATCGTCTGGAGCTGCATGTTCGACGTGCCCTCGTAGATCTGGCCGACCTTGGCGTCGCGAAACAGCTTTTCGACCGGGTAGTCCTTGACGTAGCCGTAGCCGCCGTAGAGCTGGACGGCCAGCGACGTGACGTGCTCGGCCACCTGCGAGGAGAACAGCTTGCACATCGCCGCCTCCTGGAGGAACGGCTTGTGCGCGTCGCGCAGCCTCGCCGCGTTGTAGACGAGCAGGCGCGCCGCCTCGAGTTCGGTGGCCGCCTGGGCCAGCTGGAACTGGACGGCCTGGAAATCGGCGATGGCCTTGCCGAACTGCTTCCGCTCCTTGGTGTACGCCACGGCGTGCGCCAGCGCTCCGCGCGAGAGGCCGATCATCTGCGCGCCGATGCCAATGCGCCCCTCGTTGAGCGTCTCGATGGCCACCTTGTAGCCCTTGCCGACCTCGCCGAGGACCTGGGTCTTCGGCACCACGCAATCCTCGAACAGCAGCTCGCACGTGCTGCTGGCGCGGATGCCGAGCTTGTCCTCCTTGCTGCCGACCGTGAACCCGGGCGTGCCGCGCTCGACGACGAACGCGGTGATGCCCCGGTAGCCGGCCTCCGGGTTCACGTTCGCGAAGACGATGAAGACGTCCGCCTCAACGGCGTTGCTGATCCAGAGCTTGCGGCCGTTGATGGCGTAGCCGCCGTCGCGCTCGGTCGCGCGCGCGGCCAGCGCGAAGGCGTCGCTGCCCGACCCGGCCTCCGACAGCGCGTAGGCGCCGACCGACTTCGTGGCCAGGGCCGGCAGGTAGCGCCGCTTCATCTCGTCGGTGCCCCAGCGCATGAAGGCGTTGGACACCAGCGTGTTCTGCACGTCGACCAGCAGGCCGATCGACGGATCCACCTGCGACAGCGCCTCGACGGCGAGGACCGAGTGGAAGAAGGTGGCGCCGGCCCCGCCGAATTCCTCGGGGATCTCGATGCCCATGACGCCCAGGCCGAACAGTTCGTCGATGAGCGTTCGCGGCGCTTTCGCGTGCTCGTCCATCTCGCGGACCAGCGGGCGGATGCGCTCGTCGGCGAACTCGAGCACGCTCGCAGAGAAGAGCTGTTCGTCCTCGGCGAGCACGGTGAGCGGAGCTCCGGTCTCGGGCGTCTGGTGGGCCACAGCTTGTCTCCTGTTGAGAAAGCCCGATGGTATCATCATTGCGGATTTTCTATGCGCGCCCTTCCTTGGCTGGCGCGGGTCGCCGTGGCCGCCACCCTCACCGCGTTTCCGCTGGCTCAATCGCCGCCGCAGGCCCGGCAGCCGCCCCAGGTCCCGACCTTCCGCGCCGGCGTGAACTTCGTCCGCGTCGACACGATTGTGACCGACCGGCACGGCGAGGCGATCACCGACCTGGCCCAGGGCGACTTCGAGGTGACCGAGGACGGCAAGCCCCAGAGGATCGAGACGTTCAAGCTCGTGAGAGTGGACGGCGTCCCGGGGCCGGACGAGCCCGCCCCGCGCGAGATCCGCACGGAATACGATGAGGAGTCCGAGGCGGCGCGCGACGACGTGCGGCTGTTCGTGATCTTCTTCGACGACTACCACGTGCGGCGCAGCTCTGCGGTGGCCCTGAGGTCGGCGCTGGCGGCGTTCCTGCAGAAGCAGCTGGGGCCCGCCGACCTGTGCGGGATCATGTATCCGGAAGTCCCGGTCAGCACGGTGCTGCTCGGACGTGACCGGCAGGCGCTGCTCGCAGCGGTCCAGCACTTCGAGGGGCGCAAGTACGACTACCAGCCGCGCTACGCCTTCGAGGAGCAGTACTCGATGTACCCCGCGGCCACCGTCGAGCAGATCCGGAACCAGGTCAGCCTGTCGGCGCTTGAGTCGCTCGTTACACACCTCGGCTCGCTGCGCGAAGGCCGGAAGGCGGTCATCCTCGTCAGCGAGGGCTACGCCGCGGTGCTGCCCGCGCAGCTCAACGACCCGATCGCCTCCATGCCCGGCCTCGGCAATCCCGCGCGCAACGCGCAGGGGCTCGAATCGGTGGACGACCGGACGGCGTTCTTCGCGAACATCGACATCCAGAACATGCTGCGGCCGGTCTACGACGCGGCCAACCGGAACAACACGGCCATCTACGCCCTCGATCCTCGCGGCCTGGCGACGGGCGAGTTCGGGATCACGGAAGGCGTCGGCCCGCAGACCGACCGGCAGATGCTGCAGTCGACGATGGACTCGCTGCGGACGCTGGCGGAGGAGACCGACGGCCGCGCGATCGTCAATCGCAACGACCTCGAGGCGGGCCTCAGGCAGGTGGTGCGCGACTCGAGCGCCTACTACCTGCTCGGCTACAACTCGACCCAGACGGCGCCAGATGGCAAGTTCCACGAGATCAAGGTCAAGGTGACGCGGCCCGGCGTCCAGGTGCGCGCCCGGAAGGGATACTGGGCGTTGACCAGGGAGGACATGGCGCGGGCGCTCGCGCCGCGGAAGCCGCCGGTGCCGACCCCGGTCGCCAGGGCGCTGGGGTCGCTCGCCGAGCCGCGGCAGGGACGCTACATCCGCGAGTGGATCGGCACGGGGAAGGGCGAGGACGGCCGGACGCGGGTGACCTTCGTGTGGGACCCGCTGCCGCCGGTGCCCGGGCTCGACCGCAGCCGGCGCGTGAGCGTCCTGCTCCATGCCGCACGCGGCTCTCGCGTCTTCTTCAGCGGACCGGTCGGGGATCTCCGGCAGCCCGGGGAGAGGGCGGCCGCGCCCGCAGGAGAAGCCTCGCCGCCGCCGTCGCCTCCGTCGCCGGCCGTCGTCCGCTTCGAGGCCGAACCCGGAATGCTGGAGGTTCGGGTCACGGTGAAAGGGGAGAGCGGAGAGACGCTCGACAGCGAGGTTCGCGAAGTCAAGGTGCCGGACCTGACGCAGGTTGGCGTGGCCCTCTCCACGCCGGCCGTGTTCCGTACGGCAAACGCCCGCGAGTTCCAGGCGTTGATGGCCAGCGCGGCGCCGGTGCCGACGCCGGCGCGCGAGTTCCGCCGGACCGAGCGGCTGGTCGTCCGCTTCGAGGCCTACGCGCCCGGCAATACTCTCCCGGCGGTGTCGGCCCGAGTGCTGAACCGGATGGGGAAGGGCATGGCGGACCTGCCGGTGAAGGGGCCGCAGTCGCCGGCCGTCTTCTACCAGTTGGACCTGCCGCTCGCGGGATTCGCGGCGGGCGAGTATCTCATCGAGGTGAAGGCCGGCGGGCCGGCGGGCGAGGCCGTCGAACTGGTACCGATCAGGATCACGAGTTGAAGGCGCGTGGCGCAAAGATCGATTGTGGAATCCATGCAGGTCGAGAAGAAATGTCTCGCACGGCAAATCCCGCCATCAATCTTCAACCTTCGTGGGACGCACGCCCGTCCTGCGCCGGCGTGGTTACCGCCAGCGCTCGTCCTGCTTGTCGAATTTCTTCAAGTCCTCGCCGAGCGCTTTGAGCCGCGCAGCCCAGAACCGTTGGTACGCATCGAGCCAGCGGCCGATTTCGCGCAAGGGTTCGGCATTGAGGCGGTAGACGCGCCAGCGGCCGGCGCGGCGCGCGGTGACGAGTCCGGCCCGCTTGAGGATGGCGAGCTGTTGCGAGATGGCCGGGAGGCTCATGTCGAAGGACTCGGCGAGACGATGGACGGTTTGTTCGCGATTGCTCAATTTGTCGAGCAGCGTGCGACGCACGGGACTGGCGATGGCCTGGAAGACATCACCGTGGGCGAGGGGTCGAGCCATATCTATCCAGATTATATATAAGTAAAACATGAAATGGCTATGGACGCCGCTTGTACCTCTCTGATACAAGTTGATGTCGTCGGCCCCCGGAACCGGTAGTCGTCTTTTCCCAAGGAGGATTGGAATGGCGTCAAGTTACGTGAAAGACCTGTTGGCGGAAGTCAAGGCCAAGAACCCGGCGGAGCCGGAGTTCCACCAGGCTGTCACCGAAGTCCTCGACTCGCTGGACCTCGTGCTGCAGCGCCGCCCGGAGTACCGCAAGAACAAGATCATGGAGCGGATCCTCGAGCCGGAGCGCGTGTTCATGTTCCGGGTGCCCTGGCTTGACGATCAGGGCAACGTCCAGGTGAACCGCGGATTCCGCATCCAGATGAACAGCGCCATCGGCCCCTACAAGGGCGGGCTTCGCTTCCACCCGTCGGTCAATCTGGGCATCCTGAAGTTCCTGGCCTTCGAGCAGGTCTTCAAGAACTCGCTCACCACGCTGCCCATGGGCGGCGGCAAGGGCGGGTCGGACTTCGACCCGAAGGGGAAGAGCGACATGGAAGTCATGAAGTTCTGCCAGAGCTTCATGAGCGAGCTGTTCCGCCACATCGGGGCGAACACCGACGTGCCGGCCGGCGACATCGGCGTGGGCGGCCGTGAGATCGGCTTCCTCTACGGGCAGTACAAGCGGCTGCGCAACGAGTTCACCGGCGTGCTGACGGGCAAGGGGCTCAACTGGGGCGGCTCGCTGATCCGCCCGGAGGCGACCGGCTACGGCGCCACCTACTTCGCGGCCGAGATGCTGAAGACCCGGAACGAGACGCTCCAGGGGAAGACCTGCCTCGTGTCGGGCAGCGGCAACGTCGCGCAGTACACGGTCGAGAAGATCACCCAGCTCGGCGGCCGCGCCGTCACGCTGTCGGATTCGGGCGGCTACATCTACGACGAGAACGGGATCGACGCCGAGAAGCTGAAGTTCGTGATGGATCTCAAGAACGTGCGCCGCGGACGGATGAAGGAGTACGCGGACAAGTTCAAGGGCGTCGTCTACACGCCGGTCGATCCGAAGCTCGACTACAACCCGCTGTGGAACCACACGGCGCACTGCGCGTTCCCGAGCGCCACGCAGAACGAGATCAACGGGAAGGACGCGCAGAACCTGGTGAAGAACGGCGTCTACGTGGTGTCGGAAGGCGCGAACATGCCGACCACGCTCGAGGGCGTCAACGTCTTCATCGGGCACAAGATCCTCTACGGGCCGGGCAAGGCGGCCAACGCGGGCGGCGTCGCGACGTCGGGCCTCGAGATGTCGCAGAACAGCCTGCGCCTCAGCTGGACGCGTGAGGAAGTCGACCAGCGGCTGCACGGGATCATGAAGGCGATCCACAAGGCCGCCTACGAGACCTCCATCGAGTTCGGGTGCCCGGGCAACTACGTCAACGGCGCCAACATCGCCGGCTTCCTCAAGGTCGCCGACGCGATGATGGACCAGGGGCTCGTCTAGGTTCCGGCGTTTCGGTTTACAATCCTCTGAAGTCCCCGGCGGCGCGGGCGTGCCTCCCGCGCCGCCGGACCTTTCCGTGCTCCCGCTCGCACCCGCCATGATGCCCGTCAGCCCAGCCGATCCCGGCGCGACGCTCGCCGGCCGCTTCCGCGGCTTCCAGGATCTCGCCCAGCACCGGATCGAGAACATCCTGCTCGTCAGCAGCCTGTACGACTCGTTCATCCTGGCGGAGGACGGCCAGCTCGGCGAGCGGATCCTCAGCGAGTTCCTCGACCTGAGCTTCCGCCACAGCCCGGCCGTCACCCGCGTCTCGTCGGGCGCCGAGGCGCTGGCGCTCGCGTCGGGGCAGCGCCGCTTCAACCTGATCATCACCTCGATGCACATCGGGGACATGGACGCGCCCGCGCTGGCGCGGAAGGTGAAGGAGGCGGGCCTGGCCATCCCGGTCGTGCTGCTCGCCTACGACGCGCGGGAGCTGGCGCTGTTCCTGGACCGCCACGACACCTCCGATCTCGAGCGCGTCTACCTCTGGCAGGGCGACGTCACGATCCTCCTCGCCATCGTCAAGGAGATCGAGGACCGGCTCAACGTGGCCGATGACACGGCGCTGATGGGCGTGCAGGTGGTGATCGTCATCGAGGACAACGTCCGCTACTACTCGTCGTTCCTGCCGGTGATCTACACCGAGCTGATGCACCACTCCGAGCAGCTCGCGCCGGAGGGCGTGAACCTCTCGCACCGGCTGATGCGGATCCAGGCCCGCCCGAAGATCCTGCTGTGCCAGACGTTCGAGGAGGCGTGGGCCCGGTTTTCCGCCTACCAGGAGAACGTGCTCGGCGTCATCTCCGACGTCGAGTTCCCGATGGACGGCCGCGTGTCGCCGGAGGCGGGCGTCGCCTTCGCGCGGCGCGTCCGCGAGGCGCATCCGGACGTGCCGGTGGCGCTGCAGTCGAGCCTGCCGGCCAACAAGGCGCTCGCCGAGTCGGTGGGCGCGGCGTTCCTGCTCAAGGAGTCGCCGCTCCTGCTGCAGCAGCTGCGCCGCTTCATGGTCGACAGCTTCGGGTTCGGCGACTTCGTCTTCCGCCTGCCCGACCTCACCGAGGTCGGGCGCGCGTCCGACCTGCGCACGCTCGAGGATCTCGATCGCCTCGGCGCCGGCCGAGAGCATCGCCTACCACGCCGAGCGCAACCACTTCTCGCGGTGGCTCAAGGCGCGCACCGAGTTCGCCATCGCGCACTACATGCGGCCGCGCCAGCTGTCGGACTACGCCGACCTGGAGTCGCTGCGGCGCGATCTGGTCGAGTCGATCCGGCGGTACCGGGAGCAGCGGGCACGGTCGGCGATCGCGGACTTCGACCGGCACACCTTCGACACGCGGAACCAGTTCACGCGAATCGGCAGCGGGTCGCTCGGCGGCAAGGCGCGCGGCCTGGCGTTCGTCAACGTGCTGCTCGACGAGTACAGCGCGCGGCGGCGCTTCGCCGACGTCGAGATCGCCGTGCCGCCGTCGGTCGTCGTGGCGACCGACGTGTTCGACCGGTTCCTCGACGACAACGAGCTGCGCGGCTTCGCCATCGAGTGCGACGACGAGGAGGAACTCGTGCGGCGCTTCCTCGCCGCCCCGCTGCCGGCCGACGTCGCGGGCGATGTCGCGTCGTTCCTGGATCTGATCCGCTATCCGCTGGCCGTGCGGTCGTCGAGCCTGCTCGAGGACTCCCAGTACCAGCCGTTCGCCGGCATCTACGCGACCTACATGCTGCCGAACGACCACGCGGACGCCGGCGTGCGGCTCGCGCACCTGGAGGCGGCGATCAAGCGCGTGTACGCCTCGACGTTCTCCAAGCACGCGAAGGCCTATCTGGCGGCCACCCCCTACCGGCTCGAGGAGGAGAAGATGGCGGTCATCCTCCAGCAGCTGGTTGGCAGCGCGCGGGGGGGGCGCTTCTACCCGACGTTCGCCGGCGTGGCGCGCTCGCACAACTTCTACCCGGTGCCCCCGATGGCGTCGGCGGACGGCGTGGCGGCGGTCGCGCTCGGCCTGGGGACGACGGTGGTCGACGGCGAGCCGTGCCTGCGGTTCTGCCCGCGCTACCCGCGGCACCTGCTGCAGTTCTCGTCGGTGAAGGTGGCGCTCAGGAACTCGCAGCGCCAGTTCTACGCGCTGCAGCTGGGCGAGCCCGGGGCGGAGTGGACGGGCGGCGACGGGCGCGTGCCTGCGTTCGGCCTCGAGGCGGCCGAGGCCGACGGCACGCTGGACATGGTGGCCTCGACCTATTCGCGCGAGAACGACGCCATCTACGACGGGCTCTCGCGCCGGGGGGTGCGGCTGATCTCGTTCGCGCCGATCCTCAAGCACGCGATGTTCCCGCTGGCCGAGATCCTCATCGACCTGCTCGAGATTGGCGAGCGGGGCACGAGCGCCCCGGTCGAGGTCGAGTTCGCCGTCGACCTGCCGTCGGCGCCGGGCCGGCCGGCCACGTTCGGCTTCCTGCAGCTGCGGCCGCTGGCGCTCGCGCGAGAGGCCGCCGAGCTGGCGATCACCGACGAGGACCGGGCTTCGGCCGTCTGCCACAGCCGCTCGGTGCTCGGCAACGGCCGGATCGACACGATTCACGACCTGGTGGTCGTCGACTTCCACCGGTTCGAGCGCGCGCGCAGCCAGGACGTCGCGCTCGACGTCGCGCGCTTCAACCGGCGGCTGGCCGCCGAGCACGTGCCCTACGTGCTCATCGGCGTCGGGCGGTGGGGGTCGAGCGAGCCGCTGCTCGGCATCCCGGTGACGTGGGACCAGATCGCCGGCGCGCGCGCGATCGTCGAGGCCGGCTTCCGCGACTTCACCGTCAGCCCCTCACAGGGCACGCACTTCTTCCAGAACCTGACCTCGGCCGACGTCGGCTACTTCACGGTGAACCCGGACGCGGGCGAAGGGGCGGTCGACTGGGAGTGGCTGGCGGCGCAGCCGGCGGTCGAGGAAGCGTCGTGCGTCCGCCACCTGCGCTTCGCTCGACCGCTCGTCGTGAAGATGAACGGGAAGACCAACCAGGGCGTGATCTTGAAGCCTTGAGCCGTTAGAAGTCGTACCCCATCCAGAAACTGAACCGGGCCTTGCGCCAGTCTGACGCGCCCTGCGCCCCGAACAGGTACTCCTCCCACCCCTTGTTGAACGTCGTGCGCCACGCCCAGTCGAAGTGCAGCGGTATGCCGATGATGAACGTCTCGAGGCCGATGCCGAATGACGCCCGGGCGTCCTGCAGCCGGAACCCGCTGACGGTGACCGGCGGGTCGTAGGTGCCGATCAGGTTCCCATTCTCGTCGACGGTGACGCCGGTCTGGCGCTGGACCGTCTCGGTGCCGGTCGCGGCAAACTTGAACCCCTGGCCGTTGAACCAGCCCGCCCCGATATCGAAGAAGAAAACGCCCCGCAGGCCGCCGAGGACGCCGAGGGGCGTCAGCATCGCCTCGATGATCGGGAACCGGAGCTCGGTGTCCGCGAACGCGACGTTCTGGCCAAGGAACTCGAGGTAGTCGTACCCGCGCATGTCGGACATCCCGCCGAAGTACATGTAATCGGGATAGTCGCCCACGCTCTTGAAGCCCCGCAGGCGGAAGGCCAGGACGCCGGTGCCGGCCAGCCGCTGGTAGTAGCGCGCGTCGGCGTCGATGGTGCGCCGTGAGGAGATCGACCCCATCTTCGGAGAGATCTCGTAGGCGACGCGCATCGTGCTGCCCGCCAGCGGTCCGAACTCGCGGAACACCGTCGTTTCCTGGACGAACGACACGCTGAACGGCAGCAGCGAGCCGCTGAAGTCGAGCGACGCCACGCCCGGATAGTAGGACGCAAGTTGGGCCGTCACCTCGTCGTTGTAGGCGTCACTCTGGTGGAAGTACCCCGCCGACACCTCGACGCGGCGGAACGGGCTGAGCGGGTAGATGCCGAACACGCTGCCGCCGGCGACCGTGCGGGTCGCTTCGGCCATGTCGCGCGTCAGGTAGGGCTGCAGCAGCGTGTCGTAGTAGTAGGGGTTGTTGCCGTAGTAGAAGAGCTTCTGGTACACCCCCTGCACGGCCCACTGGAACCGCCGCGCCATGCTCATGTAGGACGCGGCGAAGGTGGTGTAGTCCATCACCGCGCCAATCGTGAAATCGATGCGGTGGTCGCCGAGCACGTCGCTCATGCTCAACTGCGTCCCGCCGAAGACGTCGCCGCTGTTGGTCACCCCCACCGCGATGCTCGGCCGCCCATCGAGAAACAGTTTCTCGAACATCTTCTTCTTCCGCACGTTCTCGGCCACGAGCGTGTGGCTGAGCGGGGCCTGGAAGTCGATGACCGGGCCCGGCGCGCCGAAATCGGCCGTGGCCGCCGTCCGGATCGGCTTGGCCAGATCCATCGTGTGCAGGCCGTACTGCCCCTTGTAGTAGGTGATGAAGGCGACCCGGGTCCCTTTGGGGTCCTTCAGCACGACCGGCGCCACGTTTCCGCCGAGCGCGTCGGTGTACTGCTTCAGCTCGCCGCTCTTCAGACCGAGCGTCCAGATGTTGTAGATGTTGCCGTTGCGCGCCACCTCGGGCTCGACCGTCTGCGTGGGGTCGGTGGCCGTCGACGAGAACACGATTGTGTCCGCATCCGCGAACCGCGCGGCGCTGTCGTCGTGCGTGCCGAAGGTGATCTGCGTCGTCTTCTTCGTGGCCAGGTCGAGGCGGAACAGCTTCTCGTTCCCGCTCACCCGCGCCAGGTAGACGATCGACCGGCCGTCGGGCGCGAACGTCGGCGCGTAGTCGAAGAACTGGTCCTCGGTGAGGTTGGTCACCTCGCCGCTCGCGAGCGTGAGCAGGAAGATGTCGCTCTTGGCGTTGCGGAGCGCCGAGAAGGCGACCGTCTTCCCGTCGGGCGAGAAACAGGGCGACTCGGGCTCGTCGACCGTGGACAGCTCGATGCGCTCAAGGACCTTCCTCGACACCACGTCCTCGACAACGAGCCCCTTTGAGCGGTTGAACCGGACGAAGTAGGCGATCCGGTCGCCGCCGGGCCCCCACGCGAGCCAGGGCACGGTGTTCCACCGCGTTCCGGGGATCGAGATGTACCTGGAACCCCATGCGCTGATCGAACCCGGGCGTCAGGTTGCGGACCACCTGCCCGTCCTTGGAGGACGAGAGGATGATGTCGTACTCCTGGTCGCTGCGGTTGGCGGTGACGATGGCGAGCAGGTCCCCTGAAGGCGAAGGCTCGGCCGTCAGCGCGCCGATGAAATGGGTCTTGTCGCGGTTGGGCGCCAAGTCGCGGCCGTAGTCGACCGGCTGCTCCTTGTCGCGGAACGGCTTGAAGCGCTCCCTCAGGTACTTCTCGAACTGCTGGTCGAAGTCCTCGGCCTTCAGCTTGAAGGCGTCCTCGTACATGCCTTCGCCGCCGCCGATGAGGCTCTTCCGCGCCGAGAAGAGGAACTGCCGGATCCCCTCCTTGCCCCAGCGGGCCTCCATGAACTCGAACGCGGCGTGCCCCAGGTTGTAGATCAGGCGCGGGTTGGAGAAGTCTCCGTAGCCCTCGAGCTTGCTCATCTTCGGTACGGTGTCGGAGACGGCCGCGTCACGCACCGTGGCCAGGTCGAGCGGGGCCCAGTAGCCGGTCTCGTAGTCGGACAGCCCCTCGTTGATCCACAGCGGATCCTCGCGGCGGATGAGCGACTGCGGGATGATGTCGAACTCGAAGATGTGCGTCAGCTCGTGCGTGAGCGTCCGGTAGAGGAGGTCGGGCGGTTCGTCGATGGGCAACAGCATGCGGTTGCGCGTCGGCTCCGCGAACGCGGCGACGCCCTCCTGCACCGCGCCCGGGATGACGTTCTCCTGCTCGAACTCGACGTGGGTCTTGAAGATGATGAGCGGGACCTTGAAGGCCAGGTCGTGCTTGAGGTCGGCGCTGACCGTCTGGTACGCGCTCTCGGCGTAGCCGGCGACGCGCTCGAGGTGCTGCTCGACCTCCTTGTAGTAGAAGATCTCGAAGTGGTCGGTCGTGTAGATCTTCCAGTCGAAGTTGCCGTAATGCACCAGGTTCTTCCCGTAGTAGGGGACGAACGGGTTCTCCTGCCCGGCGGCGGTTGCTGCGATCCCGCCGACGGCCAGGGCCACGAGACAGGCAATCCACGTCGCTCGAAACGCTCCGGGCGTGCGGGAACGCATAACGGCTACCTCTTGGCTGAAGGGGTCTGACGCGAGGCTGCGCGGACCCATGTCGGAGCATCTTACTGTCCCGGCTTTCCGCCCGCAACGGGGGGGAGTTGAACGGTGCCCGGCATGAGACAATGGGACGATGAAGATCCGAGGTGCGGTGAAGAGCGGGTGGCTCGTCGTGGCGGTCGGCGTGGCCCTGGTGGCCGTGGCGTTCACGCCGCTGCCCGACAGGCTGTCCCGGTGGTTTTCAGGCGATCGCGCGCCGGCGTCGGCGTGCTCGCCGGCCTCGCCCAAGGCCGATCTGTCGTTCACGATGAAGGACATGAACGGCAAGGACGTGAGACTGGCCGACCTGAAGGGCAAGGTCGTGCTCATCAATTTCTGGGCTACCTGGTGCGGTCCGTGCCGGATGGAGACGCCGTGGCTCGTCGAACTGCAGGAGAAGTACCGCGGCCAGGGATTTCGGGCGGTTGGGATCTCGGTGGACGATCCGCCCGAGGCCATCCCGCCGTTCGCCCGGGAATTCAAGGTCAACTACCCGCTCGTGTTCGGCCGCGACCGCGACGACGTGCAGAAGGCGTTCGGTCCCGTCATGGTGCTGCCGATGACGGTCATCATCGGGCGCGACGGGCGGATCTGCATCCGGCACATCGGCCCGGCGGCGAAGGAGCAGTTCGAAAGCGAGATCAGGTCGCTGCTGTAGTATGATCGGGTGGTGAGCGACGTGCGCCGCACATTCGGCGGCGGGGTCGCGAAGAGGACGGCCAGAGATGCTCAAGGGGTTCACGCACGCCCGCCTCGCCTGCGGTTGCCTGATCGGCTTCCGCGAGGGCGTCGAGGGCAGCCCGGTGACGATCGTCGTGGAAGACAAGGCGCCCGGGTGCGTGTCGCCGCTGCACGTCTGCAATCTGCCGCTGTTCGACCACCGCGAGGCGCTCCGCGAGCCCACGCGCCTGCTGCCCGCCGAGGAAGGCGAGTTCGAGGAAGAAGGCTAGTCCGGGCGGCGTCTCACACCCGCGTGCGCCCGCCGATCACCCTCGCCAGCGCAATCCCCACCGCGAAGGCCACGCCGACGACGATACACACCAGGATCACCGTGTCGTGGTGCGAGTGTTTGGAGAAGGCAGTCCCGATGCCCGCGCTGATGCCGGCGCCCATCGCCGCCGCCAGGATCGCCGCCATCTTCTGAGGCGTCGGCGGTTTCCGCCCGTCGCGCCGGTGAGGGGGCACGACCACATGAGGAACGAACACGGCCTGACCTCCAGTTCTTGCCTCAGCCCTTCTTCCTGTCCGCCTGGTCCGGACGCGCTGTCGAGCGGTCCGGCTTCACTCGTCCCGCCTCCCGCAGCGCCTTGGTCAGCAGGAACTCCAGCTGCCCGTTGAGCGAGCGGAACTCGTCGTTCGCCCAACGCTGGAGCGCGTCGAACGTCGCCGGATCCAGGCGGAGCAGGAAGGGTCTGCGATCAGCCACGAGTCAATCCGTGAGCCCTGAGCCTATTGATACAGCGAACCCGCGTTGATGACCGGCTGCGCGGCACGTTCGCCGCAGAGCACGACGAGCAGGTTGCTCACCATCGTCGCCCGCCGCTCTTCGTCGAGTTGCAGGATCTTCTTCTCCGACAGGCGTTCGAGCGCCATCTCGACCATCCCCACCGCGCCCTCGACGATCCGCTGGCGCGCGGCGATGATCGCGCCGGCCTGCTGGCGCTGCAGCATGGCGCCGGCGATCTCCGGCGCGTAGGCCAGGTGGCTGATGCGGGCCTCGATGACCTGGACGCCGGCCTTGTCGAGACGGTCCTGGATCTCGGTCTTGAGGTGTTCGGCGACCGCCACGGTCTGGCCGCGCAGCGAGGTGACCTTGTCGTCGTGCGAGTCGTACGGGTAGCTGGTGGCGAGATTGCGCAGCGCCGCCTCGCTCTGCACGTGGACGAAGTTCTCGTAGTTGTCCACCTCGAAGCAGGCCTCGGCCGTCTCGACGACCTTCCAGACCACGACGGAGGCGATCTCGATCGGGTTCCCCTCGATGTCGTTGACCTTGAGGTGCTGGCTTTCGAAGTTGCGGATGCGCTGCGAGATCCGCTTCTTGGTGTAGAACGGGTTGGCCCAGCGCAGCCCCGGGTCCTTCACCGTGCCGACGTAGGAGCCGAACAGCTGGAGAACCTGCGCTTCGTTGGGGTTCACGACGAACAGGCCGCCGATACAGGCGCCGTCCACGGCGGCGAGCAGGGCGAACCCGACGATGTGCCACGGCACCGGGAACTCGCTCAGGGCCTCGAGCACGATCGCCGTGACGATGGCGATGAGCAGGGGAATGAGAATGGCCAGGGCCAGCCAGCCGGACGCCGCCGTCGCTTCTTTCTCACGGATCATCGGAGCACCCTCCTCATCGGTGCTTTCAAAGTGATATCATATTGAAAGTACGACTGTCAAGAGCTCGGCGATGCCAGCCGGCTGCCGGCAGCGGACCACGGTCGCCCATTCGGCTCGCCACGCGCGCTCAGGGCGACCCTGAGTGTGTCGAAGGGTCGGTGGACGGGGACCGGCATGGCTGGCAGCGGACTCCCGTGACGCGGCCGGACGCCGAAAGTCGAACGTCGATAGCCGGGTACCGCCGCCCGCCGCGAGCCGATGAGTGTGATACTGTCGCCTCATGCACCGACTGGTGGCCGCGTGCCTCGTCACCGCGCTCGTCGGCGCGGTCGCGGCCTGCTCGGGCGACGAGCCGCAACCGATCGTCGTGACGCCCGGCCGCATCAGCGTGGTCAACATGACCACCGCCACGTGGACCGACGTCGACGTGTGGCTGAACGATCACTACCGGGCGCAGGCGCCGATGCTGTTGCGCGGCCAGCGGCTGGACGTGCCGATCGGCGTCTTCATCGCGGGATTCGGCCAGCGATTCGATCCCAGGCGGCAGGCGCCGTTCGGCGTCGAGGTCGACGCGAAGGGACCTGACGGCAAGCCGGTGCGCCTCGTCTGGGGCAAGGGGCGCCGGAGGTGACCATCATGGCGAAGCTGACGTCGGAACTCGAAGTGGCCTGCCCGTGCTGCGGGGCGCTGCTCGTGGTCGATACCAACCTCGGGCGCGTCATTTCTCACAAGGAGCCCGAGCGAGAGGACAAGCCCGACCTCGACGCGGCGCAGCAGATCCTGGCCGAGGAGAAGGCCCGGCGCGAGGCGGTCTTCCAGCAGTCGGTCGAGGCCCAGAAGACCAGGGGCGACGCGCTGTCGAAGCGGTTCGAGGAAGCGCTGCGCCAGGCCCGCGAGGAACCGGTCGGTCCTCCGCCCAAGCGCGACTTCGAGCTGGACTAGCTGCCGCCTACCATGTCCGCGTGACCGTCGGCAGTTCCGTCCAGTGCTCGCGGCCCGGGTAGTCCACCGGCTTGCGGCCGGGGTGTTCTCGCCTGTAGGCAAAGTAACGGGCGCGCAGCCGGTCGACCCGCGTGTCGGAGGATCGGATCGGGCGGTGAGGGTAGTCGATCAGGAAGCGTTCGACCTTCCAGATGTTCCGCTCCGAGATCCGCCAGTCGTAGTCGCCGAGCGCCCGCAGGTCGGCCACCGCATAGGCCTTGATGCGTCCGGTGAAGTCGATGTACGGATCGACGTAGCTCAGGGCCAGCGCGCGGGCCGTGCGGAACACCGGCTTGCGGCCGTGGAGCCCAGGGTCGCGCGACCGCGCGACCGACCCCCAGCGCCCGTGCGCGCGGTAGACGAACAGCACGTGGTCCAGTTCGTCGATCGACTCGAAGCTCAGGACGAGCGGCGGGTAGCCGTGCTGCTCGAGGATGACCGCCGCGGCCAGCGCCGATTCCAGGCAGTGGGCCGTTCCCGTGCGCACGACGCCGCGGAAGCTCCGGAGCGTCGGCCCGCCGGGCGGCGGCTCGGTGTTATAGGGCAGCGAGTTCAGGTAGCGCTGCACAAGCGCCGGCGTCGACAGGCGCCCGACCAGGCGCCGCTCGGCGGGCGTAAATGGCGGCGTCATCTGCCCGCGGCCGCGGCGCGCGCGCGCGCCGCGACGAAGACGTTCAGCAGGCGCAGCGCCGTGTCGGCCGTCCGGAACGTCGGAATCCCGTGCTGCTCGAGCACCGCGACCAACGGGTCGTAGACCGCGCCGGCGTCGACGACGGCGACGAAGGCCTTGTCGATCGCGGCGTGCAGCCGCGCCAGGCGCAGGCCGATGCCGTTCTCCCGCGCCAGGTCGTTGTCGTGGCCGGGGCCAGGCGGGAGCGTGTCGAGCGCGACAGTGAGCGGCACGCAGCCCACGACCCCGACGTCGATGCCGCCCGAGTCCATCACGGCGCGGAGCGAGTCCTCGTAAGCGGCGTCGCCGGCCATCGGCGTCAGGTCGAGGGGGTTGTGGACGTCGACGACCGTGTCGATGCGCGCCGCGCGGAGGACCTGCTGCAGCCGCGCCGACGTCGGCTCGTCGAACGCGGCCAGCTCCAGCCGCCCCAGCGAGTCGGCCATGGCCACGCACTCGAAGCCGGCGTTCGAGACCGCGCCGAGCCTCGTGCCGGCAGCCCGCTTGTGGCGCAGGCGGGTGAACAGGCCGACGAGGTCGTCGAAGTCGGACAGGGATTCAGCCACCACCACGCCCGCGGCCTGCGCCAGCTCGCGCGTCACCGTGTAGTCGCCGGCGATCGAGGCCGTGTGGCTGGCCGACGCCTTCGCGCCGGCCGCCGTCCGGCCGGCCCGGTAGAGGATCACGCTGCGCCCGCTCGCGACGATCTCGCGCGCCGCATTCAGGAACGCCAGCCCGTCGAGCCTCGTGAACCCTTCCACGTAGACGGCGAACACCTCGATGGCCGGGTCGTCCTTCAGCCAGGCGAGGTAGTCGCCGACGGTCAGGTCCATCTGGTTGCCGAGCGTGATGGCGTACTTCGGGTTCAGCCGCCCGAGCTTGCTCATCCGCGACACGGCGAACGCGCCGCTCTGCGAGACGAACGCCACCGGCGACACCTCGCCCGAGGGCACCGGCAGCTTGTATTCGGGGATGAACATCGTGTCGTAGCGCCCGGGCATCGAGCGGATCCCGAGGCAGTTGCCGCCGTTGATGAGCGGCCCTTGCCACGCGCTCGCGCGCGCCGCGTCGAGCGCCGCGCGCATCCGGCCCACGATCGCCTCGGTGCCGGCCTTCTCCTCGAGGCCGCCGGGGATGACGATGATGCTCTCGGCCTTCTGTCCCTCGACAATCTCGGTGATGGCTTGGGGCGTCTGCGCGGCCGAGATGGCGAGGATGAACAGGTCGACCTTTCCGGAAATCGCGGCGATGTCGGGCACGCACCGGCAGCCTTCGAGCGTCGTGCTTCCCGGCTTCACGACCAAGATCTGCTCGCGGTCGAACCCCTCGCGGACCAGGTTGTTCAGGATGATGTGGCCCGGGTTCAGCTTCTCGGACACGCCGATGATGGCCGCCGACCTCGGCTCGAGCAGCGCCTTCAGCTTGCCCAGCGGGCGAGGCGCGCGGGCCGGTCGCGGCCCGGAGCCGAGCTTGACGAGGATGTCGAGCGCCACCAGACGCCCGTTGGCGACCACCAGCGGGTTGATCTCGCACTCGGCGATGGCGTGCGGCGCGAAGGCCGACGCGAGTTCCATGAACTGCCGCACCGCCGCGACGACCGACGCCCTGGCAATCTGCGGCTCCTGTCCCCGCAGCCGTCCTGTGGCGAGCCGCCCGATCGCCAGCCGGTCGATGGCGTCCTCGATCTCGCGGTCGCTGGTGCCCGACGGCGAGAAGATCCCGATCTCGCGCCCGGGCTTGAAGTTCTCCGCGAGGAATTCGGTGTAGATGCCGCCGGCGCCGAGCGTGACCACCGGGCCGAAGTCCTCGGTCCACCGCAGGCCGAGGATCAGCTCGTGGCCGATCGACGTGTCGTAGCGCAGGAACTCGTTGATCGTGAAGCCGACGATGTCCTGGCCGCCGAGGCGCCGCTCCATGTCGGCCACGACGGCGGCGATGGCCCCGGGCGTGCGGTCGACGACCTTGACGCCGCCGACGTCGCTCTTGTGGAGGATCTTCGGCGAAATGACCTTGACGACGACCCGGTCGCCGCCGAGCGAGGAGGTGTCAGCCGACGCGGCCTCGGCGGCGTTCCGCACGAAGACGTGCGCGGGCGCGCCCACACCGAGCGCCGCCAGCAGTTCCAGCCCCTCGGTCTCGAGCAGCACGGCGCGGCCTCCGGCTGCTTCGAGGACGCGGGCGATCCGGGTCGTGTCGATCGTCACAGCACAGCCTCCCGCCCGGCCCGGAATGCCGCCAGGTTGGTCGCCACCACCTTCTCGCCCTTGGAGGCGAAGGTCGTCTCGATGAAGCGCTCGAGCGTCGCGGCCGGCACCGGCACATTGTGGGACGCCGCGCCGACCATCACCATGTTGGTGGCGCGCGCCGAGCCAGCATGGCGCGCCAGCTTCTCGCCGTCGACCAAGCGCGCCCCCGGCAGCTTCCTGATCTGGTCGAGCAGCGACTCGAGCGGGGGATAGTCGGGGATGTTGAGCACCGGCGTGATCGCCGTGACCACCGCCCCCTCCGGCGAGAGGAACGGCAGGTAGCGCAGGCTCTCGAGCGGCTCCATGCTGAGGATGAGCGACGCGCCGCCGTGCGGGATGAGGTCGCTCGCGATCGGCGTGTCCGCCAGCCGCAGGTGCGCCAGCACGGCGCCGCCGCGCTGCGACATCCCGTGCACCTCGGACTGCTTGACGAACAGCCCTTCCTTGAGCGCGCTCGAGGCGATGATCGCCGACACCGACAGCACGCCCTGTCCGCCCACGCCAGCGAGAATGATGTCGTACTTCACAGATGGATCCCCCTCAAGGCTGACGGCTGGCGACTGACGGCCGACGGCCGTGATCCGCTGCCAGCTGTCCTGTCGCCCGTCCTCCGACCGTGATCCGCTGCCCGCCCTCCGCCTTCCGCCCTACGCCTTCTTCTTGGTCTTGAGCGTCTCGATGCACTCGCGCACGGCGATGATCACCGACAGCCCCTGATACGCCACTTCCTGCTCGATCAGCGCGCGGTTCGCCTCGGTCTGCCGGTGGTGCGCCGTGACGAGATGGCAGTGCGCCGGGTCGACGCCGAGGCCGAGCACCAGCTTCTCGATCCGCGACGGCGGCAGGATGGTCGGCTGCCCGCCGGTCATCGCCGTCGTCTCGTTGTCGAGGATGAACAGCGTCATGTCGGTGTTGGCCGCCACCGCGTCCATGAGCGGCGTGACGCCGGAGTGGAGGAACGTGCTGTCGCCGATGACCGCGACAGCGGGCCGCAGGCCGGCGTCTGAGGCGCCTTTGGCCATACCGACCGACGCCCCCATGCAGACGCAGGAGTCGACGGCGGAGTAGGGCGGCAGCGCGCCGAGCGTGTAGCAGCCGATGTCGGACGTGACCACCGGCGTCGCGATCCCCTTCAGCGCTTCGGTGAGCGCGGCGAACGAATCGCCGTGCGGGCATCCGGCGCACAGCTGCGGCGGCCGGTTCGGCAGGACGAACCCTGCCACCGACTGGCCCGGCCGCTCGGGGATGCCGAGCGCGCGTCGCACCAGGTCCGGCGTCAGCTCGCCGTCGGGGGGAACGGTCCCGGTCATCTTGCCGAGGATCTCGGTGTCGCCGGGAAGCAGGCCGCGCAGCAGCCGCTCGACGTAGGGGTAGCCTTCTTCGAGCACCAGCACCCGGGACACGTGGCGGACCAGACGCCGCACCAGGTTGACCGGGATCGGGTACGCGCCGATGTGGAGGTGCGCCAGCGGACGGCCGACGTCCTCCAGGTTCTCGACGTAGTAGTTCCGCGCGATCCCGGTCGGTGATCACGCCGAGGTCGTCCGCCTTCTCGTGCAGGTCCAGGTGATTCGCGCCCGTCTGCTCCGACCAAGCCTCGATCTCGGGAAACCGCTCGATGAGCGCGCGCCACTGCTTCCGGGCGTTGCCCGGCAGCAGCGTCCAGGAGGCCGGCACAGGCGCCTTGGACACCGGGTTCTCCGCGCGAGGCTCGCCGACGCGCACGACCGCGCGGCTGTGCGCCAGGCGCGTCACCAGGCGCACGACCACCGGGACGTGAAAGCGCTCCGAGAGGTCGAACGCCTCGCGCGTCAGGTCGTAGGCCTCCTGCTGGTTGGCCGGCTCGACGCAGATCACGCGGGCGAAGTCGGCGTAGTAGCGCGAGTCCTGCTCGTTCTGCGAGCTGTGCATGCCCGGGTCGTCCGCGACGACGACGACCAGGCCGCCGTGAATCGACACGATCGCGGAGTTCATGAACGGGTCGGCCGCGACGTTGAGGCCGACGTGCTTCATCGAGGTCAGCGTGCGCCGCCCCGCGAACGACACGCCGAGCGCCGCCTCGTACGCGGTCTTCTCGTTCGTGCACCAGGTCGCGCGCGGTCCGCCATGGCGCTGCTGGTAGCGAATCAGGTATTCGAGGATCTCGGTCGAGGGCGTGCCGGGATACGCATAGGCCGCCGTCATTCCCGCATGAACGGCAGCCAGCGCGACCGCTTCATCACCAAGCAGAACCAGGTCGGACATGAAGATGCTCCAGGACAGGAATCGCACCGGGAGCGACCGCGCCGCCGCAGCCGCAACCCGTCATTATTTCGAGAGGACGGGCACCGACGCAAGCGCCGCGATCGCCTCGTCCGGCGTCCACGCGTTGCCGTCGAGGATTCTGACGAGCCGTCCCTGCCGATCGATGACGGCCGTCCGCAGGTTGTGCGTGATGCTCGACGGGTCCTTCTCGTCGCGGATCAGGCTCAGGCCCAGCCGGGCGCCCCACGCTTCGACCTCCGCCTTGGGCGCGGTGGCGAACGTCCAGACAGCCGGGTCGGCGCCCAGGCGCGCGGCGTGCTTGTGGAGTTCGGCGGGCGTGTCGAAGTCGGGATCGAACGACACCGACAGCAGGTGGACCTGTCCCTTCAAGCGTCCAGTCTTGAGGGCTCGCTGGACGGCGCCGAAGCAGGCGTCCATGCGCGGGCAGAACTCGGGCAGCGGGCAGCGGGTGTAGATGAACGTCAGCAGCACCGCCGAACCTCGCAGCGACGAGAGGCGGAGGCTCTTCCCGTCCTGGTCGACCAGCACCTGGTCGGGCACCTCTGCACCCGGTTCGACGAGACTGACGGCGGGCCGCAGCGGTTCCTTCCGCTCCGGTAGCGGCGCCGATCCCGTCTTCTCGATCGCCGAGAGCCAGGCCTCATCGTCTGTCACGTTGAGCGTGGCGCGGATGAGGTCTCCCGCGACGAGCCCCCTGGCCAGCGCCAGGTGCTTCACCTTGAACGGCATCGTCATCCCCGGCATGAACCCCGGGATGTCGTTGTGGCGGATGACCAGCTCTGCGCCGCCGGATCTGATCTCGAGGATCTGTCCGGTCAGCGCATACTGGCGCGCGCTCGGTTGCTGTCTGGCGCAGCCGAAGACCATGACGGAGAAGATAGTGAGGAGAAGCGTGGTGTGGCGCACGACACATGGTAGCATCGCGGCCCGAGCCCTGAGCCTCTGGCCCTGAGCCTTCTTCCGTTGACCGCCCCGATTCTGGTATATTTCCGCTGCCATAATGGAAGCCGCTCGTATGCCTGCGCCTCGTTCGGTCGGGCAGTGAGGGCGCTTTCTCGAGCGTGTGTCCCGAGCGCGCGGGCCCTCTCGCAGCAAATGTCGCGCGATATCTTGCAGGAGTGAGTCGAAGCATGGGGCGGAGACTGTACGTCGGAAACCTTCCGTACAAGACCACGGACGAAGACTTGCGAACCCTGTTCGGTCAGGCCGGCGCCGTGGACAACGTCATGGTGATGCGTGACAGCGTGACCGGACGTGCGCGGGGATTCGGCTTCGTCGAGATGGTGACCGACGAAGACGCGCAGAAGGCCATCGCCCAGTTCCACCAGTACGCACTCGACGGCCGGGCGCTGGTCGTGAACGAGGCGCGGCCGAAGACGCCGGGTGGCGGCCGTTCGTTCGGCGGCCGGCCCGAGTACACCGACAGCGGCGATTTCGGCGGCGCGCGTCGCGAACCGCGCTGGTAGTCATCCTTCCCGATCGGCGGCCGGCGCGTTCAGCCCGGCCGCCTCTCATCGTCCCACCCGCCCCTGCAGGCTAGGTCTGCGTCAGATTCCAACCCCGCCAGTCAGAAGCGCTCAGTTCGTGAACCCCGAGATGAAGTCGATCACGGCCCGCTCGGCCCAGTAGCGGTCGTCCGAGCCGTTGCGGCGCGCGTAGAACCCGCAGTGGCCCCCGTGCGGCGTGACGACGACACGGACATTCGGGTTGCCGGCGACCGCCGGGACTGCGAACTGCGAGGCGGGTACGAACGGATCGTCCTCCGCCGTGAGGATGAGCGTAGGAATGCGGATCCGGTCCGCCACACGCAGCGAACTGGCCCGGAAGTAGTAGTTGGCGGCGTTGCCAAAGCCATAGAGCCGCGCGGTGTAGCGCTCGTCGAACTCGCGGATCGTCCGGATGCCTGGCAGGTAGGCGGGGGAGAAGTGCCATGGGTAGCGCGCGGCCTTCCGCCTGACCCGCCGCTTCAGCGACACGACGAAATCCCGCTGGTAGAACCAGTTCGATGGCCGCTCGATGGCGGTGATGCAGGCCTCCAGGTCCAGCGTCGGCGAGACGGTCGCCACCGCCTTCAACTGCGGCGGAGGCGTGTCGCCGAACTCGCCCGCCAGTTTGAGCGCCAGGTTGCCGCCGAGCGAATAGCCGACGACGCCGATCTGGCCGAGATGGTCCCGGTCGACGAGGTCTCGAATCACCGCCATCGGGTCCGCCGTCAGGCCCGAGTGATACGAGGCGACCGACAGGTGGTCGGTCCCCCCGCAGTCGCGCTGGTTGAGGCGGACGATGTTGAAGCCGGCGGCGAGGGCCTTCTCCGCAATCCCCTGCATGTAGTGGGAGTCGGCCGAGCCCTCGAGCCCGTGCAGCAACAGCAGCGTCGGCCTTGACGCTCGCGGCTCGAGCCAGTGGCATTTCGCCATCACGCGCGTGTCCGGCGCGACGTCGAACAGCCTGATCTCCGGTCCGGGCAGCCGCGGGAACCGCCGGGGCGCAGCCCACGTGAAGACCGTCATGCCGTGGCCGCTGGCGAGCCAGCGGGGAGGCTCGTATGGCTCAAGTGACATAGAGGCTCATGGCTTAGGACTCAGGGCTCAGGCTGCCCTGAGCCTTGAGCCTTGAGTCCTGAGCCTTCTTCTCAGTAGACTACGCTCGCTCTTCCCTTGGCAACGAGAAGCTGGTGCGGCAGCTGCGGCCGAAGATGTGGACGTGTCATGACGATCCGGCGACGTACAAGACGTACCTCGAATAGCTGGGGATTCCGTACCCGCCGCCCGAAGCGGTGACGCACTGAGGATCCCGGCAGAGACGAGCAACGACCATGTCCGACACAGTGCCGGCTGACACGGGCGCCCGGGCAATCGGCGGCGAGGGCCGCCGGCTGACGCTTGCCGAGCAGGAACTGGTTGGCAGCCTCGGGTGGCTGGTGGCGATGCGGTGGGTGGCCGGCCTCGGGGTCCTGCTGTCCGCGTTGCTCGCGGAGAAGATCCTGGGGTTGCCAGTCCCGGGAGTCTCGCTTGGCGCTGTCGGGGTCTTCATCCTGGTCTACAACGGCGGCTTGCGCTGGTGGCTCGGGCGGTTCGGGACGTCGGTCCCCGACTCCCCGCTCGACTACACCCGCTTCGCCCGGGCTCAGATCGGCCTCGACTGGCTCGCGATGACCGCGCTGACCTCGCTCTCGGGGGGCATCGAGAGCCCGGTCATCATCTTCTTCCTGTTCCATATCTCGATTGCGTCGCTGCTGCTGCCGCACGCCAAGGTCTACCTGCAGGTGGCGCTCGCGCCGGCGCTGGTCGCGCTCGTCACGGCGCTCGAGTACGCGGGCATCCTGCCGCACGTGTCGCTCTACGGCGCGTCGCGCTACAGGAACCCGGTCTTCATCGCCAGCGTGCTGTGCTTCTTCACGGCCGCCTGTTACATGCTGGCCTATTTCTGCGTGAGGATCGCGGTGCGGCTGCGGCGGCGCGAACAGGAAATCGGCGGGCTGTACGAGAGCGTGCGAGACGCGACGGCCTCGCTCGATCTGCAGACGGTGCTCGACCGGCTGGTCGAGTCGGCGACGCGCGTGCTCGACTGCAAGGGGGCCGCGATCCGCCTGCTCGACCCCGAGCGCAGGCAAGTGGAGTTCGCCGCGACCTACGGCCTCAGCGAAGAGTACCTGGGGCGGGTGCCGCAGGAGTACACCCGGTCCCGCCTCGACCAGGCCACGCTGGCCGGCGAACCGCTGTTCGTCCGGGACGCCACCGCGGACCCCCGCGTGTGGAACCGGAACCGCGTGCGGGAGGAAGGGATCGAGTCGATGCTGTCGGTGCCGCTGTCGGGGAAGGGCGGGCCGCTCGGCGTGCTGCGCGCGTACGGCGGCGAGGGGCACAAGTTCAGCGACGAGGACGCCGCCTTCCTCGAGCTGGTGGCCGCGCACGGCGTCGTCGCCATCGAGAACGCGCAGGCCTACAAGATGCTCGAGGAGATGGACCGCGAGAAGTCGCGGTTCGTGCGGGCCGCGACACACGAGCTGCGCTCGCCGATCAACGTGACCGAGAGCCTGCTGACGGCGCTGGCCACCGGGTACGTGGGCGAGCTGTCGCCCGAGCACGTCGAGGTCGTCAACCGGGCGATCAGGCGCGTCCAGGCGCTCAAGTCGCTCGTCAACGATCTGCTCGATCTGGCGGCGGGGAAGGCGCTGGCCAAGCCCACCGAGCGCCGCCGCGTGCCGCTGGGCGCGCTGGCCGGCGAGGTGTGCGAGCGATTCCAGCCGAGGGCTGCCGGCAAGGGCCTCGAGCTGACGACCGACCTGCCCGCGGCGCCGCTCGAGGTGCTGGCCGACCCGGTTGACATCGACCGGATCGTGACCAACCTGGTCAGCAATGCCGTGAAGTACACTCTCGCCGGCCGCGTCACCGTCTCTCTGTCGCAGGAGGAAACCTCCGCCAGGCTGGCCGTGGCCGACACGGGGATCGGCATCCCCGCCGAGAGCCTTCCGAACCTGTTCCAGGAGTTCTACCGGGCCAAGAACGCCAAGGCGATCGACGAGGCCGGTACCGGTCTGGGCCTCACCATCGTCCGGGACCTGGTCGACCGCTACGGCGGGCGGGTCAGCGTGCACAGCCGGGAAGGCGAGGGGACGACGTTCACGGTGATGCTGCCGCTTGCGCCGGCAGCCTGAGTTGCGCCACGGCCCCAGAAGCAGATAGAATTATTAGCTGTGACGCGCGGCACAGCCGATTGTGCCAAGTGTCACAAGCCCCGCCAGTAGCCTCCACGTCGGCGTTGCGTACCCGCCGATTGCCTGCGGTCGTGTCTTCCTGAGCCGGGAGAGTGCGCCCCGGCGTGCCGAATCCGACCTGAGAGAGGGACGACGTCATGGCCAAGATTCTGATCGTGGACGACGACCCGGACATCACCTTCACCACGTCGCTGTTCCTGAAGAAGGCGCAGCACGAGGTGCTGACGGCGTCCAACCGCGCCGACGGCATGCAGGCCATCGAGGAGGGCAACCCGGACCTGATCATCCTCGACGTCATGATGGAGCAGGCCGACGACGGAATCGCCATGGCGCAGGAGCTGCGCCGGCAGGGGTGCGAGACGCCGATCCTGATGCTGACGAGCGTCGGCCGGGTGACCGGCTTCAAGTACGACGAGGACCGGGAGCTGGTGCCGGTCGACGCCTTCTTCGAGAAGCCGATCCAGCCGGATCTGCTCATCGCGAAGGTCAACGAGTTGCTCGCCAACAAGTGACAGGGGGATGACGATGCTAGTAGGGCAGCAGCAACGACTGCAGGACGACATCCGCGGGCTGGTGGCCGAGCACGGGCGCGACCGCAGCTCGTTGATCCCGGTGCTGCAGGAGCTGCAGAGACGACACACGACGATTTCCGACTTCGCGATGCAGGTGCTGGCCGACGAGCTGGGCATCCATCCCGCCGAGGTGTACGGCGTCACGTCCTTCTACGCGTTCCTGAGGCAGCCGACGCGCGGGCAGTTCGTCTTCCGGCTCTGCCGGACCATCTCCTGCGACCTGGCCGGCAAGTCGCGCGTCGCGCGGCAACTCGAGAACGACCTCGGGATCAGCTTCGGCGAGACCACCGAGGACGGGCGGTTCGGGCTCGAGTGGGCGAACTGCCTGGGGATGTGCGACCAGGGGCCGGCGCTGCTCGTCAACGAACGCGTCTACACGCAGGTGACGCCCGAGCAGGTGCACCAGATCATCGACGAGTGCAAGCGCACCTTCGGCGCGCACGCGCGCCAGGCCGCGCACTCCTAGACGAAGGGCAGGATGGGATGATTACGGTCAACAGCAAGAAGACGCCGTTCACCTTCGACAGCATCGAGCCCGAGTCGGGCCTGCGCGCCGCGCTGGGCATGGGCCGCTCGGACATCATCAGCGAGATCAGCGCGTGCAACCTCCGCGGGCGCGGCGGCGCGGGCTTTCCGACCGGCACGAAGTGGAACCTGGCGGCGGCGGCCAGGCCCAAGCCCGGCGGCGCGAAGTACGTCGTCTGCAACGCCGACGAGGGAGAGCCGGGCACGTTCAAGGACCGGGTGCTCCTCTCCGACCACGCCGACATGGTCTTCGAGGGGATGACGATCGGCGCCCGCGCGATCGGCGCGACGCACGGGATCGTCTACCTGCGCAGCGAGTACGTCTACCTCCGGCCGCACCTCGAGGAGGTGCTCGCGCGGCGCCGGCAGGCCAACCTGCTCGGCCAGGACATCGGGGGCATCGCCGGCTTCACGTTCGACATTCATATCCACATGGGCGCCGGCGCCTATGTCTGCGGCGAGGAAACCGCGCTCATCGAATCGCTCGAAGGCTACCGCGGCGAGCCGCGCAACCGCCCGCCGTACCCGGTCGACACCGGCTTCGAAGGCCAGCCGACCGTCGTCAACAACGTCGAGACGTTCGCCTGGGTCGTGTGCATCCTCGCCCGGAGCGCGAGCTGGTTCAAGGCGATCGGCACCAAGACCTCGACCGGCTACAAGCTGCTCAGCGTGTCGGGCGACTGCCGCGAACCCGGGGTCTACGAGATTCCGCTCGGCATCACCGTCGCGGACCTGTTGCAGAAGGTCGGCGGCGAGGGCGCCAAGGGGGTGCAGGTCGGCGGGGCGTCGGGCTCCTGCGTGCCCGCGTCGGAATTCGGCCGGCGCATCGCGTTCGAGGACATCCCGACCGGCGGCTCGATCATCGTCTTCGGGCCGGGGCGCGACATGCTGGAGGTCGCGCGCAACTTCATGGAGTTCTTCGTCGAGGAGTCGTGCGGTCAGTGCACCCCGTGCCGGGCCGGCAACACGAAGCTGCTCGAGGGCGTCGAGATGCTGGAGCGCGGCGAATGCTCGATGAGCTACCTCCAGGAGCTGCTCGCGCTCAGCGAGACCATGCAGCTCGCCTCCAAGTGCGGGCTCGGGCAGTCGAGCTCGAACGCGTTCGTCTCGATCGTGAAGAACTTCAAGGACGAGATCATGGGCCGCACGCTGGTCCACTGAGGATGAGAGCGAATCATGAGCGCTGATATCAAGCATGAACCCGGTCCGTCGCGTGCGCCCGTCAGCCAGGCCCCGCAGAAGGCGTCTCCCAGCGGGGGCGAGGCCGTCGGCTACATCGGCGGACTGGTCTCGGTGACCATCGACGGCAAGGACCACAAGGTGCCGCTCGGCACCACCATCATCGAGGCAGCCAGGCAGCTCGGCATCCGCATCCCGACGCTCTGCCACCACCCGGATCTCTGCGTGGCCGGGGTCTGCCGGGTGTGCGTGGTCGAGGTCGAGAACCAGCGGACGCTGCAGGCGTCGTGCGCCTTCCCGATCACCGCGCCCATCAAGGTCCACACCCACACGGCCAAGGTGCGCCAGGCCCGCCGCCATGTGATCGACCTGCTGCTGTCGACCCACTACGGCGAGTGCTACAGCTGCAAGCGCAACAACAACTGCGAGCTGCAGGCGCTGGCCAACGAGTACGGCGTCGACTTCTATCGCTTCGGCCACGTCAAGCAGTCGCGGTTCCCCGTCGACCACTCGAGCTACTCGGTCGTCCGCGACATGGACAAGTGCGTCCTCTGCCGCCGGTGCGTCCGCACGTGTATCGACGTGCAGGAGGTCGGCGTCCTCGAGGCGGTCGGGCGCGGCGACCAGACGCGGATCTCGACCTACCTCGACAAGCCGCTCGGCGAGGTGGTGTGCATCAACTGCGGACAGTGCATCAACCGCTGCCCGACCGGCGCCCTCCACGCCAACGACTCGTCCGACGAGGTCTGGCGCGCGATCGACGACCCGAAGAAACACGTCGTGATCCAGACCGCGCCCAGCCCGCGGGCCGGGATCGGCGAGTGCTTCGGCCTCGCGCCGGGCACGCCGATGACCTACCAGATGAACACCGCGCTCAGGCTGTGCGGCTTCGACAAGGTGTTCGACACCAACTTCACCGCCGACCTGACGATCCTCGAGGAGGGGACCGAGCTGCTGCTGCGGCTGCACAAGGCGCTGGCGACCAAGGAGCCGGTCGCGCTGCCGCAGTTCACGAGCTGCTCGCCGGGCTGGGTGAAGTACCTGGAGCACTTCTACCCCGAGTACATCCCGAACCTGTCGTCGGCCAAGAGCCCGCAGCAGATGTTCGGCGCGGTGATCAAAACCTACTACGCGACGCTGAACGGCCTCGACCCGAAGGACATCGTCACCGTCGCGCTGATGCCGTGTTCGGCGAAGAAGTTCGAGTGCAACCGGCCGGAGATGGATGCCAGCGGCTTCAAGGACGTCGACTACGGCCTGACGACGCGCGAGCTGGCGCAGATGATCAAGGAGGCGGGGATCAACCTGCCCGACATGCCGAAGGGCGCCTTCGACGATCCGTTCGGCGACAGGACAGGGTCGGGCGTGATCTTCGGCGCCACCGGCGGGGTCATGGAGGCGGCGCTGCGCACGGTGCTGGAGCTGGTGACTGGCCAGCAGATCGAGAACCTCTTCGAGAACGCGAACATCGCGCCGGTGAGGGGCTTCGACGGCGTGCGCTACGTCGAGCTGCCGGTGCCGGCCGTTGCGGCGGAGGTGGAGCCGATCGTGAGGCACCTCATTCCGAGTTGGGACTTCCTGAAGGGGGCCACGCTGAAAGTGGCCGTCGCCCACGGGACCGCGAACGCCAAGAAGGTGATGGAGAACATCAAGGCCGGCGGCCAGTTCGCCCAGTGCCACTTCATCGAGTTCATGGGGTGCCCGGGCGGATGTCTCGGCGGCGGCGGCCAGCCGATCCCGACCTCGCCCGAGATCCGGGCGGCCCGCGCACGGGCGATCTACGAGGAGGATGCCGCCAGCGAGGTGCGCAAGTCCCACGAGAACCCGGCGGTGCTGAGGCTCTACCGCGAGTTCCTGACCGACGGTCCGTGCGGCCACGTGTCGCACAGGCTGCTGCACACCCACTACACGCCCAGGGGGAAGTTCATCGGGTAACGGCAGGATTCGGGAGTCAGGATTCGGGATTCAGCAGCACGATCCAGTTCCGTGAGCGGCTGTTAGCGGCTGAGCTTGACGAGGTGATGGCGCAGGCGTAGGGTGGTCGTACTCGAACTCGCAGTGCCGAGAGCGAGCCGGGGCTGGACCCGCCGGGTCCTGTTCCCGCAAGCCACCCAGGCGTCGCGGCTGCGGCACGCGCGCCGGTCGCGTCGGCGGCAGGTTCGAGGGGAGGGTACTGTTCGATCCATCTCAGCTGAAAGGAGGGACAACACGGGTTGGCGGGTCGCGTGACTCGCCCGAAGAGTCCAGCTTTCAGAGGAGGATTCAGTGCAGACTGACAACCAACCCCCGGGTGTTCACTAGGCCCGTCGAGGGAAGTGACTCGTAATGCACCCTCGACGGGCCTTTCGTGTGTACGACGCCCGCCCGAGAGGGGAGACGACAGAACGACGTCGGTGTATCCTTGCGTTGTTCTGCGACACGCTGGAGCGCCAGGGATCGAGCCATGACGTCGACCGACACCTCATCGAAGAGGCCTTCTCAGGTCGAGCACGCCTATCAGGAGATCAAGGCGCGCATCGTCTACGGTCTCTACAAACCCGGTACTGATTTGTCGGAAGCCACGCTGGCTCGCGTCCTGAAGATGAGTCGGACGCCTGTCCGGGAGGCGCTCTCGAGGCTCTCAGAAGAGCGCCATGTGATCCGCAGCCCGGGCCGGGGATTCGTCGTCGCACCAGTCACGATCTCCCTGGTCCGCGACACGTACCAGCTGAGGCGGCTGCTGGAGGCGGAAGGCGCCGGCTTGGCCGCCGAACTCGCCACGCCGGACGACGTGGAGAACCTCTCGGACCTGGCTGACTACCACTACCTCGTCGGCGATGAGGCGAGCTATCGTGAGGCGCTCAAGCGGAATCTCGATTTCCATCTGGCCGTTGCCAGGGCCAGTCGCAACGATCTGCTCGTGGAATTCGTGCGCCGGTGTCTGGTACAAACCGATCGCGTGCTGTCGCTGGGCGCGGATTTCGGTCCGTTCGAGAGGGGATCGTCGGCAGAACATCGCAGGATCGTGTCGCTCGTCCGCGCGCATGATGCGGCGGGCGCCCGGAGGGCGATGCGGGGCCATCTCGAGCGCGCCAGCCGCCTGATGATGGACAACCTGCTCCGTGGTGCGATCCGCGGCGCGGTCGTGTGAGGGGCAGCGCTCATCGGCCACAAAGCCGTATACGGCCTGTATACAGGTTTCTCGACGTCGGCGTCCGAGAGGGCCGGCGTTGCCGCCCCGGCACTCGGTATAATTCCCCTCAGTGTTGATTCCGTGTGCCACAGCAGCCTGACTGACTCCAAGGACTCATTATGACCATCGTGCTCGACGGCTCCAATCTCAGCATCGAAACGCTCGTCCAGGTCGCCCGCTTCGGTGCCCGCGTGGAACTTGCTCCCGCGGCCCTCGAGCGCATCAAGATCTGCCGCGCCATGCTCGAGCGCAAGCTGGCGGCCCGCGAGATCATGTACGGCACCAACACGGGGATCGGCGAGTTCTCCGAGAAGATCCTCGACGACAACCAAGTGAAGGACTTCCAGCGCTACCTGGTCTACAACCACGCGGCGGGCATCGGCGACCCGCTGCCGATCGAGGCCGTCCGCGCCGCGCTGACCGGCCGAATCAACGTTCACGCGCACGGCAATTCCGCCTGCCGGCCGGAGATCACGCTCACGATGGTCGAGATGCTCAACCGCGGCGTGACGCCGGTGGTGTGCCAGAAGGGATCGGTGGGCGCGTGCGGGGATCTCGCGCCGATGGCGCAGGCGGCGCTGTTGCTGATGGGCGAGGGCGAGGCGTTCTACCAGGGCGAGCGGCTGTCCGGCAAGGTGGCGATGGAGCGCGCCGGCATCCCGGTGCCCGGCCTGCACGCGCGCGACGGCCTGGCCGCGATCAACGGCTCGAACGTGCTGACGGCCATGTCCGCGCTGCACCTCTACGACATGGGCCGCTGGTTGAAGCAGGCCGACATCGCCGCCGCCATGTCGATCGAGGCGCTGCTCGGCAACATGAAACCGTACAACGCCAAGCTGCACGAATTGCGCGGGTTCCGAGGCGCGATCACCTCGGCGGCCAACATCATGAAGGTGATCGGCGGCTCGGACCTGACCACCGGCAAGATGAAGACGAAGGTCCAGGACGCGTACTCGATGCGGTCGACGCCGCAGGTGATCGGGGCGGCGCGCGACGCGCTGGCGTATGCCAGGTCCCAGGTCGAGATCGAGCTGAACGGCGTCGGCGACAACCCGATCTGGGTGCCCGAGATGGATCTGACGCTGACTGGCGCCAACTTCCAGGGCTCGCCGGTGTCGCTGCCAATGGACATGGCCGGCACAGCGATCACGATGGTCTCGGTGATGTCCGAGCGCCGGATGAACCGGATGACCAACCCGGCGCTCTCGGCAGGGCTGCCCGACTTCCTCGCCCACGAGCCGGGGTTCTACTCGGGCCTGATGCTCAGCCAGTACACGGCCGACTCGCTTATCGTCGAGCAGCGGATCCTGTCTGCGCCGGCGTCGATCCAGTCGATCCCCGCCGCGGCCGATCAGGAGGACTTCGTGTCGATGGGCATGAACACGGTCATCAAGAACGGGCAGATCCTCCAGAACGCCTACGGCGTGCTGGGGATCGAGTTCATGGCGGCCGCCCAGGCACTCGACTTCCGCACCTTCGCGCCGGGCAAGGGGACGCAGGCGGCGCGCGAGGTCATCAGACGTCACGTCGCGCACCTCGAGGTCGATCGTCCGCTCTTCGACGACCACAACGCGATGCAGGCGCTCGTCAAGTCGTGCGAGATCCTGGAGGCGGTGGAGCGGACCGTCGGAGAATTGGGATAGGGACACTGTAGCGCAGGCCTGAAGGCCTGCGCTATCCGCGGAACGTACACAGTCTCTGGATAGCGCAGGGCTTCAGCCCTGCGCCATACCCCTCGGGTCTAGCGGCCGGCGACCTTCGCCGCAGCGGCGCCGAGGATGCCCAGCGCTTCGTTGATCTCGGCGATCTCGACGTCGAGCGGCGGACGGAACCTGACGCTGCGCTTGCCGCAGCCCAGGAGCATCATCCCCATCTCGTACGCCTCGTCGGCCACCTTGTCGCGCGTCGCCGTGTCGGCGAAATCAATCGCGCACATCAGGCCCTTGCCGCGCGCGCTCGAGAAGATGTCCGGCCGCTCGGCCTGCACCGACTCGAGGCCCGCCAGCAAGTGCTTCCCGACCGTCGCCGCGTGCTCGACGAGATGGTCTTCCTCGATGATTTCAAGATAGCGTTGGGAGCGCACCATGTCCACGAGGTTGCCGCCCCAGGTCGAGTTCAGCCGGCTCGAGACCTTGAACACGTTCTCCGGCTCCTCGTCGATCCGCGGGCCGGCCAGCATGCCGCAGACCTGCATCTTCTTGCCGAAGGCCAGCAGGTCGGGCTTGACCCCGGCGTGCTCGTGCGCCCAGAACCGTCCCGTCAGGCCGACGCCCGACTGGACTTCGTCGAAGATGAGCAGCGCCTCGTTCTCGTCCGCCAGCTGGCGCAGGGCGCGCATGAACTCCGGGCGGAAGTGGTGGTCGCCGCCCTCGGCCTGCACCGGCTCGATGATGATCGCGGCGATGTCGTCACGCCGCTCGAGGAACGCGAGCTTGATCTCCTCGACCGCCTGCCGCTCGAGCGCCTCGACGCGCTCGATCTCGCGGGCGTCCACCGGGAAGCGCAGGGTCGGGTTGGTGATCCGCGGCCAGTCGAACTTCGAGAAGTAGAGGTATTTCCGCGGATCGGCCGTGTTGGTCAGCGACAGCGTATAGCCGCTGCGTCCGTGGAACGCCTCGCGGAAGTGCACGATCTGGTGCCCCTGCTCGCTCGTCATCCCCTTGCGGTAGTTCTGGCGGACCTTCCAGTCCATCGCCGCCTTGAGCGCGTTCTCGACGCCGAGCGCGCCGCCCGAGACGAAGAACGCATGGGGCAGGTAGGAGGGCATCCCGACGCGGCCGAAGGTGTCGACGAACTCGGCGAACTCGGTCGTGTAGATGTCGGAGTTGCTCGGGTTCGCCAGCGCCGCCCGCATCAGCTTGGCGCGGAACCGCTCGTCGGCCATCTTCGGGTGGTTGAGGCCCAGCGGCGCGGTGGCGAAGAACGAGAACATGTCGAGCACGCGGCGCCCGCGACGCGAGTCCCACAGCCTCCGGCCATGGCTGCGATCGAGATCGAGCACCATGTCGTAGCCGTCGGCCAGCATGTGCCGGCCGAGCGTCTCGTGCACGCGGTCCGGCGTCAGGGCCGCGGTTCTGGTTTCTGCGGTCATCATGAGTTCGCTCCTTCGACGACTGGGGTCACGTAGGTCTCTTCTTTCACAGTGGAGAGCACCATCACCGTGCGCGTCCGGCTCACGCCTTCGAGCGCGCCGATCTGGTGGAGCAGCAGCTGGCGGAGCGCTTCCATGTCGCCGACGCGCACCTTCAGCAGCAGGGAGAAATCACCGGTCACGTGGTGGCACTCGAGCACTTCGTCGAGCTTCACCACGCGGCTGAGCAGGGCCGGCTCGTGCTCGGGACGGTCCAGGAACACTTCGACGAAAGCCGTGATCCCGGCGCCCACCGCGGCGCCGTCCACGATCGCCGTCCAGCGGCGAATCACGCCCGAGGCCTCGAGCTTCTTCAGCCGCTCGTGCACCGCTGCCGTCGACAGCCCAACCCGCCGGGCTATCTCCGCCTGCGCGAGCGAGGCATCGCGCTGGATGTGATGAAGGATCTGGCGGTCCCGCTCGTCGATTGTGGCCATGACGTTTGCTTTCGTTGTCACTGGTCGATAATATATTCGGAAGATAATCGTGTCAACCGAACAATCATCGGTCTTCGACATGTTCTCCCGTAACCTGACACCGCCGCCCGTGTAGAATGTGAGTGTGACTACGCGGCGAGAACACGACGCCCTCGGCCCGCGCGATCTGCCGGCCGACGCCCTTCACGGCATCCACACCCTCCGCGCCCTCGAGAACTTCGGCCTGCTCGGCCGTCCCGTCCACCCCGCCCTCGCTCGCGCACTCGGGGCCGTGAAGCTGGCGGCGGTTCGGACCAACCGGTCACTGGGCTATTTGGACCGAGACCTCGCCGACGCGCTCGATGCGGCGTGCCGCGAGTTGCTCGATGGCCGCCTCGCGCCGGCCATCGTCGTCGACGCGCTGCAGGGAGGGGCGGGCACCAGCGCCAACATGAACGTCAACGAGGTGCTGGCCAACCGTGCCCTGGACCTACTGGGGGCCCTGCGGGGCGATTACCGGAGGGTCGCGCCAACAGACCACGTCAACCTGCACCAGAGCACCAACGACGTCTTCCCGACCGCCCTGCGCCTGGCTGCCCTGTGGGGGCTCGGGAGCCTCGAGTCGGCCGTCGTTGGGCTGCAGGAGGCCTTCCAGGCCAAGGAGCGGGCCTTCTCGCACATCGTCAAGATCGGCCGGACCGAGATGCAGGACGCCGTGCTGACGACGCTCGGGCGGGAGATGTCGGCGTACGCCGAGGCGCTCAACCGCGACCGCTGGCGCCTGGCCAAGTGCGGCGAGCGGCTCCGCGTGGTCAACCTGGGCGGGACGGCAATCGGGACCGGTCTTGCCGCACCGCGCGACTACATCTTCCGCGTCGTCGATGAGCTGCGCGAGATCACGGGCCTGGGGCTGGCGCGGGCCGAGAACCTCGTCGAGGCCACGCAGAACGCCGACGTCTTCGTGGAGGTGTCGGGTCTGCTCAAGGCGCTGGCCTCGACGCTCATCAAGATCTGCGGCGACCTCCGGCTGCTGTCGTCCGGGCCCGATGCCGGCCTGGGTGAAATCAGGCTGCCCGCGCAGCAGGCGGGCTCGAGCATCATGCCCGGCAAGGTGAACCCCGTCGTCCCCGAGGCGGTGACGCAGGCGGCTCTGCTCGCCATCGGCCACGACCAGGCGCTGACGATGGCCGTGGCGATGGGGAGCCTGGAGCTGAACCCGTTCCTGCCGCTGGTGGCGCATTGCCTGCTCGAGAGCTTCGACCTGCTGGCACGCGCCTGCGAGGCGTTGCGGACGAGGTGCGTGGAAGGGATCGAAGCGGACGAGAGACGATGCCGCCAGCACGTCGAGAACTCGACGGCCAGCGCCACCGCGCTCGTGCCGCTGCTGGGCTACGAGAAGGTCGGCGAACTGGTTGCCGCCGCGCGGCGCGAGGGGCGTACCGATCAGGAGTGCCGCCATCGACTCGGGGCTGGTGAGCGCTGCGGAGTTCGACGAGGCCACGAGCCCGGAGGCGGTGTGTCGACTCGGATTCCCTGGCAGGCCGCACGCCGCGAGCCGCGAGCCACGAGCCGATTAGCCATGCAACCAACCCCCCGTTCTCTCCGTCTCCACATCGGCCTTTTCGGCCGCCGCAACGTCGGCAAGTCGTCGCTGCTGAACGCGATCACCCGTCAGCGCGTGTCGATCGTATCGGAGTCCGCGGGCACGACCACCGACCCGGTCGAGAAGCCGATGGAGATGCTGCCGCTCGGGCCGGTGCAGTTTGTCGACACGGCCGGCATCGATGATGAGGGGGCGCTCGGCGAGCTGCGGATCGAGCGGACCAAGGCCGTCCTGGACCGCGTCGACCTCGGTGTCGTCGTCAGCGAGGGGGGCGGATGGGGCGGCTTCGAGGACGCGCTCGTGGGCGAACTCGAGAGCCGGCTCGTGCCCGTGCTGGTCGTCTTCAACAAGTCCGATCTCCGCCAGCCGGGCGAGGCAGAGCTGGCCGCGCTCGCCCGGACCAGGATTCCGTGGGTGGCCGTGTCGGCGCTGACGGGCGAAGGCGTCGAGAGCGTGCGGGAGGAGTTGCTGGCGCTCGCGCCGGCCGACTTCTTCGACAGCCGGCGGCTTGTCGCCGACCTCGTGCCGCCGGGCGAGGTGGCGGTGCTCGTCGTGCCGATCGACAAGGAAGCGCCCAAGGGGCGGCTCATCCTGCCGCAGGTGATGTCGATCCGCGACCTGCTGGACGGGGAATCGATGGCGATGGTGGTCCAGGAGCGCGAGCTGGGGCGCGCGCTGGCACGGCTGTTGAAGCCGCCCGCGCTCGTGGTCACCGACTCACAGGCGTTCTTGAAGGTGGCGGCAGACGTGCCGGAAGACGTGCCGATGACCTCGTTTTCGATCCTGATGGCCAGGTTCCAGGGCGACCTGACCGAGCAGGTGAAAGGCACGCTCGGCATCGAGCGGCTGCGCGGCGGCGACAGAGTGCTGGTGGCCGAGGCCTGCACGCACCATCCCATCGGCGAGGACATCGGCCGCGTGAAGATCCCGCGCTGGCTCACGCAGTACGTGGGCGCCAAACTCGACTTCACGCACGTGCAGGGGCGCGACTTCCCGGTCGACCTGTCGCCGTTCGGGCTGGTCGTCCACTGCGGCAACTGTGTCGGGAATCGGCGGGAGATGATGTCGCGCATTCACCGGTGCCGGATGGCCGGGGTGCCGATCACCAACTACGGCCTGACCATCGCCTACTCGCTGGGGATCTTCGAGCGGGCGCTCCGGCCCTTCCCGTCGGCGCTGGAGGCGATCGATGCCGCGCGGGCTTGACAGCCTCGATCACGATACGGTCGTGGCCTGGCTGCGCGAGGCCGACCCGGCCGAGCTCGAGAGACTCTGGGCGCGGGCCGACTTGGTGCGCGCGGCGCACGTCGGCGACGCGGTCCACCTTCGCGGCCTGATCGAGATCAGCAATCACTGCGTCCGCGACTGCCTCTACTGCGGCCTCCGCGCCCACTCGGACGGGATTGTCCGCTACCGGATGTCGGCCGAGGAGATCCTTGCGTGCGCGCAGCAGGCGAAGCGCCTCGGCTACGGCACCGTCGTCATGCAGTCGGGCGAAGACCCCGGCCTGACGCGCGAGTTCATTTCCGGGGTCATCCGGGCGATCAAGTCGGAAACCGGCCTCGCCGTGACGCTAAGCCTCGGCGAGCGGAGCGACGAGGAGCTTGCGGCGTGGAAGGCCGCCGGCGCCGACCGCTACCTGCTGCGGTTCGAGACGTCGGACTCCGAGTTGTACCGCCGCATTCATCCGTCACTGCCGAGCAGGGCGTCGGACCGCATCGCGCAGCTGGTCCGGATGCGCGACATGGGCTACGAGACCGGCAGCGGCGTCATGGTGGGGATTCCCGGCCAGACGTGGGAGATCCTGGCGCGCGACGTCGAGACGTTGCGCGATCTGGACATCGACATGATCGGGATCGGGCCGTTTCTGCCGAGCCCGCGGACGCCGCTCGGCGGCGCGGGCGCGGCGAAGCTCCGGGCGCCAGCCTTCGAGCAGGTGCCGAACGACGAGCTGACGACGCTGAAGGTGGTGGCGCTGACGAGACTGGTGTGCCCGGAGGCGAACCTGCCGAGCACGACGGCGCTCTCCACGCTCGACCCGGCGACTGGCCGCGAGCTCGGCCTGACGCGCGGCGCGAACATCGTCATGCCCAACCTGACGCCGCCCGAGTACCCGCGTGCTGTACGAGATCTATCCGGGCAAGGCCTGCCTGCACGAGACCGCGGAGGTGTGCCACGGGTGTCTGCGGGGGCGCATCGCGTCGATCGGCCGCCATGTGGGAACCGGGCCGGGGGGACGGGCGCGTGCCGCAGGCCGACGGCTGACGGCTGACGGCTGATGGCTGACGGCCACTCCTGTGTCACGCCTGCGCGAGTGCAGCAGGCGCCCCATCGGCCATCGGCCTTCGGCCCTCAGCCCCCGTGTTGAGCGTCACGGTGAACCTGCTCCCCACGTTCGGCTCGCTCTGCACGGTGACGTCCCCGCCGTAGAGCTGCGCCAGCTTCTTCACGATTGACAGGCCCAGGCCGGTGCCGGGGATCGTGCGCGTGCGGTCGTTCTTGATCCGCACGAATTCCTGGAAGAGGCGCGACGCTTCCTCAGCCGAGAGGCCGATGCCGGTGTCGGCGACCTCGAGGCGCACGCCCCCATCGGTCGGCTCGATCGTCACGTCCACCCGTCCGCGGTCGCGGTTGTATTTCACCGCGTTGCTGACGAGGTTGTTGAAGAGGATCTCCATCTCTCCGCGATCGGCCACCACCGACACGCTGCCGGGCGCGTGCAGGGCCAGCGCAATGCCCCGCTCGGCAGCCGACTGGGCGGCCGTGTCGAACGACGCCTGCGCCACCTCCCGCAGGTCCAGTTCGACCATGTCGCGGCGTTTTTGGCCCGACTCGATCCTCGTCAAGTCGAGCAGTTCGGCGATCAGGCGCCGCATGCCACCCGAGCGGGTCAGCGCCCGCTCGATCACCTGCTGCAGCACCGCGGGATCGGTGCCGGCCGACCCGTCCTTGAGGATCTGAAGATACCCCTCGATGGCGGCGAGCGGAGCCTTCAGCTCGTGGCCGAGCACCGAGATGAACTGGAAGCGGACCTGACGCTTCTCCTCGGCCAGCCGGCGCGCCTGCCGCTGGACCAGCAGGTGCTTGACCGCGCGCCTGATCGTCACGCGCAGTTCGTCGGGCGTGAACGGCTTGGGCAGGAAGTCGTAGGCGCCCTGCTTGGTGGCGTCGATGGCGGTCTCGAGCGTGGCGTAGGCGGTGATCATCACCGTGAGCGTGTGGTGCCCGCGCTCGTTCATCTGCCTGAGGACGTCGAGCCCGGAGATGCCGGGGAGCTTGAGGTCGAGCAGCAGAATGTCGGGCACCGCCTCGGCGATCCGCCCAATCGCCTCTTCGCCTGATTCTGCCGTCTGCACCTCGAAGCCGACCGTCGCATCCTCGGGTTCGGTCGCCACGGTGAATGAGCCGAGCACGCGCGCCATCGCCAGCCGCATCCCCGTCTCGTCGTCCACCACGAGCACGCGCATCGTTTCCATCTGTACCTCTGCCGAGGATCATCAGATAGCGCAGGGCTTCAGCCCTGCGCCTTAACCGCCAGCAGCCTCTCGATCTCCCTCTTCAGCTGCTCGAACCGGATCGGCTTGGCCAGCACCGCGTCGGCGCCGATCCAGGCCCGCTCGGCGGCGCTCGCCGGGTCGAACACGAGGCCTGTCTCGCTGGTCACCGCCGTGACGAGGATCACCGGCAGGGCTGGCCGCGTGCGCTTGAGGTGGTGCGAGAGGATGAACCCGTCGTCGTGCTGCTCCATCATGAGGTCGAGGATGGCCAGGTCCGGCGTGAACGTGGAGAGGGCCTCTTCGGCCGCCGCGCGCGTGGTCGCCGTCGCCACCTCGAAGCCGGCGTTCTCGAGCTGGATCCGGTGCTGGAACAGGAAGTCCTCGTCGTCGTCCACCAGGAGAATCTTGGTCTTCGCGTTCATAGGTCCCTTGACTCTTCACCTACCGGGCCGTCACGGCTCGGCCAGGCTCCTCTCCGACTTCAGGCGGCCGTCAGGCCCGTCGCCATGGCTTCCTCCCGGTGGCGCGGCAGGACCACGGTGAACGTGGTGCCTGTCGGCCCCGTGGCCGGGTCGGCGTTCGACTGCACCTTGATGTCGCCGCGGTGCATTTTGACGATGCCGTAACTGACGGCCAGGCCGAGGCCGGTGCCCTTGCCAACCCCCTTGGTCGTGAAGAACGGCTCGAACAGCTTCGAGAAGTGCTCGGGCGGAATGCCGACGCCGGTGTCGCCGACGATGACGCGCACGCGATGCGGCTCGTCCTCGGTGCGGATGGTGAGCCGGCCGCCGTTCGGCATCGCGGCGAACGCGTTGCTGATCAGGTTCACCAGCACTTGCGTGATCTGATCTGGATCGACCTCAACGAGCGGGTCGTGCTCGGCATGCTCGACCTCGATCTCCACGCCGATCGGGTGCGCGACGCCGCGAAGGCCGCGCTGCACCAGGTCCTGGAGCGAGACGTTCTGGTGCTCCACCTTGTTCTGGCGGGCGAAGTCGAGCAGGCCGGCGACGATCTTCTTGCAGCGGTCCGCCTGCTCGACGACCATCGACAGGTCGTCGCGGTACTCGGGCTTGTCGCCGAGCTGCTCCTGCAGGAAGTGCGAGTACATGATGACGACGCCGAGCGGGTTGTTCACCTCGTGCGCGATGCCGGCGGCGAGCTGGCCCATGCTGGCCAGCTTCTCGGAGCGCACGAGGGCGACCTGGGCGTTGGCCAGTTCCTCGTTCGACCGCCCCAGCTCGTGCACCGTGTTCCGCAGGTGCTCGATGCTGTGCGGCAGGCACATCTCCGGTTCGGCAAGGCCGCGGTAGATGGCGCTCGCCAGCTCACGGCAGCTCGAGTAGCCGCACGCCCCGCAGTTGAGTTCGTTGGTCGGATCGGGCTTGCCCAGGTCGGTGAGCAGCCGCTGGAGCTCCTGCGGCGAGGGCACCGGCAGGCGCATGTCCTTCGAGTTGTACCGCCGCGTGAGATCGACGTCGGCGAACGACGCGATCCGCCTCTCCCACGCCGCCTCGTCGCTGCCGGCGATGCGGTTGCGCACGAACTGGCTGACGCGGGCGCGCCGGCCGAAGTGGGGCAGGTCCGAACTCATGCCGGGGCCCATCGTGCAGCCCCTGCAGAAGAGCACCTCGAGCAGCCGCGTGTCCATGAGGCCGGACTCGGCCTCCTTGATGGCCTGCGCGAACTCGGCCGGCCCCTCGGCCACCATCACGTGGCCGGTGACCAGGTCCTCCTGAATGCCGGCCACCTGCAGCATGCCGCCGCTGATTGGAAACAGCGCGCCGCCGCGGCTGTGCGGAGGGTCGAACTCGCTCGGTTCGACGGCCGTGGAATCGACGCCGTGGGCGGCGATCATCTGGCGCAGCTCGGCAAACGTCAGCGCCTCGTCCACCTCGCCGTCCATCTCTGCCGTCTCGCGTTTCTTGGCGATGCACGGGCCGACGAAGACGATCTTCAGGCTCCGGCCGTGGTCGCGCCTGAGGAGGCGCGCGGTGGCCACCATGGGGGACACGATGGGCGCGAGCGCAGAGGTGAGGTCGGGGAAGTAGCGCTCGACGTAGCCCACCACCGACGGGCACGTCGTGGCCACCCACAGCCGCTCGGAGTCGCGCGAGGCGAGGCGGCGGTATTCGAGCGCGACCAGCTCGGCGCCGAACGCCACTTCGTGCACCGCGTCGAACCCGAGGGCGCGCAGCGTCCCGACCACCGACCGGTAGTCGAGGTCGATGAACTCGGCCGGGAAGCTCGGGGCGACAATCGCCACCACCCGGTCAGGACCGGCGAGCAGCGCCTCGACGTCCTCCACCGCCGACACCACGCGCTTGGCCGACTGCGTGCACACCTTGACGCAGACGCCGCAGCCGATGCACCGCTCCGGGAGCACCTGCGCTCGGAGGTCGGCGATGCGGATCGCCTTGGCCGGGCATTCGCGGACGCACTGGTAGCAGACGCGGCAGCGTTCGCCGATGGTGGAGACGAGAGGCGTGAGTTCGCGGTTCATACGACGACATCCCGTGCTTCGTAGTGCGTGTGGAGCAGCTCATGGCTGACGCGCGACAGCGGCTTCCCGAGGAACTCGGCGTAGAGGCGGGCAATCGCAGGGTTCTGGTGCGACGATCGGAGCGCGGCGTCACGGTCGATCGCGTAGAGCGCCTGCATCCGCGCGCGGACGGCGTCCGGCGCCGCTCCCCGCGGCTGGCCGCCGCCGTTGATGCAGCCGCCCGGGCAGGTCATCACTTCGATGAAGTGCAGGTCGCGTCGCCCGGCGCGCACCTGCTCGATGAGCGACCGGGCGTGGCCAAGGCTCGACACGGCCGCCACGCCGACCTCCCGGCCCGCGATCGTGGCCCGGTGCTCTTTGATGCCCGTGAGGCCGCGCAGCGGCTGAAGCTTGAGCGAGGCCGGCGGCTCGCCCGTCAGCAGGAAGTGCGCCGTCCTGAGCGCCGCCTCGGCGACGCCGCCGCTCGCGCCAAAGATCTTGCCAGCCGAGGTGCGCTCGCCGAACGGCGTGTCCGGCGCCTCGGGCGCCAGGCTCGACAGGTCGAGACCGTGCATCCGAATCAGGCTCGCCAGCTCGCGCGTCGTCAGCACGGCGTCGATGTCGGGGCGGCCGTCACGTCCCATCTCCGGGCGGCCGGCTTCGAACTTCTTGGCCGTGCAGGGCATCACGGCCACGCTGAAGATGCGCCTCGGGTCGAGGTGCTCGCGCTCGGCGAAGAAGCTCTTGACGATGGCGCCGAGCATCTGCTGCGGGCTCTTGCAGGTTGAAAGATGGGGGATCATGTCCGGGTAGAACTGCTCGACGAACTTGATCCAGCCCGGCGAGCAGCTGGTCATCATCGGCAGCGCGGCGCCGTCGCCCGCGGTGAGCCGCTGCACCAGCTCAGAGGCCTCCTCCATGACCGTGAGGTCGGCCGAGAACGACGTGTCGAAGACCCGCTTGAACCCCAGGCGGCGCAGCGCCGCGGTGAGCGCGCCATCAACGTCAGCGCCAGGCCTGGCGCCGAATTCCTCGGCGAGCGTCACCGAGACCGACGGCGCGTGCTGGACGACGACGAACGTCTCGGGGTCGGAGAGGGCGGCGCGGACCTCGTCGAGCGCGCTGTGCTCGGCCAGCGCGCCGGTGGGGCAGACGGCCACGCACTGGCCGCAGTTGACGCAGGAGCTGACGTTGAGCCCCTCGTCGAACGCCGGGCCCACGTGCGCGCGGCTGCCGCGGCCGATGAACTCGACGGCGCCGACCGACTGGATTTCCTCGCACACCCGGACGCACTTGCCGCAGAGGATGCACTTGGCCGGGTCGCGGACGATCGACGGGCTGGCCACGTCGAGCCGCGCCGTCGGGCGCCCGCCGAAGTACCGGCGCCTCCTGATGCCCAACTGCTGCGCCAGCGCCTGCAACTCGCAGTTGTTGTTGCGCGAGCAGTAGAGACAGTCGTCCGGGTGGTTGGCGAGCAGCAGCTCGACGAGCGTCCGCCGCGCGTCCACCGCCCGCGGCGAGTGCGTCTGCACCTTCATGCCCGGCGCCACCGGGAATGCGCAACTCGGCACCAGGCCCCGCTGGCCCTCGACCTCCACCACGCACATCCGGCACGCGCCGCTCGGCGGCAGACCGTCGTAGTGGCAGAGCGTCGGGACCGCGATCCCGGCGCGCCGCACCGCCTGCAGCAGCATCTCCCCGTCCTGCGCGTCCACGTTCAGGCCGTTGACCTCGATCTTGATCACGATTGCCCCCTCACGCCGCCGTCACCGCGTCGAAGTGGCACACGTCGACGCACGTGCCACACGCCACGCACCGCTCGGGAATCACGTGGTGCGGGCTCTTGAGCGTGCCGACGATCGCCTCCGACGGGCAGTTCTTCACGCACACGGCGCAGCCGGTGCACTTGTCCTGGTCGATCGAATAGGTCAACAGCTCGCCGCACGCCTTGGCCGGGCACCGCCGGTCGTAGACGTGCGCCTCGTACTCGTCGCGGAACCAGCGCAGCGTGCTGAGCACGGGGTTGGGCGCCGACTGGCCGAGGCCGCACAGGCTCGTGTCCTGGATGACCCGGGCCAGGTGCTCGAGGCTCATCACGCTCCGGAACCGCTCCAGCGCGTCGAAGTCCTTCTCGTTTCGGCGGCTCCGCGTGAGGCTCTCCAGGATCTCGAGCATCCGGCGCGTCCCCTCGCGGCACGGGATGCACTTGCCGCAGCTCTCACGCTGGATGAAGTCCATGAAGAACTTGGCGACGTCCACCATGCACGTCGTCTCGTCCATCACGACCAGGCCGCCCGAGCCCATCATGGCGCCGACGCGCTTGAGCGACTCGTAGTCGATGTCGATGTCGAGGTGGCTGGCCGGGATGCAGCCGCCCGACGGCCCGCCGATCTGCACGGCCTTGTAGGCCTTGCCGCCGGGGATGCCGCCGCCGATGTCGAACACGATCTGCCGGAGCGTCGTGCCCATCGCGACCTCGACCAGCCCGGTGCGGGCCACCTTGCCCGAGAGGGCGAACACCTTGGTGCCCTTGCTGGTCGGCGTGCCAATCCGCGAGAAGAACTCGTCGCCGCGGACGACGATCGTGGGGACGTTGGCGAGCGTCTCCACGTTGTTGATGACTGTCGGCTTGCCGAACAGGCCGCGCACGGCCGGAAACGGCGGCCTCGGCCGGGGCATCCCGCGGCGCCCCTCGATGCTGTGCAAGAGCGCCGTCTCCTCGCCGCACACAAACGCCCCGGCGCCCTGCTTGAGCGCCACCTCGAGATCGAAACCCGAGTCAAGGATGTTCGGACCGAGCAGGCCGAACGCCCGAGACTGGCCGATCGCGTGCTGCAAGCGCGCTATGGCCAGCGGGTACTCGGCGCGGATGTAGACGTAGGCCTTCGTCGCGCCGATCCCGTACGCTGCAATCGCGAGACCCTCGAGCAGCCGGTAGGGGTCGCCCTCGATCACCGCCCGGTCCATGAACGCGCCCGGGTCCCCCTCGTCGGCGTTGCAGACCATGTACTTCTGATCCGCCGACTCCTTGTGGGCGATCGTCCACTTGGTCCCGGTCCTGAACCCGCCGCCTCCTCGACCCCTCAGGCCGCTCTGTTCCACGACTCCGCAGACCTCGGCCGGCGTTTGCTCGCGCAGCGCCTTGGCCAGGCCGGTGTAGCCGCCGCGCGCCAGGTACTCGTCGAGGCTCGCCGGATCGACGAGTCCACAGTTGGCGAGCACCAGCCGCTTCTGTGGCGCAAAGAAGGGATGCTCGTCGAGAAACGGCACATCCTCCCAGCACGTCGTCCCGTCCTGGCGGAACTGCCCGAGCGGGGAGACCGGCCACGTCTTCGCACCGCCGAACACGGCATCGAGCAGGCCCGGGACCAGCGTCTCGGTGACACGCGGAAAGCTCAGGCGCGGGCGGCCGGGCAGCTGCACGTCGACGAGCGGCTCCTCGACGCACAAGCCGATGCAGCCGACCTCGACGACCTCAGCCCGGAGGTCGGCGTGCTGGTCCAGGTAGCGGCGGACCGCGGCGCGCGTGCGGCCTGCGCCGGCGCCGAGGCCGCAGGTGCCGGTGCCGATGAAGACGATTGGGCGCTCGAGCCCCTCGCGGAGAGCTCGCGCGCGGACAGCCTGGCGCCTGGCGCGGCAGGCGTCGCTCTCGTGGCAGAGCGGACCGTTCGAGAGGCACTCAATGAGCTGGGGGCAGGGACGCGACGGCGCGTGCCAGCATTCCGGGCAGCACGGTCCGAACGTGAACGGCGAAGGTGAGGCGGTCATTTCGCGGCCGCCTCCCGGCGAATCGAACGGACGATCTTCGTCGCGCGCTCAGCCGTGGCGCCGGCGTGGAACTCGCCGTTGACCGCCATCAGCGGCGCCAGCCCGCACGCGCCGAGGCACGCGACCACCTCGAGGCTGAACAGGCTGTCGCGCGTCGTCTGACCCGGCTTGATCTGGAGCGTGCGCTGCAGCGCGTTGAGCGTCTGGAGCGAGCTCTTCACGTGGCACGCCGTGCCGCGGCACACCTGGATGTGGTAGCGGCCGAGCGGCTGGAACCGAAACTGGTTGTAGAAGGTGGCGACGCCGTACACCTTGCTGGCCGGCAGGCGCAGGTGGCGGCCGATGCGGATCACCGCGTCGCGCGACAGGTAGCCGTGCGCCGCCTGCACCTCCTGGAGCAGCGGGATGAGCGCGTCGCGGCGCCCGGGCGGGTACTTGCAGACGATGGGTTCGAGGTCTGGTGTGATCATCGGAGTCGAGGTTACGGACGTTCGTGCGCGTAGTACGCGACCCGGTCGAGCGCCATCATGAGATCGACGTTCTCGACGTGAAGGCCCACGGGCACGCGCAGCCGAACGGGAGCGAAGTTGAGCAGGCCCTTCACGCCGGCCAGCACCAGTTGGTCGCAGACAGACTGCGCCTCGGCGGCCGGCACGGCGATGACGCCCACGTGGATCTTCTCGCGGGCGATGACCTCGGTCGTCTGGTCGGCGGGGTAGCAGCGGCAGCCGTGGAGGACGCGCCCGGTCTTCTCGGGGGCGCGGTCGAAGGCCGCGGCAAACCGGATGGGCTGGCGGTTGGCGTAGTAGGCGAGAATGGCGCGCCCGAGGTTGCCGACGCCGACCAGCGCGACCGCAGTCTCGACCGAGCGGGCGAGGACGTCGTCGATGGCGGCGACCAGGTCTGCGATGGCGTAGCCGCGCCTGGGGCTGCCGCTGAAGCCGATCGTCATCAGGTCGCGACGGACCTGGGCGGCGGTGGTGACGGCGAGGGCGGCGAGCTGGTGCGAGAAGACCTGTCGGGCGCCGTCGGCCAGCTCTTCCTGAAGGAGCCGTCTGTAGAGGCTGAGCCGGCCGATGGTGTTGACGGGGATGGTCTGGCGCGGGCTTGAGGAGGGAGTGGATGGCATATCTGTGAACCGCCTCACACTGTGAAACAGTTCACAGATATCCTATCGCTCAACTGATTGTGGCGTCAACCCCTCCACATGGGCAGGCCGCAAACGAGGACCCGCTGCCCGCCGACCCCTTTTCCCTCGTCCCTCGTCCCTGACCCCTGAATCAGCAGTAGACGTCCCTTTCCCCCGCCCTAACCTTGTCCATCAGTTGGATGGCCCGCTGCCTCGGCCAGTCGTCCATCGTCTCGAGCGCCTCGGCGATGCACCGGTCGCCGATCGCCCGCGTCTCAGGTGACGCATAGTCGAGCAGGTATTCCAGGAAGGTGGACAGCCCGTTGGGGTCGCAGTGCTGCTTGATGTCGCCCGGCTTGGCCAGGTCCATGAAATCGGCGCCGGTCCGGCCCAGCCGGTAGCAGCCGGTGCAGAACGACGGGATGTAGCCGAGCGAGGCCACGTCGCGCACGACCTCGTCGAGATTGCGGTGGTCGCCCAGGCAGAACTGGCTCGCGTCGAGTCGCTCGTCCTCGGTGTAGCCGCCGGGGTTGGTCCGGCTGCCCGCCGAGATCTGCGACACGCCGAGGGCGAACGTCTCCCGGCGGATGTTCGCCGATTCGCGCGTCGACATGATGATGCCGGTGTAGGGGACCGCGAGCCGCAGGATCGCCACGAGCTTGCGGAAGTCGATGTCGCTCACCGCGTGGGGAGGATGGCTCGCCACGTCCGATCCGGTCGCCGGCTCGAGGCGCGGCACGCTGATCGTATGCGGGCCGACGCCGTGCCGCCGCTCGAGATGGCGAATGTGCTGCATCAGGGCGAGCAGCTCGAACCGCCAGTCAAAGAGGCCGAACAGCACGCCGATGCCCACGTCGTCGATGCCGGCTTCCATCGCCCGGTCCATCGCCGTCACGCGCCAGTCGTAGTCGCGCTTCTTGCCGCCCAGGTGCACCGCCGAGTAGGTCTGGTGGTGGTAGGTCTCCTGGAACAGCTGGTAGGTGCCGATCTTGCGCGCCTTGAGTTCGCGGAACTCGTCGAGCGTCAGCGGCGCGACGTTGGCGTTGACGCGGCGCACCTCGCCGGGGCCGTCGGTCACGCCGTAGATCGTGTCGATGCAGTCGAGGACGTAGGAGAAACCCTGGCGCGGGTACGATTCGCCGGCCACGAGCAGCACCCGCTTGTGACCCTGGTCGATCAGGATCCGCACCTCGTGCGCGATCTCCTCTTGCGTCAGGGCGCGCCGGACGAGCGCCGCGTTTCGCGCGCGAAAAGCGCAGTAGGTGCACTCGTTGGCGCACAGGTTCGAGACGTACAGCGGAGCGAACAGCACGAGCCGGCGGCCGTAGATCGTGTCTTTCACGAACTGCGCCGCGGCGAACAGCTCGCCGAGCAGCGCCGGGTCGCTCACGTTCATCAGCACGGCGATCTCGGCGGCCTCGAGGCCGTGGAGCTCCCGCGCCTTCGCCAGCACCGCGCGGACGGCGGCGGCGTCTGCGGTCCCGGCGAGTTCGAGTGTGTGGAAGATGGCAGGTTCGTCGATGAAGGATCCGTTAGTAGATGTCATACCCGTCTCCCAGTATACGTCCGCCGGGGTCGGTCGCCGGTGCCCGGGAGGCGCTGAAGCCGTGTGATACCATGTGAGGTCTCGACCTCGACCTCGCGGCAGCGGCGCCGATTCCTGCTGTTCCAGGACGGGCCTCCTCATGCAGACCGACATCCCGAACGCCCCAACGACCCCAGGGGCCGCCCACCGCGGCCGGCATCCGCTCGACGCGCTGTTCGCGCCGCGCACGGTGGCCCTCATCGGCGCCTCTGAGGAACCTGGCTCGACCGGGCGCGCGCTCCTGTGGAACCTCATCAGCAGCCCGTTCGGCGGCACCGTGTACCCGGTGACGCCGGACCGGCCTCAGGTGCTGGGCATCCGGGCGTACCCGTCGATCGCCTCGCTGCCGGAGCCGATCGACCTGGCCCTCCTCGCGATGCCCGCTCCGGCCGTGCCCGACCTCGTCGAGGAATGCGCGGTCGCCGGCGTGGCGACGGCCGTCATCGTGTCCGGCGGGTTCCGCGAGACAGGGGTCGACGGCCTGGCACTCGAATACCAGATCCTCGACATCGCCCGCCGCACCGGCCTGCGCATCGTCGGCCCCAACTCGCTCGGCGTGATGAGCCCGGTCTCGGGACTCAACGCCACGAGCGCCGCCACCTCCGCCCGCACGGGCAGCATCGCCTTCATCAGCCAGAGCGGCGCGCTCTCGAACGCCGTGCTCGACTGGAGCCGCAAGATGACGGTGGGCTTCTCCCACTTCGTCTCGGTCGGATCCATGCTCGACATCGGCTGGGGCGATCTCATCGACTACATGGGCGACGATCCCCGCACTAGGAGCATCGTCATCTACATGGAGTCGATCGGCGACGCCCGCGGCTTCCTGTCGGCGGCCCGCGAGGTGGCCTTCAGCAAGCCGATCATCGTGCTCAAGGCGGGGAGGTCGACGGCGGCGGCCCGCGCCGCCGTGTCGCACACGGGCGCGCTGACCGGCAGTGACGCGGTGCTCGACGCGGCGTTCAGGCGAGGCGGCGTGCTGCGGGTCGGCTCGATGTCGGAGCTGTTCGACATCGCCGAGGTGCTCGGCAAGCAGCCGCGGCCGCGCGGCCCGCGGCTCGCCATCGTGACCAATGCCGGCGGGGCGGGCGTGCTGGCCACCGACGCGCTGCTCGCCAACCATGGCGAGCTGGCGACACTCTCTCCCCAGACGATCGCGGCGCTTGACGCGGAACTCCCGCAGCACTGGAGCCACGGGAACCCGATCGACGTGCTCGACGCCGCGACGCCGGAACGGTACGTGAGGGCGGTGGAACTGGCGGCGGGCGATCCGAATGCCGACGGGCTGCTGGCCATCCTCACACCCCAGCCCTCCGCCGAGCCGACCCGCACCGCCGAACTGATGCAGCAGCGCATGGCCGGCTGCTCCAAGCCGGTCCTGGCGGCGTGGATGGGCGGCGTGGAGGTCGGGGCCGGCGGCGCGGCGCTGACGCGGGCCGGCATCCCCACGTTCGAGGACCCTGACACCGCGGCGCGCGTGTTCACGTTGATGTGGCGCCACAGCTACGTCCTGCGCGGCCTGTACGAGACGCCGTCGCTCGCGGTCGACGCCGACGGCGCGACGCCTCGGGAGCGGGTCGAGGCGATGGTGCAGGCGGTGCGCGGCGCCGGGCGCACGCTCATGACGGAGGTCGAGTCGAAGCAGGTCCTGGCTGCCTACGGGATCCCGGTCGTCGAGACCCGGGTCGCCACCGCTGAAGACGAAGCGGTGGCCTGCGCGCGCGACATCGGCTTCCCGGTCGTCCTGAAGCTTCTCTCCGAGTCGATCACGCACAAGACCGAGGTCGGCGGCGTGCAGCTCAACCTGCAGGACGACGCCTCGGTCCGCCAGGCCTACCAGCGCATCCGCGCGGCTGTGGCGGAGAAGGCCGGCGCGGGGCACATGCGCGGCGTCACGGTGCAGCCGATGATCGCGCTCGACGGGTTCGAGCTGATCGTGGGCAGCCTCGTGGATCCGCAGTTCGGCCCGGTCGTGATGTTCGGCTCCGGCGGCCACCTGCTCGACGTCTATGTCGACCGCGCGCTCGCGCTCCCGCCGCTCAACACGACGCTCGCGCGGCGGATGATGGAGCAGACACGGATCTTCAAGGCGCTCGGCGGCGTGCCGGGGCGCCGGCCGGTGGACTTGGCGGCGCTCGAGGGCGTGCTGGTGCGGTTCAGCCAGATGATCGTCGAGCAGCCGTGGATCCGGGAGATCGACATCAACCCGGTGCTCGCCTCCGCCGACCGGACTGTGGCGCTCGACGCGCGGATCGTCCTGCACGGGGCCGACGTCGCGCTCGAACGGATTCCACGCCCGGCCATCCGCCCGTACCCGGCGCAGTATGTCGGCGGCTGGACACTGCGCGACGGGCGCGAGGTGACGATCCGCCCAATCCGGCCCGAGGACGAGCCGCTCATGGTCGCGTTCCACGGGCGGCTGTCGGATCGGTCGGTCTACTTCCGCTACTTCCACCTGCTGAAGCTCAATCAGCGGGTGGCGCACGACCGGCTCACGCGGATCTGCTTCATCGACTACGAGCGCGAGATGGCGCTGGTGGCCGAGCGCCGCGATCCCGCGTCGGGCGAGCTCCAGATCATGGGCGTCGGCCGGTTGACCAGGCTGCACGGCACCACGGAGGCCGAGATCGCCGTGCTCGTGGCTGACGAGTTCCAGCGCCAGGGGCTCGGCGGCGAGCTGATGCGCCGGGTCATCGCGGTGGCGGGCGCGGAGCGCCTGACGCGGATCCACGGCGACGCGCTCACCGAGAACGCCGAGATGATCAGGCTCGGCGAGCGACACGGCTTCACGGTGTCGGCGAGGCCTGACGATCCGCAAGTGGTGCGCCTGTCGCTCGAACTCCCGCTGGAGCCTTCCTACCCGTGACCAGCGCCGAGACGGGACCGCAGCGCCTGCGCGTGCAGATTCGCGGAGCGGTGCAGGGAGTTGGCTTCCGGCCGTTCGTCTACCGGCTCGCCCGCGAGCTGGATCTCGCCGGCTGGGTGATCAATTCGTCGTCGGGCGTCGTCATCGAGGTCGAGGGGCCGCCCGCGACGCTCGAGCAGTTCCTGCTGCGCGTGGTCCGCGACTGCCCGCCGCGCGCCATCGTGCAGGGGACCGAGTCGGCCTATTTCGACGCGGCCGGGTTCCGCGGGTTTGAGATCCGCGAGAGTGTCGGCGGAGAGAAGACCGCGCTCGTGCTGCCCGACATCGCCACCTGCCCGAACTGCCTTCAGGACCTGGGCGACCCGACCAACCGCCGCTACCGATATCCGTTCACCAACTGCACCAACTGCGGTCCGCGTTTCTCGATCATCGAGTCGCTGCCCTACGACCGGCCGAACACGACGATGGCCGGCTTCCCGATGTGCGAGGCGTGCCGGCGCGAATACGAGGATCCGGGCGACCGCCGCTTCCACGCACAGCCCAACGCGTGCCCGGCGTGCGGGCCGCACGTCGAGCTCTGGGACGCGGATGGGCGCGTGCTCTCGACCGGCGACGAGGCGCTGCGCGCGGCCGAGGCGCGCATCACCGCCGGAAGCATCGTCGCGGTGAAAGGGCTCGGCGGGTTCCACCTCGTCGTGGACGCGCGCGACGATACGGCCGTCCGGCGGCTGCGGCTCGCGAAGGCGAGGGAGGAGAAGCCGTTCGCGTTGATGGCTCCGTCGCTGGCCTCGATCGAGCGGCTCTGCGAATTGGGGGAGCGCGAGCGGCGCCTGCTGACCTCGCCCGAGTCGCCGATCGTGCTGCTGAAGGCGCGGTCCGCGCCCGTCGCCGATGCCGTCGCGCCGTCGGTGGCGCCGGGCAATCCGTATCTCGGCGTGATGCTGCCGTACACGCCACTGCACTACCTGCTGCTCGGCGACTTGGGCTTCCCGGTCGTGGCGACGAGCGGGAACCGCAGCGACGAGCCGATCTGCACCGACGAGCGGGAGGCACTCGAGCGGCTGCGCGGCCTGGCCGACGTGTTCCTCGTGCACAACCGGCCGATCGCCCGACACGTGGACGACTCGGTCGTGCGCCTGGCGGCCGGGCGCGAACTGGTGCTCCGCCGCGCGCGGGGCTACGCGCCGCTGCCGGTCGTGCTGGCCTCTGCCGGGCCGCCGGTGCTGGGTGTCGGGGCGCACCTCAAGAACGCGGTGGCTTTCTCGGTCGGAGCGAACGTCTTCATCAGCCAGCACGTCGGCGACCTGGAGACGGCCGAGGCATTTGGCGCGTTCGAGCGGGTTATCGGCGCGTTCGAGCGGATGTACGAGGCCGCGCCGGCGGAGGTGGCCTGCGATCTCCATCCCGATTACCTGTCCACGGGTTACGCCCGACGCCGCGGCCTGCCGGTCCGGGCGGTGCAGCACCATCTCGCGCACGTGCTGAGCTGCATGGCCGAGAACGAGATCGCGCCGCCCGTTCTTGGCGTATCGTGGGACGGAACGGGCTTTGGCCCGGACGGCACGATCTGGGGCGGCGAGTTCCTGTTGGTGACCGGGTCTGGGGTCGCACGCGTGGCCTCGTTCCGCCCGTTCCCGCTGCCGGGGGGCGATCGGGCCGTGCGCGAGCCGCGGCGCTCGGCGCTTGCGGCGCTCCAGGAGGCCTTCGGCGCCGACGCCTGGACGATGACGGACCTGCCGGCCGTGTCGGCATTCGACGAGTGGGAGCGCCAGGTCCTGCGGACGATGATCGAACGGGGCGTGAATTCGCCGCGGACTTCCAGCGTCGGGCGGCTGTTCGACGCGGTGGCGTCGCTCGCCGGCCTGCGCCAACTGGTGCGCTACGAGGGCCAGGCGGCGATGGAACTGGAATTCGCCCTCGACGGCATCTCGGTCGAGGAGGGCTACCCGATTACGATCGGACCGACCGCGGGGCCACTGTCGGGTCAGAATGAGGAGCCGCGCGCGCTGTCGGCGCCGCCCGCGTTCGTGCTCGACTGGACGCCGCTCGTCCGCGCGGTCGTGGCCGACCTGCGGGCCGGGTGTCCTGTCGGCGTGGTTTCGGCGAAGTTCCACAACGGCCTGGCGGCGGCCGTGGTCGAGGTGGCGAAGATCGTCGCCATCGAGCGGGTAATGCTCTCGGGCGGGTGCTTCCAGAATCGGTACCTGCTCGAGCGGACGATCGACACGCTGCGCGCGGCGGGATTCAGGCCCGCGTGGCACCAGCGGGTCCCTCCCAACGACGGCGGGATCGCGCTCGGCCAGGTGGCGGCGGTCGCCTGGAATCTGGCGTGAGATTGTAGGGCGGGGCTTCAGCCCCGCCTCAGGCGGCCATATAGGGCCGCCCTACGGCATCAGATAGCGCAGGGCTTCAGCCCTGCGCCCAGCGGAGGCGGTATGTGCCTGGCAGTGCCGGGGAAGATCGTGAGCATCTCGGGTGAGGACCCGTTCATGCGGACGGCGAACGTCAGCTTCGGCGGCGTGATCAAGGAGATCAACCTCGCCTACCTGCCCGACGTCGGGCCGGGCGACTACGTGATCGTGCATGCGGGGTTCGCCCTGAGCCAGGTGGACGAGGACGAGGCGGTCCGGATGTTCGAGGAGTTGAGCCGGCTGGCGGCGTTCTCTGAAGGCGACCCGGAGCCGACCGCATGAAGTTCATCGACGAGTACCCGGGACCCGGTGGCGGCCGGCCGCTGTGTCGAGGCGATCCGCCGGATCGTCACGCGGCCGTGGACGATCATGGAGGTCTGCGGCGGCCAGACGCACGCCATCGTGCGCTTCGGGATCGACGAGATGCTGCCGGCGGGTGTGGCGCTGCTGCACGGCCCCGGATGCCCGGTGTGCGTGACGCCGCTCGAGAAGATCGACCGCGCCATCGCGCTCGCGTCCCGGCCGGACGTGATCTTCTGCTCGTTCGGCGACATGCTGCGCGTGCCCGGAACCGACCGAGACCTGCTCTCGGTGAAGGCGTCGGGCGGCGACGTCCGGATCGTGTATTCGCCGCTCGACGGGCTGAAGATCGCCACCGAGAACCCGGACAAGCAGGTCGTGTTCTTCGCCGTCGGCTTCGAGACGACGGCGCCGGGCAACGCGATGGCGGTGTTCCAGGCGCGGCGCGCGGGCATCACGAACTTCAGCGTCCTCGTGTCGCACGTACTTGTGCCCCCGGCCCTCGAGGCGATTCTCTCGTCGCCCTCCTGCCGCGTGCAGGGATTTCTCGCGGCCGGCCACGTGTGCGCCGTGATGGGCTACACCGAGTACCGGCCGATCGCGGCGAAGTACAAGGTGCCGATCGTCGTCACCGGCTTCGAGCCGCTCGACATCCTCCAGGGCATCTACCTCTGCCTCACGCAGCTCGAGGAGGGACGCGCCGAGGTCGAGAACCAGTACACGCGAGTGGTCAGCGAGCAGGGCAACCGGCCCGCGCAGTCGCTCGTCGCCGAGGTGTTCACCGTCGTCCCGCGCGCGTGGCGGGGCATCGGCGAGATCCCGCAGAGCGGCCTCGGCCTGAGCGAGGCCTACGCCGGGTTCGATGCGGAGCGGAGGTTCGACCTGAGCGCCGTCGGTCCGCGCCCGGAGCCGGCCGAGTGCATCGCCGGCCTCATCCTGCAGGGGCTGAAGAAGCCGCATGAGTGCACGGCATTCGGCGGCCGCTGCACGCCGGAACATCCCCTCGGCGCCACGATGGTGTCGCCTGAAGGAGCGTGCGCCGCGTACTTCCGGCACCGGCGGATCGCCGGCAGACAGGCAGCCACACCATGAGCGAGTCGAAACTCGTCGAACCCTCGTGCCCGGTGCCGATTGGGCAGTACGAGCAAGTGCTGATGGCCCACGGCGGCGGCGGCCGGCTGATGCATCAACTGCTCGAGCGCGTGTTCCTGCCGGCGTTCGCCAACCCGGCGCTCGCGGCGGGCCACGACGCCTCGGTGATCGAAGCCGGTGCGGCGCGCGTCGCCTTCACGACCGACTCCTACGTCGTCCAGCCGCTGTTCTTCCCGGGCGGCACGATCGGCACGCTCGCGGTCAACGGCACGGTCAACGATCTCGCGATGGCCGGCGCACGGCCGCTCGGTCTGAGCGCGGGGTTCATCATCGAGGAAGGGCTGCCCCTCCAGACGCTGGAGCGCGTCGTGTCGTCGATGCAGGCCGCGGCGCGCGAGGTCGGCGTCGCCATCGTGACGGGCGACACGAAGGTCGTCGACCGCGGCAAGGGCGACGGCGTGTTCGTCAACACGTCGGGCATCGGCCTGGTGGAGCACGCTCTCGCGATCCTGCCGGCCAGCGTCCGGCCAGGCGATGCGGTCATTCTGAGCGGGGACGTCGGCCGCCACGGGATGGCGATCATGGCGGCGCGGGAAGGGCTGCGGTTCGAGAGCGCGATCGAGAGCGACTGCGCCCCGCTGTGGGCGCCGGTGCGCGATCTGCTGGCCTCGGGCGTCGAGGTGCACTGCCTCCGGGACCTCACGCGCGGGGGCCTGGTCAGCGCGCTCAACGAGATTGCCGGCGGCGCGGGCGTCGGGATCACGATCGACGAGCGGAAGGTCGGTGTGAGGGAGGACGTGCGGGGCGCGTGCGAGATCCTGGGGTTCGACCCAATGTACGTGGCGAACGAGGGACGGTTTGTCGCGTTCGTGCCGGCGGCCGACGCGGGGCGGGCGGTGGAGGCGCTGCGCCGGCATCCCGTGAGCGCCGAGGCGGGAATCATCGGGAACGTGCGCGCGGAGGGCGCGGGCGTCGTGCTCGTGCGCAGCCTGCTGGGGTCCACGCGCGTGCTCGACATGCTCAGCGGCGAACAGCTGCCGCGAATCTGTTAGGATCCAGCCACCATGATCTGGTCATTCGAGCGCCGCGGCGAGCGGCTGTCGTGCGAGATCCGTCGCGACGTCGACGAGCAGCACTACGAGTTCGTCGTCCGCCATCCCGACGGAGCGGAGGAGCGGGAACGGTACGAGGATCCGTCCGAGGTGATCGCCCGCTCGGTCGACGTCATGCGCCGCCTGATCGAGGACGGCTGGCGATCACCCTCGGCGTAGCCCGCTACTTGCCGAAGTCCACCTTCGGTACCGCCTTCGCCTCGTCCGGGGCCTTGAAGAACGGGTATTCCTTGAAGCCGAACATGCTGCCCGTGAGGTTCGACGGGAACGACCGCCGCAGCGTGTTGTAGGCCTGCACCTTCTCGTTGTACCGCATCCGCTCGACGGCGATCCGGTTCTCCGTGCCGGACAGTTCGTCCATCAGCCGCGCGAACTGCTGGTCGGCCTTCAGGTTCGGGTAGTTCTCGACGATGAGCAGCAGGCGCGCCAGTGCGGACGACTGCTCGTTGGCCGCGGCGATCTTCTCGTCTGGCGTCTTCGCCCCCGCCAGCTTCGCCCTCGAGTTGGCGATCGCCTCGAACACCCCCGACTCGTGCGCCGCATAGCCCTTGACGGTGTTCACCAGGTTCGGGATCAGGTCGTTGCGGCGCTGCAGCTGATTGTCCACCTGCGCCCACTGCGCCTTGATCCCCTCCTCCTGGCCGACGAACTTGTTGTAGGAGCAGCCGGACAGGGCGAGGGCGCTCAGGCCCATCCACGCCACCAGGGCAATCCGCCCAATGCTCGAAGCCTTCATCATTCGCATCGTCGTCTCCTCCGCGTGGGCTTACCAGCCCGCGCCGCCGCCTCCGCCTCCGCTGCCCCCGCCGCCGAAGCCGCCAAACCCTCCGCCGAACCCGCCCCCGCCGCCGCCGAAGCCACCACCGAACGACCCGATGCCGCTCGTCCAGCCGCCGCCGCCCCACCCGCGCCGGTAGCCGCCCAACGGGGACCTTGGCCCGCCGCCGACGGCGGCGCCCACGATTCTCATGACGATGATCACCACCATCAGCACGATCACGAACCAGGGAGTTCCGCTTCCGCGCCGGGGCGAGGGCGCCGGCCTCGGGACGTCCTGGAGCGTGACGTGGCGGCCTTCGGCGATCCGCCCGATGAGCCTCGTGACGCCGGCGGCGAGCCCCTCGCCATATGCGCCCCGCTGAAAGGCCGGGACCATGAACTCGCGGCTGGTCTCGCCGGAGAACCCGTCAGTGACGAACTCCTCGAGCCCGTATCCAACCTCGACCCACACTCTCCGGTCGCGGACCGCGAGCAGGACCAGCAGGCCGTTGTCTTGACCCTTCTGCCCGATCCCCTGGCCGTGATTCTCGAACAGCTTGACGGCGTACTCGCGGATGTCAGCGTAGGGCGCAAAGGTCGGGACCGTGACCACCACGACGGCGTCGCCGGTTGCCGCCTGCAGCGCGCGGATTGCGCGGTCCATCGAGGCCGCGCTCGCGGAGTCGATCACGCCGCCGAAGTCGTTGACTGGCTGCGTGAGCGTCGGCAGATCGCCCTGCGCGTCCGCCGCAAGGCTGGGGCTCCCGCCAACGGCCCAGACCAGCGCAAGCGCCAGCAGCGTGGCCAGCCGCCAGCGGGTCCGGTGGGGTCGAGGTCCTACCGTGCCCATTCGTCCACCAGCGCCACCAGCCGCCCGACGGCCTGGAGGTAGCCCGGGAAGAACGCGCCCACGTCGAGGTCGTTGAAGCGCTCGGAGTCCTGGTGGCTGACAACCGGCCGAAGCGAGTCGGCCGGCAGCCCGAGCCGCTCGCCGGCGAAGTGGAGCAGCGCGTCGGGCGTCCGGGCGTTCACGCCGTGCAGCCGGGCGATGTTGACGAGCAGGGCCCTCAGCGGGGCGGCCGAGGCCGCGACGAGCCGCGCGAGCGCACCGGGGTCGCCATCGGTCTGAATAAAGCCCTGGCGCAGGTGCAGCAGGTGGCTGCGCGCCTGCGTTTCGCACGCGCGCCGCAGGTCGGCGTCCGCCACTGTCAGGCCCGCCAACGGGTCCTCGCCGAACACGACCACATGGCGGGCGATCATCTGGCTGAATTCGAGGGGGAAGGCGTCGAGCGAGTCGCGGAGCTCGCCGGCGCCGAGCATCAGCGGAATGGCGAGGCCCCGCTTGGCCCAGGCCGCCGACAGCGGCGCCAGGCGGGCCAGGTCCGCGTGCCGCAGCTCGTCGACCACCACGAGGGTGTGGACGTGCTCGCCGTGCCGCAACTCGCCCTCGTCGGCCGCGGGCGCGTCTCCGAGCACCCCGTGCCCCTCGTAGGCGACGAGCGCACGCAGGCGCGTTTCGAAAACGGCGCGCAGGTCGGCGAGCAGCCTGTCGACCCTCTCTCGCCAGGAACGGGCGGATACCATTGGTCCTCCTCGGCGCGATTCGCCTCCTATTCTATACGGGGAGGGGCGAGAGTCCGATACAGAGATAGAATGCCATCTATGCGCCTGCGCGAGATCGAGGTTGGCTGCATCGGCGGCGGTACCGGGCTCCCGAGCCTGCTCGGCGGCCTGAAGACCAATCCCTGGCTGCGCCTCAACGCCGTCGTTACGATGTTCGACAGCGGCGGCAGCTCGGGGATGCTGCGCGACCAACTGGGCGTGCTGCCGCCAGGCGATATCCTGAAGTGCGCGCTGGCCCTCGCGCGCAACGAGGCCGAGGCGCGCCGCGTCCTGCTCTCCCGGCTGCCGACGCTCGAGCACCAGAAGCTGGCCGGCCACACCGGCGGGAACCTGCTGCTCTCGATGATGGAGCGCCACAGCGGCGATTTCATCGCGGCCATCGACGGCCTGCGGGCGCTGCTTGGTTGTCGCGGTCGTGTCTGGCCGGCCAGCGTCGAGCAGTCGTCGATCTGCGCCGAGTTCGCCGACCTCTCCCGCACGGCGGGCGAGGTCGAAGTCGATGCGGGGCAGCGGGAGGGGAAGCAGGTCCGGCGGGTCTGGCTCGACCCGCCGCCCTGCCTGCACGGCCGGGTGGCCGATGCCATCGGGGAGTTCGAGACCGCGATCATCGGGCCGGGGAGTTTCTTCACCAGCCTGATGCCGCCGCTGCTCGTCGGGGGGATGGCGGAGGCCCTTCGCCGCGTCGAGGGGCCGATCATCCTGGTAGCCAACCTGCTGACCGAGGGCCGCGGCATGACCGGCTTCACGGCGGCCGACGAGGTGCGCTGGATTGGCGAGGCGATCGGCCGGCCGGTGGACGTCGTCGTGGTCAACACCGCCACGCCCGACCGAGAGACGCTGGAGCGCTACGATTCCGAGCAGAAACAGCCGCTCGAGATCGGCGAGCTGCCGGCGACGTGCGAGGTGGTCGAAGGGGCGTTCTGGGACGGGCCGATCGCCCGCCACTCGCGGCGGCGTCTCTCCTACGCCATCTGGAGCGTCATCGCGCGGCGGCTGCTCGACGCGCGGGGCTGAGCAGGGACGAGGGGCGCCTACGCCACCCACGCGCGGACCGTGTCCGCGAGCTCGAGGAGGCTCCTCAGCACGACGCAGCGCGATCCGAGGCCGGACGGCAGCTTCTCCTCCTCGTGCGCCCAGCTCAGCGCGGCTGGCACGTGCACGGCCGAACCGCCCAGGCCGAGCACCGGAACAACGTCCGAGCGCGGCGAGTTGCCGACCATGAGGAACCGGCCGGGCTCGACGCCGAGGCGAGAGAGGATCCCGCGGTAGACGTCCGGCGTCTTGTGGCTCACGACCTCGACGTGACGGAAATGCCGCGCCAACCCCGAGCGTTCGAGCTTGCTGCGCTGGTGCAACAGATCGCCCTTGGTGATCAGGGCGAGCGGATATTCGCCCGAGAGCGCCTCCAACGCCTCCCGCGCTCCCTCGAAAAGTTCGACGTCCGAGGCCAGCATCGCCTTGGCGACCTCCAACAACTCGGCGATGTCGCGGCCGGCGATCCGCCCGTCGGTCAGCCGGATGGCGGTCTCGATGAGCGACAGCACGAAGCTGCTGACGCCGTAGCCGTAGTACTGGATGTTCTGGAGTTCCGTCCGGTTGATGGCGTCGGTGAGATCCTCCTGCTCGAGGGCGACGCCACTGCGCGCGAGCATCTGCCCGAAGCGACCCCGCGCCTCGACGTAGTCGCGCTCGTTGTGCCACAACGTGTCGTCGCCGTCGATCCCGATGAGGTCGAAACGCCGCTCACCCATGGCAGTTAGTGTACTGCGCCAGGGAAGGCCTCGTGTCAGGCGTCACTCGAGCGCGAGCAGGACGTCCCCCCGGTTGACATTGTCGCCCACCTCGAACGCCAGGCTGGCCACCTTGCCGTCGCGCGGTGCGGGCAGCGCGTTCTGCATCTTCATCGCTTCGATGAGGACCACCGGGTCACCCGCCTTCACGACGTCCCCGACGGCCACCATGTAGCGGAGCACCAGGCCAGGCATCGGCGCCCGAATCACCGAATCCGAGTCCACCGGTTCGACCGCAGCCTCGGTGGGCGCCGCGCCGGCTTCTGCGCCTGCCGCGTCCGGCTCGACTTCGACGCGGAACACCTCGGTGCCCACTTTCACCGTGAAGTGCCGGGGCGCCGGTGCACCTGAAGTGGCTGAATCCGCTGTGCCCGCCGAGCCGGCCTCCACCAGCTTCCCCTTGCGCGCCCTGGCGACCATCTCCTCCTCGCGCTTCACGTCCTCCAGCGTCCGCGGCCTGGTTTCGGGCGGCGGCGTCTCGACGCCGTATTTCCACTTGAGGAAGCGCAAACCGGTGGTGGGGTAGAGCGCGTAGCACAGCACGTCGCCGATGTCCCGCGCGAGGCCCTTGGTTTCGGCCTCGGCCTTCTCGAGTTCCGGCGGCAGCAGGTCGGCCGCGCGGCCAGTGAATGGCTCGGCGCCGCGCTCGTAGCCCGCCAGCGCGAGCTTTCTGACCTCAGGATCGACGGAAGCCGGCGGCTGGCCGTAGAGGCCGTAGCAGTAGTCCTTCACCTCGTTCGAGATCATCTTGTAGCGGCCGAACAGCACGTTGAGCACCGCCTGGGTGCCGACGATCTGGCTGGTCGGCGTCACGAGCGGCGGATAGCCCAGCTCGCGGCGCGTCCTCGGAAGCTCCTCGTAGACCTCCGCCAGCCGGTCGAGCGCGCCGGCCTGGCGAAGCTGCGCGACCATGTTGCTGAACATCCCGCCGGGGATCTGGTGCGTGAGCACGCCGGTGTCGATGCCTGACAGCTTGGTGTCGTCGAGGAACTCGCGGTACTTCGGAGCGATCCGCTCGAAGTGCTCGCCGAGCTCGAGCAGGAGGGCGATGTCGAGGCCGGTGTCGCGCGGGCGGCCGGCGAGCGCCGCGACGATTGGCTCGACGGCGGCGTGCGACGTGCGCAGCGCGAACGGCGCCAGGCAGGTGTCGATGATGTCCGCGCCGGCGTCGATCGCCCGCAGCAGCGTCATGTAGGCCATCCCGCTCGTGAAGTGCGTGTGCAGCACAACCGGGATCGACAGCTCCTTCTTCAGCCGTCCGACCAGCGCCGCCGCGTCGTCTGGCGCGAGCAGGCCGGCCATGTCCTTGATGCACAGGCTGTCGGCGCCCATGCGCTCGAGCGAGCGCGCCTTGGCGACGAAGTAGTCGAGCGTGAACACCGGCCCGCCAAGCGACCGCTCGGTCACCGAGTAGCTGATGGCTCCCTGGACGTGCTTGCCGGCCTTCTTGATCGCCTTGAACGCGGTCACGAAGTTGCGCTCGTCGTTGAGGGCGTCGAAGACGCGGAAGACGTCGATGCCGCACTCGGCAGCATGGGCCACGAACGCCTCGACGACGTCGTCGGCGTAGTTGCGGTAGCCGACGAGATTCTGGCCGCGGAGCAGCATCTGCAGCCGGACGTCCGGCATCAGGCGCTTGAAAATGCGGACGCGCTCCCACGGATCCTCGTTGAGGAAGCGCGTCATCACGTCGAAGGTGGCGCCGCCCCAGACCTCCATCGACCAGAAGCCGGCCGTGTTCATCTTCGGGGCGATGGCGGCCAGGTCGTCGGTCCTGACGCGCGTGGCGAGCAGCGACTGGTGGCCGTCGCGGAAAGTGAGGTCGGTGATGAGCAGGCGCATGTCGAGGAGGATACCATTGGGAGCCGACCGTGGGTATCATCTGACGACATGACGACCGACCGACCGCTCGCCTGGTACCGTGACGCGCCGCCGGAAGCCCGGCGGGCGCTCGGCGCCGCCTGCCTGGGCTGGATGCTCGACTCGTTCGACGTCAACCTCTACGCCCTGGTGCTCGCGGCGGTGATGGCCGACCTCGGGTTCGCCAAGTCGATGGCCGGGCTGATCGGATCCTTCACGCTCGTGGCCGCCGCCGTCGGCGGAATCCTGTTCGGCTTGGCCGCTGACCGGTTCGGCCGGACACGTGCGCTCATCGGCAGCATCCTCATCTACTCGGTGTTCACGGGCGCGTGCGGCTTCGCGCAGTCCGCCGGGCAGCTCCTCGTGTTCCGCGCGCTGCTCGGGATCGGCATGGGAGGGGAGTGGGCGAGTGGTGCGGCGCTCGTCTCGGAGACCTGGCCGGCCGAGCACCGCGGCAAGGCACTGGGGATCGTCCAGAGCTCGTGGGCGGTCGGCTACGCGGCCGCGGCCATCGTCACGCAACTGGTGCTGCCGCACTGGGGCTGGCGCGCCGTTTTCTTCGTGGGCGTGCTGCCGGCTCTGGCGACCGCGTGGGTGCTGAAGCGGGTGGAGGAGCCTCACGTCTGGCAGGCGGCGCGGGCGCGGGGCGAGATGCGGAAGCCGTCGGGCGCTCTGGCCGACCTGTTCAAGGGGCCGATGCTGCGGCTCACCGTCTTCGTCACGCTGATGAACGCGTGCACGCTCTACGGCTACTGGGCGTTCACGCAGTGGGTGCCCGCGTACCTCGAACTGTCGCCGGCCCGCGGCGGCCTCGGGCTCGGCTCGTACAAGACGCTGCTGCTCGTCGCGATGAACGTCGGGATGTGGTTCGGCTACGTCACCTTCGGCCTGGTGAGCGACCGCGTCGGGCGCAAGCGCACCTACGTCACCTACGTGCTGGCCGCTGCCTTCTTCGTGATGGCGTACGCCTCGCTGCGCTCGCCGTGGGCGCTGCTCATGCTGGGGCCGTTTGTCGGGTTCTTCGGCGCTGGCTACTTCAGCGGGTTCGGGGCCGTCACGGCCGAGATCTACCCGACGAAGATCCGCGCGACCGCGCAGGGGTTCACCTACAACCTCGGGCGGATCGCCAGCGCGACGGCGCCGTGGACGGCGGGATCGCTGGCGGACTCGCACGGCTTCGGCGCCGCGTTCGCCACGGCGTCGGCTGCGTTCGTGTTGGCCGCGGTGGCCTGGATCTGGATCCCGGAGACCAAGGGGCGGGTGATCGAGTAGCGGGCGCTGGGTCTGGTGAGATTCGCGCCGGCCGATAGCCGAGAACCGGCGATCGTCCACGACTGCCACCAAACTGGCCAAATACAGGGCCGCAAGTCGAGTAGCAGCGGACCGGTCAGTCTTGCAGCCACTCGGGCGGCGGCTGCGGGCCGAGACGAATCCCTGCGATATCCGGATCTTCACCGCCGGCCGCGACGTCGGGCGTGGCCGCACGGCGTGTGCTGGCCTCGGCACGGCGAGCCTGCTTCTCCTGCTGCTTGGTCCGCTTGGCCTTCTCTCGCTCGCGCTTGACGATGCTGGGTTTCGGTTTCATGGTCGACTCCCGCTGGCGGGCGTGCCACGAGCACGCGTCTCCACGCCTCGCGCACCTGCGCCTCCGCCTGATGTCGGTCAGGTGTCCAGCTATTGTATCTGAGTGGGATGGGCGGCGACCAGCCGTTCGGCCGCGAGGGCGGGTTCGCGCCGCTCATCTCCCGAGAATGCCCACCACCACGCCGGACGGCTCCGCCTTGTCGTGGTAGACGCGTTCGGTGGCTTTCTTGAAGTCGGACGCCTTCGCGTTCGGGGTGTCGACGAACGTCTGCGGGTTCAGGTCGGCCAGCGGAAACCAGGAGCTGTGCACCTGCACCATGATTCGGTGCCCGCGCCGGAAGGTATGGAGCACGTCCGGCATGTCGAAGTTCACGACTTCGACCTTGCCGGGCGTCATCGCCTCCGGCTTCTCCCAACTGTTGCGGAATTTCGCCCGGATCGGCTCGCCGCGGACCAGCTGCTGGTAGCCGGCCATCCGTTCGGTCGGCAGCGGAACATCCGTCGGACGCGTCCCGTTCGGCGCCGCCTCCGGTTCCGGGTAGTCGTTCGGGTAGACGTCGATCAGCTTCACCACGAAATCCGAGTCCGTGCCCGAGGTCGAGACGCGCAGCTTCGGCGAGACCGGTCCCGCCACCGTCACGTCTTCCTCCAGCGGGTCGGTCTGGTACACCAGCACGTCGGGACGACGCGTGTAGTAGCGCTGGTCGGCGACCATGTACTCCTGCTCGGTGCGGCCCACGTCGGTGTACGGGATGAAGGGAACCGGGTGCGCCGGGTCGCTCACGTATTCGTCAAACGACGGCTGGGCGTCGGCCGGCGGGTCGAACGACAGCTTCCCGTTCGCGTGGAGGTAGAGTTCCCGCTGCTCGGTCCGCTTCGGCGGCCACTCCGCGAACTGCCGCCACACGTTGGTGCCGGTCTCGAACATGTAGGCTTCCGGCAGCTTCGCGTCGCCGTTGCCTTTCAGGTACTGCTCGAAGAACGGGAAGATGATCTGCTCGCGCCAGAACTCGCCCGTCTTCGATCCGAACTGCACGCGGCCCAGCCTGGAGCCGTCCCAGCGCGACCATCCGCCGTGCACCCAGGGCCCCACGACGATCGCGTTGAAGATCCCGGGGCTCTGCTGCTCGATCGCGTGGTAGGTCTTGAAGGGTCCGCTCAGGTCCTCCGCGTCGTACCACCCGCCCACGGTCAGCACGGCGCACTTCACGCCGTGCATGTGCCGCGAGAGATCGCGCGCCTGCCAGTACGCGTCGTAGGTCGAATGACGGGCCTGGTCGAGGTAGAGCCAGTTGGGTTCCTTGAACAGCGTCTCCAGCTTCGAGAGCGGCACCGCGTTCTTCAGGAAGAACTCGTACCCGTCCGTCGTCCCGTAGTCGAACGGCGGCGTCGACGTCCTCGGCGGGACGCTCGGTTCGCCGCCGGCGCTCTTGCACGGCGGCATGCTGCAGGGCACCGGGTCGCGCGGCCGGAACGACATGTAGAAACCGAAGTTGGCGCCCACTTGGAAGGCGCCGCCGTGGTAGCCGTCGTCGGTGAAGAACAGATCGGTCATCGGCGCCTCGGGCGACGCGGCCTTGATGGCCGGGTGCGAGTCGATGATGCTGGCCGAGGTGAAGAACCCCGGGTACGAGATCCCCCAGATGCCGACCCTGCCGTTGTTGTTCGGCACGTTCTTCAGCAGCCACTCCACCGTGTCGTAGGTGTCGGTGCTCTCGTCGACATCTTGGTTGCCCTGCGGATGGTCGATGTGCGGGCGCATCTCCACGAACGCGCCCTCCGACATGGAGCGCCCGCGGACGTCCTGGAAGACGAAGATGTAGCCGGCGCGATCGAATGTCACCGACGGCCCGAGCTGCGGGCGGTAGTTGTCCTCGCCGTAGGGCGCCACCGTGTAGGGCGTGCGCGTCATGAGGAACGGATAGGTGCGCGAGGTGTCCTTGGGCACGTAGATCGAGGTGAACAGCCGCTTGCCGTCGCGCATCGGGATGCGCGCCTCGTACTTGGTGTAATGCGCGCGCACGTCGAACTCCGGTCGTGGCGTGTCACGGTTCTGGGCCACCAGCCTCGCCCCGAGGACCGCCGCCACGACCATCACTCCGCACACCGCCCAACGTCGTCCGTTCATGCGACACCCCTGAAGATGGAGACCGGCGTGCTCCGCGCCCGGTTCGGCACCCGGAGCCCGACTGGCGACTCCCGCGTTGTGAGGGGATTGTGCCACAGACCGACGGTCTGCCGCCTGGTGGCGCTAGGCCCCCGTCCGCTCGCGCTCCTGCACCATGTCGCGCACGATCTCGGTGATGCGCCGGAAGTCGAGCTTGCCGCTCGTCATCTTGGGCAGATCGGGCACCACGACGAACTGCTTGGGCAGCGCGATGTGGGGGAGCGATTCGGCCATCTGTGTCATGATGGCCCGCTCCTCGACCTGGCACGTCACGGCGGCGACGATGCGCGCGCCGCGAAGCGCGTCGGGCACCTCGACGACGCAGCACTCGCAGTCGGTGGGCAGGAGCCGCTCGAGAGTGTCCTCGACCTTCACGAGCGACACCATCTCGCCTCCCACCTTCAGGAACCGGCGCAGCCGGCCCACGTGCCACAAATACCCGTCGTCGTCCATGTAGCCCATGTCGCCGGTGTCGTACCAGCCGTGGCGCAGGTGAAGCGAACTGGCTTCGAAGTCGTCGAAGTAGCCCTTCATCACGTTCGGGCCCTGGACCAGCACCTTGCCGATTTCGTTGACCGCGCACGCCTCGCCCGTGTCGTAGCGCTCGAGCCGGACCTGCACGCCAGGGATCGCCTTACCGACCGAGCCGGGCCGGTTGTGCTGCGGCGTGTTGACCGACACCACCGGGCTCGTCTCGGTCGTCCCGTAGCCCTCGTAGAGGATGATGCGGTGCTTGTCCCACCATCCACGGCGCAGCGAGTCCGGGCACTTGTCCGCGCCGGTGATCATCAAGCGAACGGTCTTGAAGTCGCCCGGCTCCGATTTCTGCAGGTAGCCGTGGAGGAAGGCCGGCGTGCCCACCATCACCGTCACGCTCTCCTCCCGGACGGCGGAGCAGATCGACCGGAACTCGAGCGGGTTCGGGCAGGTGACAATCGTCATCCCGCGCTCGAGCGGGAGCCAGCAGTCCACCGTGAGGCCGAAGACGTGGAACAGCGGGAGGTTGGCGAGCAGGATGTCCTGCGGGCCGAAGTCGAGAATCTCCCCGAACGCCTTCAGGTTCGAGTGGATGTTGGCGTGCGTGAGCGGGACCGCCTTGGGTTCCTTCTCGCTGCCGCTCGTAAACAGGATGACCGCGTTCTCCTCGTCGTCGCCCCGCGGGAGGCGGTCGATGATCCGGTCGGCCGACAGGGAGGCCCGAAACGCTCCGCGGATCTTGTCCAGCGCCGACGCGCTGCGCGCCATGTCTTCGAGACAGATCATCCCGTCGACCATGGGGCACTTGATCCGCTCGAGCAGGGCATGGGAGGTCAGGATCGTCCTGAACGCAAGGCGGCGCTGCGCCTCTCGGCAGTTCTCCTCGGCGCCGGTGGAGTAGTTGATCATCACCGGCGTCCGGCCGCTGACAAGGACGGCGAGGATCGCGTAGATGCAGCCGGCGCTGGTCGGCACCATGATGCCGACAAACCCCTCGTCGGACGACTTCAGCTTGTCGGCCAGGATCAAGGCCCGCAGCAGCACGTCCTTGTAGGTGACGCGCTGGTTGGTGGCGCGGTCGATGATCGCGGTCTTCTTCTCGTATCGCTTCGCCGTGCGGATGAAACACTCGTGGAGGCGCACGTGGATCCTTTCGATTTGCCGGCGGGAAGGCCCGCCCTACACGCGGTCCTGCCCGCGCGCAGCGACGGCCGCCACCGCCGCCGCCACCTTCAGGAGCTTCGTCCGGTCGGCACTCGGGCCCGCCGCGATCGAGTCGATCTGCCGTTCCTGCTCGCGAACCGCCGCGTAGGCCGCGTCGAGTTCGACACGCGCAAAGGTAATCGTATCGCCCGGCGCCGCCTGCGCGAGGCGAGGCAGGTCCGGGCCGATCACGGTGGCGATCTTCGTGTACCCGCCCGCCGTGCCGCGGTCGGCGAACAGGACGATCGGCACGCCGTCGCCCGCCACCTGGACGGCGCCGAACGGCGTGCCGTCGGAGACGATGTCCGGGCCGCGGAGATGCTCGATGGCGGGCCCCGTCAGGCGATAGCCCATCCGGTCCGACTGCGGGGCCACCGTGTAGCTGGACGACAGGAAGGTGTCGATGCCGCGCGGCGTGAACCGGTCCGCCTGCGGCCCGAGCACCACGCGCAGGCCCTGCGCGTGCCCATAGACCGGCCGGGATGCCTCCGGCATCCGAAGCGCGCCGCCGAGCAGCACCGGGCGATCGCCGCACAGGTGCAAGATGTCGCCCGCCTTCAGCGGCCGGCCTGCGACGCCGCCGAGTTTCGAGCGCGTGTAGGTCGACCGGCTCCCGAGCACGACGGGGACGTCGATGCCGCCGGCAACAGCGAGGTAAGCGCGCAGGCCGTCCCTGGGCTGGCCGAAGGAGAGCACCGCCCCCGCGTCGACCAGCACCGACTGCCATCGAGGCACCGGGCGCCCGTCGAGCCGGGCGGTCAGATCGGCCCCTGTCAGCGCAATCGTGGCCGGCACCAGGAACGTCAACCGCGGGCCCACGAGCGTCACCTCGAGCCCGGCCGAGTCGTCGGCGTTGCCAACGAGGCGGTTGGCGGCGCGCAGCGAGAACCGGTCGAGCGCGCCCGAGGTCGGCACGCCGTACCGCTGGTATCCGTAGCGCCCGAGGTCCTGCACGGTCGTCAGCATGCCGCCGTCGATCACCTCGATGGCCTTCACGCGGTCAGCTCCCTGGCGGTGAGCGTCCAGGTACCTGCCTTCAGGCCATCCTGGATGCGCTGGTACTCGTCGCGGGTCACCGGCACGAACCTGATATAGTCGCCGGCCTCGACGACGACCGGCGGATGCCGGGTCGGATCGAAGAGCAGGACCGGCGTCCGGCCGATGAGCTGCCAGCCGCCCGGACTCTCCACCGGGTAGATGCCGGTCTGCTGCTGCGCGATGCCCACCGAGCCGGCGGGAATGGCCGTGCGCGGCGTCTTGAGGCGCGGCGCCGCAATCCGCTCCGACATGCCTCCGAGATAGGTGAACCCTGGGCTGAAGCCCATCATGTAGACCAGGTAGTCGGTGCCCGAGTGGACCGCCACCACCTCGTCGGCCGTCAGTCCTGCGTGCTCGGCCACAAACGGCAGGTCCGGCCCGAAATCGCCGCCGTAGGATGTCGGGATCTCGACCACGCGCGGCGGCGGCGCCGGGGTGGCGGCCAGCCCCGACTCGAGTGCTTCGAGTCGGGCGCGAAGCGCATCGAACGTCGTCAGACGAGGGTCGTAAGAAACGAGCAGCGAGCGATAGGTGGGGACCAGATCGACCACGCCGTTGGCTTTCGCCCGATCGACGGCCATGCACAACTCGCGAACGCGGCGGTTGATGGCGGGATCGATCCGGTCGCCGAATTCGACGACCAGCGCGGCTTCGCCAGCCACGAGGTAGCGTGTCGCGTCGGCCATCAGGCCAGCCCTTTCGCGCCGAGGGGCGTCAGCACCACGCCCGCCTTCTCGAGCGCGGCCCTGAGGCTGGACGCCAGCGCGACGGCGCCCGGCGTGTCGCCGTGCAGGCACAGCGTGTCCGCCTCGACGTGCACCACCTCGCCCGTGATCGCGACGACCGTGCCTTCGGTGACCAGCCGGACGCTGCGCTCGATGACCTGCCGCAGGTCGTGGATCACGGCTCCGGGCTTCGACCGCGGCACCAGCGTGCCGTCCGCCATCAGCGCGCGGTCGGCGAACGCCTCGCGGGCGACGCGCAACCCCATCTGTTCGGCCTCGTCCGCCCACCTCGAGCCCGCCAGCGCGACGAGGATCAACGACGGATCGCACTCGATCACCGCGTCGCCGATCGCACGGGCCAGCGGGCCGCCGGGAGCCGCCATGTTGTAGAGCGCACCGTGAGGCTTCACGTGCTGGAGCCGCTTGGCGCTCGTGAACGCCGTCAGGGCGCCGATCTGGTAGACGAGGTCGTCGCGCACGTCGTCCGGCGTCGCCGCGAGATTGCGGCGGCCGAACCCGCGCAGGTCCGGGAAGCCCGGGTGCGCGCCGATGCCGACGCCGTGGGCCTCGGCGAGGCACACCGTCCGCCGCATGATGGCGGGGTCGCCCGCGTGGAAGCCGCACGCGACGTTGGCCGAGGTGACGACCTTGATCACCTCCTCGTCGAGGCCCAGCTTCCAGTCCCCGAACCCTTCGCCCATGTCGCAGTTGAAGTCGAACCTGATTGGCATCGCGTGTTACTCCTGTCCGGGCGGCGCGACCGGTGCCGGCGCCTCGGGGACCGGCCACGGCATGACGAAGTCGGACTCGGGCGACCACACGAACGTCTCCTGCGGCAACCAGGCCGGCAGGCGCTGCCAGCCGACGCCGCCGGGCACTCCGTACACCCGGGCCAGCACCCGCGCCTCGGACCACTTCTGCAGCGCGCCGTGGCCGACCCGCAGACGCAGGGTCAGCCCTGCCGCCGGCACCGGCGTCACGGTCGCGCGCCAGATCCCGTCGCGGACGATGCCCCGCAGGCTGGCTTCGACGGGTGTCACACCCGCAGGCAGGACAAACGCCGCACCAGTCCCCTCGAGGCCGGACTTGACGGTGGTCTCGATGTACATGTCCTCGGTGCCGGGAATCGGCTGCGCGGCACACTGGACCTCGAGCGGCGGCGCCACGAGTCGGGAGGCCGCCGCGCGGTACTGGAACACTCCGCCGACCGGACGGAGCAGCTTCAGCGACCGCGCGGTCGACGTCAGCGGTTCCCAGTCGCGCGGCGCGCCCTCCTTGGTGCCGACCGGAGACGAGTCGCGCTCGTGCGTGCCGGCCTCCCACCACGCCTGGCGCGCGACCAGGTCCTCGGCGAAGCGTAGCGTCCGTCGCTCAGGCCTCTCCGGCGAATAGGCCGGCTCGACCGCCATCACCCACGAGACGGCCACGACGCCCAGCAGCAGCAGGGAGGTGATGACGCTCGAGGGCAGCCAGTGCGACTGGCGCCCGATCAGCAGAATTGCCAGGCAGGGGCCGACGGTCATCGCCGCCGCGACAAGCAGCGCCGGGAACAGCCACGCCGGCGGCGCCACCGTCAACGAGCCGAAGAGACCGACGACGAACTCGAGCAGTGGCCAGACCAGCGGGATCCAGAGCAGCCCGGCCACGACCGCCACCACGAGGGCGATGAGGCGGCCGACCGCGACATGGCGCGCCGGCAGGGCGAGCACGAGCACCGAGGCGACGAGCAGCGGCCACGTGAAGAGGTAGCCGATGCCCGGCGCGGCGCGCTGGAGCACGGCCAGCACGATCGCCCAGACCGGGAGCGCGAGCATCCACACGCAGGCGGGCAGGGCGGCGGGGCCGACCATCACGGGCACGCTCCTCCCGAGGAGATCGAACAGCCAGAGCGCGGTTAGCGTGACGGTCAGCAGGAACAGGAGAAAGACGCCGGCCTGGCCGTACCACGGCTGCTCGAGCCCGGTGCCGAGCCTCAACAGGGCGCACCCAAGCCAGAGCGCGCCGAAGACGATCACCACGCCCGCCAGCGACCAGATGGCCGTGATGATGACCCGCGCCGTGCCGATCTCCTCGTGCGCCGCCAGGAAGGCCTTGTAGGTCGCCAGCAGCCCGAGGACGAACGCGATGACGGCGAAGATCAGCGTGCGGGTCGACGAGTAGGCGAACGCCGTCAGGCCCGCGACGTCGAAGAACGTGCCGTTGTCGAGCGTGCGCGCGCTGATATCGGTTGAATCGAGCCGCTCCACCAGCCGCACGGCGTTGTTGCCCAGGGTGTTGAGCGTGGCGAGCTCTAGATTCGATGGTTCGTCGAGGTGCGTGTGGTAGGCGAACGTGTTGCCGGTGGGAGCGAAGTCGAGGCCCGGCAGGCCCCCCTGCTTGAGGACCGAGAAATCGGTGTCGTTGGGCAGGCGGTGGTAGATTTCAGTGAACAGCGAGGACCCTGCGGGGAAAGGCGCGGCCGCCGCCCACGCCGCGGCCAGCCAGGAGTTGCCCGGGCCGGCCTGGAACAGCCGCGCGGGGCCGGTCGTGCCGACAGCCTCGAAATTCACGAACGCCCGCACGGCGCCAAACTCCGGCGTGTTCCTGAGCGCGCGTGCCCCCATCAGGCCGAGTTCCTCGCCGTCGGTGATCGCGATGAGCAGCGTGTACCTCGGGTCGGGCCTCGACGCCAGCACGCGCCCGGCTTCCAGGCACACGGCCACGCCCAGCCCGTCGTCGGCCGCCCCGCGCGACTCCCATCGTGAATCGTGGTGGCTGACGAGCGCGATGGCCTCGTGTTGCCGGCCCGGACGGGTGGCGATGATGTTGACGACGGGGACCGACAGCCCGGAATCGGTGTCGGACAGGGCTTCCTGTAGACGGACCTCGAACCCGGCCTGCCGCAGTTCAGCCGCGATGTAGTCGCGCGCCCGGTGGTCCGCCTCGCTACCCGTCGGCCTCGACCCGAACGCGGTGCCCAGCATGCGGATGTGCTTGGAGGCGCGGTCGAGCGAGAAGCCCGTGGTGGTGCGATCTCGGCACGCCGCTGCGGTGAGGAGCACCGCGAGACAGGCAACGCCGGCAACCAGACGGCGGAATGGCGGCAGCGCGGTCGAGCGAATCGACGGCATTCGGGGATTCTACGGCACGTTGGCCCTCAGGGATCTGGTGATCTTGCGATCTTGCGATCTTGCGACGCGAGAATGTCCACTACGCCGGGAGCCGCAAGCCGCGAGCCGCTGGCCTGTGCTATGCTGCGGCGGCCGGACCGGTGGGCTCGGATCGTGGACACGACAGGAGGCTGTTATGCCGGATATCGCGCGGATCCAGGGTGAGTTGAAGGCGGCGGGCGTCGACGGGTGGCTGCTCTACGATTTTCACAATCGCGATGCCATCGCCTATCACGTGCTGGGGATGGATTACGGGAAGTTCACGAGTCGCCGGTGGTTCTACTGGATTCCCACCGTCGGCGAGCCCATCCGCCTCGCCCACAAGGTCGAGTCCACCAAGCTCGACTCGCTGCCCGGCGAAAGACGGCTCTACCTCTCGTGGCGCGAGCTGCACGCCGGCCTGAAGACGATGCTCGGCCCGGCGAAGAAGGTGGCGATGCAGTACTCGCCGATGGCGAACATCCCCTACGTGTCGACTGTCGATGGCGGCACCATCGATCTCATCCGCTCGCTCGGGTTCGAGGTCGTCTCGTCGGCCGGCCTCGTGCAGACGTTCCAGGCGGTGCTCGACGAGGCGGGCTACCGGTCGCACCTCGCGGCGGGCGAGCGCGTGCAGCGGATCAAGGACGAGGCGTTCGCGCTCATCGGCCGCGCGATCCGCGCCGGCGAGACGCTGACGCAGTACGACGTGCAGCAGTTCATCGCCCGGCGGTTCGGCGAAGAGGGCCTGACCTGCAAGGGCGAGTTCCCGATCGTCGGCACCAACGAGCAGCCGGCCGACCCGCACTTCGAGCCCACGCCGGCCAACGCCCGGCCGATCAAGACGGGCGACACGGTGCTCATCGACCTCTGGGCCAAGCTCGACCAGAAGGGCGCCGTCTTCTACGACATCACCTGGTGCGGCTTCGTCGGCCAGAGGCCGCCCGCGAAGTACATTGAGATCTTCCACGTGGTTCGCGACGCCCGCAACGCCGCCCTCCACTTCATTCGCGGCCGCTACGCCGAGGGGAAGAAGCTGTACGGCTGGGAAGTGGACGACGCCTGCCGCCGCGTGGTCGAGAAGGCCGGGTACGGGCCGTACTTCCTCCACCGAACGGGCCATTCGATCGGCGAGGAGGTGCACGGCAACGGCGTGAACATCGACAACCTCGAGACCAAGGACGAGCGCGAGCTGGTGCCCGGCATCTGCTTCTCGATCGAACCAGGGATCTACCTGGCCGGCGAGATGGCCGTCCGGTCTGAGATCAACGTCTTCATCACGCCGGCGGGGAAGGTGGACGTGGCGGGAGAGATGCAGGACGAGCTGGTGTTGATCTAGCCGGGATCGGGGATCGGGGATCAGGGATCGGGGATCGACCCCGACCTCTGATCCCTGACCCCTGACCCCTGATTCTCGGGAGGAACCGTGGGCTATTCGTATCTGTACGTGATTCTGGCCTACCTGCTGGTGATGACCGGCTACAACATCTACCGGTCGAGGCAGGTGAAGTCGCAGGACGACTTCATGGTGGCGGGGCGCAGCCTGTCGCTGACCAAGATGGTGTTCACGCTGGTCTGCACGTGGATCGGCTCGGGCACCTTCATCGCGGGCGCCGAGTACGCCTCCTACGCGGGGTGGAGCGCGATCTGGCAGCCGGCCGGCGCGTTTCTCGGCATCGCGATCATCTACTTCATCGCCGCCAGGATCCGGACGTTCGGGCAGTACACCGTGGGCGACATCCTCGAGGTGCGCTACGGCCGCTTCGCCCGTCTGTTCGGCGCGCTCGCGCTCATCATCGCGTTCACGACAATCGTCGCCTACCAGTTCCGCGCGGGCGGCTACATCCTGAACGTGATCACCGACGGCTACATCTCGCTCCAGGTCGGCCAGACGATCACCGCGTGCTTCGTCATCGGGTTCGTGACCATCGGCGGCATGGTGGCCGTGGCGCACACCGACCTGCCGAACGGCATCATCATCGTGTCGGCCTGCCTGTTGGCCGTGCCGTTCGTCATCGCGTCGGCCGGCGGCTGGGCGCATGCGCACGTCGTGCTCGACCCGGCCAAGTTCCAGGTGTTCGCCCAGGACTTCGGCAAGTACCCGGCGCTCAAGGGGCTGGCCTACTTCCTCTCGACGCTGCTGCTGCTGATGGGCGTGCAGTCGATGTACCAGAAGTTCTACTCGGCCAAGTCGCCCGCCGAAGCGAAGAAGGCCGTGGCGATCTGGATCGTGGGCACGATCGTCGTGGAGACGATCGTGATCGCCATCGCGGTCTACGCCTCGGTGTACAACATCGAGTTCCACAAGGCCTGGGACGGCCGGGCGCTGGTGCTCAACGCGGCGCGCTACATGGTGCCGTGGCCGGTGGGGGTGCTGCTGCTCGGCGCGGCGTGCGCCGTCGTGCTCTCGACGGGCATGAACTACCTGCTCTCGTCGAGCTCGAACGTGATGCGCGACATCTACCAGGGGATGATCAACCCGAAGGCCGATCCGACCAAGATGGTGGCGCTGCAGAAGGTGTTCATCGTCGTGATGGGCTTCTGCGCGTTCCTGATGATCTTCGTCCCGACCGTCATGAAGTCGCAGATCTCGATCCTGCAGTACGCCTACTTCGCCTACACGATGTACGGCGTGGCGGTGACGCCGGCGCTGTTCGCGGCGCTGACCTGGAGGCGGGCGACGTGGCAGGGAGGCCTGGCGTCGATCGTCGGCGGGGCGGTGGCGACCATCTTCTTCGAATTCGTGCTGAAGGCGATCGCGCCGGGGGTAATGGAGAGCGCGAACGGCCTGACCGGCGCCGCCGCGATGGCCTCGAACTTCGGCGCCGACCCGTGGGGGATCCCGAGCATCTACCCGTCGGCGATCATCTCGATCGGGCTGCTCGTCGTCGTCAGCCTGTTGACGCCGAAGCCCGATCCGAAGACGCTGGAGCGGTTGTTCGGAAAATCCTAACCCTGGCTGAAGAAGAACTCTTCCATCGCGTGCGCCATCATGTCCTGGGCCTCTTTCTGCCAGGGCATCAGGCGGTACTCGTTCAGGAGCATCCGCATCCGGTCTTCCCACATCTTCCAGGCGCGCGCCGACACGTGCTCGTAGATCCGCTGGCCCAGCTCCCCGGGCCACGGCGGCTCGGCGAGCCCCGGCAGCTCGCGACCGAGCTTGACGCAATTCACCATCCGCTCGCCCGACGGCGTTCCGCTCGACGACTGCATGCTCAAGCCTCCACGTTTTCCTGATGGTATCATGGCCCTTGTGAGCGACCTGGCCGCCATCGAACCCGAAACCCGCCACCGCGGGTGCTGGTACGGCCGTCGGACCCCGCACTGGCGCGAGCCGTTGACGGTCCAGACGATCGAAGACGGCCAGCTCCTCTACTGCGCTCACCCGATGATGTTTCCGGTCGTGGGCTACGCGTTCGACGTCCGCAACTGCGCGGGCTGTGACGCGTTCAGGCCGCACCACACCCGCCGCCCGTAGACCGATCGGCCGCCTCAGGCGTCTAAAGAGATAAGGGCGTGCGTATTTCGATGTCCCCAACGCATCAGGTCCCGGCATCTGCCGGATACCAGGGAGGTTAGCCGTGAGCGAAGGACGAAAGGAACGGCGCGGGTTCGCGTCGATGTCGCCGGACAAGCAGCGTGAGATAGCCAGCAAGGGCGGGCGGGCGGCGCACCAGAAGGGCACTGCCCACGAATGGACGTCGGACGAGGCGCGGACGGCCGGCCGCAAGGGCGGCCAGATTAGTCGCGGCGGCCGCGGTCGGCTTCGCGAGTCGTCGGAGGGAATGGGCCACCCCGTGGGCAACCCCATGCCGTCGGCCTTCGGACCTCGGGTACCTGAGCAGCGCCTCGACGAACAGGGAATGCACGTGAGACCGCGCGCGGGCCGTTCGGCAATCAGTCGACGACCCGCGCAACCTGCACGCGCGCGTCGTTGAAGCAGGCGCCGGCGCCGACGTCCGACAGGGTGTCGGGCGCCAGCGCTGTCGCGGTGGCGCGGTTCGTCGTGCTCGACCGCCAGAGCCCCTTGGGCAGAGCCACCGTGCCGGGCCTCACCGTCGGTTCGATCGACAGCTTGCACAGCACCTCGCCCAGCTCGTTGAATACCCTCACGTTCGCCCCTTCTTCCAGCCCTCGCGCGCGCGCATCGAGCGGATGCATCACCAGCGCCGCGTCCGGCCGGTCCAGCTCCCCGAGTGTCGAGCTGATCGTGCGGTCGCTGGCCGGCGAAATCAGCGCCAGCGGGTAGTCGGACGACCCCGGGTCGGGCAGAAAGCAGTAGAGACCGTGGGCCGACGACCGGTCGAGCTCCTCGGGACAAAGGTGGATCTTCCCATCGGCCGTGCCGGGCACGACGTCGATCATCTGTACCGGCGCCTGTCCGCACGGCGGCACCGGCTGACGTTCGTTCCTGAGATCGTCACCGAATGTCCCCGGCAGGCCGTCGAGCACCTGCAGCAGCGCCTCCAGCTCTCCCTGCGGCTCCTCGCCGTCGTCGAGGCCGAGGGCGGCCAGGAGGTGGCCGAACACCTCGGGATTCGACCGCGACTCGCCGACCGCGTCGATCGCGGGCTGCACGATCTGCAGGCTGAGCGGGCCGTACGCGCGCGCGATGTCGTAGGCTTCGAGAAACGTCGTCGCCGGCAGGACGACATCGGCGTACGACGCCGTGTCGGTCATCACCTGGTCGAAGACGACCGTGAACAGGTCGGTGCGCGAAAGTCCCCGGAGCACGAGGTTCTGGTTCGGGAGCGTCACCGCCGGGTTGCAGTTGTAGACGAACAGCAACTTCACGGGCGGCTTCGCGTCCCCGGTCAGAACCCGGCCCACGTGGTTCATGTTGACGATCCGCGTGGCCGGCTCGGGCTCGCCAATCCAGGTGCGCTCGATTCCCCAAGACGACGAGTTGCTCAGCGCGAACCCGCCTCCGCGCACACCGAACTTCCCGCCGACGGCGGGCAGTGCCAGGACCGCGGAGGCCGCGCTGCCGCCGTTCCTGTTCCGCTCGAGTCCCCAGCCGCACCGCACGAGCGCGGGCGAGGAGGTGGCGTACAGTTCGGCGAACTCCCGAAGCATCGAGGCCTGGATGCCGGCCACCGTCGCCGCGCGCTCGAACGTCCACTCGGCGGCGCGTTCGCGCAGCCGGTCGGCGCCGTCGGCGTGCGCGGCGAGGAAGGCCTGGTCCGCGGCGCCCGACTCGAACAGGTGACGATGGAGGGAGAGCGCCACCGCCAGATCGGTGCCCGGCGCGAGCGGCACGTGGAGGTCGGCGTCCCGGGCGAGCGGCGTCAGCCGGGGGTCCACCACCACGAGCTTCGCGCCCTCCTTGCGGGCGGCCTGGATGAACGGCACGAGATGGATGGACGACACCGACGGGTTTGCGCCCCAGATGACAATGAGCTTCGCGTGGGCGAAATCCTCGTAGGTCACCGACGGCATCTTCCCGTAGATCGCCGCCAGCGCGGCCCCGGTCGGCGCCGCACAGACATTGCGCGCCAGGCGCGAGGCCCCCAGCCGCCTGAACAGGCGCGCGTCGGTCGCATCCTGCGTCAGCAGGCCGTTCGACCCGCCGTAGCACAGTGGAAGGATCGCCTCGCCGCCGAACGTGTCGCGCGTTTCCCTGAGCCGCCCGGCGACCAGATCGATGGCCTCGTCCCAGGTGAGGCGCGAGAACGCCGCATTGCCCTTCGGCCCCACGCGCCCCATCGGATGTTGGACCCTGGCCGCCCCATGCACCCGCTCGCCGAAGCGACGGACTTTCGCGCAGATGAACCCGCCGGTGACCGGGTTCCGCCGCGAACCATCGAGCGTGGTGACCCGGCCGGCGCTCGTCCTGACCTCCAAGCTGCAGGAGTCCGGGCAGTCGAGCGGGCAGGCGGTTTGGGTGACGTGGTCGTGCTTGGGGCGCGATGTGGCCATGCACACAGTCTACGACAGCTGAATCCGACTTGCCGGAAACCTCCGGTGTGATTACGATTACGCGTTCCTCTGATCGGGCAGACGCGGCGACAGGAGGCCTGTGACATGCGACCGACACTGCGGATGCTGAGCGAATCACTGGTCGAGCAGATCATCGCGGAAGGGATGGCGCTCCTGCGCGAACCCGGTGTCCGCGTCCACAACGAGGAGGCACGGCGGTTGCTGGCCGAGGCCGGCGCCGAGGTGGACCAGACGGCGCTGGTGGCGCGGATTCCCGAGCAGCTTGTTCTGCGGGCGCTCGAGACGACGGCGCACGAGTTCGATCTCTACACGCTCGACGGACAGCCGGTCGTGCACTACGGCGGTGACCAGGTCCACTTCGACCCCGGCTCGGCCGCCCTCGCGATTCTCGACCCCGAGACCAACCGCCAGCGGGTGCCGACGACCGCCGACTTCGTGCGGCTCGTGAAGCTCGTCGAGCAACTCCCGCAGATCGACGCGCAGAGCACGGCGATGGTCTGCGGCGACGTGGTCGCCGAGATCGGGGACCTCTACCGGCTCTACCTGGCGCTCAACTTCATGCGCAAGCCGATCGTGACCGGCGCCTTCCGGACCGACACGTGGTGGGTGATGAAGCAGATGCTCTCCGCGGCCGCGGGTGGCGACGCCGCCCTGGCCGCGAAGCCGATTGCGGTGTTCGATGTCTGCCCGTCGCCGCCGCTGCTCTGGAGCGACCTGACGTGCCAGAACCTGATCGACTGCGCGCGGGCCGGCATCCCCGCCGAGCTCGTGTCGATGCCGCTCGCCGGTGCCACGGCCCCGGTCACGCTCGCCGCCGCCGTCGTCCAGCACACGGCCGAGTGCCTCAGCGGCATCGTCATCGGGCAGCTGGCGAAGACGGGTGCCAAGGTCGTCTGGGGGGGCTCGCCAGCCGCGTTCGACATGCGGGAAGGCACCACGCCGATGGGCGACGTCGCCACATGGATGATCGACTGCGCTGTACGCACAGGTCGGCAAGCGCCTGGGCCTGCCGACGCACGCCTACCTCGGCATGAGCGACGCCAAGGTGATCGACGCGCAGTGCGGCATGGAGTCGGCGGGCGGCACGCTGCTCGGCGCGCTGGCGGGCGTCAACATGATCTCGGGCGCGGGCATGATGGACTTCGAGAGCTGCCAGAGCCTCGAGAAGCTGGTTCTCGACGCCGAGATGATCGGCATGACCAAGCGCCTCCTGCGCGGGATCGAGCCGAGAGACGAACCGATCGCGCTGTCGTTGTTCAAGAAGCTCGGCCACCGCGCCGACTACCTGGCTGAACCGCACACGTTGAAGTGGTTCAGCAAGGAGCTGTACCTGCCGTCGCCGGTCATCGACCGGGCCACGACCGACGGGTGGCTGCGCAAGGGTGCGACGACGGCCGCCGAGCGCGCGGCTGAGAGGGTGCGCACCCTGGTGGCGTCGTACAGGCCAGTGCCGGTGTCCCGCGAGCTTCGCAAGGAATTGCGCGATATAGCGACCGGCGCCGCGCGGCGGTTCGGGATGGAGGCGCTGCCGCCGCTTCCCGAGGCTCAGGGCTAAGGGCTCAGGCCCGGAGGCTCAGGGCTCAAGGGCGTCAGGCGTAGGTCGTAAGGCGTAAGGCGTAGGCCGTAAGGCCGGAGTTTCCTGGAGCAGATATGTCGACAGCACTTCTGGAGCGGATCGCAGCGAGCCTCGTCGACGGGGACCCCGACGCGACGGTGGCGGGCGTCAGGGAGGCCATGGCTGCCGGCGTCGAGCCGCTGACCATCATCAACGGCGCGCTCGTCGTCGGCATGCGCACGGTCGGCGACAAGTACGCCTCGGGGGAGTACTTCCTGCCGAACCTCATCGTGTCGGCCAACGGGATGAAGCAGGCCATGGCGCTGCTCGAACCCGAGCTGAAGGCGCGTCGCCAGGAACTCAAGTCGGCGGGCACGGTGGTCATCGGCACCGTGCGCGGCGACATTCACGAGATCGGCAAGTCGCTGGTCGCGACGATGCTTGCGGCCAACGGCTTCGAGGTCCACGACCTGGGCGTGGACGTGCCGGTCGACACCTTCGTCGCCCGCGTCAGGGATACCGGGGCCAACCTGGTGGGCCTGTCGGCGCTGCTGACGACGACGATGCACGGGCAGAAGGACGTCGTCGATGCGCTGTCGAAGGCCGGGCTGCGCGCCCAGGTGAAGGTGATGGTGGGCGGCGCGCCGGTGAGCCGGAAGTGGGCCGACGGAATCGGCGCCGACGGCTGGGCGCAGGATGCCGTGTCGGCGGTGGACCTGGCGACCAAGCTGGTGGCCCAGTTGTAGGCCCAGTTTCCCCCCGATGGACATCGCCATTGTCGGCGGCGGCGCTGCGGGGCTCGCCACCGCGATCTTCGCGGCACGCCGTCTGCCCGGCGCGCAGATTGTCGTCTTCGACGGCGCCCGCCATCCCGGCGCGAAGATCCTTGTGAGCGGCGGCGGCCGCTGCAACGTGACCAACCGCGCGGTGACGGCGGCCGACTATTGGGGCGGCGACCGTCGCGTGATCGACAGCGTTCTGCGGGCCTTCCCGGCGGCCGACACGGCCGCGTTCTTCGACGAGATCGGCGTGAGGCTGCACGAGGAGGAGGACGGCAAGCTGTTCCCCGACAGCGGCAGCGCCCGGATGGTCCTCCGCGCCCTGCTCGACGCGGCGGAGCGGGCCGGCGTGTTGCTGCTCTCCGGCCGTCGGGTCGAATCGGTCCGCCCGGCCGGCGCGGCCGGTTTCATCGTGCAGGGCGACCGCTGGTCCGAGCAGGCGCGACTGGTCGTCCTCGCCACGGGCGGACTCTCGCTGCCCAAGACCGGAAGCGACGGCGGCGGCCTGGCCATGGCCGCCTCGCTCGGCCATCGCGTCGTCGCCACCACGCCGGCGCTCGCACCGTTTGTGCTGGCGGGGACGTTTCACGCCGGCCTGGCCGGCGTGTCGCACGACGCGGCCATCTCGGTCGGCGGCGCCGGCATGCGCGCGGTGACGGTCCAGGGCTCGCTGCTGTGGACGCACTTCGGTGCCAGCGGGCCGGCCGTCCTCGACGCGTCGCGCCACTGGCATCGCGCGAAGATCGAGGGCCGCGACGTGGACGTGCGCCTGTCGTTCCTGCCGGCGCTCGACTTTGCGGGCGCGGAGCGCCTCCTGCTCGACGGCGCGGCGGGCAGACCCGCAGCGATGCTGCGGACGATCCTCGCGGAACACCTGCCGGTGGCAGTCGCCGCGCGCCTTCCCGGCGCGGTGGACCTTGATCCCGACATGCGGCTGGCGCGGCTCTCGCGCGAGGATCGACGCCGCCTCTCCCACGCGCTCGTGTCGTGGCCCTTGCAGGTGACCGGCAGTCGCGGATACAACTACGCGGAAGCGACGGCCGGGGGCGTGGCCCTCGACGAGATCAACCGCGGGACGATGGAATCGAGAGTGTGCCCGGGCCTCTACCTTGTCGGCGAGATGCTTGACGTCGACGGGCGGCTTGGCGGATTCAATTTCCAGTGGGCGTGGTCGGGCGCGTTCGTGGCGGCGCGCGGCCTCGCCCGTGCTGTCGAAGGAGAGCGACGCGATGGCTGAGCGAGAGACGGTTGGATTCATTGGTCTGGGCCTGATGGGCAAGCCGATGGCCCTCAATCTCATCAAGGCGGGTTACCGGCTTATCGTCCATAGCCGGAGCCGTGGCCCGGTGGAGACACTGGAATTGGCCGGCGCGCGCGTGGCGGGCGCGCCGGCTGAGGTGGCACGCGAGGCGACGGTGGTCATCACGATGGTCCCCGACACGCCGGACGTCGAGCTGGTGCTCGCGGGGCCGAACGGCGTGTTCGAGGGGGTGCGAAAGGGCGCGGTCCTTATCGACATGAGTACGATCTCGCCGGTAGTGACGCGGCGACTGGCCGCCCAGGCGGCCGAGCACGGCGCCACGCTGCTCGACGCCCCGGTCAGCGGGGGCGACATCGGTGCGATCAACGGCACGCTGTCGATCATGGTGGGTGGCGACGCGGCGGCGCTCGAGCGGGTGAGGCCGATCCTCAACGCGATGGGCAACCCCGAGCGCGTCGTCCACATCGGCGAATCGGGCGCGGGACAGATCTGCAAGGTCTGCAACCAGATGGCGATCGGCGGCGCCTTGGCCGCGGTCAGCGAGCTGATGGCGCTCGCGACCAAGGCGGGCGTGGACCCGGCGAAGGTGCGCCAGGCGCTGCTCGGCGGCTTCGCGGCCAGCCGCGTGCTCGAGGTCCACGGCCAGCGCATACTCGAGAAGAACTACAAGCCGGGCTTCCGGGCCGGCCTTTACCACAAGGACATGGGCATCGCGATGGAGACCGCGCGGTCGTGCGGCGTGCCGACCCCGGTGAGCGCCGTGGTGGCGCAGCTGGTGGGCGCCATGATCGCGTCGGGGCACGGAGACGACGATTATTCGGGGCTCGCGCAGGTGCTGTTCGAGATGGCGAGGGTATAGGCCAGCAGGGCTCATGGCTCAGGGCTCAAGGCTCAAGCAAAGAGGCTCAGGGCAATGGACGCGGCTCCAGACTTCGCTCCCACCGAGCAGGCGGTCTACGACGCGCTGGCGGCGCTCGGCATCGCCTTCGAGCGGTTCGCTCACCCGCCGGTGTTCACGGTGGAGGAAGCCGAGCGCTACTGGGCGGGCATCCCGGCGACCCACTGCAAGAACCTGTTCCTGCGCAATGCGAAGGGGTCGCGGCACTACCTGGTCGTGCTCGGTCACGCGAAGAAGGCGGACCTCAAGGCGCTGTCGGCGGCGCTGGGCGACGACCGACTGAGCTTCGCGTCGCCGGATCGGCTGATGCGGTTCCTGCACCTGACGCCGGGAGCCGTGTCGCCGTTCGGCCTGATCCACGACTCGGCGCGCGACGTCATCGTCGTGCTCGACTCGGACCTGCCCGGCACCGACCGAATCGGGTTCCATCCCAACGTCAATACGGCTACGATTACGCTGCTTACGGCCGAGTTTCTGCGATTCCTCGCGTCGCGCGGGAACATCGTGAAGCGGATCGCGATGGCGTAGCTGGCAGCGGAACGCCGCCGAAAGCCGAACGCCGAGAGCCGTCAGCCTGAGAGGACCCATGTCAAACCCTGATACCCACGAAGCCGTGGCGGTCCAGCCCTTCCCGAGGTCCTTCTGGACGGCCAACGTCACCGAGCTGTTCGAGCGCGCCGCCTACTACTCGATGGCGAGCTTCGTCGTCATCTACCTGGGGCAGCTGGGGTTCGGCGACACGTGGCCCTCGTTCCTCAACTCCACGGTGCTCTGGGGGCTGGTCTACTTCCTGCCGATCCTCTCCGGCACCATCGCGGACCAGATCGGCTTCCGGCGGGCGCTGCTCATCGCGTTCGTCCTGCTGGCGGCGGGCTACGTCCTGATGGGATACCCGGTGTGGTTCGGCGGGAGCGTGCTGGCGCCGACGATCGGCAAGGACTTCACCGCGAGCACCCGCGACGCGGTCGTCGTGATCGCCGCGATCCTGCTGATCGGCGTCGGCGGGTCGATCGTGAAGCCCTGCATCTCGGGCACGGTACAGAAGACCGCGGGCTCGAGGGCGACGCTGGGGTTCGCCATCTTCTACATGGTGATCAACATCGGGTCGCTCTTCGGGCGCGGCACGGCGTTCGTCGTCCGGAGCGGGTCGAGCGTGGGCACGATCCTGACGGTCGTCGCCATCTGCTCAGCGGCGGCGGCCGGCCTCGTCGCGCTCGTCTATTGGACGACGAGGGCCGACAGGGCGAAGACGAGCGTCTTCATCCCGACTGTCGGGTTCACGCTCATCGTCGTCGCCGGCGGCGCGACCGTGTTCGGCCTGTTCAGCGCCCGCGCGGCCGAGCGGTCGGGCCTCGACGCGGCGCGGCTCTCCTACATCTTCGCGGTGGCCGCCGTGGCCGCCGCCGTGGCGTTCTTCGTCGTGCTGTTCGCGTACCGCGAGCCCGTGATGGCGGCCGGCGCGCCGGCCAAGCCGAAACGCTCGCCCGGCCGGATCCTGATGGACATGGTGCTCGTGCTGGGCAGCCTCCGGTTCGCGCTGTTCCTGCTCGTCATGTCGGGGTTCTTCTTCATCTACAACCAGGTCTACAACGTGCTGCCGTTGTACGCGAAGCGGGTCGTCGAGACCAACCCGGCGATGGATCTGTACACGGCGGCCAACCCGTTCATGATCGTGTGCTTCCAGCTCATGATCTCGCGCGTCTTCGGCAGGATGAAGCCCATCAAGTCAATGGTGGTCGGGACGCTGGTCGTCAGCGCCGCGATGCTGATCAACCTGGCGCCCCTCTACGTCGCCGGCGGCCCGCGGGCGATCGCCGCCAACTGGCTGCCGATCGCGTCGGTGTTCATCATCATGACCGTGGCGCTCATCGCCCTCGGCGAGCTGTTCACCTCGGCCCGGATGTACCAGGTACATCGGCGCCCTGGCACCGAAAGGGCAGGAGGGGCTCTTCCTCGGCTACGCGAACCTGCCGCTCGCGCTCGGGGCCATGGTCGGCGGCCCCGTCGGCGCGTTCATCTTCAACAAGATCATGGCCAGGGGCGCCACCACGCGTCCCGACGGCCTCCTCGAGCTGGTGCAGGCGAACAATGCCATGGGATGGCTGGTGCTGCTGGGCATCGGCCTCGTGTCGGCCGCCGCTCTGTGGCAGTTCAATCGGTGGATCGAGCGGCCGACGGTGCCGCTGGCCCGCCCGGAGAAGGCGCCGGCCGGCGTGACGATCATCGGCGTCCTCGCCGTGGCTCTCGGCGCCTGGGCGCTGGTCGAAGCCGGCCTCCTTGTCGCTTCGTTCGAGCCGACGTTCCGGACCGTGGCGCCTCTCGTCCTCCTGGTGGGGTGGACCGTGCTCGACGCCAGCGTCGGCCTGCAGATGATCAACGGCAAGGCCTGGGCTCGCGGCGTCTTCATCGTCGGCTTCCCGACGCTGTGGGCGCTGACGGCGTCGAGTTTCAGCGGCATGGCCCTGGCGGCCAACGCCGCGTGCTGGTTGCTGGGGTTGCTGATTCTGACCCGACCCAGGGCGATTGCCTACTTCGGGGAGGAATAGCCGTCAGTCGAGGTCGGCCAGCCAGAGCGCGACTTCGGCGTCGGACGGCATCCGCCAGTCGCCTCGCGGCGAGAGGGCCACCGACCCGACCTTCGGCCCGTCGGGCATGACGGACCGCTTCCACTGGTTGGCGAAGAACCGCGTCACGAACACGCGCAGCCACTTCCTGATGGCGGCCGCGTCGTAGCGCCCGGCGAAGGCCTGCTGCGCGAGCATCTCGATCTTCCTCGGCCGGCTCGCCCAGCGCGCGAAATGATAGAGGAAGAAGTCGTGCAACTCGTAGGGGCCGATGATCTCCTCGGTCCGCTGGGCGATCGCCCCGGGCTCGTCGCCGGGCAAGAGCTCGGGCGAGATCGGCGTCGCGAGGATGTCGCCCAGGATGGAGCGCGCCGGAGCGAATGCCGGCTGCGCGGCCACCCAGCCCACCAAGTGCCGCACCAGCGTCTTCGGCACCCCCGCATTCACGTTGTAGTGCGACATGTGGTCGCCATTGAACGTGTTCCAGCCGAGCGCGATCTCCGACAGGTCCCCCGTGCCGAGCACCAGCGCGTGGAGCTGGTTGGCCCGGTTCATCAGGACCATCGTCCGATAGCGGGCCTGGACGTTCTCGTAGGTGACGTCGTGCACGGACGGGTCGTGGCCGATGTCGCGGAACTGGCGGAGGCACCCTTCGGTGATGTCAATCGTCTCGAGCGTCACGCCGCAGGCCTTCGCGAGGCGCTCGGCGTTCTTGCGCGTCCGGTCGCTCGTGCCGAAGCCCGGCATCGTTTCGGCGACAATCGCGGTGCGCGGGAGTTGGAGCGCATCGAACGCGCGCACGGCGACGAGCAGGGCCAGCGTCGAGTCGAGGCCTCCCGACAAGCCGATGACGAGGTGGGTGATGCCGGCGTGCGAGAGCCGCTTCACGAGCGCCGAGGTCTGGATCGCGATGATCTCCTCGGTCCGCCGGTTTCGCTCCTCGTCGTCGCGCGGGATGAACGGCGCCGGGTCGATGGCCCGGCGAAGGGGCGCGCCCGCGTGCAGCGGCAGTTCGACGTCAACCATCCGCCACGACATGGCGGGGAAGGCGTGCAGCGAATCGCCGAAGCTGGTCGTCCGCTCGCGGTCGAGGCGGAGGTGCTCCACGTCCACGTCGGCGACGACCATCTCGCCTTCGGTCTCGAAGCGCCGGGACTCGGCCAGCATCGCCCCGTCCTCGGCGATCATCGCGTGGCCGCCGAAGACCACGTCCTGCGTCGACTCGCCGATGCCGCAGGAAGCGTAGGCGTAGGCGCAGATGCCGCGCGCCGACTGCTGGGCCACGAGCGAACGCCGGTAGTCGGCCTTGCCCACCAGCTCGTTCGACGCCGACAGGTTGAGGATGAGATGCGCGCCGTGCAGGACCTGGAACGAGCTTGGCGGCAGCGGACCCCAGAGGTCCTCGCAGACCTCGACGCCGATGACCACCTCGGATCCGGCCTGCGCCCGGAAGAGGAGGTCAGTGCCGATCGGGACGTCGTGCCCGCCCAGCGTGACCTCCGACGCGACCAGGTCGCGCGACGAGGCGAACCACCGCTCCTCGTAATACTCCTTGTAGCCCGGGATGTAGGTCTTGGGCACCAGGCCGCGAATCTCGCCGCCGGACACAACCGCCGCGGTGTTGAAGAGATTCCCTTCGGCCGCCAGCGGGAAGCCGACGACCAGGAGCGGCCGGATAGAGGACGAGGCCTCGGCCAGCGCGAGCAGAGAGTCGACGGCGCGGTCGAGCAGCAGGTGCTGGTGGAAGAGATCCCCGGCCGTGTAGCTCGTCAGGCTCAGTTCTGGAAAGACGACGACCTGCGCGCCCTCCTCGTCGGCGCGTCGGGCGGCGGCGAGAATCTGGCGCAGGTTGAAATCGAGGTTGGCGACCTCGAGCCGCGGAACGGCGGCCGCCACCCGGACGAAGCCGAAATCCGGCCGAGGCTCCTGGGTCATTCCAGGTGCTATCATACGCCAAGCATGCCAAAGTCTCCGCCGTCGACGCCCGCCGTGCTGTTCCTGCGCGGGCAGGGCGTGACCTTCTCCGAAATGTCGTATCGGTACGAGGAGCGGGGCGGGACAGCGGTGGCGGCCCGAGAGTTGGGCGTGCCCGAGCACGCGGTGGTCAAGACGCTCGTCATGGAAGACGATGCCCGCTCGCCGCTCATCGTCCTGATGCACGGCGACCGGGAAGTGTCCACCAAGGCGCTTGCCCGGCAGATTGGCGCGCGGTCCGTGTCGCCGTGCAAGCCCGAGGTGGCCACCCGGCACACGGGATACCTGGTCGGCGGCACGTCGCCTTTCGCCACGCGCAAGCCGCTGCGCGTCTATATCGAGCGGAGCATCCTCGGCCTGCCGATCATCTATCTCAACGGCGGCAGCCGCGGCTTCCTCGTCGGAGTTGCGCCGGCCGATGTCGTCCGGGTCCTCCGCGCGATGCTGGTGGATGTGGCGATCGGATAGGCCGGCTATCTGAAGAAATCCACTACCGCGCGCGGCAGGTAGCGGGACAGGTTGTAGGAATCGATGTCCGGCGCGAGAAAGAAATAGGCCGCCAGGGCGGCAGCGAGCGCCATGATAATGAGCCAGGGCGCGGACAGGAATCTGGACTGCACCGCGCGCCTTCCGAGGACACGCAGAGCCAGCCCTGCCGCGAGGAGGCCGAGCGCGATGGGCACATAGGGCAGGACGGTCCGGGAATATCCCGTCAGCATGATGACGCCGATGGCACCGACTCCCGCGAGAAACGCCCACAAGGGTCGGTGCGGCCCAGTGGACGGCGGCGGAGCGTGGTCTCCCATCCACAGGGCGAGCAGGTCCGGTTTCGAGCCTGCGTCGCCGCTGTTGCGCCTGCCCATGGTTCCTGCCTCCTCCCGCCGTGTCTATCGATCCGGCGCGAAGTACCCCTGCCTGCTGTGTACCACAATTCCGGCCGTGCGTGTCCTAATTTCCACCGTTCGCCATTTGCCGTCGCGCGACGAGTTGGTGGAAGTGTAGCCAATGACATACCGGTGGCTGAGGTTGTCGACGATGCGCGCGTACTGCGCGGACAACTCGGCGACCTCCTGGGGGAAGTAGGCCTGGCCCCCGGACACCGTGGCGAGCGCCGTCAGGCGCTCCGGATCGATCTTGGTGCCGAGGCCGACGGCGAACGCGGTGACGTCGACCTCGCGGAACAGGCCGATCACCTGCTCCCACGTGCGGGTGCTGCCCGGCCCCGTGCCCGGGTTGTCCTCGTCGCGGCCGTCGGTCAGCACGACCACGGCCTTGCGGCCCGTGTACCGCTTCAGCATCAGGACCGAGTCGCACAGGGCGTCGTAGAGCGCCGTGCCGCCTTCGGCCTCTGTACGCCGCGATCGCCTGGAGCGTGGACTCGCGCTCCTGTGTCATGCCGTGCGCGACCATCGACCTGTCGGCGAACGTGATGACCCCGAGCCAGTCCTCGGGCCGCAGCGCCCCGACGAACGCGGTCGCCGCCTCCACCACCTGGTCGGCGCTCCGCTTCATGCTGCCGCTCTGATCGAGTGCCAGCACCATCATGACCGGCGTCGTCGCTTCCTGGAAGGTGTCGATCTTCTGTTCAACGCCGTCCTCGACGACGATGAGGTCGTCTTTGGTCACCTCGAGGAAGCGGCTCTGCAGATCCATCGCGGTGAATTCGAGCGCCGGCTTCACCGGGGGAGGCTTTGGGGCGAAGTAGCCGGGCCGGGCCTTGACCATGAGGTCCGGAGCATGGGGCCGAACGGCGATCGTGCGCCAGGTGCCATCACGGCGCTGGTTCGCGGGCGTGTAGGAGATGAGGTAGCGGAGCTGTGCGTCAGAGGCCAGCACGTCGTAGACGTCCGGCAGTTGGTCCGGCCTCGACGGAAAGAAGTACTTCCCGTTGGTCGCCGAGGCGATCTGCTTCAACTCATTGTGGCTCTTCAGCGAGATGCCGGCGACGCCGCCGATGCCGACGCAGTAGACTGTGATCCCCTGCGCCTTGACCGCCGTCACCGCGTCCTCGAGCGAGGCGCGGCTGTTCTCGTCGTAGCCATCGGTGATGAGGATGATGACGCGCCGGCCCGGTGTCGTGGACAGCCGCCCAGCCAGATCGATCATCGAGTCGCGCAGCGCGGTGCCTCCCTCCGCGGTAATCGCCTGAACGGCTTCGGCGATCGTCCGGCGGTCGTTGGTGGGTCCGGTGATGGCTCTCAGCCGGAGCGAGAACGGCGCGACGATCACGCGGTCGCGCGGGCGGAGGTAGGTAGCCAGCCTCCCGGCGGCCTCCTGCACGAAGTCGATGTTCCTCGACATGCTCTGGCTGCCGTCCACGAGCACGGCAAACGTCGTGGGGATCGCCTCCTGCGCCACTAGGTCAGGTTTCTGCGGCTTCCCGTCTTCCTCGAGCACGAAGTCCGAGGCGGTCATTCCCTTGACCGGCCGGCCGGCCTTGTCGTAGATGGCCGCGTCGACGAGGACGCTCGTCACCTCGGTGATCTCGCTCAACTCGTAAGGGTCGAGGACGACCTGGTCGCGGCCAACCTCCCCGTCGGTTCCCTTCGCTTCGACGACGATAACCCGGCGCTCGAACGGATTGGAGTCGGTCCATTCGACGGAGTAAGGTGGGCCCGCCGTGACCGAGCCCTGCGGTTTGCCGTCCACGCTGAAGCGGACCTCCGAGACGGTCTGGCCCTTCTGGGGTTTCACCTGCGCGACGATGCGGATGGTGCCGGGCGTGCCGGTGCGGCCGAGCGGGGAGGTGATGCGGACGGAGATATCTCCAGCGGCCGCGGGCGCGGCCGTGAAGAGCGCGATCAGGACGGCGGCGAACAGCGGCATGTCGCAGGGCCTCGGGTCTTGGCTCGCATTCTCACGCGTACTCCGGTTCCCGCTCGGCGTCGTTCACGAAGTAGCTGTTGCAGGCGGCCTCGAGCAGCGGCCGAGTCAGTCGTCGCTCGACGCCGGTGTAATCAGCCATCGCGAGCGCCTGGTTTATCAGGTCGCGGGGCTGACACCCGCGCAACGGGATGTGGCGCGGATGGAAGTAGTCGCGGAGCAGCCCTTCGACCATGGCCTCGTCGAACTCCACGCCGACCTCCGCGCAGTAGTTCCTGAAGATCGCCAGGAAATCACGGGGCGTCGGGCTCTCGGCGAAGACCTTGAACTGGATGCGTCGAAAGAACGCTTCGTCCACCAGGTCGGCGGGCCGCACGTTGGTGGCGAACACGATGAACGTGGTCAGCGGGATGTCGAACTTCAATCCGGTCTGGAGCGTCAGGTAATCGTGGCCGGTCTCGAGCGGCACGATCCAGCGGTTGAGGAGATCGCGAGGGGCGCAGTGCTGGCGGCCGAAGTCGTCGATCACGAGCACGCCGCCGTTGGCGATGACCTGCACGGGCGCCCGGTAGAACCCGACCGACGGCGCGTAACTGGCTTCGAGGCTGTGGAGCATGAGTTCGCCGCCGACGACGATGGCGGGGCGCCGACACCGGACCCACCGGCGGTCGGGCTGCGGACCCTGATCCAGGCACGTCCGCTCGGTGCCGGCCTCGGGCTCGGGCACCGTCTCGTGGGTGACCGGGTCGTAGAAGCGGATGATCGCGCCTTCGACCTCGAGGGCATGCGGGATCGCGATGTCGCCGTCGAGCAGTCCGGAGATGGCCTGGGAGATGGCCGTCTTGCCGTTGCCGGGCGGGCCGTAGACGAACAGCGAACGGCCGGCGCGGATGGCCGGGCCGAGCTGATCCAGGACCCGGTCGGACAACACCAGGTGGCGATAGGCGGCGCGCAGCCGGCTGGGTGTCACGTCGTTGACCGTCGTCTCTCGGAAGCGGCGCATGTAACTGCGGTACTGCTCCAGCGGGACGGGCGCCACGCCGACGTAGTGGTTGCTCTGGAGGAACAGCGCGGCGCGCTCGCGCCCCGCGTCCGAGATGCGGTACCTGAAGGCCGGGCCGCCGAGCACCAATCCGTTGACGACCTCGCAGTGACGCTGCGCCTTCAAGTCGTCGAGGGCCGGCTCGAGAACGGAGAACGGCAGGCCGAGGCGCGCCGACAAATCGGCGCCGCTGATGGTGCCGGCCAGGTGGAGCGTCTTGAGCACCAGCTGAACCAGCAGGCCGACGTTCAGACCCGACTCGGCGACGGTGGCGGGGGCTGGCGGCGGTTCGACGTACGGGCGCTCACCGGCGTTCATAGTCACTCTCTCCGTCCGGATGCGCGTCAGCCAGCCGGCGGGCCTGAGCGGCACGTTCGGCCACGAACGGCAAGCCGGGCTCGAGCGACGCCGCGCGGCCGAACGCGGCGGCCGCGGCGCCGAAGCGGCCCTGCGCCATGTGGAGGACGCCCAGGTTGTAGGCCACGGCGGCCGGATTGCCCGCAGCGGCGAATTCACGCTCGGCGCCCAGGAGGTCTCCCTGGACCGCGTAGGCCAGCGCCAGGTTGTTGCGGGCGGGCGCCAGGCCAGGCTCGATTGCCAGCGCCCGCCGGCACGCCTCACCCGCGGCGGCGCCGTCGCCCTCGGCAATCCACGAATAGCAGACGTTGTTCAGGGCGTAGGCCGCGCGGGGATCCAGAGCCAGGGCGCGCTCGAACTGGGCGCGGGCCTGGCGGTGCTTGTCCAGTGCCTCGAGGATTGTGCCGAGGGTGTTGTGGGCGGCGGCGGAATCTCGCGCAAAGAACACGGCGCGCGACGCGGGTCCCATCGCCCGATCAGGGTAGCCCCAATCGCGCCAGATCCGGGCCATGCCGTCCCATGCCGCGGCGTTCCGCGGCTCGAGCTTCGATGCCTGCGAGTAATGCTCGAAGGCCTGATCCAGGATCCCGGTGGCCCTGTACGCGTCGCCCACGGATATGTGGTTCTCCGCCGTCGGATCGACGGACAGCCACGCCAGCGACTCCTGGAGGGCTGCGGACGAGCGTTCGACGGTGCCAAGGCCGGGAAGCGACAGGGCGCGGCTCGAGTGACCGCGCCCACACAGTTCGGGGATCGTGCGACGACACGTCTTCCGTGCCGGCTGCCGGAACAGGCGTCGGCCGGGCTGGCGGCTGGCCGGACGGCAAAGCCACTTCGGCCGGGCCGCGCCGACGCGCATCCAGACACCAGCAGCGTCTACGGCCAGAACGACCTTGTACCGGTTCATGGCGATGGGGCGCTTAGGAGCGCGCCTTACTTGCCGTCGGCCTCTTCGCTTGCGCAGCCGCGCGCGGCGCCGCGCAATATAGGCCACCAGGAGCACTGCCGCCACGACGAGCAGAACCGACATTCAACATTGCCACTCCTCCTTCGCCGGCTTGGCCGGCACGACACGCTTGCTGCCATGCCGACCGCCTTCGCTCTTCGAGCTACGGCGGACAAGCTGCCTACTGCCTACCGTTCGACTCGCTTCGCTCGCTCAGGGCCAGCTGCCTACCGCCTAATTGCCCATCTGCGAGAGCGCCTGTATCAGCCTGAGCACCGCGGGCCCGAGGACGACGATGAAGAAGGCGGGGAAAGAGGCACAGCACGAGCGGGAAGACGAGCTTGACGCCCACCTTCGCCGCGGCCTCTTCCGCCATCTGCCGGCGCCTGGTCCGCATGCTATGGGACAGCGCCCGCAGCGCCTGGCTGACGCTTGTGCCGAACCGGTCGGTCTGGACCAGCATCGCCACCAGCGCGCGAACGTCATCCACCTTCGTCCGCTGCGCCAGGTTGCGGAACGCTTCCATCCTGGGCTTCCCGGCACGCGTCTCGGTGATCAGCACGCGGAGTTCCTCCGCCAGGACCGGGTAGGCAAGCGCCAGCTCGTCACTCGCCTTCACCACCGCCTGGTCGAGGCTGCTCCCGGCCTCGAGGCACACAATCAGCAGGTCGAGGACATCCGGCAAGCCGTGGCGGATCTGCAGGCGCCGTTTCGCCACCTGGCGATCCAGGAACAGGCCAGGCAACAGGTATCCGACCACCCCGCCGAATGCGGCGGCGATCCAGCCGTTCCGCGTGGACCAGCCGAACACGAAAAGCGCGAGCCCGCCGAGCACGACCGGCAGGACGAACAGTCGCGACGAAGAACCACGCGGGCGGCCAGTCGGCGTCCGGTAGCCCGCGTTCGCAAGCCGCCGCTCGAACCCCGACATGTCGCGCGCCGACTTGGGAAGCCAGCCCGCCTCGCTCGGCTCGCCACGTTCGGCGCGCGATGGCGTCGCTTTTGTGAGCGTCCCGCCGCGGGCCGGACGGGCCGGCTGCAGAATGTCCTGCAGGCGCCGGCGCTCTGGCGCCTGCGACGAGAGCACTCGCGACGGCGGCGAGCCCCACCAGCAGGGCCACCGACACGAAGACCGCCGCGACCGCGACGATGAGTTCGACAGGGAATCCTGCATGAGCGGTTGCCCCGCGCCCTCAGTAGTCGATCCTGACGAGACGCCGGATGACCAGCATCCCGATAATCTGCAAGCCCAATTCCGATGACGAGCATCCGGATCCCAGGCAGAGTCCTCGACCAGCGTGCGCAGGTAGTCCGGGCTGGTGACCATGAAGATGGCGGCCAGCGCCGGCGGCATCCCCGCGAGGATGAAGCCGGTAGTCCTGCCGTGGGCGCTCTTCACCTTCACCTCGCGCTTCAGCGTGAACCGGTCGCGGATGACCGACGCCAGGTTGTCGAGGACCTCCGACAGGTTTCCGCCCGACTCGCGCTGCGTCAGCACGGCGGTGACGAAGAAGCGCGCGTCGAGCAGGGGCACGCGCTCTGCGAAATCGCGCAGCGCCTCGTCGAGCGGCAGGCCGTAGTTCTGGCGGTCGTACAGCAGTCGGAATTCGCCGGCGATCGGCTGGGGCAGTTCCTCGGCCACCATGCCGAGCGCCGTCGTGAAGGCGTGGCCAGCCCTGAGGGCCCGGCTCAGGAGATCGATGGCCTCGGGGAACAGCTCCTCGAACCTGGCGATCCGCCGGTCGCGCATCCAGACGAGCACACCCGCCGGGATGCAACACGGCGATGCCCCCGAGGATCAGACCGACCCAGGCGAAACGAAAGAACGACTGGCCGGCCAGGAACCCGATCGCCGCGAGCAGGGCCGACGAGAGCACGACGACGCCGACGGTTGTCCTGACCCCCGCCTGCTGGATGAGCTTCCGCAGGGGCTTGATGAGATCCTGCCTGTGCGCCAGGAGATTTTGAATGGCCGGGATGCTGCTCAGCCGCTCGGCCTCCTTGACCAGCGCCACGCGGGCGGCCTTGGCCGGCTTCGGCCGCGCGAGGCGCTGTCTGAACGCGGCGTTCTTCGCCCGCTCGGGGCGGAGGACGAGCGCCCAGTAGGCGCCAAAGACGATAACGAGGACGAATGCGAAGACGAGGAATGGCAGCAGCACCGACTATGTCTCCCGTCGTCTACCCGATGACTTTCACGTGCTCGAACATGTCCATCGGCAGCCGGTGGCCGGCCGTCGCGAGCCGCTCGCTGCACCGGGGGCGGATCCCACTGGCCCTGAAGCGCCCGCACACGCGGCCCTCCGCGCTGATGCCCGTCCGGTCGAACACGAAGATGTCCTGCATCGAGATCATGTCGCCTTCCATCCCGGTGATCTCGGTGATGGAGGTGACCTTCCTGGTCCCGTCCGCCATGCGGCTCACGTGCACGACAATCTGGACGGCCGAGGCGATCTGCTGGCGGACCGCCCGCTCGGGGATGTTCAGGTTGGCCATCGCCACCATCGTGTCGAGGCGGTGCAGCGCGTCGCGCGCGCTGTTGGCGTGAACGGTGGTGAGGCTGCCGTCGTGGCCGGTGTTCATCGCCTGCAGCATGTCGAGCGCCTCGTCGCCGCGCACCTCGCCGACGATGATGCGGTCGGGCCTCATGCGGAGCGCGTTGATGACCAGTTGGCGCTGGCGCACCGCCCCCTTGCCCTCGATGTTCGCGGCGCGCGTCTCGAGGCGCACGACGTGGCGCTGGCGCATCGTCAACTCGGCCGCGTCCTCGATCGTGACGACCCGCTCCTTGTCGGAGATGAAGCCGGAGAGCATGTTCAGCAGCGTCGTCTTGCCCGCGCCCGTGCCGCCCGAGACGATGACGTTCAGCCGGGCGGCGACGGCCGCGTGGATGAAATCGAGCATCGGCTGCGTCAGCGAGTCGCGTTCGACGAAATCGGCCGGCCCCAGCTTGTCGGTCCGGAATCGCCGAATCGACAGCACCGGGCCGTCGAGAGCGAGGGGCGGGATGATCGCGTTCACGCGCGAGCCGTCGGCCAGGCGGGCATCCACCATCGGACTCGACTCGTCGATCCGGCGGCCCACCGAGCTGACGATCCGCTCGATGATCCGCATCAGGTGGGCGTCGTCCTTGAACACGATGTCCACCGGCTCGAGGAGGCCGTGCCGCTCCACGTAGACCTGGTCGAACCTGTTGACGAGGATGTCGGAGATCGCCGGGTCGGCCAGCAGCGATTCCAGCGGGCCGAGGCCGAACAACTCGTTGAGGACGTCCTCGCCCAGCGTCTGCCGCTCGAAGAGGCTGAGCGGCGTCTGGTCGCTCTCGGCCTCGAGCATGTCGGCCACCAGGCCGCGGATCTCGGGCTCGGCTTCCTCGCGCCGCGTGCGCGTCAGGCGCTCGAGGTTCAGCCGGTTCAGGAGTCCCTGGTGGACGCGGGACTTGATCTCCTGGTACTGCGGGTGCCTGGCATCGACCGCCGGTGGCGTGGTGCGTCGTCATCACCATGTCCGTGTGGCCCTTCAGTTGCGACGTCCTGTCAGGAGGCCGAGGAAGCCGCCCGACGTCCTGGGCCGTCGTCGGACGCCGGCAGGCCCGCCAGGTCGCGCGCGATCTGGCGGAACGAGCCGGCCAGCGCGCAGTGGTTGCCCAGGCTCACCGGCTGGCCGCTGTTCAGCGCCTCGACAGCGCGCCGGTAGTCGGACGGCAGCACGTACTTCACCTTGACGCCGATGGCGCGCTCGATGTCGGCGCGGCCGATGCCGGCCGACCCGTCGTGGCGGGCGACGGCCACCACCACGCGCTCCTTCCCGTAGCGCAGCCGCAGGCTGGCGGCCATCCGGCCGGCGTTCTTGACCGTGGCCAACTCCTGGTTGGCGACGATCACGATCCAGGTGGTCGGACTCCAGCGCCTCGAGGGCTGCCGGCTCCGAGCGCGGGACGTCGAGCACCGTATAGCTGTAGTGCCGCTTGGCGAACTCGACGAGCGACCGGATCCGTCCGCTCTCGACCGGCCCCTGGAGGGCGAGTCGGCCGACGCCAGCAGGTCGAGGTGCAGCTTGCTCCTGACCACCAGGCTCCGGAGGAACCCTTCGTCGAGCCGGTGCACGTTCTCGATCGCGTCGGCCACCGAGAAGCGCGGCTCCTCGCCGAGAAAGAGGCCCGCGTCGCCGGTGGACATGTGCAGGTCCATCAGCAGCGTCCGCCGGGGGCCGCCCGGCTCAACTCGATGGCCACGTTCACCGCCGTCGTCGTCGTCCCCACGCCCCCCTTGGCGCCGATGAACGCGAAGACCTGGCCATCGGTCGCGCCCTGCGGCCACCCTGGACACGGCCGCCTCGAGCTCCACCGGGTCGAGCGGCTCGGGCACGCATTCGCGGATGCCCGCGCGCATCCCCTCCAGCATCAGCGTGGGGGCGAGCGTGGAGCAGACGAGGATGAAGCCGCAGCCGGAGGCCTCCCGCGTCATCGAGGCCACGAACGGCGGCAGATGCTCGAGCGTCCTGGCGTCGAGGACGAACACGTCGCCGCTCGCCGGCTTACGCTGGGCGGCAGCCGGCTCGTCCAGCGACAGCACTGTCCGGCCCGGCTGCTTCAGCAGAGAGGCGATCTTGTTGTCCGCGCTGCCGACGACGATCACCTGCACCAGTCCTCCAGGAACCAGGCAACCTAGAGTCGTCCTACTGCTTCTTCACCGGCGGAGCCGGTTTCTCGTCCTTCTTCACGGGCGGCGCGTCAACCAGGCCTCCGCCTCCCTTGAGCTCGGAGCCGATGCCATTGCCGGGAAGGAACCGCTTCGAGTTCGTGGGCAACGGCGGCACCTCGTCGGGCTCGAGCGGCTGCACGAGATGCGGCGTGATGAGCACCATCAGCTCGGTCTGCTGCTTCTGGTCGGACTTGCTCTTGAACAGGTTGCCGATGATCGGGAGGCTCGAGAGCAACGGGATCGCCGACCCGTTTTCCTGTGTGACGTTCTGGAGCAGGCCCGCGATGGCGAACGACTGCCCGTCGCGAAGCTCCACGTCGGTCTGCGCCCGTCTCATGATCAGCGCGGGAATCCTGTAGCCCTGCAGCGTGATGCCGTTGTTGAAGTCGAGGCTGCTGACCTCCGGCTCCACCTTCAGGCGGATCAGGTCGCCCGCGATTGTCGGCGTGAACTTCAGGCGCACGCCGAACTCCTTCCACTCAATCGTGATGGCGTTGGTCAAGCCCTGGACGACCGGGACGGGGAACTGGCCCCCGGCCAGAAAGCTGGCTTCCTGCCCGTTGTAGCGCGATCAGATTCGGTTCGGCGAGGCTCTGGAAGTACCCCTTGGTCTGGAGCGCCTGGATGACGGCGCCCACGTTGTGTTTCGTGTTGAAAATAAAGAGGTTCAGGAAGTCGCTGAACGTCAACGACGGCGGGGTGGCCGAAGTGTCGAAGCTCGGTGCCGCAAACTGCTGCGTGGTGGTCCGGCAAGGAAGTTCTGTAGCCGTTGGCGCCGGTGAAAAACGACACGCCCAGCTCCTGCAGGGCATTGCGGTTCACCTCGGCGAAGCGAACCTGCAGCATCACCTGCTGGCTCCCGTTGGCGCCAGGGAGCTGGAGCAAATTCAGCACCTTCGCCTTCGAGGCGCTGGCCTTGGCGATCTCGCCCGCTTTCAGCATGACGGCCGTGCTCGAGACCCGGCCGGACAGGATGACGGCGTCCTCGTTCGAGTCAACCTTGATGTCCTCGCCGGGGAAGAGCGCCTGGAGCTGCTGCTGGAGCGCGCTGACGCCCGCTTCGACCACGATGTCGTACTGCCTCCGCGTGCCGGCGCCCCAGACGATCAGGCTGACCGTCCCGGCGCTCTTGCCGTCGAGGAGGATCTGGCGTGGCTCGACCGCCGTGGCATCGGCGATCGCCGGGTTGGTGACGGCGAGCCGCGTGATGTCGAAGTCGGTCGTCATCACGCTCGACCGGCCGGCGGTGAGCAGGATGCGATCGACGCGCGGCGGCACGTCGGAAGCGACGGGTGCCGACGCCTGGACGGCCGGGGGCGCGGCCGGGGGCTGCTGCGGACGGCGCCTGCGCCGCGAGCAGCGCCGGAACGGCAAGCACCATCATGAGGCTGGACAGATGGCGGGTCACTTGATGATCTCCTGGGCGCGCTTGGCGGCCCTGATGGTTTCAACCGTGTAGGCTGGGGCGGCGGAGGCGGAGGGCGCCTTCACGATCCTCCGGCTCTCGGACGCCCTCGCGACGGTTGGCGGCGGCGCGGGCGGCCCGGTCAGGCCGGCCAGGCTCGCCGCCCAGCGTGACGGTCGGGGCGCTGTCGAGGGGTTCCGCAGCACGAGGATGAGCCGGCCGGCCGTGGCGGCGAGGGCAATCTTCTCGGCATCCGCGGGCAACGCCAGCAGCGTGACGACCGTGCTCGGGATCGGCTTGCCGTCCTTGGCCTCCTGCTGGTCGTAGCGCGTGCCCGCCGTGAGGACCTCCAGGTTGCTGACGATGGTCCGGTCCTCGTGTCCTGCTGGTCGGGGACGGTCCCAGCACGTCTACGCGCGTGCCGGGCACGGTGAAGCCGGCCACCGCCACGACTTCGTCCACCTTCACCGAGATGGCGCGCATGCCGGTGGGAATGGTCGGCGGAAGGCCGGCGCCCGCCCCACGCGGCGCGAGCTTGCTCTCGGTCAGCGGCTCGTTTTCAACCACGGGGTTCAGGAGGCCGCGCCCAACGACGTCCTCGATCTTTACCAATGCGCCCGCCACCGGGCTCTTGATCGGCCACGCGATCAGGCGGACGTCGCCGGGGCCGATCAGCGAGCCGACCGGCAGGGCCTTGGCGGCCACGACGACCTGCTGGGTGGCGATTTCGACCTCTTTTACCGGCATGCGCTGGACCGCGCGGTGCACGGCGAAGCTGGCCAGGCCGGCCGCGGCCAGGGCCACCACCAGGACGATGAGTGTCCGAACTTCCCGGTTCATGCTCAACCTCAACGCGGCGCGCCAGCGGCCCCCAAGCGGTAAAACTAGAGCGCCGCGAACAGACCCGCGGTAATCGGCAGCGCGTAGGGCAGCCTGGGGCTCGTGCTCGTCTGGAGCGTGATGCCATCGAGCGGCCGGAGCCCAGCGACTCGCCAGAAGCCAAGGAGCGTCCAGATGTTGGCGAACGCCGTGCGCAGGAGACCCCCGAGCCACAGCGACGACAACGGCCATGACGCCGCCAGCGAGGGCGGCGTAGAGCGCCGTCCACGCCACGCCCGCCGGGCCGAGCCACGCGCCGAGCGCGGCCATCAGTTTCACGCCACCAGCTCCATGCCGCCCAGAGCGAAGAGCGGGAAGAACAGCCCGAACCCCACGGTGGCACCGGCAATCCCGGCGCCTGCTCCAGCCAGGCCAAGCCGCTCGATCCTATGTGATACAACACACCGGCGATGCCCACCGGAACTGTCAGCAGATTCGGGATCCGGCGCGCTCGTTTATCGAAAAAACAGGCCACAAGTGCGAGCGCGACGGCGGATAGAGACCAAGGTATCGGGGACTTCTCGAGGCCGCTGGAGCGGGGGTCAGCCGACTGCCGCCCCCCCAGCGCCTGCCCTGGATTACGAACCCAGGACAGTTACGGCGTTGCCGAAAAGGTTGTTAATCGCGGTGGCGGTGTTCGCCATTGCAACGATGCACGCGATGGCAAGGAGGCGCCGCCAACAGCGCGTATTCGATCAGATCCTGCCCGTCCTCTCCTCGAATCAGGCACTTGAAAATGTCTATCATGCGCTTTCTCCCAACCACGGTCGCCCCG
>CAVSGZ010000011.1:0-210260 GCA_963727765.1 uncultured Acidobacteriota bacterium
GTAGCGTGGTTCCGATCGGAGGCCGTCGAAGAATGGCGTTCCTATGACTGGCAGCTGGGGATCGTGCAGGTCAAACGCCCGTTCAAGCCAGTCGAGCGCGTCCGCATGGTCCCCCGCCGCGACGTACAGATACGCGACGTCCATGGGCGTCCCATACTCTGTGCGAAACCGCACGGTCAACGCCCGAGCCGCACTTCGCATCGCCTCCCGATAGCCACCACGGGCGTATCCTCGGTCGAGGGCGGCCTCGACGGTCCGGTCGTCGTACGTGGCATTCTCGTACGCCTTCGCCGCCAGGAATGCCTCGTTCTCGGGCCCTCTGCACGAAAACGCAAACCAGAGTGCACTGAGGGCCACCCAGTTGTTCGGCGCGGTACGGAGGACAGCGCGGGCCTCGGCAATCGCCTCGTCGGTACTGGCGCGGAAACAAGAGGTCTGCGGAAGAGAGGGCCTGGGTGTTAGAATTGAGAGGGTCGAGCTCGAGAGCCCGACGAAACTCGGCCCTCGCCTCGGCCGAACGCTTCATCAACGCCAGGTAGTTCGCATAGCCCGCGCGTGCATCCGGGAAGTTCGGGTTGAGCGTGATCGCGCGCCTGAAGGCCGCCTCTGTCCCCGGCCAGTCCCAGTCCATCAGCTTGATATTCGCCAGCGCATAGTACGCTTCCGGTAGGGTGTCGTCGAGTTCGAGCGCTTTCAACGCGGCGGCCTTGGCTTTCGGCCCCGCCTCCCGGGGCGGCGTCACGCCGATCCCCTGCCGGCCGATCCAGACCAATGAGACGCCCACATGGGCGAGCGCATAGTCCGGGTCCTTCTCCAGCGCGAGATCGAAGTACTTCGACGCGATGTCCACGTCGCCCGGTGTCAGGTTGTACCAGTAGTGCAGTCCTTTCAGGTACGCGTCGTACGCCTCGGGATTCACGGGCCTGGCGTTCGCGAGGCGCGCCTGCTCGGCGGGAAGCAGCTTGAGGGCGAGTGCCTTCGCGACGTTGCGCGCCACGTCGCTCTGGAGCGCGAGGATCCCCGTCACCTCCCTGTCGTACCTGTCCGCCCAAAGCTGCGACTGGTCCGCCACTTTGATCAGTTCGGCGGTAATCCGGACCTGGCCGGCCTCCCGCTGCGCGCTGCCCTCGAGGACGTACTCGACGCCCAGTTCGCGGCCGATCTGGTTGATGGGGGTGTTCGTCTTCTTGTATTGCATCACCGACGTGCGCGCGATCACGCTCAGCGTCCCCGGATGCAGTCGCCCGAGCTGGGCGATCATCTCCTGCGTCAGCCCGTCGCTCAGGTATTCCTGCTCCGCGTCGCCACTGACATTGGCAAACGGCAGGACAGCGAGCCGGATGACGCGCGCCGGGGTCGCCGCGCCGCCCACCACGCGCGATCGCAGACCACCGACATCGAGCCCAAACAGGATCACGGCAATGACCAGCAGCGCGACGACGCTTCCTCCGGTCGCCACCAGCCCGCGGCGGCGGCGCAGCATCACGCGCCACGTGGCCCAGGTCGCAGCCGCCTGCCCCAACGCCACCGCCTCCAGCGCCGCCCGCACCTCGCTCGCCTGTTGATACCGCTCGCCCGGCTCCTTCGCGAGGCAGCGGGCGATCACGCCCGCCAGCGGCGCGGGCACGGACGGTGGAGGGGGCAGCAGCGGTTGGCGGAGAATTGCCGCCGTCAGGTCGAATCCCGTCTGTCCCTCGAACGGTCGCTTGCCGGTGGCGAGTTCGTAGAGCACGATGCCGAGCGCCCAGATGTCGCTCCGCGCATCCGCCGGCTGGCCCCGCAGCTGCTCCGGCGCCATGTACGCCAGCGTCCCCGCGACGACGCCCGGCTCGCTCAGCGACGGCCGCGACAGCGTCGTGGCGTCACTGAGGTCGTCGGTGACCAGTCGCTTCGCCAGGCCGAAGTCCAGCACCTTGACCTGGCCCTCCGGCGTGAGGACCGCGTTCGCGCTCTTGAAGTCCCGATGCACGACGCCGTGGGCGTGGGCGTGCGCCAGGGCGTCGGCCAGCTGCTGCCCGTATCGGACGACGGTGTCGATCGGCAGCGCTCCGTCGCGCAGACGCTCAGCGAGGCTCTGCCCCTCGACCAGCTCCATGCCGATGTAGGTGTGGCCGCCATCCTCGCCGACGTCGTAGATCGTGCAGATGTGCGGGTGATTGAGCTTCGAGGCGAGCCGGGCTTCACGGACGAGCCGCGCGCGCGCCGTGGCGTCCCCGACCGTCTCGGCCGGCAGCACTTTCAGGGCGACGTCGCGCTCGAGTCGCGTGTCGCGGGCGCGCCAAACTTCGCCCATGCCGCCGGCCCCGATGGCGGCGAGGACTTCATACGGCCCGACGTGCGAACCGGCGACAAGCGGCATGCGACGAGGCGCATTCTACCGCCGCCTCTTCGATTCATGCCACGTGTGCCATCACCCAGGTTCGAAAATCGTCCCTGACAGCCAGCCAAACTCACGCCCAATCGGCACAACGGCTTGCGGCCGCCACAGCGCATGCCGCTGCCATGGAATTCAGCGCAGCGCACCTCGGACACGGAGCGCGTCGCCACTGCCACCGACCCTCGTCCTTCGCACGCGTTGTCCTGGAGACTCGGGCCTGGACCGGTCATCCCCTGGCAAGCGACGCCATGTCGATGACGAAACGGTACTTCACGTCGCTCTTGAGCATCCGCTCGTAAGCCACGTTGATGTTCTGGATCTGAATCATCTCGATGTCGCACGTAATACCGCGCTCGGCGCAGAAGTCCAGCATCTCCTGCGTCTCCGGGATTCCGCCGATGAGCGAGCCGGCGATCCGGCGGCGCTTGAAGATCAGGTTGAACACCGCCGGGGAGGGGTGCGGCGAGGAGGGGGCCCCCACCAGGCAGACGGTGCCGTCGCGCTTCAGCAGCGAGAGGAAGGCATCGAGGTCGTGCGGTGCGGCGACCGTGTCGAGGATGAAGTCGAAGCTGCCCGCGTGGCGCTTCATCTCCTCCGCGTCCTTCGACAGCACCACGTCGTCGGCACCCAGGCGACGGGCGTCGGCTGTCTTGCCCGGCGACGTCGTGAACAAGACGACATGCGCGCCGAACGCGTGGGCGAACTTCAGCCCCATGTGGCCCAGGCCGCCGAGGCCGACGATGCCGACCTTGGAGCCCCTGCCGACGCCCCAGTGGCGGAGCGGGGAGTAGGTCGTGATCCCGGCGCACAGGAGCGGCGCGGCCCCGGCGAGGTTCAACGTGTCCGACACCTTCAGAACGAAGGCCTGGTCCACCACGATGCGGTTCGAGTAGCCGCCGTAGGTCATCCCGCCCAGGTGCTTGTCCGGGCTGTTGTAGGTCAGCGTCGGGCCGTGCTGGCAATACTGCTCGAGGCCCGCCTGGCACTCGGGGCAGGTCCGGCAGGCGTCGACCATGCAGCCGACGCCGACGGGATCGCCGGCCTTGAGTCGATTCACGCTGCCGCCCACGCGGGTGACGCGGCCGACGATCTCATGGCCAGGCACGACGGGGTAGACGGTGCCGGGCCACTCGCTGCGAACGGTATGGAGATCCGAATGGCACACGCCGCAGTAGGCAATGTCGATCTCGACGTCGGTCGGCCCCGGCTCGCGGCGGTCGAATCCAAATGGGCCCAGCGGCGACGTGGCGCTCTGGGCCGCATATCCGGTGACTTTGCTCATCGTGGGTAGTCCTCCTCTCTCAACGATAGCACTGCGGAAATTTGGCCGGGACGGAATCCGGGCCGTGATGGCGCAACACCTGGCCCGACTCATCGGTCACGAGCCGTACGGGCCCGAGGGACGCCTCAGCCCGACGTCTCCTCGCGCCCGCCGGGCGCGGTCCGGAGCAGGAGATGGACGACGAGCGCCAGCACGGTGCCCACGGCGATGCCGGCGATGTTGGTGCCGCCCACGGTGACGCCCTTCACGCCGAGGCCGGTGGACACGATGAGCGACGCGCCCGCGATCACCATGTTGCGGTGGTCGGAGAAGTCCACGTGCGCGTCCATCCAGATCTTCACGCCCATCAGCGCGATCAGGCCGTAGAGGATGAGCGTGACGCCGCCCAGGACGGGCGCCGGGATCGTGCGGATCAACAGGCCAAAGCGCGGGCAGAGCCCGAGCAGGATCGCGATCGACGCCGCCATGACGAAGTTCCACGACGAGAACACGCGTGTGATCGCCATGACGCCCATGTTCTCGGCGTAGGTGGTCTGCGGCGTGCCGCCGCCCATCGCCGAAATGAACGTGGCGATCGAGTCGCCCAGATAGGCGCGTCCCAGCCAGCGATCGAGATCGCGCCCGAGGTAGGCCGAGATCGCGGCGATGTGCCCCTTGTTCTCCGCCACGAGCACGACGAAGACCGGCGCGATCGCCAGCATCGCGCGCGGACTCCAGCGCGGCGTCTGGAACGGCGGCAGCCCGATCCACGGTGCGTGATTCAAGGCCGCGACCGCCTGCGGGTCGAGCAGTCCCGCAGCCGCCGCGAGCGCATACCCCACGACGACCCCGACGAGAACCGGCAGCAGGCGCAGGAATCCGCGGGCGTGGATCGAGACGAGCGCCGCGGTCAGGAACGTCGCAAGCGCGACCGCGACCACGAGCAGGTCGTGCGAGGTGCGGATGGTGAAATCGGCGTTGATCGCGTTCGCCACCGCCGATCCGGCGAGGTTCAGGCCGATGATCGCCACGACCGTCCCGGTCACGATGGGCGGCATGAGCGCGTCGATCCAGCCGGGCCCGCGGCGGAGGGTGACCCCCGCCGCGATGCCGTACAGGACGGCGGCGGCCGCGATGCCGCAGAGCGCATCCGGGATGCGCCGTGGATCGCCGCCGGTGACGGCCAGCACCGGGCCGATGAACGAGAAGCTCGAGCCCAGGTAGCTGGGCACCCGCATCCGCGTGCACGCGAGGAAGATCAGCGTGCCGACGCCCGAGAAGAAGATGGCGGTCTGCGGATCGAACCCCATGATGACGGGCGCGAGCACCGTGGCGCCAAACATCGCCACGACGTGCTGCAGGCCCATCGGCAGCAGGCGGCCGAACGGGATCCGATCCTCGGGATAGAGCAGGCGCGGTTCACTCATGCCGGCGCTCCTCGCGATCGCTACGCCTTGCACGATTTCGCGGGCGTTTTGGTGATCCAGTTGTCGACCGACTCCTTCTGCCCCATCGCGCGCCAGACGTCCTCGGCGCGGATCGGCATGTGCGTCAACTCGGCGCCGACGGCGTTCAGGATGGCGTTCCCAAGCGCCGGCGCCACCGAGATCATCGGGTGCTCCCCGACGCCGCGTGCGCCGTAGGGGCCGTCGAGCTGCGGCGTTTCCACCGCGATGCTCTCGATCTCGTCCGGCAGGTCGCGCGCCGTGGGGATCTTGTTGTCGGTAAACGACGGGTTCAGCAGGTGGCCCTGCTCGTCGTAGATGTAGCCTTCGCAGGTCGCGGTGCCGAGCCCCTGGATCATGCCGCCGATGCACTGGCCGCGCACGATCCCTGGATTGACGACTTTGCCGACGTCGAACGCCGACGCGACCTTGAGGACGTGGTACTCGCCAGTGGCCGGATCGACCTCGACGACCACCCCGTGGGCGCCGTACGTCCAGTCCAGGGCGGGCAGGCCCTGGCCCGTCTCCTTGTCGAGGTTCGAGAGCCCCTGCGCGACATAGCGGCCGACGCCGATCAGCGGGCCGCCGATCGCGTTGCCGTTCGGGTACGCGTAGCCGACCGCCAGCGCGGCGAACGACACGGCGTGCTCGGGGTGGTGTCTGACGAAGATCTTCTCGCGGTCGTGGTCGAGATCGCTCACCTGCGCCCGCAGCGCCTGCGCGGCGTCTTCATACGCGCGCTTCAGCAGGTCGTCGCACGCGAGGATGGCCGCGTTGCCGCTGAGGATGATCCCCTTCGACGCGACGGTCTGCCAGTCGTACGGGTCGCGCGAGGTGTCCTTGTCCACGACCACGTGGACCTGGCCGATGTCGAACCGCAGCCGCTCGGCCACGATCTGCGCGATCATCGTGGTCGATCCCTGCCCGATCTCGGTGAGGCCGAGATTCACGATCACGCTGCCGTCCGAATTCATCTTTACGACCACGGCGGTGGCGGTGAACGGCGGCATCGCGGGCGCCTTGTGCAGCGCGGCGACCCCCTTGCCAATCCTGAGCCCGGTTCGCTGCTGCCGCGCCTCCTCCCCGACGGTCAGGCCCCCGTAGCCGATGGACTCGGCAACCGCGTCGAGGCATTTGGTGACATTCCCGGAGTTCTCCGTGATGGTCTCGCCCGTCAGCGTCTTCGAACCGGGCACGAGCGCGTTCGTGCGGCGGAACTCGAGCGGGTCCATGCCGATCACGCTGGCCACCAGCTCCATGTGCCGCTCCAGGCCCCAGAAGAACTCCACGTGCCCGAAGCCGCGGTACGCCGTGCCGTAGGGCTTGTTCGTGTACACCGTATAGGCGTCGAGCCTGGCGTTGGGGATCTCGTAGGGGCCCGCGGCGGAGTAGCCCGAGGCGCGCGTGACGTTGACGGCGTAGTCGGCGTACGCGCCGGCGTCCCAGTACATGGTCATCTCTTGCGCGACGATCCGTCCGTCGGCCGCCACGCCGGTCTTGATGCGATAGGTGAGAGCGCTGCGGCACGGCAGCAGGCTGAACTCCTCCTCTCGCGTCGCCTGGAACTTGACCGGGCGGCCGCCCGCCTTGCGGGACAGGCACGCGCACAGCGGTTCGAGGTGGATGCCGGCCTTGCCGCCGAACCCGCCGCCGACGTGCGGCACGATCACCCGGACGTTGTTGAGCGGCAGCTTGAACGCATAGCAGAACAGGTTGCGCACCGTGAACGGGGACTGCGCGCTGGACCAGATTGTGACCTGGTCTCCGGTCCTCCACTCCACGATCGCCACGTGCGTCTCGAGCGGCACGTGCTGGACCGAGGGGTTGGTGTATTCGCGCTCGACGACCCATTGCGCCTCGGCGAATCCCTTCTCGACGTCGCCCTTTCGGAGCTTGGTCAGGTTCGCGATGTTGGTGCCGGGGACGGGCGTGAACGCGGCCGCGACGTAGTCGTACTGGCCGAGGTCGGGATGCACGAGCGGCGCGCCGTCCTCGAGCGCGGCCATGTGGTTGAGGACGGCCGGCAGGACCTCGTAGTCCACTTCGATCAGATCGACGGCACGCTTCGCGATCTCCAGCGTGTCCGCGGCGACGGCCGCCACCGCCTCGCCGAAGTGCCGCACCTCTCCTTTGGCAAGGATGTGTTTGTCGACGATATAGAGCCCGAGCCGGTAGTCGAGCTCGGCGCCGGTGAGCACGGCGCGCACGCCCGGCAGCGCCTCCGCTCGCGAGACGTCGACGTGCCCGATGCGGGCGCGTGCGTGCGGGCTCTTCTTGACCTGTGCGTGCAGCATGCCGGGGAACGACATGTCGCTCGCGTACACGGCTTCGCCCGTCAGCTTCGCGGTGACCTCGGATCGGTCACGGCTGGCGCCGACGTGCTTGAGCGTCCCGGGATCGCTGTTCTCAAGCACGGATCAGCCCTCCCTTCGCCGTCACCTGGCCGGAGACGTCGAGCACCGCTTCGACGATCTGCTGGTAGCCGGTGCAGCGGCAGAGATTGCCCTCGATGCCCTCCCGGATTTCGTCGACCGTGGGCGTCGGGTTTCGGGCGAGCAGGTCGCGCACCGAGAGGATCATGCCGCCGGTGCAGAAGCCGCACTGTACTGCGTGATGTCGGGTGAACGCCTCCTGGATGGCGCTCAGCCGCCCGTCTTTCGCCTCGCCCTCGATGGTCTCGAGCCTGCGGCCATCGGCCTCGGCCGCGAGGACCATGCACGCGTTCACCGCCTCGCCGTCCATGAGGATCGTGCACGCGCCGCACTCGCCGGCGCCGCAGCCCTCCTTCGCGCCCGTGAAGCCGAGGTCCTCGCGGATGAAGTGCAGCAGCGTCCGGTGCCCCTCGACGTCTCGCTCGTACGGCTGTCCGTTGAGCGTGAACGAGATCTTCATCACGCCACCTCCAGCAGGAGCCGGCGGACGAACGTCTCCACCATGTGCTCCCGGTATGCCTTCGTGCACCGCACGTCGCTGATGGGGCTGATGGCGTGGCGCACCGCCTCCACCACCGCGTCGGCGGGCGTAGACTCCTCGAGTCCGTCCACGAGCACCGGTGTCGGGGCAGCGGAGCTGACGGCGAGGTGCAACCGGCCGGCCTGTTTCATGACCGCCACCCCCACGATGCCGAGATCGTGTCCGCCAATGCGCTTGAGCTTCCGGTACCCTCCCCGTGCGCCCGCCGATTGCGCGGGGACGACGATGCGTTCGAGCACCTCGTCGGGCTCGATCCGGGTGCGTTTCACGCCGGTGAAGAAGTCGCGCATCGGGATCTCTCGCGCGCCGCGCGTCGACGCGAGCCAGGCGCGCGCATCGAGGCACAACAGCGCCGGCGCCATGTCGGCGCACGGCGAGGCGTTGACGATGTTGCCGACGACCGTCGCGCGGTTGCGGATCTGGTGCGACGCCAGGTCGCGCGCGCACGCGACCAGCAGCGGAAACCTCGCGCGCACGACCGGGTCGCGCAGCAGGTGGTTGATGGTTGTCGCCGGGCGGATGACGAGACCGCCGGCGTCGCTCCACGTGATCTCGCCCCAGCCCGGCACGCGCTTCACGTCGATCAGCAGCTCTGGCCTGGCGGCTCCGCCGCGAATGTTGACGAGCACGTCGGTGCCGCCGGCCAGGAGCATGGCGCTCTGGCCGCGTGCGGCGAGCACGTCGAGCAGTTCCGCGCGGTCACGCGGCGCGGTGTAGTCAAATCGGTGGAGCATCTCGCCTCGTTTCTGCGTGCTTCGACTCGCAACGACGGCCACGATCGGGTCTGGGCGCACGTGGCCGGTGTTCCTCGCTCAGCACCAGCCGGTCTGGAGCGACACCCCGAACAGGAACCCAGCCGCGGTGTCCATTCCCGAACTGTGTCCCATCGCGCACAAGCTGTCCATGGCGGCGCCGCAGCGCCGCGGTCCTGCCGTCGGCGGGGCCGCGCGCAAGTTCCGCCGTCAGATCGCGGATCGCGCCGCAGAAAGAGCCCGCGATCGCGCACTCGAGAAGCGTCGCGCTCACGACGCTTGTCGCATCCAACCGGGTCGCCAGCGCGGCGCCCCAAGCGGCGAGAAAACGGGCGTCCGACTCGCTCTCGCGGCTTGTACACCAGAGCGCCGCCAGCAGGCCACAGAGAAAATCGTCGCCGGACGGCGTCAGGCCCGTCCCAAGCCCGATCAGCCGCGCCGCCGTCGCCGCCGCCGACTCCGCGTCCCGCGCGCGGATGCAGTGACCGAGCGCCCGGGCGGCTCGCGCCAGCCGCCCGCCGAGCGCGTCGGAGGGCACGGCCCCTCCACGCAAGGCGGCCAACTGCAGCGCGGCGCCTTCGCGCTCTTGCCGGGCTTCGAGCCAGCCGGCGCACTCCGCCCACGCCGCGGCCCGATCCGCCGCGTGAAGCCCGAACTTCACCGGGTCGCACCGGTCGGCGACTACGGCCGAGCTGAGGTCCACGAAGATCCGCCCGCTTGTCGCCCCGCCCTCGAACACGAGCCGGTCACCCGAACGCCGGCCCGGGTCGCCAGGCCTGAGCGGCCACTTGTCGAACCGTTCGCGCGTCGTTAGCCGGATGCCCTGCGGCTGCTCGTCGGCCGCCGGCCCGAGCAGCGTCACGAGAAACCGCCTCCCGTCCACCGACAGGTTCATGGCCGACTCGAACGCGGCGTGGACGTGGAACGCGAAATCGCCCGTCGGAACGTTGGGCCCCATCGTGAGCGCGACGGGTGGCGCCGCGTCACCGGATACGGTACGCACGGATCAGGGCTTCCTTCAGAGCCGATTCCACGTTTCTGCGGCCCCACTCGATGTTGCGCCGCAGCGCGGCGGAGCCGCGGACCACGTCGCGTTCGCGGATCGCCGCGAGAATCGAGAGATGGTCGAGGCAGGTGACCTCGAGCCGCTCCGGGCTGGTGATGTCCGCGAGGCGGACGAAGTGGATGCGCTTGTCCACGAACCGGAGCATCTGTTCAAGCACGAGATTCCCGGCCGACCGGGCGAGTGTGGCATGGAACTCCTCGTCGGAGTCCGCGAGGCCCTCTGCCATCGCGGGCAGGCCCTCGTAGAGCCTGCGCCAGTATCGCTCGAGCCGCTCGAGTTCGGCCTCGTCCATGCCTGCCGCGCACAGGCGCTCGATGACAGCGACTTCGAGCACGAGCCGTACGTCGTAGAGTTCCTCGATCTCCCGCAGGTCGAGACGACGGACCGTGTAGCCCCGGCGGGCTTTCTTGTCGACGAGCCCGTTCTCCCCCAGCATCCCGAGTGCCTCGCGCACCGGGCTGCGGCTCACGCCGAACTCCGCGCACAGCGCTTCCTCGGTCAGTCGGTGTCCCGGGGGATATTGCAGCCCCAGAATCCGCTCGCTCAAGGACGCGTAGATCTGCCGGCTCAGGTTGTCCTCGGCCATCGTCGTTCCGCTCAGGCGAAGACGAACACCTTGACCGGCGGGCCGGGGCGCTCGTCCGCCTCCTCCACCCGCGCTGTCATCTTCGCGCCGATCACCGGGTCCCCGTCGCACTCGAGGCGCCCCGAGGCGCGCAGGCCGTTCTCGAATTCGACCATGCCGAACATCATGAACTTCCGGTTGAAGCCCTCGGGCAGGTTCCACACCCGCGTCCAGGTCAGCAGCGTGCACGGCCCTTCGAGATCGAACTCCTCCCAGTGCTTGCCGGTCACCGGGTCGCGGTGCCCGTCGCACGTCCGGCAGACCATCGGCGCGGGATAGTAGATCGAACCGCATTTCAGGCAGCGGAAGGCGTGAATGTGGGGAGTCTGCTCCCCGTAGGCGCTGAAATCGATCGACATGCGGCCCCCTAGTCCTTCGCCAGAATCGTGGTGACGACGTTGTTGCCGAAGCCGCCGAAATTGACCGCCAGGCCGTACTTCGGGTCCTTCACCTGGCGCCCCTCCTCGGCCTCGCCGCGCAGTTGCCGCACGAGTTCCACGACCTGCGAGACCCCGGTGGCGCCCACCGGGTGTCCCTTCGCCTTGAGTCCGCCCGAGGTGTTGATCGGAATGCGGCCGCCGATCTCGGTCTCGCCGTTGCGCACGCCGAGAAACGACGTGCCGCGCTCGAAGAACCCGACCTCCTCGCTGTTGAGCAGCTCGAAGATGACGAAGGCGTCGTGCAGCTCAGCCACCGAGATGTCCTTGGGCCCGATGCCGGCCATCGCGTACGCCTTCTCGGCGGACAGGCGGACGGCGTCGAGGACGAGCGGGTCTTTGCGGTTGTGCACGCAGTGGGTGTCGGTCGCCGAGGCGATGCCGGCGATGCGGATCGGCTTCTTCGGAAACAGCCTGGCCTTGGGCGAGTCCATGTTGACCAGGATGACCGCCGCCGAGCCGTCCGAGATCGGGCAGGTCGAGTACATCCGCAGCGGTTCGGCGACGTAGTTGTTCACCACGTTCGCCTCTGGGCCGTCCGCGATCGCCTCGATGGTGACCGGGATCTGGACGTGCGAGTAGATGTTCTTCGCGCCGTTCGCGTGGTCCTTGACCGCCACCAGCGCGAGGTCGCGCTCGGTCATGCCGTACTTCTGCATGTAGAGCCGCGTGAACATGCCGGCGAAGCCGGGCAGCGTCAGGCCCATGTTGTACTCGGCGTCGTGGTGCGCCATGGTCGCCACGATGTCGGTGGCCTCCCACCCCGACACCGTGCGCATGACCTCGCCTGCGGCGACGAGGACGACGTCGGCCATCCCTGCCGCGATGGCCATGTGGCCCATGCGAATCGCGCTGGCGCCCGAGGCGGGTCCGTTCTCGACGAGCTCCGCCGGGCACGGCTCCATGTCCATCCGGCTGACGAGGGCGGAGGCCACGGACGTCTCGCGGTTGAACAGCCCGCCCGCCATGTTGCCGACGAACACCTGATCGACCTCGCGACGCAGCGCCAGCCCGCCGGCGTCGCGGAACGCATCGTTCGCCGAGTAGGCGATGACGTCGACGAGGTCGTATTCGCTGGAGTTGCCGAACCGGCAATGACCGATGCCGACGATGCCGATGCGCGGCGCCATCAGTTCCGACCCCGTTTCCAGCCCGGCAGTTGCACGTACTCGTCGGGCATGATGAGCTTGTCGGCGGTCTTGAGAATCTCCGGCAGCACCGGGCGCGAGCCGGTGCATTTCACTGGCCTCGCCGCCTCCCACAGCTTGCGCGTGAGGGTGAAGGTCGGCACGCCGCCGAGTTCGTGGCGCAGTCCCGGGTACTGGGCCGAGCGGTCCTCGAGCTCGTACTCGATCATCCAGCGCTTGAAGCCAATCGGGCTCTCCGCGACGATGTGGACCTCGTCCTCGCCGAGGTAGTCGATGTGGTGCTCCATCTTCGCGGCGAACAGCTGCGCGCCGACGCGCAGGCCGCGCTTGATCGTCAGCGTGTGAAGGCTCATGCCGAGCCCGGGCTGCACGTGACGGCTCGTGACGATGCCGGCGATGACGCCGTCAATCGCGCCGACGATCACGAACTCGTTGGCGACGCGGTAGCGGAACCAGCCGAGGATCTCGCTGTACATGCGCGCCGCGACGATGTCGTAGAAGTCTTTCGGGACCGCCAGCAGCGGGTACACGGTGCCCAGCAGGGCGCCGGCGTCCTGCAGGCGGCACTCGCGCACCACCATCTTCTCGCCCGACGCGAGCGTGATCAGCTTCGAGGGGTACGGCGCCAGGGTCTCTGCCGGGGGCCGGAGCTTGAGCTCCAATTGGTCGATCGCCATTTCTCAACTCCTTGGATGGTGTGTCGTTACTTCCGCCGCGCCGTGAGCGCTTCCTCGTGCAGCCAGGCGTTGCGGGAGCCGGCCACGTCACCAAACTTCGTCAGCTTCGCCTTCTTCTTCTTCGCCATCAGCTTCTCGTAGCGCTGGTCCTCGACCATGGCGACGATGCGGGCGATGCTGGATTCGCCGTCCACGAACCGCCACGGGAAGCAGCCGATCGTCGCGCGCTGGTTCAGCAGCAGGTCGATGTCGCCGCCCACGCACTCCGCGTGGATCAGGCCCTTGTTGAACATCTCGATGTGCATGACCTGGTACTTGTCGGGCGTGAAGACGGCCTCGAGACCCTTGCCGTACTTCGCCAGGAAGTGCTCGTCGCACTCCTTCGCCTGCACGGGCATCCACTCGCGGATCTTGGTGTTCATCGGATGGTCCGCGCTGCCGCAGTCCACGCCGATCCAGCGGAGCTTCATCTTCTTGGCCCACACCGCGAACTCGCGGTCGGGGCCGGGGTGCTTGATCATGTAGCGGATCTCGTCCGCCGCAGGCTGGTCCCAGCCGTAGTGGTGGTAGCCGGTGTGGATCAGGAGGATGTCTCCCTTCCGCACCTCGACGCGCTCCTCGACCATCCTGGAGGTGTAGACGTCGTAGTCGCCGCAGACGTCGGACAGATCGACGATAGCGCCCTCGTGGACGAGGAAGTCCATGTCGAGGCTCGCGATGTCCTTGCCCGGCGTGTAGAAGTGGATCTCGCCGTCGAGGTGCGTGCCGACGTGGTTGGAGTGCGTGACCACCTGGCCGTTGGCGCCGTTGGGCGCGAGGCGCTTGAAGTACTGCACCTGCAGCGGGATGTAGGTCGGCCACGGCGGCGTGCCGATGCCGAGCGGGATCGTCAGATCGATCATCTTCATCGCGTGTCCTCCTGTGCGGAATTGTCCGGGCCGCAGTACGTGTCCGCGAACGCGGCCAGGGCGTCCTTGAAGCAGTTCTCCGGCGGCTTCGCCAGCCCCGCGCCGACCATGCCGATCCCGGGATCGCGGTGGGCGATGCCGGTGTTGATGACCGGCAGGATCCCGGTCTCCACGACCTTGCGGAGGTCGATCGCGGTCGGCGTGCCTCGGAAGTCGAGGCTTGGAATCTGGTAGGCGTCATTCTCCGTCAGCGTGATGTCATACATGCGGAGCGTGAAGTCGATCGCGTCCGCGGGGCTCCCGCCGACGAATTTCACGATGGCCGGCGCGGCCGCCATGGCGAAACCGCCAATCCCCGCAGTCTCCGTGATCACCGAGTCCCCGATGTCCGGCGCCGCGTCCTGGGGGCCATAGCCCGGCAGGTAGAGTCCGTCGACCATTCCGGCCGGCCCCGTGAACCAGCGATCGCCGAGGCCGGAGACGCGGATGCCGAAATCGGTGCCATTGCGCGCCATGGTCGTGATCACGCTGCTGCCCTCGATCCCGCTCGCCGCGTCCACCGTGCACTTGCTGGCAGGCATCGAGAGGTTGAGGAAGAAGTGATCGTTGGCGTGCATGAACGACAGGACGCGGGCGATGCGCTCGCGCGGCTCGTCGAGGCGGACCAGCCACGGCGCCAGCTCGCGGATCACGAGCGACGTGCCGGCGCGGTTGCGGTTGTGCCCCTCGTCGCCCATTTGCAACGCCTGGGCGAGGAGGCTCTTCATGTCGATCGGCCCGTGCGCGGCGAGCGCCTGCTTCATCACCGGGGCGAGGTCGGTCTCGATCCAGCGAAGCCGCTCGAGCACGTCGGGCGAGAAGGCGCCGTAGCGGAGCACCTTGCCGAGGCCCTCGTTGAACGTGCAGTAGGCGCGGTTGCCGAACGCGGCGTTCTCGAGGATCCACACCGGCATGCGCGCGGTCATGACGCCGGCCATCGGGCCCACAGCGTTGTGGTGATGGCAGGGCGCAAACTCGATCGCGCCTGAACCCGCGAGGCGCTCAGCCTCCTCGCGGGTCGTCGCGAGGCCCTCGTAGAGCAGCCCGCCAATCACCGCGCCGCGCATCGGGCCGCACATGCGCTCCCACGTGATCGGCGGGCCCGAGTGCAGCACGAGCTGACGCCGCATGCCGGGGACGACCTCGCCCGCCGTGCCCACGCCGACCAGCATGGGCTTCGATCCGAGGAGGCGCTCGACGGCGAGGCGGTTGGCGCTCTCCACGTCGACGCGCGCCCGCGTCGTGATGGCGTCGAGCGCCGCGAGCATGCGAGGATCGCCGCCGGCGGGCGGCTTCCAGCGCACCTGCGTCACCTCGACGCCGCAGGCGCGAAGGTTGTCGGCGAACGATTCCAGGCCGAGGTTGACGACCGAGAGATCGCCGCCGAACAGCCGCGCCAGCGGGGACGGCTCGCGGGACCGGGTCATCGCGCACCTCCAGTCTTCGCGGACACCGCCTGCAGCACCCTCGCCGCGAACATCGACGCCTGGGCATTCGACGGCATCACCACCACGCCCGCCTCCTGCAGTTTGGCCGTCTGACCCGTGAGGCCCTGGTAATCGCCCGGCGTGCCCGTGACGGACGCGACGACGGGGAGCCGGCCACCGCGCGCGGCGGCAGCCTGCTTCGCCGCGACCAGCGAGGGGACGAGCGCGCCCGCCGGGTCCGGGTGCGAGCCGTAGCCCAGCACGACATCCACCAGCATCACGGCGATCGAGGGATCAGGCGCCTCGGCGTCGATACGCGCGGTGCGCGTGCTCGGGTCGATCATCGGGTGCGGACGGCCGACAGTGAACACATCGTCACCGAGGTCAACGACCGTGTGGCCCACGGACACGCGCGGGTCGGCGAGCACGAACTTCGGATCGGTCTGGTTGTTCGAGTGCACCGCGCCAGTGAGGCGGTGCAGCAGGATCCACGCCTCGTCGGCCAGCGTCCCGCCGGTGAAATAGCCGCGCGCGAACCGCTGCGGCGCCGCCAGGCCCGCCGTCTCGCGCGCCACCAGCGCGGCGATTTCCGCCTCGGGCAGGTCGAACGTGCGACGCGTCCAGGGGCGGCCTCCCGCCATCGCCACGGCCAGACCCGCGGCCTCCTCGAGGTTCGCCGCGTGGCGCACGCGCGTCGTGGCCGGCACGGGCGGGCTCGCAAGCCCGATGAAGTGCACGACCGCGTCCTTGCCCGCGGCCTCGAGCGCCGCGAGCACCTTCGCGGCGACCGCCGGCGCGGGCGGCTTCGAGATGACGACGATCACCCGCGTCGCGTCGTCCGCGGCGAGGGCCTCGATGCCCATGAGCATCGTGATCCCGCCCACGCGCTCGTTCTTGAGGTCGCGGCCGCCGGTGCCCAGCCCCTGGCTCACGCCCGAACCGGCGCGGTCCACGAGCACGCTCACTTCCTGCAGGCCGGTGCCCGACGCGGCCACGATGCCCACCGGTCCGCGGCGCACGACGTTCGCGAAGCACAAGGGCTTGCCGTTCAGAATCGCGGTGCCGCAGTCGGGGCCCATGACGAGCAGGCCGCGACCTCGCGCGTACGTCTTGAGCGCGATCTCGTCAGCGAGCGGCACGTTGTCCGAGAAGAGCATGACGTGCAGGCCGCGATCGAGCGCCCGGCGCGCCTCGCGCGCCGCGTAGGCGCCGGGCAGCGAAATCACGGCCACGTTGGCGCCTGGCTGCGCGCGGAGGGCGGCTTCGAGCGTCGCGGGCCCGGCAGCGGCGCGGGCCGCGCCGCCCACGGGTGCCTGGCGGCGCGCCAGGGCCTCTTCGGCAGCCGCCAGCGTGCCCGCGACAACACTGGCGTCGGCGCCGTCCACCGCAACCACGAGATCGTTGGGGGTCACGCCGGCGACGTCGCCTGGCGCGCAGCCCATGGAGACGAGCAACTCGAGGTTCGTCGGGGTGCCCATCGTCACGACTGCATCGCGAACCCCGTCGCGGCCCTTGAGTTCGCGACTGAGGAGCATGAGCACCACGGAATCGAAGTAGGCGCCCTTGCGCACCAGGACGTTCATCACGCGATGTCTCCGTTGCCGGCGAGACAATTGAGAGCGCGAAATGCGCCTGCGGGATCATATACCCGATTGTATACAACCAGGAAAGATCAATCACCATTCCAGGCAAGTCCTTCTGATACAGCTTGTTCTGGGCTTCGCGTGAGCTGCGGCTAGGCGGACGGGATCAGTCTTGACTGGATAGAACATGTAGCGGCAGATCATGCAGCGGCAGGTCATTGACCCGGATGGCGCACCGGGCCGACAATGAGCGCCACAACCTGTCTGGAGGTGCCTCATGGCGCATCGTCTCATCGTCGGGTTCATGATTCTGTCCTTCGCGTTCGCCGTGTCTGCGTGCAGCAAGTCCGCGCCGCCCCCCGCCGAGAAGACCGCGGCGGCCGCCCCTGCCCAGCCGTCGGCGGACACCGCCGCCCGCATGGACAGTCACTTCGACAAGGTCCGCGAGCTCGAGGAGGCTGTCATTCGCGGCGACCTCGAATCCGCCAAGGCGGACGCGCAGTGGATTGCCGATCACCAGGAACCCTCGGGCCTCCCGGCCGGCACGGAAAGTTACGTGACGGCGACCAGGAACGCGGCGAGGGCCGTAGCCGTCTCCGCGTCGCTGGGCAACGCCGGCATGGCTGCGGCGTTCGCCGTCGATGCGTGCGGCGAGTGCCACGCTGCGGCCAAGGTCACGCCCAAGATGCCGGAGGTGAGCGCGCCGCCGACGCTCCCGGGTACCGCGGCGCACATGCTCATGCATCAGTACGCGGTGGACCTCATGTACCGCGGGATGGTCGGACCGTCCGAGGCCTTGTGGAAGCAGGGCGCCGAGACGCTGAAGGGCTCCCCGCTCGGCGACAAGGACGTGGGAAAGGCGTCGAAGGACATGGCCGCCTCCGAGGCGCGCGTCCACGACCTTGCCGGGCGCGCGGCGCAGGCGGCGGACGCCGGTTCGAGGATCGCGATCTACGGGGAGCTGATCGGCAGCTGCGCCAGCTGCCATGCGATGCACGGCAGGGTGTTGGGGCCCGGGCTGCCGAAGACGAACTGAATCCGCGGAACAAAGCCCCGGCCGCCCCCGTAACGTGTTGCAGCGTCTCTGTGACACGGAGGGGAATCATGAATGGGAGACGGTGGCTGGAGATTGCCGCCGGGCTGAGTTTCTTGATGGCGGCGGGCCAGGCGGCCATCTCGGTCTGGCCGGCCGCAGCGGCGTACTTCCAGGCGCCGCCGTCACTTCTGAACGACCGCGTGCGATTGCTCCTGGTCGGGGGAACGGCGGCCCTGGTCCCGGCGCTCTTCGGCGTCTATGCGCTGTCCGGCGCCGGCGTCATCCGGCGCCTGCCGCTCGTGCGCACCGTCCTCGTTGGTGTCGGGAGCCTGTTCCTCCTGCGCGGGTTGTTCATCATCCTCACCGTCCTGGAAGCCCTTGGGATCCGGCCGGGACACGTCTCGCTGCCCGGCGCGGCGTCCCACCTGATCTTCCTCGCGGCCGGCATGGCCTACCTGGGTGGCGCCGCCCTCAACTGGAAGGCATTGAAGAGTCGCTAGCTCACTGCCGGATCGCAGTTCACGATCCACGGGATGCCGAAGCGATCGACGACCGTCCCGAAGCCGGGGGACCAGAAGGTCTTCTGGAACGCCATCTTGACCGTGCCCTGGTCGGCCAGCGCCGTGAAGACGCGTTCCGCGTCGGTGGGCGAGGCCACGCTGATCGAGACGTTGAACCCTCGCGGCGCGGCGTAGTGCGGAGGCGGCGCGTCGGAACCCATCAGCGCCATGTTCCCGATGTCCAGCTGGGCGTGGATGATCTTGTCGCGCCAGTCAGCCGGTACCTGGTCCTTCATCGGTGTCTCGCCAAACGTCTGCATCCTGGCCTTGCCGCCGAAGACCTGCTCGTAGAACGCGAACGCGGCCGCGCACTGGCCGTTGAAGCTGATATAAGGGTTCAGTCTCATGGCGTCACTCGCCTCCTCATCCACCACAGTAGCAGGATTCGCACGGCATACAATATCCGCACCCCCTCATTCGTCTACACCCGTGGATGGACAACGCGGCAGGCCTGGAGCCGATGGCACTCGACACGGACCAGGACCGGCGGATCGTGGAAGTGGTCGAGCGGGAGCAATCCCGCCTGCGCCGATTCATCCGCCGGCGGGTGCCTGACGCGCGCGACGTGGAGGACATCCTGCAGGACGTCTTCTACGAACTGGTGGAAGCCAACCGCCTGCTGATGCCGATCGACCACGTTACCGGCTGGCTGTTCCGCGTGGCGCGTAACCGCATCACCGACCTCTTCCGGCGCAAGAAGCCGGCGAGGCTCAGCGACATCGCCGTCGCGGATGACGACGACGAGATGCTGCGGTTCGAGGACCTGCTGCCCTCGCCCGAGGCCGGGCCGGAGGCGCGCTACGCCCGCGCGGCGCTCCTCGACCAGCTCGAGCTGGCCATCGAAGAACTGCCGGCGGAACAGCGCGAGGTGTTCGTGGCGCACGAGCTCGAAGGGCGCAGCTTCAAGGCCATGGCCGCCGAGGCCGGCGTGAGCGTGAACACGCTGCTCTCGCGCAAGCGCTACGCGGTGCTCCACCTGCGCGCGCGGCTGCAAGAGGTGTACGACCAGTTCACGAAAGCGTGAGGGACCGAACATGAGAAAGAAGCTGATCGTCCTGGCGCCGCTCGGGATCCTGGCCTTCGCGGCCTTCGTCGCCCTTGGCGGCCTGATCGTGGAGTGGCTGTGGAACTGGCTGGTGCCGTCGATCTTCGGCTGGTGCCAGATCACCTTCTGGCAGGGCATCGGCCTGCTCGCGCTCTGCCGGGTCCTGTTCGGCGGATTCGGGCGCCACGGATATCGTCGGTCCGGGGACGGGTCTCGCATTGCCGGCCGCTGGGGGCGGATGAGTCCCGAGGAGAAGGAGCGGTTCAGGCAGAAAATGCGCGAGCGGTTCGGCCTCGGGCCGTCCGCGAGCGAGGGCAGGGAACAGGCAGGGCCCGCCTAGTTTCCAGGCGGAGTCGCCAATCAGCGCTCCGCTGTCTCCCAGTCCTCGACCTTCAGCCCCGTGACCCGCGAGAACTCGCGGAGGTTGTGCGTCACGAGCGTCAGGTCGTGGGCGAGGGCCGTGGCGGCGATGAGCAGATCGTTCGGGCCAATCGGCTTTCCGGATGCCGCGAGCGACGCCCGCAGTGCCCCGTATTGCTCGGCGCAGGCATCGTCGAAGGGGAGGGAGACGAGTGGCGCGAAGAAGGCGGCCAGGAGCCGCAGATTCTCTGCCACTCTCGAGCTTCGGCGTGCCCCGAAGAGCAGTTCCGCCCGCGTGACCGACGAGATCCGGATCTCGGACGGGGCGTGGCGTCGCAGGCGGGCGACGAGCGGCTCCGACGACCCGTTCAGCACCCGGATGCACGCGTTGGTGTCGAGCAGATACATCACCAGGTCTCCCGCTCCTCCGGACGGCCCTGCGGCGCCCTGCGCAGCGGCTCACCCTTCCAACCGCCCACCACCCGCTCGAAGAAATCCCCGGGCCAGCCGAGATCGACGTCGCGGCGGATGAGTTCGGCGAGATAACGCGAGACCGGCACCCCGCGGGCCTTGGCGCGCGCCGCGATGCGCGCGGCGAGAGGCCTGGGAACGTAGGCGTGAAGCTGGGGCATGACGAGTTACCTCAACATATATGTGCTATATGTGCATTCTAGCACGACAGACCCCGCCACACCATCTGACCGGGCGACTGCCGCGGCGATGCCCGGGGAGTCGTCTGGAGAGCCGTCTTGACGGGGCGAGGCGGGGCGCGTACCGTGGTACTTGGCCTAAGTTCAGCGTCACTCGCTCGAACACGGGGGAACCACAGCAGGCGGCCAGCGCGTCACAGGGTTTCGGGTCAGACCCGTTCGGCGTGCCGGGGCACCTGCCGGGGCGTATTGGCGCCGGCACTGCGCAGGGCGCCATAGGGCACTTCCGGCCCGAGCCCGTCAGCTAACCTCGTCGGCCCGACGGAAGTGCATCATGTCCACTGAGGCGCCGGCGACCGGCCGCGACCGCGTTCGAGTCGTCGTGGCCACCACGGTCTTTCTCTCCTTCATCTCCTTCTGGCGGGCGGCCGCCATCGTGCTGGGCGACCTCGGCTCGTCCGCCTTCTACGTCGGCGGCATCGCCGAGCAGGCCATCGGCAAGGCCGCGCCCTGGTTCATCCTCGGCGTCATGCTGTTCTCGTACGCGGTCCGCGCGATCTACGTCGAGAGCTCGGTGATGTTCGTGCGCGGCGGCGTCTACCGCGTCGTCAAGGAGGCCATGGGCGGGACGATGGCGAAGCTGTCGGTCTCGGCCCTGCTCTTCGACTACGTGCTGACCGGGCCAATCAGCGCCGTGTCTGCCGGCCAGTACATCATCGGCCTGACCGGAGATGTCATCGGCCACTTCGGCCTGCGCCTGCCGGTCTCGCCCAATCACGGCGCCGCAATCTTCGCCGTGGCCGTCATCGCCTACTTCTGGTGGCGCAACACGCAGGGGATGCGGGAGTCCAGCGATGACGCGCTTCGCATCATCCAGATCACGACCGTCATGGTCGTCATCCTGCTGGTCTGGTCGGCGCTCACGCTGCTCAGCAAGGGAGGACAAGTCCCGCCCGCGCCCACGCCCGATCACTTCCGGTTCTCAGACGAGGCGCTCGGGTGGCTGAAGGGCACGCGCTGGCCGACCTTCACGCTCATCGCGGTTCTCATCGGCTTCGGGCATTCGTTCCTCGCGATGAGCGGCGAGGAGTCGCTGGCGCAGGTCTACCGCGAGATCGAGCACCCGAAGGCGCTGAACCTCCGGAAGACCGGCCTGGTGATCTTCCTCTACAGCCTGATCTTCACCTCGGCGGTCAGCTTCCTGGCCGTGGCGCTGATCCCCGACGCCGTGCGCGGGAAGTTCAGCGACAACCTGATCTCCGGGATCGCGATGCACCTGGTCGGGCCCTACACGCTGCGGCTCCTGTTCCAGGGGTTCGTCGTCGTGGTCGGCTTTCTGATCCTGGCCGGCGGCGTCAACACGGCCATCGTCGGGTCCAACGCCGTGCTCAACCGCGTGTCCGAGGATGGGGTGCTGCCGGAGTGGTTCCGCCACCCGCACCGCCGATTCGGGACGACGCACCGGATCCTGAACACGATCGTCTGCCTGCAGCTGGCCACGGTGGTCCTGAGCGGCGGCGACATCTACGTCCTCGGCGAAGCGTACGCCTTCGGCGTCGTGTGGAGCTTCTCGCTGAAGGGGCTGGCGGTCCTCGTGCTGCGGTTCACCGAGCCCGGCCACCGCGAGTGGCGCGTGCCGCTCAACCTGAAGGTGGGCGGCATCGAGCTGCCGATCGGCCTCGCCGCGACGACGCTGGCGCTGTTCTCGATCGCGCTCATCAACCTGTTCACCAAGCGGGTGGCGACGATTTCCGGCGCTGCGTTCACCGTCGCGATCTACGCGCTCTTTGTCGTCACCGAACGCGTGAGCGCGCGCCGGCGTCACGTCAAGGCCGGCGCGGGAACCGGCACGGACCAGTTTCAGTTGCTGCCGGCCAGCGACCTGCGCGGGGGAGAAGTGGCCGCCCGCCCCGGCAACATCCTGGTGCCGGTTCGCGACTACAACACGCTCGCCCACCTGAACTGGACGCTGACACACGTCGACACACGCGCGCGGGACGTCGTCGCGATGACGGTCAGGCTGCTGCAGGGGCCCGACACCGGCTTCCAGAACCTCCACCAGGCGGAGATCTTCCAGAGCTACGAGCAACTGCTGTTCACCAAAGTGGTTGCAATCGCTGAACGGCAAGGCGCGCCGGTCAAGCTGCTCGTCGTGCCCTCGAGCAACGTGTTCGACGCCGTGGCGCAGACGGCGGTCCAGCTCGCCTCGAGCGAGATCGTCCTGGGCGACTCCGCGAAGTTCTCGGCGGCCGACCAGGCTCGGCTGCTCGGCGAGGCGTGGGAGCGCATCGAGGGGAGCGACAAGGTGCGGACGCGGCTGCTCGCCTTCAAGATGAACGGCGACGTCCAGAATTTCCAGCTTGGGCCCCACCTGCCGCCGCTGACGCTCGAGGACGTCGACGTGATCCACCGGCTGTGGCTTGAGGCGGTCGGCGCGGTCGGCCTCGAGGTGCACCACCGGGACATCGTCCGCGCGGCGCTCGAAGAGCTCGACCAGGAGTTGCGCGGGGCGCGCCGCGAGCAGGCGCTGAAGCGAATCAAGCGGCAGACGGTCAAGCCACCCGGCACGCCCGCCGTGCCGGCTCAGCCGCCGACGCCGGGCGCCGGGTTCAGCAATCCAGGGGCGCTGTGAGCGACCACCGCCGGAGCCGCCACCGGAGCGGTTGACGCCCGGTGAGAACGCGACCAGAATCTCCGCGACGGACACCTCTGGCCGCCAAGGAGAATGTCATGCCCATGTCCCGGCGTGCGCTGGCTGAGTTTGTCGGAACCTTCTGGCTCGTCTTCGGCGGGTGCGGCAGCGCCGTGCTCGCCGCGGGCTTCCCCGGCTTCGGCATCGGCTTTGCCGGTGTCGCGCTGGCCTTCGGCCTGACGCTGCTCACGATGGCCTACGCCATCGGCCACATCTCCGGGTGCCATATCAATCCCGCGGTGACGGTCGGCCTCGTGGTGGGCAAGCGGTTTCCGGCCTCCGAGCTGCTGCCCTACGTTGTCGCGCAGGTGGCCGGCGGGATGGTCGCCGCGTTCGCGCTCTATTTCATCGCGAGCGGGACGGCGGGCTTCACCGTGGCGGCGGGCTTTGCCTCGAACGGCTACGGCGTGCACTCGCCCGGCCACTATTCGCTGGCCGCGTGTCTGCTCGCCGAGGTCGTGCTCACCTTCATGTTCCTCTTCGTGATCCTCGGGGCGACCGACGCGCGGGCGCCAAAGGGGTTCGCGCCGATTGCCATCGGGCTGTGCCTGACGCTCGTGCACCTGATCGGCATCCCGGTGACCAACCTCTCGGTGAATCCGGCGCGCAGCACGGGGCCGGCGGTCATCGTCGGCGGCTGGGCGATCCAGCAATTGTGGCTGTTCTGGGTGGCGCCGATCGTCGGGGCCGCGCTCGCGGGCCTCGTCTACCCGCTGATCGCGGAGGCTCCTGCGCGCGAGAAGGTCGAGGCCAAGGCGGTGTAGGGTCGTGCAACTGTTCCTGCCATTCAGGAAGCCGGAGACACCGCGCGCGACCGAGCCCACGCGCGACGTGATCACTGCCGGGCGCCGCGTGTGGACGGTGACATTCGTCCGGCATCCTCGCGCGCGCCACTACGTCCTGCGCGTCGATGACGACGGCGGTTTGCGGGTGACCATCCCACGCGGTGGGTCGCGGAAGGAAGCCGAGCGGTTCGCGCGGAGCAGGGCCGACTGGATCGAGCGCGAGCGCTACCGGCGGGCGCTCAAGCACGTGGTGGATCCCGCGGACGCAGAGCGGCTTCGGGAATTGGCCGCCCGCGAACTGCCCACGCGGTTGCTGGAACTCGCGGCCTCGGCTGGGCACACGGTCGCGGGCGTGACGGTCCGCGACCAGAAGAGCCGCTGGGGCTCGTGCTCGCCGACGGGCCGCATCTCGCTCAACTGGCGGCTCGTCCAGGCGCCGCCGGCCGTGCGCGACTACGTGCTGCTGCACGAGCTGACACACCTCGTGGAAAGCAACCACTCGGCGCGGTTCTGGAAGAAGCTCGAGGCCGTGTGCCCGTGGCACCGCGAGGCGCGCGCGTGGCTCCGCGCATGGCCACCGCACCGGCAGGGGGCAGCCTGACAACGAGAGGGAGTTGGCGAAGTCCGCGCACCGCAACAACAGCGCCGCGACTGAAGCCGCCACGTCAGGCGGCCAAGTCTGGCAGGAGGCCGTCACTCATGAAACCACAGCGCTCTCCCCGGCGGTACCTCGATCCCGTTGCGGTCGCCGCCTCACTACCCCTGAAGGGCCTTCCGTTGGCCTCGTTCCGCCGAAGAGCTGCCGCCTTCGCCATCGACTTCGGCATCGTAGCCATGTTCCTCGGTCTCCTGTCGCTGCCGGAGACATTGAAGTCCATGGCCACCACGCACGCCTTTGCGATGGACATCGATCCCTTTCATGGCTGGCCGCTCTTGTGTCTTCCGCTCTACTTCGGCCTGTGGACCTACTTCGGTCACGGCCAGACCCTCGGGAAAAAGCTGCTGAAGATCCGTGTCGTGGCTGTCACACACGCGCACTTGACTCTCTGGCATTCCGTTGAGCGCTCGCTGGGATATGGCGCCTCCATCCTCGAGGGAGGCTTTGGCTTCCTTCAGTACTTCATTCATCCGAACAGACAGACTGTTCACGACCGGATCGCCGAAACGATCGTCATCCAACTCGGGACGCCAGCGGCCCCGCCTTCGTCCAACAGTTCAAGAGGGTAGTGGCCGGCGAGGACGCCGGCCCCACTGGAGGCTTGCCAACCGCCCGCCGTCAGACACACGGAGACACGCGAGCCAGGAGGCTCGCGCTGCCGAGATTGGGCGCTCAGCCGAGCGCTACCCGCGCGTTGCGGAAGACGCGCACCCACGGCGAGTCCTCGCCCCAGCCGTCGGGGTGCCACGACCATTGCACCGACCGGAAGACGCGCTCCGGGTGCGGCATCACGATGGTGAACCGCCCGTCCGCCGTCGTCACGCCGGTGAGACCGCCGGCCGAGCCGTTCGGGTTGAGGGGGTAGACCTCGGTGGCCTTCCCGCGGTTGTCCACGTAGCGCATCGTCCACGCGGCGCGAGAGGCATCCTCTGGTGAGTCGAACGCGGCGCGCCCCTCGCCGTGCGCGGTGACGATCGGAATGAGAGATCCGGCCATCCCCGTGAAGAAGACAGATGGCCCTGCCAGAACCTCGACCATCACCACGCGCGCCTCGAACTGCTCGGAGGCGTTCTTGACGAAGCGCGGCCAGGCCGCGGCGCCGGGGATCAGCTCCTTGAGCGCCGCCATCATCTGGCAGCCGTTGCAGACGCCGAGCGCGATGGTGTCGGGCCGCGCGAAGAAGGCCGAGAACTCGTCGCGCGCCCTCGCGTTGTAGAGCGCCGACTTCGCCCATCCCTCGCCGCCGCCGAGCACGTCGCCGAACGAGAAGCCGCCGCAGGCGGCCATCGCGTGGAAGTCGGCCAGTGACACCCGGCCGCCGATGACGTCGCTCATGTGGACGTCGTGCGCGTCGAACCCGGCGCGATCGAAGGCGGCCGCCATCTCGATTTCGCCGTTCACGCCCTGGTCGCGCAGGATGGCGATCTTCGGCCGCGCGCCGCGCGAGATGAACGGCGCTGCGACGTCGTCCGCGGGATCGAACGTCAGGTGCACCGAAAGCCCGGGGTCCGCGGCGTCGAGAACCCGGTCGTACTCCTGCCGCGCGCAGTCCGGGTTGTCGCGCAGCGACTGCAGCTGCCACGTGGTCTCGCTCCAGGCCCGCTGCAGGTCCACGCGGGAGCGGCGATACACAGGCCGCCCATCGTGGACCACTCGGATCTGGTCGTCCTCGGTCGGGCGCGCCACAACGCGCGCGGCGACCCGGTGGCGACGGAAGGTCTCGATGACGGCCATCGCGTCGGCGTCGCGAACCTGGACCACCGCGCCCAACTCCTCAGCGAAGAGCCCGGCCAGGGCGTCGGACTTCGACACCGCGCCCGACCGCCGGTCGGCAACCACCGTCCGAAGCTCGACCTCGACGCCACAGTGGCCCGCGAACGCCATCTCCGAGAGCGTAATGAACAGCCCGCCATCCGAGCGATCGTGGTAGGCGAGCACGAGCTGGTCACGACGAAGCTCGGCCAGCGCCGTGAACAGGCCGCGCAGCGCATCCGGATCGTCGAGGTCCGGGGCCTCACGGCCGGCCTGCCCGTAGACCTGCGCGAGCACTGAACCGGCCAGCCGGGCGCGTCCCGGAGCAAGATCCGCCAGCACGAGCAGCGTCGGACCGCAGTCGCGGCGAAGCCGGGGCGTGAGCGTGTCGCGCACGTCCTCGCACGGCGCGAAAGCCGAGACGATCAAAGACACGGGGCTGACAACCTGGCGGGATTCTCCGCCCTCCGACCACGCGGTGCGCATCGACATCGAGTCCTTGCCGACGGGGATGCTGATGCCGAGCCGCGGACAGAGATCCAACGCGACCGCCTTCACCGTGTCGAAGAGGGCGGCATCCTCGCCGGGTGACCCGGCGGCCGCCATCCAGTTGGCCGAGAGTTTCACGCGCGACAGGTCGTCGAGGGGTGCGGCGGCGAGGTTGGTGAGCGCCTCGCCGACGGCCATGCGACCCGAGGCCGGCGCGTTCACCGCGGCAAGCGGCGTTCGCTCGCCGATGGCGAACGCCTCGCCCGCATACTCCTCGAACCCGAGCACCGTCGTTGCGCAGTCGGCGACGGGGACCTGCCAGGGGCCGACCATCTGGTCGCGCGAACAGAGGCCGCCGACGGTCCGGTCGCCGATGGTGACGAGGAACGTCTTGTCGGCGACCGACGGTGCTCGTAGCACGCGCTCGACGGCGTCCGTGAGATCGATTCCGTCGAGCGAGAAGGGGGCGGCCTCGACACGCGCCCGCGACACACGCCGCGTCATCCGCGGCGGCTTGCCGAACAGCGCCGGCAGGTCCATATCCACCGGCTCGTTGCCGAACAGCGGGTCGCGGACCTCGAGATGGCGGACCTCGGTCGCCTCGCCGACGATGGCGAAGGGGCAGCGCTCGCGCTCGGAGATCTCGCGGAACAGGCCGAGCGACGCCGGGGCGATCGCGAGGACGTAACGCTCCTGCGCCTCGTTGCACCAGACCTCGCGCGGCGTCATGCCCGGCTCCTCGTTCGGCGCGGCGCGCAGGTCGATCCGGCCGCCGCGGCCGGAGCCGTGGACGATCTCGGGCAGCGCGTTCGACAGGCCGCCCGCGCCCACGTCGTGAATCGAGAGGATCGGGTTCGCGGAGCCGAGCGCCCAGCAGCGGTCGATCACCTCCTGGGCGCGGCGCTGGATCTCGGCGTTGCCGCGCTGCACGGAGTCGAAGTCGAGGTCGGCGGCGTTCGAGCCGGTCGTCATCGACGAGGCGGACCCTCCGCCCATGCCGATGAGCATGGCCGGCCCGCCGATCTGGATGAGCAGCGACCCGGCAGGCACGTCGGCCTTGTGGGAGTGCTCCGCCGCGATATTCCCCACGCCGCCGGCCAGCATGATCGGCTTGTGGTAGCCGCGCACGGTCCCCGCGACCTCCTGCTCGTAGGCGCGGAAGTAGCCGCAGAGGTTCGGGCGGCCGAACTCGTTGTTGAACGAGGCGGCGCCGATCGGCCCCTCGATCATGATCGCGAGCGGCGAGGCGATCCGCTCGGGCCTCGATTCCGGGCCTTCCCATGGACGGACGAACCCCGGGATCCGCAGGTTGGAGACCGAGAACCCGCACAGCCCGGCCTTCGGCTTCGACCCGCGGCCGGTGGCGCCCTCGTCGCGGATTTCGCCCCCCGATCCGGTCGCGGCGCCGGGGAAGGGCGAGATGGCCGTCGGGTGGTTGTGCGTCTCCACCTTCATCAGCGTGTGCGTGAGGCCGACGTGATAGGCGTAGCGCCGGCTCACAGGGTCGGCGAAGTACCGCCGGACCGTCCGGCCTTCCATGACCGCGGCGTTGTCCGAGTAGGCCGAGACGGTGCCCTGCGGGTTCGCCTGGTGCGTCCGGCGGATCATGCCGAACAGCGACTCGGTCTCGGGCCGGCCGTCGATGATCCACGACGCGTTGAAGATCTTGTGCCGGCAATGCTCCGAGTTCGCCTGCGCGAACATCGTCAACTCGACGTCGGTCGGGTTGCGGCCGGCGCGCAGGAAGTAGGCGACGAGGTAGTCGATCTCGTCGGGCGCCAGCGCGAGGCCGAACCGCAGGTTGGCCTCGGCGATCGCATCCGCGCCGCCGCCGAGGACGTCGATGTCGGTCATCGGCTTCGGCGCGACGTGGCGGAACAGATCGGCCGCGGCCGCCATCGACGGCAGCACGGTCTCGGTCATCCGGTCGTGCAGGAGCGGCAGGATCGGGGAAGGGTCGGCGCCGGCGACGTGAAAGACCGTACCGCGCTCGATCCGGCGCACGAACTCGAGCGTGCAGAGCCGGGCGATGTCGGTGGCCTTCGACGACCAGGGCGAAACCGTGCCGATCCGGGGCGTGACCAGCACGGGAATGGTATCGGAACCGGCCGCGTCGGCCGGCGGGCCGTAGGTCAGCAGGCGCTCGAGAACGTCGCGCTCGCGCGCGTCAGGGTCGCGGGTGAGTTCGATGAAATGCCAGTGCCTCGCCGAGCGGACCTCGGCTGGTGTGCCGGACTCCCGGATGCTGGCGTTCAGCTTGTCGAGTCGGAAGCGGGAGAGCGCCGCGCCGCCTGGGATTTCGAGGACCGCCATGCGACGATTCTACCTTGCCGTGGTAGCGTGTGGCGGATGAGACGGCCAATGGTCCGCGTCATACGTGTCGCCGCCCTGGCCGCGCTAGTGGCGGCCACGATCGGCGCCGGCGCGCCGCCAAGGATCCTCTACCTGACGTTCGACGCCGACATGACGCCGGGCATGCAAAAGCGCCTGAAGAGCGGCGCGGTGACGTCCTGGTACGATCCGGCCATCGTCGACTTCCTGCGCGAGAACCAGGTGCCGGCCGCCTTCTTCGTCACGGGCCTGTTCGCCGAGACCTACCCCGACTTGGTGTCGACCCTCGCGCGCGACCCGCTCTTTGTCGTCGGCGTGCACGGCTACAGCCACGCCGCCTACACGCGCTCGTGCTACAGCATGGCCGTCCTTCGCACCGACACCGAGAAGCGCGCCGACATCACGCGGGGCCGCGACGCCGTCGCGCGGGTCACCGGCCGCCAGCCCGCGCTCTTTCGCTATCCGGGCCTGTGCCACGACCGGCACGACGACGACCTGGTGAAGGAGGCGGGCCTCGCGGTGGACACCCCGACGATCGTCTCGGGCGACCCGTTCAACCGAAACGTCGAGGCGATCGTCCGGCAGGTGTTGAAGCGAGCGTTCCCGGGCGGGGAAATCGTCTTCCACCTGGGCGGGCCGAACGCGCCGTCAACGCGCGAGGCGCTGCGGACGCTCGTGCCCGCCCTCAGGAAGAGAGGCTACGAATTCGCGAAGCGGTAACTACTTCTTGATGGGCGCCATCACCCCGCGCTTGATCGGGTAGGGCGGCGGCGGCGCCAGGTTCCCGGGCTGCGCCTTCAGCATGTCCATGATCACCGAGATGGCCTTCTCGAGCTGCTGGTCCTCACCCGCGTACTCCTTGGCCGGGTCGTTGTCGACGTAGATGTCCGGCTCGACGCCCACGCCCTCGATCACCCACGACGTGCCCGCCACGTCGTAGCGCGAGAACTCCGGCTTGTTGAGGAACCCTCCGTCGAGGAACGGCAGCGTGCCGGCGATGCCGACCACCCCGCCCCACGTGCGCTTGCCGATGACCGGCCCGATCTTGTACGTCTTGAACCGCCAAGTGACCAGGTCGCCGTCCGACGCCGAGAATTCGTCAGCCAGCAGCACCTTCGGCCCGACGATCATGGCGCCCGGGTTGGTCTGCGGCGTGCCGTTGCGCGCGATATCCACCAGCACCAGCTGCCGGCGCAGCCGCTCGATGATCATCGGCGACACGTTGCCTCCGCCGTTGCTGCGCACGTCGACGATGAGTGCCTCCTTGCTGGTCTGGGGATAGAAGTACTTGGCGAACTGGTTGAGGCCGGGCACGCCCATGTCGGGGATGTGCAGGTAGCCTACGCGCCCGCGCGTGGCCTTGGTGACCTTGGCAATGTTCCCCTGGACCCAATCGAAGTAGTAGAGCTCCCGCTCGTCATCGGTCGGAATGACCACCGCGTCGCGCGCGCCCTGCGCAGTCGCGGTGGCGTTCACCTTGAGCGTCACCTGTTTGCCGGCCTTGCCGACCAGCGCCTCCCAGATGTCGGTCAGCTCGGCCGTCGACCGACCGTCCACCGCGACGATGAACTCGCCCTCGTGGACGTTGACGCCGATCTCGGTGAGAGGCGAACGCAGCGCCGGATCCCAGTTCTGGCCCTGGAAGATCTTCGCGATCCGGAAGAACTTCGTCGCCGGGTCGCGCTCGAGCCGCGCGCCGAGCAGCCCCATGGGGATGCGCGTCAGCTTCGGCGCGTCGCCCCCGCCGACGTAGGTGTGGCCGGAGTTCAGCTCGCCGATCATCTCGCCGATGATGTAGGTCAGGTCGTCGCGGTGGTTGACGTATTCGACGAGCGGCGCGTACTTGGCCCGTATCGCCGGCCAGTCGACGCCGTTCATGTTCGGCGTCCAGAAGAAATCGCGCATCTGGCGCCACGACTCGTTGAAGATCTGCCGCCACTCGGCGTGCCGATCGACGACCACCTTCAGGTCGCCGAGGTCGAGGAAGTCGTGCGGGTCGGCCTTGGCCGTCGGCGTGTCAACGATCGCGTAGCGGTCGCCGGAGGGCAGAATCATCTTCTTGCCGTCAGCGGAGATCTCGAAGGCGGCGCCGGTGGCCACCTGCGTCTCTGTCTGCTTGTCGAGGTCGTAGACATACGTCGCGCCCGGCGCGCGGGTGCCGCCGCGGGCGTAGTAGATCCGGTTGCCGACCGAGCGCAGCGAGGCGTAGTTGCCCGGCGCGGTCGGGACAACGGCGACCCGGGAGATGATGCCGTCAAGATCCACCGTCACGACGGGAGGCGCGTCCTTCTTCGCTTCTTCCTTCTTCGGCTCCTCCTTCTTCGGTTCGCTGGCCTTTGCCTGGGGCGTCGGCTTGGCGGCCGCGTCGGCCTTGGCCTCGGCCGGCATCGGCGGCTTCACCTCTTCCTTGACCTTCACTTCGTCGCTGCGGGGCGCGAGCGGGCTCTTCACGTCCTTGGCGAGCGTGACGAAGTAGATCTTCGACATGTTGTTGTAGACGTACTGGAACTCCTCCTGCCCGTAGGTCGGGTTGAAGGAGCGCGCCGAGACGAAGAAGAGCAGCTTGCCGTCGCTGCTGAACTCGGGATCGGCCACCGCGAACCAGCCGTCGGTCACAGGCGCCGACTGCTTCGAGTCGAGGGAGTAGAGGAAGATCCGCCCCATCGTCTCGTCCTCGGGCTTCGCGTAGGCGATCCAGCGGCTGTCTGGCGACCAGGCGTAGTCGCTGACGATGTAAACCGGCGACTCGACCACCGTCGTGACGGTCTTCGTGTCGAGATCGACGAAGAGGAGCCGCTGCTTGCGGTCCGACCACAGGATCTTCTTGCTGTCGGGTGACCAGACGGGGTGGAACTTGTAGTTGTCGCTCCCCTTGGTGAGCTGCACGGCCGGCCCCTGGCCGTCCTGCGGGCTGATCCAGAATCTCGTCCTCGCCGGTGGCGTCGGAGATGTAGGAGATCCAGCGGCCGTCGGGCGACCACTTCGAGTCGCGCTCGTGCACGCCGGGCGTGTGCGTGAGGTTGCGCGTCGGGCCGTACTTGGCCGGCACGGTGAAGACGTCGCCGCGCGCGCCGAAGAGGGCGCGGCTGCCGTCGGGCGCGATCTCGAAGTTCGTGACGCTGTGGCTGACGTCCACCGTCGCCGGGCGCCCGCTGTCGAAGTCCTCGGCGATCGTGACCGGCACCTTCTCGGCCTTCTCGCTGGCCAGGTCGAATCGGTAGATGTAGCCGCCGTTCTCGAACACGATGGCCGTGTCGCCGAGCGAGGGGAACTTGATGTCGTAGTCGGTGAAGCTCGTGAGCTTCCTGGTCTGCTTCGACCCGAGGTCGTAGCTGTAGAGGTTCATCCGGAACGGCTCGTCACGATCGGAGAGGAAGTAGATCTTGTTCCCCTTCCACATCGGGATGATGTCCTGCGCCGGGTTGTTCGTGAGATCGGTGGTGACCTTCGTCTTGAAGTCGTACAGCCACAGGTCGTCGGCCATCCCGCCGCGGTAACGTTTCCAGGTGCGGAACTCGCGGAACACGCGGTTGTAGACGAGTTGCTGGCCGTCGGGCGAATAGGAGGCGAACCCGCCGCGGGGCAGCGGCAGCTCCTCGAGCGGACCGCCGGTCACGCTGACGAGATAGAGCTGGCCGAGGAAGTCGTTCCACTCGGTGCGGCGCGAGCGGAACAGGACGTGCGAGTCGTCCTTCCACCCGATCACGAGGTTGTTGGGCCCCATTCGGTCCGCCACGTCGTCGCGCTCCAGCGTGGCGGTCCAGGTCAGGCGCTTGGGCACGCCGCCTTCCGACGGCATCAGGTAAACCTCGGTGTTGCCGTCGTACTGGCCGGTGAAGGCAAGCCATTTCCCGTCTGGCGAGAAGCGCGCGAACATCTCGAACCCGACGTCGCTTGTCAGCCGGCGGGCGACGCCGCCGGTCGAGGGGACGGAGTACAGGTCGCCGGCGTAGGTGAAGACCACCTGGCTGCCGTGGATGGCGGGGAAGCGGAGCAGTCGCGCCTCTGGGGCCTGGGCGCTCGGGCCGGAGTGGCCCGCGAAGATGAACGTGAGCACGACGACGATCAGAAGAAGGCGTTTCATAAGCAGAGACTATACCTCCACTCGCGCTGGGCGCGCGTCGGGCCGGCCGGCCGTCGGCTATGATTGACGGTCGGCCAGGCAAGGACTCCCGTGGAATACGAACCGCAGGCGATTGTATTAGACGAAAACGGACCGGACCTGGATCGCGCCGAGCCGCGCGTGCTCGGGGTGCCGCGCGCGGTGCTGGCTCTGTCGGGAACGCACGGCGTCAACGACGTGTTCATGAACATGTACGCGCCGCTGCTGCCCGTCTTCATTTCCACCCTCGGGCTGTCGCTGACCGCCGCCGGCATCATCGCGGCGGCCATCCAGATTGCCGGCTCGATCGCCCAGCTCGTCTTCGGCCCGCTCGCCGACCGCTGGCGGCCGAGGATGCTGGCTGTCGTCGGCCCGCTCGTCGCCGTTGGCGTCACCAGCCTCGCCGGGCTGGCGACGACGCCGCTGATGCTCGGGACAATCCTCGTCATCGGCTGCCTGGGCAGCGCGGCGTTCCATCCCACGGCGGCGGCGATCGTCAACCGGATTGGCGGCGCGCGCCGCGGCACGGCCATGTCGCTGCACGTCACCGGCGGGGCCATCGGCAACGCCGTCGCGCCGATGCTGTTCGCGCCCTACGTGGCCGCGTTCGGCATCACCAGGACGCCGTGGCTCGCGCTGCCGGCGCTGGCCGTGCTGTACGTGATTCTCTGGCGCGTCCCCGACGTGAGGCTGTCGCACGGGCACGCGCCAACGGGGTTCGGCGCGCTGAAGCCGTACGCGGTGCCGCTCGCGCTGCTGTGGGCGGCCGTGGTGCTGCGGACGGTGGTCTCGATCGGCTACTCGACGTTCCTGCCGGTGCTGATGACCAGGCGCGGCATGTCGATGACCGAAGCGGGCTTCGCGGTCGGGGCCTACCTGGTGTCGGGCAGCGTTGGCGGCCTGGCGGGCGGGCCGTGCGCGGATCGCTTCGGCCCGCGGCGGGTCATTGCCTGGACGCTGGCGCTGTCGGTGCCGCTGCTGCTCGCGGCACTGATCGTTCCCGGCGTGCCGGGGTTGCTGCTGCTGACGGCTGGCGGCTTCTTCCTCGGCTCGACGCTGCCGGTCAACATCGCCTACGCGCATGCGATCGCGCCGGTGGCGACCGGCACCGTGTCGTCGCTGATGCTGGGCGTGGCTTGGGGCGTCGGCGGACTTGCCGTGCCGCTGGTGGGCATGATTGGGGATGCCGTCGGCCTCCAGGCGGCGCTGTTGATCCTCGGTGTCCTGCCGGCGTTTGCCGCGGCGCTCACGTTGCGGCTCCCCGAGCGTGCCTCGCACGCGTGAACGGCCGACGGCCGAAAGCCGAGGGCCGCGAGCCGAGAAACCGCCGCGGCGAACTAGCCGCGGCGGTAGACAATCGCCACCAGCGTCTTGTCGTCGCCGCCCATGTTGACCGTCAGGCCGTAGGGACGGTCCTCGGAGATCTCGATCTGCGCCTGCCCGGCGCGCCCGGTCAACTGCTCCCAGATCGTGACCGCCTGGTGCACGCCAGTGCCGCCGGTCGGGTGGCCCCACCCGATCAGGCCGCCGGTCGTGTTGAACGGCACCCGTCCGCCGCGCGACGTCTGCCCGGCAAGCACGTAGTCCGGACCCTTGCCGATCCCCGCGAGTCCGATGGCCTCGACGGCCATGATCCCGGCGATCGTGAAGCAGTCGTGCGTCTCGACCGTCGCCAGGTCCCTGGGCGTGATGCCCGCCGATTCGAACGCCCGCTCGACGGCTCGCCGCGTCGTCTCGAGCCGCGTGAGGTCGGGCGGCGGCGCCGTCAGGTCCGCCTCGGCCTGCCCGAAGCCGGCGATCTCCACTGCCGCGCTCTTCGGGATGCCCGCCCGTTCCAGCCCTTCCTCCGACGCGACGGCGATCGCCGACGCGCCGTCGGACACCTTGGAGCAGTCGAACACGTTCAGGTGGTCGACGAACGACGAGGGGCTGGGCTCGGTGAGCGCGAGGGCCTCGAGGTCCGCCGTCGTGTTGGTGAACTCCTGGGCCGTCGGGCAGAGGCGCGCATTCTCGATCGCGTTGCGGTACCACCGCGCCATTGCCTTGCGCGTCCGCTCCCGCCCGTACTTCTCGAAGTAGGCGCCGGCACGGTCGCTGAACTTGCCGGGAAAGAAGTAGGCGTGGCCCGCCTTCCGCTCGCGGCTCCACCCGGCGGTCGCCAGGATGTCCGCGCCGTAGATGGCCTTGACGGTGTTCTGCACCTCGACGCCCACGGCCAGCACCATCTCCGATGTCTCGGCCAGCACGGCCTTGATCCCCGAGGCCAGCGCCAGCGCACCCGAGCAGCAGGCTCCCTCGACCCGCGTGCACGGCTTCCACTGCAGCCCCTCGTCGATGGCCGGGATGAGCGCCGCGAGGTTCCCCTGGCTGTTGAAGCGCGCGGCCATGAAGTTGCCGATGACGCCTTCGTCGATATTCTCGGCGCCGCCGACCTGCTGGAGCGTGCCGCGGCCAGCCTCGCGGATGTAGTCCTCGAGGCCGGGCCTCGGTTTCTTCGGGTGGAACTCCTTGCGGCCGGTGCCCATCGACACCGTGTTGTAGCCGGCCGTCATGTAGACCTTGCGTCGCAGCTTGTTCATACCTTCATCACCCGAGCTACTCGCACAGGGCTAAAGCCCTGTGCCTACAAGGGAGAATCTCATCACCCGAAATAGGCGTTGATCGGGCCGTAAGCGTGGAAGAAACCCGTCAGCAGCACCTGGTTGACATCGTCCGCGCTCTTGGCGACCCCGTCGCTCACGAGCTCGAGCCCGATGGCGCGCGACCGGGCGCCGTAGGCGAGCGCGAGCTCGGCGCCGGCGGTCTTCATCGACTCGAGCGCGCCGAAGAACTGCGCGAGGCGCGCGTCCTTGCCCTTGTCGCGCACGACGTCCTTCCACACGACGGCCGGCTCTGGCAGCGGCCCGAGCCGCGCGTCGCAGGCCGCCTGGAAATCGGAGAGCGGCGCGTACTTCTTCGCGTCGGGGTCGTAGACACCGACAATCGTCCCCTTGGCGTACTGGAGGAACCCGTCCTTCTGCGACCCGTCGTGGTTCTGCCCGCCGCGCACGCCGAGCGTCATCAGGCGATCGATGATCGGGCTGTGCAGGTTGGCGCCTGGCAGCCTCGCGTTCATCACCGCCATGATGCACTGGTCCACGTCGAGACCGACGTAGTCGGCCAGCTGGAAGATGCCCATCGGCCGGACGAGGAAGTCCTGGCTCACGCGGTTCACCGAGTAGACCGCCTCGACAAGCGGCATGGTCTTCGACAGGCGGTCGACCTCGGCGATTCCGTGCAGCAGGTCGCGCATGAAGTGGCCATTGCCGATGAACCCGGCCACGTCGGCCGACGGCACCACGACCTTCCTCAGCTTCTTGCAGAGCGTGGTCGCAAAGGCCGCCACCTCGTCCGACGTCGAGCGGCCGCGGATGAGCTCGACCAGCTTCTGCACGGCTGGCGGGTTGTAGAAGTGGAACCCCATCACCCGGCTGCCAAGCCGTGCCTTCTCGGCGATCTCCTCGATTGGGATCGACGATGTATTGGTGAAGACCCAGGGCTGCCGCGGGTTGTCCGACGCGGTCTTGGCGAACAACTTGAGCTTGAGGTCGAGATTCTCTGGCGCGGCCTCGAAGATGACGTTCGCCTCGGCCGCCGCCTCCAGCATCGTCGTCGGGCGGACGATGTCGAGGACGTCGGTGACGTACTGGCGGACGATATCGGCGTTGTCGATGAGGTCAGGGCGGTCGGCGTAGACCATGCGCAGCGCGACGATCCGCTTCTCGGCCGACTTCTGCACCTGCTCGCGGAGGTACCTGACGAGGCCGGTGAGGACCTCGTGCGAGATGTCCACGGCGTGCAGGACGAAGCGCCGCGACGTGAACTCTGGCCGCAGGGCGGTGTCCGCCATCTCCATCGCCACCAGGAGCACGATGCCGCTGCCCATCTTACCGGCGGCGCCCAGCACCGCCACGTTTTCAAGCCGCTCGGAATAGTCCATAGACCTCCGGCACCGATACTCTCGGGAAGCGTGTCACTGGGGTGCCGTTGACACTGTACGTCACAGGGGCCGCACGCGCCAAGCGGGACAACGACGGGGCCGGGCATAGGGCGTGGTCTTCGCCGTCGGGCGCCCTGAAGATCTTGACGCTGCGCATCGAATACCGAATATCCTGTCTATGAGGCTGCTTCCCACCAAGGAGTCGACGATGACCCGGAGACGCTTGTCCTTCGTGTCGGCACTGCTGATCGCTTTCGCCGCCTCGCCCGTGTACGCCCAGGCGACCACCTGGCAGATCGATCCTGTCCACACGGCGACCCAGTTCGGCGTGAAGCACATGACGGTGTCCACCGTTCGCGGTCAGTTCACCAGGACGACCGGCACGGTCGTCTGGGACGGCAAGAACCCGTCTTCGGCGGTCGTGAGCATCGCGATCGACGCGGCATCGATCGACACGCACGAACCGGCGCGGGACAACCACCTGCGCAGCCCCGACCTCCTGGACGTGGCGAAGTACCCAACGATCACGTTCAAGTCGACAAAGGTCGAAGTCGCGGGTCCGAGCAGCGCGAGGGTGACGGGCGATCTCACGATCCGGGGTGTCACACGGCAGGTCGTGCTCGACGTGGAAGGACCATCTGCGCCGGTCAAGGACCCGGCGAACGTGACGCGCGTCGGCGCGTCGGCCACCACGAAGATCAGCCGGAAGGACTTCGGCCTGATCTGGAACAAGGTGCTCGAAGGTGGCGGCGTGGTCGTGGGCGACGCGGTGGCAATCACGATCGACGTCGAGATCGTGAGCGTGCCCGCAGGGAAGTAACGGCTTCGGGGATCGGGGATCAGGGGTCGGGGATCGGAGATGTGAGCACCGGAAGGCCGGAGACGGGAAGGGCCGGGCGCGGCGTACCGCACCCGGCCCCCTTGTCCCTGATCCCTGACCCCCGATCCCAGATCCCTGACCCCTATTTGAACATCGGATCCGGACTCACCGTCAGCTTCTTGGTGGCGACATCCTTGCCGTTCACCGTCAGCGTCACCTTGTAGACGCCCGGGTCCACCATGTTGCCGCCGAACCCGCCGCGCCCGCCACCGCCGCCGCGCATCCCGCCGCCCTGGCCAGCCACCGGCGCGCGGTTGAGGCCCCAGAAGACCTTCTGCAACCCCTTCTTGGCGCTCGGCGTGAGCGTCTGGATGGTCGTCCCCTCGAGGTCCTTGATCGTAACGGTGACCTTCTCGGCGTCGGTCTTGAGGTAGTAGTAGATCGTCGAGCCGACCGGCGGGTTGTCCACTTTGGCCAGCTCGCCGAGCGTGTCGCCGCGCCGCTCGAACCGGTTCCACTTGATCGTGGTCTTCAGATCGAACAGGTGGGCGGCCTCGCCAAACACGGCCGGCGTGAACTCCTTGATCGGGCCGATGTCGGCCACCCAGATGCCCCGGCCGTACGTGCCGATGGCCATCTCGCGGTCGCGCTTCTGGATCGCCAGGTCGCGGATCACGGTGTTCGGCGCCGAGGTCGAGAACGCCGTCCAGCTCTTGCCCTGGTCGATCGTCACGAACACGCCGTACTCGGTGCCGAGGTAGAGGACGCTGGCGTTGTCCGGGTCCTCCTCGACGTCGAAGATCGGGTTGTTCATGCCGCCCGAAATGTTCGTCCAGGTTTTGCCGAGGTCCTTGGTGACGAACAGCCAGGTGGTGTCCTCGTTGTTGGTGCGGTAGCCGCTGAAGCCCACGTAGGCTGTGTTGTCGTCGTGCGCCGACGCCACCACGCGCTTCACCCACCGGTCGCACGGGATGAGGTCACCCTTCGCGCCCGCCTTCGGCTTGCAGGCGACGTCGTAGAACTGGGCCATGATGCTGGTCCAGTTCACGCCGCCGTCCGGCGTCACCCACAAATTCCCGTCGTCGGTGCCGGCCCAGATGAGGCCCGGCTTCCGCGGCGACTCCGAAATGGTGTAGACGGTGGCCCACTGCAGGTTGGTCTTCTTGGCCTCCGCGAGCTTCTTCGGGTCGGCCTTCGAGAGATCGGGGCTGATGCGCACCCACGATCCCGGCGCGCCCCGGCTCATCGAGCGCCACACGTACTGCGACCCGACATAGACGACGCCCGGGTTGTGAGGCGAGAGGACGATGGGCGCGTTCCACTGGAAGCGGAGCGGCGGCTGGCCGGCGGCGAGCTGCTGCGGCGTCAGGCGCGGCTGCAGCGAGCTGACCTCGCCGGTGCTGAGGTTCATCCGGCTCGACGCGCCGAACTGGCTCTCGTAGTAGACATACTCGGGATTCCACCAGTCGCGGACGACGACGAACGCGTCGCCGGTCGGCAGGTAGGTCCAGTCGTTGCCGAACATGCCGTAACTGTTGCGGTTCTGCGTTGGCCCGAGCCACGCGCCGTTGTCCTGCGTGCCGCCCATGACGTTGAAGGGCTGCTCGTTGTCCACCCACACGTCGTAGAACTGCTGGGCGTTGATGGTGGCCTTCTCGCTCCAGTGCTCGCCGCCGTCCCAGCTCTCGGCCACGCCGCCGTCGTTGCCGCTCAGGATGTGCTTGCCGTGGAGCGGGTCCACCCACACGTAGCGGTGGTCGACGTGGATGCGAGCGCTCTGGCCGCGGTCCCACGGGGCGACGGTGAACGTCTTGCCGGCGTCCTTGGATACGGTGGTGTTGGTGTCGCCGCAGTAGAGAATCTTGTCGTCGGTTCCATCGACCATGATCCGGCCGTAGTAGCCGCCCTCGGTCTGGTTGATCTGGGCGCTGCCGGCGATCGGCGCGCCGCCGCGGCCTCCGCGCTGGGCTTCCGGCTGGGCCGGCGCCGCCGGAGCGGCGGCCTGACCTCGGCCCTGCGCCGGCGTCCTGGCCGGTGCCTGGGCCTGCTGAGCCGGGGCCTGGCCGTCGGCGATGCCGAGCGCCGCGCGCCCCTCGGCCTCCTCGTTCTCGCGCGCCTGTGCCGCCGGGTCGAGCTCCTGCTCGGCCTCCTGCGGGATCGTCGGCGCGGCCGGCGTCGAGAGCTTGTACTCGGTCATCCGCTTCCAGGTCCTGCCCTGGTCGTCGGTGCGGTAGACCACGCCGTTCATCTTGACCGGCGCCGCATTGGCGATGGCGCCCTCGTAGAGGATCTCGAGGACGTTGCGGTTGACGAGCTGGAAACGGGCCTTGGCCTCGGTCGAATCAGCGGCGGGCGCCGGCTTGGCCATCAGCTTCTGGACTTCCTCGATGTTGGTGAGCAGGGCGGTGTTGTCCGGGTAGGCCTTCTTCGCCGCGGCCTGCAGCTTCGCGACGTCCGCGCCGCTCGTGGTTACGAAGTCCTTGTCCTGCACGAGCGCGTTGAACTTCGCCACCAGGTCGGCTTCGTCGCCGCCGGTGACCGGCGTGAACTTCGGCGCGAGCGCCGCCATGTCGGGCTTGATCTGGAACGCCTTGAACTTCGCCGCCGTCATGCCCTCGTGGAACAGCACCGTGCCCATGGCCGCGCCGCCGAAGCCGCCGCCGCCCCCGCGCCCGCCGGCCGGTGCCACGCGGAAGTTGACCACGCCGTCGCGCTCGGGGAAGCCGACCACGACTTCCTCGTCCACGCGCGCGTAGATGATGTTCGGGTTCTTGTCGAAGTAAGCGAAGCCCACGCGCCCGAGAGGCGTGCCCTTGGCCGGCAGCCCCGCGGTCAGCCGCGTCCAGGTCTTGCCGCCGTCGGTCGATTTGAAGACGCCATTGTCCGCGTTGCGGTCGTCATAGGTCCACGCGCGGCGGTAGGGCTTGTAGGCGAAGGTGATGATGATGTTCGAGTTGCGGGGGTCGAGGTAGAGGTCGCTGACACCGCGGTCCTTCATCGGGCCCAGGTTCGCCCAGGTCTTGCCGCCGTTGGTCGACTTGAACAGGCCGCGCTCGCAGTCCATCTCGTTGTCGTAGAGCTTCCCCTCGGCCGCCGCGTAGACGATGTCGGGGTTCTTCGAGTCGACGGCGACCATCGGGATGAAGTAGCTCTTCTCCAAACCGATGTGCGTCCAGGTCTTGCCGGCGTCGGTGCTCTTCCACATCCCGTTGCCGTGCGTGCTGGCGCGGGCGTGCATCGGCTCACCGGTGCCGAGGTAGAGGATGTTGGGGTTCGACGGCGCGATGGCCAGCCAGCCCATGCTCTCGGTGCCGTAATGCTCGAAGATCGGCTCGAAGTGGGTGCCGCCGTCCTCGGTCTTCCAGATCCCGCCCGACGCCATGAGGGCGTAGTAGGTCTGGCTCTGCCCGCGCGGGACGGCGAATCCGCTGGTCCGGCCCGAGAAGCTCATCGGGCCGACAAACCGCCACGAGAACTGGTTGAAATCTTCGGCGGTGACCAGGCTCGTGGCCTGCTGCTGCTGGCTCTGGGCGTAGTCGAACGCTCCGAGCACGCAGACGACGGCCGCCAAGGCGCTCAAGAACAGGAGTTTCCGTGATGACCTGAACACTGCTCCTCCTTGTGGGAAGGCGAGGGAATCTGAAGGAACGCTCGACGAAGAGACCTCCGCCACGAGATCGGCGGCGATCATATCCCCTTACGCCGTCAGGCGGCTGGGCGTTTCAGGAGCCGCCGGCGTAATCGGGGGCTTCGCAGGGAAATCGGGGACTTCGCAGAGGAATCGGGACACTCGTGCCGATTGATGATCGTCAGAACCGATTGACAACCGTCAGCTCCGATTCCTCAATCGTCAGTTCCGATGATGATGATGCGCCGAGGCGTACATCGCCTCGATCACCTCGGCATACTTCTTGGCGATGGCGGCGCGGATGTTCTTGAGCGTCGGCGTCAACTCGCCGGTCGCCTGGCTGAACCGCTCGGAGAGCAGGGTGAACTTCTTCACCTGCTCATGCTGCGGCAGCACGGCCTGCCGCTCGTCGATCCGCTTGCCGATGAAGTCCACGATCCGATGGTCCTTGACCATCGCCCGCAGCGAGTCGAAGGTGAGCCCGCGGTCCCTGGCCCACTGCTCGAGCGCCTCGAAGTGCGGCACGACCAGCGCCGACACGTGTTGCCGCCCGTCGCCGATGGCCGCCACCTGCTCGATGTAGTAGTCCTGGCCGATGACGGCCTCGATCCGGCTCGGCGCGATGTTCTTCCCGACCGAGGTGATGATGAGGTCCTTCTTGCGGTCGGTGATCCGCAGGAATCCCCGGTCGTCGAGCGCGCCGATGTCGCCGGTCTTGAACCAGCCGTCCTCGAACGCCTCGGCCGTCGCCGCTGGCTTCCCGTAGTAGCCGCGCATGACGTTGCGGCCGCGCACGAGGATCTCGCCATCGGAGGCGATCTTCAGTTCGCAGCCGGGAATCACCTTGCCGACCGTCCCGAACTCGAAGTCGCCGGGCCGGTTGCACGTCACCATTGGCGCCGTCTCGGTCAGGCCGTAGCCCTCGCAGATGAGCAGCCCGGCGGCGAAGAAGAACTCCTCAATTTCCTTGGCCAGCGCCGCGCCGCCGGCCGAGAAGAAGTTCTTCGGCCCGCCGACGATGTCGCGGATCTTGTGGAGGACGAGACGGTCGGCCACGGCGTGCTCGGCCGAGAGCACCGGGCCGACGCGCCTGCCGCGCTTCACGGTGCGCGCGTAGCGGCCGCCCACGCCGACGGCCCACTCGAACAGCTTCCGTTTGAGCGCCGATCCCTGGCTGACCCTGTGCCGGGCCGTCGAGTGGATCTTCTCGTAGAGCCGCGGCACGCTCACCATGCAGGTCGGCCGCACCACTGGCATGACGTCGATGACGCGCTTCGGGTCTTCGAGGTAGAAGTTCTGCGCCCCGCGGTAGAGGACATAGAAGGTCCAGGCCCGCTCGTAGGCGTGGCTGAGCGGCAGGAAGCAGAGCGAGCGGTCCTGCTCGGTGACCGAGAAGAACCGGTCGAGCGCCTCGAACTGCACCACCAGGTTCTCGAAGGTGAGGACGACGCCCTTGGGCTCGCCCGTCGTGCCCGACGTGTAGATGATCGTCGCCACGTCGTCGAGGCTGGCGGCCCCGCTGCGGGTCACGAGATCGGGCGACACCGGGTGGGCGAGCGGCACGGACATCGGGCACGAGTCGATCAGGTCCAGCGCGATCCCGGCGTCGAAGGAGACGACGCGCTCGATCGGGCCTGCGTTCCCGCGCACGCCGCCGAGGTGATGGTACTGCTCGGCGCCGCCGACGAAGACGATCTTCGCGCCGGCGTCGCGGACGATGTACCCCGCCTGGAGGGCGGTGTTGGTCGGGTAGATGGGAACGGTAATGGCGCCGGCGGCGAGCGTGGCCAGGTCGGCGATCGTCCACCACGGGCTGTTCGCCGCGTAGATCGCGACCCTGTCACCCCGGCGGATGCCGGCATCGATGAGCCAGGAAGCCACGGCGTCGACGTGGGCGCCGAGTTGGCCGTAGGTGATCCCGCGCCACTCGGGGCCTTCCTCGTAGCGCATCGCCACGCCGTCGGGCGTCGCGGCGATGCGCCGCCGGATCAGCCTCACCAGGTGGTCGTAGGTCACGGGGGATATTCTAATCCCAAGAACAGGCTGACGGCGGACGGCCGACGGCGGTCAGCGTCGCTCGCGAGGCTCTGGACCGGCGATCTCCACGAACTTGGACCCGTCCCACCGGAGAACTGGCCACAGGAACCGGCTGTCGTACTCTGTGCTGAACGGATGGTCGAGCAGCCCTTCGCGTTCGAGTGCCCGATGGACCGGCTCCACCTTGTCTCCGAGCTCGGCCTTCGTCACGCGAAACTGAGAATCCAGGGTGTAGTGACTGGTCGCGCTCCGCTGAAGCTCGGGCGTCACGTGTTCGCCCGCCGCGTGCCTGAGGTCCACCATGACCTGGCCCAATGTGTCGACATACGCGTTCATGACCACAGAGTACGAACTCAGGGCGGCGGTGACATCAAGTCGCGGAAAGACCAGGAACGCGAGGGGCGCGCCTGCCGGGCAGCCAACGCACCGGTAGTAATCCTCGGCGGCTGGCGCGGCACCGCTCGGATCCATAGCGTCCAGTACCGCAAGGCTGCCGCCTTTGAACTCGTTGCTGCACGCTCCAACGAACACGAGCGACCGCCCTGCGAGCTGCCATGTCACAACCGCGTAGATCTGCCCGTTGCTCCAGGTACTGCCCTTTGACGTGTCCCGAGACATCGAGTTTCTCGAGGACCGTGGGGAAGTCCCTGATGTGGGTGGACACGAACCAGATGTCGTGGGGTCGGCCGGGAAGGCCGGTGGTGGACACGAACGCACCGCGCCACGGCGGGCCGTAGGTCTGCTCGCCGAATCGAACCACAGAAGGGGGCGCGTGATGAAACAGCAGATTGCCGCGATGGTCGAAGCAGTACAGACCGTGGCTGGTGGGCAGCCACGGCTCCGATACGAACAGCACCTCTAGGTTGCCGTCGCCGTCGATGTCGTCGATCACCACCGGCTGAAGGTCCTCGTTCGCCGCTGGCCCCTTCTGGTAAGCCGATTCGGTCAGGCGGAAATCGAAGGGATGTGTCCACAAGACGCGGCCAGCCCGGTCGAAGACGACCAGGGCGTTGTTGGCGACCTTCCAGGAAGCTGGTTGCTCGGCTGCCGCGCGATGGTCGACCCAGGTCCACGCGAGGGTGGCCAGGACGACCACCACGAGGACCGCGCCGCTCGCGACCCAGGCCGCCCTCCGCCGCGACATGGCGGGCCGGGCCGTGGCGCCCGGCTTGCCGCCGGTGGCTGCTGCGGCTCCATGCTTCGAATTGCCAGGCGCTTCGTTCGGGTCTGGCGGATCACCGGTGGCACTCTTTGCCGCCGCCGAATCCAGCCACCGCTCGATCTCCTCCACCAGCGCGTAGACAACTTCGCCTCCCCCCGTGCCAATCCGACGCACGGGGAGTCCCCCGTCCCTCTCCCAGCGTTGGACGGTTCGTACGCCTCTGTCGAGATACGAGGCGATTTCCTTCCAGCCGTTCAGGCGGATCGGGCGGGGCGGCGAACCGTTGTCGGTCGGGCCGTCAGATGGCATGTGGAACTCATCCCCCGGGAGCGGCCGGAAGCATAGCCCAGGCCGTCAGAGCGCGCCAAGGGACCAATCGCTACGACATCCTCGCCCACTTCACGAGCGTACCGAAGGTCGGCGGCTTACCGTACATCAGGAGCCCGACCTTGAAGACTCTGGCGGCGAACCAGAGCGCCGCGTAGACGCCGACGGCGCCCACGACGACCGACGCCCAGGCCTGCCACATCGGCGGCGGCGCCACCGAGGTCATCCGCAGCAGCATGACGAAGCTGCTGAACGGCGGGACGAAGCTGAGCACGACGGCGAGCAGCGAGTTGGGCTCCCGGCTGAGCGGCAGCCAGATGATCCACGGAATCATCATGATCATCATGATTGGCGTCATCAGCGACTGCGCTTCGCGCATCTCGTTGACCGCCGACCCGATGGCCGCCATCATCGACGCGAAGATGAAGTACGCGATCACGAAGAAGACCAGAAGGAACACCAGCAGGAACGGATCGACCAGGCCGACGGTGGCGAACGACACAAGCGCCAGCACGCCCAGGCCGGCGTAGAGCGCCAGCACGAGCAGGCCCACGCACATCTGGCCCAGGATCTTGCCGGTCATCAGTTCCATCGGCGACACCGCCGAGAGCAGCACTTCCACGACGCGGTTCGACTTCTCCTCGACGGTGGAGGTGAGCAGGTACTGGCCGCTCGTCATCACCGAGACCAGCAGGAGGATCATGAACGCGGCGGGGAGGATGGTGTTCAACTCCTTGTTCGTCGTGCGTTCCCCCTCCGCGGTGACCGTCCGCGAGTCGGGGCGAGGCACCGAGGTGAGCACCTTGATTCGCCCAGCGTCGAACCCTGACGCCTGCAGGCGGGACGCCACGATCGCCTCGCGCATGGCGGCGTGGAGGTCGTCCACGAGCCGGTCGTCCAGTTTGTCCCGCACGAACAGTTCGTAGGTCCCAAAGGCCTCCCGTCCGTCTGCAGGGCGGACGGCGTCCGCGTCCACGACGATGACCGCGAGCCGGGTGTCCGGCCCGGCCCCGTGGTCGGGTAGCGGCACCTTCAGCGGCGCCTTGGCTGCGTCCAGGTCGCTCCCGCCGGGCAGCGTGACCACCTGCAGGCGCGGCACCGACCCGAGCGCCGTGTCGATCGACTGCTTCACGGCGGCGCTCGCGCCGGGCGAGGCGGCGGTCGCGCCTCGAAGCGTCGCCGACGTGGCGTCTTCGATGTCGCGCGTCGTCTTCGCCCGCCGTTCCGCGAAGCGCTGGGGCGTGAGGTACGCGGCCACCCCTTCGGCCACCGCGCCGGTGGGATCGATGATCACCACCTGCCCCTCGACCTTGGGCGGGGCCTTGGTCAGGTAGCGCGGCAGGAGGTAGATGATGAGCGCGATGGCCAGCGGCGCGACCAGGATCCCGAAGACGAATCCCTTCGTGGTGACCGTCGCCATGAATTCGCGTCCCGCGACGTACAGCATCTTCTTCATCGCCGCCCCTCCCCCCCGTCGCGCACCGCGGCCCGCAGCCGCGCGTCATCGTCGGCCGCGGTGGCGGCCCCGCCGGTCACGATGCTGACGAACACGTCCTCGAGCGTGGGCCGCCTGATCTCGACACGCGACGCCGCGACGGCCGTGAGCAGCCGGGGCATCACCTCCGCGGCGCCGGCCGCGGGCTCGAGCGCGATGTCCCAGGCCTGGCCGTCCGGCACGACCGACGCCACACCGGCGAGCGCCCTGAGCTTCCCGGGATCGCTCGCGGGGTCGAGCGGCTCGAACAGGATCCGGTGTGGATCGAACGCCTCCCGGATGTCGGCTGTGGACCGGTCCAGCATCTTCCGGCCCCGGTGGATCATGACCACGTGGTCGCACAGCTGCTCGGCGTGCGTCATGATGTGCGTCGAGAAAACGATCGTCGCGCCCCGGCGGTGCTCCTCGAGAACGAGATCGCGGAAGCGCCGCTGGTTCACCGGGTCGAGGCCGCTGAACGGTTCGTCGAGGATCAGCAGGTCCGGGCGGTGGATGACCGCCGCGACGAACTGGACCTTCTGCTGCATCCCCTTCGACAGCTCCTGGCAGCGCTTGTTCTCACAGTCCGCGAGGTCCACCCGCTCGAGCCACTTCCGGACCTCGCCGCGCAGCCCGCTCCCGTCGAGCCCCTTCAGCCGGGCCATGTAGAGCAGGAACTCGCCGACGCGCATCCTCTTGTAGAGGCCGCGCTCCTCCGGCAGGTAGCCGATCCGATCCTTCGCCTCGAGCGCCGACGTCCGGCCGAGCACCGACAGCTCCCCGTGGTCCGGGAAGATGATCGACAGGATCATCCGAATCATCGTCGTCTTGCCGGCGCCGTTCGGGCCGATGACGCCGTAGAGGCCGCCCTCGGGCACCTCGAGATCGAGGTCGGAGACGGCAACCGTCTCCCCGAACGTCTTGGTCAGCTTCTTCAGAACGATCGCGTCGGACATAGTCGCGGGATCCTCCCCGGGCCGCCTCACTGCTGCCGGCCGGCGTTGCGGACGAAGCGATCGAGGAACTGCTCCATCCGGTCGAACGTGTAGAGCCAGCGCTTGTAGAGCAGCGACTCGTGCACGTCGTCCGGAAACACGATGACCTCGTGATAGACGTGGCGCGCGCGCAGGAGCTGCACGAGCCCCGTCATCTGCGTGAAGGCCACATTGCGGTCGTCGTCGCCCTGGATGAGCAGGACCGGCGACTTCCACGTGTCGACGGCCGAGGCCGACGACGAGGTGTAGGCGACGTTCGCCGGGTCGAGTGCGTTGCCGTAGAGATGCACGCCCGCCAGGTCGACGCCCGCGACGAAGATGTCGGAGTTGCGGGCGAGAGCCTCCGACGTCAACAGGCCGCCGTAGGACAACCCCCAGATGCCGACGCGCCTTGGATCGACATCGGTGCGGCCCTGCAGGTACTTCGCGCCGGCAACGACGTCCTGGTACTCGGCGTTGCCGCGCTGGCCGGTGTTGGGGGCGTTGCGGAACGACTTGCCGTAGCCCACGCCGCTCCGGTAGTTCACCGAGAGGACCACGTAGCCCTGCGCGGCGAGCCACTGGTTCATCGCGTAGGCGAGGTGGTAGAACCACATGTAGTGGTAGCCGAGCAGCATCTGGCGCACGGGCCCGCCGTGCACGAAGATGAGGGCCGGGCGCCGCTCGCCTGGCTTGAGGTCCTTGGGCAGGAACAGCTGGTTGTGGATCTCGAGGCCGTCGGCCGCCTTGGTCAGAACCAGCTCCGGGCTCACGTGCCAGTCGAGCGGGAACTCCTTCGGCAGCGTGGGATAGACGATCCTCGGCGCGCCGCCCGCGGCGGCCACGAGACCGACCGACTGCGGGCGCCTGGCATCCGCCGCGAGCAGGGCGACCTGCTTGCCAGACGCCAGCGGGACCGGGTAGGTCTCAATCCCCTCGCCCCTGGTCACCTGTGCCGGCTCCCCGCCCGAGGTGGCGACCTTCCAAACGTGCCGCCGCTCGATGTCCCCAAGGTTGCTGCAGTAGAACATCGTCCGACCGTCCGGGGAGAGCGACGTGAACGCCTGACTTTCGATGAAGCCGTCGTCGGGCGTGATCGCCAGGGGATCCGCGGCAGGGCCGTCCACCTTCACCGAGTAGAACCGCAGCCACTCGCCGGGCTCGGCCGTGAAGAGCACGACGTCGCCGGCCCACGTGATCCGATTGACGCCGCCGAACGTCATGTCGTCGGGCGCGGGATGCCAGAACTCATGCGCGTCGCCGGTGGCGAGGTCGGCCACCATGAACGAGAGTCGGTAGCCGCCGGAGAACGTCGCCGAGTACAGGCCGGGCACGCCAGCGAGCGGAGCCCCGGCCGGTGCGCCGCGATCGCCGCCGCGCTGGCCGCCAGTGCCGAACGCTGCGCTGCCGCGCTGACCCTGACCGCGCCCGCCGGGCTGCGCGTTCAAGGCAGGCCCCGGAGGATTGCCGATGCCGCCGTTGCCGGACTGCGTCTGCTGGCCGAACGGCAGGCCGGGACGGCGAATGAACGCGAGGCGCTTGCCGTCACCTGACCATGTCGGGCTGGCGTCACGGTCGACGCTGGGAGAGAGGAACGTGACCGTGCGCTTCCGCACGTCGTAGATGCCGATGAAGCTGTGGTCGCCGCGGTCGCTGACAAAGGCCAGCTTCGTGCCGTCGGGCGACCACCTGGGGTCGATGTTGTTGCCCGCCGCCTTGACGAGCGGTTTCTCGCCTCTCGCAATGGCCGGCGGCAGCGCGCCGGGGACCACGGCATAGGCGTAGATCAGGCCGTCCTTCGAGAAGACGACGATGCGGCCGTCCGGCGAGAGCACGGGCTCGGTGACCTCGCCGAGCCTCCAGGCCGGGCCTCCCGCCGTGCGCACCGCCCAGGCGGCGCGCTCGGGACCGTCGGGGTTGCTCGTCGGATTGGCGCCCCAGCCCTCGCGGTTCAGGCTGTGGCCGCGCACGAACACGACAATCGAGCCGTCGTCGGACACGGACGGCTCATCCGTGTCGACGCCGTTGTCCTCGAGGAACGACGTGAGGCGCACGGGGCGGAATCCTGGCCCGGCGGCCGTGTAGATGTTCCGCTTGCCGGCGTCGAGCACGACCCAGACCAGGCGGTCCGCTTTCTTCGCCGAGACGAGCGAGGACGGATAGCCTGGACTGAGAAACTGCGCCATGGTTGGTGGTTTCTGTGCCGAGGCCGAAGGGGCGAGCGCGAAACCGAGGGCGGCCGCGGCAACGGCGATCAGGACACGCTGGATTCGCGACACGGGATCCTCCGTTGAAGAACGGGTCGAGCTTGTCGCCGGGAACTGGCGAACGCGAGGTTGAGCGGAGAGAGTAGCACAGGGAAAGGCTCAGAGCTTCCGCCTCCGCCGCCGGCCGCGGGCCGGGCCGTCTTGGTCAGCCCCGGTCTCCCGCCTGCGGCCCTTGGTATGGACGCCGTCGACGAAGGCAGATTGCGATACCTCACCCACCGCCGACCGGCTTAGAATGGCCACGACGCCCGGGGCCGCGACCAGAGATCAGAGGACCGTCGGCAGGGACCTTCTCCATGACCGGCACCACGATTTCGCACTACCTGGTTCGGGAGAAACTGGGGAGCGGGGGCATGGGTGTCGTCTACAGGGCCGACGACCTCAGGCTCAAGCGCTCGGTCGCGCTGAAGTTCCTGCCAGACGGGCTTTCCCAGGACCGTGAAGCGGTGGCCCGCTTCCAGCGGGAAGCCCGCGCAGCGTCGGCGTTGAATCACCCCCACATCTGCACGATCTACGACATCGACGAGCACGACGGCCGGCACTTCATTGCCATGGAACTGCTGGAGGGCGAGTCCCTGTCGGCCCGTATTCACGCGAGACGGCTCGGGGCCGAGGAGATCCTCCGGGTCGGGATCCAGATCGCAGATGGCCTCGCCGCTGCTCACGCCAAGCAGATCGTCCACCGGGACATCAAGCCGGGCAACATCTTCATCACGAACCGAGGCGACGCAAAGATCCTGGACTTCGGGCTGGCCAAACCGCTCCGGAACGATGCGCGGACGCTGGAAGTGACCGGGGCGCCAGCCTCAGCGACCGACACGGCGGGTCTCAGCCTGACCGGCCCGGGCATCACGGTTGGGACATTGGCCTACATGTCGCCCGAGCAGGCGTTAGGACAGGAAGTGGATGCCCGCACCGACGTGTTCTCTCTCGGCGTGGTGCTCTACGAAATGGCAACCGGCGCGAGGCCGTTCCAGGGTGGAACGCCGGCGGCACTCTTCGACGAGATCCTGCACAAAACACCCGAGGCCGGTGTGCACCTGGATGCCGGGCTGCCGCCGAATCTGGGGCGGGTGATCAACAGGGCGCTTGAAAAGGAGAGGGCGGCGCGCTATGAGAGCGCCGCCGACCTCCTTGCCGACCTGCGAAGCCTGGCGCACGACCGGGAGTCGGGAGTCACCGGTGCGCGGCTTGCCGTAGAGCGTTCTGGCCCTCGCTCCGTCGCCGTGCTCGCGTTCGCCGACATGAGTCCGGAAAAGAACCAGGAGCACTTCTGCGACGGCATCGCCGAGGAACTGATCAACTGCCTGGCGAGCATCAAGGACCTCCGGGTCGTCGCCCGAACATCCGCGTTCTTCTTCAAGGGGAAGAACGCTGACATCCGTGAGATCGGGCGCGCGCTCGGCGTCGAGACCGTCGTCGAGGGAAGCGTCAGAAAGGCAGGGAACACCCTTCGGATTACCGCCCAGCTCATCAACGTGGCCGACGGCTGCCACCTCTGGAGCGAACGATACGATCGCGAAATCAAGGATGTGTTCGCCATCCAGGACGAAGTGACAGCCGCGATCATCGATCATCTGAAGCTCACCCTGTTGCCGGAGGAACGGCTGGGGGTCTTCAGGCGGAGGACCGACAACCTCGAGGCGCACGAGCTCTACCTCAAGGGACTGCACTCCCTGTGGAGGGACCCGAGCGGCGGATTCAAGGAGACCATCCGGGCATTCGAGCAGGCGACAGAGAAGGACCCGAATTATGCCCAGGCGTACTGGGGTCTGAGCTCCGCCTGCGTGCAGCTCGCCTTCTGGGGCGACGTTCCGGCATCCGACGCCTGCCCAAAGGCGAAGCTCTACGCTCGCAAGGCCCTGGCCATCGACCCGACGTGTGCAGAGGCTCATGGAGCCCTGGGATATGTACAGCTGATCTACGACTGGAATTGGAAGGCGGCCGAGCGGGAGATCTTGGAGGCGGTCCGGCTGGGCCCGAACTCCTCGACGGTCCATGCCTACTACTCCTTTCTCCTGCTCAGCGCCGAGCGGCTTGACGAAGGCATGGCCGAGGCGCTGAAGGCGCAGTCTCTCGACCCCTTCTCCGGCTTCATCGCCTTCGTGGTCGGGTGCGCTTTTGGCTTGAGGCGCGACTTCCCCAGGGCCATCGCGGAGTTCAAGGCCGGCATCCGGTTGAATCCCGATTTCTTCATTCTCCACAGCTGGCTCGGCCAGACCTGCTTTGCCGCTGGTCAGTACGCTGACGCCATCGTCGCCCAGGAGAAGGCGGTGGAGGCTTCGCGCAGACTGCCGTACTTCGTGGGGAGCCTGGCCATGGCCTACCACCGGTCCGGTCGGACCGCCGAGGCTGACGTGCTCTGGCAGGAACTCGAGGAGAGGGCGCGAAGTGAGTACGTCCCTGAATTGTGCTTCGCACAGATGAACGCCGTTCGTGGAAAGGTGGGCGCGATGATGCGGTGGGTCACGCGCGCCGCCGAGATGCACGACAGCCGCCTGTGCTGGGCGAGGGTTATCCCCGCGGAGTACCTCCAGGGACCCGCGGACTCGCGACTCAAGGCAAGGTTGAGGAAGGCGTTCTTCGGGATGCTCTGCAACAGGGCGATTGCCAGGCACCGGGTCGTCGACGCCGACTGAGGCCGCGACGGGTTTCTCTCGCCGAGAATCATGTAGATGGCGAACCAGCTGCCGAACGACCCGGCGCTCATCAAGAGAACGGTTGCGCTCGGGCCGAAGTAGCGCGATCGAGTAATCGGGTTCTTCGCTGAGGAATCGGCGGCCGGGGGGGGAATCGGGTTCTTCGCTGAGTAGTCGGATCTCAGGGTGACTAGTCAGACGACTCTGCGTCAGTTCCGATTCCTCATTCTCAGAACCGATTCTTCATCGTCAGCCCCGATTCCCCTGCGTCAGTTCCGATGACGCCCGCCGGTAACCTCTGCCGCAGATTCCTTCCTATCTTGGTATGAAGCACCATGCTTTCCTTCTCGCGGGTCTCCTGGCGGCGGCGACGACGGGCGGCCCCTCCAGCTGCCACCACGCCCAGTTCGTGCACACAGTCGTCCACCCGGACGGCTCTGTGGACCGCGCGATCGTGCAGGACGTCGCGCTGACACCGGAATCGGCGCGGCGCCCGCAACTCTGGCTCGAGAGCCGCCTGGTCCGAGCCGAACCGGACGAGTTCTGGGACGGCGCGATTACCGGACTGCCGCCGCCCCAGAAGGAGGAGGACGCGGAGTACTTCGCGGCACGGGGACACTTCGCGTCGGTCGGCGCCGTGCCCGACCACTATGCCGAGGTGGCCGCGGACGGCGTCGCGGCCAGCCGCCTCGTTCGGGCCTACGCCATCCGCGACCTGGGGTTCGTCACCGAGCGCACCTGGACCGAGACGCTTACCGACATCGTCTCGCCGAGCGAGATGGCCAAGGCTCGGGAGGACCTCTCGCAGATCAACATCAGATTGCTGCGCGGGGCGCTCGACGCGGGCCTCGGCCGCGACTACGACTACGACGACTACGTCCGCTGGGTGGGCGAGACGTCGAAGAACCTCTTCGCCATGTTCGCGGAGCTGTACCTGGAAGCCCGGACAGCAGGCGCGCCCGAACTCTCGGACAACAGCGACACGCCCTTGGCTCGGGGAATCGTCGCGCGATACGACATGGGGTGGACGACCGGGGACGCCGGCGAGGGGAACATGGACGAGGAGAAGATGAAGGCGTTCGTGCGGGAGCGGACCCGCGGCCTGATTACCAGGCACGACGGGCGTCCCGTCGACCCGGCCATCGTCGACCTCATCGTCGCCGCCGTGTGGGAGATTGGCGAGAACGCCCTGGTCTCGTTCGATGACAAGGGGGCCGGCACGCCCTTCAAGGCCGGCCTCGACCGGGTGGTGGCGGCGGACTACGGCGGTAAGGATGCGCTCAAGAAGAAGGCCGAGATCCTCTACCAACGCACGCTTGGCATCACCGTCTGGGACTCGGATCGCCATTACTCGTTCGGCCTGACCATCCCCGGCACGATCGTCGAGACGAACGGGACGCTCAGTGGTGACGACCGTGTCGATTGGAACTTCCAGCTCCGGGACGCCTTCGCATTCGGTCACACGATGCACTGCCGTTCGCTCGAACCGGACGCGGCCGGCGAGCGCGCCGTGTTCGGCTCGGTGCGGCTGACCAGCCGCGAGGCCATGCTCCGCTACGTCTCGCTCGTTGACGGTGACGAGGCGCTCGTGAAGGTGGTGAGGCAGGCGATCGCCGAAAAGCGCGCCGCGCCCATCAGGGCCTACCAGGCGAAGCTGGCCTCCGACAAGCAGAAAGCCGGGCAGGCCGAGAAGGTGAAGAAGCTGATGGCGCTGCTCGGGCTGGCCATGAAGTAGCACCAGCTTGAGCCCTGAGTCTTGAGCCTTACTCTGGGACGGCCAGCAGCGCGCCAAGCGTGAGGAGGGTGTCTTCGAGAGCGGCGTCTGGCGCCCGGCAGGCGAACATCGCGCCACGGGCGCGCCAGTCAAGGCTTTTCACCTGGTCCGCGAGGATGACGCCGGTCACGGGCAGCTCCGCCGGCAACGCCACTTCGAAAGGGTAGCCCTTCACGCGGCTCGTGACGGGGCAGCATACGGCAAGCCCCGACTTGTCGTTGTAGCGAGCCGGAGTGAGCACGAGGGCCGGCCGCCGCCCCGCCTGCTCACGCCCGGATTGCGGCGTGAACGCCAGCCACACGATATCGCCGCGGTCGGGCACGTAGATCCGCGGGGCTACCACGTCTCACGCCCCCGCGGCTTCCCGGTTTGAGCCTCGTGGTGCGTGTTGTCCGCCGTTATCCGGATCACCAGGTCCTCGAGCCGTGGCCGGGGTTTGCGAATCGGCGTGATCGCGAGCGACGACTTCGCCAGCGTCAGGTCCACTTGCGAGTTTCGTTCCAGGCCGAGGGCTCGCGCAAAGACCGATGGAATCCTGACCGCCAGACTGTTGCCCCACTGTTGGATGCTTGTTCTCATTGTATCTACAATGAAGATACCTCTGTCTGGTTCGTTCGTCAACGCGGGTGCGCGACTTGCAGATCCTGCGAGAGACCACGGGTCGCGTACGGCAGATTCCGCCCGTGCCCCAGCCCGAAGCCTGAAGTCAGCAGCCCGAAGCCGACGAGCGCCGGACACCGCCGAGAGTCGAAAGCCGAAAGCCTAGAGCCGAGGGTCGAGGACCGCTATAATTCGAGGGTTCATCTACTCGAATTGGAGCGCACCGATCCCATGGCCAAGAAACACACGATGTCGCATCCCTCTCACCGCCGGTACCGGGCAGACCTCACGGAAATGCCCGACTGGCTCAAGAAGAAGACGTGCCCGAACCGTGACAAGTACATGGCGGGCAAGCGCGTCCTGCCGAAGAACCTGACCGGCCGCGAGAAGCTGGCCGACATCGTGGACGACGCCTTCCTGGCGTACAACTCGGGGCGGCTGCGCGAAGGGTGCCAGCTCTTCGCCGAGAAGATGCTCGAGCCCGACGTCACGATCGGCATGAGCCTGTCGGGCGCCCTGACGCCCGCGGGCCTCGGCTGCTCGTCGATCGTGCCGCTCATCAAGGCCGGCTTCGTCGACTGGATCGTCGCCACCGGGGCGATCCTCTACCACGACCTGCACTTCGCCTTGAACTACCCGATCCGCATGGGCAGCTTCAAGATGGACGACACGGACCTTCGCAACAACGACATTGTTCGCGTCTACGACGTCCTGATGGGCTACAGCGACTGCCTGATGGCCACCGACGAGACGCTGCGGAACATCCTGGTCCAGCGCGAGTTCCAGAAGGAAATGGGCACCGCCGAACTGCACCACCTGCTTGGCAAGTACGCGGCGGAATGGGAACGCAAGGCTGGCCTGAAGAATGTGTCGGTGCTCGCGGCGGCCTATCGCGCCGGCGTGCCGTGCTACACCTCGTCGCCCGGCGACTCGACGATCGGGATGAACGTGGCCGGCGTGGAGCTGCGCGGCAACAGGCTGCGGTTGAACCCGTCGATCGACGTCAACGAGACGACGGCGTTCGTGCTGGCGGCCAAGCGCTCGGGCGGGAAGAGCGCGGTGGTGCTGTGGGGCGGCGGCAGCCCGAAGAACTTCATGCTGCAGACCGAGCCTCAGATCCAGGAAGTGCTCCGCATCAAGGAGTTCGGCCAGGACTACTTCCTGCAGGTGACCGACGCGCGGCCCGACACCGGCGGCCTGAGCGGCGCGACGCCGAGCGAGGCGGTGAGCTGGGGCAAGGTGGACCCGGACCGGCTGCCCGACGCCGTGGTGTGCTACACCGACACGACGATCGCGATGCCGATCCTGACGCACTACGCGCTGGCGAAGCACAAGCCGCGCAAGCTGCGGCGGCTTTACGACTCACGGCCGGCGATGGTGAAGGCGCTGACGAAGGAATACTTCAAGCACAACAAGGTGAAGATGATCGACGGGTCGGAACCCGTGCTCTAGGGGTCAGGGATCAGGGGTCAGGGGTCAGGGATCGTCGCGCCGGCCGTGAGCGGACCCCCGATCCCCGACCCCCGATCCCAGATCCCTGGATTTCCTCATGTCCAAGATCCCCCCCAAGCGTCTCCAGGCCCTGGCCGAGGAACACGGCACGCCGCTCGTCGTCGTGGACCACGAGGCCATCAGGCAGAACTACGCGACCTTCAAGCGGCACCTGCCGCGTGTGCAGGCGTACTACGCCGTCAAGGCGAACCCGGCGCCGGAGATCGTGCACACGCTCTACAAGGCAGGCGCGAGTTTCGACGTGGCGTCGTTCCCCGAGTTCATGCTTGTCTACGAGCTGATCCGGCGGCGGCCGGCGAAGGAGCGCCAGGACTTCGTGTGGGACAAGATCGTCTACGCGAACCCGGTGAAGGCCAAGGAGACCCTCGAGGAGCTAAACAAGTACAAGCCGCTGGTGACCTTCGACAACCGGGTGGAGATCGGCAAGATCGCCGAGCACGCGCCGAGCGCGGGCCTGCTCGTGAGGCTTCGCGTGCCCAACACCGGGTCGATGGTGGAGCTGTCGTCCAAGTTCGGCGCCGAGCCGGCCGACGCGGTGTCGCTGATGGAAGAGGCGCGCGAGTCGGGGCTCGTCGTCGAGGGCCTGAGCTTCCACGTCGGCAGCCAGTGCACCAACTTCGAGAACTACGTGCAGTCGCTGAACATGTCGGCCGCGGTGATGAAGGAGGCGGCCTCGCGCGGGTTCGACCTGAAGGTGCTCGACATCGGCGGCGGCTTCCCGGTGCACTACAACCGGCACGTGCCGCCGTTCAGCGCGCTCGCCCGGAAGATCAACGCCGAGGTGGACCGGCTCTTCCCGAAGGAGATGGAGATCATCGCCGAGCCGGGGCGATTCATGGTGGCCACCGCCGTGACGTCAATTGCCACGGTCATCGGCAAGGCGATCCGCGACGGCCGGCCCTGCTACTACATCGACGACAGCGTCTACCACACCTTCTCGGGCATCATCTTCGACCACTGCCCGTACCACTTCAAGTCGCTCAGGAAGGAGCCGACCGAGGTGTGCGCGGTGTTCGGCCAGACCTGCGACGGCCTCGACACGATCTCGCAGTCCGAGGCGCTGCCCGACCTGCAACTCGACGACCTCGTCTACTCCGAGGACATCGGCGCCTACAGCAACGCGTCGGCGACCTGGTTCAACGGCTTCCCGCCCGCCAAGGTCGTCCACATCAATCAGTAGGGTAGGCTGGTCCAAGGGCCCCCTCGCCATGACCAACGAGAGCATTCGCAACCACTGCCTGGCGCTGCCGCACGTGACCGAGGTCGTCCAGTGGGAGAGCCACCTGCTCTTCAAGATCGGCGGCAAGATGTTCGCGATGATCGATCTCGACGGGCATAGCTGCAGCCTGCGCTGCACGCCCGACGGCTACGCCGAGCTCGTCGAGATGGCCGACATCGTCCCCACGTCACACAACATGTGGAAGTACCACTGGGTGACGCTCGAATCCCTGGCGGCGCTGCCCGAGCGCGAGTTCAGGGCACGCCTGACGACGGCCTACGAGGTGGTGCGCGCGGGGCTGCCGAAAGCCGTCGGAGCAGCGCTCGACGCCGGCCACGCGGCCGCGGCGCCGCCGCGGACGCGGAAGAGAGGCCGCGCTGCGACGAAGCGGTGAAACCCGCCGCTTACTTCCTACTTTCTCTCCCCCGTCCTCACTGTCCTGATCCCATAGACCGCCGCTAGCTCGTTCCCCCCGGTGGCCTGGAACCGCACGGTGATCTTCTGCTTTCCCTTGGTGAACCCGGCGGGCAGCTTGTACTCCACGTCGAAGAAGCCGATGTTCTTCTCGGGGCTGCGGCGTTCGAGCGTCTGCGAGGCGAGCTTCGCGCCATCGACCAGGATGTCGAAGGTGCGCGTCGCCCGCTCGTCGCCGGCGTAAGTCGCGACCAGCGTCACCGGCTGCGACGGATCAACCACCAGGTCCATCGAGAACCACCCGGCGCCGCGTCGGCCGTAGCGGCCGCGCGCCTGCGCGGGGGTGACGTTCTCACCCTGGTAGTTGGCGTCGCGCTCGGCCTGCATCTGGCCCGGCTGCGCGGCGCCAAGCGTCGCGGCCTCGAGCCGGCGCCGCTTTGCTTCGGCTGCTATGATGTCGGCGGCGCGGAGAGTCCACTGGGCGGGGGTGAACAGGTCCCAGTAGACCGCGTAGGTTCGGCGGTGCAGCGCGTAGAAGGGGACGAAATCCACGTCACGATCGCGCCCGACGCCGTCACTGCGAAACGCGCCCGGCCGGCCCGCGACCGGCTTCAGCCATGACGCGATCGGCCGCCCGGCGGCGACCAGCGCGGGCACGGTCACGGGCGGATTCTGGTCCTCCTCGTCCTCGTCGGTTGCGCGGAGGCGCACGGCAGGGCCGAGATCGCCAGCCAGGACGAGCGGGCCCCACATGAGCGCCACGCGGCCCGGGTTGTCGGGCAGCGATTCCTCGCGAAGCGTCTTCGGCAGGACGACCGAGACGGTGTCGCCCGTCTTCCACGTGCGGTTCACCTCGACGTAGCTGCCCGCTGGCGGGAGCGTCACGATCGGCGCGCCGTTGACCTTTACCGAGAAGCCTGATCCCGCCCAGTAGGGCCTGCGCAGCGCCAGCGTGAACTCCTTCGGCGCCCTCAGCGTAAACCTCAGCAACGCCGTGTCGCCGTCGGGAAATGTCGTCTCGGTGGTAATGGCTGCGTCGAGCGTCCGCCACCTGGCGACCGAGGGCACGTAGAGATTCACCCACAACCGGCCGGGCCCCTCGAAATAGAGGCCGTCGCCGTGCAGCGCGTGGCTCTCCATGCCGGAGCCGACGCAGCAGGTGAAGCTGCGCGCCATGTTCTGGTACTCGCGCGCGACGCCCTGGCCGACCGGCACCATGTAGCACATCGCCCCGTCGACGGGGTCGATCGACCCGAGGATGTGGTTGAACAGCGCGCGCTCCTGGAAGTCGGCGTAGCGGATGTCGGGCTGGAGGGCGAACAGCGCCCGCGCCATCTTGATCAGGTTGTAGACGTTGCACGTCTCCGCCGTGCGGCCGTCGATCATGTCGCTCAGCTTGTCGGGCTCGCCGAAGTACTCGTTGCGGCCGTGCCCTCCAGTGGCGAAGGTGTGGTGAGTCACCACCTCGTCCCAGAAGAACTTCGCGGCCGCCCCGTCGCGCGCGCTGCCGGTGTATTCGTACTGCACCAGCGTGCCGAGTAGCTTCGGCACCAGCGTGTTGCCGTGCTTGCCGGCGAGGATGTCCTCGCGGCGCGAGAGCGGGTCGATGACCGCCTTGTGGTCGAAGTGCTCCGACAGCGTCAGCCAGCGCCTGTCGCCAGTGTCGGCGTACAGCTCGGCGAGCACCTCGTTCATGCCGCCGAACTCGGTGTTGAGCATCCGCTGCGTCTGCTCGGCGTCGAGCGGAGAGACGATGCGCTCGACCCAGGCGGCGTACTTGGCCTCGACCTCGAGCGCGGTGCGGTTGCCCGCGTAGCGGTAGGCGTCGCGCAACCCGGCGAAGATCTTGTGGACGACGTACCAGGGGGACCAGAGGCCGTTGAGATCAAAGCCGCCGGACCGAATGATGCCACGGCTCAACTCCTGGAATCGGACCTTCCCGTCGACGCCGTCCTTGTCCGCCTGCGCGCCGATGTAGCCGTCGCCCTGCCTGTCCTGCACGGCCTTCAGCTCGGCGACCAGGTAATCCGCTCGTTGCTTGAAGCGCTCATCTCCCGTCGCCGCATACATGAGGCTGACAGCGGACAGGTAGTGGCCGGCGATGTGGCCCGTGAGCTGCCGGCCTGGCCCGTCCCAGCCGCCGTACCCCTGGGCCTTTGGCTGGAGGCCGGCGCTCTTTCTGAGGAACGCCACCATCCGATCGACCTCGAGCGACAGGAGGTACGCGCGGTCGAGATCCTGCGCGTGCTTGAGCGGGCCGCCGGTCAGGCGAACGTCGGCGAGCGGCAGCGGTCTGGCTTCGAGCGGCACCACGGGCTTCACCGCCGATCCAACCTGCGCCGATGCCTGGCAACCGGCGACCAGCGCCGCGGCAACCACAGCGAGGATGAACCGGTTCACTGATCGCTCCTTCCGGACTTCGCCCACTTCTTCCACACCGCCTCGTCGTAGAGCAGCCGCAGGAACACGCCGCCCACGACCGACCGCGCCTGGAAGCCGGTCTTCGTGGCGTCGTGCGTCCAGAACCAGTCGGTCATCGGCACGCGGTTCGGCGTCTGGTTGAGCATGTCGAACACTGGGTTGATGAGCGCCTCGAAGTCCGAGCGCGAGCCGGTGAGCGTGGCCGTCCACGTGATCCAGTCGAGCTTCGAGTAGAGCCGGCGGTTGTCGAGCGGCAACCCGTAGCGCTCCTGGGCCCGCCGGTAGAACGACATCTCCTTCTTGGCGACGTTCGGCGGGAACAGGCCCAGGCCGAGGATCCGATCCCAGACCAGGTTGTACTTCTGGCTCCACGTGCCCGGGCGGTCGAACGCCAGCCGGAAGTGATCGCCATCGTCCGCGTTCTTGACCCACCGGGCCGCGAAGTCCGAGGCGAGCTTGCGGTAGTCGGCCGCAAGCGCCTTCTCGCCCCGCATGTCGCACAACCCGGCAAACGCGCCGATCGCGACGATGGCCTTGGCCGAGAGATTGACGTTGTGGGCGAGATGGCCAGCAAAGTCGTCGGTGCAGAGCTGGTTCTCGGGGTCGAAGCCCTTCGCTTTCAGGTACTCGGCCCACTTCGTCAGCACCGGCCAGTACTCACCGGCGAGGTTCGCATTCCCTTCCATCCGCGCGATGGCGGCGACGAGGATGATCATGTTGCCCGTCTCCTCGACCGGCATCTGATCGTCCTCGGTCTTCTCCCCGCCGCCGTACACCTGGCCGGTGGCGTGTGGATAGGTGCCGAGATCGTGCGGCGCGAACGGGAACCTCCAGCGCGGCGAGCTGGCGTACTCGAGGATGGGGACGACCAGCGCGCGAGCGAGCGTCGGCCCGAACAGCAGGAACTGCGGCGCCATCGGGTAGATGACGTCCACGGTCCCGATGCAGCCGTTGCTGAAGTTCTCCTTCGGGAAGAGGAGCGGCTTGCCGTCGGCGTCCGCGACGAGCTTGGTGGCCGCGAGAGCCTGGCGGTAGGCGAGCGTCGCGATGCCGGCGTATTTCACGCCACCAGCGTTCATGAGGTCCCCGGCGAGATCGGCGTCGAACTTCGCGGCGCGCTCGTCGATGGCCTCGTGCTCCCGGGCGGCAGCTGTCAAGGCCGACTCGATCGTCGCGCCGTCCCTCCTCCAGTAGGCGCGCAGGTCCTGCGAGAAGTAGCGGATGGAGTAGATGTCGTCGTAGGCGAGCATCGCGAAGCGTGAAACCGGGGCCGCGCCCACTTCTCCCAGATCCCACGCCGCCGCCATCGCCAGCCGCGATTCCGAGACGGGGCTGGCCGCGGGCGTCGCGGCCGGCGCCGAAACCGAGCCGTTCGCGATGAAAGCCCGCCGCAACCTGCCGCCGCTGCCGCCGGTGACCACCGTTCCCGGCCCCAACGGCGCGGCCAGGTACCCGTAGCCCCAGTCGATGCGGACGTCGTCACCCTTCCGCGCGAGAACTGGCTGTTCGGGATTGCCCACGCGGGCGACGAGCAGTCCCGCCACGGTCGGGTAGTCGAGCGCCGCCTTCTGGTCGGGCGTATTGACCGCAATCTCCGCGCCGCAGTCGAAGTAGACCTGGACCTTGTGCGGCTTGCCGTCGGTGGACGAGACACGCCACGTGAGGTAGGTCACCGGCCGCGAGAGCAGAGGCAGGTCGGAAGGCAGCGAGGGGGTCAGAAAGTCGAGCGTCACCTGGACCTGCTTGTTCGAGAACGTGTAAGTCGTTCGGGTGGCCGAGACCGTCACCAACTGCTGCGGCATGGCCGCCGTGTCCGCCGGCGTCACGCCCATGACGCGGAACGACTCCCCGTCGACGCGCACCAGCGAATTGAGCGGCTGGCTGCGCCCCGTCCAGTGCATCGTGGCCGCGTCGGTCAGCCGATCGGCCGGCGACCAGATCGAAAAGTAGGGGTCGTAGGCGACCAGCGGCACCGCTGGCGCGCGGAGCTTGTACTTCGCCTGGACGTCAACGGTCACGCGCACCGCGGGGTTTGCGACCTGCGCCGACGCCTGGCTGCCGGCGGCAAGCGCCGAGATGACGAGGACGAGAACATGGCGTTTCACTGTGGGCTCCTTCGGACCCGCATTATCCCCTGTTTCGCCTGCAAGGAATCCCGCCGTCGCCGTTCTTGAGATCGAGGCGGCCATTACGGGCCGGCCCGGCACGGGTTCTTTCTGGAGGTCTTCGATGAAACGGCCGCTCCTGTTCCTGCTCGTCGTGCTCTCGTGGTCCACCCTGACGGCGTCCAGTCAGACCCAGCCGGCGGGCGAGCGCAACGACCGCACGCTCTCCCCGTACTTCTTCATCGAGGGGGGCGACGCCTCGGTCGACAGGCTCCCGCTCAAGTCCACCTCGGCCGTGGTGGACATCACCGGCGTGATCGCTCGGGTCTGCGTCACGCAGGTCTACCGCAACGAGGGCAAGCGGACGCTCGAGGCCGTCTACGTCTTCCCGGGCTCGACCCGCGCCGCGGTCCACGGGATGACGATGAAGGTCGGCGACCGGGTGATCACGGCCAAGATCGAGGAGCGGCAGGCGGCGCGCCAGCAGTATCAGGCCGCGCGGGAGGCCGGTCAGACGGCGTCGCTGCTCGAGCAACAGCGCCCGAACGTCTTCCAGATGAACGTGGCCAACATCCTCCCTGGTGACGAAATCCAGGTCGAACTGGTCTACACCGAGTTGCTCGTCCCCGAGAACCACGTCTACGAGTTCGTGTACCCGACCGTTGTCGGGCCGCGCTACTCGACGACGCCGGCCGCGGGCGCTCCGGACTCTGAGCGTTGGGTGCAGAACCCGTACCTCCACAGCGGCGAGGCTCCATCCTCCACTTTCTCGTTCCGCGCGCGCATCGTCGCGGGCATGTCGCTGCGCGAAGTCAGTTCGCCGTCGCACCAGATCGACGTGACCTACCAGGATCCTCGCCGCGCGACGATCGCGCTTCCGGCAACCGAGAAGTTCGGCGCCAACCGTGACGTCGTCCTGCGCTACCGGCTGGCCGACGATCGGATCGAGACCGGCCTCCTGCTCGGCGAGGGTGGCAACGAGCGCTTCTTCGTGTGCATGCTCGAGCCGCCGCGGCGCTTCGACGCCGACCAGGTCCCGCCGCGCGAGTACATCTTCGTGATGGACGTGTCCGGGTCGATGAACGGGTTCCCAATCGAGACGTCGAAGGCGCTGCTGCGCGCCGTGCTCGCCAGGCTGAAGCCCAGCGACTATTTCAACGCGATCTTCTTCTCGGGCGGGTCCTACCAACTGGCGTCGGCGTCGGTCCAGGCGACGGCGGCGAACAAGGCGTGGGCGATCGGGGAAATCGACCGCCAGCAGGGCGGCGGCGGCACCGAGCTGCTGCCGGCCCTCCGCCAGGCGTTCGGCCTGGCGCGGGCGCGGCAGGACATCTCGCGCGTCGTCGTCGTGGCCACCGACGGGTACGTGAATGTCGAGCGCGAGGCGTTCGCGCTCATCCGCGAGCACCTTTCAGGTGCCAACCTCTTCGCCTTCGGGATCGGCAGCGCCGTGAACCGCCACCTCATCGAGGGCATGGCGCACATGGGCGAGGGCGAGCCGTTCGTCGTCCTCAACGAGAGCGAGGCGCAGCGCGCGGCAGCGAGGTTCGTCAAGTACATCGAGTCGCCGCTGCTCTCCCACGTCCAGATCGAGACGCCCGGCTTTGCCGCCTACGACATCGAGCCGGCGCGCATCCCAGACCTGTTTGCGGAGCGGCCGCTCGTGATCGTCGGGAAGTACCGCGGAGAACCCACCGGCGAAATCGTCGTGAGCGGCTACACCGGCAGGGGGCGCTTCGAACAGCGCATCAAGGTTGCGCCGAGTCAGGCCGATCCGGCCAACGACGCGCTGAGATATCTCTGGGCGCGGGAGCGGGTGAGGCTGCTGTCCGACTTCAGGGTTGTCGACGACAGCGACGCGGACCGGGCGGCGCTGACCAGTCTCGGACTGAAATACAACCTGCTGACCGAGTTCACCTCGTTCGTGGCTATCGATCAGCGTGTGCGGAGGACGGACGGAAAGGTCGAGACCGTCAGACAGCCGCTGCCGATGCCGCAGGGCGTGAGCGACCTGGCCATCGGCGGGCCCAAGGGGTACGTCGTCGCCGAACGTGCGATGTACGTGGCGAGGATGCCCGCGGCGGCAGGCACGACCGACATGGCCCTGATGGGCGGGCGGCCAACGAATCTGGCCCCGCCGCTCGCTCCGCCGCCACCTCCACCGCTGCAGGTTCCGCCCTCGGTCCGCGTCCGGGTGCTCGGCGCGCGGCTCGCACACGCGGTCCCGGGGGACGTCGCGGCGATTGGACGGGCGTTGACGAAAGCGTTCGAAACCGACGCCTGCCTGGCCGGCGCGGTGAGCCAGCGCGGCAGCCGCGTGAAGATCTTCGTCGACGCAAGGGGCCGCGCGACGCGTGTCGAGATGCTCGACGCCGCCACCGCCGGGGACACGCGTGCGCTCCGGGCCTGCCTCGACGCCGCGATTCGCCGGGGCCTGGTGCTCGACGCGCCGGCGGGAGGCTTCGTCGTGGTGGTCATCGAGCGGACTGGCTGAGGCGCGCTTGTGTTCCTTTTCTGCCGCGGGATGAGAAGGCGCGGACTCAAGATCCAGCGACGGTCAGTCGGGGGTTTGCCCCGCGACGCCCAACCTGGCGAACACGCTGGAAATGCCGGGCTGGATCGCCACTGCGGCGGCGATGTCTCTGCCAGCCGCGGCCTGGTTGCCCAGGATGCGCTCGGCCAATCCGCGACCAAAAAGAGACGAAGCCAGCTTTGGATTGATCGCCAGAGCGGCATTGTAGTCGGCAATGGCCGCACCGGGATTTTTCATCTTGAGGTAGACAAAGCCGCGGCTGTCGATATGGTCGGCGATATCCGGGCGCAAGGCCAGGGCCCGATTGCAATCCGCGAGAGCGAGTGTGAGTTGTCCGATGGCGGCGCGGCAGACGCAGCGGTCGTTGTAGGCGGTCGCATGGCTGGGATCGAGCCGGATCGCCTGGTCGAAATCCCGGATGGCGCGGCCATATTCACCCATGTCGAGGTACGTGTCGCCCCGGTTGGTAAACGCCACCACAGAGCTAGGGTCGAACCGGATTGCCTGATCCAAATCCTGGATGGCATGGTCGGACTCACCCTTGCGGCCGTAAGAAACGCCCCGGTTGATGAATGCGACAGCCATGTTCTTGTTTGTCTCATGGCCGGACTGGATAAGCGCCGTGCAGGCCCGGATACTCACATCTGGATTGTCACCTGTGCACCACTTCCAGTTTTCATCACGCGTCTGGGTGTTCAGCGTGGCAGCGCCGCCCAGCAAGGTCAGCATCAGAGTCACCGCCAGAACACGCATAACTCCTCCAATACGGTTTCGTGAGCGATGAGGATTCCCAGAAACTATCTGATACAGGGGGCTCCTGATTCAACCGTGGAATTCCAGGGCACAGGCCGAACCCTGCTGCCCGCCGGAGACCGCCAATGCTGCCTGTCGTCCGGGGGCAGTGCTTCAGGATCGTGCCAACGCTACCGGTCAAGAGCGGCAAGCAGCGCGGCGTAGTCGTTGGGTTCAATCGACAGGCCGATGAACCTGACGAGCGAGACCGGATAGGCCACGTAATGGAAAGACGCAGGGCTCGTGACGGTGATCTCGGTCCTACCGCTCGAGGCGACCGAGTACGTCCCGCCGAAGGTCTGCTGCGACAAGCCCTGATCGTTGACATCTTCGGTGGCGGTAAAGGCGCCGGATCCACCGGCGACGAGGTTCCCCTGGGAAACCGACGAGCCGACCTGGGGCATGGAGATGGGGCCGATGCGGTAGGTCCCGGTGAAGGAGCTGTTGTCGAATGTGGCGGCCTGCTGCGGCTCGACCATGCCGATTTGCTCCTCATTGTTGCTTGACTGCATGAGGAACGCCTTGTTGGGCGCAATCATGTAGAACACCATCTGGGGCAGGGCGGAGGACGTGACGGTGCCGCGGCCGCTCGAGGCGATGGTGTAGGAGGCGGTGAAGGACTGGTTGGTCAGGGGCGTTCCATTGGCGATCTGGTCGAAGATGCCGGAGAGGGCCTGCGTGCTGCCGCCGGCCGACCACTGACCCACGGTCAAATAGGTGCCGCTGGGATTGTTGGTGGGCACACCCGCGAGCGAGAACACGCCGGCGCCGCTCAAGGAAGAATTTGAGAAGGGGCCCCCAGTCTGGCCGAGGATGCGCCCGACGAGCACCGGATCGTCGGAGGACACCTCGTCAGTGGTCATGACCAGCAGTTCGCCTGCGTTGACCATATAGAAGGAGGCGTGAATGGATTCGGTGGAGGACTCCACCAGCGTCAGGGTTCCGCGCCCGTAGGTCGCATTGGCGAGAGTGACGGTTCCTGCCAGGCCCGACAGGGAAGTGAGGTTTCCGGTTGACGGCTTCACATCCAGGGACGCGGTGCTCAGCGCGCCGGCCCCGTCGGCGTGAAACTGGCCGACGGCCGTAGACCGGTTCAGTCCACCCGTGGAGCCGTAGACGGCGAACACGTAGTCGCCCGTGAGTGTCGTTACGGCGAAGTCAGTCGTCGTCTGCTTCTCGAGGAAACCGGCCTGGCGGCCCGTGCTGGCGTCGAACTCGACGAGCTTGGCGTTGGTGCCGGCCGTGTCAACGGTGAACGCGTAGGCCGCCGGGAAGGGGAGATTGAAGACAATCAGGCCTCGATCGTCCGCCCCGATGTTGTAAGTGCCCGTGAACGGGTACGCGACGGTGGAGCTTGAAACCAGCACGGAGTTGTAGTCCAGCATCCCGGAGACGTTGCCGTTGCCGTCCGCGACGAACGCGCCGATCATCACGACCATTGGCGAGGTGACGCCATTGAGGTAGCCCGGGCCGTTGAGCAGGAAGGCGTAGGAGCCGCTGAGCCTGGCGTTGTTGGAGCCGCTGATGGTGACCGACGTGGAGTCGGAGCGGGCCGGGTCGGCGTGGGAGATGGCCGTGATGGTCTCCTGCGCCGGAGACGGTATGGCGATGGGCGCAGTGAAGAGGCCGGTGGTGGAGATGGTTCCTACCGTGGAATTGCCCCCCGTCACGCCGTTGACCTGCCACTGCACGGCCAAGTCGCTGGTGTTCTGCACCGTCGCGGTGAATTGCAGCGTGGCTCCGGTTGCGACGGTTCGATCACGCGGCGCAATGGACACGACGACGGCAGGCGGAGGCGTGATGGTGACCTGCTTGGATGCGAAGGCGGTCTGGTCCGCGTGGGCCACGGCGGTGACGGTGACGGTGTCGGGGTTGGGAACGTGCGCGGGAGCGGTATAGAGACCCGCGGTGGAGATGGTCCCGACGGTGGAGTTGCCTCCGACGCTGCCGTTGACCTGCCAGATGATCGCGGTGTCGGGACTGTTGACGGTGGCGCTGAACTGCTGGGTCGCGCCCGTGGCGAGGGTGACGGCCCAATCGGGCGACAGAAGCACGTGGATCGGCCCTGTCACCCAGAGTTCGACGTAGTAGGAGTTGGTGGGCCTGTCCTTGGATGTGGCGCGAATGCCCACCGTCATCTGGGCGGTCACGGTGGCGGGGGCGGTATACATGCCGGCCGCGGTGACAGATCCGCAATCGGCCTGAACACAAGACAGCGCCCAGGTCAGCCCCGCGTTTGTCGCCGGGGCGTCGTAGTGGAGATTGAGATTCACGGTCTCGCCTGGCGCGACCGTGGACTTGGTCGGGGTGAGGCTGACCCCGTAGTCGTACTGCGTGCCGCCGCCGCCTCCGCTGCTCCCCTGTCCGCATGACGCCATGGGCAGGATGAGGCCACCGAGCAGCAGGAGATCGGTGATCATCATGCTGGCTCTTCTCCACAGCATACGAACTCCTTTCAACAGGGTGCTCGGATCGTTGGCCGATAGCCCGCAGGAGCGGCCTGGCCGGGTGAGGGTAACGGAATTGTCTTCAGGAGACGCGCCCAGAGGCTCCCCTGACTCGGTACCGCGCCGCCTTCACACCGGACAGGGCAGACGAAGCACACGAACGCAGACGAACCACGCCGACGCGCGCACGAGCCTTCCGCGGAGGAAATCGCGCTGACACTACCGCCGCTGGCCGCGAACTGTCAATCGGATTTCGACAAGTCCAAGGGTCCGGGACTTGGGCTTTGTCGGCGGCGTCTGAAAACGGGCATCATGTTCACAGGCCGAACCCTGCTGCCCGCCGGAGACCGCTCATGCTGCCTATCGTCAAACGAGTCCGGGCTCTTCCGCTTCACCGTCCGGCACTCGGTCCTGATGCTCACGGCGGTCTGCCTGGTCACCTGGCTGCAGGCGAACGAGCTCTCCTGGATGCTGCCGCCAGCCGGCCGGGGCACCGTCGCCGCAGGCGCCGTCGCGCGCGCGGCGGGCGGGCAATCGGGCGCCATCGTCGGGTGAGCCTGCCTGGCGACGACCGCGGTCATCATCACCGGACTGGTGGTCGCCGTCCGGCGCCGTGGGGCGTGATCACGGCGTACAAACGAAACAGGCGCGGGAGGAAGCTCCCGCGCCCCTGGATTGCCACGCCTTAGCGGCCGCTCCGCGGCCACCGCCGATTACTTGCCCACCTTGGTCGAAAGCCCGAGGCCGAACCGGATGGCATTGGCGCCGAAGCCCGACACCTGGAACCTGAAATAGTCGACCTGGAGCCGCACGGCCAGGTTCTTGTTGGGTACCGGAATATCGACACCGCCGCCGAAACCGCCCGCAAACCCGGTGCCCGTGCCAAACCCCGAAACTCCGATGTGGCCGAGTCCGGCACTCGCCTCGACGAATGGGGACGCCTGCTGCTCGCCCGACATCGGGATCCAGTAGCGGACGCCGCCGGTAGCTTCGACGACGTCGACTCCCGACTTGTGATGGTACCCGATGTCACCGAGGATCGAGAGCTTCTCGAGAACGGGGTAGCTGACGTTGGCCATCACGCCTAGCGGCGCAAAGTCGCTCTCGTTCTCGCCCCACGCATACGCCGGAGCCCACCCCGCCGCCACCACGGCCCTCTTGCGCTGAGCCGCCGCCAGGCGGGCCGCCTCGGCGTCGGCGGCCGCCTTGCGGGCTTCCTCGGCCTTGCGGGCTTCCTCGGCCTTCCGCGCCTCATCGGCGAGACGGGCCTCCTCGGCGCGCTTGGCCGCGGCCGCGGCTTCGGTAGCCTTCCGATCGGCTTCGGCCCTGCGGGCTTCCTCGGCCCGCCGCGCTTCTTCGGCTCGCTGCGCTTCTTCGGCCTTGCGGGCGTTCTCGGCCGCGATGGCCTTCGGGCTGCGCTCGCTCGAAACCAGCGACAGGTTGCCGCACGCCTTCGGGTAGATGAAATGATAGAGCGTGTCACCGTCGTCGATATCGAACGTCCATCCCGGGAACGGCTTGACGCCCTTCCAGTGGACGTTTCGAAAGACGTCCGGCTTGCCATTCGTTCTCAGGCCCATCCACGCCAGGGTCCCGCCGACGTCGAACGCCGAGTCCTTCAGCGCCGCAGCGTCGGCCGCGACCAACGTCTTCATGACCTCGTCTCTCACTGCGGATGCGAGGCCGGCGGCCTCCATCGCCCCTTCCAGGTTCTTTCGCAGTCTCGGGTTGGACAGAATCCCGTTTGAGTTGCTTGAGGTCCCGAACGGAACCCGCGAGGCTCCTCGGGCCGCCAAGCACCGTCGCGTCGTGAGATTCGCCGGAACTCGAGGCCTGCGTCTCGACGGCAGGTCTGACAGCCCGCCCCGCGGCAGGGGCTGCCTGCTGGGCGGCGGCCAACCCGAGGTTCACGAGGACCGCTACAACAGTCGCCATCGCGATCTTTCCGACGCCGCGCGTCTTCCGGATCTTCATCGTTGCACCCCTTCCCTGAGATAGAAAACGACAGGGACCATCATAGCTCCGGCCGATCTGGCCGGCTCGAGAATCTCCGGCGGGGCGCCAAATCCTCGGCTGTGTCAGAGTGGCGCGGCGGCTGGCGGGGCGCTTCGACCCGTCCCTCCGCCCGGTCGACATCTATCAGGCCGTGCGCGACATCATGGCGCGCAGCCTGACACTGACCATCGCGGACGCCGCGGCGTCGTTCCCGACGTGCTACAGTTCGGCATACCTGAGCGAACTCGAGCCGCGATCCCCGTTCCGGTTCGCATGCCTGGCGGCCGAGCGCAAGCGCCTCACGCGGGCGAAGGGCTCGCTGACAGGCCTGCTCGAGTCGTGGATTGCCGGGGGGAGGACTGGCCCCTGTCGTCGGCTGAGGGGCAGCCGTCGGTGCGGCCGCCGGAAGAGACGGGCGGCGACTTGGATGGTTCAAGGCGAGGCATGGCCGTCCTCGCCGTGCGGTCAGGAGCGCACGATGAGCACCACCGCCCTGCTGGGCACCACGCTCGGACTCGGCTTCACCTCCGGCCTCAACCTGTACGCGACGATCTTCATTACCGGGCTCCTGATCCGTTTTGAATGGCTGCCGCTTCCGGGATCACTCGAAGGTCTTCACGTTCTGGCAAGTCCGGTGGTGCTGCTCGTGGCGGGCATCTTGTACGTCGTGGAGTTCCTCGCGGACAAGATCCCCGTCGTGGACCACGTCTGGGATGCCTTTCATACCTTCATCCGGCCACTCGGTGCGTGCCTGCTCGCGTGGCGCGCCGTGACCGGCGCGGCAATTCCCGAACCCGTGGCGTTCGCGGTCATCCTGTTGGCGGGAGGCGCGGCGCTGGCCACGCATGGCACGAAGGCCTCGGGTCGGGTGGCCATCGCAGCCACAGGGGGTCACCTCGCGGGACTGGGTGTGATCGCCAGTCTCGTGGAGGACGTGGGGGCGTTCGCACTCGCACCACTGGCTATAGGCCACCCGATCGCCATGCTGGTGATCGTCGTCGTGACCCTGGTGGTCATTGGTGCGATGGCGTTCAGAATCTTCCGGCCGCGTCGTGCCGTCGATCGGGCCTGAGGGATGGGCAGGCCGAGACTCTCACTTCTTCTTCGGGGCAGGCTCCTTGGCGGCGCGGTAACCCGCCTTGATCGCGTCCTCCTCGGTCATGAACTTGCCCTGCTTGGTCTTGCCGTAGTAGCGGTCGCCTTCCTTGTGGTACACCTTCGTGGACGTGTTCACCCACACCATCCCCTTCACCGGCGGCTGCTGCGCGGCCACCTCCGTCGCAGCCGCTTTCGCGGTCGCCGGCACGGTCTTCGCGGCGGCTGTCGCGGCCGCCTTGGGGGCCGCGGGGACCACCGAAGCCGCCGGGGCCACCGGGGCCGCGACGGCGCTGGCCATCACCATGGGCGTGATCTTCTGGATGACGCTCTTGGACACGCCGGCCTTCGAGAGGTCCGCGACCGACGCGTAGGGACGACCGGCGACAATCTTCTTCGCCGTGGCCGGACCAATCCCGGGGAGCTTCTCGAGATCCGCCTGGCTGGCGGTATTGATGTCGACCTTCGCGGCCGGCGCGGCCGCCTTGCCGGCCTGGGCGAATACCATGGGCGCCGCCAGCACCGCCGCGGCGAGCACGAGGGGAACCACGAGCCGTTTGCAGGTCATTGCTGACATGTCATTTCCTCCCTCTGCGAATGGCGTCCGACGGCCGCCCGCGTGCGCGGGCGGCCAGCCATCACGACAACGGTACGCTCCGACTAGTGGATCATCCGCCACAGCAGCAGCACGACAATCGCGCCAACGATGGACATGAGAAACCCGGCCGGGTGAAACGAGGATCCCGGCTCCGGCTTCTTGATCAGGCGTCCCGCGAATCCTCCAACGACGGAACCCACGATGCCGAGGACTGTCGTGGCGATCAGGCCCAACTGGTCCGCGCCCGGCAACACCGCCCGCGCAATCAGTCCCACGACGAACCCAGTGATCAGCATCCACAGCACATGCAGCATACAGCCTCCTCCCATGCGATTCCGACCCATGCCTCCACGCGTGATGCGTCACTATCCCATCAGACGTCCCAGGATTCCCAACACCGCGCCCGCGCCCGACGGCGCCTGGCCGCCACCGAGGAGCGACCCCAGGGTTCCCAGCATCCCTCCACCGGCTGACGCCTCCTGCCCGACCTCACCGGCCGCGTGTTTGCTGATCGCGCCCATGGTCATCGCGGCCACGACCGGCAACATCTGCTTCAGCAAATCGGCACTGAGCCCCGTTTGCGCGGTCGCCTGGCTGGCGACCTGACGGCTGGCGTCCTTGCTGCCCAGCACATGACCGAGGATGGCATTGCCGTCCGCGACCGTGTCCGGCCGATCGAGCGCGGCCGGGTCATCGACGTACTGCTGGTGCTGCCCGCCCGCCAGCGCCCCGAGCAGCGACTGGAGTCCGCCTGGGCTCGCCGCATTCTGCTGGAGGCCCGTCGCCAGCGCCGGAGCCAGCGCCGACACCGCCGACGCGGCCTGTTCAGGCGAGATGCCAAACTTCTGAGCCAGCAACTCGGTCGCCCCGCCTCCGTGCGCGTTCAGCAACATGTCTGCCAGTCCCATCGTGTCCCTCCAGTCACGCTCTCTGAAGCGCAGGCGCAGTATCAACGGCGTCGCGCAGCCTCGGCCCCGAGAGCGGGCCGCCATCGGCCGCCGCGACATCAGTTGGGGTCCTCCACGGTAGAGGAAGATCCGCCGGATACGCTAACACAGTCACATCTCTGGTGGCACGCCGGACATACCGGACGTGCCGGACCGACTCGGCACGTGTCCCCGATTGTGGACACTTTGACGGCCGTCTCCGGTCGGGCGCCGAAAATGTCCAGAGAACTTCACAATTCGGGCTGGCATCGCGGTTGCGACAGAGCCTGGTGTCGGGCGCCAGCGCGAGAACGGAGCCGACACCAGGAGAAGCCAATGAAACACGCACTGTTACTTACATCATCCGTCATCGTGGCTGCGTTGAGCGTTGCCGCCTTGCCGGCCACCGCCCAGGCTCGTCGAAATGGCGGACACCAGGGTGGCGGCGGGCACGTCTCAGCAAGGCAGTCGGCACCGCGCCAGTCGTCGCACGGGGCGTCAGTGCAGTCTCGGCAAAGCGTGCCTCGCGGTTCGTACTCGGCGCCGCGAACGATGTCCAGATCGTCCGGGAATCGTGCGTACTCGGGCTCCCAGGCGCTGCTCCGATCGAGCGGGAGTCGTGCATACTCGGGCTCCCAGGCGCTGCCGCGGTCGTATGGGAGTCGTTCGTATGCAGGCTCCCAGGCGCTGCCCCGATCGAACGGGAATCGCGCGTACGCCGGCTCTCAGGCGCTGCCCCGTTACAGTTCGCCGTCGATCCGCGGCGGGGGCTACGACTACGGGTCTTCCGGCTACCGTGGTCACGGCGGCGGCCCGAGCATGATCCGCCCGTACTTTTCGCGTGCCTATGTCCGCCCCTACGGCTGGGCGCCGTACTACCCGTTCCGCTTCGGCCGGCCCTACTACGAGTTCTCGCCGTGGCTCAGCCTCGGGTTCGGCATCTGGTGCGGCTACCCGGTGCCATATCCGTCGGTCTACCTGGGTAGCTATCAGCCGACCGTGTTCGGAGTTTATGCGGACGGCGGCTACCAGGCGGTGCCGGATTCCTCGACCTACGTCGGCCCGACCACCTACGTCGGCTCCAACACCTACGGCGACCCGAACACTAACGGTGCCGTGAACACCAACGCTGGCGCGAACACCAATGGTGGTGCGAACACCAGCGGTGATACGAGCGCTTACGGCGGCGCGAGCTTCGACATCCAACCGGCGGACGCCAACCTGTTCGTCGACGGGCAATTCGTCGGGGTCGTGGGCAACTTCGGGCCGACGAGCGAGCCGCTGACGCTGGAGCCGGGTCAGCATCGGATCGCGATCCAGAAGGATGGCTACCGCCCGCTGGAGTGGGACGTGACGATTGAAGCCGGGCAGGTCATGCCGTACCGCGGCGTGCTCGAAAGACAGTAGCGAAGGACCGGGTTCGGGCCCGCGCGCCATAAGCGCGGGCGCGGCCGCGTGCAAGAGGAAGGGGGCGGCTAGATGGCCGTCCCCCCCCCGGCTCAACGCACGGTCAGACGAAGAGGCTCAGCCTCTTTTTCATGAAGCCGTCGCGCACGCGCTTCGACTCTTCAGGGTCGCTGGCGGCAACCAGGGACGCATCCCTTCGCGCTACCGGACAATCACCTGGAAGTTGAGGATCGAGCCCAGAACGGCGCCCAGCATCGTGCCGCGTCCGTTGACGAACATGCCGAATTGCGTGTGTTCGCGGTAGCCGTCCTCATAGCCGCGACGGAAGCCCTCCCGGAAATAGAAGTTGTAGTCGTCGCGGTCGACGTAGAAGCCGGCGTAGCCGTAGTTGGCGTCCTGATACGCGAACGAGCCCTCGTAGTTGAACGGGGAGCGGTCCAGCCGATCGGCCTGCCCGAAGCGGTAGCCTTGGTCGTATCCATAGTTCACGGCTTGCTTGAGCAGATTCACGCCGCCTTCATTGATCTCGTAGAATCGGCCCCCACGAGAGTACCGATACGTTGGGGGCGCCGAGAAGTAGGGATCGCGGGAATAGGTGGCGGGCTTCTGGCGCTGGACCGCCAACTGCTGCTGATGGAGGTGCGCCACGTACTCCTGCTGAACGGAATACTGCGCGCGACGGTTCTGTTGTTGCAGTTGCGCTGTCTGTGGCTTTGCTGCACGCTCCTGCTGATTCAGATGGTCGCGGTACTGCGTCAGACGCTGTTGCTGCTGATTGATCAGCGCCTGCTGCCGCTGCTTGGCCTGCGCCTGCTCCTGCTTCTGCTGCTCCTGCTGCTTCTTCTGCTCTTCCGAGTACTGACCCCGTTGCGGCGTCGCGTAGGCCGACGCGCTCAGCCCGAGCAGCGCCACCGCAGCGACGCCAGCCGCCACGACGAGCCGATTCACGTTCTTGACTCGCATTGCCCACCTCCTGACCTGGTCCGTTATCCATGGGCGGACTCGTGAACCGAGAGCCGCCTGTCGTTGCCCCGACCTCAATCGCCACAATCACGCTGCGGCGCGGGCCACCGCCGCCCAGCAATCCGGCGCCACTCGCGCTGCACAAGATATTACTCCTGCTGACGGGCCTCGGCGCGGCATAGACCATGCCGGACAGAACGCTCGCGTCGATCAAACGACATCCGCTGCGAAAGACTCGTGAGGATGGGGAGCCTGCGCCACATGAGCGCCACGCCGGCCCTTTTCGCGGCCCTGGCCAGCGCCGCATCGATTGTGGCCAGCCTCGCGCTGTGTCACAGAGGCGCGGCGGCTGGCGCGGCCGCGAAACCCGGTCGCGAGCGTCTGAGAACGGGCATTGGGTTCACCCCCCGGCATCCACTGGTCGCCGGAGACCGCTATTGCTGCCTATCGTCACATCGAGACATGAGTCTCTCGTGATTCTGTAACTCGACTGGATAGGCGGTCGGGCATCGCCGTTGAACAGGAACCGGTACCATCAACGCGTGACACGGCCGTCGGTCGTCAGCCCTCGGCCGTCAGCCGTGTGGCGCGAGCCGCTCTATGTCGTGCGCGTAACCTTCGACAATCCTCGCGGCTGGTCCGGATCGAACCCGCGCTGGCGGCTGAGGTGATACGCGAGCAGTTGGCCGGGGACGACGGCGGCAATCGGCGACAGCCATTCCGGGATGTCGATGGGCAGAGACAGCGGGGCCGAGGCAAGCGTCAGCGACGAATCCACGTTCGAGATGACGACCGGCCTGGCGCCGCGCTGGACAATCGCGCGCAGCAGATCCTCGACCTCGCCGCTCACCGCGCCTCGCATGTTCACCACGATGGCGGCAAAGCCGGTGTCGATGAGCGCGACGGGACCGTGCTGGAAGTCGGCGGCGGAGTAGGGCTCGGCGGCGAAGTAGGCCAGCTCCTTCGCCTTGAGCGCGATCTCGAACGCCGTCGCGTAGTTGAAGCCGCGGCCGATGACCACGCCATGCCCCGCGCCGGCAAGCGAGGCCGCGGCTGTCTCCATCGCGCCTTCGTCGGTCGCCAGGGCGGCTGCGACCTGTTCGGGCACCGACTGCAGCTCGTCCCTTCGCCTGGCGTCTCCCGCCGCGGCGACCGAGAGCATCGCCAGCGAGAGCAGTTGGGCGGTATAGGTCTTGGTGGCCGCGATGCTTCGCTCCGGACCGGCCCTGAGCAGCAGCGTGTGATCCGCCACCGCGGTGAGCGGAGACCCCGGCGCATTGGTGATGGCGAGCGTCGGGCATCCCTGCCGCCGACCTTCCTCGACGACGGCCACCAGGTCCGGCGACTGGCCGGACTGCGAAATCCCCACGACAATCGCGTCGTCCATTCGCGGCGGCGCGCCGTAGCGGGTGAAGAGCGAAGGGGTGGCAAGCGTGATTGTCAGGCGGTTGAACGCGCCGAACACGTACTGGGCGTAGCGGGCGGCGTTGTCGGACGACCCGCGCGCGGCGATGACCACGTGGCGCACCGGGCGCCGGCGCAGCGTCCGCGCGACCTCCTCCACCTCGTCCGCCCCGTCGGCGAGCAGGCGTCTCAGCCGTTCGGGCTGTTCGGCGATTTCCCGGAGCAAGGTGGAGCCGGCCATCACGGCGATTCTATAGGCGCCGCGGAGCGCAGGCAATGGAAGGCGCGTAAAGTAGGGACAGGGAAATCGTGCGATGAGGGAGGGGCTTGTGCGGATGCCCGTGATCTTCGCCGCGCACGGCGCGCCCGTGCTGCTCGACGACGACGTCTGGATGTCGGAACTCTCGGCCTGGGCGAACGCCCTGCCGAAGCCGGCTGCGATCTTGATGGTCTCGGCCCACTGGGAACAGCGCCCGACGACGCTGGGTGCGACGCGGACCGTGCCGCTCGTCTACGACTTCTACGGGTTCCCGGAGAAGTACTACCAGACGCGATACCCGTCGCCGGGCGCTCCCGAACTGGCCGGACGCGTCCGCGACCTTCTCGACCAGCGGAAGATGCCGTGGTCCGACGATGACCAGCGCGGCCTCGACCACGGGGCGTACGTGCCGCTGGTCGCGATGTACCCGGCCGCCGACGTGCCGGTCCTTCAGATCTCCATGCCGGCTCTCGATCCGGAGGAACTCCTCGCGCTCGGCCGCGCGCTGGCGCCGCTGCGCGAGGAGGGAGTGCTGATCTTCGGCAGCGGCTTCCTCACGCACAACATGCGCTACGCGTTCAGGCCGGGCATCCCGTCGTGGGCGCGGGTGTTCGATGCGTGGGCGGCTGACGCGCTACTGCGGTTCGACGTGGACGCGCTGAAGGATTTCCGTGGACGCGCGCCGGCCGCCGACATGGCGCTGCCGACGTGGGAGCACTATGCGCCGCTCCTCGTTGCCGTGGGCGCGAGCGCGGAGAGCACGGTCCGGCCGAAGGTGACGTTCCCGATCGTCGGCTTCTGGATGGACGGGGCGTTCACGAAACGATCGGTGCAGATGGAGTGACCGACGAACTCTACTCGTATCTCAGCGCGGTGATCGGATCGATCCGGCTGGCCACACGGGCCGGGATGTAGGCGGCAACGACCGCCGTCGCCATCAGCACGCCGGTCATCATGAGGAACGTCGCCGGGTCGAACGGACTCACGTTGTACAGCTGGCTGGCCAGCAGCCGGCTCAGCGCGATCGAACCGGCCGCGCCGATCGCCACGCCGGCCAGCGCGAGCGCGGCGCCCTGCCGCAGCACGAGGCCGACGACGGACCGCACGTCGGCGCCGAGCGCGATGCGCACGCCAATCTCCTGGGTCCGCTGGGTAACCGAGTAGCTCACGACGCCGTAGAGGCCGAGCGCGGCCATCAGGAGCGCGACGGTCGCGAAGAAGCTCAGCAGCCAGACGATGAACCGGCGCGGTCCGAGCGACTGGTCCAGCTGTTCCATCATGGTACCGGCACGCTCGGTCGGCAGCGTCGGATCGATGCCGTCGATGGCCGCGGAAATGACCGACGCCGACCTCGCCGCGCCGGAACGCATCCTGGCGACGATCCAGGTGCCTGGCAGCGGCCACTGGTAGACGCACAAGTAGTAAGTGCCCTTGTCCGACTCGCCAGCCAGGCTCGTGTGCAGCACGTGGCCGACGACTCCGACGATGGTCACCCACGGCGAAGAGGAGCCGCCCCGGATCCGCTTGCCAATCGGGTCCTGGCCCGGCCAGTAGGTGGCCGCGAGATTCTCGTCGATGACGACCACCCGGTCGGTGCCGAGCCGATCGTCGTCGGTGAACGCGCGGCCCTTTCGCATCGGGATGCCGAGCGTGGAGAAATATCCCGGGCTGACTATTCGGGCTCGTCCGTGCGGCCCGGGCTCGCCCGGCGCGAGCGCCTGCCCTTCGATCTCGAACGACGCCGTCGAATCGCCACCGGTGAATGGCAGGGCGGAGCCGGTCGCGGCAGAGGCGACCCCTGGCGCCGACTTCAGGCGATCGACCAGGGCCCGGTAGAACGCGACGCGCTCCTCAGGCCTCTGATACTGCTGCTGCGGCAGTGCCACGCCGCCGATCACGAGACCGCGAGGCTCAAAGCCTGGCGCGACGCCCTGGACCTGCCCGAGGCTCCTGATGAGCAGCCCCGCGCCGACCAGCAGCACCATGGCCAGCGCCGTCTCGGCGACGACAAGGCCGGCGCGCAGCCGCTGCCGCCGCCGGTTCCCTCCCGCCGTGCGCCCGGCGGCCCTGAGGTGATCCACCGGATCGACGCGAGTCACCTGCCACGCCGGGGCCAGCGCGAAGAGCAGCGCCGACGCGACGCCAATCCCGAGAGTGAACAGCAGCACCGTGACGTCGATCCGGGGCTGCAGGCCGACGACCGAACCGGCCGGCGCCACGGCCAGCATCAGGCGCATCCCGGCGTACGCCGACGCCAGGCCGAGCACGGCTCCGGCGGCCGCCAACACCGCGCTCTCGATTACCGTCTGTCGAATCAGCCGCCACCGTCCGGCCCCGATCGCGGCGCGCACGGCGATCTCCCGGCTCCGGCTCGTCGCGCGGGAAAGCATGAGCGCGGCGATGTTGGCGCACGCAATGAGCAATACGAATCCAACCGCGCCAACGAGCACCAGCATGGCCCGCTTCGAGTCGCCGGCGACGTAGTCGGTGAACGGCACCGCGAACATGCCCCACTGCGACGACTTCGCGAAATCCGCGCTTTCACCCGAACCGTTCCGCACGCGGCCCGCCAGCGCGCCGATGCGCGCGTTGGCTCCAGCCACCGAGGCGTCGGACCCGAGCCGCGCCACTCCTACCAGGTGTTCGTTGAACCGGAACTCGTCGGTGAACTCGGCTGCTTGCAGGCCGAGCGGAACCCACGCGTCGACCTCGCGGGGCCAGCGGAAGTCGGCACGCATCACGCCGACCACCCTGGCCGGCTTGTCGTCGATGGTCATCGTCTTGCCGACGATGAGCGGATCGCCGCCGAACAGGCGTAGCCAGGCGGCGTGAGAGAGAACCACGGCCGGCTGGCCCGCGGGCTGGTCTTCCTCCTCGGCGAAGGTCCGCCCCAGCTCAGGCGTCGCCCCGAACACATCGAACCACTCGCGCGACACCTTCGCGCCGCGGAGAACCCTAGGGGTTCCGCCGGTCGAGTAGGTGAGGTCGCTCTGCTCCATGACCGCTGTGTGCTCGAACGTGTCCCGGGCCTCCCGAACGTCGCGGAAATCCGGGCCCGAGATCGGGATGTCCGGCAGGTTGAGCTTCAGGTACTTCGCGCGGACGGCGACGACGCGCGCCGGGCTGGAGATGCCCGGCGGCGACAGCAGGGCTTGGTCGACCAGGCCGAAGATGGCCGAGTTCGCGCCAATCCCGAGCGCCAGCACGGCGATGGCGGTCAAGCTGAACACCGGGTTGCGGCGAAGGGCGCGGACGGCGATGCGGAGATCCTGCAGCATGGCTCCTCAGGCGCGCGCGGGGCGCGCGGGGACACCTCGGGATACTCCATTGGACGAGGAGGCGGGGTTCGACGTTGCGCCCGCGGTGAAATCGTGGACAAAGAAAAAGGGCCCAGGAACCGCAACCGCGGTCCTGGACCCAGCGTCACAACCCCTGAATCCTGAATCCCGACTCCCGAATCCTACTTTGCGTCGAGCTTCCTCCCCGCGTTCAGGCTGTCGAAGTTCAGGATCGCGTTGAACACCATCGCGTAGCTGCCGATCGTCTCTCCCCGGTAGATCGGGTTGGCCGCGAACAGCACGACGTGTCCCTCTCCGACCGGGACGTCGACGACAACCGGGCGCTGCGCGATATCGGTGCCGCCGTCGAGCAAGCCCGATGCGAGCAGCGTGTTCTGGCTGTCGAATCGCAGCGCCACGCGCGGCCTGAACTGCGGCGGGATCAGATTGTTTGGATTCCTCCGCAGTTGCTCGTCGGTCGGCAGCGAGTACTGCCACGGCTGGGTCGTCACCGGCGCCGGCAGCGGCGCCAGGTTGCTCCCCTCGTACATTGGCCGCCCCTGCACGGTGTCGGGATCGTCCTGCGTCCCGCGGCCCGTGGGCCGGCTGCTCCCGCCGCCCCGCGCCCCGGCGCCAGGCGCGCCGCCGGGCATCCCGCCTCCGAATCCCCCGCGCCCGCCGCCGCCCACCGTGGAACTGACGGTGAAGTACGACCCGCTGTTGCTGTACACCGCCAGATTGTCGGGGACGCCGTAAACGATCGGGCTCGCCTCGTCGACGATCTTCGTGCGCAGCAGCGACCCCACCACGCGCGTGGTGCTCGCAGGATTCCCCGCGTTCACACCGTAGGTGAAGTTGTTGCTGATCGCGAAATCGGCGGAACTGTTGGAGCCAATGAACACGCCGCCCTTCGCGATGAAATCGCGCAGGTGGATCAGCCCCTCGAGGCCCATGCCGATCCGCGTGTCGCCTGTCTGCGCCCATGTGCCGATGTTCGGCAGCTCAGTGACGTTCCACGGCGTCGGGTTCCGCCACATCGGCGTCCCTTCGACCGCCGACTGGCTGCCGCCCGGGCCGAAGACGATGACGTCGTACTTGTCGCGCAGGTTCGGCGTCTTCTTCACGGTCTCCGGGTCGATGTAGTCGTACGGCACGCCGTAGATGTCGAACGCCTGGCGCCACCAGCCCTCGGTCTGCGTGTTGGTCCACTGGTGCAGGATGGCGACGCGCGCCGCGCGCGCGGCGTGCGACTTGACCGACGGCGCGGCGGAGAGCGCGACGCCCTTCAGGCCGAGCGCGGTCAACTCCTTGTCGAGATCGGCCTGCGGCACGCCCTTGATGAGGAAGGTGCCGCGGTTGAATTTCGCGCCGGCGGCCTCGAACGGCTCTTCGGCCACCGAGATGTCCGCGTTCTTCATCCGGTAGCGGAGCGTCACGAGCGAGTTCTCGCCGTTCCCGTTGACGGCAACGAGCGCGCCCTGGCCGGCCACGCCGCTCGCGGCCTTCACCTCGCCCTTGACGAGCTCCATCGGCGCGTCGAGCACCTTCACGTCGGTAACCCGGACGGCTTGCACGGCGAACCCCTCGGGGAACGTCCACCCCGTGTCGTCGTACGGCCGGCTCTGCGCGTCGTTGGGCGCCCAGGTACCTGGTAATCGAGCAGCGCGTCGGCAATTCGCGAGTACGGCTGGTCCATCCGAACGATGTAGCTGCCGGCCGGGAACTCGCGCGTCATCGTCGTGGGACGAGCCTCTCCCTGCTCGCCCCCGCCCCGGCCCCCTTGGCTCGCCGTAGCCGAAGGCGGCTGGCCGGCTGCCGCGGATTCCCCGCCGCCTCCACCGCCGCCCCGCCCGCCGCGTCCGCCACGCCCTCCGCTTGCCGCCGGGCGCACGGGCAGCGTCACGGAGAAGGCCGCCGTGGCCCTCGAGATCTCGACGCCGTGCTTCTGCAGCACGCGCAGCAGTTCGGCCTGCGTGCCCAGGCGCGGGTCGCTTGACGGAAGGACGTAAGCCGCCGGCCCCTCGACCTTCGGCTTCATCACCGACCGCTTGCTCTTGTCGTAGAAGTTGCGGAGGAAGTAGACGCGGTTGTTCGCGAAGTAGTTGAGCGAGACGATGATCCCCGTTTCCTCGTAGTTGTTGTTGTTGCGCAGCGACCAGCGCACGCGCGAGATGGGTGGGTTCTGGCGGAACCAGGTGCGCGAGGTCTCGTTGGGCGAGAGCGTCCGCTCCTCGGTGTCGGCGTTGCCGCCGTTGCCGTAGGTCTCGTAGAGGCGGCTGATGCCGTTGTGCAGCGCCGCGAAGAACATCAGGTAGCCGGGCGACCAGGTGTCCATCGTCCCCCACGCGAACACGCCGGGCATGCCCATCCGGGTCATCTCGTTGACGTTGTTCCAGCCGATGAGGTGCCACTCGTTGGTGAGGATCGGATCGAGCCAGGCATTGTAGGGCCCGTTGCCCACCGTGTTGTCGTAGAGGAACGAGCCGGATTCGTGCAGGTCGTGCAGCACCTGCGCCTTCCAGCCGAGATACGTGTTCAGCACGTTTCGCGACAACGCGAGCGTCAGGCCCATCGCGTCGCGATTGTTGTCGTGCGCGACGTACTTGCCGTAGTAAATCGCACTCGGCGGCGTGTCGTTCGGGTGCTTCTTCTTCCACTCGTACACGTCCACCACCTTGTCGCGGCCGTCGGGCTCGACGACGGGCGTGATGAGCGTGATGATGTGTTCGCGGATGTCCCGGATGTACGGGCTGTCGTCCACCGCGAGCCGGTAGGCGAGTTCCATCAGCGCCGTCGGCGCGCCGGCCTCAGTGGAGTGGATCGTGCCGGTGATGTAGTAGACCGGCGCCGCCCGCCTCGCGATCTCGTCGGCGACGGCGTCGTCGAGCTTGATCGTCCGCGGGTCGGCCAGCTTCGCGAGGTCTGCGCGGTTCTGTTCGAGCTTCGCCATCAGCGCCTCGGAGGCCACCGCCACGGCGATCATCTCGCGCCCCTCCTCGGTCGTGCCGATCGAGAAGACCTTCACGCGCGGCGTCGACTTGGCCAGCAGCCGCATGTAGGCGTACACCTCTTTCGAGTACGGCAGCTTGCCCGGCGCGCCGGCGATGTCGCCGAGGACAGCCTTCGGCGTCGGCACGGTCTTCGAAGCCGGCAGGTAGTCGATGACCGGAGAGAGGAAGAAGGTCTCGGTGGTGTACTCCTTGATCTTCTTCGTGTATTCCTCGTCGATGGGTTGGCTGGGCAGCCGGCCGGGCTTCGCCGTGGCCAGCGCGGCCTCTCCCGCCGCCGGGGTCTGGCCCGCGGCCTTGCCCTGAGTGGCCGGCGCCGCGAAGACGATGATCTGAATCGTGGCGAGGAGCGTGCACACGAACAACTGCCTGGCGATATGTCGGGTGTTCACAACGTACCTCGTTATTTTCTGCTCGCGGCCGATGTGGCCGGGAGTTTCACGGATTCGGGAACCTCGAGCGTCACCTTGTACTTGGCGATCGCGCCACTGAGCGCTGACGCCCTGGCGATGGCCGCGTTGGCGTCGGCGAAGGCCTTCGGCGCCTGCGCCTTCGCTTCGTCGTAGGCGCGCAGGGTCTGGGCCGTGGGCCACATGCCGCCCATCAGGCCATTCTTGGCCTGTGTGATCCGGCCGGCCACGCTCACCTGCGGGGGCGCCGCGCCGCCGCCGCCGCCACCACCGCCGCGCCCGCCGGCCGGTGCCGCGAACTTGGGAACCACGGCACCGAGGTCCTTGGCGAGACTGTCCAGCGACGCCTTCACGTCGGCCGGGATGTCGCTTCGTCCGCCGATCTCCTTCCCGATCGCGGCAACCCTGGCATTGAGCGGCGCGAGCGCCGCGGAGAACTGGCTGGCGACGCGCTGCAGTTCGTGCATCTCCATCGCCATGTCGAAGAACTTCTTCCGCTCGACGGCCGTCAGCGCCACGTCGGGATCGGCCACCACCTTCAGCGGCTTGCTGTCCGCCACCTTGCCGTCGACGACGAGCGAGACGGTGTAGGTGCCGGGCAGGACGAACGGGCCGGCGTTCCCACCGCCCCCTCCGCCGAACCCGCCCCCGCGAGCGCCGCCCGCGGCGCAGCCGGCGCCAAAGGGACTGCCCACCGCCGCGCCGCCCCTCGCGCCAGCCGGCGCAGCCGGCTGTCCCGCCGTAGCCTGGGGCGTAGCCCCGGGCGAAGGCGGACCGCCCGCCGTCCCCTCACCGCGTCTCCCGCGTCCGCCTCCGGCTGGCGTCGGCAACGGCTGCACGCGGAGGTCCCAGCAGGCGGCCTGGTATCCGGCCTTGTTGCTCTCGGCCAGCACCGCGCCAGAGATCTCCCGCACCTCGTGGCCGGTGGTGTCGGCGATCGTCAGCTTCACGTCGCCGACGGCCTTCTTGAGCTGCCACGCGATCACCGCGGCCTGCGGCGGGTTCTCGCCGAAAAAGGTCTGATCGCCCCAGAACTCGTAGTTGCGGTCCGAGGCCGGCCGGCGATACATCACCGCCGGAGGCGGCGTGTAGAGCTTCGCGTCAGCCACCTGCGCCGCCGCGTATTCCTGGAACGGCGCGATCTGGTCGAGGACCCACAGCGAGCGGCCGTGCGTCGCCAGGACCATCGCGTTGTCGCGCGATTGAAGCGTGATCTCGTCGATCCGCACCGTCGGCAGGTTGGCCTTCACGCGCACCCAACTCTTCGCGCGGTCGGTCGAGACGAACAGGCCGGTCTCGGTGCCGAGGTAGAGCACGTCCGGGTTCCTCGTGTCCTCGGTGATCGTGCGCGCGATCTCGGTGGTGAGGTTCGCGTTCACCGGGCGCCAGGTCTGCCCGAAGTCGGCGCTGGCGAAGATGTAGGTGGCAAAGTCGTTCTGGCGGTGCCCGTCGAAGGTCGCGTAGACGGTGCCTTCGTCGAAGCGCGACGGGGCCACGCGCGACACGTAGATCCCCTTGGGGACTCCGGGGACCTTCCCGATGACGTCGGTCCACGTCTTCCCGTCGCGCGACATCTGCAGGTGCCCGTCGTCGGTCCCGGCGTAGTAGAGGCCGGCCCGCTTGGGCGACTCGGCGAAGGTCGTGATCGCGGGCCAGGCCGCGATCCCGTCGTTGCGGGAGATCTGGATGTCGCTGCCCTTGACGCCCATCGTGACGATGTCGTCGCGGTTCTCGTTGCCGGTGAGGTCCGGGCTGATGGCGGTCCAGGTGAGGCCCCGGTCCACCGAGCGGAAGACCTTGTTGCCCGGGGCGTAGATGACCTTCGGGTCGTGCGGCGACATGGTGAGCGGCGTGTCCCACTGGAAACGCAGCGGCGGCTCGCCGGGGGCGGCCTGCGGGCGAATGCTCATCGACTCCTCGGTCACCCGGTCGTACCGCGTCATGTTGCCGTCCTGCGACTCGGAGTAGACCACGCGGAAGTCGGTCGGGTCCTGTAGCGTGACGAACCCGTCGCCGCCCTGGGTGGTCGTCCACTGATAGCTGGCGATGCCGGCCACGCCGCGCACCTGGCTCGGTCCGCACCAGTCGTAGTTGTCCTGCATGCCGCCGCAAATGTCGAACGGCGTCGCCATGTCCACACTGACGTGGTAGAAGAGGCCCACCGGCAGGTTCGGGAAAAAGACCCACGTCTTCGACATATCCCAGGACACATAGAGGCCGCCATCGTTGCCGGTCAGCAGGTGGCTCGAGTTGGCCGGGTCGATCCAGAGCGCGTGGTGGTCCGAGTGGGTGCGAGGCGCGGCCGTCGTGTTGATCGTCCTGCCGCCGTCGAGCGACTGGTGCAGATCGACGCCGCCGAGGTAGACGACCTCGGGGTCGTTCGGGTCAATGCGCACCTGGCTGAAGTACATCGGTCTCGGGTTCGCGTTGTTCACCTTCCGCCACGTGGCGCCCGCGTCGTCGGACCGGTAGAGGCCGGTCGGCGTCGCGTTGACACCGGTCGCAGCGCCGCGCGCACCGCCAGCCTGCCCCGCCGGTCCGCCCATCACTTCCTCACCACTGGCTTGCCCCGCCGTAGCCGCAGGCGAAGGCGGGCCGCCGCGCGCGCCCACGGCGGGCGCCGGCCCTTCAATCGTGGCGTAGAGGATGTTCGGCCGCTTCCGGTAGACGTCGATCGCGATCCGTCCGAGCGGACCGTCCGGAATGCCGTTGCCCTTCATCCGCGTCCAGGTCTCGCCTGCGTCGGTCGACTTCCAGATCCCACTGCCCGGGCCGCCGCCGTTCATGCAGCAGGCCGAGCGGCGGCGCTGGTAGGTGGACGCGTAGAGGACCTTGCTGTTCGACGGGTCCATCGCGAGGTCGTTCGCCCCCGTGTCATCGTCCACCTTCAGCACCTGCTTCCAGGTCTTGCCGCCGTCGGTCGTCTTGAACACGCCGCGGTCGCCGCCAGGCCCCCAGAGGCTCCCGGTCGCCGCCACGAGCACCACGTTGTTATCGCGCGGGTCGATGACGATGCGGTTGATGTGACGGGAGGTGCGCAGGCCCATGTTCGCCCAGGTCTTGCCGCCGTCGGTCGATTTGTAAACGCCGTCGCCCCACGACGTGCTCTGGCGGTTGTTCGACTCGCCGGTGCCGACCCAGACGAGATCGGGATTCGACTGCGAGACGGTGACATCGCCGATCGAGATGAGCCCCTGGTCCTGGAATTCGGCCTCGAAGGTGGTGCCGGCGTTGATGGTCTTCCACACGCCGCCGTGAGCCGAGCCCACGTAGAACACGGCGGGGTTGGCTTCGTAGACGGCAAGATCCGAGATGCGACCGGACATCGACGCCGGACCGATCTGCCGGAAGTGCAGCGAATCGAACGGCCCGGCCGAGGTCTGCGCCACCGCGGGCGGGGGACCGGACTGGCCGATGAGCGTCTGGCCGGCGACCGCAAGCGCGAGCGCCACCCCGAACCCGATCAACGCGTGCTGCTTCATCGAGAGCCTCCAGAGAGGGAACGGTGGGATGCGCGATTATATCGGGAGTAAGATCGTCCGGCGCACTCTTTTCAAGGAGCAGAACCCGCCGTGCCCACACCAACCCGCAAACTGGTCTGGATCGCGCTGGTGGCGCTCGCCTCTGTGGCGGCCGCCCAGCAGCCGCCACCGGTGACCCCACCCGCGCCCGATGTCATCAGGATTCCGTTCGAGAACTACGCGCTGCCGAACGGCCTGACCGTCATCCTCTCGCCGGACCACACGACCCCGACGCTGGCCGTGACCATCATGTACCACGTCGGGTCCAAGAACGAGGTGCCCGGGCGGACGGGGTTCGCCCACCTGTTCGAGCACACCATGTTCACGGGGTCAGCCCACGCGCCCTACGGCCTCCACGACAAGCTGACCGAGGGGATCGGCGGCAGCAACAACGCCGGGACGGGGAACGACTCCACCACTTACTACGAAACCACTCCGTCGAACTACCTCGAGTCGTCGCTGTGGCTCGAGTCCGACCGCATGGGCTTCCTGCTCGACACGCTCGACCTCGCCAAGCTGAACGCGCAGCGCGACGTCGTCAAGAACGAGCGCCGGCAGGGCGTCGACAACCAGCCGTACGGGAAAGTGGGTGAAATCCTCGCCCGGGCGACCTACCCGGCCGCCAACCCGTATTCATGGGACGTGATCGGCAGCATGGAGGATCTGAGCGCCGCGTCGGCCGACGACGTGAAGAACTTCTTCAGGACCTACTACGTGCCGAACAACGCGTTCATGGCGATTGCCGGCGACTTCGATCCCGTGCAGGCCAAGGCGTGGGTCGCGAAGTACTTCGGCGACATCCCGCGCGGCAAGCCGGTCGTCCGGCCCGTCGTCGCGCCCGCCTCGCTCCCGGCGGAGCGCCGGTTCTACTACGAGGACCGTGTCCAGGTCTCGCGGCTCTATCTCGAGTGGCCGACGATCGGGGAGAAGAACGACGACCAGTTCGCGCTCGAGGTGCTCGGCGCCATCCTGGCCGGCCCGCGCACGGCGCGCCTGACCAAGACGCTCGTGTACGACCAGCAGGCAGCCGCGAGCGTGTCGGCCTACCAGGGCTCGAACGAGGATGTCGGCGAGTTCATGGTGGTGGCGACGCCGAGGCCGGGCCACTCGCTGACCGAGATGGAAGCGACGATCGACGGGGTGATCGCGAAGCTCAAGGCAGAGGGTCCAACGGCCGAGGAGGTCCAGAAGGCCATCGCCGGCGAGGAGCTGTCCTTCGTGCGCGGCCTCGAGTCGAATCTCGGAAAGGCCTTCAACCTGGCGTCGGGCGCCGGATTCCACGGCGACGCGGGCTACTACAAGGTCGCCTACAAGAAGTCGACGTCGGTCACCGCGGCGGACGTCAAGCGCGTCGCCAACAAGTACCTGACGGGCGGGCGCATCGTGCTGAGCGTGGTGCCGAACGGCAAGCCCGATGAGGCGTCCAAGCTCGCGCAGAGCAGGAAGGTCACTGGCGCCGAAGACACGCCGCGCCCGGAGGTGAAGTAATGAAAGCCCTGATCCGATGCCTGTCGGCCGCCATCCTCATCATGGCGCTCGGCGCGCTGCCCCTGCGGGCGCAGCAGCCGCTCGACCGTTCGAAGATTCCCCCGCCAGGCAAGGCGCCAGAGCTTCGTGTGCCGGCCTGGACGAAGGCGACGCTCGCCAACGGGATTGAGCTGTTCGTGTCCGAGAAGCACAACCTGCCGCTGGTCTCCTTCTCGCTGCTGGTCATGGGCGGGGCCGACCAGTTCGAGGCGGCCAATCGGCGCGGCGTCGCCAGCCTCACCGCGTCGATGATGAGTGAAGGCACGACGACGCGCGACGGCGAGGCGCTGTCGAACGCGCTGCAGCTGCTCGGCACGTCGGTCAACGTCGGGGTCGGCAGCGAGTCGGGGTCGATCGGCTTCGTCTCGACGACCGCGAAGTTCGCGCCGACGCTCGACATCCTTGCCGACATGCTGCTGCGCTCGACGTTCCGGGCGCCGGCGCTGGAACGGCTCCGGGCGCAGCGGCTCGTGCAGCTGAATGCCTCGAAGGCGCAGCCCGGGGCCGTGGCGGGCCGGGTGTTCCCGAAGATCGTCTACGGGGCCGATCACCCGTTCGGGCAGATCGTCACCGAGAACACGCTGAAGGCGATTACGCGCGACGACGTGGTGGCGTTCCACAAGGCCTACTTCCAACCCGGCCGCGCGGCCATCGTCGTCGTCGGTGACATCACGCCGGCGTCGGCACGAGCGACGGTGGAGAAGGCGCTGGCGGCATGGCCGGCCGGCGGCAGCAAGCCGACGTTCTCCTACCCGCCGCTGCCCGCCAAGGCGCCGACGACGATCTACCTCGTGGACAAGCCGGGCGCGGCGCAGTCCACCTTCGCGATAGGCCTGCCCGGGCCGCCGCGGAGCACGCCCGACTACTACGCGCTCGAGGTGATGAACACGCTGCTCGGCGGCATGTTCCAGTCGCGGCTCAACGCGAACATCCGCGAGGAGAAGGGGCTGAGCTACGGCGTCAACTCCCGCTTCGGCTACGGCAGAGGGCCGGGGCCGTTCCGGGCGGGCGGCGACATCATCTCGGCCAAGAGCGATGTCGCGCTCACCGAGTTCATGAAGGAGTTCCGCGGGATACAGGGCGCCCGGCCAGTGACCGACGACGAGTTGCAGATGGCGAAGAACTCGCTGGCGCAGAGCCTGCCCGAGCGGTTCGCGTCGGTCGGCGGCATTGGCGGCGCGATTGGCACCGTCTGGCAGCAGGGTCTGCCCGATGACTACTACCGGCAGTACGTGAAGGCCATCAACGCGGTGACCAAGGACGACATGGTGCGGGTGGCGAAGCAGTACATCGACCTCGACCACCTGTCGATCGTGATCGTCGGTGACCGCGCCTCGATCGAAGGGCCGCTCAAGGCGACGGGGATAGCGCCGATCGTGGTCTTGGACATCGAGGGGAACGCGGTCAAGTAGGGGTCTGGGGTCGGGGGTCGGGGATCGGGGCCGGACGGCACGCGTGACATCAATCCCCGATCCCTGATCCCTGACCCCGAGGTCGTTACTTCCGCTTCCCCCACACCGGATACGGCGGTTCCTTGACCGCGCGGTCCACCGGGTGCTCCTTCAGCATCCGGAGCGCTTCCTGCACGGCCCGCTCGAGTTGCGGGTCGTGGCCGGCGGCGACGTCCTTGGGCCAGTTCTCGACGTCGACGTCGGGGCCGACGCCTTCGTTTTCGACCGCCCACTTGTCGTTGCGCGCGAAGAAGCCGCCGCGCGGCGCGATCGCGGAGCCGCCGTCGATGAAGGTCGGCGTGTCGGCGGTATGGACCAGACCGCCCCATGTGCGCTTGCCGACGAGCAGCCCGATCTTCCGGTACTTGAACATGTAGGGCATCAGGTCGCCGCCCGACCCGGCCATCTCGTTGATGATCATCACCTTCGGTCCCCAGATCCCCGCCGCCGGGCTGGTGAACGGCTTGCGGTCGCCGGCGGTGTTGTTGAAGTAGCCGTCGAAGTCGCGCTGGAGGACGTCGATGATGTAGTCGGCCGCCGAGCCGCCGCCGTTGAACCGCTCGTCGATAATCGCGCCCTTCTTGTCCTGCTGCGCGAAGTAGTACCGGTTGAAGCTCGCATAGCCGGGCTGGCCGGTGTTCGGCAGATAGACGTAGGCCAGCTGGCCGTTCGACAGTTTGTCAACGAGGCGGCGGTTCGATTCGACGAACGCGCGGGTGCGCAACCCCTGCTCGTTGGCCACCGGCACGACGGTGACCTGCCGCGCGCCGTCGAGCGTCGGCTTGGAATTGACCGTCAGCACCGTCTGGTGATTCGCCGTCCCGTCGAGCAGGCGGTAGATGTTGTCGGGCACCTTGAGCTCGACCGCGCCAATTTTGAGGATGTAATCCCCGACCGCGACGTCCACGCCCGGCGACGCGAGCGGCGCCCGCAGATCCGGGTTCCAGCTCTCGTTGTCGTAGATGCGCGCGATCCGGTAGCGGCCGGCGTCGATGGTGAAGTCCGCGCCGAGCAGGCCGCCGGGCGACGAGGGCACCCCGGGCATGTCGCCGCCGCGGACGTAGGAGTGGCCGATGGAGATCTCGGCGCCCATCATGTCCATCAGGTAGTTCAGGTCCGCCCGGTGCATGGCGTACGGCAGGAACTGCCCGTACATCGTCTTCATCTTCGGCCAGTCCGATCCGTGCATGTTCGGCACGTAGAGGTAGTCGCGCTGGTTGCGCCAGTCCTCGCCAAAGATCTGCGCGAACTCCTGCTTCGGATCGAGGTACATCCGCAGCGTGAACGTCAAGCGCCCGGTGCCCGCCTGGGGCGGGTTGCGATCGGCGTCGACGAGGAAAAGGCTCGGCCCGCCGCCCGCGGCTCCAGCGCCTCCCCGTGCGCCACCGCCGCCGCCCGCGCGGTAGAGCAGCTTGCGGCCGTCGGCGCTCAGCACGAAGTCCACGGCGCCGCCCACGAAGGTCGCCGCTTTGCGGTCGCTCAGCCGGTAGCGCTGCAGCGAGGGTCCGCCGGCGCCGGTCGCTTCGCCGCCGCCGCGCTGTCCGCCCCCGCCGCCGCCAGCCTCGAGATAGAAGACCTGGCCGGCCACGCCCGCGCGCAGCTTCGAGTAGCGCTGCTCGGGCACACCCGACACCGAGAGGATCCGCTGCTGGATGTTGTCGAAGTCGATCTGCACGGTCACCGGCTTCTGCGACGCACGAGCAGACGCCGGCTGATCGCCGCCCTGCTCCGGCGCTTCGCCCGCTTGCCCCGCCGAAGCCGCAGGCGAAGGCGGGCCGCCGCGCTGCCCGCCGCCAGACGGCCTGCCGCTCCCAATCCCGGCGTCCTCGTCGCTCTCCGGGAGGAACGGGCTGGCCTCGCCCTTCTTGAGCACCGTGACGTAGAGGCCGAAGTTCTCGGCGTGGTCATACGACGTCATGTCGAGCCACTGCGACAGGAGGCCGTAGTCGGTCGAGGCGAGGAACCAGAGGTACTTCCCGCTCGCGTCCCACGCGGGCCACATGGCGTCGGCCAGGCCGTCGGTGACCTGGCGCGTCTCTCCGGTGTCCACGTTGCTCACGAAGATCGCGCGGTAGAGCGAGTCGAGGTGAGCCGAGTAGGCCACCCACTTCGAGTCGGGGCTCCAGACCGGATCGACCGTGCGCGTCGGCACCATCCACGGATCCTGGCCCACCATCTTCGCCTTGCCGCTCTCGACGTCGAGCACCCAGACATGCAGGTTGGTGTCGGTGAAGAGCAGCTTCTTCGAGTCTGGCGACCACGACGGCGTGTAGTAGTGCCCGGTGTTGGGCATGGCGATCTCGCGCGGCGGCTTCAGCCCGTCCTGATCCTCGATGACCAGGCGGTACTCGCCCGACTTGTCGCTGAAGTACGAGACCCACTTGCCGTCGGGCGACCAGGCCGGATCGCGCTCGGCCGAGCCGCTCGAGTTCGTGAGGTTCCGGACGTCGCCCTTCTCGGCCGGGATCGTGAAGATCTCGCCGCGCGCCTCGACCACCACGCGCTTCCCGGTGGGGGAGAGCGCCATGTTCGTCAGCCGGCTCGTGACGTCCTCCCAGCGGGGCATCATCCACGGGAAATCACCGGCGGCGACGATGGGGACGACGTGTTCGTGGCCGGACTTCGGGTCGAGCTCGTGCACCTCACCGGCCTGCTCGAACACGACCGCGCCGGCGCCTGAGTCCATCGTCTTCACGTCGAAGTCGGTGAAGTGCGTCACCTCGCCGAGCTTCTTCGCCCTCAGGTCGTAGGACCACACGTTGGCCACGCCGTCGCGGTCGGAGATGAAGTAGACCGTGTCGCCGACCCAGACCGGGTCCATGTCCTTCGAATCGGTCCACGGCGGCGACACGAGGTCGAGCGTCTTCAGGTCCACGATCCAGATGGGCCGGTTCTGGCCGCCGCGGTAGTTGCGGCGCTCCTCGTCCCAGGAGTTGTTCATCCGGTAGGCCACGCGCGTCCCGTCGGGTGAGACCTTGCCCTGGTAGGCGCGCGGCAGGGTCATCGGCTCCTCGACGCCGCCTTCGACGGGAACCGTCCAGAAGCGCGGCGCTGCGCTGGGCGCCCACGTGGCTCGCGACGACGCGAACACGATCGCCTGGCCGTCGGGCATCCACCCTTGCACGGTGTCGGCGCCCGGGTGCCACGTCAGCCGCTTCGGCTCACCGCCCTCGGCGGCGACGACGTAGACGTCGGCGTTGCCGGCGTATTCGCCGGTGAATGCGATGAGCTTGCCGTCGGGGGAGAAATGCGGGGTCGATGTCTGGCCCTGGAAGCTGGTGAGGCGCCGGGCGCGCCCGCCGGCCCGGTCGACCACCCAGATGTTGTTGGCGTAGGCGAACGCGATCTGCGAGGCGCTCACCGTCGGCGAGCGCAGCAGCTTGGTCGGCTGCGAGTCCGGCGCGGCGGTGACGGCGATGACCAGCAGGGGGAGCGCGAGGATGGCCCGCGCGAGGCGCGTGAACATGGTGTGCCTTTCCTTTGAAGATCCGAGGGCCGCGACGGGGGTATGCTACACGGAACGGCCGTCAGCCGGGGAGGTCCTCATGAGCATCGCGAGTTTCGCGGCGGACCTCGTTCGTGAACTGGAGCGTCGAGCCCTGCCCAGGCAACTGGTGCAGGCGCAGGACCTGGAGCAGCAGTTCGTGCTGCCCATCGCGGCGCGGCTGGCCGCGCGGCAACAAGGCCTCCTGCTTTACGTCCACCCGTGGTCGAACACGCGCCGCTGCGCGCCCGCCTGCGCGAGCGCACCTCCCGCCGGCCGCGGACGCGTCCTCGGATGTCCCGCCTGCTGGCGCAGCGCCGGGAGCTGGGCGTCGATCGCCGCGTTCGGCGCACAGCACGGCTTCGACCTGATTGCCACCGACGGGAAGAAGTCCCTGGCTGTGGCCATCGAGCTGTCCCGGGCGCGAGGCGGACGGCTGCCGAGCCGGGACGTGCAGCGCTTTATCGGGCAGTGCGCGATGGCCGCCACGAAACACGCCCAGGTGATTGGCTTCTTCGTCTACCAGGGCACGCTTGCGCCGCGCTGGCAGCGCGGCACGGCGGAGGTCGCCAAGTCGCTGAAAAAACAGAACATCCACCTCGTCTTCCGCTCGAGCTGGGGCGCGCGCCTCGCGCGCGAGAGCCTGGCCTTGCTCGCCGCCCCTAAAGGGGACGGCCTACGGCGAACCGACCGAACGTAGGGCGCGGCCTTCAGGCCCGCCGTCAACCGCCGGCCGGTGAGCGAACCTGCGCGCCCTCGCGTCCGTTAGTGTTATCGAAGGGCCGCGACCTGGCCCGTGAACTTTGGTGACGATGGACCTCTCCAGCCTGCTCGACCGATGCCGGCAGGGCGACAACCTCGCCTGGGAAGCCCTCGTTCGCCAGTTCGAGCGACGCGTCTACTCGATCGCGTCCGGCTACGCGTCGTCGCCGGACGAAGCCCGCGACCTGTCGCAGGACATCTTCGTGCGGCTCTACGAGACGCGGGGGCGATGGGCGGCGGCCGACGTGTTCGTGCCCTGGCTCGTGCGGGTGGCCCGCAACGTCTGCCTCGACCATCTCCGGCGCAAGAAGGCGAGACCGCCGGCCGAGGACATCCAGGCCGACGAGATGTGGGATCTGGCCAGCGGCGACGCCGACCCGGAGACCGAGCTGCAGCAGGCCGGGCGGCGGCGACTGGTCTGGCGCGCGATGCAGGCGCTCGGCCAGATGAGCCGCGAGGTGATTCAGCTGAAGGAGATCCAGGGGCTGTCGCTGCAGGAAGTGGCGGCGGTCCTTCGCGTGCCGGTCGGCACCGTGAAGTCCCGCTCGAACCGGGCGAGGCTGGAGTTGGCCGAGCAGATCCTCGCACTGCGGGGCAGACAATGAAGAACGACTTGGATGACGCCGGCCACGAGTCGCTCACGCAGGCCATCGTGGCGCGGACGAGCGGGGGCGGATGTGCGGCGGCGCGCGATCGCCTGTGTGATTTCGTGGACGGGGCTCTCGAGACGCTCGACCGCGACCTGGTGGGCGGCCACCTCGATCACTGCCCGGCCTGCGCGGAGCTGGCGGCGGCGCTCGCCGAAACCGCGTCGGTGCTGCCGTCGTTTGCCACGCTCGTGCCGCGCGTCAGCCTGATCCCGGGCGTGCTGGCGGCGACCAGCCGGCGCCCCGTTCAACCGACGCTGGCCGATCGGGTGTCTGCCTGGCTCGCGAATGTCGCCGAGCGGCCGCGGTTCAGTCTCGAGGTGGCCTACGTCCTCACCGTGCTGCTGCTCGTCGTGCTCGGCAACCCGGTGAGCGCTTTCAAGGAGGCCTCGGTCCGCGTGCAGCCCCGCGTGAGCGCCGTCGCCTCGGTTGTGAGCGGGCCGATCGATCGGCTGCGCGCGGCGGGCGAGGAGAAGCTCGCCAGCGTGGAACAGGCGATCGCGCCGAGGGGCAAGCCGGTCGGCGCCGTGGACACCGGCCGCGCCTGGTTGTGGCAATGGTGGAAGACCTACGTGGACGAGCCCGCTCGGTCGCTGCTGTCGGCGGTCAGCCAGTGGGCCGCGCAGGTCGTGGATGCGGTGTGGAACGCGTTCGGCGGATCGAGCAGCGAACCTCCGCGCGGCGCGGCGCGTTAGGGATGGTGAGGAGAGAACACATGCAGAACCAACCAGGCGACATTGTGGACCAGACCTACGAGACCAACATTCCGCCGCGCGTGTCCGAGCCGGCACAGCGGCCGGTGCCGGGCGCGGGCCGTCGCGACTTCTATGACGACCCGCGGCGCAAGTCGCCGGTGCTCGCGCTGGTGCTCTCGCTGATGCCCGGCGTCGGCCAGATCTACGTCGGCTACTACCAGCAGGGCTTCACCAACGCGATCGTCGTGGCCTCGATCATCACGCTGCTGAGCACGGAGATGATTCGTGGTGCCGAACCCCTGTTCGCGATCTTTCTGGGGTTCTTCTGGCTCTACAACATCGTGGACGCATGGCGGCGCGCGGTGTTCTACAACAACGCGCTTGCCGGCATCGGCCCCGCGGACTTGCCGGACGACTTTGCCGTCACGAAAGGGCGCGGCACGCTGGCGGGCGGAATCGTGTTGGCGATTGTCGGTGCGATTGCCCTCTCGCACACGCTCTTTGGCGTGCCGCTGGAGTGGCTCGACAAGTGGTGGCCGGTGGCCGTCATCGGCATGGGCGCGTGGCTCGCCTACCCGTCGATCGCCGGAAAGAAGAAAAAGGACGACGCGGCGGCGTAGACGGCAGGACTCGGGAATCAGGATTCGGGATTCAGGGACGGGGAAGAACGAAAGGGGCGGGGCGGGTGCCGACACCCGCCCCGCCCCTTCGCGCTTTCGGCCTTCCGCTGCCAGCTATCTACTTCTTGGCCTCCGCTGGCGCCGGGTTCTTCACGTACTTGTCTAACCACGCCGCCCACCGCGCCCACAGGTCGAGCAGTGTCTCACGCGCCACCGGTCCGTGATCCTCGAGCGGATACAGGTAGAGCGCGGCCGTCTTGCCCAGGCCGTTGAGCGCGTGGAACAACCGCATGGAATTGGTCGGGTCGGTGCCGACGTTCTGGTCGCCGAGGTTGTGGTACATCAGCAGCGCGCCCGTCAGGTTGTTGGCGTAGAGGAACGGCGACATGCCCAGGTAGACGTTGGGCGCCTCCCAGAGATCGCGCCGCTCGTTCTGGAACCCGATCGGCGTGAGCGTCCGGTTGTACGCGCCGTCGCCCGCGATGCCCGCCTTGAAGAACGGCGTGTGCACCATCGCGTTCACCGTCGTGAAGGCGCCGTAGGAATGGCCGCCGATGGCCAGCCGCGTCCGATCGATGAGCGAGCGCCGCTCCAGCTCGTCGATGATGGCCGACAGGTTGTTGCGCAGGTCGTTGACGTAGTTGTTGTTCTCCTGGCCGTTCGGGCCGACGATCGGAATCGCCCCCGGCGTGTCGACGACGACCGCGTAGCCGAGCCGGACGAAGAACTGCGTCGATCGCGTGCCGAAGCTCTGGAATGCGTTCTTGTTGAACGTGCGGTCCGGCCGGTCGATCGCCTCCTGGTCGGTGAACTCGCGCGGGTAGAACCAGAAGATCGCCGGCAGCTTCGTCCCCTTCTGGTAGCCCGGCGGCAGCATGACGCTCACCGGGAACGTGATGCCGTCGGCGCGCGTGACCATCACGCGCTCCTTCGGCGCGTTGGTGAGGTCGGGGAACAGAATCCTTGTTTTCGGTCAACTGCTTGCGCGTCGTCGCGTCGAGCAGGAAGAACTGCGGCACCTCGGTCGGGCTCTGCCGCTCGATGACGAAGCGGCCCGCCTCCGGATCGAGGACCGACGTCACGTTCTCGTAGACGTCCTGGTTGCTGCTCTCGAACAGGCGCTTGCGGTCGCCGCCCTTGATCGGGACGCGGTCGACGAATGTCTTCGGTCCCACCTGCTCGGGGTTCTTGTCGTTCACCGTGCCCTGGTAGTAAACGCTCGTCTTGTCGGGCGAGAGCAGCACCGGGCCGCTTCCGCCGCTCGCCCCGCGCTGGCCGCCACCGCCGGCGCCCCGCTGGCCACCGCCGCCCCCGCGCACGGCCACGAGTGTGCCCGGATTCGCGGCCGGGTCGTCGTTGCGGAACCGTGCCAGGGTGTATCGCTGCGTCGTGTCCGCGAGGTTCACCGCCACTTCGACCGTGCTGGCCGCGGTACCCGTGCCGCTGGTCTCGCGGAAGAAGATCATCTGCATGTCGGGCGAGTAGCGGACGCCGTTCATGCGCGTGTTGTTCTCGTAGAGAACTTTCGCGCCCTTCTCCGCGAAGGGCGGCAGCCACTGATACAGTCGATCCTTTCGCTGCGGTGCCTGACCGCGGCCTCCGCCGGAAGCCTGATCGCCCGTGCCGCCGCCCGTGCCTCCGCGCCCGCCGGCCCGCGCCCCGCGCCCGCCGCCGGCGCCTTCAGCCGGCGCTGGATCCTGCTCGAGGTAGCTCAGCCCCTGGCCGTCATCGCGCCAGGCGACCTCGCGCTTGCCCTGCTGGTTGGCACCAAACGCCGGCTGCTCGGACGGGTCCGGCGCTGTGGCGTCGCGCGTGCCGAGATCCAGCGGGCGGTCCGTCACTTTGGCGAGAACCTTGCCAGTCGGGTCCCACACCTCCTCGATCGACCCGAAGTTGCTGACGGGGACGATGTAGGAGAACGGTTTGATCATGCGGGTCACGCGGATGAACTTGCCGTCGGGAGAGACGTCCAGCGCCCGGATCATCGCGGGCTGGCCGACCTGGTGGAGGCCGGCGACGGGCGCCCCCTTCGCGGGCTTCGCCTTCGCGCCCTTCGCGGGCCCCTGCGTGTCAACGAGCGCGAGTTGCCCGGTCGCATGCCACTCGAGCAGCGCCAGCTCGTACGGCGTCGACATCAGGCTCGGGAACGTGCGGAGCCTGTTGCGGTCCTTGCCGTCGTGGATCTTCACCTCCGGGCCGGTCGGGGAGATGGGCGGCTGAGGCATCGCGGGCCGGTTCTCGGGGACCAGCACCGTGGCGATCTGTTTGCCGTCCTTCGTGAAGTCGAAGTTGGTCACCAGCGTGGCCAGCACCGGCCGCGGCGTGATCTGGCGCGGCGTGTTGGTCGCCAGGTCGGTCATCCAGATGTGCGTCGCCTCGTCGGTATGGACGAAGTAGGCGACGGCGCTGCCGTCGGGCGACCAGGTCGCGTTCGACACGCGCGTGTTGGGCGGCGTGGCGAGCGTTCGCTTCGTGCCGTCGGCGGCCGACACGATCTGCAGGGCGACGCCGTTGTTGACGGTGAGCGGCCGCGCGCGGTTCGCCTTGAAGTCAACGAACAGGCCGCCCAGCTCGTGGAACGGCTTCGAGAAGGTCGCCATCACGACCGGGCCGTCCCCGACCTGGTTGAGGAACCACTTCTTGTCGGGGCTCAGGTTGGCAAGCGTGACGTTCTGCTGCCGGGGAGCGATGACCGCGGCCGCAAGTTCCGCCGGCGGCGTCGCGTAGGACTCCTGCTGCAGGATCTTGTCGGCCCAGCTGAGCGGGGCCGCTTCCTTGGCCGTCTGCGCCTGCGCGGCTGGCGCCGTCGGCTTGGCGGCGGGCGCCTGGCCGACAAGCGGGAGCGGGGCGAGCGCAAGAATCAACGCACAGATCACCCAGGCCGCGCGCCGTGGGGCCTGATGCCGGGTAAGCGTCTGCCAGACCTTCATGAAAGACCTCCGTTCGAGCATTTCAGTGGGCACAAGAGACCGCGGCGCCTGCTGAGGCGCCGACGCCGGCCGCCTGAAGTGTGCGCAACATACACGACGGGAACGGCAATGTCGAGTCTCACGAAAAACCGCTCCGACCCCTGCGAGGAGGTTTTGACTAGAATGGCGCGATGAGATCTGGTCGAACCTGTGCCGTGGCGGCGCGGGCGCTCCTCGTCGCATTGGCGCTCATAACGGCGCCGCAGTCGCTGACCGGGGCCGGCCGGGAGCAGCCACCTCAGGGCCAGCCACCCGCTCAGGGCCAGCAGCCCCCCGTCTTCAGGGCCGGCGTCAAACTGGTTCGCGTCGACGTGTCGGTCACGACCAAGGACAGCAAGCCCGCCCCGGACCTCACGGCCGGCGACTTCGAGGTGGCCGAGGACGGCGTCGTCCAGAAGGTGGAAACAGCGCAGTTCGTGCAGCTCACTGGCCAGCGTGGGCCCGGCGACGAAACCTCGCTTGAGATCCGCTCGCGCGAGCACGGCCTCGAGGAGGCGGCGCGCGAGGACGTGCGCCTGTTCGTCATCTTCCTCGACGACTACCACATCGATCGCGAACCGGCCGTGACCGTCCCGCTGCGCGAACATCTGACGGCGTTCATCTCCAGGTTCCAGCCGACCGACCTCATCGCAATCGTGGACCCTCTCACGCCGGCCGACGCGGTGACCTTCACCCGCTCGCTCCCGGACCTCACCGACATCGTTCGGCGGTTCGAGGGGCGTCACAACGAGATCTTCCCCGTGAAGAACGCGGCCGAGGACGCGCAGCTTCGGAGCGGCGACGTCGAGCGGCTCCGGGCGCAGGTCTCCCTGTCGGCGCTCGAATCGCTGTGCGTGCACCTGGGCGGCATCCGCGAGGGACGCAAGACCGTGATCTTCGTGAGCCAGGGGCCGCCGCTCGTCTTCGCCGGCGCGACGCTCGAGCCCGACCTGCGCGATGTCATCGAGGCCGCCAACCGGGCGAACGTCACCATCGACACCGTCGACCCACGAGGGCTTGGCACTTACACGCGCGTGGCCGACTCGCTCTACAGCCTGGCCGCGGACACGGGTGGGCGCGCGATTGTCAACACCAACAACTTCGAGCTCGGCCTGCGCGAGGTGCTCAACGATGCGAGCGCGTACTATCTGATCGGCTACACGCCGAGCCGCACGGAGGACGATGGGAAGTACCACAAGATCTCCGTGAAGGTGAAGCGGCCGGGCCTGCACGCGCTGGCGCGCGAGGGCTACTGGGCGCCGAGTCGCAAGGAACTCGCTGCTGCTGCCGAAGCGGCCAGCCGCCCGCAGGTGCCCGGCGTCGCGAGCGCCCTGAAGAGCATAGCGCGCCTCGAGCCCAGGGGGGCGGTGCAGGCGTGGTTCGGAGTCTCGCGAACCGCCGACGGCCGGACGCAGGCCACGCTCACCTGGGAACCGACACCCGGCGCGGCGAGCGTCCAGGTCGATCGGCTCGAACTCGAGACCGTGCCGGTCGGGGCGCGCGCGCCGACCGGGCCGCCGCTCGTCGTGCCGGCCGCGCCGCCAGGGTCACGCGTGCGTCCGCGGCGGGCAATCGTCATGCCGCCAGGCGAAGTCCTGCTGCGCTTCACGGCCCGGTCGATCGACGGGGCCGCCGTCGACCGGTGGGAACAACCGACCGTGATTCCCGACCTCTCGGCGCCGACCGTGGCGCTGGCCACGCTGCGCGTTTTCGTTGCCGCGTCGCTGCCGGAGCTGCGCGAGCTGCAGGCCGCCGCCGACCCGACGCCGAGCGCCACGCGCGTTTTCCGCCAGACCGACCGGGTCTTCGTCGAGGTGGAGTGCTACACCAGCGCGGCCGTCGCGGCGCCGGCCGTCGTGGCCCGGCTGTTGAGCGCGGACGGCACGCCGCTGCTTCTGCTGCCGGTGCCGCCGCTCCAAGCCGGGAAGGCCCGCCTGGAACTGCCTGTCCGCGGGCTGGGGAAGGGAACCTATCTGCTGAGCGTCCGCGCCGAGGCCGGAGGGGCGCAGTCCGAGCACGTCATGGCGTTCCGCGTCACGCCCTGACCGCCGGCTCGTGTCCGACGCGGCCGGCGACGACGACGGCCAGGAGGGTGACGACGACCGCGCCGGCCAGCGGCACCACCATGCCGGAGCGCACGCCGGCCGACTGGGAGATGTGGCCCATCGCCCAGGGAAAGGCGACGCTGCCGAAGTTGCTGATCGTGAAGAGCAGGCCGAACACGGTTCCCGCGAACCGGTGATGCCTGTCTCCCGCGATGGCGAGCATCGTCGGGGAGATCGCCGACAGGCCGAGCGCGGCGATCCAGGCACCGGCCACCAGGCCCGGCAGCCATGACGCCGCGGCGAGCAGGATGGCGCAGCCCGCCACGACCAGGACCGACGAGCCGAGCACCAGCCGCGGCTTGCCGGTCCACGCCTGAATCCTGGCCGATGCCGCGCGCCCGAGGACCGCGACGACCCAGTAGCCGAGCAGGACGAGCGTGGCGATTCGCGGCGACCAGCCCATCACGCCGACGTAGGTGGAGGTCCATCCGCTCAGCGCCGCCTCGTTGCCGGTCTCGAACAGAAGCAGGGCCGCGAGGAGCAGCACGCCGGGGTTCCTCGCAGCGTTCAGCACACCGGAAAGCGAGAAGGCCGCGCCCTCGTGCGGCGGCGGGAACGGCAGCGCCGCGCACACCGCCGTGCTCGCTCCGGCCACTGCCGCACAGATCGCGAGGATGCCGCCGATCGAAAGGGCGTCGAACCCGAGCGCGACGACGAGCGGGACGAAGAGGGCGCCAAGGCCGAAGAACATGCCGAGCAGGTTCAGCATCCGCCCGCGGTCATCCGGGAAGACGTCCGACACGAGCGCGTTGGATGCCGTGTTCAGCCATCCGCCGCCGATGCCGAGCAGCAGCGCCGCCGCCGCCGCGGCCCCGAAGCCCCTGGCCAGGGCGAAGGCCGCCAGCGCGGCGGTCACCATCGCCGTCGCCGACACCGTCACGGGCTTGCTGCCGAACCGGTCGAGCAGCGGCCCGACGATCGCCGCCGACGCCAGCAGGCCGGTGAAGAGGACGCTGAAGAGATCCCCCTGCTGCGCGAGATCGATGCCCAGGCGCGCCCGCATGGCCGGCAGGCCGAACAGCGTGCCGAGCATCGCGATCAGCATGCCGAAGACGAACATCGTCATGGCCGCGGCGACAAAAAGGCGGCCTCGGACGCGCGGGTCGGAGAAACGGCCGGAAACGCTCATGAAATGGGCTGCTGGCGGGACAAGGCCCTCACGCTCTAATGGTATCATCGAGATCTCGGCCACCGACGACCAACCCCCGAGGTCCGCATGCAGAACGCTGACAAACCGGCCCAGGTGAAGGTGACCTACGCCACGATGAGCGCGGATCAGATGAACGATCTGCACCGCGAGCTGGACGCAGCCTTCGACAAGGTGAGGGCGGGCTTCGGCGCCTCCCACCCGATGTTCGTGAACGGACGAGCAGTCGAAGGCGCGGGCGAGCGGTTCGAGGACCGGAGCCCGATCGACACGCGCATCCTCATCGGTTCCTTCAAGTCGGCCACGCGGGAGCAGACGCAGGACGCGATCGCCGCGGCCCGGGCGGCCCTGCCTGAGTGGAGCCGGAGGAGCTGGGAGGAGCGCACCGGGATCGTGCGGCGCATCGGCCGGCGCATCCGCGAGCGGCGGGCGCTGCTGGCGGCGCTGGTAGGCTACGAGACCGGCAAGAGCCGGATCGAGTGCGTGGGCGAGGTCGAGGAGGCCGCCGACTTCTTCGACTACTACTGCGACCGGATGGAGCAGACCGACGGCTTCCAGACGCTGATGGGAATGCCGGGGTCCCACGAGGAAAGCCGGAGCGTGCTGCGGCCGTACGGCGTGTTCGGAATCATCGTGCCGTTCAACTTCCCCGTCGCGCTCGCGGCAGGACCAGCTGCGGCGGCGCTGCTGGCCGGCAACACGATCGTCTGCAAGGCCGCCGAGGACACGCCGCTGGCCGGGATCCGGTTCTACGAAACACTGGCCGACCTGCTGCCGCCCGGCGTCTTCAACCTGGTGAACGGCCCCGGGGTTCCCGTCGGCGAAGAGATCTCCGTCAACCTCGGCGTCGACGGCCTGGTGTTCACCGGGTCGATGACGGTCGGAATGAAGCTGCTGCGCGACAACGGCGCCCGGCCGACGCCGCGCCCGCTCATCATCGAGATGGGCGGCAAGAACCCCGCGCTCGTCATGGCGAGCGCCGACGTCGAGAAGGCGGCGGACGGCGTCATGCGGTCCGCCTTCGGCGCGACCGGGCAGAAATGCTCGGCCTGCTCGCGCGTCTACGTCTCGCGCGAGGTCAGGAAGCGGTTCGTCGAGCTGCTGGTCGAGAAGACGAAGCAGATCAAGGTCGGCAACCCGATCGAGCGCGATGTTTGGATGGGGCCGGTCATCAACGAGCGCGCCCTGCGGAATTACGAGCGGGCCATCGAGACGGCGAAGCGCGATGGCGGCCGCATCCTGATCGGCGGCAAGCGCATCACGGGCGAACCCTTCAACCACGGCTTCTACGTCGAGCCAACCGTGATCGACGGCCTGCCCGCCGACCATCCGCTGTTCAAGAACGAGCTGTTCGTCCCCATCACCGTCGTGGCCGACATCCTGACGCTCGACGAGGCCATCGACCTCGCGAACAGGACGGAGTACGGACTGACCGCGGGGATCTTCTCGGAGGACGAAGGCGAGATCGCGGAGTTCTTCGACCGCATCCAGGCCGGCGTCACCTACGCGAACCGCCGCGCGGGTGCGACCAGCGGCGCGTGGCCCGGCCAGAACTCGTTCGGCGGGTGGAAGGGGAGCGGATCGACCGGCAAAGGGACAGGCGGCCCGCACTACCTGCAGCAGTTCTTTCGCGAGCAGAGCCGGACGCGGGTCAGGTAGAAGGCTCAAGGCTCAGGCACGGACCCGAAACCGGCGCGACGAACCGGACCACGACTGCCCTTTAACAGAGCTCAGGGCAGTGGTGAGCCTGCCGAACCACTGGCGTCTCAACGGCCGGCGAGTCTCAGGAGGTTGGAGATGGCGTCGACGATCGCAGGGGGCTGGGGACGGGCGCTTCTTCGCGCGACACTCATCGGCACGGTGCTGCAGCTGGTGCTGGCGGTGTCCGGCCATTATGACGTCAGGATCGCCGGCCTGTTCGCGGTCGGGGGGATGTTCCTGTCGCTCGTCGCCGGGTTCATTTTCGGCCGCTGGTCTGGCGCGACCGGGCGGGCGGTCGCGATCGCCGGAGGGGCCTTCGCGGGCGCCGTCTGCGCGCTCGTCGGCATTCTCGAGTCTTATGTGCTGAAGGACGTGCCGGCCTGGGTGATCGCCTTCGGCCCGTTCAGCTCGGCCGTGACGGGGGCGATTGGCGGGCTCCTGGGGCGGATCAGCAGGCGCCGGTAGCCGTCCGTCCTTGCCGCATTCCCCCGATCTGGCAGAAAATAGCCGTGTCGGGCCGGTCGCGACCCGGGGTTACGCCCACCCCCAGCCTTGGTTTCATATTTCCCCGAGAGGGGCTTCCTCTGCCTGCGCGCCCGGGCGTCGCCGACCGGCTGATCGAGAAGGAGTGGCCATGACGATCGCGTACGACTACAAGACGCGGACCTCGTACACAGAAGAGGCGGCGACACAGAAGGCAGCCCACAAGGTCCTGCTGCAGCACCCCTTCGAGCCGAGTCTGCCCGAGCGGGGCTACACCAACCGGACGCTGCACATCGACCTCACGACGCTGAAGGTGACCGAGAAGGCCGTCACCGAGCAGATGAAGGACATCTTCGTCGGCGGCCGCGGGTTCGGGCTCTGGTACCTGTGGAACGCGATCACGCCGGCCACCAAGTGGGACGACCCGGAGAACGACATCATCATCAGCCCCGGCCCGCTCGCCGGAAACACGCAGTACGCCGGCTCCGGCAAGTCGCTGGTGGTGACGCTCTCGCCGCTCACGTCGATTCCGGTCGACAGCAACGTCGGTGGCTACTTCGGGCCGCTCCTCAAGTTCTGCGGCTACGACGCCCTCGAGATCCAGGGCAAGGCCGAGCGCGACGTCGTCATCGTCATCGACGGGCCGAGGAAGACGATCACGATCGAGGAGGCGCCGGAGGAAAATCCGGACAGCCACGTCGCGGCCGAGATCTTCACGCACCAGTACGCCGACAACGAGAAGGACCTCGTCAACGTGGGGGTTGTGTCGGCGGGAAAGGGCGCGGACCACGCCCGGATCGGCTGCCTGAACTTCTCGTGGTTCGACCCGCGGCGCGGCGCGGTGCGGCTGAAACAGGCCGGGCGCGGCGGGATCGGCATGGTCTTCCGTGACAAGAAGATCAAGGCGCTGGTCGTGCACGGGCAGAAGATGAAGTCGAACATGAACAACGCCGTCGATCTCGAGCGGACCTCGAAGGTTGGCCGCAAGCTGGCCAAGGAGATCCACGACCTCGACGACCAGCAGTGCAAGATGCGCTCTATCGGCACGGCGCACCTGGTCGAGGTCATGGACGCCTACGACCTGCTGCCGGTGCACAACTTCCAGTACGGCAAGCACAAGGACATCGACAAGATCGCGTCCACCGTCTGGCAGAAGCGGTTCACGCAGGGGATCTTCGACGGCTGCTGGTACGGCTGCCACATGGCGTGCGCCAAGGGCGCCGATTGCCACAAGGTGATGACCGGCCCGTACAAGGGTCACATCGTCACGGTGGACGGCCCGGAGTACGAGACGGCGGCGGGCCTCGGGTCCAACTGCGGCATCTTCGAGCCCGACTGGATCCTCGAGTCGAACTTCTACTGCGACACCTACGGCGTGGACACGATCTCGTTCGGCACGGCCTGCGCGTTCGTGATGGAGTGCTTTCAGCGCGGCATCCTGAACCTCGATCGGACCGGCGGCCTCGACCTGACGTGGGGCAACGGCCGGTCGCACGTCGAGCTGCTGCACCAGATGGCGCGCGGCGAGGGGTTCGGCCTGATCGTCGGCCAGGGCGTCAAGTGGATGCAGGAGTACTTCGCCGAGAAGGGCTGGGGCGACCTGCAGTTCATGCGCGACATCGGCATGCAGGTCAAGGGGATGGAGTACTCGCAGTACCAATCCAAGGAGTCGCTGGCCCAGCAGGGGGGCTACGCGCTGACCAACAAGGGGCCGCAGCACGACGAGGCGTGGCTCATCTTCATGGACATGGTCAACAACCAGATCCCGACGTTCGAGGATAAGGCGGAGGCGCTGCATTACTTCCCGCTCTTCCGCACCTGGTTCGGCCTGATGGGGCTCTGCAAGTTGCCGTGGAACGACATCGAGCCAGAGGACAACGCCGTGCACGGGAAGGAAGCGGCCAAGGTCCCCGAGCACGTCCACAACTACCTCGAGCTCTACGCCGGCATCACGGGCAAGGAGATGACGCGGGACGAGCTCATCCTGCAGTCCGAGGCGGTCTACAACTTCCAGCGCGTGTTCAACCTGCGGATGGGCATGGGCGGGCGCAAGTCGGACTGGCCGCCGTACCGCTCGATGGGCCCGGTGACTAGAGAAGAGTACGAATCGCGCGCGGAGCGCTACGACAAGCAGCTCAAGGAGCTGATCGGCGTCGACCCGGAAGGGAAGTCGACCGAGGAGAAGATGGCGCTGCACCGCACGTGGCGCGAGGACCGCTACAACAAGCTGTGCGACGCCGTCTACGCACGCCGCGGCTGGAGCAACAACGCCATCCCGACGCTCGAGACGCTGAAAAAGCTCAGGATCGATTTTCCGGAGGTCGTCGCGGTAGTGACAGCCGTACCTCGTGACGCATAGACAGGGACGAGGACGGTCAGGATTCGGGAATCGGGATTCAGGATTCAGGGCTGCGACGATCGAGGAGTTCCCATGCCGGGGCAAGGCGTCGAGAGCTATCGCCACGTAGCGAGATTCGCCTCCGATGGAGTTGCGCAGATCGCAAGTCGAGCTTGACGGTGAGGTCTGAGATAACGCCAAGGGTCCTGTCGCCCGTCCTGAGAACGGCTCCCATGAAGGCGGCCGCTGAGTGCCGGCCGCTGTGCTTCGAGCGGACCTGATACGGCGATTGAAGGAGCTGGCCGAAACTCAGGCCGGCACGCGCTCGAGTCGCGGAGGCAGGGTAGTTCGTGACGCCTGAATCCCGAATCCCGAATCCTGAATCCCGAATCCCTGAATCCTGCCATGATCACTGTCAACGCCGACCCGCTCCCCTGGCACGACGGGATGACCGTCGCCGAGATCCTGAAGATCCGCAACTTCATCTTCCGGATGATCGTGGTCCAGGTGAACGGCGAGCTCGTGCGCCGCGGGAGCTACGACACCGCCGTCGTGCCCGACGGCGCGGACGTCCAGGTCATCCACATGATCAGCGGGGGCTGATTCCGCCGCTCCGACCATCAGCGGCGCCCGGGTCGCCCGTGGCTCCGCCCCGGCTTCGCCTTGCCCTTCCGCGCAGCCCGCCCGGCCTTCATCCGCGCGCGCAGCCAGTCCAGCGCCCCCGGCGTGGCCCGCCATGCCGCACCGATGTCGCGAGCGCACACGACCGCCTCGTCGTCGCTGCCGAGCGCGAAATGCTCGATCCACGACGCTCTCTCGTCATCCGGTTCCAGCAGCCGCTTCGGGACGAAGCGGTTGATCGCCACGGCCCGCGCCAGTGCGTCGCGAGCTTCCGGGCTGTCGCCTGACGCCCGGAACGCAAGCAGCGCGGCCGAGTACCTCAGCTCCGCGCTCACGTCGTCCGGGTACGCCGCGAGCACCTCGGCCGCCTCCGCGTCGCGGCCTTCCGCCAGCAGGCGCGGCACCAGGAGGATCCGCACGCCCTGGTTGTCGTTCGGATTGAGCCGCAGCAGTTCCTTGTAGTGGCCGACGGCCTCACCAACGCGCCCAACACGCTCCAGCGTTTCCGCCAACTCGAAGCGCGCCCGCATGTAGGGCCTGGTTTCGACATGCCCCCAGAACTCGCCGACAAGGCCATCGAACGACTTGCCGAGCGCGCGGCGCCCCGCGGCGACGGCCTGCTCGTAGAGTTCGATCGCCAGCTCGGGGGTATGCGCATGCTCGGCCAGCAGGACGTACGCCTCGGCGCAGTCGGGCGAGATCGCGAGCGCCTGTCGGGCCAGTTGTATGCGCCTGCGGCCAGTCCAGTCGTAGGCCTGGTAGGCGAGGTCCTGCGCGCGCTCGAGCGGCGTCGACGCCGTCGAGTCGATTTCGTCTATCGGCCGGCCGCCGAACTGCTTCGCCATCGCCTCGTTCGCCTCCTCCAGCGACGCGAACTCGTGCGACGCGAAGAAGCGGCCGATCTCAGCGTGCATCCGTTCCGAGGACCTCCGGAACGAATCGGGCCCAACGCGCGCGCCCGGCCTGCCCGGTTCGATCAGATCGGGAAGTGCCAGCGTGAAAGTGACCGTGGCTCCGCCCGCCGCCACCTCCTTGGACCATGCGCCCGAGTCCATCTCGTCCTCGGTCGTCTCGGCCAGGGCGCGCATGAGGCCCTCGAGGAAGATCAGTTCCTTGGCTGGCAGCCGCTCGGCCTCTCCGCGTGCGACGTAGTGTGCGGCGAAAGGGTAGGCGCGCGGGCCGGCGAGCGGCAGGCCGTGCTCCTCCCACGCGTCGTGATCGGCGAGCGGGATCCCGTCGCCGGAATCGAAGATCACCGACCGGGCGTCGACGGCGCGACCGGCCACCGGCATGCTCTGCATCGCGTCGTGCCCGGCCCGCGACGCGTGGAACCCGAGGCCGAACGTGTGGCCGGCGTTGCCGAGGACGACGGTGAAGGCGTAGCCACGGGGCGGCTTGGGGGCGTCGATTCGGATGATGTCCTCGTCGGACAGGTGCCGCCACGGTGCCGCGCGGTAGAACGTCGCCGCCGCGTCCGCGAACGAACGGAGCATGTCGACGGTGAGACCGCGCCCCTCGAGGGCAGACGGAAATGTGTCCGGCCCCACGTGTTCCCGGTAGTGACGAAGCACGTCGTCAACAGCGTCGAGGCGCGGCAGGAGCTCGATGCTCGCGCCGGAATCTCCGATGGCCTGCTGCAGGTAGTCGCGGACGGCCGCGTCCGCCACGAGGAGCCGGCCCGCGCGGCCGCCGAGCACCTTCTTCTCCTGCTGGGCGAACTCGACGAGCGATTCGAGGACCAATTCCGGGCCGTGCATCTCGGGACCGGGCTCGATCTTCATCGTCACGCGGCCCGTGGAGAGACTGACCCACACGACGCCCCATGGGCGGAAGACCGTCTTGTCCGCGCCGTGCTCGACCCACATCGGGAGGCGGACGAGGCCACCCTGCCACGCCTCCCGGGCGAGGGGCGGCAGTTGGCGGAACCGGCTGAGAAGGAGGAGGAAGGGTGAGTCGGACGGCATGGGTCGCATTTTCGCACGAAGCCTCCTCGCCCGGGTACACTGTGCGCGGACTGGGCGCGAACGTCCGTGCGCGGCGGCCGAGCCTCGGCGCCGCGTCCCGCGAATCGAAGGACCTGATCATGGACACCACTCGCCGGCCGTGGCCGCTCGTTGCGATGCTGTGCGTGACGGCGACGGCCGGCTACATCTGCCGCGTCAACGTCTCCACCGCGGGCGCGCTCTTCATGCAGGAGTTCGGCCTGAGCCAGGTGGCGATGGGCCGGGTGTTCAGCGCGTTCCTGCTCGGGTACGCGCTGTTCCAGGTGCCGGGCGGCGCCATGGCGGACCGGTGGGGCGCGCGGCGAGTCCTGTCGATCGCGGCGTGGGCCTGGGTCGCGCTCACCGCGCTTCAGGCGGCGACCGGCTGGGGGCCGTGGGGCGCGAGCGTGGTCAGCGTGCTGGCCGGGTTCGTCGCACTTAGGTTCCTGATGGGCGTCGCGGCCGCGCCGACCTACCCGGCGGCGGCACAAGGCGTGTCGCGCTGGGTGCCGGCCGCCTTCCAGGGCCGCGCGACGGGCATCGTCATCGCGTCGGTGGGGCTCGGGTCGGCCATCGCGCCGCCGCTCGTGTCGAGCGTCATGATGCGGTGGGGATGGCGCGCCTCGCTGCTCGTCTCGGCGCTGCCGGCGCTGGCGATTGCCGTCGTGTGGAGGTTCATCGACGAGCCCCCGCCCTCCGCCCTCCGCCCCCCGCCCTCTGATCCTGCCATCCCGCCCTCCGCCCCCCGCCTTCCGCCTTCTGCCCCCTTGCGTTCGTCATTGCGCACCACCAGCTTCGCGCTGCTCACGCTGAGCTACTCGCTGCAGGGGTACGTCGGCTACATCTTCGTGACGTGGTTCTACCTCTACCTCGTGCAGGAGCGGCACTTCGGCCTGATGACCGGCGCCTGGATGAGCAGCCTGCCGTGGGTCCTGTCAATCGTGTCGATCCCGCTCGGCGGCTTCGTCGCCGACAGGCTCGCCGCCGGTCGCCTCGGCCAGACCTGGGGCCGGCGCGTGGTGGCGATGGCCGGGATGGCCGGATCCGGCGTCTTCATTTCGATCGGCGCCCACACCACGAACGGCGTCATGGCAGCCATCTCGCTCGCCGTCGCGACGGCGCTCGTGCTCTCGGTCGAGGGACCCTTCTGGTCGACCGTCACCCGCATGCCGGGCGGCCGCAGCGGAACGGCCGGCGGCATCATGAACACCGGCTGCAACATCGGCGGCCTCCTCTCGCCGATGCTCACGCCGATGCTGGCGGCGTCGATTGGCTGGGAGCCCGCCCTCCACGTGGCCGCGGCGCTCGCCGTCCTGGCCGCCGTCCTCTGGCTCGGGATCGGCGTCCGGGACGCAATCGTCCCGGTTGACTGACGGCGAGGAGGGTATTACTCTTACCGGTAGGAGTAATACATGACGCTGACCACCAAGGGACAAGTCACGATCCCAATCGAGATCCGCGAGGCGCTTGGACTGCTGCCGGGCACGGAAGTCGAATTCGACATCGTGGGAACCAGCGTCAGGATCCGAAAGGCCGGCAGGCAGGGCCGCGGCGCCGCGCTGGTCGCCGGGATGCGGGCCGCTGGCCGCCGCGCGCCAGGGCCGCGAATGACGACCGACCAGATCCTCTCGCTGACGAGGGGCGAGTAGGGTGGCGGCCACGCTCGTCGACAGCAACGTGATTCTCGACATCCTGACCGAGGACGCCGAGTGGGCGGAATGGTCGGCCGCCGCGCTGGCGGCGCGGGCCGACGCGGGGCCGCTCGTCGTCAACCCGCTGGTCTACGCCGAGGTGGCCGCCCGCTTCGAGCGGATCGAGGACCTCGAGGAGGCGCTCCCCGCTGGTTACTTCGAGCGCCGGGCGCTGCCGTGGGAAGCCGCCTTCCTGGCCGGTCGGACGTTCATCCGCTACCGGCGCCGCGGCGGTCAGCGGCGATCCCCGCTGCCGGACTTCTACATCGGGGCCCACGCGCTCGCCGAGGGCATGACGCTGCTGACCCGGGACGCCCGACGCTATCGCACGTATTTCCCCGCGCTGCGCGTCATTGCGCCGTAGCAGGAAGACGACTCATGAACTCATCGCGCCTGCTCTACCTGTCGGCCGCCGACGTGGCTGCCGTCGGCCCGGATCTCCGGACGATCATCGGCCTGCTCGAGACAGCCTTCCGGGAGAAAGGGGAGGGCCGGGTCGAGATGCCGCCGAAGCCCGGCATCCACCCGAGGGGCGACGCGTTCATCCACGCGATGCCGGCCTACATCCCGGCGCTCAGATCCGCCGGCGTGAAATGGGTCAGCGGCTTTCCCGACAACCAGAAGCGGGGCCTGCCCTACATCTCGGGGCTCCTGATCTTGAACGACGTCGACACGGGCTTCCCGATGGCGGTCATGGACTGCACGTGGATCACCGCCTACCGGACGGCAGCGGCGTCAGCCCTCTCCGCGCGCTACCTGGCCCGCCCGGAGAGCGAGACGGTCGGCATCCTCGCCTGCGGCGTTCAGGGGCGGACGAATCTCGAGGCGATGGCGACGCTGTTCCGCGTGCGCCGGGCCTTCGCCTACGACATCGTGCCGGAGGCACAGCGCCGCTTCGTCGACGAGATGAGCGCGAAGCTCGGCATCGAGGTGGTCTCAGCCGGCAGCCCGCGCGAAGCTGTCCAAAAGAGCGACATCGTCGTCACCTCGGGCCCGATCCTGAAGCACCCGAAGCCGACGATCGAGAAGGGCTGGCTGCGTCCGGGCGCGTTCGCGAGCGCGGTGGACTTCGACAGCTACTGGACGTCCGGGGCGCTCGCCGAGTTCGACCGGATTGCGACCGACGACACCGCGCAGTTCGACTACTACCGGCGGGCCAGCTACTTCCGGGAGACGCCGCAACCGTACGCCGACCTCGGCGAATTGGTCGCCGGCCTAAAGCCAGGCCGCCGCCACGAGCGCGAACGCACGCTGGCCATCAACCTGGGTCTCGCGCTCGACGACATGGCCGTGGCGCCCGAGATCTTCCGGCGCGCGGTGGAGCGCGGGATGGGGACGTGGCTGCCGCTCTAGCCGGAAGGGGTCGGAGCGGTCAGAACGCGTCGGCGTCCTCGCCGACCCGCAGCCCATGTCACGCTCTTGTCATATTCGCGCCACACGCACTCCACGATTGAAGTCGTCTACCCCTACAGAAGGTGCGACGGGTGGTGAGGGCAGACTCGAAGGTCGGCACCACATCACACGCGGTCGTAAACAGCGAACTTCAAGTTCCCGCCCGAAGAGGCCGGGGGCGTGAATGGAAGGAGACGACAATGAGAACCAAGCTGACGGTGGCGGCGATGGCGGTGTTCGGGATGGTGCTCGCGGGCTCGCCCGCGTTCGCTCAGGAGGCAACGGTGAACATCCCCTTCGCGTTCACCGTGATGGGGAAGACGCTGCCCGCGGGTGTCTACGAGTTCAGCGAACCGTCGCAGGACGTGGTGAAACTGCAGTCGCTCGGTTCGCCGGGGATCCAGGTCATGGTGCCGGTGCTCGACCGGCTGGATGCGACGAGCGACACGGGCAGCGCGAGGATCGTGTTCAACAAAGACGGCCGGACAGACGTGCTGGCCCAGGTCTGGCTCGACGGGGATGACGGATTCGCACTCTTCGCGCCGAAGCAGTAGACAAGCCGGCCGCCGGTCCGCGGCTTGCGACCGGCGGCCTGTCAGGCTCTTGGCCATCAGCCTTCGGCGCTCGGCATCACACGCGTGATATGGCCGAGAGCCGAAAGCCGAGAGCCGGCGTCCCTACCTCCCCGCCTCCAGGTGATCCCAGTTCAGGATCGCGTTGAACCCCAGGTTGAAGCTGCCGAACGTCTCGTAGCGCCAGTAGGGCCGGTTGGCGAACATCACGACGTGGCCCTTGCCGAGCGGCGCGTCGATGACGATCGGGCGTCCGACCAGCGCCTGCTGTCCGAGCAAACCGCCGCTGAGCAGCATGTCGTTCGGGTCGGCCGGGAAGCGCAGGATGACGCGCGGCCGCGCCGCCGCGTTCGCCGCGCCGGCCCCCCCGCGCCCACCGCGTCCGCCCCCGCCGGCCACGTCGGCGCCCATCGCCCCGCGCTGACCGCCACGTCCGCCGGCCTGCTCGGCGGGAGGTGCCGCGCCCTCGAGTGTGGCCAGAATCGACGGAACCGCATTGGGCGTGATGTTCATTCCGACACCGGGAATCTGCGAACCGCCGCGCCCGCCGCCAAACCCACCGCCGCCGAACCCGCCCGCGCTCACGTTGAACACCGGGCCGGAGTTGAAGTAGATCGGGAGCACGTCGCTGTCGTACCCGTAGGCGATCGGGCTCTTCCGGTCCGCGAAGGTCCCCTTGAGCACGACGCCCCGCGCAAACAGCCCGGCCGGCTCGTCGACGGTCACGCCGTCGATCAGGTGGTACTCAGGGAAGATCGTGGAGGTCGACCCCTCGGTGATCAGAAGACCGCCTTCCTCGACGAACTGCCGCAGGTTCATCAGGCCCTCGTATCCCATCCCGCCGCGGATGTCGTCCGAGGAATCCTGCACGCCCAGGTTCGGCGTCAGGTCGGTCTTCTTGTACGGAATCGGCTCGGCACCCGACACGCCGTTCACCTGCGACTGCGCGGTGCCGCCGACGTGCGGGAAGATGATCACGTCGAACCGCTGCTTGAGATTCGGCTCGCGCAGCTTCGTGTCGCCCATGAAGGTGTACGGGACCTTGTACTTGTCGAAGACCATCCGCACCCAGCCCTCATTTTGCGTGTTCGACCACGAGTGGACGTACCCGATGCGCGGCACGGTCAACTCGTGCGTCTTCACGGCCGGCGCCGCCGCGACGGCGTAGGCCGCGAGGCCGAACTCCTTCACGGTCGCCTCGAGCTTCGCCCGATCCGCGCCGGGGATGATGAACGCGCCGGCTGCGAACTTCTGGCCGGCCGCCTCGAACGGTTCCTCGGCCGCCAGCATCTTCACGTCCTTGTTCGCGAACCGGAACGTCGCGAGGTTGGTGTCGCCGTTGTGGTCGATGATGACCACCGTGCCGGTGCCGGTGATCGTTCCGGGCACGCGGGCGTCGGCCGTGAGCAGCGTCATCGGCTGGTCGAGCACGGACTTGTCGTCCACCTTCACGGCCTTCACGTTGTGCAGCAGCGGCAGCGACCACCCGGTGTCGTCGTACGGCGACGGGTTGGCCGGCGAGAAGAACTGCGTGTCGAGGAAGTTGGTGACCAGCCGTCCGTACGGCTGCATCCAGGCGGACGACGTAGTCGCCGGCCGCCACCTGCACCTTGCCCGCCGTGAACGCCGCGTTGGCCTTGTGCACCTCCACGCCCTCGAGGCGCAGCAGGTTGACGAGCCTCGCCGCCTCGCCCGAGCGCCGCTGCCCGGCCGGGATCACCCAGGCGTGAGGCGCCTCGTTCTTCCCGTTCTCAACCGCGCGCTTGTTCTTCAGGTAGTAGTTCTCGAGGAACATCTCCTTGTTCTTCGCGACAAACGACATGCCGACCAGCAGCGCGCTCTCCTGGATGTTGACGTTGTTGCGCGGCCCCCACTTGATGGTCGGCAGCGGCGGGTTCGGGCGGTACCACTCGCGGCTCGTGGAACTGAGCGGCAGGTTCAGCGTCTGGTTCCGCGGGCCGTAGGTCTGCGTTTCGTAGAACCGGCCGATGCCGTTATGGATGTTCGCGATGAAGAACAGATAGTTCGGCGTCCAGCCGTCGTAGTACCCCCAGGTCCACACGCCGGGAACACCGCGCTTGGTCATTTCGGCGATCTCGTACTTCGCCAGCAGCCACCACTCGTCGGTCTGCAGGGGATCGAGCGACAGGTTGTACGGCCCCTCGCCGGTCGAGATGTAGAGATACGAGACCGACTCGTGGAGATCGTGGAGCACGGTGGCGTGCCAGTCGAGGTAGGTGCGCAGGATGTTCTGCGTGAGCTTCAGCCCCACGCCGAGGCCATCGCGGTTGTTGTCGTGCGCGACGTAATTGCCCCACCAGATGAGCGGCATCGTCTTGCCGGTCTTCTTCTGGTAGTAGAAGTTGTCCACGATCTTCTCGCGGCCGTCGACCTCGAGGACCGGCGTGAGGAAGACGATCTCGTTGTTGCGGATGTTCTGGATGAACGGCGTCTCTTCGACCAGCAGCCGGTAGGCCAGCTCCATCTGCATCTCGGCGCTGCCCGTCTCGCCGGAGTGCAGGTTGCCGGTCGCCCAGTAGATCGGCTTGCCGCTCGCGATGAGCAGTCGGGCCTGCGCGTCGGTGAGCTTCCGCGGGTCGGTCAGGTCGGCCAGGATCTTCTTGTACTTGTCGAGCGACTTGATCGTCGCCTCGTCGGCGATCGCCATCACGATCATGTCGCGGCCTTCCTCGCTCTGGCCGATCGTGAACAGCTTCGCCCGCGGCGAGGCCACGGCGAGCGCCTCGAAGTACCGCTTGATGTCCTTGTAGTAGGTCAGCTCGTCGGGCGCGCCGACGATCCGCCCGAGGAACTTGAGCGGCGAGGGCACGGTGGCCGAGGCGGGCAGGTGATCGACCAGCTCGGTCGAGACGCGCGGATCCTGCGTGTACTCCTTGATCTTTGCCGTGTACTCGGCGTCGATCTTCTGGGGCGGCGCCGCCTTCCCCTGTGCGTGGACGGCGGGCGACAGCGCAGACGGGCCGGCCGCGAGTACCGAGTCCGAGAACGCACGTCACGAGGAGCGTGCGCACGAGGTGCCTTTGCATCGAGATCCTCCAGTTGTCCGGTGATTGTCGGTCGGACCCGCGGGTTATAACACAGAACGACGGCTGACGGCTCACGTGAGCCGCTTGAGGGCGAAGCAGACGAGGAAGACGGCCGCCGTGAAGAGAAAGAATCCGGTCCACAGCGGGTCGAACACGAGACGGCCCGTGGCCAACGCCGCGCGCGCGAGGTCGAGCACGAACAGCGTGGCGCCGATCACGAGCAGCCCGTGGAACTCGCTGGCGAGGACGCGCCGCCAGCAAAACGGCGTGTCGCCGCGCACGTAGCCGGACGGGCGGGGGAGGAACGCTGGGACGCGGTCCGCCCACTGCGGGAACTCGGCGCCAAACCGCTCCTCGAGGAACGCCTCTTCGCGGGCGGCAATCCGCTCGTGATAGATCGCCGCCAGCAGCGCGACAATCGCCGGCACGTACCACGTCGTCGTGAAGCAGGCGAGCCCGACGGCCGTCACGGTGTTGCCGACGTAGAGCGGGTGGCGCACGACCGAATAGAGTCCCGTCGTCCTGAGCCGTGAAGCCCTCGGACTGGTGGTGCTCCGCTCCGACGTCCCGGGCGGAGCGGTGCCGACGGCGGCGGCGCGAAGGGCGAGGCCCGCGAGCGCGACGACGAGCGACAGCAGTTGCCACGCCCGCACGCCGGTCGGAAGCCGGCCCGGGAGCCTGGCGTCGACGAGGCCGAGCAGGAAGAGCGGAAGCAGCAACAGCGGCAGCTGCCCGCGCCACCGGAACAGGGTGTCGCCCGATTCCGGGATCCGAGCGAGGAGCTTCACGGTGGAGGATGATCGCACAAGTTGCCGTGCGTGTCCCCTCGCGCCCCGAACCTGACCGTCCGGGTGGACATCGTTTTGCCGGGAATGGCCCGCTGTCGCCCCGCCCCGGCCGATTACAAGGAAATTTCGGCAATCGAAGGAGGCACGGCAATTGCTTGATTACCGTGGATGTAGGGGTGTCTCATGGGATCCAGACCGTTGGCGTTCATCCTCCTCGCGGGCGCTTGCGTGGCGGCCGCGGGCGGGGGTGCGTATATCGCGACATGGCAGCACCAGCGCGCGACGACACCGGCCGTCACGACGCCAACCGACCGATCACCGCAACTTGTCAGAGAGACGGCCAATCAGGCCACGACCAGTCAGGCGCAGCAGGCCACAACTGAGTCGGTGAAGGTGGCCGCAAGTCCTGCTGCCGTGTCAGCCCCGGCCGAACCGGCGCCGCGGGCGCAAGTCGCGGCCGGAAAGAAAGCGGAGAAGCCGGCGGCCCGGACCTCTCCCGCGCCGGCCGCGAGCGTGGCGGGCGTGGCTTCCAAGCGGGCACCCTCGGGCGACATCACGCTGCCAGCTCAGGCGGCTGCAGCCGCGCCCCTGCCGGCGGCTCCCGCCGTGGACCCGGGGGCGCAGCCACAGCGTTCGTGGCCCGGCGCGCCGGCCCCCCTGGTCCCGGTGATCATCGATCCGGCCGCCGAGGCGGCGAAGGTTGACCAGAACGCGGCCCCGCCCGAGCCCGACAAGCAGTGGGAACAGGTCATGGTGCCGTCCGAATCGGTGCTCGGCCTGCAACTCGAGTCGTCGGTCGATTCGGAAGTCGCCCGCGTCGAGGACCGTGTCGACGCGCGCGTCACCCGCGATGTCCGCGTCGGCCGCTTCGTCGCCATTCCCGCCGGCACGCACGCCATCGGGTCGGTCGTGCTCGTCGATCGCGGCGGGAAGGTGAAGGGACGCGCGCGGCTCGGCCTCCGGTTCGACACGCTCATCCTGCCCGACACGACGCGGCTGACCATCAACACCGAGACGATCTACCGCGAGGGTGAATCGCCGGCCGGCCAGAGCAGCGCCAAGATCGGCGGGGCCACGATCGGCGGCGCGATTCTCGGCGCGATCCTCGGCGGCGGCAAGGGCGCGGCGATCGGCAGTGGGCTCGGCGCGGCTGGCGGCACCGCGGCCGCGATGAACGGCGACCGGCTGCCCGTGGTGCTCCCGGCCGGAACACCGCTCAGCGTGCGGACGCAGGCGCCCATCAACATGACGGTCGAGAAGTAGATCAGGCGGTAGAATGGCGGGCATGATGAAGCCTGTCATGTCCGCCCGCTCGCTCTTCGTCCTCGTCCTCGCTGTCTTCGTCTTGGTGGCGCCCGGCGCGCGGGTCGTCCCGGCGCAAGCGACCGCCGTCACGTCTTCCGCTCCGCAGGTCAAACCCGAACCAGCCCGACCCGACCAGGCTGCACCGCCAGCCGACACCGTCGCCGGCGTCCGCAACTTCACAAGGGTCGACGCCACCATCGCCTGCGGGGGCGCGCTCTCGCCCGAGGCGTTCGCCGCGCTGAAGCAGGCCGGGTTCAAGTCGATCGTCAATCTCAGGTCCGAATCCGAGCCTGGCGCCAACGTCGCGGAAGAGCAGAAGGCGGCCGAGGCGGCGGGCATCCGCTACATCCACATCCCGTTTGCGAGCGCCACGCCAGACGCGTCGAAGCTCGACGAGTTCCTCAAGGCGTTCGCCGATCCCGAGAACCAGCCGATGATGCTGCACTGCGCCAGCGGCGGCCGCGCGTCGATGTTCTGGGCCGTCAAGCGGGTGATGGTCGACCTCTGGCCGGTGGACAAGGCGATGAACGAGCTGCCCGAGCTCTCGAAGAACGTCGCCGGGCCGCTGCGCACGTTCATCCTCGACTACTTCAAGTCGCACGGGAAGACGCGCCCATGAGCGCTCCCGACAACCGGTTCGGCGACATGGACCCCGAAGCGTTCCGGCGCGAGGGGTATCGGGTCGTCGACTGGATCGCCGATTACCTGGCGCACCCGGATCGGTACCCCGTGCTCTCGCGCGTCGCGCCTGGCGACATCAGGCGATCGCTTCCCGCCGATCCGCCGGAGCACGGCGAGGCCTTCGCCGCGATCCTGGCGGACTTCGACAAGCTGATCGTTCCCGGGATCACGCACTGGAACCACCCGGGGTTCTTCGCCTACTTCGCGATCACGGGCAGCGCCCCTGGCGTACTGGCCGAGTTCCTGTCCGCGGCGCTCAACGCCCAGGGGATGCTGTGGCGCACGTCGCCGTCGGTCACCGAGCTCGAGGAAGTCGCGCTCGGCTGGCTGCGGCGGCTGATGGGACTGCCGGACGCCTTCGAGGGGGTCATCTACGACACCGCGTCGGTGTCGAGCCTGCACGCGCTGGCCACGGCTCGCGAGGGCGCGATCGCCGGCGTGCGGGCGTCGGGGATGGCCGGCCGGCCTGAACTTCCGCGCTACCGTGTCTACTGCTCCGACCAGGCGCACTCGTCGATCGACAAGGCGGTCATCCTGCTCGGCCTCGGCCACGAGGCGCTCCGGAAGATCCCGTCGGACGCGGAGTTCCGGATGAGGGCCGATGCGCTCGCGCAAGCGATGGCCGAGGACCGCCGCGCGGGCATTATCCCCATGGCGGTCGTGGCCACGGTCGGCACGACGTCCACCACCAGCGTCGATCCGGTCGCGGCCATCGCCGACGTCTGCGAGCGCGAGAGCGCGTGGCTGCACCTCGACTGCGCCTACGGCGGCGCGGCGGCCATCGTCCCCGAGTGCCGGTGGATTCTCGAGGGAGCCGAGCGCGCCGACTCGCTCGTCGTCAACCCGCACAAGTGGCTGTTCACGCCGTTCGACCTGAGCGCGTTCTACTGCCGGCGGATGGACCTGCTCCGCCAGGCATTCTCGCTGACGCCCGAGTACCTGCGAACGACCGAGGCCGGCGCCGTGAAGAACCTGATGGACACCGGCGTGCAGCTCGGACGCAGGTTCCGCGCACTCAAGCTCTGGATGATCCTCCGCTACTTCGGCGCCGAGGGAATCCGGGACCGTTTGTCCGAGCACATGCGGCTCGCGCGGCTGTTCGCGGGCTGGGTGGACGCCGATCCCGACTTCGAGCGATTGGCGCCGGTGCCGTTCAGCGTCGTGTGCTTCAGGGCGAAGCCGCGCGGCCGGGACTGGTCGGAAGCCGAACTCGAGACGCTCAACCAGCGGCTGCTCGATGCGATGAACGCGAGCGGCGAGGTGTTCCTGTCGCACACCAAGCTCAACGGCCGCTTCACGCTGAGGCTGGCCATCGGCAACCTGCGGACCGAGCAGCGCCACGTCGCGCGCGCCTGGGAACTGGCGCGCACCTTACTGAGCCAACCATGAAGAAAGCCGCCTTCCTGTTCCTCGCCGTCCTCGCATCGGCGCCGGTCGTCGCGCAGACGGTGCCGACGATTGACCAGCTCGTCTCGCTCCATCGCGCCGGGTCGCCGGTGATTTCTCCCGACGCCGCGCGCGTCGCCTACACCGTGCGCGAAACGGATTGGGACGACAACGCCTACAAGACGGAGATTCGGATCGCGGACGTCGCCACCGGCGCAACCCGCCAGCTGACTCACGCGAAGAAGTCGTCGAGCCAGCCCGCCTGGTCGCCCGACGGGCGGACGCTCGCGTTCGTTTCGGACCGCAGCGACAAGCGGCAGATCTACCTGATTGACCCGACCGGCGGCGAGGCCGAGGCGCTCACGTCACAAGAGGACGGCGTCTCGTCGTTCGAGTGGTCGCCCGACGGCAGGCAGATCGCCTTCACGGCCGCCGACCCGAAGCCGCAGGCGCTCAAGGACCGCGACAAGAAGTACGGAGAGTTCGAGGTGGTCGACCAGGACCAGACGATGACCCACCTCTACGTGATCGATCTGGCGGAGAGGAAGGCGCGCAGGCTCACAGGCGGCGACTTCTCGGTGGGCAGCTTCGACTTCTCGCCCGACGGCCGCGAGATCGCGTTCGACTTCACCCCGAGAACCGATGCTCCCAGCTTCGCCACCCCGGACATCTCGGTGGTGGCGGTGGCGGACGGGAAGATCCGCCCGCTGGTGACGCAGCCGGGGCCGGACACCGCCCCTCACTTCTCGCCCGACGGCCGGCAGATCCTGTTCGAGACCGCGATGGGCAACAAGGACTTCTACAGCTACTCGAACACGCGGCTCGCCGTCATGCCCGCCGCGGGCGGCGCCATCAAGGTCGTGAGCGCCGACTTCGACGAGGACCCAGCCATCGTCGCCTGGAAGCCGCAGGGCGTCTTCTTCCAGGCGTCATTCCACACGTGGTCCTACCTGTATCGCCTGGACCCGGCCACCCGGAAGGTGACCAGGTTCGCCCCCGCCGATAACTGGATCGGGAGCGGTTTCACGTTGAGCCGCGACGCGTCGACGACGGCGTTCGTGGCGTCGGATCCGAAGACCTTTCCCGAGGTGTTCGTCGCGCCGGTCGCGACGATGCAGCCGAAGCGGCTGACCGAGCTCGGGAAGCAGACCGACGGCTGGATCAAGGGGACGCACGAGGTGATCTCCTGGAAGAGCCAGGACGGCACCGTGATCGAGGGCGTGCTCCACAAACCGGCCGGCTTCGAGACCGGTCGGCGCTATCCGCTGCTGGTCGTCATCCACGGCGGGCCGACCGGCGTGTCGCGGCCGACGCCGTTCGCGAGTGCGAGCGCCTACCCGATCGACATCTGGACGGCGAAGGGCGCGCTGGTCCTCGAGCCGAACTACCGCGGGAGCGCTGGCTACGGCGAGAAGTTCCGCTCGCTGAACATCCGCAACCTCGGCATCGGCGACGCGTGGGACGTCATCTCGGGGATCGATGACCTGGTCGGCCTCGGTCTCGCGGACAACGACCATGTCGGCGTGATGGGCTGGAGCCAGGGGGGCTACATCTCCGCGTTCCTGACCACGCACGACAGCGCGAGGTTCAAGGCGGTGTCGGTCGGCGCGGGGATCTCCGACTGGATGACCTATTACGTCAACACCGACATCCATCCGTTCACGCGGCAGTATCTGAAGGCGACGCCCTGGGACGACCCGGAGATCTACCGGAAGACCTCGCCGATTACCTACATCAAGAACGCGAAGGCCCCGACGCTCATCCAGCACGGGGAGAAGGACCCCCGCGTGCCGATCCCCAATGCCTACGAGCTCTACCAGGGGCTTCGCGACCAGGGTGTGCCGGCGAAGCTGATCGTCTACAAGGGCTTCGGCCATGGGCTGACCAAGCCCAAGGCCAACCGCGCCGCGATGGAGCACAATCTCGAGTGGTTCGGGAACTACGTCCTCGACGTGAAATAGGAGCAGCCATGCGCATCTCATCAACCGTGGCGGCTGGCGCGGCCTGCCTCCTGTGCGCCGTCGCGTTCTCGACCGCGGCGCTCGCACAGCCGGCCGGCGTGCAGCCGATCGTGAGCGCGTACATCGAGCGCTATTTCGAGACCCATCCCAGCGTGGCCACGCAGGCCGGCCGCCACGATTTCGACCGCCAGCTCGAAGATCTGTCCGCGGCCCGCCGCGCCGACTGGCTCACTTTCAACCGGGAGGCGCTCGCCCGGATCACCGCCGCCGCGAGCGCGAAGGACCTGTCGCCCGACGACCGGCTCGACGCCGAGGCGCTGACGGCCCAGATCCAGCGCGAGATCCTCGCGTTGGGCGTCCTAAAGCGACCCGAGTGCGACCCGCTCTACTGGACGGCGATCCTCGAGAACGCGAATGTCTTCCTTCTGGTGCGTGACGACCTGCCGCTCGGTGATCGCCTCGCGCGCGTTGACGCGCGGACGCGCCTGATCCCTCGGCTGGTCGAGCAGGCGAAGGAGGCGCTCGGCCGCTCCGACCCAGCCGCCATCGCGCCGGAACTGGTGCGAATCGCCGCCAGCCAGGCCCGCGCCTCGGCCGGGTTCTTCGCCACCGGGCTTGCCGCCGCGGCGGAGGGCCAGGGGGCCATTGAAGTGTCGCTGCAGACCGACGGCTCGGCCGCCGCCCGCGCACTGAACGATCTGGCGGCATTCTTCGACCAACTCGCCGGGCGAGCAAGCGGCTCACCGCGCCTGGGAGCGCACTACGCGGCTGCTTTCAGGTGGGGGACCGGGATCGACGAACCCCTGTCGGCCGTGCTCGCACGCGCGCAGGTCGGACTTCGCGGCCAAGCGGGCTGAGGCCGCGGCATTCGGGCGCGAGGCATGGCCGGCGCTGTTTCCGAACCAGGCGCCTTCGGCAGACGATGCCGTGCTGCTTCGAACGCTGTTCGACCGGGTGGCGGCCGACGCGGACGGGAACAAGAAGGAGTACGTCGACAACTGGCTGGACACGATCAGGCGGCTCGAGGCCTTCGTGCGGGGGCGCCGGATCATGACGCTGCCCGATCCGGTCACGCTCTTCGTGTCCACCTCGCCGTCCTACTTCCTCAGCCAGAGCGTTGGCGGGGTCTATGCGGCGGGGCCGTACGCCCCTGAAGCGAAGACGCTCTTCTTCCTCCCGGTGCCGGCCGACGACGCCTCGCCGGAACAGACGGCCGCGTTCTTCCGCGACTTCAACCGCGACTTCAACACGATGATCGGCGCTCACGAACTGATGCCCGGCCACTACACGCAGCTCAAGTACGCGGCGCGCCAGCCACACAAGGTCCGCGCGCTCTTTCCGAACGACGTCTATGTCGAGGGGTGGGGCACCTTCTGCGAGCGGCTGATGCTCGACCAGGGGTGGGGTGGGCCGCTGCCAAGGCTGGCGCACTTCAAGAAGCAGCTCGAGAACATTGCTCGCACCATCGTGGACATCCGCGTGCACACGCAGGGAATGACCCGCGACGAGGTCATCCGCTTCGTGAAGAACGAAGCGCTCCAGGGCGATCAGTTGGCCTCGAACATGTGGATGCGCAGCATCACCAGCCCCGTGCAGCTCACAACCTACTACCTGGGCTACCGGGAGATCCGGGGCGTGTACGAAGCCGAACGGGCCAGACTCGGGACGGCGTTCGACCTCCGGGCCTTCATGGATGGCATGATGCGCCTCGGCCCGGTGGCGGCGAGCCACTACAGGTAAGACCGCTTGCCGCAGGGGGCATTCCGGTGCCATCCTAGGCGGCTGCAGGCATCCGGCGCATGCTCATACCCACCATCGATCTCAAGGGCGGCAAGGTCGTTCAGCTCCTCCAGGGCGACAAGGTGGCCATCGAGAGCTCGGACGTGTTCCGCTGGGTCAGGCGCTTCCAGGGCTTTCCGATGGTCCAACTGGTAGACCTCGACGCCGCGATGGGCACAGGCGACAACAACGACCTGATCCGGCGCGTCTCGGCGAAACTCGCCTGCCGCGTGGGCGGCGGGATCCGAACGGTCGACCGGGCCCGCGAGGTCATCGACGCCGGCGCGAAGAAGATCGTCCTCAGCACGGCGCTCTTCAAGGATGGCCGTCCCGACCTCGCGTTTGCGGCGAAGGTCTGCGAGGCCGTCGGGCGGGAGCGGATCGTCGCCGCCGTCGACACGCGCGGCGGCCGACTGGTGACCCACGGCTGGCGGAAGACGATTGCCATCACGCCGATCGAGGCGATCACGGCGCTCGAGCCGTACTGCGACGAGTTTCTCTATACCGACGTCGATCACGAAGGGCTGATGCAGGGCATCGACGTAGCTGCCGTCGACGCCGTGCGCGCCGCGACGAGCAGGCATCTGTCGGCCGCTGGCGGGATCACGACGCAGGCCGAGGTCGACGCCCTCAACGCGAAGGGGGTCGATGCCGTGGTCGGCATGGCGATCTACACGGGCGTCATGGACCCCGACGCCGGGAAGAAGAGATAACAGCGGCTTGCATCTGTCTCCGAGGCAACCCTCCGCCCTCCGCTCCCGTCTATGCCGACAGTGGAAGGAGCGGACCCGATGAAACCTGCACGCCTGATTCTCGCCGTCGCCCTGATTGCCTTCGTCCTGCCCGCGCTGGCCGCCGCCCAGGAGACCGAGCGCGTGCACAAGGTCGTGCCGCTCGGCCCTGGCGGCACCGTGTCGCTTCAGAACTTCTCCGGCCAGGTCCGGATCGTCGGCGCAGAGGTGAGCGACGTGACGATCGACGCGGTGCGCACGGCATCGCGCGACCGGCTCGACCACATCAAGCTCGACGTCCAAGCGAGCGGGTCCACCGTGACCATCCAGGCCAATAAGAAGGACTCCGACTGGCACGTTGACAACGACAACGTCGTCAAAACCGACCTCGACATCACCGTGCCGAAACAGGCGCGGCTCGAGATCAAGGTCTTCAGCAGCGACGTGCACGTCCGCAACGTGACCGGCGAGCAGAAGATCGAGGCCTTCTCGGGCGACGTTCAGGTGGAAGACGGCCCCGCCAGGATCCAGGGCAAGACGTTTTCGGGGGACATCAGCGTCGGCCTCGCGGCAGGCGCTGCGGGGCTCGACCTCAACCTCGAGAGCTTCTCGGGATCGATCGCATTGAAGGTGCCCGGAAACGCCGGCGCGGCCCTCGAGTTCGACTCCTTCAGCGGCAAGCTCACGAGCGACGTCCCATTGACGGTGGCAGAGCAGCGAAAAGGCCACCTGCGCGGGACGCTCGGGAGCGGCGACGCCCAGCACCGCGTCCACCTCAAGACCTTCTCGGGTGACGTGAAGATCGGACACTGACGGCGGGTTCTCCACGGCGGCCCCCTCCGTCACGGTTGGGCCACAACCCGATGGCCAGCCGGCGCGCGGCGGTGTAAGGTGGACAGGACGCCCCGGGGGCTGGTTCGACGGAGCCCCGGGCCTGCGAGCCCTACACGACCATGCCGTTCGATACTCTCGTCGTGGCGCTCTCGAGCGCTCCCGTCCTGCACGGAGATCCCGTGGCGCCGCTGGTGCTGGCGCTGGCGGTGATCCTGGTCACCGCGAAGATCGGCGGGGAACTCTCCGTCCGCCTCGGCCAGCCCGCGGTGCTCGGCGAGCTGCTGGTCGGCGTCGTGATCGGCAACCTCGTGCTGGTCGGCTACGCCGGCCTCGACTACCTGAAGACCAACGAAGTCATCGACCTGCTCGCCCGGCTCGGCGTCATCGTGCTGCTGTTCGAGGTCGGGCTGGGATCGACGGTCAGCGAGATGCTGCGCGTCGGCTGGTCGGCCTTTCTCGTCGCCTGCGTCGGCGTCGCCGCGCCGTTCGTGCTCGGATGGGCGGTCGGCGCGTGGCTGCTGCCCGAAGCCGGCGGCTACGTGCACGCCTTTCTCGGAGCCACGCTGGCGGCCACCAGCGTCGGCATCACGGCCCGCGTGCTCAAGGACCTGGGGATGGAGCGCAGCACCGAGGCCCGCGTGATCCTCGGCGCGGCCGTCATCGATGACGTGCTGGGGCTGGTGATCCTCGCGGCCATCACGGCGGCGATTGCCGCGGCGAACCGGGGCGCCGCGCTGTCCTACGGCGACCTGGCCTTCATCGTGGGCAAGGCCGTGGTGTTCATGGTGGTCGCGGTGCTGGTGGGCGTGCGGCTGTCGCCGCGCCTGTTCTCGCTCGCCTCGAGGCTGCGGGCCGGCGGCGTGCTGCTGGCGCTGTCGCTGGCGTTCTGCTTCTTCCTGTCGTGGCTGGCCGACCTGGTGGGGTTGGCGGCCATCGTCGGGGCGTTCGCTGCCGGCGTGATCCTCGAGGACGCGCACTTCCGCGAGTTCGCCCGGCGCGGGGAGCGCTCGATTCACGATCTGATCTCGCCCATCGCCTCCTTTGTGACGCCGATCTTCTTCGTGGTCATCGGGATGCGCGCCGACCTCCGGGCCCTCGCGCGGCCAGAGGTGATCGGGCTGGCCGCCGCGCTGACGATCGCCGCGGTCGTCGGCAAGCAGGCCTGCTCCCTGGGCCTCGTCCGCACGCGGGCAAGCCGGCTCATCGTCGGGATCGGGATGATCCCGCGCGGCGAGGTCGGCCTGATCTTCGCTGGTGTCGGACTCGGGCTGCGAGTGGCAGGCGAGCCGGTGATCGATCAGGCCACCTTCTCGGCCATCGTCGTCATGGTCATGGTGACGACGATGCTGACGCCGCCCGCGCTGTCGTGGGCGTTCGCCAGGACGAGCCGGGCCGGCGGAGGCGAAGCAACCGGTCCCCAAACCACCACGTCCTGACCCCGCGGGAAGGACGATACGAGGCCGATTGAACGCCGGCCGGCTGGCGCTACAGGCTTTACACTCCTCCCCGGCTCTGCGACACTACGGCCATCCACCGACCGCCGTCGTGTCAGCCATCCGGCCCGCAGCGGGCCAGGGAGCGTCACATGCTGAAGGAATTCAAGGAATTCGCCATGAAGGGCAACGTGCTCGACATGGCCGTCGGGATCATCATCGGCGCGGCCTTCGGCAAGATCATCAGCTCGTTCGTCTCCGACATCCTGATGCCGCCGCTCGGGCTGCTGCTCGGCAGGGTCAACTTCACCAACCTGTTCTTCACGCTTTCTGGCGCCAGCTTCGCGACGCTCGACGAGGCGAAGAAGGCCGGCGCCGTCACGCTGAACTACGGCATCTTTATCAACACCTGCATCGACTTCACGCTGGTGGCGTTCGCGATCTTCATCCTCATCAAGCAGGTCAACCGGATGCGCGCGCCAGCCCCGGCCGCGGTGCCGGCCGTGACCACCAAGGAGTGCCCGTTCTGCGCCTCCGCCATCCCGCTGAAGGCGACGCGCTGCCCGCAGTGCACGTCGGACCTGAAATAGGGTCGCGCCTCACGCCGCCCGCTTGGTCGATCTGAGCGTGGCGAGGCCGAGGATGGTTAACCCCCACGCGAGCAGGGCGAGAGCCTGCGGCCACAGGACCGCCATGCCGACGCCTTTGAGAAAGATCCCGCGCACGATGACCAGGTAGTAGCGCAGCGGGATGAGGTAGGTGAGCGGCCTGATGACGGCCGGCATGTTCTCGATCGGGAAGACGAACCCCGACAGGTAGATCATCGGGGTGACGAAGAAGAACACGGCCGTCATCATCGCCTGCTGCTGGTTCTGCGAGATCGTCGAGACGAACAGCCCCAGCCCCAGCGTGCTCAACAGGAACACCAGGCTCAGGACGAAGAGCAGGCCGAAGCTCCCCAGCAGCGGCACCCTGAACCAGAACCGGGCGATGCCGACCACCAGGAAGATGTCCACCATGCCAATCAGGCCGTAGGGCAGCAGCTTGCCGACGATGAGCTGCCAGCGCCTGAGCGGCGTGACATTGAGCTGCTCGAGCGTCCCCATCTCCTTCTCGCGCACGATCCCCATCGACGCGAGCACGACGGTCATCACGATCAGCAGCAGGGCGAGCACGCCCGGGATCATGAAGTCCTTGCTCTCGAGCTGCGGGTTGAACCAGACGCGCACGTCGGCCTGCAGGCCCGCCGGCAGGCTTCGCCCCGGGTACTGCGCCGCCATGAGGTCCTGCGCGTAGGCCGCCACCAGGTTGGTCGCGTACCCGACCGCGATGTTGGTGGAGTTGGCGTCGGTGCCGTCGGCCACCACCTGCACCGTGGTCGCCGCGCCGGACCCCACCATCTGCCCGTACCGCACCGGGATCGAGAGCGCCATCCACGCGCGGCCCGATTCGAGGTAGGGCGTGATCTCGTTGACGCTGCTCACGATGGACGTGACGGTGAAGTACGGCGACGCGTCGAACGTCCGGATGAGATCGCGGCTGGCCCACGACCTGTCGGCGTCGACGACGACGATGGGAACGTTCTTGACGTCGGTGGTGGCCGCGTAGCCCAGGACGATGAGCTGGAAGATCGGCGCGAGGAAGACGACCCGCAGCATCTTCTTGTCCTGCCGCAGTTCCAGCAGTTCCTTCCAGATCATGAACAGCAGGCGTCTCATGGCTCCGACCCCCTCATCCGCGTTCCCGCGCCAGCCGGGCCGAGGCCAGGCCGAGCACCGCGACGAAGTAGATGCCCAGCGCGGCCAGCGGCCGCCAGACGGTCGCCAGGCCAACCCCCTTGAGCACGATGCCGCGCAGCGCCACCAGGAAGTACCGCGCCGGCACGATGTAGGTCACCAGCTGGATCGGCCTCGGCATGTTCTGGATTGGGAAGATGAACCCCGACAGGAGGAACGTCGGCAGGAACGCCAGGATCAGCACCACCTGGAAGGCCACCAGTTGCGACTCGGCGGCCGTCGAGACCAGCAGCCCCGTGCCCAGCGCCCCGAGCAGGAACATCGTCGTCGCCAGCAGCAGCGACCACCACGATCCGCGCATCGGCAGCTCGAACAGGTACATGGCCGCGACGATGATGGCCATCGACGAGACGAGCGACAGGCCGAGGTAGGGCAGTGTCTTGCCGACGACGTAGGACACCGTGTCAATCGGCGCCATCCGCACCTGTTCCCAGGTGCCGCGCTCCTTTTCCCGCACCACCGACAGCGCCGTCGAGATCGTGGCGGTGATCATCCCGATGAAGCCGATGAGGCCGGGCACCAGGAACAGCGCGCTCTTGAGCTCCGGGTTGTACCAGATGCGCGGCTCGACGTTCACTGGCGGCGAGAGCTTCAGTCCCTGCTGCTCGACGATGAGGTTCAGTGACACGGTTCGGACGATCGTCATCGCGTAACCGAGTACGGTGGCGGCGGTGTTGGCGTTGTCGCCGTCGATGACGACCTGGACCGGCGCCGGCTGCCCGTTCCTCAACAGCCGGCCCGTGTTCTCGGGGATGACGAGCGCCGTGCGCACGACGTTGTTGTTCATCGCGCGGTCCAGATCGGCCGGGGACCGGAGCGTCCCCGAGTAGTCGAAATACCCGGAGTTCAGGAAGGCGGAGATGAGGGCCCGGCTCTCGACGCTGTCGTCCCGATCCTCGACGGCCAGCGCGACGTGCTTGATGTCGAAGTTGAGCGCGTAGCCGTAGAGGATCAGGAAGAACACCGGGACGAACAGCAGGATCATCAGCGTGCGCCGGTCGCGCACGATCTGCCGGAACTCCTTCTTGCCGACCGCGAGCGCCTTCTTCATTCGCGCCCCGCCTTCTCCACCACGTCGAGGAACACGTCCTCGAGCGACGGCTGAACTGGTTCCACCGAGTCCACCGCGAGCTGGCGCGCCGACAGGCGGGCGACGATGTCGGCGGCCGCCACGTCGCGCGAGCGCAGCACGGCGTGAACCGCCGTCCCGAACAGGCTGCTCTCCTCGACGTCGTCCATGGCGTCGAGCGCGCGCATGACGTCCACCGGGCGGCGCGCGCGAATCTCGAAGATCCCCCGGTCCGCGAACACCCGTTTGAGCTCCTGCGTCGTGCCCAGCGCGGCCAGCCTGCCGGCGTGGATCAGCGCCAGGCGGTGGCAGTACTCCGCCTCGTCGAGGTAGTGCGTCGTGACCAGCACCGTGACGCCGGACCTGGATAGCTGGTCGATGAGCCGCCAGAACTGGCGCCTCGAGATCGGGTCGACGCCGCCGGTCGGCTCGTCGAGGAAGAGGATCGGCGGCTCGTGGAGGATCGCGCAGCCGAGCGCGAGCCGCTGACGGAATCCGCCCGGCAGGTCGCGCGGCAGCGCCTTCTCGCGCCCCTCGAGACCGGCCATCTCGAGCGCGAAGCGCCGCCGCTCGGCAAAGCGCGCCGGCGGCACGCCGTAGAGTTCGGCGTAGAGTCGGATGTTCTGATCGACGGTCAGCAGCTCGTAGAGCGAGAACTTCTGCGACATGTAGCCGATGCGCGCCTTGACTCCCTCGGGGTCGCGGCCGACGTCGCGCCCGCCGACCATCGCCGAGCCCGAGGTCGGCTCGAGCAGCCCGCACAGCATGCGGATCGTCGTCGACTTTCCCGCGCCGTTGCTGCCGAGGAAGCCGAAGATCTCTCCGGTCTTCACGGTGAACGACACGTGGTCGACGGCCACGAAGCTGCCGAACTTCCTCGTGAGGTCCTTGACGACAATGGCGTCGGGCGGCACGGGTGCCTGGACGGCCATGGTCAGCGCCCCAGGGCGTGCTCGAGGCGCGCCTCCGCCAGCCGGACATTGGCGAGCGCCTGCGTGCGGTCGAGACCGGCCTGCAGCAGCGCCACCTGCGCGTCGAGCACATCGGTGGGGGTGGCGACGCCCGCGCCGAAGCGGTCCGCGGCGACGCGCCTGGCCTCGGTGGCGGCGCGCACCGAGTCCTCGGCCGCCGCGACGGCGGCGCGCGCCGAGTCGAGATCGAGGCGGCGCTCCCGGACCTCGACGTCGAGCGTGGTGTCGAAGTCGGCGAGCCGCTCGCGGGCCGCGCGCTCGGCGGCACGGGCGCCGGCGATGTCGGCAGCCGTGCGCCCGAAGTCCCAGAACGTCCAGGAGAGGTTCGCGCTGGCGTCGAACGTCGCGTTCCACGCTGCCGCGCGCGGGAAGATCAGGGGGTTCGGGTTGGCAAGGTTCACGCCGCCGCCGACCGAGAGCATCGGCCGCCTGTTGGCCATAGACGCCTCGCGCCGATCGACGGCCCCGAGCACGCGCGTCTCGAGCGCCTTGCGGTCGGGCCGTGCGCCGCGCGCCACGGAGACGAGGCTGTCGGCCGCCGGCACCGGATCGCGAGCCGATTCGAGCACGGCATCGAGCGCAATCGGGCTCTCCGGTGGATCGCCGATGAGCTGGCGCAGATCGGCCAGCGTCTGCTCCAGCGAGTTCCTGGCCTGGATGAGCAGCATCTGCTGGCGCGCCCGCTGGGCCTCGACCGACAGGACGTCGTTGGGCGCCGCCAGCCCCACCTTCAGGCTGTTGCGCACGTCGTCGAGCATCGCGTCCATCCGCTTGACCGACTCGTCCACCACCCTCACCGCTTCGGTGGACGTGACGACGGCCCAGAACGCCCGCGTGATCTCGAGCTTCAGGTCGTTGCGTGCGGCGGCGAGGTCGAGGCCGGTCGCGTCGGCTTCCGCGCGCGCGGCGCGTTCGAGCGCGTCGGACCGGCCGAAGGTATAGATCGGCCACTGGAGGTCGAGGCGCGTCCGGTAGTTGTCGGGGATGTCGGGGTAGACCACGACCGGCGGCAGGCCGGGCAACTGGAGGCCGAACGCCGTCACGTGGCTCGTCCGCGTGTAGCCGCCCTGAGCCGAGAGGATCGGCATCCGCGCAGCGTGGCTCCCCGCGGCGGCGGCCGTGGCGCCTTGCTGTCGGGCGTCCAACTCGGCCAAGCGATGGCTCGCGGCCAGTCCCCTGGTGATCGCCTCGTCGAGTGTCAGGCGCGCGGAGGTCTCGGCGGCGCCGGCGCCGGCCGAGAGGGCGGCGAAGAGGAGCGTCGCGGCGGTGATCTTGAGCGGATTCATGATGCGGCCACCCTGTTGATGAACACGTCCTCGAGCGTGGCTGGGATCTCACGCACGCTCGTGACCTCGATGTTCCGTTCGCGGAGCAGTGTTTCGATCTTTCGCCCGGCCTCGTCGCCCCCGGCCCGCGTGCAGCGGACGTGCACGCGCTCGCCGAAGGCCTGGATGTCGACGGCGCCGACCAGCGAACCGAGCGCGGCGATGGCCTCGGCTTGGGGGCGCGCGATCACCTCGAACATGACGCCGGAGAGCCCCTCCCGAAGGGCCTGTGGCGCGTCGAGGACGAGCAGTTTCCCGCTCGAGAGCAGCGCCACGCGCGAGCAGCGCTCGGCCTCGTCCAGGTACGGCGTGGCCATCACGATGGTGATGCCCTGCGCGAGGAACTCGGAGAGCAGCTTCCAGAACTCGCGCCGCGACACCGGGTCCACCCCCGTCGTCGGTTCGTCGAGCAGGATGATCTGCGGCTCGTGCACGAGCGTGCACGCGAGCGCCAGCTTCTGCTTCATCCCGCCCGAGAGCCGGTCGGCCAGGCGGTGGCGGAACGGCGTCAACTGCGTCATGTCGAGCAGGCGGTTGCGCCGGGCCTCGAAGTCGGCCAGCCCGTGGATCTCGGCGAAGAACGCGATGTTCTCGTCGATGCTGAGGTCGCCGTAGAGGCTGAAGCGCTGGGAGAAGTACCCGGCGTTGCGGGTCACGGTTCCGTGCTGCCTGACCGGATCGACGCCGAGCACGGCGATGCGCCCCGCGTCGGCCCGAAGCAGGCCGCAGACCAGGCGGATGGTCGTCGTCTTGCCGGCGCCGTCGGGGCCGATCAGGCCGAACATCTCCCCCTTGCGGACGTCGAGCGACACGTCGTTGACCGCGACGATGGCCCCGAAGCGTTTCGTCACCCGGTCGAGCACGACGGCGGTATCTGGCATCGTCGTCACCTGGCGGCGAGCGGCACGTCGGCCTCGACCGGCATCCCCGGCTTGAGGATCCCCTTCGTGTTGTCCACGGTGACCTTGATGCGGTAGACGAGCTTCGACCGCTCCTCGGCCGTCTGCACGTTCCTCGGCGTGAACTCGGCCTTCGGCGAGATGAAGGTGACCGTGCCGCCGAGTCCCGCCCCGCCCGCGTCGTTGAACACCGTCGCCGGCTGGCCGAGGCGCAGCCGCGGGACCATCGGCTCGTCGATGTAGATGTTGGCCCACGCGTGGTCGAGGTCCACGACGCTGACGATGGGCGTGCGCGGCGCGAGGATCTCGCCGGCGTCGGCGAACTTCTGGCTGACGACGCCTGAGAGCGGCGCGACGACGGTGGCGTCGGTGATGCTCTGCTCGAGCGTGGCGATCTGGGCCTGGGCGGACGCGAGCCGGGCGCGGGCGGCGGCAATCTCCTCGGGACGGGCGCCTTTCTGGAGGTGCACGAGCCCCTCGTGGGCGGCGCTGACGCGTTTCTCGGCCGCCTGGAGCCGGGCCTGCGCCATCTTCTTTCTCGTTGCGGCATCGTCGCGCTGCTTCTCGGTGCCGGAGTTGGCCTGGAGCAGCGTCTCGAACCGCTTCAGGTCGGTGTCCGCGGAGGAGAGGTCGTCGCGGGCGCCGGCCACGTCGGCCTCCGCGGTGGCGACCTGTGCCTCGGCCTGCCGGATGTCCTCCGCGCGCGATCCGGCCTCGAGCAGGGCGAGGTTGGCCGCGGCCTGATCGCGGTCGGCCTTGGCCCGCTGGAGCGCGAGGCGGGCGTCGGTGGTGTCGAGGACGGCGAGGACCTGGCCCTCTTTGACGCGGTCGCCCTCGTCGACCTTGAGATCGAGCAGCTGCCCGCCGACCTTGGGCGACACCTGCACCTCGGTGGCCTCGACGTTGCCGGAGGCACGGACGCGGTCGGCCGGGGTCTTGGGCGCGCACCCGGCGGTCAGCAGGGTGGCGGCGAGCGTAACGGGAACGACGCTGGCGAGTAGCTTCGCGTTCATGCGTGGTCTCCAGAGCGGGTCGAGCGGGAACGGCGGCCGGGCGATGGTGCGTAGGCCGGGGCTTCAGCCCCGGCGGGATGGCGGCCGCGAGCGCCTGCCGGAGCGTCTGGCGCCAGCATGACGAGCGCGGTCTGCTTCAGGTTCGCGACGAAGGTGGACGGATCGACCCGGGCGGCGAGGATCCGGGCCTTGCCGAGCGCCTCGCGGACCGGCTCGCTGGCGCGGAAGAAGATAACCGGGGCGATCAGGCTGAAGTAGGAGAGCAGGGGGTCGGCGGAGCGGAAGACGCCGCGGCGGGTGCCTTCGTCGAGGATGCGCGCGAAGTTGCCGATGATGGCCGCCATCAGCCGGAGCGTGTCGGCGTCGAGCCGCCGGGCGCCCTCCGCGAGTTCGCGCATCATCATCGGCGGCATGTAGGGCCGGCTGGCGGCGACCTGGTCGAATGCGTCAATGAAGGCTTCGATCTTGGCGCCCGGTTCGCAGTCGGAGGCGGCGATCTCGGCGGAGCGGGCGCCCATCAGGCGGAAGACGTCGCGGAGGATCTCGACGTAGAGGGCCCGTTTGCTCCTGAAGTGGTAGTAGATCATCGCCTTGTTGAAGCCCGACCGGGCGGCGATCTTGTCGACCGACGCGCCGGCGAACCCCTGGGCGGCGAACTCGGTGGCGGCGGCGGCCAGGATGGTATCGCGCGTCTCTCCGGCCACTCTCTTCACCTCTTCTCCTCCGTTCGGTCGGCAATAGAACTAACTAGTTAGTTAACACCCGTACGGACCACGTGTCAAGGGCCAGAGAGTCAGACCAGGACATTCTCGCAATGCTGGACGACGAGCTGCAGCAGTTGAAGACATCAGCGTCTGACCCGCCCAAGTTCCAGCACAAGGTCTACGACGTGCTTTTCTTGTTGTTTGAACTGGCGGCAAGACACAACCTCGATCTGGATCACGAATGGGACAATGGAAGACTTCGGAAGGAGAAATACCTGACGCCCAACCTGGTGCAGCGTGACTCCCAACCGTCTTGAGCCCTGAGCCTTGAGCCCTGAGCCTGCCTTCATCGTCCAGCGGTCAGGCACTCCCTGAGCCGCGTCCAGCGCCGCCGCGACTGCCGACCCGCCACCGCCATCGCCAGCGCCTTCGGCTGGCCCACAACCACCACCAGCCGGCGGCCCCGCGTGACCCCGGTATAGAGGAGGTTGCGCTGCAGCATCGGGAAGTGCTGCGTCACCATCGGAATGACCACCGCCGGGTACTCGGACCCCTGCGCCTTGTGAATCGTCGTCGCATAGGCAAGCACGAGCCGGTCGAGGTCCGACGCGTCGTAGACGACCGGCCGGCCATCGAACTCCACCGTGAGCTCGCCAACGTCTGGATCGACGGATGCGACGAAGCCCAGATCGCCGTTGTAGACGTCCTTGTCGTAGTCGTTCTCGATCTGCATCACCTTGTCGCCCGGCGTGAACGCCGAGCCGAACCGCTCGATCCTCGGCTCGCGCCCGGGGTTGAGCAACTGCTGCAGCGACAGGTTCAGGGCCCGCGCACCGAGCGCGCCGCGATTCATCGGGCACAGCACCTGGATGTCGCGGACCGGGTCAAGGCCCAGGCTGGCCGGGATGTGCTGCCGGACAATCTCGAGAAGCGTGGCCGCACCCTCCTCCGGCGAGTCGATCTCAACGAAGCGGAAGTCGGAATCGCGCCCGCCGGAGAGGTCGGGCATCTCGCCGTGATTGATTCGGTGCGCGTTGACGATGATGCGGCTCTGGCCCGCCTGGCGGAACACCTCGGTCAGCCGCACCACAGGGACCGAGTGCGAGTCGATGATGTCGGCGAGCACCTGGCCCGGGCCGACCGACGGCAGTTGATCCACGTCGCCAACGAGGATCACGGCTGCGTGCGGCGGGACGGCCCGCACGAGCGCGTGCATCAGCGGCACGTCCACCATCGACATCTCGTCGACCACCAGCAGATCGCACTCGAGCGGGTGCGACTCCTGACGCTTGAACCCGCCCGTTCTCGGGTCCACCTCGAGCAGCCGGTGAATCGTCTTGGCCGGCAGGCCGGTGGCCTCCGACAGCCGCTTGGCCGCGCGACCGGTCGGGGCGCATAGCGCGACCCGCGGCTTGCGCGCGCCGATCACCGCCAGCACGGCGTTGAGCAGCGTCGTCTTGCCCACGCCGGGACCGCCCGTGATGACGAGGAATTTCGACGAGACAGCCAGGCGCAGCGCCTCGGCCTGCATCGCCGCGAGCGACATGCCGAGCCGTGCCTCGACCCACGGGATGGCGCGGGCGGCGTCGATCGGCTTCCAGGGCACCTCGCCGGCAGCGAGGCTGCGCACGCGCGCCGCGATGGCAGCTTCCGCCGCGTGCAGGCCCGCGAGGAAGGTGCAGTTGCGGCTGTCCACCGTGTCCTGGACGACAGTGCCCGCCTCGAGTTCGAGTTGCAGGGCGTCGCTCGCGAGCGTCTCGGGGATGTCGAGCAGCTTCGCCGCCGCGGGCAGCAGATCGGAGGTCGGCAGACCACAATGCCCGTAGCTGGTGGCTTCAAAGAGCGTGTAGCCGATGCCGGCGCGGGCGCGGATCATCGCCGTCTTCTCGATGCCGAGCGTCGCGGCCACCTTGTCGGCCGTGAGGAACCCGATGCCGCGGATGTCGGCCGCCAGGCGGTAGGGATTCTCGGAGATGAGGGCGATGGCTTCGGGGCCGTAGGTCCTGTAGATCCGCACGGCGCGGGAAGTGCCGACGCCGTGCGAGTGCAGGAAGACCATGATGTCGCGCACCGCCCGCTGTTCGCGCCAGGCATCGATGATGCGGCCCGCCCGCACGCGCCCGATCCCCTCCACCGACCGCAGCCGCTCTGGCGCGTGGTCGATGACGTCGAAGACCTCTGTGCCGAACGCGTCCACGAGCCGCCGCGCGAAGTGCGGGCCGATCCCCTTCACGAGCCCGGAGCCGAGGTACTTCTCGATTCCCTGGACCGTCGACGGCGCGGCCGACTTGAGCAGACGGGCGCTGAACTGCGGGCCGTGCGTGCGGTCGTTGACCCAGGACCCTTCGGCGTGCACGAACTCGCCAGGCGAGATCGCGGCCGCGTGGCCGACCACCGTCACCAGTTCCCGCCTCCCGCGCACCTGCACGCGCAGCACCGAGAAGCCGTTCTCCTCGTTGTGGAACGTCACCCGCTCCACCGTGCCCGCGACGTGCTCGCCCGGGCCTGGAGACGCGTCGAGCAACCGTGGCTGCTCGGGCCCTCGCGCGCCTGGGTTCCGGCCATTCTCTCTGTCGGGCTTCACGATCGACGACGGTAGCACGCGCCGGGGCTCGTGGCCAGCGGCTATACTGCCGCCATGGATCGACACTTGCGTCCGTTCACACCCGCCGCGTGCCTGCTGGCGCTGATGGCCCTCGGCCTCGCCGCGTCGAACGCCACGGCCCAGGTCGCCGACCTCGGGGCGCCCACCGTGACGAAGCTCTGGGACGCCGAGCACCTCGACGACGGCCCGCCTGCGCTGCTCGACCACGCGCGCCTGATGGCGCGCCTCGACGCCGCGATGAAGGAAGGCGCCGCGCTCTACCAGATCGAGACGATCGGCCAGTCGGTGGAGAGTCGGGCCATCAAGCACCTCTGGTTCGGCTCCGGTCCGACGCACGTCCTGCTCTGGTCGCAGATGCACGGCGACGAGGCCACGGCCACCTCGGCGCTGCTCGACATCCTGCACATCCTCGCGCTCCACCGCTCGGACGCGCCCGTCCGGCGCCTCCTGGAAAAGCTGACGATCCACTTCGTGCCGATGCTCAACCCCGACGGCGCCGAGCGGTGGCAGCGCCGCAACGCGCAGGGGCTCGACATCAACCGCGACGCGCTGCTGCAGCAGTCGCCCGAGGGGCGCGCCCTCAAGGCGCTCCGCGATCGCCTGCAGCCGGCCCTTGGTTTCAACCTGCACAATGAGAACTGGCGCACCTCGGCCGGCAAGACGATGCCGGCAGCCATCTCGCTGCTAGCCGTCGCGGGCGACGAGGCGGACACCGAGACGCCCGGCCGCCTGCTCGCCAAGCGCACGTGCGCCGTGATCAGGCAGGCGGTGGAGACGCTGGCGCCAGGGCAGGTCGCGCGCTACGACGAGGAGTTCGAAGAGCGCGCGTTCGGCGACAACATCACGAAGTGGGGCACGCCGGTGGTGTTGATCGAAACGGGACCGTACGCCGGCGCCGATGCGGACCGGAATCTCGTCAGGCTCAACGCCGTCGCCATCCTGACCGCGCTCGACGCGCTGGCGAGCGAAGCGGTCGACAACGCCGACGCCGAACGCTACGCCTCGCTGCCGCCCAACAAGTCGAACCTCTACACGGTCATCATCAGGAACGCGTCGATCGTTCCCGGCACGGGAGTGGCGCCATTCACCGGCGACATCGCCCTTGACTCGAGCCGTGTGGTCAGAGGGGCGGACGACGGCGGCCGCCAGGAGGTGCAGGCGTTCCGGCTGGCCGACCTGGGCGACATGCGCGTGTTCGCCGCGCTCGAGCCGGTGGACGCGACCGGGCTCTTCGCGGTGGCCAGCCGCGACTGGAAGGCGGGGGAGAACGTGGAGATTCCGGACTGGAGCGCGTTCCGCTCGTGGCGGCCGCTCGCCGTCGGCGCCGTCTCCGACATCGCGCTGCTGCGGCCCGACGCCCCCGGCCGATTCACCGTCGTCCGCATCGTGCCGGCGGAGAGGTTGTTGGGAACCGCGCCGCGCTGAGCGATCGGCGGGTTTGCCCGTCGACCCTTCGGCACACTCAGGGTCGCCTCGAGCACCGTCGAGAGGCGACAAGCTCAGGGCACCCCGAGCAACGCCGAGGGGTGAAGACCCGCCCTTGTATCTTGACGATCAAAACGCGTACTACTGGATCTACAGCCCGGCGAGACGGTAGCCCGCATCGCCCCCGGTCTTCAGACCGTTGTGTAGCGGGGGCGCCGCCATCGCCTCGTCGTCAGCCCGAACGGTTGAAAGGGCTTCGAGCCCGCATGCCACAAGGTCGGGTGATCACGACGTCGCCGCGCTGCGGAGGTCCCATGCCCATCAGCGCCGTCTACGTCGGCATTGACGTCTCGAAAGCCCAGCTCGATCTCGCGGTGCGTCCCACCGGCGAGACCTGGTCGTGTCGCCAAGAGGAGGCCGACCTCGGGCGCCTGGTCGCCCGCCTCCACGCGCTCGCGCCCACGCTCATCGTGCTCGAAGCCACCGGCGGCTACGAGGTGCCCGTCGCCAGCGCCCTCGCGGCGGACGGGCTGCCGGTCGTGGTCGTCAATCCGCGCCAGGTCCGCAATTTCGCCAAGGCCCTGGGGCGCTTGGCGAAGACCGACCGGATTGATGCCGACGTGCTCGCCCTGTTTGGCGAGCGCGTCCAGCCGGCGATCCGTCCGCTCCCCGACCCTGCCCTGGCGGCGCTCACGCCCGTGGTGGCCCGGCGGCGCCAATTGGTCGAGATGCTGGTCGCCGAGCGCAATCGGCGCGCCCAGGTGAAAGACTCCGGGGTCCGGCGCGAGATCACCCAACACATCCGGTGGCTCGAACGCCGCCTGGCCCACCTCACCCGGGACATCGGCCGCCTCCTCGAAACGACGCCGGCCTGGCGTGTCGAGGACAACCTGCTGCAATCGGTCCCCGGCGTCGGTCCCAACACGGCGGCCGTGTTGATCGCCGACCTCCCCGAACTCGGCCGCCTCAGTCGACGGCAAATCGGGGCGCTAGTCGGCGTCGCGCCCTTCAACCGCGACAGGGGCACGCTCCGCGCGACCCGGCACCTCTGGGGCGGCCGCGTGACCGTGCGCGGCGCACTCTACAGGGCGACGCTCGTCGCCACGCGGTGCAATCCCGTGATCCGTGTCTTCTATGGCCGCCTCGTGGCCGCCGGCAAACCGAAGAAAGTCGCTCTCGTCGCCGCGATGCACAAACTCCTGACCATCCTCAACGCGGTGGTCAAACATCAACAGTCTTGGAGGCTGGCCACCGACTGACCACTCTCCTTGACTTCAAAGACGGTTGCTACACACGGCCCCTCCGCGTACGGACCGCGATGTACATCGGGATGCCGGCCACCAGCAGGACGACACCCCAGAACACCGCCTCCCTCCCCGCGCCGGCGATTGCGCCGATCGAGTAGAGCGCCCCGACGCACCCCAGCACGCCGAGCCACGCGGTCGCCCCGTGCGAACCGGACGTCCGGCCTCGTGCGCGCAAGCGGACAAGAGCGAGCGAGCACGCCAGGTACGCGAACAGGGCGGATGTCGTGGAGAGCAACAGAAAGAAGGTGAAGACGCCGACCAGCGTGCGATGGAGGTTGAGCAGGATCAGGACCGTGACGAGGACGCTCGTCCCGAGCAGCGCCGTCACGGGCGCACCGCGGGCGTTGGTTCTCGCGAACGCCCGCACGAAGAGGCCGTCACGCGCCATGGCGCACGGAAGCTCGCCCTGCAGCAGCGTCCAGCCGTTCAGCGCGCCGAGCGCGCTGATGGCGGCAAACAGCGACACGGCGCGCGCGGCGCCGGCGCCCCAGGGCCCCCTCACCAGCTCGGCGAACGGCGCGTTCGAGCCCGCCAGCCGCCCCGCAGGCACGAGCAGCAGAACGGCGGCGCAAGCCGCCGCGCCGAGAACCACGGTTCCCACCGTGCCCCACACCGTCGCTCGCCACACGGTTGCGCCGGCGCCTCTCACCTTGTCAGCCGGGATCGTGGCCGACTCCATGCCGAGCATGGCCCACAGGGCAAGCGTCGCGACCCCCGCCGTTCCGCCGAGGGTGAAGTGCGCGCGCGCCACGCCCGACCACTCCAGCGTGGGCACGCGCGGCATGAGCAGGGCGATCGCGCCCGCAAGCGGCAGGAGTTTCAGGAGCGTAGTGACGCCCTGCACCCATCCCGCGGCTCGGATGCCCGCACAGTTGATGAGCGTGAATATCCAGACGAACACCAGCGTGGTGAGCGCCGTGAGCAGCGGGGTCCGCACCATCCACGGGAAGAACTGGCCGGCGTAACCGATGGCGCCGGTGGCGATGGCCGCGTTGCCCACCCACACCGACACCCAGTAGCCCCAGGCGACGACGAAACCGGTGAGGTCCCCGAACGCCTCGCGGGTGTACGCATAGGGTCCGCCTGCCCCAGGCACGGCGCGGCTGAGCTGTGCGAACACGATTCCCAGCACGACGGCGCCGCCCGCGGTCAGCAGCCAGCCTGGGATGTTGTCGGCGCCGAACGGCGCCAGGGCAGCCGGGAGAAGGAAGATCCCCGAGCCGATCATGTTGCCGACCACGAGGGCCGTGGCCATCCAGAACCCGATCTGCGAGGTCTCACGCGGCGGTGCGGTCGTGGGGGCGATCGGCACGATTCACCCGCGTTCGAGCGAGAGCGCCAGTCCCTGGCCGACACCGACGCACAGGCTGACGATGGCCCGGCGGCCGCCACGGCGCCGCAATTCCAGCGCCGCCGTCGTGCACAACCTCGCGCCGCTCGCGCCGAGCGGATGGCCGAACGCAATCGCGCCGCCGTTCGGGTTGACGTGATCCGCCTCGTCCGGCAGCCCCAGCGCGCGAGTGCACGCGAGCACCTGCGCGGCGAACGCCTCGTTGATCTCGATGACGTCTGCGTCGGCCAGCCCGAATCCCGCGGCGCGGAGCAGCCGCTCGATCGCCGGCACCGGCCCGATTCCCATCACCCGCGGCGCCACGCCCGCAGCCGCGGACGCGGTGATCCGGGCGATCGGTTCCAGGCCGAACCGCCCGGCCGCGCTCTCCGATGCCAGCAGCAATGCGCAGGCGCCGTCGTTGATCCCCGAGGCGTTGCCCGCGGTGATCGTGGTTCCGGGGCCGAGAAGCGGCTTCAAGCCCGACAACTGCTCGATCGTGGTCGTCGGCCGCGGGTGCTCGTCCTCGGATACCGCTCTCTTCTCGCGCCCAGCGGCGACCTCGATGGAGGCAATCTCCTCCGCGAGCAGTCCCCGCCGTCGGGCGGACTCAGCGCGCCGCTGGCTTCTGAGCGCGTACGCGTCCTGGTCGGCCCGCGAGATGCCGCGCTCGCGCGCGAGGTTCTCGGCGGTCTGAGGATTGGTGTCCACGCCGTATCGTGCCTGCATCGCCGGGTTGACGAAACGCCAGCCGACAGTGGAATCCTCCAGGCGCTGCTCCCTCGAGAACGCTGCGTCGGCCTTGCCGACAATCAGCGGCGCGCGCGACATGCTCTCCACGCCGCCCGCCACCACGAGGTCGGCGTCGCCGCAGCGGATCGCCCTGGCAGCCTGGCTGATCGCTTCGAGGCCGGACGCGCAGAGGCGGTTGACCGTCACGCCGGGGATCTCGGGCGGCAGCCCGGCCAGCAGCAAGGCCATCCGCGCGACGTTGCGGTTGTCTTCGCCTGCCTGGTTCGCGCACCCGAGCACCACGTCGTCGACGGCGGCCCAGTCGACACGAGGAAGACGCTGCATCAGTGCGCTGATGGCAAACGCGGCGAGGTCGTCGGTTCGCACGCGCGCGAGCGCGCCGCCGTGGCGCCCGAAGGGAGACCGCACGGCCGCGCAGAGAAGAACAGGTCGCATGGGCCTCCAAGTCTACCCCTTCCGGCCGTTGACAGCGCAGGGTAGACTTGGGGGCGCCATGCCGTCCGAGCGCGACACCGTCCTGCACAGTTGGTGCGTTCAGGCCGAGTGGAACGCCCCCACCATCGTCGGAGGGCGCGGAGCGCGCTTCTGGGATGCCGGCGGACGCCAATACCTCGACATGAGCAGCCTGGCCGAGTGTATGAACCTCGGCCACCAGCACCCGGCCGTGATCCGCGCCATCAGGGAGCAGGCCGAACGCCTCTGCTTCGTCACCTCCGCCTGGGGCGCCGGCCCGCGTGCCGAGCTCGCCGGCCTCCTGCTCGAGAAGTCGGGCTTCGAAGGCGGCCGCGTGTTCTTTACGCTCGGCGGAGCCGATGCCAACGAGCAGGCGGTCAAGTTCGCCCGCCAGGCATCGGGACGGCCGCACGGCGCGGTGATCGCGCGCGACCGTTCGTACCACGGCGCGAGCTACGGCGCGATGGCATTCAGCGGCGACAGCCGGACGCGGTCACAGGTCGAGCCGGCGACGTTCAACGTCTGGCACGTGCCGCCTCCCTACGCCTACCGCTGCCCCTTCGCCGGGAATTTTCCGGCAGAAGATTCGGCCGCGGACGCCTGCGGCGCGCTGGCCGTGGAAGCGGTTGGCCGGGCGATCGACGAGCACCCCGACACCGCGGCGGTGCTGATCGAACCCGATGCGGGCACCAACGGCATCGTCGCTCCCGACAACTACTGGCCGGGCTTGCGCCGCCTGACGCGTGAGAGGCGCGTCTTCCTGATCGCCGACGAGGTGATGAGCGGATTCGGCCGGTGCGGCGAGTGGTTCGCGTGGCAGCGCCACGGCGAGGCGGGCCGGCCGGACCTGATGGCGCTCGCCAAGGGGCTGACCGGCGCCCACATCCCGCTGGGAGCGGTGGTGCTCTCGCGTGAAGTGGCCTCGCGCCTCGAGCACCAGATGCTCTACACCGGCCTCACCTACTGCGGCCATCCGCTCGCATGCGCGGCTGGCGTCGCCGCCATCCACGCCTACGAGGACGAGCATCTCATCGAGCGGTCGAGAACGCTGGGCGCGTGGCTGTTCCAGGCACTGCAGGCGATGCAGCGCCGCCACCCGGTCATCGGCGACGTGCGCGGTGGCCACGGTCTCTTCGCGGTGCTCGAACTCGTCCGGGACCGCGGCACGCGCGAGCCGCTCCGGCCGTGGCCTGACGTGCATCCCTCGCTCCGCGCGCTCGTGGCCCGCGCGCTCGAGGCCGGCGTGTCCTTTGCCGTGCGGGGCAACCTCATCCTCCTGGCGCCTCCACTCGTGATCGAGGAGGACGACCTGCGCAAGGCCGTGGAACTTCTCGATCGCCTGCTCGCCACATCGGAGTGGTCATGACGTTCAAGCTCACCTATTCGACGATGTTCAACCCGCCCGAGGAGATGCACGAGCGTTTCGAGTCGGCGCTGGGGAAGGTGAGAGCGGGACTCGGCGCGTCTCACGCGATGTTCGTCGACGGGAAGGACATCAGGAGCGCGCATGCCAGACCGATCTGTGGCCCCATCGACCAGCGTGTGCGGCTGGGCGAGTTCGCGACCGGCGACGCGGCCGACGTGGACCGCGCGGTGGCAGCGGCCCGGCGGGCCTTCGAGATATGGCGGCGCACGCCGATGGCCGAACGCCTTGCGCTCGCGCGCCGCGTGGCGGAGCTGATCGAAGAACGCGTCTACACGATTGGGGCGGTGCTGGCGCTCGAGGTCGGCAAGAACCGGATGGAATCGCTGGGCGAAGCGCAGGAGACGGCTGCCTTCTTCTCCGGCTACGCGGATGAGTTCGAGCGAAGCGGTGGCTACGACCGATCGATGCCGGACGACCCCCTGGAAGGCTGGGCCTCGCACAATCGCAGCGTGCTCAAACCCCATGGCGTATGGGCGGTCATCGCGCCGTTCAACTACCCGATGGCGCTGGCCGGCGGGCCGACGGCGGCCGCGCTCGTGACCGGCAACACCGTCGTCTTGAAGGGCGCGAGCGACACGCCATGGGCCGGACGCCTCCTGGCCGACTGCATTCGGGACGCCGGCATCCCGCCCGGCGTCTTCAACTACGTGATCGGGAGCGGCGCGGTCGTCGGAGAGGCGTTGATCGGCCATCGAGACGTGGCCGGTGCGACGTTCACCGGATCGTTCGACGTCGGTATGGGCCTCCTCCGCTCGTTCGCGACCGGCCGCTGGCCGCGGCCCTGCATCACCGAGCTCGGCGGCAAGAACCCGTGCATCGTCTCCGCGCACGGCGACCTCGAGCGGGCCTCGACGGGAATCGTCCGCTCGGCGTACGGGATGTCCGGCCAGAAGTGCTCGGCGCTGTCGCGGGTGTACGTCGAGCAGTCGGTCGCGCAGGAGCTCCTCGAGCGGCTCGTCGCCGAGATCCAGGCGCTGACGGTTGGCGATCCCACGATTCGCCGGAACTACATGGGCCCGGTGATTTCGAGAAGAGCCGCCGAGTCGTTCGACGAATACTGCCGGCGCCTGCGGACCGATGGCGCGCGAATCCTCGTCGGCGGCACGCGCCTCACCGACGGCGATCTCTCGCACGGTCACTTCGTCGCGCCGACGCTGGCCGAGGCCCCGGCCGGCCACGCGCTGTTCGAGGAGGAGATGTTCGTGCCGATCCTGATGGTCTGCCGCGTGCGCGATTTCGAGGAGGGCCTGCGGCTGGCCAACGCGACGAAGCTCGGCCTGACGGCCGGCTGTTACGGCAGCGAGGACGAAGTCCGCACTTTCCTCGATCGGATCGAGGCGGGCGTCACCTACGTCAACCGGCCGCAGGGCGCCACGACCGGCGCATGGCCGGGCTACCAGGCGTTCGGCGGATGGAAGGGATCGGGGTCGACGGGCAAGGCGATCGGGTCCTTCTACTACCTTCCGCAGTACCTGCGCGAGCAGTCGCAGACCTGGGTGGAGTAGCGCATGCCGCTGATGACGCTCCAGGAGGCCATCGCCGCGCACGTGAAGGACGGCCAGACGCTGGCCCTCGAGGGTTTCACCCACCTGATCCCGTTCGCGGCCGGCCACGAGATCATCCGGCAGGGACGGGCCGACCTGCACCTGGTGCGGATGACGCCGGACATCATCTACGACCAGATGATCGGCGCGGGGTGCGCGAGCGCGCTGACCTTCTCGTGGGGCGGCAACCCCGGCGTCGGATCGCTGCACCGCCTGCGGGACGCGGTCGAGCACGAGTGGCCGCGCCCCCTCCGAATCGTCGAGCACTCGCACGCGGGCATGGCGGCGGCGTACACGGCCGGCGCGTCGAACCTGCCGTTCGGGATTCTTCGCGGCTACAGGGGCACCGACCTGCCGCGCGTGAATCCCGAGGTGAAGAGCGTGACGTGCCCGTACACCGGTGAGACGCTCGCGACCGTTCCGGCTATCCGGCCCGACGTCACCATCATCCACGCGCAGCGTGCCGACCGCTCGGGCAACGTGCTCCTGCGCGGGATCCTTGGTGTCCAGAAGGAAGCCGCGATGGCGGCGAAGCGGCTGATCGTGACGGTCGAGGAAGTCGTGGACTCGCTCGACGCGCCGATGAACGCGGTGGTGCTGCCCGGGTGGATGGTCGGCGCGGTCGCCTGCGTGCCCGGCGGCGCCTATCCGTCCTACGCCCAGGGCTACTACGCGCGCGACAACGCGTTCTATTTGGCCTGGGACGGAGTGTCGCGCGACCGCGACCGGTTCCGCCAGTGGATCGACGCACACGTCCTGGGCGTCGCCGACCACGCGGCCTTTCTGCGCAGCGTGGGTGTGCCCTCGACGAGGGGCACGGCGGGCCCAGGGGAGGTGAGCGCGTGACGGCTCAGTGGACGCCGGACGAGATGATGACCGTTGCGGCGGCGCGCCTGCTGTGGAACGGGTGCGTCTGCTTCGTCGGGATCGGCCTGCCCTCGGCGGCCGCCAACCTGGCGCGGCTCACGCACGCGCCGGACATCGTGCTGATCTACGAATCGGGCACGCTGGCGACACGACCTGACGTCCTGCCGCTTTCGATAGGCGACGGCGAGCTGGCCAACACGGCGACGGCGGTGATCCCGCTGCCCGAGGTGTTCGCCTACTGGCTCCAGGGCGGCCGGGTCGACGTCGGGTTCCTGGGCGCCGCGCAGATCGACCGCTACGGGAACCTGAACAGCACCGTGATCGGCGACTACGCCCACCCGAAGACGCGCCTGCCCGGGTCGGGCGGAGCGCCGGAGATCGCCGCGCACGCGCGGCAGATCTTCATCGTGCTGAAGCAGGATCCCCGCACGTTCGTCCCCAGGCTCGACTTCCGCAGCAGCGCGGGGTTTCTCGAGGGCCGAGGCGCACGGGCGCGGGCGGGCATCGGCGGCGCAGGCCCGCAGGCCGTCATCACGGACCTCGGCGTGCTCCGGCCCGCGCCGGATACCGAGGAGCTGCAGCTGGTGGCCCGCTACGAAAGCGTGTCCGCCGCCGACATCGTGAAGGCCACCGGCTGGCCGCTTCGGCTGGCGGACCGCGTCGACGTGGTGCCGGCGCCGACCGGGGAGGAGATCCGCATCCTGCGCGACCTGCACGCACGCACCCGCGCGGCGCACGGCTGCCGCGTGGAAGTGCCGTACTGACCTATGAACACACCTCACATCCGCACTCCTCTTCCCGGTCCGAACGCGCAGGCGATCGTCGCGCGCGACGCGCTGGTCACCTCACCCTCGTACCCACGCGACTACCCGTTCGTGATGTCGCACGGGCGGGGCTGCGAGGTCTGGGACGTGGACGGCAACCGCTTCCTCGACTTCGCGGCCGGGATCGCCGTCTGCAGCACGGGCCACTGCCATCCGGCGGTCGTCTCCGCCATCCAGGCGGCCACGGGTCGGTTTCTCCATGTCTCGAGCGACTTCTGGCACGAAGGACAGACGCGGCTGGCGGAACGTCTCTCGGCGCTGGCGCCGATGGCCGAGCCGGCCATGAGCTTCTTCTGCCAGTCGGGAACCGAGGCGGTCGAAGCGGCGCTCAAGCTCGCCAGGTACGCCACCGGGCGCAGCCGGTTCATCGGCTTTCTCGGCGGCTTCCACGGGCGGACGATGGGGTCGCTCGCGTTCACGTCCAGCAAGTACACACAGCAGACGCGCTTCTCGCCGACGATGCCCGGCGTGACGCACGTGCCGTTTCCGAACCCGTATCGGCCGTTGTTCGTGGGCAACGACCAGGGTCAGGCTGTCGTGGACTACATCGAGCAGGTCCTCTTCCGCAGCAACGTGCCGGCCGGTGAGGTGGCGGCCATCATGGTGGAGCCGCTCCAGGGAGAAGGCGGCTACCTGGTGCCGCCCGACGGATTCCTCCCCGGACTGCGCGAGCTCTGCGATCGGCACGGCATCCTGCTCATCCTCGACGAAGTGCAGACCGGCGTCGGCCGGACGGGCCGGATGTTCGCCTGCGAGCACTGGGGCGTGAAACCCGACATCCTGACGCTGGCCAAGGGGCTGGGCAGCGGCATGCCGATCGGCGTGATGCTGGCGCGCCGCAGCCTGATGCAGGCCTGGCCTCGCGGAGCGCACGGCAACACCTACGGCGGCAACCCGATCTGCTGCGCGGCCGCGCTTGCCACGCTCGACCTCGTCGAGCGGGAGGTACGCGGCGAACGCGGCGCGAGTGGGCGAGTTGTTCCTCGCCCGGCTGCGGCGGCTGCAGGCGGACCACGCCGAGATCGGCGACGTGCGGGGGAAGGGCCTTTTCCTGGCCGTGGAGCTGGTGAAGGACCGGCTGTCGAAGGAGCCGGCGGGTCCGTTCTGCGAGGAGGTGGTTCGGCGGGCCTTCCAGAACGGCCTGCTGCTCCTGCCCTGCGGGGCGAGCACGATCCGCTTCATGCCTCCGCTGATCGCATCGTCGGCCGACGTGGAGGAAGCGGTGACCATTCTCGACGCCAGCCTGAACGAAGCCCGATCGCAGGGTGCCGCTGGATAGTCAGGGAGGAGCGACGCATGAACCTGCGCCCGGCGCTGCCGTCCGATTGTCACCTCGCTCCTCCGTCGGGAGACGGCCGCCCTCCGCTCGCCGAGATCTTTGCGAGCCTGGACGCGCTCGCCGCGGCCGGGTGGCAGGAGACGGAAATCGCGAGTCAGCCGGCCCCTTCGGGAGGCGCCCTGCCGATCCGCGGTTACGCCAGCGCCGCGGCAGTGGACGCCGTCCTCATCGGCGGCATTCACGGCCGCGAGCCGGCCGGAGCCTTGGCGCTCGCGCGCTACGTTCCGCGCCTGATCGAGCGCGGCCGCCATCTTGGGCTGCTCGTGATGCCGCTCCTCAATCCGTGGGGGTACCTCCATCACGCGCGCTACGGTCCCGCGGGACAGAGCGTGTCGGACAGCGACCATCTTCTTGGCCGGACTCCCGCGCCTGCCTGTCCGGAAGCCGGTGCGATCACCGACTTCGTCGTGAACCAGGCCGGCATCCGGCCCGGCGCCTGCGTCCTCGACCTGCACGAGGACCCGATCTACGAGGCGCCGGATTACCGGTTCGCCGGATTCGGCTCGTACATGTATTTCATCGGCGCGGGCGCGCCCGATCACCCGGTCAGCCGTCGCGTGCGCGGCTGCCTGGCGGAATCGGCCCTGCCGCTGGTGCGGAGCGGTGTCACGCGCTTCGGCGAGCAGATCGTGGAAGGCGCGATCGTCGACAGCGCCGACGGATCGATCGACGAGTTGCTCGCCAGGCGGCTTGGCTGCACGCCGGTCATCACCGTCGAGAATCTGCTGCAGGCGCCCGACGAGCCGCCGCTTGCCGGGCGCGTCGAGGCGTACGTGGCGGTGCTCGACGCGTTCTTCGGCGCGTGAGAACCAGGCAGGAGCGCCCCTGTGTGCACAACCATCGTCGTGGGCAGGAACCGCAGCGCAACCGGCCGGGTGATTGTTGCGCACAGTGAGGAGCTGGGGAAGAACTCCGCACATATGGTGTCGGTCGTGCCCGCGCGCGACGTGACCGCCGGCGAACGGTTTCCGCTTCACTCGGGTGGCGACATCGCCCAGCCCGGCCGCCTGGCCCGGCACGTGTGCACGAGAATCTTCGACAAGCGCCACTACCCGGGCGATCACACGTCGGGCATCAACGAGCATGGCGTGGCCGTGGCCAACAACATGTCGATGATGCGCGGTGTGCCGGAAGCTCGGATGTTCGACGTCGTTCCTGGCGGCGTCATCTGGACCGAGTTCCTGCAGCTCGTGCTGGAACGGGCGACGAGCGCGAGTGAAGGCGTCGCCCTCGTGGGAGAGACGTGCGAGCGCCACGGCCTGAGCTGCGATTCGGGGACGATGATTGCGGTCGCCGATGCGCACGAGGCGTGGTGGGTGGAACTGGCAAGGGAGGGGCACTGGGCCGCCGAGCGCGTCGGCGACGACGAGGTGTCGGTGCGCGCCAATTGCTACCGGATTCCCGGTTTCGCCGATTCGTTCGGAGACCCGGCCAACCAGCAGGACCGCTACAACCTCGATCGCCACGAGTTCCTCGACCACCGTCTGTCTGCGCTGCCCACGGTGAGCGTGCCGACGCTGATGGCGCTTCTGCGCGAGGTGTACGAGGGCACGCCGCTTTACCTGGAACGACCCGATGGCTCTCCCTTCGGGACCGGCGTGCGCACCATCGCGAGGCTGAACACCGAAGCGTGCACCGTCATCGAGCCGCGGGCCGGCATCGCCGCGCCACTGGCGCACCTCATGTGGTGCTGCCTCTCCACATCGCTCGCGGGCGTCTTCGTGCCGTTCCACGTCGGCGTGTCGCGCATCGAGCCGCATTACGCGCGCGCCGACGGCCGATACAGCTCCGACTCGGCCTACTGGCTCTTCGCCGAGCTCGCGAGGCTGGTGGACTACCGGTACCGTCGATGCGTGGAACGGGTCCGGGCGACCTGGCGCGACTTCGAGGCGGAGACGCGCGACGCGCTTGCGGAGGTGGAAGGCGCGCTTGGCGGAGTAGCCGCCCGTGCCGGGGAAGGGGACCGCGCGCTCTCCGACCTCTTGACGGAATTCGACGTCCGGCGCGCCGCCAAGGCCGTCCTCGTGCTGCGCGACCTTCTCGTCGAGGCGAAGACCCGCGCGTTCTACGAGGACTGACCCCTCGGTCCGAGGAGCATCGATGCAGACGACCAGCGAGCCGACCCTCGAACAGCAGGCGCTTCCAGCTTCGTTCCGCCAGCGTATCGTGGCCGCCATGGCGCGCGTCAGCCCGCTGGTAATCGTGTTCTTCCTGTGCGTGTTCTGCGCGCTGCTGACCTTCATCATTCCCGGCGGCCTGTTCGAGCGCCGCTCGATGGACGTGATGGGGCAGATGCGGTCGATCGTGGTGCCGGGGTCGTTTCACTACGTCGCGTCGGTCCCGCAGGGCTTCCGCGAGCTGTGGACCGTCTTCATGCGGGGCGCGATCGAAGGCGCCGACAGGTCGTTCGTCATCCTGCTGGCGGCCGGCGCGATGACCGCGGTCATCGCGACCGGGGCGATCGACGCCGGCATTCACCTGCTGGTGCGCCGCACCGGCCGCTACGGCCTCGCGTTCATCCCGGTCATCGTGTTCGCGCTCGGCGCCTGCGCGGCCACGTTCGGGATGTACGAGGAGGCGATCCCCTTCATCCTGGTCATCACGCCGCTGATGCTGACGATGGGATTCGACGCGATGTCGGCCGTCTTCATCATGTACTGGAGCATCGCGGTGGGCTTCGCGTGCGGCATCACGAACCCGTACACGGTGGCCATCGGCCAAGCTCTCGCGGGCGTGCCGCTCTACTCCGGCACGGCGTTCCGCGTCGTGTGCTTCATGGTGTTCATGTCCATCACCTGCCTAGTGGTCATGCGGTACGCGGCGCGGGTTCGGAAGGACCCCTCGCGATCGCTCTCGGCGGCGGAGGACGTCGAGAACCGGCAGCGCCTGCGCGCGTCTCCGGATGCATCCACCGCCGCGCCGATGACGCCGCGCCGTGTCCTGGCGCTCTTGCTGCTCTCCGGCGGTTTCCTGATCCTGATGGTCGGGCTGTTGTGGCACGGATGGGGGTTTGTCGAGATCGGCGCCCTCTTCTTCTGGATCGGCATCGTCGTGCCCGTGGCTGGCGGGCTTTCGGTCACGGGGATGATCGAGAAGAACATCGAGGGGATGCGCAGCGTGATGATCGCGGTGATCATGATGAGCGCCGCCCAGGTCGTCTACTTCATCCTCCACGACGCGCTCATCCTGGACACGATCCTCAACTACTTCGCCGGATACCTGGTGCGGGTGCCGGAGTTCGTCGTCGCCTACGTGATGTTCGGAACAAGCGCGATCATGGCCGCGCTGCTCGGCAGTGCGTCCGGAACGGCTGCGACCGTCATGCCGGTGCTCGCACCGCTCGCCGACGTGCTCCACTTCTCGAAACAGACCGTCGTGCTGGCGTTCCAGATGGCGAGCGGTGCGTTCAACTTCTGGATGCCGTGGGACGGCATCGCCTTCACGATCTGCTCGATGGCCGGCGTCAACTTCTTCAAGTACATCAAGGCGTCGGCGAAGTTCGCCGTCCTGGTCTACGTGCCAGTGGCGCTGCTGCTGCTCGCTCTGGCCGTCCAGATCGGGTACCGGTGACGCGCCCAGGATCATCAGATAGCGCAGGGCTTCAGCCCTGCGCGTCACCGAAGATCCCTGTTGATGACGACGATCTTCGGCTCGGTCATCTCCTCGATGGCGTAGCGTGGACCTTCGCGGCCGATCCCGGAGTCCTTCACGCCGCCGTACGGCATGTGATCGATGCGCCAGGCCGAGACGTCGTTGACCATCACGCCGCCGACCTCGAGCACGTCCATCGCCGTGAGCGTGCGCAGCAGGTCCCTGGTGAACACACCAGCCTGGAGCCCGTACGACGACCGGTTCAGCCGCGCCAGCGCGTCGTCGAAATCGGTGAAGCGGTAGAGGCCGACGACGGGCGCGAACACCTCCTGCGCGCAGACCTTCGCGGTCTCCGGCACGTCGATCAGGACAGTGGGCGCGTAGAGCGCCGGCCCGAGCCGCTTGCCGCCGGTGAGCAGCTTCGCCCCCTCGCGCACCGCCTCGTTCACCCAGGACTCGATGCGCGCGGCCTCGGTCTCCTCGATCATCGGGCCGATGTCGGTGGCCGGGTCGAGCGGGTTGCCGATCTTGAGCGCCTCGAGCTTCTGGACCAGGAGCGAGGCGAAGCGGTCGAACACGTCGGCGTGCACGAACACGCGCTGCACCGAGATGCAGCTCTGGCCCGCCACCGAGAAGCCGCCGATGACGACCCGCTTCACGGCGTGCGCGATCTCGGCCGTCTCGTCCACGATGACCCCGGCGTTGCCGCCGAGCTCGAGGACGACCTTCTTCTTGCCGGCGCGCGCCTTCATCGACCAGCCGACCGCCGATGATCCGGTGAAGGTCAGCAGTTTGTAACGATCGTCGGTGACGAGGCGGTCGCCCACCTCCCGCGACATCGGCAGCACGCTCAGCGCGCCCTTCGGCAGGCGGGCGCGGTCGAGGGCCTCGGCCAGGATCAACGCCGACAGCGGCGTCTTCCTGGCCGGCTTGAGCACGATCGGACAGCCTGCCGCGACGGCGGGGGCGATCTTGTGCGCCGTCAGGTTGAACGGGAAGTTGAAGGGCGAGATGCCGGCGACCGGGCCGATCGGATAACGCCGCGTGAAGGCCAAGCGGCCGACGCCGTGCGGCGCGAGATCCATCGGAATGACCTCGCCCCCAAGGCGCCGCGCCTCCTCGGCCGCGGCCTGGAAGGTCTGCGCCCCGCGGTCGGCCTCGGCCAGCGCGTCGCGCAGCGCCTTGCCGACCTCGCCGGCGATGACCCGCCCGATCTCCTCGCGGCGCGCGACCAACTCCGCGTGCGCCCGCATCAGGATCTCCGCGCGCTCGTAGACTGGCAGCCTCCGCATGGTCTCCGCCGCCGCGACGGCGGCCACGGTGGCGCGCTCGAACTCGGCGTCGCCCGCGAGCCACGTCGCGCCGACCTCCGAGTTGTCGAAAGGACAGGTAACCGGAAGCGGCTCGTTCGACCGCTCCCACGATCCGGCAAGGTAGAAGGGAGAGGATATAGAACATGTGAGGGATTGTAACGCGATCGGCTGACGGCCGACGGCTGACGGCCGACGGCTGGAGGCAGTGGTCACGCATGTTACGCTGAGGTTCGACGGCCGGGAGCGGAAGGCGGCAGTAGGCCGTAAGCAGTTCGACAACCGAGGCGACGCCGGAAGCCTTGAGCCCTGAGCCGTGAGCCTTTTAGCTTGAGCCCTGAGCCATGAGTCCTGAGCCTATGGCGCCCTTGGTCTTCGTCTGGCCCTACGCCCTGATCTTCTGGGCGACGTTCGTCTGGGCGTTCAGCGTCGAGTTCCGAATCGTCGCAAGGCGAGCCGACGCCTCCGCGAAAGTGCAGGACGCGGGCTCGAGAGCGATCATCAAGATCGGCCAGCCGCTGGCGATCATCGCCGCGTTCAACATCGCGGCGTCGATGAGGAGTGCAGCATTCCCGCACGGGCTCTGGTTCTACTGGGTCGGTCTGTTGCTGCTCGCGCTGGGCAGCCTCCTGCGCCGCCACTGCTTCCGCATGCTCGGCTCGAGCTTCACGGGCACGGTGATGGTCAGGCCCGAGCAGGCGGTCGTGGAGCGCGGCGCGTATCGCTACGTGCGGCACCCGTCCTACACGGCGGCGGCCCTCATGTTCCTGGGCATCGGGCTCGCGCTCGGCAACTGGATCGGCCTCCTGGTACTGCTGGTGGTCACCTCGGGCACCTACTGGTATCGTGTCGTCGTCGAGGAGCGTGCGCTGGCGACGACGATCGGCGAGCCGTATCGGGCCTACATGAAGCGGACGAAGAGGTTTGTGCCGTTCGTGTTTTGACAGCCGAGAAGGATCCCATGAGAATCGCCATTGTCGGGGCAGGAGCGGTCGGCGGTTACTACGGCGCGCGTCTGGCGCAGGCCGGGCACGAGGTCACGCTCATCGCGAGGGGCGCCAACCTCGAGGCGATCCGCGCCAGGGGCATGCGCATCCACACCTCGGCGGGCGAGTTCGCTGTCGCCGTCAGGGCCGAGTCGGACCCCTCGCTCGTCGGCCCGGTTGACCTGGTGATCTTCGCCGTGAAGGCGTATTCGAATCTGCAGGCGCTGCCGCTTGTGCCGCCGCTGGTCGGCTCCGGCACGGTGGTGCTTCCGCTGCAGAACGGCGTGGACACCGCCGACCAGCTGGCCGCCCTGATCGGCCGGGAGCCGGTGCTCGCGGGAACCACCTACATCGCCGCGACGCTCGTCGAGCCCGGCGTCATCGAGTACATCGGGACCCTTCGGAAGATCGTCTTCGGCGAGGCGTTCGGCGATCGCGTCGTCACCGCCCGCGTGTCGCGCATCCGCGAGACGCTGGCCGCCGCCGACATCCAGGCCGAAGCCGCGGCGGACAGCCGGGTCGCGATCTGGGAGAAGTTCATCTTCCTGGCGCCTGTGGCCGCGTTCACGGCCGCCGCACGGCTGCCGATCGGCCCCGCGTGGGCCCAGCCCGCGTTCCGCGAGGCGGTCGGCGTGGCGATGGCCGAGGTCGAAGCCCTCGCACGACACGCGGGGGTCGAGGTGGCCGCCGACGTGATCGAGCAGAAGCTGCGTTACATGGACGCCAGCCAGCCCACGATGAGGTCATCGATGATGGTGGACATCACGTCGGGTCGGCCGCTCGAGCTGGACGCGCTGGTCGGCACCGTCGTGCGGCGCGGCCGGGCGGCGGGCATTCAGACGCCGGTGATGGCGGCGCTCTACGGCGTCCTGAAGCCCTTCGAGAACGGACCGCCCAGCCTGCCATGATCCCCGACCCCTCGGTGGCGCTGTCGCTTGTCCTCTTCGTTGCCGGCATGGCGGCCGGCATCGTTGGCGCTTTGCTCGGCCTCGGGGGCGGTGTCTTTCTCGTGCCCTTCCTCGTGCTGGTGCTCCACCTCCCGATGCGCCACGCGGTGGCCATCAGCCTCGTCACGGTCATCGCGACTTCCAGCGTCGTTTCGTCGATCCGCATGGGGCGGTCGCTCATCAACTTCCGCCTGGGCATGCTGCTCGAGGTGGCGACGACGGCGGGCGGGCTCACCGGCGGGGTGATCGCCGTGATGCTCTCGGCGAGCCTGCTGCAGCGCATGTTCGGCGTGATGGCTATCGTGTCCGCGCTCGCCATGCTCGGGCGGCTCGAGAAGCGCAACGTGATCATGGCGGCGGATGCCGAGACCGGAAGGCTCGGCGGCCGGTACCACGAGACCGAGAGTGGCGGCGTGGTGACCTACAGGGTAAAGCGTGTCCCGGTGGCGATGGCGGTGTCGTTGGCCGCCGGCAGCCTGTCGTCGCTGCTCGGAGTGGGTGGCGGCATCCTGAAAGTGCCGGCCCTCAACGCCTGGTGCGGCGTGCCGCTGCGCGCCGCGGCGGCGACCAGCGCGTTCATGATCGGCGTCACCGCCACCTCCGGCGTGGTCATCTACTACGGCAGGGGCGACATCGTCCCGTGGATGGCGGCATCGACGGTGCTGGGCGTGCTGGCCGGCTCGCGGACGGGCTTCATGATGGGCGAGCGCGCGAAGGCGAAATGGCTGAAGCTGCTGCTCGCCGCGATCCTGGCCGGCGTCGGCATCCTCATGCTCGTGAGGCCGCGATGAGCGACATCGAATCCGAGCGGCTCGAACGGTGGCTTGGCAAGATCCTCGGCGTCGGTGCCGTGACGAGCACCGCGCTGCTCGCCGCCGGCCTTGTCCTGCAGCTCGCGGGTGTGCTGCCCGCTCTCGCCACCACCCTGACGCACGTCGGCCTGATCATCCTCATCGCCACGCCCGTAGCCCGCGTCGTCGCCTCGGTGGTGGACTTCACGATGTCGCGAGATTGGACGTTCACCGGTACTCACGGGACTCGTGCTGCTGATTCTGCTCGGTAGTCTTCTCGTCGCGATTCGCTAGCTGGCAGACGCGACTCTGGGGCGGCAACAGGGCCGGGCGCGTCGCTCGCACGCATCCCGTCCCTGCCGCCGCCTTCCGCAATCGCGGCTGGTCACTCGATTCCTGCCAGTCGGAACCGCTCCATCGTCTCTTCCCGCGTGGCGCCATCGACGAGCGGGAACGTTGAGAGGATGTGCGCCAGTTCGTCAGCGGTCAATTGGTACAGATGCGCGACCGCGGCCTGCAGCTCGGCGTAGGCCGAGTCCTGCTGGGGCGTGGAGGATTGGCAGAGCCGATCGACGAGGCTGGTGATGGCTGCGTAGTCTGGGGAACCGGCCGCCGGTCGCGGCACCGGCAGTTGGGCGACGATGTGCGTCGTGACGTGCACGGTGACTCGCATCCGCACCAGGTAGTTGGCGACGAAGCTGTTGAAGACGCCGCAGAGGAAGTGCTGATCGCCGGGCGGCAGACCCGTCTTGAGACAGAACAGCGTGTGCACGGTGACCGAGCCCGGCGGCACGATCGCCGCGATGAGCGTCAGCCGGTTGGTGGCAGAGGCGACGTCGCGGTAGGAAAGGCGAGAACGGCCCCAGGTGCGCGACCTGTCGAGCAGGCGTCTCGCGGCATCGACGGGAAGCCTGAGCCCATCAGGCGGCGTGGTGATGCGAAACGGCTCGACGTGCTTCCCTTCGAGGACGGGCAGGCCGTTGCCGCCGCGCTCGAAGTGGCGACGATCGTCAGCGGCGTTGAGCTCGCGCCCGAACTCGGCCCCCCAGCCTTCGGAGGATCCGAGGGGCGGCGCCAACGCAACGGCCTTCTCGAGCAGAGCGAGGTCGGCCGCGGTCCTGGCGTCGGGCACAGCCAGCTCTTCGGGCGAAAGGCGATCCAGCAGCCGGCGCGGAATCACAATCCACGGCCCGCCGTCGGCGCCGTCAGCTTGTTCGGCAGTTGAATCGAGCACGTCCGGATCTCGGATGCCGAGCCGGCAGGGGAGGGCGTCGGTTCGTGCCCCGGTCGATGCCGTGACGAGCAGGAAGCGAAGGCCGCGATGGATGGGGAAGACAGCCGACGAGTTGTCGAACCCGACGAACGTGTCCACGCGGCACCGGTCGAAAAGCAGGCGGCGGAGCGGCGCGCAGCCCTGGTCGGAAGCCAGCCCCCAGGGAACGACGAGGCCGATGCGACCGCCGCTTCTCGCCAGGCGGTACGCCCGCTCGACGAACAACTGAAACAGGTTGCCGTGGCCGTCGCCCTGCGCGCGGTAGACGCCTGACGACCGGGCGAACCCAAGAAGGCACCGGGCCTCGTCCTTGCGTGCCGGTGCCCCGCCCCCGCCGCCATCACCGTCCTTGCGGATCATGTCCCACGGCGGATTGCCGATGACCGCATCGAAACCAGCGCCCTCGCGCGGCAATCCGTCGGGCGCGTAGAACACGTCGGGAAACTCCAGCGGCCAGTGAACGAAACGCCGCTCGGCCGCGATTTCGCGGGCCTCGCCCAGCCATCGCTCCGCCGCCGGGCGCGGGAGCGTGGACCGGCCGGTGAACAGCAGGTCCCCCAGCGCCGGGAACAGCCGCGCATGCGACTCGCGATCGCCGTTGCGAAAGGCGAAGCTGCACCACAGGTCGGCCGCCGCCTTCCACGTCGAGAGGGGAGACGACGGCCCCGCGACCTTCGCGAGGAGCCGCTCCTTCTCGCGGACGACCGCCAGGCTTTCGTCCGGCGTCGACGCGAGGCGACTCCACGCCGGCAGGACGTCACGGATGGCGGGTCCGACCTGCTCGTCCTCGAACAGCGGGAGACGCGCGCCGTCACTGCGCGGGTCGCGGCTGCGGCTGCTGTTGGTGGGCGGCCGCCGGCTCAGGTCGGCAACCGACGCGCCCACGAGACTGTCGCCGACGACGAGGTGGTGGTCGAGGAAGGTGAGCGGCCGGTCAGGCGCGAGCGTGCACAGCCACAGCGACAGCCGCGCGAGCTGCACGGCCATCGGGTTGCGATCGACGCCGAACAGGCACTGCTGCGCGACGAAACGGCGGAAGGCGCGGCGGTCGGCGTCGGAGATGTCGCTCGGATGACAGCCTCCGGCCTCGATGGTGGCCGACTCGTAAGCGGCGGCGAGATACCGGCACGCGGCGACGAGGAACGCGCCGCTGCCCATCGCGGGATCGACCACGCGCAGCGAGAGGATCTGCTCGGGCGTCGCGCAGGACACGAGGGGGGAGAGCGTGCGCTGGACCAGGTACGTCGTGATCGAGCGAGGCGTGTAGAAGGTGCCGGTGGCCTTGCGGGCGGCGCGCCCGGCGACGAGGCGAATCGCACGGCGTTCTGGAGCCGAGGGCGGGCTGGCCGGCATCACCTGCGGGCGGTAGTCGAGGATGCTCTCGTAGACCGCGCCGAGCTGCTCGACGCCGAGATCCCGATACGCGATCCGCTCCCGCCCGCCGCCAGCCCGGACGGGCGTCGTCGAGAGCGCCAGCAGCACCCTCCGCACCGTCTCGTCGTCCACCCGGCAGCTGTCCGCGAGGGGGGTGACCGAGGGCGCGAACAGCCGGCCGTTGAACGCCGTGACGCGCAGCGTTCCGGCGCGGCATCCGGCGTGGGCCAGCCGCGAGATCGCCCGCAGCCCGTCCCAGAGGCCGCGGGCCCGCCCCGGGCGCTCGGCCAGCGCGAGCAGCGACTCCATCGAGTAACTGCTGCGGTAGACGGGGTGCCAGAGCGGGACGAGACCGCGCGACTCGGCGAACAGCAGGAACAGGATCCGGTAGACGATCGTCAGCGCCTGCTCGTGGATGGCCTCGACATCGGCTGGGGCCGGATGCTGCGCGCGCCTTCGCTGCGGGCCCTGGAGCCTGGCGGCGGCAAGTGCCCCGAGAAGCGCGTCCATCGCTCCGAGAACGCCGAGGCGCAGTGACCGGCTGACACCGGTGGCGTGGCGAGCGGAGGCGTCCACGATCCGATCGACGAGAGACGGCGGGTCGAACGCCTCGCGCCGGCAGAGGCCCCACAACACGGCAAAGGAAGCCGGGCCGTTGAGCGCGCATTCGAGGTCGAAGTCGATGAAGCGGCGGGCGCAGGCCAGCCGCGCGTCCACCAAACGGAGACGGCAGCCGTTGGTGGCGAGGCACCAAGGCGCCCCGGTGGCGACGATGGGGCGAATCGCCGCGCGCCAGGCAGCGTCGAGCGCGGCGCCCCACGACGTGACGAGGAGGGCGGGAAAGGGGCCCGAGGCACCGAGTCCGCCGACGAGATAGCTGTCGTTGTGCGCGGCTTTCCGGATCGAGGGCTCGAAGCCGAGGGTGCCCGCCAGCGGCGCCGCCGCGAGGTCGTAGACGCTGCGCGCGCCATTGACGGGACCCAGGCGGCGCGCCGGCCCGCGGCTCCACCTGAGCAGCGCCGCGCGGGCGCGATCGCGCGACGACTCGCCGAGCTGCCCGGCGAACAGTTCGGACAGGATCTCTTGGGCGAAGTACCCCGACACGAGCGAGCCGGAGACGCCTGGAAGCACGATGAGAGACCTCTGCACGCGCCGCCCCTGCCCTTCGACAAGCTCAGGGCACCCCGAGCTCCGTCGAGGGGTGAAGGACCGGCCTACAGGTGCATTCGACCAACGCCACGAGCATCTCGCGCGGCGGGCCGGCCAGCGACAGCTTCGCGCTGTTCGCGAGCGCCTCGATCTGCGCGCGCGCCTCGTCGGCGAGCAGCGCTTCCACTTGCCGCTCGGTTGCCATGCGGCGCAGCGCGCGTCGGTCGAAGAGGCCGGGCTGGAACGCGCCGATTGGCTTGCCCGTCGTCAGGGCCAGCGCCGACTCGCGGGCGGCAAGCGCGGAGAGGCGAGGCGGCAGCAGAGTTTGCAGTTCGCCCAGGCGGATGGCCGCCGCACGACCGGCCTCCGCGCCGATCGCGGCCGTCAGTGCCTCGGGCAGACGATCCGGTCTGGCGGATCGACGCGCAGCGGCCGACCAGTCGGGCCACGGACACCGGACAGCCACGAGGTGCTGCTCGACGAGCGCGCCTCGGCCGTCCACGAGATCGGCGCGAAACAGCGCCACGAGCGCGCGACGAAAGGGAAGTGGACCGCGCACGCGCACCCAGCAGCACCAGGGCGCCCCACGCTCGAGCGCGGCGAGCGCGGAGGCCACCGCGTCCACCCGGTCCCGCGTGAGCTGACGGATGCGTTCGAGGTGCGCCGCCTCCTCTCGCGCCGCCGCCGACAGATCCAGACGTCTGACAGACGACCCTTCGGGTTCACCGCCCGGGCGAGATTCGTCCCCTGCCGGCGCCGTGTCTGGTCGCAGGTCTCCCCGAGGCCGCGCGTCCGCACCGGCAAACACGCCTTCGGCCAGTTCGATTTCGGTCAAGCGGGAGGTCGAAGTCTCGACGTCGCCCAGCGCCTCCCGCGCGCGCCGCACGCGGAGTGCGAGGCGGGCGAGCACCTGCTCTTCGCCGGTGTCCCGGGCCAGGAGATGGACGGCGTGCACGACGCGCCGCTGACCAATCCGATCGACCCGGCCGACACGCTGTTCGAGCCGGACCGGGTTCCACGGCAGCTCGAGGTCCACGACCAGGCGGCAGCGAGACTGCAGGTTGAGTCCGTGCGCCGCGGCGTCGGTGGCCAGCAGCACGTCGGCGCCGCCGCTCGTGAATGCGTCCACCGAGTCGGCCCTCGCGGCGAGATCCAGGCCACCGTGGATGACGGCGACACGCGACAGTCGGCCGAGGATGGCCGCGAGATGTTCGAGCGTGTCGCGGTACTCGGTGAACACGATCACCGGTTCCGCGGCGCGCCGCATCAGCCGCAGCAGCGCGCGACACTTCGAATCAAAGCCGGTGGCTGCACGCGCCGCATCGATGAGGCGCTCGAGCATCCGCCGCTCGGCGCCGCCGTCGGGAAGACCCGGCGCAGCCAGCACGTGCCACGACTGGTCATCGGCGCAGTCCGGCTCGGCCAGGTCGCCAAGCGGGAGGGAGAGTTGCGCCGCCTCGGCCGCCTCGGGTCGGCCCAGCCACTGCAGGCGACGAGACAGCGAGACCATCAACGGCCAGGGGCCCGACGCCGCGCGCTTGCGCAGCACGATCATCGCGAGACGGGCGTCGTTCGACGAGACGCCGCCTGGCGCCGCCGACCAGACGCGCGACGTATAGCGCTCGAGAAGCGCGTGCATGCGAAGCTCGGGCGCGGACAGGCTCACCCGGAGCACGTGCCCGCGCCGCACGGCGCCCCATCCCGGGCCGGCTCGGCCGAGGCCGGCGCGCGTCCGGCGGAACATCACGATCGGCCCCTCGCCCGCCAGTTGCCCGATCCCGCAAAGCGCGTCGAACGCGTCCGGATCGCCTGAGTGCGGCGTCGCCGTCAGCAGCACGACGCGCCTGGCGCGGCGGGCGAGGGCCCCGACCGCGGCGGTCCGCTCGGGCGCAACCGCGCACAGGTGGGCCTCGTCCACGACGAGCAGGTCCCAGCGGATCTGATCCATCCCGGCGAGCACCTCCGGCTGCTTGACGAAGTCGACCGACGCCACGGCGATTGGCGACGCGTCCCAGGGACCAGCGCCGGTGAGCGAGGATCGCGCCAGCCGCCGGATCGCGGCGAGATCGACGAAGTCGGCCGGGAGGCCGAAACGATCGCGCAGTTCGCGCCTCCACTGAACGCAGAGTCCCGCCGGGCAGAGGACCAGCGCATGGATCGACGCGGCACGGGCGTGAAGGTCAGCAAGGATGAGTCCCGCCTGGATCGTCTTGCCGAGGCCGACCTCGTCGGCCAGCAGCAGCCGGGTCGTGCCGCGCGCGCACGCCAGAGCGGGTTCGAGCTGGTAATCGAGCAGATCGATGTGAGCCGACGCCACGCCGCGCAGATGGTCAGCGCCGCCGTCGTCGGAGAGCAGCGCGCGCAGACCGAGCATCCACTTGCGCCGTCCAACCAGCCGCGGCCGTGCCGCCCGCTCGGCGGGCTGCAGGCGGTCGAACGGCGCGAGCAGCGTCCGTCGGACGCCGAGGTTCGACGCGGCCGCCCCCACCAGCCGGCACGACCGGCACTCGCCGTGGTCGATGACCTCGACGACGAGCCAGCGGGCGCCGCGGGCCTCGACCAGGGCCCCCGTGCCGGGTGCTTGCGATTCCTGCGACATCGGATCGCGCCCTTGTTGCAGCGGTGGCCATTAATGCCCTCCGCAACCGCTGTTCGTAGACCTGTGGTGCAAGAACCCGGCCCGACCCACCCATCGGCAAACTCCATTGCTCATTGTCAGCACCGATTCCTCTGCGAAGTGCCCGATCCCTCAGCAAAGCCCCCGATCCCTCAGCGAAGCCCCCGACTCCTCAGCGTCAGTTCCGATTGACCCGCGTCAGTTCCGACTGATTGGCGCGATATACTGGCCCCTGATTGACTGGAGGCCTCATGTCCCGTCTGAAATGGTCTGTCGGCGCCATCCTGGCGCTCGTCCTTGTCGTTCCCAGCCCGGCCACCGCGCAGGCGCCGGCTGGTCAGCGTTTCACCGTCGAGAAATTGCTCGACCTTGGCCGCGTCTCCGACCCGCAACTCTCGCCAGACGGCCGGCGGGTGGCCTACGTCGTGATGACCGTCAGCCTCGAGAAGAACAACCGCGTCAGCCACATCTGGCTGGTACCGGCGGCTGGCGGCGCGGCGATGCCGCTGCTGCGGCCTGACGGCTCGGACAGTTCTCCGCGCTGGTCGCCCGACGGCAAACGCGTCGCCTTCCTCTCGACGCGCGGCGGCGCCTCGGAGATCTGGCTCGCGGAGATCGACGCGAGCGGGGCGGCGGGAGATCCGAAGAAGATCACCAGCATCACGACTGAGGTCTCGAGCTTCGCCTGGTCACCCGACGGCAGGACAATCGTCTTCGCCTCCGACGTCTTCCCCCAGTGCACCACCGTCGCCTGCGACGAGAAGGCGCTCCAGGAGTTCGAGGCCAGGAAGAGCAAGGCCCACGTCTTCGACCACCTGATGTTCCGCCACTGGGTGTCGTGGAAGGACGGGCGCTACAGCCACCTGTTCGTCGTCCCCGTGGACCGCTCCGCGGAGCCGCGCGACCTGACGCCGGGAGAGGCCGACGTGCCGCCGTTCTCGCTCGGCGGCCCGGACGACTACGCCTTCTCGCCCGACTCGAAGGAGCTGGCCTTCGTGAAGAAGACCGACCCGGTCGAGGCGACGAGCACCAACAGCGACCTGTTCCTCGTCGACCTGACGAGTCCCGCGGCCGCGCCGCGCAAGATCACCACCAACCCGGCCGCCGACGAGGGGCCGGCCTATTCGCCCGATGGCCGCTACATCGCCTACCGCGCGCAGCAGAGGGCGGGCTTCGAGGCGGATCGCTGGCAGTTGATGCTCTACGACCGCCAGTCGGGCGCGTCACACTCGATCACGCCGTCGTGGGACCGTTCGGCCGACAGCTACGTGTGGGCGCCGGACTCGAAGACGATCTACCTCACCGCCGAGAACGACGGCCGCGTGGACATCTTCAGCCTGCCGATCGCGGGGGGCAGTCCGCGGCCGATCCTGACGAGCGGCGCGAACGGGGACCTGCACGTCTCACCGGACGGGAAGAGGCTGGTGTTCAGCGAGGCCAGCCTGACCGCGCCGGCGGAGATCTTCGCCGGCACGCTGGACGGCAGCCAGGCGCTGAAGGGCGTCACCAGGATCACCAACACCAACCCCGGCCTTGCGGCTTTCAAGCTGCGCCCGGCGGAGAGCGTGTGGTACGAGGGTGCCGCTGGCGCGAAGATCCAGATGTGGGTCGTCAAGCCGCCCGACTTCGTCGAGGGGCGCAAGTACCCACTCCTGTACCTCGTCCACGGCGGCCCGCAGAATTCGTGGGAGGACGGCTGGACCTTCCGCTGGAACTCGCAGGTCTTCGCCTCGGCCGGCTACATCGTCGTCATGCCGAACCCGCACGGTTCAACGGGCTTTGGGCAGGCCTTCACCGACGAGATCAGCGGCGACTGGGGCGGCGAGGTCTTCGAGGACCTGATGAAGGGCGCCGACTTTGCCGAGGCGCTGCCCTACGTCGAGAAGGGGCGCACGGGCGCCGCGGGCGGGTCGTTCGGCGGCTACATGATGGACTGGTTCCTCGGCCACACGACGCGCTTCCGGGCCATCGTCACCCACTCCGGCGTCTACAACCTGACCAGCATGTACGGCGCGACCGAGGAGCTGTGGTTCGCGGAGTGGGATCTGAAGGGCACGCCGTGGACCAACCGGGAGATGTACGCGAAGTTCTCGCCGCACATGTACGCGCAGAACTTCAAGACGCCGACGCTCGTCATGCACGGCGAGCTGGACTTCCGCGTGCCGGTCGGCGAGGGGCTGCAGCTGTTCACGACGCTCCAGCGGCTCGGCGTGCCGTCGAAGATGGTCGAGTTCCCCGACGAGGGGCACTGGATCAACAAGCCGGCGAACTCGGCGCTCTGGTATCACGAGTTCATCGGGTGGATGGATCGGTGGGTCAAGGGCGGGAAGTAGGAATCTGAACCCATATGTCCATAGACCTTCGGAGCGATACGGTCACCCTGCCGACACCTGCCATGCGGCAGGCGATGGCGACGGCTGAAGTCGGCGACGACGTGTTCGGGGACGACCCGACGGTCAACGAACTTGAAGCCCTGGCGGCGCGGATGACCGGCATGGAGGCCGGCCTTTTCGTCACCAGCGGGACGATGGGGAACCTGGCGTCGCTGCTGGCGCACGGCCAGCGCGGCCAGGAGGTGATCCTCGGCGACGAGTCGCACATCTTCCACTACGAGAACGGGTCGGCGTCGGCGGTCGGCGGCATGGTGCTGCACACCGTGCCCACAAACGCGGACGGCACACTGCCGCTCGAGGCGATCGAGGCGGCCATCCACCTGCCGACGCACCATTACCACTTCTACCACTGGGCGCCGCCCGGCGTGATCTGCCTCGAGAACACGCACAACCGGTGCGGAGGAGCGGTTCTGTCGTCGTCGTACTTCGCCGACGTCGCGGCGCATCGCGCGCAAGCACGGCCTCCCCATCCACCTCGACGGCGCGCGGCTCTTCAACGCCGCCGTGGCGTCGGGGCGGCCGATCACCGACTGGACGCAGCATGTCACTTCCGTCCAGCTCTGTCTGTCCAAGGGGCTGGCGGCGCCGGTCGGCTCGATGATCTGCGGCCCGGCGGCCTTCGTCGATCGCGCGCGCCGCATGCGGAAGATCCTCGGCGGCGGGATGCGCCAGGCCGGCGTGATCGCGGCGCCGGGGATCGTCGCGCTCACCCGGATGGTCGATCGCCTGGCGGAGGACCATCGGCACGCGCGAATCCTGGCCGAGGGCGTGTCGCGGCTGCCGGCCGTCACGATCGACCTGGCGTCGGTCCAGACCAACATCGTGATCTTCAGCCTGCCGACCGCGGCGAAGGCCGAGGAGCTCATGGCGGCGGCTGCCGGGGCCGGCGTGTTGCTGTCGGACTTCGGGGCCGGCCGTCTGCGGATGGTGACGCATTACGGGATCACCGAGGACGACTGCCGCGAGGCGGTGCGGGCCCTCGCCCGCTGCGCCGGCGCGTAAGCGGCTCAGCCGCCTCAGGCGTATCTGACTCCAGGCAGGTTCGAGATCCACTGACAACATCGGTGTCCCTCTGGAAGGAACATGCACGTGAATCACGCGGTTCTCGCGTCCATCCTGGTTCTGGCGGTGGTGGCGGCGGTCGGCGTCGGCGCGCGGCAGGGGAACCCCGACGCCGCGCTCCTGGCCCGTGCGAAGGCCATCCACGCCAAAGCCCTGACGATCGACACGCACGTGGACATCTCCGGCGCCAACTACGCGACGCCCGCGCTCGATCCCGGCACGCTCACCAACCTGAAGTGCGACCTGGTCAAGATGAAGGCGGGCGGTCTCGACGGCGTCTTCCTGGCGGTGTTCGTCGGCCAGCGCCCCGACCTCACGCCGGCCGGCTACAAGGCGGCGTACGACCAGGCCATCGCCAAGTTCGACGCGATCGACCGGCTGACGAAGATGCACCCCGATCTGGCGGAGCCCGCGCGGACGCCGGCCGACGTCGAGCGCATCGTGAAGACGGGGAAGCGCGCGATCATGATCGGCATCGAGAATGGCTATCCGGTCGGGACCGATCTGGCGACGCTCCGCGAGTTCTACGCCCGCGGCGCCCGGTACATGACGCTCGTGCACACCACGCACAACCAGCTCGCCGACTCGTCCGGGCCGAAGGAGCCGCTCTACAACGGTCTCTCGGAGCAGGGAAAGAAGGTCGTGGCCGAGATGAACCGCCTGGGGATGATGGTGGACCTCTCGCACGCGTCGGCCAGGTCGTTCTGGGACGCAATCGCCATTTCGAAGGCGCCGATCATCGAGTCGCATTCCGGCTGCGCGGCCATCACGCCGAGTGACCGCAACCTGACCGACGAGCAGTTGACGGCGCTTGCGAAGAACGGCGGCGTCATCCAGATCGTCGCGCTCAACGAGTACCTGAAGACGCCGTCACCGGAACGCGCGAAAGCGATCCAGGCACTGCGCGCCGAGCTGGACCGGAGCGGGCAGGGGGCGGCCAGGGAGAAACTCTACGCGACCTACGAGGAGCGGATGAAGGGGATCGACGCGAAGTACCCGGGCGCGACGCTCGAGGACTTCGTGAATCACATCGACCATGCCGTCAAGGTGGCCGGCATCGATCACGTGGGCATCGGGACCGACTTCGACGGCGGCGGCGGCATCCCGGGCTTTGGCGATCATTCCGAGGCTCTCAACGTCACCGTCGAACTGGTCAAGCGGGGCTACAGCGACGAGCAGATCGCCAAGATCTGGGGCGGCAATCTGCTCAGGGTGTGGCGGGAAGTCGAGAAGGGCAGGAAGTAATCAGCCGGCTTGCGACTCGCGGCGGTGTCACACGTGACGCAGCCGCAAGCCGCCAGTCGTGAGCCGATCGCTCACTTCTTCAAGATCTCCATCATATAATCCACCGCCTCCTTGTCCTTCATGGTCGAGAGGCGTTCGACGATCCGCTTGCGCAGCGCCGGGTCGGTCTCCTGCCGCGCCATCTGGACCAGCGTCGCGGCCGAGCCGTGCATCGACGACACGCTGTCGACGATCTGCCGCCGGACGGCCGGGTCCTTCTCGTTGCGGTAGAGCGTCAGCATCATCTCCACCGACTGCGGCGTCCGGTCCACGATGAGCCCCTGCACCGCCGACTGGCGGAGCAGCGGGTTGCCCTCGGTCCTGGCGATCTGCAGCAGGTGATCGGTCTGGGACGTGAACCGGAGGTTGCGCAGGATCTCGCGCCTGAGGTCGAGCGAGGTCTCACTCTGGTAGACCTGCCAGAGCGCGTCGCCGGCCTCCTTGGCCTTCGCCTCCCGGTCCTTCTCGCGTTCGGCGCTCGTCGCCGACTGGCGCTCCAGCTCGGTCCGCGCCCGGTCGATCTCGATGCGGACCCGGTCGCGCTGCTCCTGCTGCAGGTCCTTTTCGAGGTCGGCCTTGACCCGGTCGAGCGTGGCCCGCGCCTCTTCCATCGCGCGCCCGTAGTCCTCCGTGGCCCGAGCGTAGCTTCTGATGTTCATGTCGTCGCCGCTGAAGCTGAAGGCCAGGCCGTTGGCGAGGCCGTGGCGGCCAGCCATGCCGAGGCTCCGGATCACGCGACGCTTCACGTCCGGGTCGCTCGTGGACTTGTAGACGTCGAGCAGCAGCCTGACATCGGGGCCGCCGCGGAACGCGCCCAGGTACTCGAGCGCCTTGATCTGGAGGTCGGGGTTCCCCTTGCTGCCCCGCGCGAAGTCGGCGAGCAGCGCCTTGGCGCGCGGCGACGCGCTCTGCGCCAGCACGAACAGCGCGCGCTCCTTCATCCTCGGGGAGGCCGACGAATTGAGGACCTGCTCGACCATCGGGATCCCCCGGTCCGGGTCGCTCGACACGACGCTGTTGAGCGCGATGAGCTTCAGCTCTTCGTCGGAGGCCTGTTCGGGCTGCACCGGCTGGCCCGTCGCGTGCTGCACGTCGATGAGCAGCGCCTTCGCGTCGCCCGACCACCGGCTCGACGGGAACTTCTTCAGCAGATCGCCAATGACAGCCTGCGCCTCGGTGCGCTTGCCGAGCCGGTTGAGTGCGTACGCCTTCCAGTACATCGCGCCATCGGCCTTCGGCCCATTCTTGGCGATCACCTTGTCGAACGCCTCGATGGCGCGGTCGTAGCGGCCCGAATCGAGGGAGGAGGTGCCGCGATCGTAGTCGGCGTTCTCGGAGGTGAGCGTGAGCGCCTGGCCGCGGGCGACGACGAGCGCCTGCGGATCCTGGAATTCCGCATCCGCCTCGGCGAGCATAGAGTCGAAATCGGCCACCCTGCCGTCGAACGCCATCGCCATGACGTCCATGTCCTTCAGCCGGTCGAGGCTGCGGAGCGCGGGGCCGAGCTCGTCGAGCTTCAGCACGAGGTCGGGCGGGATGGCCGGCGGGGGCGGAAGCGCGGGCGCGACCACCGGGGCCGGCGGCGCCGGGGGGGCGGGCGGCGTCGGCGGCGCCTGCGCGCCGGCCACCGCCGCGACGAGTCCGAACGAAACGGCGAGCGAGATAATTCGCCTCATTTTGGTGTCCTCTATCCTCATCCGCGGATCCCGGCGCGCGCCGGCGGGCGGGTCTCCGCCTCGCGCACGCGATCGCCGAACACGCGGACCTTGAAGATGATTCCCTGTTGATCGATTCGTCGGCGCACGCGGTCGAACTCGGCCGCGTTGAGCGTCGACGGTCCATTGGCAACCTCGACGAGCACGCGCTCGAGATCGTCGAGCACGCTGGCCACCGCCGGTTCGCCGGTCCTCAGCGCCGTCTGCCGGTAGAGCCGGTTCTCGGCGACCAGGTCTCGCACGCGCAGCTGCTCGTCCGAGATATCCACTTCCGGTCCGCCCGCCGTGTTGACCAGTTCGCTGAGCGCCGCCTGCGACCGCTCGAGGTGGTCGCCGAGGGCCAGCAGCAGGACGCCTGCCTGCACCCGCTCGCGGTCGGCCGCGGTCGGCTGCGAGGCGGCTGGCGGCGTTTGCGCCACCGGCGGAACCGGAGCGGCGCCCGGCCGCTGCCACGTCACGCGGGTCCCGGCCACGAACGCCGCGACGAAAAGCGCGGCCGCCGCGCCGACCCAAGCCAGCTTCCGCGGTGCGAAGGCTGCGGACAGTCGATCCTGCCAGCCGCGCGGCCTGGCCGCGATCGATGGTTGAAGTCGCGCCCACACGCTGGCGCCGTATTCCTCCCCGCGCGCGGGCACTTCGAGCGAGTCCACCGCCGCGAGCGTGCGGCCGATCTCGTCGAGGTCCGCCTGGCACGCCGAGCAGGCGCGCAGGTGCTGCTCGACGGCGGCCGCCTCGGCCTCGTCGCCGGTGTCGCCGTAGTGGTGAAGAACGAGCTGCTCTTCGGTCAGGTGGTTCATGGCTGCATCTGCAACGGGCGCAACTCGCGCCCGCCGTTCTCCGCTGCCGGCCCGACGAGGGGAGCGAGCGCCCGGCGCATCTTCTGCACGGCCCTGAAGATGCTGTGCTTGGTCGCCCCCGTCCGCAGGCCGAGCGCCCCGCCGATCTCGCCGAGCGAGCGCCCCTCGAAGTGCCGGAGCACGAAGGCGGCCCGCTCGGTCGGCGTCAACAGGTCCAGGGCCGCCCTGACGCGGCCCTGGATCTCGGCGCCGAACGCGAGCCGGTCCGGCCACGACGTGCCGTCCGCCTCCGGCTCGATCCCGCCAGCCGCCCCGTCGGGCGGCCCCGCGTCGAGCGACTCGCCCCGGTGCCTCGGCCGCTGGCGGAGCAGGTCGTACGCGCAGTTGACGGTGATCCGGTGGACCCAGGTCCTGAAGCTCGACCGGGACTCGAAGCGCTTGAGCTCCCGGTAGGCCTTCAGGAACGCTTCCTGGACGACGTCCTCGGCGTCCGGCTCGCTCCCGGTCAGGCGGAAGGCGAGCTGGAAGACCCCGCGGCCGTGCCGCTCGACGAGGCGGCGGAACGCGAGCTCGCATCCCGCCTGCGCCTCGGCGACGTCGAGGGCGTCGTTCTCGTCCATCTGGTGGATTAGACGAACATACCGACCGGAAGTTAGCAAGAGGGGTCGCATGACGCCGTCCGGGTTCAGAGGGCGTCGCCCGCGAGCCCAGAACTTCACCAGAAACGCGGCGCCGTCCCAGCGTCCGGGGTCTTGCCGTTGGGGTTCACGCCGGGCCTGTCCCCCCATCCCCAACGGCGAGATCGTTGTCCGGCTTGCGTTTCCTTGTACCCTGACGATGCGAACGGTCCATGGCTCGCTTTGGCGCCACCCCCCGAATCCGGACGGCCCTGAGTAATGCGCGCGACAAGACCGTCAGCCGGCAGGGGACTGCATCCCGGCCAACCGCCGCTTGCGCGGCGACCGCCCCAGCGCGATGATGAGGCCGGCGCTGGAGAGCCAGGCGCGGACCGGGTCGGCGCAAAGGGCGACTTGCGAGGTCCGCCGAGCGGAGCCCGGAGCGACGAACCGGGCCACGACTGGCGCCTCATCGGCCGGCCATGCGGTCTCGCTGCTGCCAGTCCGACCGTGCGAAGCGTCTCGCGGGTGAGGCATCCGGCGCTGTGGCCGCCTCGGAACTTCGATCTGTCATCCAGGAGGAACTCCCATGGACAACGCCTTCCGCTCAAAGGTCCGCGCCGCCGCGGTTGCCGCGTGGTGGACCTTCCTCGTCGCGATCGCGTTCGTCACCGTCCAGTGGCTGGGCTACCTGCTGGTCACAAGCGTGAAACCGGCGTGGTTCCTGGCGGTCTGCGGCCCCGGCGCGACTTGGGAGAGCCTGGCGAGCACGTGGTTCATCGCGCTGGTTCTCCTGAAGGCGACCCTCTGGCTGATCGCGATTGCGGCGGTCTGGCTGACGCTGTGGGCCAGGCATCTGCGGGCAGGAGATCGCTCGTGAACGGTGTGTCGAAGGCGGTCGAGCTGTTCCGCGGCGGCTGCGCGTGCTCGCAGGCGATCCTGGCGACATACGGTCCGAGCTACGGGCTTGACGAGGCAAAGTGCCTCCGCCTCGCGGCGGGCTTCGCGGCTGGCATGCGCATGGCCGAAACGTGCGGGGCGGTAACCGGCGCCTACATGGTTTTTGGACTGGCGAAGTGCGGCGCCGACTGCAATCTGATCGAGGACCGGCAGGCGGCTTACGCCGCCATGACAGCCTTCTCGAAGGCGTTTCGGGAGCGGCAGGGCAGCCTGACCTGCCGGGAGCTTCTCGGCTGCGACGTGAGCACCCCCGAGGGCGCCGCCGCCGCGCGGGAAGCGGGCCTTTTCAGTACCAAGTGCGTGGACTTCGTGCGGTGTGCGGCCGAACTGGTGGAGGAGATCCTGCCGGGATGACAATGTAGCCGGCCCGGCGGGGCAGCGCATGACACCAATGCTCTCGGCGGTTCTCATCGCCGCCGGGTCGATCCCGGTGCTCTGGATCTCGAGGCGTTGCCTGCTGAGGCCCTCATCGTACGGCTTCTATCGCTTCTTCGCGGCTGAATCGACCCTCGCGCTGATCGTGCTCAATGCCCCGAACTGGTTCACTCGGCCCCTTGCAGCCCGGCAGGTGGCGTCCTGGCTGCTGCTCCTGATCTCGGTGTTGACGGTCGTCTCGGCATCTTCGACGCTGCGTCGTCTGGGTCACCCGATTGGTCGGGACCCCGCCGGCTTCACGACCACGAATCTCGTGACGACTGGTCCCTATCGCTACATCCGTCACCCGCTCTATGCCTCGCTGCTCTTCGCCGCGTGGGGCACGTTCCTCAAGACGGTGACTCCGTCAACCATGGTACTGGTCGGTTTGGCAACCGCGGCGCTTGTCGCTACGGCGAAGGCCGAAGAAGTGGCCACGATCCGTCAGTTCGGCCAGGCCTATCGCGCCTACATGGCTCGCACCCGGATCTTCATTCCTTTCCTCTTCTGACCGCCCGGGCGGCCCGGCTGACGCTTGTGCCCGGCGCCGGCGGGCGCGATGATGAGGCCGGCGCTGGAGAGCCAGGCGCGGACCGGGTCGGCGCAAAGGGCGACTTGCGAGGTCCGCCGAGCGGAGCCCGGAGCGACGAACCGGGCCACGACTGGCGCCTCATCGGCCGGCGTCTGCGGCTCGGGCCGCCGAACTCCTGAGGATCTGACGGGACGCCCGGCAGCCGGCGAGGGTGGCGAGGAGGTGCGGTGGACGCGAGAGCTGACAAACCGAAGACGTTCAGGATGCAGTCGGGCTTCCGCGCCTGGCTGGGTAGGCACGGCGCAAGCGCGCCGGCGCTCTTCGTCAGGTGCTTCAAGGTGCAGCACGCGGCTCGCGGCCTCACCTACCGCGAGGCCCTGGACGAGGCGTTGTGCTTCGGCTGGATCGACGGCGTGCGCTACCCATTCGACGCTGTGAGTTTCGCCGTCCGGTTCAGCCCGCGGAAAACCGGGAGCGCCTGGAGCAAGGTCAACGTCGAGCGGGCCCTGGATCTTCAGGCGGAAGGCCGCATGCAGCCGCCGGGAACGGATGCGTTCGCGAAGCGGAAGAAGTCGTCCTACTCCTTCGAGTCGCGCGCGGTGGAGCTGGACCCCGCCTTCACGCGGCGGCTTCGGGCCGACCAGAGGGCCTGGCGATTCTTCACGGCCCAGCCGCCGTGGTACCGGCGGACGGCCTCGTTCTGGGTCATGAGCGCGAAGAGGGAAGAGACGCGCGAGAAGCGCTTTGGCGTTCTGCTCGCGTGCTCATCGGCGGAGGAAGCGGTCCCGCCGCTTCGACGCCCGCCGCGCTCCCGCGGGCAAGGGGAAAGGAGCAACAGATGATCGTCCGAATCTGGCATGGATGGACTACGCCGGCCAACGCCGACATCTACGAGGCGATGCTCAAGGAGGAGATCTTCGTCGGCATTCAAGACCGGCACATCGCGGGCTTCAAGAGCATCCAGTTGCTCAGGCGTCCGAGCGGCGCGGAGGTCGAGTTCATCACCATCATGTGGTTCGACTCGCTCGCCGCGGTGCGCGAGTTCGCCGGGGCGGACTACGAGGCGGCGGTGGTGCCGCCGAAGGCGCGCGCGGTCCTGGCCCGCTTCGACGCGAGGTCGCAGCACTACGAGCTCAGGGCCGAGAGGTCGGGCAAGGGGGCATGAGCGGTCCGCGGGTGAGGCGACGCCGAAACATCAAGCGCGTTCGACGAGCTTCGCGACCGTCGCCCCCAGGTGGGAGTCGGGCGCGTCCCAAAACTCCTCGACGAGCACGTTTTGCTCGAGCGCGGCCTGCACGATCCCGCGCTGGATGCCGCGGCCGCGGCCGTGAATGAGCCGCACCTCGCGAAGGCCCGACGCGTGCGCCGCGCGCACGTACTCCTCGACCACCGACTTCACGTCGGCGGGCGCGAAGGGATGAAGGTCGAGGACGGGCTCGATGGGAATCCGCAGCATGGTGGATCTTGCGATCTTGCGAAGTACGAAGCACGAAGTGACGACCGCACGGCGTCGTCTGCTGTCAGCTACTTCTCGTACTTCGCCGTGATCACCGTCTTGATGCCTCCGCGCGGCGTGAAGTCTCCCGTCACCACCATGCGCCGCGGAGCGCACGCGGCCACCAGGTCGTCGAGGATCTGGTTGGTCGCCGACTCGTAGAAGATGCCGCGGTTCCTGAATCCGACGAGATAGTACTTGAGCGACTTCAGCTCGAGGCAGCGCTCGTCGGGCACGTAGGCGATCCGGATCTCGCCGAAGTCGGGCAGCCCGGTCTTGGGGCAGACGGACGTGAACTCGGGGCACGAGATCTCGATCTCGTAATCACGCGCCGGGTTCGGGTTTGGGAAGGTCTCGATGTCGGGTGCAGACATCATGCCATTCTAGCCCGCTTCTCGAAAAATGAACTTCACGCTGTCAGCGACGCCACGGACTCGATTGACAACGCCCGAAGCCGCGCGCTAGCATACCTCGAAATTTAGGCCAGTTTCCGCACAGACCGCATGCGCGCGCGGTTGGTGGCGGTCGATATCCAGCGCGCTCAAGGTGAGGGGGACGCCGATGGCTGACGCCCGCAGGATGGGCAAGTCCGAGCTCTTCGCGCACTTCGCGGATCGCTTCGAGATGAAGCGGACGCAGGCGCGGGACTTCTTCGACGAGCTGGCCGTGCTCGCCGAGAAGGAACTCAAGCGCGCCGGGGAGTTCGTGCTGCCCGGGATGGTGAAGCTGGTCGTCCAGAAGCGCAAGGCGCGGATGGGACGCAATCCCGCGACCGGCGAGGCGATCAAGATCCCGGCCAAGACGGTGGTGAAGGCCAAGATCGTCAAGCAGCTCAAGGACACGGTTCTCCCTCGCAAGTAACCGCGGTCCTGGCCGCCGTTCCCGTCGACGGTGTGGGTGAACGGCGTCGGTTTTCCTGGAGGTGGTGGGTCGGTCCGCAGGATGCCGGTTCAGAACGCCTGGGCCAGCTTCCTGCCGACTGCCCGCCGGGGTCTCGCCGCAGCCTGCCCGTCTTCCCCCTCAGTTTCCCCGCAGCCTCTTGGCCAGGGGCCGGATCCCCAACCGGTCCATCTTGTGCTTCATCGTGCTGAGCGGAATCCCGAGGTGCCGGGCCGTCCCCGTCACGTTCCACCCCGAACGCTCCAGCGCCTTCAGGATGAACGTGCGCTCGAACGTCTCGCAGGCATGCGCGAGCAGCCTGCCGCCGCCTTCCGCCTCTTCCTGCTCCGGCGCCGGCACCGGCACCTGCATCTCGACGGGCAGGTCCTCGTCGGTCAGCCACTCCTTGTCGGTGATCGCCACGAGGCGCTCGACCAGGTTCTCGAGCTCGCGGATGTTGCCCGGCCACCAGTGGGACTGCAGCAGCGTCATCGCGGCCGGGGCGACGCCACGGACGTTGCGCCGGAAGCGCGTGGCGTAGCGGCGCACGAAGCACGACACCAGGTCCGGGATGTCCTCGGTCCGCTCGCGCAGCGGCGGCATCCGGACCGGGATGACGTTGAGCCGGTAGTAGAGGTCCTCGCGGAACCGCCCTTCTTTCACCGCCTTCTCGAGGTCGGAGTTGGTCGCGGCGATCAGGCGGAAGTCGGTGCGGATGGGCCGCGCGCCGCCCACGCGCTCGATCTCGTTCTCCTGCAGCGCCCGGAGCAGCTTGCCCTGGAGGTCGATCCGCAGGTCGCCCACCTCGTCGAGGAACAGCGTGCCGCCGGCGGCCAGCTCGAACTTGCCCAACTGCTGACGCACCGCGCCGGTGAACGCCCCCTTCTCGTGGCCGAAAAGCGTGCTCTCGACCAGCTCGCCCGGGATGGCCGCCAGGTTCACCGGGAGGAAGGGCCCCTCGGGCCGCTCGCTCTGGCGGTGGATCAGGCGCGCCACCAGCTCCTTCCCGGTGCCGCTCTCGCCCAGCACCAGCACGGTGGCCGACAGCTTCGCGATCCGCTGCACCAGATCGACGACGCTCTTCATGGCCGGGCTCGGCCCGACCACGAACTCGCGGTCCGATTCGGCAACCTGCGCGCTCAGCGCCAGCACCTGGCGGTTCAGATCCTGGTGGTCGCTGGCGTTGCGCAGCACGGCGAGCAACTCCTCGCCGTCGCCCCCCTTGGCCACGAAATGGTAGGCGCCGAGCTTGATGGCCTGGACGGCCGTCTCCACGCGGCCCGTCGCCGACATCATCACGATCTCGGGCAGCTCGTAGTTCTCTCTCACGATCCGCAGCAACTCCAGGCCGCTGATGCCTGGCAGCTCTTCGTCGACCACCAGCAGGTCCGCCTCTTCCTGGGTGAGCATCGCAACGGCGGCCTCGCCCGAGGCGGCGGTGAGCACGCGGTAGTGGCGCTGGAGCAGGGCGGAGGTGCGGAGCCGCGTCGCGCCGTCCTGGTCGACGATCAGCACGGTTTTCGGCTTGGAGGACATGACGGAGGGGATTGTATAACGCCCGGCGTGCGGCTTGCGACGTACGGCTTGCGGCGGGGTCACGCGGGTCACGCAGCCAACCGCTCAAAGTCGCAAGTCGCCAGCCGCGAGCCGCAAGCCGGACAAGGCCGCAAGTCGCCAGCCGCGAGCCGCGGGCCGACCGGGTTGACTGCAAGGCTGGGCTTCGATGACGATGGATCGGCTGCAATTCCAGACAGAGGAGTCATCGTGGCGAACCAGTACGACCTGATCGTGATCGGCGCCGGCACCGGGGGCTACCCGACGGCCATCCGCGCCGCCCAGCTGGGCCTGCGCGTGGCAGTGGTCGAAAAGCAGAAGGCGCTCGGCGGCACATGCCTCATCTGGGGCTGCATCCCGACCAAGGCGCTCGTCGAGCACGCCCACGCGCTCAAGATCGCCCGCGGCGCGAAGGACTGGGGGCTGTCGATCGACGGCGCGTCGGTCGCCATCGACATGAAGCAGGTGCAGGCCCGCAAGGACAAGGTCGTCACCACGCTCACCAAGGGCGTCGAATTCCTCTTCCGCAAGAACAAGATCGACTGGATCAAAGGCGCGGCGCGCCTGGCCGGCAACGGCAACGTGGAGGTCACCGGCGAACAGCCGCAAACGCTCCATGCCGCGAAAGAGATCGTGATCGCCACCGGATCGCAGCCGCGCAGCGTGCCCGGCGTCGAGATCGACCGCACGCGGATCATCACGAGCGACGAGGCGCTGGCCTTCCGCGAGGTGCCCAAATCGCTCGTCGTCCTCGGCGCCGGCGCCGTCGGCGTCGAGTTCGCGTCCATTTTCCGCAGCTTCGGCAGCGAGGTGACCATCATCGAGTTGCTGCCGCGGCTCGTGCCCATCGAAGACGAGGCGGTGTCGGCCGAGCTGCAGAAGGCGTTCAAAAAGCGCGGGATCGCCGTCCATACCGGATCGAAGGTGACGCGCGCGGTGCCGGACGCCGACGGCGTGAGCCTGGAGGTGGCGCTGCCCGAGGGCAAGACGGAGAAGATCCGCGCCGACTACCTGCTCGTCGCCACCGGACGCGGGCCGGTCACCGAGGGGCTCGGCGCCGCCGAGGCCGCCGTCAGGATGGACCGCGGCTACATCGTCGTGGACGAGTTCTACCGGACCTCGGCGCCTGGAATCTCGGCTGTCGGCGACGTGATCTCGTTCGGCAAGCCCGGCCACCCGCAGCTTGCGCACGTGGCGACCGCCGAGGGGATCGCCGTCGCCGAGCGAGTGGCGGGCCAGCCGCCGCGCACGCTGAACTACGACCAGGTGCCCGGCTGCACGTTCTCGGATCCCGAGATCGGCAGCGTCGGCCTCACCGAGCAGCAGGCCAGGGACCGCGGCTACGACGTCGCGTCTGCCAGCTTCCCGTTCAGCGCGCTCGGCCGGGCGAAGATCGCCGGAGAGATCGAGGGATTCGTGAAAATCGTGGCCGAGAAGAAGTACGACGAACTGCTCGGCGTGCACATCATCGGGCCGCGCGCGACCGACCTGATCGCCGAGGCGGTGGTCGCCCTGCGCCTCGAGTGCACCGGCGAGGAACTGGTGCGGACCATCCACGCGCATCCCACGTTCGCCGAGGCGATGGGTGAGGCCGCCCACGTCCTGCACGGCGGAGCGATTCACATTTGAGGGTCCTATGCCGACAAGTGTCCTCATGCCGCAGATGGGCGAGTCGATTGCCGAAGGCACGATCGTCCGTTGGGTCAAGAAAGTCGGCGACCACGTGGATCGGGACGAGCCGCTGTTTGAGATCTCGACCGACAAGGTGGACGCCGAGATCCCGTCGCCGGCAGCCGGCGTGCTGACCGAGATCCGCGCCCGGGAAGGCGAGACGGTTCCTGTCAACCACGTCGTGGCGCTCATCGACTCCGCGCCCGGCGCTGCGGCGTCCGTCATCGCCGCCGCGCCCGCGCCCACCCAGGCACCGGCCGCGGCGGCTGCTCCGCCTCCGGCTGCGCCTGCTCCGGGCACGGCGGCGGTCGAGGAAGCGGCGACAGCCGATGATCTGCGCCGCCAGAAGTCGTCGCCGGTGGTCAGAAAGATCGCCGCCGAGCACGGCGTGGACATTTCGGAGATCGAAGGGTCTGGCGCCGGTGGGCGCGTCACCAAGCAGGACATCCTGGAGTTCATCGAGCAGAAGCCCGCCGCCGCGCCGGCCGCTGCGCACGCGCCGGCTGCGCCCGTCATCCACGGTGCCGGCGACGACGTGGTGCCGATGACGATCATGCGCCGCCGCATCGCCGAGCACATGGTGGCCAGCCGGCGTACCGCGGCGCACGTGCACTCGGTGTTCGAGGTCGATTTCTCGCGGGTCGCGAAGATGCGCGAGGCGAAGAAGGCGGAGTTCGAGGCGGCCGGCGCCAAGCTCACCTACCTGCCGTTTGTCGTCAAGGCGGTGGTGGCAGGGCTGCGGGCATTCCCGATCCTCAATTCCTCGATCGACGGCGACTCGGTCGTCTACCACAAGGACATCAACATCGGGATCGCCGTCGCCCTCGACTGGGGGCTCATCGTGCCAGTCGTGAAGCAGGCCGACGAGAAGAGCCTGCTGGGCCTGGCGCGGACGATGCAGGACCTGGCGAATCGCGCGCGCAGCAAGCAGCTCAAACCGGACGAGGTGCAGGGCGGGACCTTCACCATCACCAACCCCGGCGTGTACGGCGCGCTGTTCGGCATGCCGATCATCAGCCAGCCGCAGGTCGCCATCCTCGACCTCGGCGCGGTGGAGAAGCGCGTCGTGGTCGTGAACGATGCGATCGCGATCCGTCCGATGGCGTACTTCTCGCTTGGCTTCGATCACCGGCTGATCGACGGAGCGGTGGCGGATCAGTTCCTGGCGGCAGTGAAGAAGTACATCGAGACGTTCGACACGTCGAGCCCCTGTGATCGACCTTGAAGTGCGGCGGCTCGGGCGCGTCGCCTATGCGGATGCGCTCGAGCTGCAGCGGACGCTCGTCGAAGACCGGCGGGCCGGGCGCATCGGCGACGTGCTGCTGCTGCTCGAGCACCCGCACGTCATCACGCTCGGTTCCCGCAGCCAGGCGGCACGCAGCAACGTGCTTGCCACACCCGCGCGCCTGGCGGAGCTCGGCGTCGAGCTGCACGAGACCGTCCGGGGCGGCGACGTCACCTACCACGGCCCGGGCCAGCTGGTCGGCTACCCGATCCTCAACCTCAAGCCGGACCGCGCGGACGTCTACAACTACGTCCGGAACCTCGAAAGTGTGATGATCGCCGTGACCGCCGGGTTCGGGGTTCAGGCCGGGCGGATCGAAAGGCTCACGGGCGCTTGGGTAGGCGGCAGCAAGATCGGCGCGATCGGCGTGCGCATCTCCCGGTGGATCACGAGCCACGGGTTCGCCTACAACGTCAACACCGACCTTGACTACTTCAACCTGATCGTGCCCTGCGGGATCCGGGACCACGGCGTGACGTCACTCTCGCGCGAACTCGGCCGGCCGGTGGACATGGCGCAGGCTGAGGAAGCGGTCGTTCAGGCCTTCCTGCGCATCATCCAACGGGGCTGAACGACCTCGGAGGCCCGCGGCTCATGGCCCAGGCCAAGAGGCTCAAGGCTCATGGCTCAGGTGGCTCATGGCCCTAAGCCCTGAGCCTTGAGTCTCTTAACACGAGTCCTGAGTCAGCCGCCATCGTGCGAAATATCCGACCTGTTGACTCCGATTATAAAACAAGACAAAATTAGTCCTCTTTAGGCGAGAGCCTGCGAAGGAGTAACCGACGTGGCACATGCGGTGGGCGACCAGAACGCGGACCGCGACTTGATTGAGCGGCTTCGGACCCGGGATGACGATGCGGCATTCGAGCTGGCCGAGATGTACTCGGCCCGAATCCGCCAGCTTGCCCTGCGCCACGTCAGGAACGAAGAGGACGCCGACGAGATCGTGCAGGACGTCCTGTTGAAGGTCTGCCGCAACATCGACTCGTTCCGCGGCGACTCGGCCCTCTCGTCCTGGATCTACCGCATCACCTTCAACACCGCCATGTCGCGGCTGCGGACGGAGAAAGCCGCGCGGCACGAGGCAGAGCTTCCGCTGGCCGTGCCGGCCGGCAGCGACGGTGTCCAAGCCCCCGATCTCGCCGATTGGTCCTCTCTCGGAGACGACGAGACGCTGCGTGGCGAACTCCGGCAGAAGCTCGTGAAGGCGCTCGCCGGCCTGCCTCCGCTCTACCGCGTGCCGGTGCTGCTTCGCGACGTGCACGGCTTCTCGACCGAGCAGGCGAGCGCGGCGCTCGCGGTCAACGGCCACACGCTCAAGTCCAGGCTGCGCCGCGGCCGGACCATCCTGCGCGAGCGGCTGGCCGAGTTCTCGGGCGGTCTGGTCCTGCACCGCGCCGCCAGCCTGTCGGCCAACTGACCCGCGACAGTCGCGGTAGAATGCCCTGTGACGCGTGGCCGCAAGCGGCGGCCCGCGTGAGTCCAGGCCATGTCGCCCGCCCCATCATCGCCGTCGCGCCACATCGACGACCGGCTGCTCGACCGCGCGTTCAAGCGGTCGAACGCGCTGCGCTGGAACCTCGACCGCGCCGCCTTCGCGCGCGCCCTCGAGCGCAGCGTGGCCAGCCGCTTCGCGACCGAGACCTGGACGCCCGCCCTCGCGTCCGATTACATCGACTCGCTGAACCTCGAGGAACTGGCGCTCGCCTGCGCGTGCTCGGAGGGGCAGGTGTCGGCCTGGGCCTACTTCATCGAGTGCTACCGGCCGGGGCTGCGAGCCGCGGCGCGGGCGATTGTCGGCGACGAGGACGGGGGCGAGCTCGCCGACTCGCTCTACGCGGAGCTGTACGGGCTCGAGGAGCGCGAGGGCCGCCGCCGGTCGCTGTTCGACTACTTCCACGGCCGCAGCCGGCTGTCGACCTGGCTGCGCTCGATCCTCGCGCAGCGGCACGTGGACCGGATCAGGGCCGCGCGGAAGACGCGATCGCTCGACGAGCAGGACGAGACGCTGCCCGACCCGAAGGCCGTGGCCGTTGACGAGGACTCCGACCGCGCGCGCTTCGCGCGCATGGCGCAACTGGCGCTCGGCTCGGCCATCCTGAAGCTCGAACCTCCCGACCGCCTCAGGCTGTCGTTCTACTACCTGCAGCGGCTGACGCTGGCCCAGATCGGCCGCCTGACCGGGGAGCACGAGGCCACCGTGTCCCGCAGGCTCGACAGGATCCGGCGCGACCTGCGCGCGGCGGTCGAGCACTATCTGCGCGAGGAAGACGGCCTCGGTGACGCCGCGGTCCGGGAGTGCATGGCGTGCGCGCTCGAGGACGTGGGCATGGATCTGGAGGAATGGCTGGGGCAGCCGGGCGCAAGACCGGGAGGACAGCAAGAACAGGCGGGAGGATCGTTCTGAGAGAAGGAGCGCCAGGTGAAGTCGACAGGACGTGAACCCGACCCGTCATACGATCGATTCCTCGCGCGCGGCCTTGCGCTGACGGTCGACGCGTCGGGCAACGCCTGTCCGGACGCCGACCTGCTGGCGGCCTGGTTCGACCACACGCTGTCGGCCCTCGAGGGCGAGCGGATCGAGGCCCACGTGTCCGGCTGCGAGTGCTGCCAGCAGATCCTGGCCGCGCTGGCGCGGTCCGAGCCCGAGATGATCCGGGCCGCGCCGCTGCCCGCGCCTTCGCGCGCGTGGCACTGGCACTGGCGATGGGCGGTTCCGCTGGCGACGGCGATCCTGGTCGTGGTGGTCGGTACGAAGACCTTGATTTCGCCGGGGCCGGTGACGGTTGTCGGCACGCCGCCGCCGCAGGCCCGCCTTCGCCCCTCGGGCTCCGGCGAGGCAAGTCCGCTGTCAGTCCCGGCGCCGGCCGCGACGATGGCTGAAGTGCGCGCCCCGGAGGCAGGGGCCGCCACGGCGAAGTCCGAAGCGCCTGTCGGGGCCGCGGAGAAGAAGGCAGTGGCGACGATGGCGCCGCCAGTCCAGGCCGAAGCGCCGCAGGCTGCCGCGCCGACAGGGGCCGGCGCGCCGCAGGCCGTGACATCCGAACGAGAGGTGGCCGACGCGGCGCGGCAGCAGGCCGACGTCGCCAGCGAGCAGACGCTGATGAAGGCTGCCGGGACCAGGCCCCCCGCGCCAGGCCCCCCCCACCGCCGACGGCGGCCCAGTCGCTTGCAGCCAAAGGTGGCTCGGCCCGCTCGGTGCTGGACATTGCGGGCGTGCGACCAGCGTCGTTGGCGGTGTCGATCGTCGCCGGGCCGACCGTCTCCTGGCGATTCGGCGGCGACGGCACCATCGAGAAGTCGCCCGACCGCGGACAGACGTGGGAGCGCCAGTCGAGCGGCGTGACCACGGCGCTGTCCGACGCATCAGCGCCCGGCGACAAAATCTGCTGGATCGTCGGTGCGCGCGGTGTCATCCTGCGCACGACGGACGGCCAGACCTGGGAGCGGCTGACTTCGCCGACCGACGCGGACCTGGTGGCCGTGCACGCCTGGAACGATTTGTCGGCCACGATCACCGTGTCGGATCGCTCCGAATACGAAACTGCGGACGGCGGGAAGACCTGGCGGCAACGCCGTCGCTGACCCCAGCGTGTTGCATCCCCCGCCCTGGGCCGATACGCGGACACGGAGAGACGTCCGTGATGCGCCCCCGGGAACCATCGACATGGAGAACTTCGGTCGTTACAGGATTCTCGAACGGCTCGGCGCCGACGCGCTGGGCGAACTGCTGCGCGCGCGGGACACGAGAGTCGGGCGCACGGTCGCGCTGCGGATCATCTCGCCGATCGTCGTGGGCGGCCCGGGCAGGCGCGACGCGCTGATGGCCGACGCCTCGGCCGCGCGGGCGCTCTCGCACCCGCACGTCGCGGCGCTGTTCGACGCCGGCGAGGAGGACGGCCGCGTGTTCCTGGCGCACGAGTACGTGACGGGGCGCTCGCTGCGCGGGAACGTGATGGGAAAGCCGCTCAGCGCGAGCCGCACGATCGAGTTCGCGATCCAGATTGCCGACGGCGTGGCCGAAGGGCACCGGCTTGGCCTGGTGCACGCCGGCCTCGACCCGTCCACCGTCTTCATCACCGACAAGGACAAGGCGAAGATCGTCGACTTCGGGCTCGCGGCGTGGACATCGGCCGGGCTCAGGCGTCGCGCCGTCACGGAGCAGCTCGCCGGCGGAAAGGCGATCTCCGCCCGCGGGGCGGGCGATGTCGCACGGTGGATGTCGCCAGAGCAGATCCTCTGGGGCCGGGCCGATGCACGGTCGGACGTCTTCTCCCTCGGCGCGATCGTCTACCAGATGGCGACGGGGCGAAATCCGTTCGCGGGAGTCGACGCGGAGGAGGCGGCGATGAACGTCCTTCGACTTGCCCCCCCTCCCGCTTCCAGCATCGATCTCGCAGTGCCCGAGAAGCTCGATGCCATCCTCGCCCGGGCCATGGCGAAGAGCCCCGACGCGCGATACCCGTCGGCCGCGGTGATGGTGGCGGACCTGCGGGCACTCGACGGCTGCAAGCCTGCGGCCTTCAGCCCTCGCTTCCGATAATCCCGGCGAGCTTGTCGATGTCGATGTTCGCGCCCGACACGATGACCGCGGTCGTGCGCGATGGTGAGGGGATCCTTCCCTCCGCGACCGCTGCGACGCCCACGGCGCCCGCTCCCTCGGAGACCAGGTGATCGTAGCGGACCAGCCCGCGGATCGCGTCGCGCAGCTCGCGCTCGCCGACCATCGTCATGCGGCGAACCAGCGCCCGGACGATCGGAAACGCCAGGTTGTCGGGATCCATGTTGCCGGCCAGGCCGTCGGCCAGCGTCGGCCCCACGTCCACCTCGACGATCCGGCCCGCGGCCAAAGAGGCGGCGAACGGACGGGACGCTTCGACTTCGACGCCGACAATCTCGACGGCTGGACGAACCATGCTGGCGGCCGCCGCGACGCCAGCCAGCAGGCCGCCCCCGCCGACCGGCACGACGATCCGATCGACGGCCGGCAGGTCTTCAAGGATCTCGAGCGCGATGGTGCCAATCGCCGCAATCAGGTCCGGGTGGCTGTAGGCCGAGACGAAGTGCGCGCCCGTGTCGGCCGCGAACCGCTTGGCCATCAGCTCCGACTCCTCGTAGGTGCCGGCCTCGGCGTGCAGCTCGGCGCCATGGCGCCGGATCGCGTCGAGCTTGGCGGCCGGCGCGTGTCTCGGCGTGAAGACCACGGTTCGAAGGCCGGCGCGCTCGGCGGCCCAGGCGAGCGCCCGGCCGTGGTTGCCGGCCGACGCGGTGACCAGGCACGGCAGCGGCTGGCCCGCGCGATGGCGCTCGATGAGCGCGAGGACCGCGTTGATCGCGCCGCGCGCCTTGAACGAACTCGTAACCTGCAGCGATTCGAGCTTGAGGTGGACGTCGCCTTCGGCCGCGTCGCTGAGCCAACCTGAGCGCACGAGAGGCGTTCGGTAGAGATGCGGCCGCGCCCGGGCGCGGGCGGCGTTGATGTCGTCGAGGGCTGGCATCGCCGGAATCGGCCGGTTCATAGCAGGTATCATAGCGGCATGCTGCTCGAGATCCGCGATGCGCCGCCATTTCACAAGAACGGCTACGTGCTGGCCTGCGAAGAGACGCGGGAAGGCGTGCTGATCGATCCCGGCGACGAGGTGGACCAGTTGCTGCGCGTGGTCGCCGACCGACAACTGGTGATTCGCTGGATCCTGCTCACCCACGCGCACGTCGACCACGTCTCCGGGACCGCGCGGGCGAAGGAGGCGACAAGGGCGCCGGTCTGCCTCCACCGCGCCGACCTGGTGACTTACGAGCACGCCGTCCAGCAGGGCGCGTTCTTCGGCCTCGACATCGAGCCGCCGCCGCCGGTCGACGTGTTCTACGACCTGTCGGCCCCGATCGAGTTCGGCACGCTGTCGGCCCGCGTACTCCACACGCCGGGCCACACGCCGGGCGGCGTCTGCGTGCTCGTCGGGCCTGCCGGGGCCCCGGGCACGGACCTGTTCGCTGGAGACACGCTGTTTGCGGGGTCGATCGGCAGGACCGACCTGCCCGGGGGCGACTACGACACGCTGATCGGATCGATTCGAGAGGTGCTGCTCGCGCTGCCCGATGACCTCGCGGTGCATCCCGGGCACGGCCCGGCAACGACGATCGGGCGGGAGAGAAGGACGAATCCGTTTCTCGCGGGCGCCTGATTCCGGCCTTCGGCCGTCAGCCATCAGCCGTCAGCCGTCGGGCATCAGTTGGGCGCCTCGCTGACCTCGAGCTCGATGCGTCCGACCCGAACGCGGTCTCCCGCCACCAGCGTCGACCTCTTCACGCGCTTGCCGTTCACGAACGTGCCGTTCGTGCTGTCGAGATCCACGACCTCGAGCGCACCGGCCGCGCCGGCCATGAACCGGCAGTGCAGGCGCGACACCAGCGCTTCATCGACGATGAAATCGGCACGGGTCGCGCGTCCGAGCGTCTTCATCCCTCCGGCCCGCAGCCGAAAGGTCAGTCGGTCGTCGCCGCCGTCGGCGGCCGTCGTCCGGAGGATCCACATCCTAGCGGGCTCCCATCGTGTCCCCGAGCCACGCGCCGATCGCGGCGGCGACGTCGGGGCTGACCTCCCTGCTGGAGAGGTGGTCGTATTCGTCCATCTCGCCAGTCGGGGCAGGCACCAGCAGGTGATTGAGCGGCGGCAGCTTCACGACCTTCACCGCCTCGCCGGCCTTGCCCTTCCGGGCCCGCGCGATCGCTTCCAGCCTGTCGGCATTGACCGGCGCCACTTCGCGGTCCATGCCCCCCTGGACGATCAGGATCGGCTGATCGCTCTTCCTGAGGACCTTCGCCGGGTCGAAGCCGAGGAAGCTGCGGAACCACGGCGTGTCCGCCCCGCGGCGCAGGTCGGCAGGCAGATTCTCGAGCCCCTGGCCCGTGAGCACCGCCTGGTGGAGCCGCTGCTGCAGTTCGATCTTCGCGCGCCGGTCCGCCTCCGGGACCTTCATCAGGCCCAGCAGATGCTCCTGCTGCTCGAGGATGAAGGCGTCGCCGGTGAGGCCGGGCGCGGCGACCAGCACCAGGGCCGCAATCGAGCCCTCGCGCGACGCCGCGACGGCGGCCACCGCGCCCCCTTCGCCGTAGCCGAGCAGCGCCACCCGGCGGCGATCGACGTCGGGGCGATGTTGGAGGAACTTCACCGCGGCGATGGCATCCTCGGCGTAGTCGTCGAGCGTCGTGGTCTCGGCGCGCCCGCCGCTCTGGCCCACGCCGCGCTTGTCGTAGCGCACGACCACGAACCCCGCGTCGGCCAGCGCCGAGGCGAGCTGGCCGAAGATCGGGATGCCCGCCAGCATCTCTTCGCGGTCGGTCTGCGCCGACCCGCTCACGAGGACGATCGCCGGGCGGCGGCTGCCCTCAGCGGGCTTGGCCGCCGGCTGCGACAGCGTGCCGGTCAGGCTGAAGCCGTTGGCCGGGATGCTGATGCGCTCGTCGTTGGGCCTTGCGACCGGCTCGCGGCGCGAGGTGACCGAGGCGAGGTCCGAGCGGATGATGTCGAAGGCCCGCGCCGGCAGCGAGAAACGGAGCAGCCGGCCCGACGGATCGATCCAGAGTTCGATGCCGACCGGCCCATTCGGGCCCGGAAGCTCCAGCGCGTAGCGCCGGATCTCGACCAGCGCGTCCGCGGTCCGCACCCGGTCCTCCGAGACGCTGGCGACCGACACAGTCGAGACCATTGCGGGTGGGACGTAGATGTTCACCCGGTCGCCGGCCTTGGCGCCGGAGAGACGCGCGGCCAGCGCCTCGTAGGCGCCGAAGAAGACGTCGGGCAGCAGCAGCGCGTCGGCCGCGATCTGATCGGTCTTGTTCCCGGGTCTGGTGCCCTGGATGAACTGTGTCGTCGCCGTCGTGCCCTGCACCGTCGTGCGCAGCATCAGCGCGTCGTCGCGGACGCTGCCGTCGATCAGGCAGTCGAGCGGCCGCCAGTCGGCCGTGTAACGGATCTCCGCCTGGCGGGCCACCAGGCGGATCGGCGGCCCGATCCGCTCGTCGCCGCTGATCGTGATTCCCTGCGGCGTACGGGCTACCGTCACCCTTTCGGCGCCGATGGCCACTCCCTGCAGGAACACGGTGAAGTTGGCGGTCTGGTCCTTGGGAACCTCTTGCGCGCGTCCCTGGCCCGCCATCAGCGCGAAGGCGAGCAGGGCGACGGTAAAATGAATGGTGCGCATGACCACCAAAGGATAGCATCGGGCCGCGAGCGGCACGCAACAAACGCAGTGGGGGAGACGATGCAAGTGGGGGCCGGGTACGGGGCGGCAAGAGAGTCGGCGGCGGTGTTCGACCGTTCGGCGCGCGGCAAGATCGCGGTGGCCGGGGCAGACCGGCGGGCTTACCTGCACGCGATGCTGACCAACGACGTCCTGTCGCTCCAGGCCGGCGGCGGCTGCTACGCGGCCTACCTCACGCCACAGGGGCGGATGATCGCCGACATGGTCGTGCTCGACCTCGGGGACATGATCCTGCTCGACCTCGACCGGTCGGTCGCGGCCGAGGTGCTGGCGAAGCTCGACCAGTTCGTGTTCGGCGAGGACGTGAAGTTCGGCGACCTCAGCGACGCCTTCGGCAAGCTCGTCGTGGCGGGCCCGGCTGCGGCATCGGTCGTCGCCGCCATCATCGAGCGTCCCGGCGCGGCTCCGCTGGCGGACCGGGACCTGGCAGGGTGGACTCCGTTCCACAACCTCCGCGCCAGCTTCCGCGGCCAGGTCGTCGTCCTCTCCGCGGCAGACGAGTTGGGCGTGGCGGCGTTCGACCTCTACGTCGAGCGGCCGCATCTGGAACAGTTGTCCTCGGCGCTCGCAGCACAGGGCGCCACGCAGGCCGATGCGCAGGACTGGGAGACACTGCGCGTCGAGGCCGGGCGCCCGGCGTTCGGCGCCGACATGGACAGCACGACGATTCCGCTCGAGGCGGGCCTCGAGTCGAGGGCGATCAGCTTCACGAAGGGGTGCTACCCAGGCCAGGAAGTCGTGAGCCGAGTCGTGCATCGCGGCCACGGACGGATCGCGCGGAAGATCGTCGGGCTGGCGGTGGGCGGGACCGAGGTTCCCTCCGCCGGCGACCCGCTGCGATCGGAAGACCGCGGGGCCGGGCGCGTCACGAGCGCCGTGTGGTCGCCTCGCATGAACGCGCCGATCGCGCTGGCGATGGTCCAGCGGGATTTCTTCGAACCCGGCACCGAGCTGACCGTCGTCCACGACGGACGCGCGATCGCGGCGCGGGTCACCCAGCTCCCGTTCGTGCCGAGGGCGGAAGGCTGACGACTGACGGCCGAAGGCCCGATCACGCGTGACATCGGTGACAAGGCCGTCAGCCATCGGCCGTCGGTCGTCAGCCGGATCGCGCCAACCGCCTGACCAGCTCCCGGTCCGCGGGCGGGAACTCCAGTGTCGGCAGCGTTCGGCGTGAGACCCAGCGGATCTCCTGCCCCAGCAGCGGCCGCGGCTTGCCGGCCAGGTCGCACCTGAAGAACCGGAGATCGAGGACGCGGTCCTTGTAGTCGTAGGTCGTCCGGTAGATCTCCTCGTGCACGACCCCGGCGACACCGAGCTCCTCGCGCAGTTCCCGCAGCAGGCAATCCCGCGCCGATTCGCCCGGCTCGCACTTGCCGCCGGGGAACTCCCACCGGCCGCCCATGTGCGAGCCTTCGAGCCGCCGCGCGACGAGCAGCCGGCCGCGGCGCTCGACAACCGCCGCCGTCACCACGACGGAGCGTCTCCGCCGGCGCCTGGCGGGGCCGCCGCCACCCGCGCTGCCGTCGAGCGGGTAGGACGCGCAGCCCTGAGCCATCGGGCAGTCCGAGCAGCGCGGTTTCCTGGCCGGGCAGACAAGCGCCCCGAAGTCCATGAGCGCCTGGTTGAAGTCGAACACGCGCCTTCGCGGCAGGACCGCGTGCGCGATCTTCCAGAGGTGTGCGCGCGCGGCGTGCGACTTCGGATCGCCCGTGCCGACGAAGACGCGGAACAGCACGCGCGCGACGTTGGTGTCGAGAATCGCGGATCGCTCGCCGAAGGCGAAGCTGCGGATCGCGCCGGCCGTGTATCGGCCGATTCCCTTGAACGAGAGCAGCGTGGCTTCGTCCGACGGCAGCGTGCCGCCGTAGCGCGCCACCGCCTCGCGGGCGATCGAGTGCAGCCGCCGCGGGCGGATGTTGTAGCCCAGCGGGTACCAGGTCTCGACGGCCTCCTCGACCGGCCTGGCGGCCAGTTCCGCCAGGGAGGGGAAGCGGCCGAGCCACTCGTGGTACTTCGGCAGCACGCGGTCGACCTGCGTCTGCTGAAGCATGATCTCCGACACCAGGATGTGATACGGATCGGTGGCGTAGCGCCAGGGCAGGTCGCGCCCGTTCCTGTCGTACCACGTCAGCAGGCGCCGCCTGAATGCCTGCATCGCGCGCGCCGCGGGCATCTTCCTTGCCGATATCCGTTTCCGTTTCGCCACTCGTGGCCCTTCCTGCCGCGTCCGCGGCCTGCCCGCCGTCACTCTACCCGATCCCGTGCCATAATTCTCCCGGTGAAAATCTACACTCGGACCGGTGACGGCGGCGAGACGGCGCTGTTCGACGGGCGGAGGGTGTCGAAGGCCGACCTGCGCGTGGACGCCTACGGCGAGATCGACGAGCTGAACGCCGCGCTCGGCGTTGCCCTCGCGGCCCCTGTCGCGCCGGACCTGGCGGCGATGCTCGAGCAGATCCAGCGCGACCTGTTTGCGGTGGGCGGCACGCTTGCCGACCCGGCGCACCGGGTGGCCGAGCGCGTGCAGAAGATGGCGGTGGCGCCCGCGGATGTCAGCCGACTCGAGCAGTGGATCGATCAGCTGGAAGCCGGTCTGCCCGCGCTCAGGTACTTCATCCTGCCGGGCGGTTCGGCGCCGGGCGCGGCCCTCCACCTGGCGCGCACGATCTGCCGGCGGGCCGAGCGGCGCGTGGTGTCGCTCGGGGCGGGCGAAGTCGACCCGGTTCTGCTCGCCTACGTCAACCGTCTCTCCGACTTCCTGTTCGTCGCGGCGCGGACGGCTAACCACCGCGCGGGAGTCGCCGAAAGAAAATGGTGACCGGGCTGGCCGAGGCCTACGCGACCTGCGCGCGGATCGCGCGCGACCACTACGAGAACTTTCCCGTCGCCTCGTGGCTGCTGCCGCGCGGCATGCGGCCGCACGTGGCCGCCGTCTACGCGTTCGCCCGGACGGCCGACGACTTCGCGGATGAAGGCAGCCGCTCGCCGGAAGAGCGGCTGGCGCTGATTCAGGATTGGCATGACCGGTTGATGACATGTGCCTTGTACAACACAGGCCTCAAGGCCTGTGCCGACCGATGCATCACAGGCAGCGGCACCCCTGCCCAGGACCCATCAGTTGGCACAGGGCTTCAGCCATGTGCGGACCCTGACTTGGGTACTGCTGCCTGTCATTCAACGGTTGCCACAGGACTTCAGTCCTGTGCTGCTGCGAACGAGATCTTCACCGCGCTCGGCGCTACAATCCACGCCTGTCGGCTCCCGGTCTTGCTGTTCGACGACCTGCTGAGCGCCTTTCGGCAGGACGTGACGACCACGCGGTACGAGACCTGGGACGACGTGCTCGACTACTGCCGGCGCTCGGCGAACCCGGTGGGGCGGCTGGTCCTCGGGATCGCGGGCGTCGAGGACGAGGCGCTCGCGCGCTCGTCCGACGCGTTCTGCACGGCGCTGCAGCTCACCAATTTCTGGCAGGATCTGAAGAGCGACTGGCGGCAGGGGAGACTCTACGTCCCGCTCCAGGACTGCCGGCGCGCGGGTGCGGAGTTCGGGGATCTCGACGCCGGCCGGTTGACGCCGGCCTGGCGCGCGGTGCTTCGCGCAGCAGGTGAGAGGACGGCGGCGCTGTTCGAGCAGGGCCGCATCGTGTGCGACGGGGTCGGCGGTCGCCTGGGCTTCGAGCTCCGGCTGACATGCCTCGGGGGCCGGCGGATCCTGTCGCGGCTGGAGAGTGACGACTACGATGTGTTCCACCGGAGGCCGGCGCTTGGCGCGCCGGATGTGCCGGCGCTGCTATGGCAGGCATTGACGTGGCGGGCACGATGAGCGGGCGCGACACCAACTTCTACTACTCGTTCCTGGTCCTCCCGGCCGAAAAGCGGCGCGCCATCGTGGCGGTCTGGGACTTCTGCCGCGCGGTGGACGACGCGGTGGACGAGGCGCCGGCGGGGCTGGCCCCGTCGGACCCGCGGAGCGCGGTGTCCCAGTTGGCCCGATGGCGCGAGGAACTGGCGGCCTGCTACGGCCAGGGGTCGCCGCGCACCAGCCAGGGACGAGCCCTCGCGCCGCTCGTTGCGCGCTTCTCGCTCCCGCGCGACGCCTTCGACGCGGTCGTCGACGGCGTGGCGATGGATCTCGAGCGGTCGCGCTACGAGACGTTCGACGATCTGCGCGAATACTGTCTGCGCGTGGCGTCGGCCGTCGGCCTGCTCTGCATCGAGATTTTCGGCTACACGGACCCTCGCACACGCGGCTACGCGCTGGATCTCGGCATCGCCCTGCAGCTCACCAACATCATCCGCGACATCGGCACCGACCTGTCCCGCGGGCGGATCTACCTGCCGGCCGAGGACCTCGCGCGCTTCGGCTGCACGGTGGACGATTTGCGCGCTGGCGTGGTCTCCGACCGGGTGCGAGATCTTCTCGCCTACGAGTGTGCCCGGGCCAGGGACTACTACGACAAGGCCGAGCGCGAGCTGCCGCGCGCCGACCGGCGGCGGATGGTGGCGGCCCGGATCATGGCCGGGATCTACCACGCCATCCTGGACCGTATCGAGCGGTCGGACTACCAGGTCTTCGACCGGACGATCCGCGTGCCGCGCCCGCGCCGCGCGGTCATCGCGGCCGTGCTCTGGGCGCGGGCCATGATTGGGCGCTGACCGATGGAGTTCGATGTCGTCGTCATCGGCGGCGGGCTGGCGGGGCTGAGCGCCGCGGCGCGGCTGTCGGCGGCGGGCGCCCGTGTCCTGCTCGCCGAGGCCCGGCCCGGGCTCGGCGGGCGCGCCGCGTCGTTCTCCGATCCCGCCACCGGCGAGCAGGTGGACAACGGCCAGCATCTCCTGCTCGGCTGCTACCACGAAACGTTCGAGTTCCTCGATCGCGTCGGCGCCATCGGCAACGTCCGCGTGCAGGCGGCCCTCGACGTGTCGATGGTCAACCAGGCTGGGCGCCTGACGACGCTTCGCTGCCCGCCGCTGCCTCCGCCGCTGCACCTGCTCGCCGGGATCGCGGAGTGGGACGCGGTCGGCCCGCTGGATCGACTGTCGGCGCTGCGACTGGCGGCGCCCGTCCGCCGGGCGCAGCGATTCCTGAAGACCGGGAAAGGGTGCCTCCCGGCGTCGCCCGATGAGACGGTGGAGAACTGGCTGATCAGGAACGGCCAGGCGCGCCGGCTGCGCGAGATGCTGTGGGAGCCGCTCACGCTCGCGGCCCTCAACCAGCCGGCACGGGAAGCCGCCGCGCCGGTGTTCGTGCGCGTGCTGGCGCAGATGCTCGGGCCGGGACCGGCCGACTCGGCGATCGCGATGCCGCTCAGGCCGCTGACCGAAGTGTACGCCGAGCCGGCCCGGGCGTTCATCGAGTCGCACGGCGGGGAAGTCCGGGTCTCGAGCCCCGCGCGCGTCAGGATCGCCGGGAAGCGGATCGCCGAGATCGAGATCCGCGGCGGCAGGGTCGAAGCGGGCAAGGTGATCGTGGCTGCCCCGTGGTTCGCGCTGCCCGAGGCGATGGTGGGCGAGGTTGCGGCGGTCGCGCCGGTCATCGCGGCCGCCCGCGCAGCCGCTGCGTCGCCGATTGTCACCGTCAACCTCTGGTTCGACAGGGAGGTGCTGCCGGCGCCGTTTGTCGGCCTGCCGGGCCGCACGTTCCAGTGGGTGTTCGACAAGCGGCAGGTCCTCGGCGATTCGGCCGCGCACCTCTCGCTCGTGTCGAGCGGCGCCGCCGCCGTCGTCTCGGAATCGAACGAGAAACTGGCCGAGCTGGCCTGCGACGAGCTGGCCGCAGCTCTGCCGATTGTCCGGTCGGCACGGCTGCGGAGGAGCCTTGTCGTGCGCGAGCGGCGGGCGACCTTCTCGCTGGCGCCCGGTCAGCCGCAGCGCCCCGACGCGCGGACGCCGGTGGAGGGGCTGCTGCTGGCCGGCGACTGGACCGAAACGGGGCTGCCTGCGACGATAGAGGGAGCCGTCCTCAGCGGACACCGTGCCGCTGAACTAGTCGCGCTCTGAGCCACGCGCCGCCGGTCACCAGTTGAAGACCGCCGAGTGTGGGAAGCCGAAAGCCGAAAGCCAAGAGCCGAAAGCCGCCCAATGACTTCGATCGTCGTCCACTACCAGGAAATCGCGCTCAAGGGGAAGAACCGCCCGTGGTTCATCGCGCGGCTCGCAAGCAACATCCGCCGCGCGACCTCGGGTCTCGACGTCAGGGCCGTCCGGCCGCTGATGGGGCGCATCGAGCTGGTGCTGGGACCGGCGGCGAACTACGAGCAGGTGCGAGGTCGCCTGTCGCGCGTCTTCGGGATCGCCAACTTCGCGAAGGCCGGGCGCGCGCCGCTCGACATCGACGCGATGGCCGCCGAGATCCTCCGCGACCTGGGGGATGCCGAGACGCCGTCCTTCCGCGTGTCGGTCAAGCGCGCCGACAAGCGGTTCCCGATGAAGTCGCCCGAGATCGAGCGCGAGGTCGGCGGCCGGATCAAGCTCGCGAAGGGCTGGAAGGTGGATCTCGACCACGCCGCGCTGACGATTTCGATCGAGATGCTGGCAAGCGAGGCGTTTTACGCCTTCGGCAAGGACCGCGGGCCGGGCGGCCTGCCGACCGGCGCCAGCGGAAAGGTGGCCTGCCTGCTCTCGGGAGGCATCGACTCGCCGGTGGCCGCGTGGCGGATGATGAAGCGCGGCTGCTCGGCGCTGCTCGTGCACTTCCACAGCTACCCCTTCCTCTCGCGCGCGTCGCAGGAGAAGGTGCGCGAGTTGGCGCAGGTGCTGACGACCTACCAGCAGCAGACGCGGCTGTTCATGGTGGCCTTCGGCGAGATCCAGCGCCAGGTGGTGCTCACCGTGCCGTCCCCGCTGCGCGTGGTGATCTACCGGCGGCTGATGATGCGCATCGCCGACCGGATCGCCAGGACGCACGGCGCGCGCGCGCTGGTGAGCGGGGAGGTGATCGGCCAGGTCGCGTCGCAGACGCTCGAGAACATGTCGATCATCGCGTCGGCGACGGACCTGCCGATCCTCAGGCCGCTCGTCGGCATGGACAAGGAGGAGATCGTCGCCGAGGCGGTGCGCCTCGGCACCTTCGAGATCTCGATCGTGCCCGACCAGGACTGCTGCCAGCTGTTCACGCCGAAGCACCCGGCCACGCGCGCGACGCGCGTCGCCGTCGAGGCGGCCGAGAGCCGGCTGCCGATCGAGACGATGGTCGCGGAGGCTGCGGACAAGGCGGAGATCGAGAATTTCAGTTTTCCGACCGCAGCGGTGGTGAAGCCATAGATCGGCTCTTGGCGATCGGCTTTCGACTTTCGGCGGTGTCACGCGTGCCAGGCCGATAGCCGAACGTCGAGAGCCGAATGCCGGTCCCCGAATTTATAATGGAGCCATGTCCATCCTGAAAATCGCCCACATGGGGCATCCCGTGCTCCGGAAGCCGGCGCGGAAAGTCGATCCCGCCGAGATCAAGTCGCCCGAGTTCCAGAAGCTCGTCGACGACATGATCGAGACGATGCGGGAGTACCAGGGGATCGGCCTGGCGGCGCCGCAGGTGCACCAGAGTCTCCGTCTGGCGCTCATCGGCATCGACGAAGGGGAGGGGACGGAGCACAGCATCCGCGTCCTGCCGGTGATCAACCCCGAGGTCAAGCCGCTCTCGAAGACCACGGCCGAGGACTGGGAGGGCTGCCTCAGCCTCCCGAAACTCCGCGGCCGCGTCGTCCGGCCGGACAAGATCCAGGTGCGCGCGCTCGACCGGCGCGGCAACCGGGTGGAGTTCGATCTGGAGGGCTATCCCGCGCGCGTGGCGCAGCACGAGATCGATCACCTCGACGGCGTCCTGTTCATCGACAGGATGAAGTCGTTCGAGACGCTGTGCTTCCTCGAGGAATACTCGAAATTCTGGACGGAAGACTGACCATCCACGCCATGACGAAGTAGGCCCCGCACAGCTCCCACAGCGTGAGCCACTCCGCGCCGACGTCCGACAGCGACGCACCCATCTGCGTCAGGCGAAGAAAGCCGGGGATGGCCGTCGTGCTCGGGATTGCCTTCGCGAACGTCGCCAGCCAGGCCGGCAGCGACTCGGTCGGCCACGCGAATCCCGACAGGAACAACGCGGGCAGCGAAGTGAAGAGCAGGACCTGGATCGCCGTTTCGCGTGACCGGAACGCCGCGCGCAGCGCGAGGCCGAGGAAGATCACCGAGAGGACGAACGGCGTGCCGAACCGGAAGAGCGTCCACGCGTCCGCGCGGTTCGGGAAGCCGTAGAGGCGGTAGACGATCCCGAAATAGAAGAGGCCGTGCACGAGGTAGAGCGCGAAGTAGGCGAACGCGTGCGCCGTCAACGCGCCCAGGCCGGTGCCGCGAACGCGCGTCAATCCGCGCTCGCGCCTGGTGCCGCCCACGATGCCCAGGCCCACCAGCAGCGTCTGCTGGAGAATCAGCACCAGCACGGCCGGCACGATATAGGCGCCGTAGCCTTCGGCGGGGTTGAACAGCGGCCGGGTCACGAGCGGCAGCGGATCGCGCGCCTTGAGGGCCTGGTCGGCAGGCACCCCCTCCGCCATCAAGCGCCGAACTTCGACACCTGCCGACAGCGTCCCGGTCGCCTCGAGGATCCCGGTCAGCGCCTGCCGGTAGATCAGGAAGTAGCTGGCGTCGGCGTAGGCTCCGACGTAGGCCTGCTCGCCGCGCCGCACGTGGCGCTCGAACTCGGCGGGGATCACGAGCACGCCGCCGGCTCGGCCGTCCTTCACCGCCGTCTCGGCCTCGGCCATGCTGCCCGCCTGGCCGACGACATGCGTCAGTTCGTCGTCGTCCACCATGCGGACCAGCTGTCGGCTCAGCGCCGACTGGTCCTCGTCGGCCACGATGACCGGAATGTGCTTGAGGACGTTGGCGCGGTACGGGATCGGGTAGAAGACGGCGTAGATCCCCAGCGCGGCGACGAGGATGAGCGCGGCCCCCGGATCCAGGAAGATCCGCCTCCACTCGGCGAGAAGCTCCGACAGCCAGGTTCTCACTGACGTCCCCAGTAGCGCGGGTCGCGCGCGATCATGCCCAGCCGCCAGATCGAGAGGAGCGGGGCGACAACGACGAAGACGAGCAGCGCGCCGAGCGACGCCGTCGCCGTGCTCGGGGCCGATCCGCGCATCGCCTGGTCCACCAGGATCTTCAGGTAATGGGTCATCGGCAGGACCTGGCTCCAGGCGCGGCCCAGCGGCGGCATCCCGAACGTCGGAAACGTGATGCCGACATACGCGAATGCCGGCGTCGTGTAGAGCGCCGCCACGCTGGTCGCGAACCTCAGGTTCGCAAGCCAGGTGATGAGGAACAGGGCCATGGCCAGATACGCGAGCACGAACAGGACCGTGGCCGCCCCGATCACCGCCAGGTGGCCGCGCATCGGCACGGCCATGTACCTGAACAGCACCACGAGCATGAACAGGCCGAGCGCGGTGAAGTGCACGGCGTAGGGAAGCAGCTTGCCGACGACGGCTCGCCACGCGCTTCCGCCGGCCGACTCGATCCACGCCCCGGCCGTGCCCTGCTTCAGCTCGATCCCCACCGCGTGAATGCCGCCGACGACGATGAAGATCTGGAGGATGGCCGGGCAGCAGGGCGGCCGCGAGGTAATAGCTGTAGTTGAGCTGCGGGTTGAAGAGTGTGTGGTAATCGACACGAATCGGCTCGATGTGCGCCATCGCGACGCGGGCCGGCTCGCCCTTCGCCTCTCTCAGGCGAAGCTCGAGGCCCGCAGACAGCGTGCCGACCGCGGCCCGCAGGTCCTTGCGTATCAGGCTGGCGGGCATCAGGTACTGCGCGTTGTAGTAGGCGACCACCTTCGGCGCCTCGCCGCGGCGGACGTCGCGTTCGAGTCCGGCGGGCACGACGATGATCGCGTAGGCCTTGCCTTGCAGGACCTGCGCCCGGGCGGCCCCGATGTCGGAGACCTCGCCGGTGACGCGCATGCTGGATGTTGCGTCCACCATGCGGACCAACTGCCGCGAGAGCGCTGAATGGTCGCCGTCCACGACAACCACGGGGAGGTCGCGCGGCACGCCCGAGTCGAAGATCGTCCAGAGCAGGGCGAATCCGACGAGCGGCAGGACCAGCATCAGCACCGGGTAGTACCAGTCGCCGGCAATCCGGCCCACTTCCCGGCGTGTCACGCGCCAGACGCCGCCGCGGCCGGGTGCGGCGTTCACGGCCGCCGCCCTTCGAGGATGACGCTCATGCCGGGCCGAAGGTCGGGCACCGGCGCGGCGGGCCGCGCGCGCACTTCGAACGTCTTGAGATCGAACCCGCCCTGCGCGCTGGTAGCGCGCCAGGTCGCGAAGTCGCCGACCGGGGCGATGTAGGACACCGTGAGTTCGAGGCGCCGGTCGCGGAGCGCCGGCACGCGGACGGTCAGCCGGTCGCCGATCCTCATGCCCGCCAGCTTGTCCTCGCGGAACTGGAACGTGGCCCACATGTCGGTCGGATCGAGCAGCGTGAGGATCGGGTAGCCCGCGGCCGCGATCTCGCCGGGCTCGATGTTGCGACGGTACACCTCGCCGTCGACCGGGGCGGTGAGCCGCGTCTCGCCGAGGTAGGCATTGACCTCGGAGACGGCGCCGCGCGCGCGGCTGACCAGCGCGGAGGCCGCCTCCTTGTCCTCCACGCGCGCGCCGCTCACCGCCATGTCGTAGACAGCCTTGGCCGCCGCCTCGGCGTCTCGCGAGGTCGCAAGCATTGCCTCGGCCTCGTCGCGCCGCTGCGCCGGGAGCACGCCGTCCTTGTTCAGCCGGTCCACGCGCCGGAACGTCTTCTCGGCCAGCTCGGTGGCGTGGCAGGCGCGCTCCCACAGGCTCTTCGCCTGCTGGATCTCCTCCTCGCGCGCGCCGTTGTAGGCCTTGTCGCGCTGCGCGGATGCCGCCTCGCGCGCCGCCTCGGCCTGGTCGAGCTTGGCGCGGATCTCGGGGCTGTCGAGGGTCACGAGCGAATCGGACCTTCGGACCATCTGTCCCTCGCGGACCAGCACCGACGCGACGCGGCCTGGGATCTTCGACGAGACGTTGACGAGCGTCCCCTCCACCTGGCCCTGGACGATCTCGGGCGCCGGCTGCGAGAGCTTCCACGCCCACCGCCACAGTCCGCCGACGACGGCGAGGACGACGAGGAGCGTGACGGTCGGGCGGAGGATCTTGACGACGGTTGCGCGGGCCGAAACACGTGGGCTCATTTGGTCACGGGCCTTCCTGTTGCGAGAATCTGTTCGAACCGGTCGCTCTGGCCGCTCTGCTCGAGCAGCGCGGCCAGCGCGACGTCGTAGTCGTAGGCGGCGGCGAGGCGTTCGAGCTCGACGCGCGAGAGCGACAGCCGCGCGTCCACGACGTCGAGCGAGGTAGCGAGCCCCTCCTCGAACGCGCGCGTGCGGACGCGCAGGTTCTCGCGGCCGAGGTCGAGCGCGGCCTCGAGCGCGTCGAACTGCTCGCGCGCCTTGGTCAGCTCGCGGTACTGCTTCTCGACGAGCGTCGCGACGTCGAGGCGGGCGCGGTGCTCGACATCCTCCACGCGCTGTCTGCTGCAGCCGCGCCGCCGCCACCTTGTGGGAGCGCTCGAAGCCGTCGAAGAGCTTCCAGCTGACGCCGACGCCGACAGCCCACTTCGGGTCGAGGATCGTCAGGCCGCCCTCGTGCAGCTCGCGCATGCCGAACAGGTAGACGTCGGGCAGGTACTGACCCTGCTCCGCCTTCAGCGCCTGCCCGGCAAGCGAGCGCTGGGCGGCGAGAACGTCGAACGCGGGATGCACCTGCTGGGCGGACTGCTCGAAGCGATCGAGCGGATCGAGCGCGACGGCGATTACGAGCGGCGACGAGGGATCCCCCGCCTCGGGCAGCGAGAGGATGTTGGCCAGGCCGGCGCGCGCGATCTCGACATCCTGCTGCGCGCGCTTCAGCTCGCGATCGGCGTCGGCCTGCGCGACCGAAGCGTGCAGCCGCTCGGCGCGCGAGATCATCCCTTCCTCCTCGAGCCGGGTGGCCTCGCGCAGGTGCTCGTCGATTCCGCGCAGCACGTCGGCGCGCACGTCGCGCGCGCTCTCGGCAAGGCGGAGGCCGTAGTAGCGCCGCACCAGCTCGGTCACCAGCGCGTTGCCCGTCATCCGCTTCTCCGCCTTCGCAGCGTCCACGCGCGCCTCGGCGGCGCCGTTCGCCGCGGCCACCTTGCCGCCGGTGAAGACCGGCCACGTGGCCTGCACGTTGGCGCGCCAGAACTGCTCTTCCTGAAAGGTCTCGACGAAAGGCGGGATGGCGGCAGGCGGCACCTGCGGATTGAGCGCGAGGATGACGTCGCGGATCGGCTCGAGGTCGAGCTGGATCGGCGAGTCGATGCGCGTGTACCTGGCCGAAGCCTCGACTTGTGGCCAGTAGAGCGACTTCGCGGCCTTGCGCTCCTCTTCGAGCTGGGCCTGCTGCTTGTCGGCCGCCTGCAGCGACTCGTGGCTCGACCGCACGCGGCCGAGGGCCTCGCCGAAGGTGATCGGCGCTGCGCCGGCCGTAGCGGTCTGCGCTCCCGCCGGCCGAGCCGGGAGGAACAGGAGGAACAGGAGGAGCAGGAGGAGCGGGATGATGGCGAGCTTGTGGACTCTCATACGTGATGCCGGTTCTCGGAGTCGAGCCACCTGCGGAGATAAGTCGGGCAGCCGGTGAGCGAGACCTGGCGGCCGGCGCCCGACGCGAAGAACGCGACCGCCTGCCGGTCCACCATGCGCACCTTCGAGAGGTCGAAGGCGACCCGGCGACCCTCGCGCGCGGCCCGCCGCACGAGTTCCTCGAGTTCCGGGATGTAGTCCCCCTCGACCGTGCCGGCGAGGGCGATGGTCAGGCTGGTTTCCGTCTCGTTTGCGGTTTCGATTTTCAGCATGTGGCGAGGGCCGGTCTCACTGGCCTCGCCATGGGTAAGTCAAGAAGCGTTCCGGGCTGGATGTTCGAAAACAGGCTGGAATTTGCGTGGGTCAGCGTGAAAAGGCGACGACAGACATCGTAAAACAACGACCCGTCGTGATTTTACGTCGCCCTCTTGAACCTGAACTTGTCGATTCCCAGCTTCCGGATCTTCGAGTCCAGTGTCGTCGGCGGGATGCCCAATCGAGCCGCCGCGCCCGAGGGCCCGGACACGCGTCCTCGAGTGGCGGCCAGCGCCTCCTCGATGAGTCGCACTTCCTCCTGGTCGAAGCGGTTGGCAGGCGTGGAGATTCTCGGTGCGGCAGCGGCCTCCGAGGCGGTCTGTGCGCGATCCGGTTGCGGCTCGGGAGTGGAGGTGGCCGGGGCAGCGGCCCGCGACGGCGCGAGAGCCTCATCGATGCGCAGCGTATCGCCGTCGGACAGGATCGCCGCCCGTTCGATCACGTTTTCGAGCTCCCGGATGTTTCCCGGCCAGGTGTACGACGCCAGCAGGTCGAGCGTCTTCTGGCTGACGCTCCTGAAGCGGCGTCCAAGCCTGGCGGCGTGGCGCGCGGCGAAGTACCTCGACCAGGATCGGGAGGTCCTCCTGGCGCTCCCGCAGCGGCGGGACGTGGATCGGGAAGACGTTGAGCCTGAAGAAGAGATCGGAGCGGAAGCGGCCCTCGGCGATGGCGGCCTGCAGATCCCGGTTGGTGGCCGCGATCACGCGGGCGTCGGTGCGGATCGTCTGGTTGCCGCCGACCCGCTCGAACTCCCCTTCCTGCAGGACGCGCAGCAGCGAGACCTGCACGTCGGCCGGCACCTCGCCCACCTCGTCGAGGAAGAGCGTGCCGCCGCTGGCCAGCTCGAACCGACCGGCGCGCCGCTGAAGCGCTCCGGTGAACGCGCCCTTCTCGTGGCCGAACAGCTCGGAGGCGACCAGCGTGTCGGGCAGCGACGCGAGGTTGACCTTGACCATCGCATGCGCCGCGCGCCCGGAGTGCTTGTGGATGGCCCGCGCAATCAGCTCCTTGCCCGTCCCGGTCTCTCCCGTGATCAGCACCGTCGCCCCGGTCGGCGCCACCTTCTCGATCGCGTGGATCACCCGGCGCATCGGCGCCGACGAGCCGACGATCTCCTCGAACATCGACTGCTCGTCGAGTTCCTGGCGCAGCAGCAGGTTCTCTTCCTGCAGGTGGTTCTTGAGGCGGGCGATCTCCTCGTAGGCGAGCGCGTTCGACACCGCGCCGGCGACAGGCGGCGAGATCTGCTCGAGCAGCGCCACCTCCTCGTCCGTGAAGTGCTGGGGCATGAGCCGCGCGAAGGTGATCGACCCGACGAGGCGCTCGCGAAAAACGAGCGGCGTGCGGACGTAGGCCCGGACGCCGTAGGAGAGCAGCCGGTCGTCCTCCGGAAAGCGGCGCGTCGTGCCGAGGTCCTGGCAGAGGTCGGCCCGGCCCGTGCGGCCAACCAGCTCGGTCCCCGAACCTGGCAGCGCCATCGGCCGGCCGTAGCGCGCCTCGTACTCCTGCGGTGGCATGTCGAGCGCGCGCGCCACGCGGCGGTCGAAGCTCTCGCCGGCACGGGGCTCAATGCCGCGGATGTGGATCGAGTGTGGACGGAGCTTGTCGCCATCGACGGTGACGATGCCGACGGCATCGACCGACACGATCGGCGCGAGCACCGCGTCGACCTCCTCGAGCACGCCCGACAGGTCGAGCGCCGCGTTGGCGGCCTCGGCCACCTCCAGCAACAGCCGGTACTTCTCCTCCGCGGTGGCAATCACGGGAAACATTGTACAGCCGTCAGCCGAGGTAGACTGAGAGGGTACATCTTTCGACAGGAGCCGACCATGAACCCAGCCGTCGTGGATTCGATCGTCACCAGCCACACCCGTTACCTCGAGGAGTTGACGCGCTTGATCGCCATCCCGAGCGTGAGCGCGCTGGCCGAGCACGCCGACGACACCAAGAAGTGCGCCGGGTGGCTGGCCGACCACATGCAGGCGATCGGCCTCCAGAACGTGCGCATCATCGACACGCCCGGCCACCCCGTCGTCTACGGCGACTGGCTGAACGCCCCGGGCGCGCCCACCGTGCTCTTCTACGGCCACTACGACGTGCAGCCCGTCGATCCGCTCGACCAGTGGACCTCACCTCCCTTCGAGGCGACCGTCCGCGACAACGAGCTGTTCGCCCGCGGCGCCACCGACGACAAGGGGCAGCTGTTCGTCCACCTCAAGGCGATCGAGGCGCACCTCAAGCAGGGCGGCGGCCTGCCGATCAACGCGCGCGTCATCTTCGAGGGCGAAGAGGAGATCGGCAGCCCAAACCTCGATCAGTTCATCCGCGACCACAAGGACGAGCTCGCCTGCGACGTCGTCGTCATCTCCGACTCGCCGATGTTCGAGAAGGGAGTGCCCTCGATCTGTTTCGGCCTGCGCGGCCTGTCCTACTTCCAGATCGATCTGCGCGGCACGACGACCGACCTCCACTCCGGTTCGTTCGGCGGCGCGGTGGCCAACCCGGCCTTCGTCCTCGCGCAGATGCTCTCCCAGATGAAGGACCGCGGCGGCCACGTCAAGATCCCCGGTTTCTACGATGACGTGCGCCCGCTGACCGAGCGGGAGCGCGAGGAGTACAAGCGGCTGCCGTTCAACGAGAAGCAGTACCGCAAGGGCCTCGGCGCGCCGAAGCTGCACGGCGAGACCGGCTACTCGACGCTCGAGCGGACCTGGGCGCGGCCGACCTTCGAGGTGAACGGCCTGCTCAGCGGCTTCACCGGCGAGGGCGCGAAGACGGTCATCCCCGCCACCGCCATGGCGAAGATCAGCATGCGGCTCGTGCCGAACCAGGACCCGGACAAGATCGCCGGCCTGTTCGAGGCCTACGTGAAGAAGGTGGCGCCCCGGTCGGTCGAGCTGAAGGTGACGCGCATGCACGGCGGCAAGCCGTGGATGACCGAGCTCGACAACGTCTACGTCCAGGCGGCAGCCCGGGCGATCGAGCTCGGCTTTGGCAAGTCGCCGGTCTACACGCGCGAGGGCGGCTCGATCCCGGTGGTCGCCACGTTCCAATCAGAGCTGAACGCGCCGACCGTGCTGTTCGGCTTCGGCACACCCGACGAGAACGCGCACGCGCCGAACGAGAAGCTCGACCTCGACAACTTCTTCGGCGGAATCATCGCGTCGGCGTATTTGTACGAGGAGATTGGGAAGACAGTACTCTCTCCCCGGCCGTGATCGCCACCGCCAACCTGTTCTCCTTCGGCGGATACGGGCAGTCGTAGGTCGGGTTGTAGGCGCAGAACGGGTTGAAGGCCCGGTTGAAATCGACGACGTAGAGGCCCGTGGGCGAACGCGGGATGTCGAGGTAGCGCCCGGCCTGGTAGGTTTCCTTGCCCGACGTCAGGTCGGTGAACGGCACGAACAGCCGGTCGGTCGTGTCGCCGACCTCGCGGAAGGCGGAGAGGCGAAGCTGCTGCCCCTGCAGCGTGAAAGCCAGCGTGCCGATCCGCTCCATGAGCCTTGGCTCGTGAGCCGAGGTCTGCATCTCCATTCGAGGCCTGGCCGCCGGCGGGTCCTCGATGAACGCGGCGGGCGCGGCAAAGGCCGGGTCGATGGGGAAGTAGGAGAGCGGCAGGAACTTGTCGTGATCCGCGAACGGGATCGGCGCGTCCGACTCGCGGAGCGCGGCGTCCTTCTTCGCCCGCGCGGCCGCGACCGCGCTGACGTAGTTCGATTCGTCGGGCGGGCGCGACGAGCACGCGGCCACCAGCAGAACCAGCACGCCCAGCACCGCTCTTCGTGACATCCCTGCCTCCGGTCCGCGCCTGGCTCTCCAGTGCCGGCCCCTGATCCCTGATCCCTGATCCCCGATCCCAGCTCACTCCTGTCCCAGCAGATCCGCGATCGCGTCGGCGACCTCGCTCACGTGCCCGTCGAACAGGTGGTCGGCGCCGTCGACGACCACGAGTTCCTTCGGCTCGAGCGACTTCCCGTACAAGTCCCACACCGCGCGCAGGGGGCAGATCTCGTCGTGCTCGCCGTGGATGAAGAACTTGGGCTTGGTCGAGTTCTTCACGGCGGAGAAGTCGTACAGGGACGCCGGCAGCGCGATGCCCACCATCGTTGTGACGCGGTCGTCGTCGGCGCCGGCCGTCATCGCGACCCACGAGCCGAACGAGACGCCCGCCGCCCACAGCGGGACGCCCGGAAAGCGTGCGGCCATGAAGTCGAGGGCGGCCCGGTAGTCGGCCAGCTCCCCCTCGCCACCGGAGTACTCGCCCGCGCTCACGCCGACGCCGCGGAAGTTGAAGCGCAGCACCGCGCACCCAAGCCGGCAGAACGCCTTGGCGGCCTGGTACAGCACCTTCGTGTGCATCGTCCCGCCGTACTGCGGGTGCGGATGCGCCAGGACCACGGCCGCGGTGGGGGGCAGGAAGGCGAAGGGCGGACAGTCGACCAGGGCTTCGAGGATGCCCGCGGGGCCTGAGATGTGGTGGATCATCACGCCTCACGCCTTGCGCCTCACGCCTTACGCCTCACGGCTTACGAACGCGTGACACGTGTGACCCCGGGCGTAGGGCGTAAGGCGTATGCCGGACAGCGTTGTTCGCCGTGAGCCTACCGGCCTTGAGCCATGTCTGCGGCTGCGGGAAACCCGGGGATCCCCCTGGCCGCACGCACGGCGCGCAGGATCGCCTCGGACACCACGTCCGCGGCCAGTGCGCCCACCGTCATCATGTCCGGCGCGCCGGGCCGCGAGCCGGTTGCCAGCGCGAAGATCGTGTCGCCGTCGAGTGGCGTGTGCGCCGGCGAGATCGTCCGCGCCAGGCCATCCTGCGCCATCTGGGCCATCTTGGTCGCCTGCACCTTGGTCAGGGCCGCATTGGTCGCGACCACGCCGATCGTCGTATTACGGGCAAACGCCGCCGGCCACTTCAGCGCGCCCGCGCGGATGAGCGTCCTCGCATCGGCGAGGCCCTTCCCGTCCGGTGTGCGGACTCCCGCGATGACGCGGCCGGTGGTCGGGTCGATGATGTCGCCCACCGCGTTCACGACGACCAGCGCCGCCACAATCAGGCCCGAAGGCGTGGTGATCGACGCCGTGCCGAGGCCTCCGCGCATCGCGCGCTCCGACCCCTCCAGCTTGCCCACCGTCGCTCCCGCCCCCGCGCCGACATTTCCCTCCGCCACCGGTCCGCTCGAAGCCGCCGCCGCCGCGCGGTAGCCGCAACTCGCGTCCGGCCTGATCTTCGGGTCGCCCACCGACAGGTCGAAGAGCACCGCCGCGGGGACGATGGGGATCCTGCCGAAGCCGGTTTCGAAGCCGACGCCGTGCTCCTCGAGGAAGCGCATGACGCCGGTCGCGGCGTCCAGGCCGAACGCGCTGCCGCCGGTCAGCACGATCGCGTCAACCTTCTCGACCGTGTTGACCGGGTTGAGCAGGTCGGTCTCGCGCGTGCCGGGCGCCGAGCCTCTCACGTCGACGCCGCCGACGGCTCCCTGCTCGGCGAGGACGACGGTGCAGCCGGTGGGACGGCCGGGCATCACGGCGTGGCCGACTTTGAGGCCTGGAATCGACGTCAGGCCCGCCGGGGCCGGGGACTTCGCGCGTGGGTTGTCGTGCATGGCGCCAAGGGCGGCGAGCGCCGCGATGAACGCGAGAGTGAAGACAAGATGCCGCATGGTTGCTCAGTCGCCAGGTTCGCCCGATCATACGTCATGCACAGTTTTCGGGCGAACACCCAAAACAGCGGTCGAGCGGTCCAGGATCCTGATGAATGGATCGATCTCGGACGGCACGATCCATTCATCTGGATTCGAGCCAAATGCCGAGCTGTGATGTCGGCTCTGCGCGATTCGCTAAGTCGTTGCAGTTGAAAGAAATGTTCGAATATTGTCCTTTGACGGCTGATGGCTGTTTCTGGCCCGGCAATTGCGTGCAGAAGGCACTTGTGGTTTTCTACTCGGACGCGATCGCCGGAAATGCCTCCGGCGTGAGCGCTCTGAAAGTCGTCTCCCTCAGGAGGATTCTATGGAGAGAGTAGGGTTGGCGACAGCCGGAAAGTGGCGCATTTTCCTGCTGTTGCTGCTCGTCGTCGGTCTGCCACTCGCAGCCATGGCCCAGACCGGGTCTGGCCGCATTGCCGGTGTCGTCACCGACTCGACGGGCGGCGTGCTGCCCGGCGTGACGGTCAATGCCAGGGGCCCGGCCAGCATGCTCAAGTCAACCGTGACTGACTCGAGCGGCAAGTACAACTTCGAGAGCCTGGCGCCCGGCAACTGGATGCTCTCGTTCGAACTGCCCGGCTTCGCCACGCAGACGAGCACTGTCGCCGTCGCGGCCGGCCAGGCGGCCACCGTGGAGATCAAGCTCCAGATCGGGACCCGAACCGAGGCGGTCCAGGTCACCGGCACGCTGATTCCGCGGCCGACGCTCGAGGCGATGAGCCCGGTCACCACCCTCGAGGTCGAGGAACTGACCTACCGCGGCATCAACCGCGTGGAAGACCTGCTGACCAGCTTGCCCCAGGTCTTCGTCGCGCAGAACTCGACGGTGTCGAACGGGGCGTCAGGCACGGCGACCGTTGACCTGCGCTACCTCGGCACGAACCGTACCCTGGTCCTGATCGACGGGAAGCGTATGCCGCAGGGCGACGCGTTCTCGACCGGCGGCGACCTGAACTTCATTCCCTCCGCTCTCGTGAAGCGCGTTGACGTCCTGACGGGCGGCGCGTCGTCCACCTACGGCGCGGACGCCGTGGCGGGCGTCGTGAACTTCGTGCTCGACCGCGACTTCACCGGCTTCAAGGGCGGCGTCGAGTACAGCGCCTTCCAGCACAACAACACCAATTCCCTAGCCGACTCGATGAACGCGGCCAAGGGGTTCAACATCGTCAAGGGCAACCGGCTGAACGACGGCCCGATCGACTGGAACGTCGCGTGGGGCAGCAAGTTCGCCGACAACAAGGGCCACGCGTCCTTCTACCTCGACTACCGCAAGACCAACGCGATGACGAAGGACCAGCGCGACTACACCAACTGCTCGGTGTCCACGCTCTACGCTTCACCGACCTGCGGCGGGTCTTCCACCTGGCCGACTGGTCGTTTCGAGGTCTTCGCGAACCCTGACAGCGAAACCGGCGTCGGCGGCGACTATGTCATCGACCCGACGACAGGCGTAATGAGGAACCGCACGTCGGCCGATGTCTACAACTACGCGCCGTACAACTTCATGCAGCGCCCTGACCAGCGGTGGGCGGGCGGCGCGTTCATCGACTACGACGTGAGCAAGTACATCAACGTCTACGGCGATGTCATGTTCATGGACGACCAGACCGACGCTCAGATCGCCCCGTCTGGCGACTTCGGCAACACGTCCGAAGTCAACTGCAACAACCCGCTGCTGACCGCGGTCGAGGTGAACGACTTCTGCACGAAGGCCGGTTACGGCCCGACCGACATCGCGACGGTTGTCATCCTTCGGCGCAACGTCGAGGGCGGCGGCCGCATCAGCCACCTGAACCACACCGACCTGCGGTACACCGCTGGGGTCAAGGGCACGCTCAACAACGTGTGGAGCTACGACGTGTACGGGTTGCAGGCGACGGTGCGTTCGCCGCAGTCGTACTCGAACGACCTCAACGCCGACCGCGTCCAGAACGCGCTGCTTGCGACCGGCACCTCGGCGGCGACCGCGGTCTGCACGAGCGACGTGGGCAACGGCTGCGTGCCGTGGAATATCTTCACCCTCAACTCGGTGTCGCAGGCCGCGCTGAACTACATGTCGCTCGACGAGGTCATGGACACCGGCACGAGAACGCGGGTCTTCAACGCTACCCTGAAGGGCGATTTGAAGGACTACGGGATCGTGTCGCCGTACGCGACCGAGTCCGCCAAGGTGGCGTTCGGCGGCGAGTACCGGCAGGAGTACCTCTTCGTTCACCCCGACTACCCGTACGAGAACGCGCTGGGCGCGGGCTCCGGCGGGCCGACGCTGCCGGTCGAGGGCACCTACAGCGTGAAGGAGTTCTTCGCGGAAGGCCTGATCCCGCTGGTGCAGGACAAGGACATGGTCAAGGACCTCTCCCTCGAAGCCGGCTTCCGTGAGTCGGACTACAGCAGCACCGGGACCCACTCGACCTGGAAGCTGCAGATGTCGTGGGCGCCGGTGCCCGACTTCAAGTTCCGCGTGGGCTTCAACAGAGCGACCCGGTCGCCGAACATCACCGAGCTGTACACGCCAGCGGGCATCGGGCTGGGTGGCAGCGAGGACCTCTGCGCGGGCACGAGTCCAGCCGCCACGCAGGCTCAGTGCGTGCTCATGGGCGTGCCTACAAACAAGTACGGCGCTGTGCCCGATAACCCGGCCGGCCAGTACAATACCCTCAGCGGCGGCAACGCGAACCTCGCTCCCGAGGTCGCCAGCACCTGGACGGCGGGAGCGGTCCTCACGCCGAGGAAGTTCCTCCCGGGCTTCACGGCGACGGTCGACTACTACGACATCAAGATCAACGGGACGATCGGCTCGTTCGGGTCGTCCGACATCCAGAGCACGTGCGCGGCCACTGGCCAGCTGTGCAACCTGATCCACCGCGACACGTTCTACACGACGTGGATCCAGCCGACCGGCTACATCCTGACCAACGAGCAGAACGTTGGCGAGCTGGCTACGCGAGGGATCGACGTCACTGGCAGCTACACCCGGCCGATCCCGCACGATCTGGGCGCGTTCAGCGTCAACCTGATCGGCACCTACCTGATGAAGGAGTACATCAACACGGGTCTCTACGACTACGACTGCGTGGGCCTCTTTGGCAACATCTGCGGCATCCCGACGCCGAAGTGGCGGCACCTCACACGGTTCACGTGGGAGACCCCGTGGAAGCTCACGCTCAACGTCGGCTGGCGCTTCATCGGTCCGGTGATGGAGGATTCGGGCAGCTCGCAGGTCAACCTGGCGAACCCCGGCAGGTATAACGAACTCGTCGGCCTCGGCAACATGGCGGCGAACATCCCGTCGTTCAGCTGGCTGGACCTGGGCGTGACATGGAAGATCCACAAGGGGATCACGTTCATCGCCGGCGTCAACAACGTGTTCGACAAGGAGCCGCCGATGGGCTTCGGGTCGAGTCCGAACGACTACGGCGCCGGGTTCTACAACACGTATGACTCGTACGGCCGGTACATCCACACCGGTCTGCAGTTCAACTTCTAGTCGAACGGCGTGTGTCCGGCGGGGCTGAAGCCCCGCCCTACACACGATCGTGAGGCGTTGGGGGGCGGCTCTCCTTTCGGGGGGGCCGCCCCCGACTTTGTACAGGCAGCAAGGATGAAGTAGGAAGTACAAAGTAGGAAGCACGAGGTACGAGGTACGAGGTACGAGGTACGAAGTGGGAAGTAGGAAGTAGGAAGTAGGAAACGCGAAGCGGCAGGCATTGCGGGGCGAACCGGCGACCG
>CAVSGZ010000012.1:0-278912 GCA_963727765.1 uncultured Acidobacteriota bacterium
TTTAAGTCCTGTGCGTTTGCCAGTTTCGCCACCCCGGCACGGGTGGGTGCTGGCATCATAGCACCGCGCGTCCCTGAGCCCTGAACCGTGAGCCCTGCCCGCCGTAGCCCGCTCGAACTTGGGGCGGGCGAAGGCGGGAGCCCTATGTCCGTCTCATGCCCAACACCCGCGCGGGCAGGAGCACGATCGCCTTCAGCAACTCGAAGACGCCTCCCACCGCGATGCCCACCAGCCGGAACGGCAGCAGGATCAGCCAGACGATCGGATAGAGCACCAGCGCGAGCAGCGCCAGCGGCCAGCACAGGAACAGCAGGATGAGCCAGAGCAGGAACTTGATCATCGCGGCCTCACTGCACAATTGGACGAAGACGGGCGACCGGCAGTTCAACAAGAGGCCACGGGCAGACCGGAATCTCGCGATCGTGCGATCGTGCGAAGTACCGACCGCGCGGTACCCAGATCCCCACATCGCCACATCGCAAGATGATCAGATGCCAACCCGCCGGAGTCTTGCCGCCAGTTCCTCGGAATCGGTCGTCGGCGCGTCGCAGGCGAAGTTGCGGCAGACGTAGGCGGTCGGCTGCCCGGCGTGCATCGTATACGCACCAATCCACGGCAGCAGAGCCGCAAGCCTCGAGGCTTCTCCAGTCCCCGGGTCAACACGCACGAGCGTGACGAACGGCTGGAACGACTCCTCCACCGCCCCGAGCAGTGCGGCGGTTTCGGAAGCGCCGCTCGACCCGACGATCACGACCTCCGACATCCCCGCGTGCCAGGCCGAAAGCGCCGCCAGCAGCATCGGCACAGCCCGTGGCATCGCCTCCAGGCGCGGACACGAAGGCCCCGATGGCTTGTTCGATCTTCTCGCTCGTCTCGCCCGCCAGCGCGCCGAGATGCGAGAGCACGAGCAGGTTGAACACGGACACGGAACTCGCGGACGGCTCGGCGCCGTCGTAGTCCTCCTTGAGCCGCAGCAGCACGCTGGCGTCGTGCCCGGTGGTGCTGAACCAGCCTCCCCCGTTCTCATCCCAGAACAGCTCGTCCTGCCGCCGCTGGAGGTCGATCGCCCACGAGAGCCATTCCGGATCGCCGTCCGCCTGGAACAGCTCGATCAGGCCGAAGATGAGGAATGCGTAGTCCTCGGCGTAAGCGTCGATCGCGGCCTCGCCGGCGCGAAAGCGGCGCAGCAGGCGGCCGGACGACGGGTCCCACATGCGGGAGCGGATGAAGGAGGCCGCGCGGCGGGCGGACGACAAGAAGGCGAGGCAGGAGCCTCGCCCTACACCACATCCCGCGTCGCCGGGGCTGAAGCCCCGGCCTACGTACGAGGGGAGTACGCGGCTCGCGCGGGCGAAGGCGGCGATCATCAGGCCGTTCCACGTGGTCAGGATCTTGTCGTCCCGAAGCGGGCGCGGCCGCTCGGCACGCACGCGCCGCAACAGCGCGCGCGAACGCTGAAGCGACGTTTCGACGTCATCCGCGGACAGCCCGCACTCCCCTGCCACCTCCTCGACCGTGCGGGCCTCGTAGAGAATGTTCCGCCCCGTGAACTCGCCGTGTGGGTCTGCGAGCGCATTGCCGCCTGCGCGCACGCCGTAGCGCTCGCAGAAGCCCTGTGCGTCCGGCCCGAGCAGCCGTCCCAGTTCCTCGGCGCTCCAGAGGTAGAACGCGCCCTCCGAGGCATGAGCGCCAGCGGCGGCCCCGGCCGGCACGCTGTCGGCATCCTCGGCCGAGTAGCAGCCGCCGGCTTCGTCGGTCATCTCGCGCTGCACGTAGTCCAGCGTGTCCGCGGCAACGTCGAAGAACAGCCCGTCGCCGGTCGCCTGCCCCGTCTCGAGCAGCGCAAGCACGAGCTGCGCCTGGTCGTAGAGCATCTTCTCGAAGTGCGGCACGCGCCACTGGGCGTCCACCGAGTAGCGGTGAAACCCGCCGCCGATGTGATCGCGCATCCCGCCGGCCGCCATCGCGCGTAGCGTGCGCGCCACCGCGTCGAGCGCCTCGCGGTCTCCCGTCCGCCGATGCTCGCGCAGCAGGAACAGCAGTTCGGACGGCCGCGGGAACTTCGGCGCGCCGCCAAATCCCCCGTGGCGCCGATCGTGACTGCCCAGCAGATCGTGCCGCGCCGCGTCGAGCGCCGCGGGATCCGGAACGCCCTGGCTGCTCGCAACGGCCCCGGCGGCCGCCAGTTGCTTGATGGCACCCTCTGCAGCCTGCTCCACTCGCGCGCGGTCCTCGCGCCACAGCCTCGCCAGCTCGCGGAGCAGGTCGGCAAACCCCGGCCTTCCCCACTGCGCCCTCGGCGGGAAGTAGGTGCCGCCGTAGAACGGCCGCCCGTCGGGCATCAGCCAGACGCTCATCGGCCATCCGCCGCTCCCCGTCGTCGCCTGCACGAACGCCATGTAGACGCGGTCCACGTCCGGGCGCTCTTCTCGATCGACCTTGACTGGGATGAACTCCGAGTTGAGGAGGGCGGCGACCTCCGGGTCCTCGAACGACTCGTGCGCCATCACGTGGCACCAGTGGCAGGTGCTGTAGCCGACCGACAGGAAGATCGGCTTGTCCTCGCGCCGCGCCGCGGCGAACGCTTCGTCGCCCCACGGATGCCAGTCCACGGGATTGGCGGCGTGCTGGAGCAAATAGGGGCTCTTCTCGGAAGACAGACGGTTCATGGGGGACACGGCCTATGACGCCGGGCTCATCTCGGACCGCCCGCGGCGCAGGCGCGCGTAGGTGGCCGTGAACTCCACGCCGTAGAGCAACAGGACCGACGAGGTGTAGACCCAGACCAGGAACACCACGACGGCCGCCACCGAGCCGTGAATCAGGCTGAAGCGGCTCATGTCGCGCAGGTAGAACGAGAACCCCTCGAGCGCGATCTGCCACAGCACGCCGGTCAGAATCGCGCCGGGCCAGACGTCGCGGAACCGCACGGGCGCGTTGGGCACGAAGTAGAAGATGAGGCCAACCACGATGATGAAGAAGAAGAGGGCGGTGTAGTGAAAGAAGAAGGTCCCGAGCACGCCGAGGGCTGGGACGTGCGCCACCAGATCGGCGACCCACGTCGCCTGCCCCATCTGGAACGCGCTGTTGACGACCAGCGCGAGCATCAGCATCAGGCCGGCCGCGAGGAGCATGAAGAACGAGAACAACTTGTGCCGCAGGTAGCTGCGCGGCTTCTCGACGCGCCACGCGTAGTTGACGGCCGAGCTGATCGCGCTGAAGAAGCCGAGCGCCGCCCACACCAGGGCCACCGCGCCGCCCACGCCGAGCCGCAGGCGCGTCTTCTGCAGCGCGTCGAGCTGGGCCGACAGGAAGTCGATGTGCGTCGGGAACGCCCGCATGAGGAAGCCGACCACCGCCGCATGGCGGCTCTCGCGCGCGGCCACCAGGCCCAGGATCGAGAACAGGAGCAGGAAGAACGGGAACACCGACAGCAGGGCGTAATAGGCCACCGAGGCGGCGTAGGTCAGGTCGTCGGAGTTGTAGAAGTTGACGGACCCGCGCCAGAGCGCCCGGCCCACCATGTCGAACCAGGCCACGACACGGAAGGAGGCCCGGCGGGCCTTTCGCGACGCTCGCGACCGGCTTGGGTGGGTGGGCGGCACGGCCCCATTCTCTCACGGCCGGGGGCGCAAAAGTATGCACGCCAAATCGCCGGGGTTCTGGAATAATGGGGTGGGCACTGACCACTATGGACGTCATCGAGACGCACCTCGAGACCGGCTCCGATCTCTACCGGGAGAACCGGGCGCAGATGGAGCGCCTGGTCGCGGAACTTCGGGACCGCACGGCCGAGGCCCGCGCGGGCGGCGGACCGCGCGCCGTCGAGCGCCACCGCCAGCAGGGGAAGCTGCCGGTGCGCGAGCGCGTCGAATCGGCTGCTCGACCCCGGCTCCCCCTTCCTCGAACTCTCCCCCCTGGCCGCCTGGGGCATGTTCAAGGGCGAGGCGCCCGGGGCCGGCCTGGTCACCGGCATCGGCCGGGTGAGCGGGCGCGAGGTGATGGTGGTGGCCAACGACGCCACCGTCAAGGGCGGCACCTACTTCCCCGTCACCGTCAAGAAGCACCTGCGCGCGCAGCAGGTCGCGCTCGAGAACCGCCTCCCCTGCGTCTACCTGGTCGACTCGGGAGGCGCCTTCCTGCCCCTGCAGGCCGAGGTCTTCCCCGACCGCGAGCACTTCGGGCGGATCTTCTTCAACCAGGCGCGCATGTCCGCGCTCGGCATTCCGCAGGTCGCCGTCGTCATGGGCTCGTGCACGGCGGGCGGCGCCTACGTCCCCGCCATGTCGGACGAGGCGATCATCGTGCGCGACACGGGCACGATCTTCCTCGGCGGCCCGCCGCTCGTGAAGGCGGCCACCGGCGAGGAGGTCACCGCCGAGGAGCTTGGCGGCGCCGACGTGCACACGCGCCTCTCGGGCGTGGCCGACTACATGGCCGAGGACGACGACCACGCGCTGCACCTGGCCCGCACGATCGTCTCGACGCTCCACACCGTGAAGCCCGCGGCGTTCGACGTGACCTCGCCCGAGGACCCGCGCTACGACCCGTCGGAGCTGTACGGCGTCGTCAACGCCGACATCCGGGTCTCCTACGACGTCCGTGAGGTGATCGCGCGGATGGTCGACGGCTCGCGCTTCGACGAGTTCAAGCAGCGCTACGCGCCGACGGTGGTGACCGGCTTCGCGCGTCTTCACGGCTACCTCGTCGGGCTCATCGCCAACAACGGGGTGCTGTTCTCGGAGTCGGCCCTCAAGGTGACCCACTTCATCGAGATGTGCAACCTGCGCGGGATCCCGCTCGTCTTCCTGCAGAACATCACGGGGTTCATGGTGGGCCGCGAGTACGAGCGCACGGGGATCGCCAAGGACGGCGCGAAGATGGTGCACGCGGTCGCCAACTCTGTCGTCCCCAAGTTCACGGTCATCATCGGCGGGTCGTTCGGCGCCGGCAACTACGGCATGTGCGGCCGCGCCTACGAGCCGAGGCTGCTCTGGATGTGGCCCAACGCGCGGATCTCGGTGATGGGCGGCGAGCAGGCCGCGTCGGTGCTGGTCACGGTCAAGCGCGACCAGTTCGCCCGCGAGGGCAAGACGTTGTCGCCCGACGAGGAGGCCGCCATCCGAGGCCCGATCCTGGAGAAGTACGAGCACGAGGGGTCTCCCTACTACTCGACGGCGCGGATCTGGGACGACGGGATTCTCGACCCGGCGCAGACGCGCGACGCGCTGGGGCTGGGGCTGTCGGCCGCGGCGAACGCGCCGGTGCCCGACGCGAAGTTCGGCGTCTTCAGGATGTGACCACGGCACGAGAGGCAGGCAAGCGATGACCAGCCACGCAGTCGAGTACAACCACCTCGTGGTCCGGCGCGAGGGTCCGGTCGAATACGTGTCGCTCAACAGGCCGGAGGCGCGCAACGCGTTCAACCCGGTGCTGGTCCGCTCGCTCACCGAGTGGGCGGCGACGATCTCGGCATCGACGGGGGTCCGCGCCGTCGTTCTCTCCGGCCAGGGGCGGACCTTCTGCGCGGGCGGGGATCTCGCGGCGATGGCCGCCACGATCGACGCCACCCGCGACGACAACGTCGCCGACGCGGCCCGCCTCGCCTCGATGTTCGAGACGCTCGACAAGCTGCCGATGCCGCTCGTCAGCCGGATCCACGGCGCGGCGCTGGCGGGCGGGGTCGGACTGGCCGCCGTGTCGGACATCGTGGTCGCCGCCGAGGACGCGGTGTTCGGATTCACCGAGGTGAAGTTGGGGATCATCCCCGCCGTGATTTCCCCCTACGTGCTCGCGAAGATCGGCCGCTCGGCCGCCCGCGAGCTGTTCCTCACCGGCGCCCGCTTCAGCGCCGCGCGCGCGAAGGACATCGGTCTCGTGCACGCCGTGGTGCCGGCCGGAACGCTCGACGCCGAGGTCGGCCGCTACCTCGACGAGATCGTGGCGGCCGGCCCGCAGGCGGTGCGCGGCGCCAAGGCGCTCATCCGCGAGGTCTTCGGCAGGCCGCCGGCCGACGTCGCGTCGCTCACCGCCGAGACGCTGGCGACCCGCCGCGTGTCGGCCGAGGGGCAGGACGGCATGCGCGCGTTCCTCGAGAAGCGGCCGCCGAGGTGGGTGCGTTCGTGATCCGCCGCCTGCTCGTCGCCAACCGCGGCGAGATCGCCGTTCGCATCATCCGCGCCTGCCGCGAGCTGGGCGTCGAGACGGTGGCCGTCTACTCCGAGGCCGACCGCGACGCCCGGCACGTGGCCATGGCGGACGAGGCCGTGCCCATCGGCCCCTCGTCTGCCGCCGAGAGCTATCTCGTCGTCTCCCGCCACATCGACGCGGCCCGTCAGACGGGCGCCGACGCGGTTCACCCCGGCTACGGCTTCCTCGCCGAGAACGCGTCGTTCGCGGCCGCGTGCGAGGAGGCGGGGCTCATCTTCGTCGGCCCGCCAGCCTCAGTCATCGCGCAGATGGGCTCGAAGATCGAGGCGAGGGCACGCGCGCTCGAGGCGGGCCTCCCCGTCGTCCCCGGCGCCACGTCCGACGGCCAGGACGACGCCTCGCTTCGCGCCGCGGCTAGACGCGTGGGCTACCCGCTGCTGGTGAAGGCGTCGGCCGGCGGCGGCGGCAAGGGCATGCGCGTCGTGAAGTCCGCGGCCGGGCTGGCCGAGGCCTGTGCCTCGGCGAGGCACGAGGCGGGCTCCGCGTTCGGCGATGCGACGATCTACTTCGAGCGCCTGATCGAGCGGCCTCGGCACGTCGAGGTCCAGGTCCTCGGCGACGCGCACGGCCACGTCGTCCACCTGTTCGAGCGCGACTGCTCCATCCAGCGCCGCCACCAGAAGATCGTCGAGGAGACACCGTCGCCGTCGATCGCGCCCGAACTGAGGTCGCAGATGACGGAGGCGGCCGTCGCGTTCGCGCGCCACATCGGCTACCGGAACGCCGGCACGGTGGAGTTCCTGGTCGAAGGCCGCGGCGGGAACGCCCGCTTCTTCTTCCTCGAGATGAACACGCGGCTGCAGGTCGAGCACCCGGTCACCGAGGCGGTGGTCGGCGTGGATCTCGTCCACGCGCAGCTTCGCGTCGCGGCGGGAGAAGAGGCGCCGTGGACGCAGGCGCAGCTGGCGCAGCGCGGCCACGCGATCGAGTGCCGGATCTACGCCGAGGATCCGACGCAGGGATTCCTGCCGCAGGCTGGCCCGCTGACGCTCTACCGCGAACCGCAGGGGCCGGGGATCCGCGTCGACAGCGGCGTCACCGAAGGCCGGGAGGTCAGCGTCTACTACGACCCGCTGCTGGCCAAGCTGGTGGCCTGGGCCGAGACGCGCGAGGCCGCGCGACTCCGGCTGGCTGCCGCGCTCCGGCAGTTCGCCGTGCTCGGAATTCGCACCAACATCCCGTTCCTCATCCGCGTGCTCGAGCACCGGCGCTTCGGCGACGGCGGCATCGACACCGCGTTCCTCGACGACGAGGGGCTGGCGCTGTGCGAGGCCGCGGACGGACCGGGCCTCGGCGCGGCGCTCGCGGCAGCGGCGGCATACGAGCCGCTTGGTGCCGTCCGGACGACGACCGCAGCAGCCGTGCCGGATCCGTGGGAGAGGCTCACGGGATGGAGAAACTAGAAGGCTCAGGGCTCAGGCACGGCGGTGGAGAGCCAGGCGCGGAGGAATGCGAACCGATGAGGACCGGCACCTTCACCGTCCGGCACGGGGACGACGAGCATCGGGTGACCGTGTCTCCCGCGGGCGAGGCGCGCATCGACGACGAGGCGACGCTGGCGATCACCGCCGTCGGCCACGACGCGTTCCGCGTGCGTGAGGGCGAGCCTGCCCGCCGAAGCGCGCAGCGCGAAGGCGGGCGGTGGCGACAGGTGTTCGTCGTCGCCCGTGGCGACACGCGGCAGGTGTTCGTCGACGGCGAGGTCTACGAGTTCACTGTGGATGATGGCGGCCAGCCTTCGCCCTCCGGGCTGCGTCGAGGCGGGCCCGGGCGAGGCGCGCCGGACGCCGTGTCCTCGCCCATGCCCGCCAAGGTCACCGCCATTCTGGTGGAGCCCGGGCGGCAGGTCGGCAAGGGCGAGGTGCTGGTGAAGCTCGAAGCGATGAAGATGGAGCTGCCGGTGCGGGCGCCGCACGAGGGCACGGTCAAGGCGGTGCTCTGCCGCGTCGGCGAGTTGGTGCAGCCCGGCGTAGCGCTGGTGGAACTCGCGTGACCGACCATCCCCCTCCCGGGGCCGCGGTGCGCATCGTCGAGGTCGGCCCGAGGGACGGCCTCCAGAACGAGCGCGCCGTCGTGACGGTCGAGGACAAGATCGAGTTCATCGATCGCCTGTCGGCGGCGGGCCTCTCCGCTATCGAGGTGGCGGCGTTCGTCAGTCCGCAGCGCGTTCCGCGAATGGCCGATGCCGACGCCGTCGTCAGGGGCCTCCGGCGCCGCTCCGGCACCATCTACTCCGCGCTCGTCCCGAACCTCGCCGGCCTGCGGCGCGCGCGCTCGGCGGGCCTCGCCGAGGTGGCCATCTTCCCGGCGGCCTCCGAGACGTTCAGCCGTCGGAACATCAACCGCGGGATCGAGGCATCGCTGACCGAGTTCCGGAAGATCGTCGCGGCCACCGTCTCGGCAGGCGTGCGGGTGCGCGGCTACCTCTCGACCAGCTTCGGCTGCCCCTACGAGGGCGACGTGCCGGCCTCGAGGGTCGCAGACCTCGCCGAGCGCCTGCTGTCGTTCGGCGTGTACGAGGTCGTGCTCAGCGACACGATCGGCGTCGCCCACCCGGGCCAGGTGCGCGCGCTGCTCGAGACGGTCCGCGCCGTCGTTCCCGTCGGCGTGACGGCGCTCCATTTCCACGACACGCGGGGCACGGGCCTCGCCAACGTCCTGATGGCGCTCTCAATGGGCGTGACGACGTTCGACGCGTCGGCGGGAGGTCTGGGAGGATGCCCGTTCGCCCCGGGAGCGGCCGGCAATCTCGCCACCGAGGACCTCGTCTACATGCTCGACGGCCTGGGCGTCGCGAGCGGCGTCGATCTCGCGCGCCTGGTTTCGGCGTCGAGCTTCATCGAAGGTCGCCTCGACCACCCGCTGCCGTCGAAGGTCTACCGGGCGGAGCACCGAAAGCCCATGGGATAATGATCTCCATGATGCGCGGCGCGATCTTCGATCTCGATGGCACGATTGTCGACAACATGGCGGTTCACATGGACGCATTCGCGGTCTTCTGCGAGCGCCACGGGTTGACGCCTCTCACGATTGACGACCGCAAGCGGCTCGACGGACGCCGCAATCGCGACATCTTCCCGGACCTGTTCGGGCGTGAGCTGACCGACCAGGAGCAGCGGGCGTTCGCCGAGGAGAAGGAGACGCTCTACCGGGAGTTGTCGGTCGGCCGCCTGGCGCCCGTCAACGGGCTCGTGGACCTGCTCGACGCGCTCCAAGCCCGGGCGATCCCTGTCGCGGTGGCGACCTCCGCGCCTTCCGACAACGTCAGCCACACGCTCGCCGAGCTGGGCCTGACCTCGCGGCTGACCTGCGTCGTGCGCAGCGACCAGGTCGCGCGCGGGAAGCCGTTCCCCGACGTCTTCGTGGCGGCCGCCGAGCGCCTCGGGGTGCCGCCTGCCGAGTGCGTCGCCTTCGAGGACGCGCCAATCGGCATCCTCGCCGCCCGCGCGGCGGGGATGCGCACGGTGGCGATCTCGAACAGCTTCCCGCCCGAGGTTTTCCTCGCCCCCGCCGTCGGCGCGGACGTGGTGGTCCGCGATTTCGATGACTACCTCGAGCAATCAGACTTTCGCCCGGTCTAGCGAAAGTCTTCGTTCACACGTCGGCCGGTAAGCGTTCGGCAGGGGTATGCCGTATATGACAGCTGGACCCGAACTTACCCACCTCCTTGGGGCCTCCCGATAAGAGGCCCCCTTTTTCGTTCCTGCGGTAACATCAGCCGGACAGTCCTTCAGGTAGCCCCAGAGACAGCGAAGTAGCCGGAGAGAGGGTGGACGGCATGGTCATCCTGTTTCTCGCGATCGTCGGACTGCTGCTGTGGGTGGCGCGGCTGCACATGAGGGTCGCCGCCCTCGAGTCGCGCGACGCGGCGCCGCCCATCGAGAGAGCGCCGGCCCCAGTTCAGCCAGTTGCTTCTCCGCCGCCAGTTCAGCCGGCCATCATCCCGCCGCCGCCGGCAAGACCCCCTCAGCCTTCTCCGCAGCCGATGATTCAGGTGCCGGCTGCGAAGCCAGCCGCCGAACCCCAGCCCAGGCCGCGTCCACGTCCGGCGCCGGTGTTGGAGCTGCCGCCCTCGAAGAGGTTCGACTGGGAGGAGCTGATCGGCGTCCGCCTGTTCTCGTGGGCCGCCGGTATCGCGCTCGCCGGCGCGGCGATCTTCTTCCTCGGCTACAGCATTCAGCAGGGATGGCTGCAGCCGCCGGTCCGCCTGGCCATCGGGGTGATCGTGGGTCTCGGCCTGCTCGTCGGGTGCGAGCTGAAGGCGGCGCGGCGTTACCCGGTGACGGCCAACGCGCTCGACGGCTCGTCGATCGTCATCCTGTTCTCATCCTTCTTCGCGGCTTATCGCCTGTGGCATCTGATCGGACCTGTCACGGCGTTCGCGCTGCTCGCGCTGGTGGCGGTCGTCGCGGTCGCGTTGTCCATCCGGCGCGACTCGGTGTTCATCGCGCTGCTGGGCCTGGTCGGTGGCTTCTCGACGCCCGCGCTCCTCTCCACCGGACAGGACGATCCCCTCAGCCTGTTCGGCTACCTGCTGCTGCTCAACGCCGGCCTCGGCTGGGTGGCCTACAAGAAGCGGTGGCCGGTGCTGGCGGCGCTGAGCCTGCTCTTCACGACCATCTACCAGTGGGGCTGGGTGGCCACGTTCATGAGACCCGGCCGCGTGCCCACGGCCTCCGCGATCTTCCTGGCCTTCCCGCTGCTCGCCATCGCGGGGCTCGGTCTCGCCGGCCGCACCGGCGCGTTGGCGAAAGGTCCGGCAGAGGGCGGCGAGCGCAACTGGTTCGAGGAGATCGCGGGGCTCAACGCCGCGCTGCCGCTGCTCTTCGCGCTCTACCTGGCGACGTCGCAAGCCTACGGCGATTACCCGGCGCTGATGTTCGGGTTCCTGTTCGTGGTCGACGCCGGCCTGTTCGCCGTGGCGCTCTGGCGCGGCCAGTCGTGGCTGCACGGCCTCGGCGCGATGACCACCGTCGTGGTGGTTGCCGCGTGGGCGACGATGACCTACGGAGGCGGCCCGACGCATGCGGCCGCTTATCACATTGTTCTCGGGTTCGTCGGCCTCTTCGTGGCGTTCTACCTGGCGACGGGGCTGGCCAACGGGCATGGGACCAGGCGCATCGAAGGTTCGGGCCGGCTGGCCGTCTACGCCGCGCCGCTGCTGCTGTTCATGTTCCCGACGTTCGCGACGGCCGAGACGGCGGCGGCATCGCCGGCGCTGTCTTTCACCGTGCTGTTGGCACTCGTCGCCTGCTGCGCCGCCTTCGCGGTCGTCGAGCGCGAGGGGCTCGTCTACTTCATCGCGGCATTTCTCGCCGTGGCCGCCGAGGCAGCCTGGTCGGCCCATTCCCTCACCGCCGATCGTCTGCTGTCGGCCCTTCTCGTCTACGCGGCGTTCGGCATGCTGTTCCTCGCGGTACCCATTGTCGCCAGGCGTCGGGGAAGGTCGCTCGAGCCGGCGTGGCTTGGCACCGGCCTGCTGCTGCTCAGCATCGCGCTGCTCCTCTTCCTCTCGGGCGAGTCGGTGGCGTCGTCCTCGCTGTGGGGACTCGCCGTGCTCCTCGGCCTGCTCAACCTTGCGGTGATGGTCGAGGGACACGCGGTCAGGCGGCGGGCGTTCGTCATCGCCGGTGGCGCCCTGTCCTGGCTGGTGCTCGCGAGCTGGTGGTTCAGCGGCGCGCTGACGGCCCAGCTCACGCCCGCAATCGCCGTAACTGTCGGCTTCACGCTGCTGACCGTGACTGGGCACTTCTGGACGGCCGGCGGGTCGGCCGACGCGGCCTCCGACCAGACGCAGTCGGGCCTGGCGCTCGCGCTCATGGGCCATGCCTTCCTGATGTCGGTGGCGGTGCAGCCATCGCTCGGCGTGCCGCCCTGGCCGATGCTCGGCGCGCTGTTTGCGCTCGACGTGGCATTCGCGGGAGCGGCACTCTACTCGCGGCGGGCGGAGCTGCTGGCGACGGCGCTCGGGCTGTCACAGGTGATCCTGATCGCCTGGGCGGCGACCGTCACCGTTGCGCCGTGGCCCCTGGTCGCGATGGCCGCCAGCGTGGGGATCGCCGCGATCGGGGTGGCCACGCTGGCGCTGTCCGCGAAACGGGTTGCCGATTCCAGGTGGCGCATCGGCTTCTTCGCCGCGGCTGTCGTCCCCCTGCTCCTCGGCCAGGTCCTGCTGATCGTCGGCTCGACCTGCGATGGGAGCCCGGGCGCCGCGACGCTTGCGGGATTCCATGTGCTGTTCGTCCTCTGCCTGCTCGCGCTGGCGACGCTCGGCGACTGGCACCTCCTCGACGTCGCGGCGTGCGGTGTCGCGAGCGCGGCCGCGCTCATTTACCTGATGCCGGCCGCCAGATGGCAGGATCCGCTGGTGCTGGCCACGCCGATCTACCTGGTCTTCATGGCCTATCCGCTCGTGCTCGGACGCCGAGTGGGGAAGGACCTCTCTCCGCACCTCGCGGCCGTGATGGCGAGCGCGTCATTCTTCGAGGTCGCGCGCGTAAGTCTCACCAACGGCGGCTATGGCGGCGCGATCGGCCTGCTGCCCGTCGCGCAGGCGGCGCTGCTCGGCGTCGTGCTCTTCGCGCTGCTGAAGCTCGAGCCCCCGAGCGACCGCACGCTCGGCCGGCTGGCGCTGGTGGCGGCGGCCGTGTTGGCACTGCTGACCGTGGCTGTCCCGCTGCAACTCGACAAGGCGTGGCTGACCGTCGGCTGGGCGCTCGAGGGCGCGGCGCTCGCGTGGCTGTTCCGGCGGATTCCTCACCGCGGCCTGTTCTGGTGGGCGGTCGCGCTGCTGGCGGTGGTCTTCGCGCGCCTGGTGCTCAACCCCGAGGTGCTCGTCTACCAGACGCGCAGCGAGATCCGCATCCTCAACTGGTATCTCTACACGTACCTGACTTGCGCGCTGGCGATGTTCGCGGCGTCGTGGCTGCTCTCGAAAGGGCGCGACGAGATCTCGGGCTGGCTGACCGGCTCGCGTCTTGCGGCGGTGGGCGGCACGGTGCTGCTCTTCGTCCTGATGAACATCGAGATCGCCGATTTCTTCGCGACCGGCGACCGGATCACCTTCACCCTGTCGGCCGGCCTCGCGCAGAACCTGACCTACACGCTCGGCTGGGCGATCTTCGCCGTCGTGATGCTGGCCGCCGGGATCGCACTGCGGTCGCACGAGGCGCGCGTGTCGGCCATCCTGCTGCTGACGGTGGCGCTGCTCAAGGGATTCCTGTCGGACGTCTCGCGCCTGCCGGGCCTCTACCGCGTGATGTCGCTTGCGGGACTGGCTGTGTGTCTGGCGCTGGTGGCGGTGGTGCTGCAGCGGTTCGTGCTCACGCCGAGGAAGGAGAACCAGCGGGAGTAAGCGCCCGGCGGAGCTCGCGAGATTGTCGGCCCGGCGGCTGGTCGAGCCGCCGGGCCTTGAGCCCTGAGCCTCTTACTGTCCCCGGCGTCCCCCGCCCGTGCCGGGCGCGGGCAGCGGCTTGCGCGGGATCATCTCGTCGCGGTTGGCGGCGAGATAGGCGAAGCCCGCCGCAATCGTCGCCATCTTCGTGACGTCGTTCGGCTGCAGCCGCTCGTAGGTGTCCATGTTCGAGTGGTGCGTGACGCCGTTGTATTCCAGCTCGTCCTGGATGAACTGGAAACCGGGCAACCCGACGCCGTCGAACGACTGGTGATCGGTGCCGCCGGTATTCCGGATCGTGATCGTCGTCATGCCCAGGCTGCGGAACGGCTCCATCCACTCACGGAAGATCGGACCGGCCGCGTCGTTCCCCTGCAGGTAGATGCCGCGCAGCGCGCCGGACCCATTGTCGATGTTGAAGTAGACCGACAGCTTGTCGTAGTCGGGCTTCTTCTCGAGCGGTCCCTGCGGGCCGCCGCGCATCCCGCCCCCGCCGCCCGCGGCAGGCTGCGCGCCCGGCTGCGTCGGCAGCGCCTGGCGCGAGGCGAAGTGCGCCGAGACATACTCGCGCGAACCGATGAGGCCCTCTTCCTCGCCTTCCCACAACCCGAGACGGACGGTCCGCCGCAGCTTGACGCCGCTCGCCTTGAGAATGCGGATCGCCTCGAGCATCGCCATCGCCCCGACTCCGTTGTCCGCCGCGCCGGTGGCCGCGTGCCAGGAGTCGATGTGGCCGCCGATCATCACGATCTCGTCCGCCTTGTCGGTGCCGGGAATCTCGCCGACGACGTTGAAGACCGGCGGATTCGGGTAGTAGGTGTTCTTGATGTCCGCCTCGATCGTGACGGGGATCTTCTTGGCAAGAATCCGGGCGATGCGGTTGTAGTGCTCGGCGGCGATGGAGATGGCCGGCAGCGTCGTCGCCGGGTCGGCGCTCCGGTTGCCGCTGATCTGGTAAAGGCCGTGGCCGATCGCCACGGTCTGCAGCGTACCGAGCGCGCCCTCGGCCCGCAGGAAATCCGCGCGAATCGTCGGGAAGTTCCGACCCTGCTGCCCTGGTCCGCCAGCCCGCGGACCCTGCTGGGCAGGAGCCGCTGCCGGCGCGCCGCCGCGCTGGCCGGGCGGCGTCACGCCGAACTCGAGCGCGGGAGGAGGCGGCTGCAGCTCCAGCTTCGACAAATCCTCTTCGGTGTACCGCTTGGCCCGGGGCTCCCAGAACGCGGCCACCTTGACCTCATCGCCGAGCAGCACCCACTTCCCTTTCAGCGTCCCCTTGTACTGCGCCAGTTCCTCTTCGGTCGTCGCCGTGACGAGAGCCGCTTCACCGCTCACGAGGCCACTGGTGCCCGGTGTCCATCCCATGGGCGTTCCTGGCACCGGAAAGTGCTCGGGCGCCGTCACTTCCATGTAGAACTTGTCGTTGGTCCAGCCGCGGTCGAAGCCGTTCCGGTTCACCCACGGCTCGATCGCCACCTTGGCGAGCCCCCAGCCCTTCATGGTGGTGACGGCCCACTCGGCCGCCTTCAGCGCCGCCGGTGAGCCCGTGAGCCGGGGACCGTAGACGTCGGCCAGGTAGCTGCACAGTTCCATCACCTGCGAATGCTGCAGGCCTTCGGCCTTGATCTTGTTGATGTCGGCGTAGTTGATGTTCTCGCTGCCGGCACGCAGGGCGGGGCCGGCCAGCATCACCGCGTACACTACGACGAGCGCGCACGAGAGCCACACGACACGTTTTCTCATGATCGTTCTCCGAGAGACCGGACGACGGCGGCCGCCGGAAGAATCGGCGGTCGTGCCGGACATGGCCCGGGTTTCTATCACGGGACCGGGCGGAGTGACAAGCACGATATCGGGAATCGATCAGCGGGCGCGGAAGGTGATGATGCCGCGCACCATGTCGTAGGGAGACACGCTGACGGTGACGCGGTCGCCGGTGACGACCTTGATGCGGAAGCGGCGCATGCGGCCGCTCAGCTGGGCCAGCACTTCATGGCCCGCGTCAGCCTGCACGCGGTACAACCCGCCGCCGTGGATCGAGGTCACGATGCCCTGGATGTCGAGAAGATCGTCTTTGCTCAAAATCGAATGCCTTTGTCAGCGCACGGCCCCGGTTCGACTGGGTGAACGAGGGGCGGAAGCGCGGTCTGCCGGACCCGGGTCGCAGACCGCCCGCCGCCCTCTCGGGCCTGGTGGTCAGGAATGCGTGCCGCCGACGGTTACCAACGCGGCTCGCGACGCCGGCTGCCGCCGCCGCCGCCGAATCCGCCCGACCGCTCCGGGCGCGGCTTGGCTTCGTTGACCGTCAGGTTGCGTCCGCCGAGTTCGCGGTTGTTGAGCTGCGCGACCGCGTTCTGCGCGTCCGCCTCGGTCGCCATCTCGACGAACCCGAACCCGCGCGCACGGCCCGTGGCGGTGTCGCGCATGACGGTGACCGTCGCCACCTGCCCCGCGGTCTCGAACAGCGCCTGGAGTTCCTGCTCCGTCGTGTTGAACGAGAGATTGCCGACGTAGAGTCTAAGGCCCATCTGACGTGCTCCTCGCGATCTGCGACTCTGGCGGCCGCGTCGCGGCCGCGCTCGGTTGGTGAAGTCGAGGCGGCGCGCCTCGACGCAGCGGCTGACCGGTGAAAACGTCGCAAGAGAGAGGAGCGAGTCCACGCGACTCGTTTCAGCTCGTATCGCGGGCTTTCGAGGGTTGGCTACTGTTTCATTCTAGCGCGTTTCGGCAAAAAACGACACTGGCCCCGCACACGGTCCTTGATTCGAGGTGCGAAAAGGGGGTACTGTCTGAAGTGCTCGGCACACCGTCAATCCTATCTTCCCGAGGTGATCATGGCATCGTTCAAGATTGGTGATCGCGTCGTGCAGGCGAATTATGGCGCCGGAACGATCACCGGCGCGGACGACCACCACACCGTGATCAACTTCGACGAGCACGGGGTCAAGACGTTTGCCACCAGCCTGGTGGCGCTGGAGCGGACCGCGTCCCCGGCACCGCAGAAAGCAGCGAAACCTCGCCGCACGACGAAGGCCGGCACCGCAAAGACCAGCACTGCCAAGACCAGCCCGGCCAAGGCCGGCCCCGCGAAGGCCGGCGCGGCGAAGGCCACCGCCAAGGCGTAGGGTCCCGACCTACAATTCACCGCCCTTTGGTCGCCCGACGAGGCGAGAGCGGACGCCGTTCTCGTAGAGCGCCAGCCAACGCTCGACGACGGCGTCCCAGGAGGTACTGCTGGACCAGCATGGCGCCGCGCGCCGTGAGATCGGCGCGCCGCGCCGGGCTGGTGGCTAGGTCCTTCAAGGCCTGAGCCAGGGACGCTTCGTCCCCGGGAGGCACCAGGCAGGCCGACTCTTCCAGCCAGGCGGCATACCCCGCGATCCTCGAGGCGATGACCGGCCGGCCGTAGGCCATCGCCTCGAGCGCGACCAGGCCGAAGCTCTCGCCCTTGGTCGACGGGATGGCCACGATGTCGGCCGCGGCAAAGACCTGGGCGATGCTCCCGTTCCCGACCTCGCCCTCGAAACTCACCGGCAGTCCGGCGGCTTCACGCTGCCACGGCTCCGATCCACGGCCAACGGCCGTCAGCGCCAGCGTGCCCGGAGCGTCCGACTCCACGCGCCCAATCGCGCGCAGCAGCGGCCCGAATCCCTTGCGCTCCTCGTCGAGTCGGCCGAGGAACAGGACCCGGCATGGTCCGGTCGTCGGTCGTGGCTGCGGCGGCGACGCCGGCAACTCGATCGCGTTCGGAATGATCTCGAACGGCAGCCGGTGGTAACGCGTCGCGAATTCCCTCGCCGCTTCCGACACCGCCACGCGCACGTGCAGCTTCGACCAGACCAGCCGTGCCCAGGGCCAGGCGATCAGATACCCCTGGCTCGTCTCTGAGTAAGTGTGGAACGTACCGACACGAAACGCGCGCTCGGGAGCCAGCCACAGCAGCGCCGCACACGGCAGCGGGCTGACCGGCTCCTGCACGTGCACGACGTCTGGGTCGAACTCGCGCGCGAGACGCCGCAGGGCGGGCAGGACCCTGGGATCGAGCGTCACCCGGCTCGTCGCGCCGTTGAACGGGATCCCCACCGGGCGGCCGAGCGCCACGATGCGCGGCTCGTCCCCGGGCAGCGGGGCCGACGACGGGCCGACCAGGCGCACGTCGATGCCACGCGCCACCAGCGCGCGATGGAGTCCCATGACCTGGCTGTTGACACCGCCGGGCACCGCCAGGTCATACGGAGTGGCGAGCAGGACTCGCAAGCCCATGGTTGAGGCTATCTTACGCCCGGCTCCCTCTTGCCCCAGCCCTGCTCCTTCGCCGCCTTCATGTCGTTCACGAGCTGCTCGGGGAGCTTCTCGTTGAGCTTGGGGCGGGTGGCGGAGCTCCCCAGCGTCCAGGCCAGCGCGTAGATCGTCTTCGACACGGCTTCCACCTTGTCGTAGTCGATCTTCTCGGCGCTGTCGGTCACACGGTGATAGTCCACGTGCAGGCCGTCGCTGAAGAAAGCGATCGGGATCCCCATCTTCACGAAGTTGTAATGGTCGCTGCGGTAGAAGATCCGCTGCCCCGCCGTCCCCGGCCCGATGTTGTCGTGCGTCGCGTCGGGCGCCGTCGTGTCGTAGAAGTCGTTCAGCTTCATCTTCAGGTACGACCCGTTCACCTTCTCGAGGATCTTCCCCAACTCGTCGCTCGCCACGCGCGGCCCGACGATGAACACCTCGTTGGGCTCGGCGAGCTTGTAGGACTGCGGATCGACGTAGCCCGGCGTCTTGCTGCGGCCGATCATGTCCATGTTCAGGTCGGCGACCACTTTGGTGACGTCGACCGGCGGGAACTCGTTGAAGTACTGCGAGCCCCACAGCCCCTTCTCCTCGCCCGCCACCCACAGGAAGATCATCGTCCGCCTGGGCCGCATCCCCTTGGACGCGCCCGTCGCGTAGGCGTGCGCGACGCCCATCAGCGCCGTGCATCCCGACGCGTCGTCGTCGGCGCCGTTGTTGATCCCGTCGCCGTTCGCGTCGGGCTGGGAGAGGCCGATGTGGTCGAGGTGGGCGCTCATGACGACGTATTCGTTCCTGAGCGCGGGGTCCCGTCCCTCGAGCACGGCCATGACGTTGTAGGCGTGGTTCTTCTGGCTGGTGACCGCGACCTCGAGCGAGACGGTCTTGGCCGCCGAGAGATCGAACGACTCGGCCGGCGTGTTGGCCGACCCGGCGGTGAACACCTGCGAGCCGTTCAGCTTCTCGCCCTGGAACAGCGCGTTGATCAGCTCGATGCCCGCGGTCACGGTCGGCACCGAGGCGGGGCGGTTGGCCATGAACTTCACGACCTGGTACGACGGCCCGTTGAGCGACGCCCTCGGCGGCGCGGGGTTGGCCATCGTCGACAGCTGCTGGAAGTTCGGGATCATGATGATGCCGGCCGCGCCGTTCTTCGCGGCGTAGGTCTGCGGCGCCACAAAGTCGGTGTTCTCGACGCCGAGCGGATTGGGCGCGCCGCGCCCGCCGCCACGGCCGCCCGCGGCAGCGGCCATCTCAGGCGGAACCCCGGCAACGATCATCACCTTGCCACGGACGTCGATCCCCTGGTACGGGTTGACCTTGGTCTTGTTGATGACGTACCCGTGGCCCACGAAGACCAGCTTCGCACCCTTGATCTCGGCCGCCGACACGGCACCGCCGCGTCCGCCGAAACCGCCGCCCCCCGCCGTCCAGTCCTTGCCGTACTCGAAACTGCGCGGCACGGCGGCCTGCGAGCCGACCGACGCTGCCGCTGCCCCTCCGCCCACGCCGCCGCGCCCGCCGCGGCCGGTGGAGGGAGGAAGCGTGACCGAGAGCTGCATGTTGCGCGCGTCGAGCTGGTTGCTCACGAGAATCGAACGGAATCAGGTACGGCTGGAGCGGACCCTCCGGCGGCGTGGCCGTGCCGCCTGGCTTGAGGCCCCATTCCTTCAGGTGGCTCGCGATGTAGAGCGCCGCCGCGTCGTACGACGGAGACGGCAGGTTGCGGCCCTGCAGGGCATCGGCGGAGAGGAAGTACTGGTACGTCTTCAGCTCGTCCTGCGTGATGGCGTCGGCGTTGCCGAATGCCGCGCCCGACGCCTTGATGTACGGCGACTTCGCCTGCTGCGCGGACACGGCCGTCCACAGCAGCAGCGACATGATGCCGACCAGGATGGACACCGAACCGGTGATTCGACGCATTTCGACCTCGGTTGTGAAAGGACAGAGCCCGGCCGGCTCCCGGCCGGGTTCGGGGAGAATACCACGCTTCAGCGGCCGACCCACTCGGCCATCACACGCCATTCCTCGGTCGAGGTGGCGCCGGGCGGCCAGGGCGCGTGCTGCCCGGCGAGCGCCTGATGGACCCAGGCGACGATTCTTGGGTCCGGCGATCCGTCAAGCCAGGGCGTCAGGATCCGCTCGGCCTCCGACGGCTGGCCCAGCGATTCGGCCGCGAGCGCGGCCACGATGCGGCCGGGCCCAGGTTTCGTTCGGCCGGTCATGGCCAGCTTCTCGAAAAGCGCGTCGGACTCGCCCTTCTTCCCCTGTCCGGCGAGGCACTGCGCGGCAAGATAGTCCTCGAGCCGCTCGTCGGTATCGGCCGGGTAGGGTTTGCCGACACCGAGATGCTCGGGCCACTCGCGAGAGGCGGCAATCCGCAGCAGCGCGGCGTCGAATCGTCCGGCCTTCATCTCCTGGACCGCCACCATCAGCTGCGCCTCGCGGTAGAGGCCGCGGGCCTCGGTGGCGCCTTCGTGCGGGAGGACGTTCAGCCCGGCCAGCAGGTCGACGGCGTCGGTGAATCGTCGCGTCAGCAGCAGCGTCCTGACGTGGAGGAGACCGAGGATCGAATTCTCCGGCGATGCCGCGTGGTATCGCGCCGCCGTCGCGAGCGCCTGGTCGAAGGCCCTGTCGTCGATGAAGCGCTCGGCGAGGAGCCGGCCGTAGCGCCATTCGCCGGGATCGAGTTCCGCGGCGTGGCGCAGGTCGGCGAATGCGCGGTCACGCGACGACGACTCCTCCAGCTTCGCGCGGGCAGCGAAGAGGGGAGCGAAGTCCGGGGTGTCGCCGCCCGCGTTCAGCAGGTCGAGCGCGCGCTTCGTGTCGCCGCGATCCCAGAGAATGAGCGCGAGGTAGTAGCGCGGGCGCCAGTTCGCCGTCTTCTTCATCGCCCACTCGAAGACCGGAGCGCTCTCGGATCGGAACGGGAAGACGAGCCGCGCCGACGCGGCATCCGCTCGGTGAAGCGTCTCGGCCGCCGCCGGGTCGTGCAGCGCGTCCAGGACGAACGCGAGCCAGTAGAGTGTCTCGCCGTCCTGCGGCGCCGCCTCGAGTACGTCCCGCGCGTCGTCGAGCCGGCCCACGCCTCGATACCACGCGGCCAGTTCGAGGAACGTCTCGTGCGGCAGCTCGTTGCGCACGCCGTTCACCAGAGCCTGCCGCGCCTGCGGGCTGCGACTTGCCAGGTAGGCCTCGGCGCGTGGAAAGTGGTCGACGGCGCTCAGTTCGGCGATGCGCGCGAGCGCCGCGGCCGCCAAGGCGGCATTTCTGGCCGTCCGGCCGACCACGGCGAGCAGGCGGAAACCGTCGAGGTTCATCGGGTCGGCGGCCACGCTCCGCGACGCGTATTCTCGTGCTCCTGTCGCGTCGCCCACCCTCAGGAACAGCCTGGCCAGTTCCGTCCAGGCCGCGCCGCGGTACTCAGGCGACTGCGCCGCCACTTCAAAGCCGTCCTTCGCATCGGCCGTCCGGCCGAGCCCTGCCGCCGCCAAGCCGTAGTAGTAGTTGGAGGCCGGATCGTAGGTGTCGATGGCGAGGGCCCGGCGCGCATAGGCCCAGGCGCCCTCGATAGTCCATCGCCCGGTAGCGCAGGATGGCCAGGTCCGACAGCGCCGGCAGGTAGTTGGGGTCCTTCTTCAGGCACGCCTCGAGCGAGGCCTGGGCCTGGGTGTAATCCCGCTGACGCATCCACTCCTTGCCCGCGAGGTGCAGGCCCTGGACCGACGTCCAGTCGAAGTCCTTCGGCGACTCGAACGGCCGCGACAGTTCGTCTCCGGCGACGGGTCGGTAGTCGAACCACTCCCCGATCCGAACCCGCAGCCGTTCGGCCCTCACGTGAACATCCACCGACTTCGACCAGGTCTGCATCGGCTTCAGCACGAGCGGCGCCGAAAAGACAACGCGGTCGCCGTCGAGCACTTCGAGCGTGTTGTTCACCGGTTCGAGCGGTGAGAAGCGGATCACGAGCGGGGCCGCCTTCGCCGTCGGCGCTCCCGGGGCGGCGCCCGGGCGCGCGGTCTCCGGCATCACGACGTTGAGCGCGCCGTGTTCGTCGGCCGTCACGAAGCCGCCCGTTCCCTTGACCGGAAACCAGTATTCGGTCCAGGTGTCAGCGGCGGCGGGCGCGAACCCGCGGTGCTTGAACGGCGTGAACGTGCTCCCCTCGGCCGATTGGTTGAAGAGCCGCCCGGACTGCACCTCGACGTACTGGCCGTCAGTGTCAGTGAGCAGCTTCTCCCAGATCATGCCCTGCCGCGACAGGCCCCAGATCCAGGCCTTCTTCCCCAGCTTGTCGTCACGCCTCGCGTAGTGGCCCATCCCGAAGTCGTCGTCGTGCCAGAAGGCGCCGAAGAAGTCGGTCTCGCGCCCGACGACGTGGTACGACTTGTAGGAGCCGAAGTCGTTCTGTTCGTAGAAGGCGACGTCGTGTCCGTTGGCCGGGTTGACCGGCCATGGCGCGACTTCGCCGGCGTGGCCGAGCGCCGTCGTGCCCGGGTAGACCAACTCGAGGTGGCCAGCCGCCTTGATGCCGGCATTCATCCAGGTGTAGTAGGGCTGCTCGAGGCCGGAGGCGTTGTACCAGAACGAGCGCGTGGTGAAGTAGGCGCGGTCGGCGGGCAGCGTGACCTCGAGGCTCCACGACGTGCGCGTGAGCAGGTCGAGAACGCCGATGACGACCGACGCGCTGCCGTCGGCCTCGACGCGCGTCGTGTAGTCGACCGGCGTCGCGCAGTTTGGCGTGTGGCCGATGATGCCGTAGTTGGGCTCGATGCCGCCGCTCGTCCACGGGCCGCGCATCGCGATGTCGCGGAACTTGACGACGTGGTTGTCGTAGATGAACGACCGGCCGGTGGACTTCTCCACCGCCGACCAGATCTTGCCGCCGATCTCAGGCAGGATCTGGATGCGCAGGTAGTCGTTCTCGAGTTCGACGACGGTCCACTCGCGATCGACAGGGATGTCGGTGTAGCCGTCGAACCGAAAGTACGGATAGATGCGGCCCATCTGCGGGATCGGGTTCGGGTCCGAGAACGGGTAGGTCCGGAAGACCTTGCGGTATTCCCGAACTGTGGCCTTTCCGCCCGCGGCAGACGCCGCAACGGCCGACGCCATCATCAGAAGGGCCGCCACCCACGCCGCGCGTCGCCAGGTCATCATAGTGGGGGCATTCTATCTTGGAAGCCGCCGCTTGACGCCGGCACGCCCCGCGATGAAACATCGTCCCGACAGGAGGCGCATGCATACGAGGCTCGCGTTCGCCGTGGCCGTGATTCCCATGCTGGTGCTGGTGGTCGGGCTGCCGTTCGCCAACCGCGTCGAACCGGTCGTCCTGGGGCTGCCCTTCCTCCTGCTGTGGATCGTCGGCTGGGTGATCCTGACGCCTCTCTTCCTCGGGGCGGCGTACCTGCTGGTTCACGGCGGGAACGAGCATCCGCCCGAGGGAGACCGGCTGTGACCGTCCCCCTCCTGGTCATCCTCGCCTTCATCGTCGTCTCGGCCATCGTCGGCGTCATCGGTCGCGGCCGTGGCGAGATGAGCCTCGAGCGCTGGAGCGTCGGCGGCCGCCGGTTCGGCGTGCTTCTCGTCTGGCTGCTGATGGCCGGCGAGATCTACACGACTTTCACGTTTCTCGGCGCGAGCGGCTGGGCGTACTCGCGCGGGGCGCCGGCCTTCTACATCCTCGTCTACGGCACGCTCGGCTACACCATCTCGTTCTTCCTGCTGCCGCCGATCTGGCGGATGGCCAAGCGGCGCGGCCTGCACACGCAGCCCGACTTCTTCCTGGCGCGCTACGACAGCCCGGCGCTGGCCGGCGTCGTCGCACTGGTCGGCGTCGTGTCGATCGTGCCCTACCTCCAACTGCAGCTGGCCGGCCTCGGGATGATCGTCGAGATCGCGAGCGGCGGCGCGTTCTCGTCGACCTCGGCGATCCTGATCGCGTTCGCGCTGACCTGCCTGTTCGTCTACACGAGCGGCCTCAAAGGCATCGCCTGGGTCGCGATCATCAAGGACATCTCGATGATCGCCGCGGTCGTGGTGATCGGGTTCGGCCTGCCGTCGATGTACTTCGGCGGGATCGGCCGCATGATGGACGCGCTCGTCCACCAGCACCCGGCGCACGTGGTCTTCCCCGGCAGCACGACGACGATGGGCGTGCGGTGGGTCATCAGCACGATCCTGCTCACCGGGCTCGGGTTCTACTGCTGGCCGCACATGTTCGCGTCGGCGTTCTCCGCCAAGGACGACCGCACCATCCGGCGCAACGCGGTGATCATGCCGCTCTACCAGCTGCCGATCCTGCTGATCCTGTTTGTCGGCTTCACGGCGCTGCTCGCGATCCCGGGCCTCAAGAACCCGGACACGGCGCTGCTGGCGCTCGTCACGCGCAGCTACCCGGCGTGGTTCGCGGGGTTTGTCGGCGGTGCCGGCGCGGTGACCGCCATGGTGCCGGCGTCGATGCTGCTGCTGGTGGCCGCGACGCTGACGGCCAAGAACATCTACCGGCCGCTCGTCGGGCGAGAGGTCGGCAACGACGAGCTGATGCGCGCCTCGCGCGGCTTCATGGTCGTCATCGCGCTGGCGGCGCTCGCGCTGGCACTATGGTCGCCGAAGGAACTGGTCAACCTGCTAATCTTCGGTTACGACGGCGTCGCGCAGTTTTTCCCCGGCATCGCGCTGGGGGTCTTCGCCCCTCGCGTCCGGGCGCGCCACATCATGGCGGGCCTGGTGACCGGCGAGATCGTGGTCGTGAGCCTCATCTGGAGCAGCCACGACCCGTTCCTGGGCATGAACGCCGGCTTCGTCGGCCTGGCCGTCAACGCGGCCGTGACGATGGCGGCGATGGCGATTCTGCCCGTTCGCGAAGACGGCAACACGGTCCGCGAGGACGCGGGCCTCTGACGATTATTCCTGGAGGATGAGTCATGGGAAAAGTGGCAACCGAGGTTGAAGCACTGGCCGGCTCGCTGGTCGAGTGGCGGCGCGACTTTCACCGGCATCCCGAGCTGGGATACGAAGAGCGCAGGACGCAGCAGGTCGTGCGGGCGTTTCTCGAGTCGCTTGGCCTCGAGGTCAAGACGTGCGCCAAGACCGGTCTGCGCGGCCTGCTCCGCGGCGGACAGCCCGGGCGAACCGTTGCGCTGCGCGCCGACATGGACGCGCTGCCCGTGGCCGAGATCGCCAGCCACGACTACCAGTCGCAGAACGCCGGCGTCATGCACGCCTGCGGCCATGACGGCCACATGGCGATCCTCATGGGCACCGCGCGCCTGCTGGCCGCGCGACGCGACACGCTGCCCGGCAACGTCGTCTTCCTGTTCCAGCCGTCGGAGGAGAACCCGCCCGGAGGCGCGCCGCTGATGATCGAAGAGGGCGCGCTCGATGGCGTCGACTCGATCTTCGGCCTGCACCTCTGGCAGCCGCTTCCCACCGGCGTCGTCGGCCTCAAGGCCGGTGCCTGCATGGCCCAGGCCGACGAGTTCGAGATCACCATCCACGGCCGCGGCGGCCATGCCTCGCAGCCCGAGGCCACCGTCGACCCGGTCGTCGTGGCCTCCTACTTCGTCGTCGCGGCGCAGACCATCGTCAGCCGCTTCACGACTCCCATGCAGCCCGCCGTCGTGTCGATCACGACCATCCACGGCGGGCGGGTCCACAACATCATCCCGGACACCGTGACCATGACGGGAACCGTTCGCACGCTCGACCTCGACACCCAGCGCGCGATCAAGCAGCGGCTTGGCGAGGTGTGCGACGCGACGTGCAAGCTCTTCGGCGCGACAGCCGAATTCAAGTACGACGACGGGTATCCGCCCGTCATCAACGACGCGGCCTCGGTGGACCTGGTAGCGCGCGTGGCGACGCGCGAGTTCGGCACCGACAGCGTGAAGATGATGCCGGCGGTCATGGGCGGCGAGGACTTCGCCTACTTCCTGCAGAAGGTGCCCGGCGCCTTTGCGATGCTGGGCATGGGGGACAACCGGCCCTACCCGCACCACAACGCGCGGTTCGACATCGACGAGAAGGCGCTGCCGATTGGCGTGCGGCTGATGACATCGGTCGCGCTCGAGATGCTCGCGAAGAAATAGTCGCCTTCGGAGGACTCCCATGCGGCTGACCAACATGATAACGGCCGTCGATCTCCACGCCTGCGGCGAGCCCGGGCGCGTGATTATCGGCGGCGTGCGCGACGTGCCGGGAAAGACGATGTTCGAGAAGATGAAGCATCTCGAGCGTCACCAGGACGACCTTCGCAAGCGGATGCTGCGTGAGCCGCGCGGCTTCCCGGCGGCCAACTGCAACCTGATCCTCCCGCCGACGCGGCCCGAGGCGGACGCGGGCTTTGTCATCATGGAGCAGGTGGAATACCCGGCCATGTCGGGCAGCAACACCATCTGCGTGGCAACGGCGCTGCTCGAGACCGGGATGGTCCCGATGCGCGAGCCGGTCACCGAGCTGGTGCTCGAGGCGCCGGCCGGCCTGGTGGGCGTGCGCGCCGAGTGCGCGAACGGCAAGGTGACGAAGGTCACCTTCCGCAACGTGCCGGCGTTCGCGGTGCACGTGGGCCGGACCATCGAGGTGCCGCAGCTCGGGCCGGTGACCGTGGACGTCGCCTGGGGCGGGATGTTCTACGTCATCGCGGACGCGGCGCCGTTCGGCCTGAAGATCACGCCGGACGAGGGACGCGATATCGTCCGGATCGGCGAGATGATCAAGGCGGCGACGCAGGAGCAACTGCCCGTCGTCCACCCGGAGAACAACGAGATCGCCGGCGTCACCATCGCTCAGCTGTCAGGCGTACCCAGCGCGCCGGGCGCGCACCGAAAGAACGCGGTGATCGTGTCGAGTGGCAAGCTCGATTGGAGCCGGCCGGCCACCTGGACGGGCGTGATCGACCGCTCGCCGTGCGGGACGGGCACCTGCGCCAAGATGGCGGCGCTCCACGCGCGCGGAGAGCTCGGGCTGAACCAGGACTTCAACCACGAGGGGATCCTGGGGACCATCTTCACGGGACGGCTGATCGAGGAGACGACCGTCGGCCCCTACCGCGCGGTCGTCCCCACCATCAGCGGTCGCGCCTGGATCACCGGCTTCGCTCACTACGTCGTCGACGCCGAGGATCCGTTCCCCGAAGGGTTCACGGTGGGAGACATCTGGGCGGGCAATATGGCGTAGCCCGCCGGGTCCTACTTCCACTTCTTGCCGATGCTGACCAGGTCCGCCTTCTGCAGATCCGCCGGCGTCATGGCCGGCATGAACTGCACGTCGGCGTCGAACAGCATGAACCACGGTTCGGCGTACTTTGGCATCTCCGAGACGTCGTTCATGTTCACGACCAGGAACCCGCCTCTCTTGCCGTTCATGGCACAGAAGTAGGCGGCTTCGGGCTTTGTGTCATCGAGGATCCTGCCCATCTTCGCGCCGATGCTGCCGTCGGTGACGTACTTGTCGAACTTCCCTGTCGGAAACGACACGTGGACGAGAAATCTCATGGGGGGCTCCTTTTATGGACTCAATGGGTCCACTTTACGCCCCGCCCGCAGCCTCAGCAAGGGGAAACTATATCGAAGACGTGCCCGAGCATCCCGTTGGACAGCACCCTTGGCGACGGCGTGTCCCTGGGCCTTTAGGTCCTGCTGAAGCCGGTGGACGCTGAGACTCCCGCCTGGATTGCGCAGACACTGACGCACCACCCAGCGCAGCACGGCCCCCTGCCACACGCTGTAGCGTTCGACGATGGCAGTTCGATGCACCTACGGTGTCCTTCTGTCACGGACACATTGTTGGTAATCCGGCTCTATATGAAGAACACATTCAGGTTCGCCGTTCCGCGTCTCGTCCGCGACGCGAGCGGCGAGCCGAGGGGCGAGCGGCAGGAGGCCGTGCAGGCGTTCGGGAGCAACTGGCCGGTGTTCACCAACGAGCCGCTGAAGGCGATCTACTGTGCGGTGACGCGCATGACGCCGGCGGGTACGCCGGTGGGCGGCTGGTACCTGAAGGTGCTGCTGACGGTAATGGGCGGCCGGGACACCTATCGCGCGGCTCAGAATCGGTGAGGGCCGCCCGCAGGCGGCCCCAACCGGCCTCTTCGCACTTCGTACTTCCTACTTCGTACTTCCCACTTCGTACTTCCGATTACTTTCCCGCCTCGGTTCCGCGCACGAAGCTCGCCACGTCGTCGTGGAACTGCTTCAGCACGTTCTCGTTCACGTACACCATGTGCCCCGACTCGTAGTACTTGTAGCTGATGTTCTGCTGCAGCTTCTGCGGGATGGGCAGGTGGCGCATCTCGTAGATCCCCTCGAAGAACGGCGTAGCCAGGTCGAAGTAGCCGCCGGCCAACAGCACCCGCATCCCCGGGTTCATCTTCATCGCGTAGGCCAGGTCGGGCATCACGTTGGGCGCGCCCTCGCCGAATGAGAACCGCATGCCCGGCTGTTGGTGCTTCATGTCCCACTGGAACTGCCCGTCGCCGTACAGCTCGGGCTTGTAGGTCCAGTCGCGGCCGAACCTCAGCTGGTTGCGCAGGTAGTCGTTGATCGCGGTCGTGTAGGCCGACGAGATGGCGTTCGACTGCGGGTCGTACTGCGCCGACTGGGAGAGCGGGTCGATATCCGGGCCCTGGTACCGCGTGTCGAGCCGGCCCGTCGTGACGCCCTCCGGGTCGTCCAACGTCTTGGAGAAGGCCCCGCCGTCAACTCGCAGGTCGGACTTCAGCAGGTAGGCCACCGGCAGGCCGATGTACTCGTGCAGCTTCTCGGCGATCGCCTGCCGCCGGGCATCGGGCAGCTGCGACCCCTGCAGGAGCGCCGACATGTAGTCGCCGAGCGCGAAGCTCTCGACCTCGCCGAGGAACGGTTCGAGCGCCGCGGGCTGCTTCGGCAGCTTCTTGTGGTAGAAGGCGGTGGCCGCGTAAGTCGGCAGCGCCAGCGCGTACGCCTGGTCGACGCCCGGGTTGAAGCGCGGGCCGTCAACCGAGTTGTCGAAGCTGAGGATGGCCGAGAGCAGCACGACGCCATTGAGGTCGACGTTCTGGAGCATGGCGCTGAGCACGGCCGAGCGCGGCGTGCCGTACGACTCGCCGAAGAGGTACTTGGGCGAGTTCCAGCGGTCCCACCTGGTCAGGAAGCGGCGGATGAAGCGCTCGAAGGCGTGCGCGTCTTGATCGATCCCGTAGAAGGCCTTCTCCTTGTCCTTGCCCATGACCCGGCTGAAGCCGGTGCCCGGGGCGTCGATGAAGACGAGGTCGGCGACGTCGAGCAGGCTGTATGGGTTCTCGACGATCGTGTACGGAGCCCCTTCCTTGTGCTCGGTGTCGGGGATCACCACGCGGCGCGGCCCGAACGAGCCCATGTGCAGCCACATCGTCGAGGATCCGGGCCCGCCGTTGTAGAAGAACATCACCGGCCGCGACTCCGGGGCGGCGTCCTTCTTGAAGTAGGCGGCGTAAAACACGCGCGCGGTCGCCGGGGCTTCATCGGGCTTGGCGGCCGCGGCCTGGCCCGCCTCCGAATCGGGCAGCCAGTGGCCGTCGAGGTTGAGCGCGGCGTCCACCCCGTCGGTCGATCCGACGGTGATGGTGCCGGCCACGGCACGATACGCGATCTTCTGGCCCCCCACGGTGACCGTGTTCTCCGTGATCGAATCCGGCTGCGAGGCCGTTGTCGCGGGCTCCGCCGATTTGGCTGGCGCCGCCTTCTCGGCCGGCTTTGCCTTGTCCTGCGTGGTCGGCGGTTGCGCCGAGGCCAGGTGCGGCATGCCGACACCGAGCAGAATCGTCCCGAGGGCCACGGCCCCCAGGAACTGTCTCACCTGATGCATGGCGTTCTCTCCTTGTGCCGGACGCGCGGCGACCGCTCGCGAGCAGGACGACGTGATGTCCGGCACGCTGCCGCTCGACGCGCATCCAAGCCGGGGCAACCAGGCAGAAGACCCAGCGCCCCGCTCCTTGTTATAAGACGTATCAGCAGTGGAGGACAACCCAGGGAAGCGCAAGGTCTGAGCGGAATGCGCCAGGCTGCACTGATTGACCCTCCGCCCGAGACTCTGCGCCACGGCCGTCAAGGCCGGATACGCCAGGCTGCCGTAGTTGCGGTCCCGTGCAGTGCGCACGGCAGCGTCGTCCGCCGAGATCCGAGCACTCACGGGTGACGTGTCGCCGCTCTGCGCGGTGCACATCTGTCGTCGGTTTCTCCCGCTCTTGAAACAAAATGTGCATCAACGACACGCAGGTCAGTGCGTCTCGGCTTTATACTGACAGGCAATGGACGCGAAGCCCTTTCTCGTCGCGATCGGACGCGCGCTGAAGGATGCCGGCCTCGAGGCCGTCCTGATTGGAAATGCGGGCGCCGCGCTCCAAGGTGCTCCGGTCACGACGGTTGATTTCGACTTCCTGTTTCGCAAGACGCCTCGCACCCTGGCGAAGCTGAAGGTGTTTGCTGCGGCCCTCAACGCGACCGTGCTCCGGCCGTACTACCCGGCGTCGGATCTCTACCGCGTCGTGCGCGACGATGACGGCCTGCAGGTAGACTTCATGGCGATCGTCCACGGCCTGCGCTCGTACGAGGGGGTGCGCGCGCGGGCCACGATCGTGTCGGTCGAAGGCGTGCCAATCAGCGTTGCGGCGCTGGCTGACATCGTGAAGAGTAAACGGGCGGCCGGCCGGCCACGCGACAAGGCCGTGCTGGAGATCCTGGAGAAGGCACTTGAAGAAGCGAACCGGTCGAAGTGACAAGCTGGCGGCGCTCACGAAAGAGAGCGAGGCGAACCTGCGCGAGATGATCCGCCGGTGGCAGGCGCTCCCGCCCGAACGCCGCACGCATTTCCTGCGCAAGCGGGTCGCGATTCACGCGACGGCTGCGTGAGCCTCGAGCCCTGCCCGCCTTCGCCCTGTGGGCTTCGGCGGGTCCGCCATAGCCCGTTCGACTCGCGCGCGGGCGACGGCGGAAGCCCCGAGCCTTCCGGTGCTACAATGCCCGCGGTCCAGCTATGCCCCTCTCGATCGGCGCCCGACTGGGCCCGTACGAGGCACTCTCCGCCATCGGGGCCGGCGGGAGAGGCTCCGCTTTGGAGTTGGCCGAGCGTTCGCCAGCGAAGGCTAACTCCTATGAAAACGCGCCAGTGGCGCGTTTTCCGCGGAGGAGCGAGGTCACATGAGCCTCACCGCCGGCGCACGACTCGGGCCGTACGAAGTCGTGGCCCTCGTGGGCTCCGGCGGGATGGGCGAAGTGTACCGCGCCCGCGACACGCGCCTCGGCCGTGATGTCGCGATCAAGGTTCTGCCGGCCGCCTTTGCGAACGACCCGGACCGCCTCCGCCGGTTCGAGCAGGAGGCGCGCGCCGTCTCCGCTCTCAACCACCCCAACATCGTCGCCTCCACGACATCGGCCGCGAGGGTGACACCGACTTTCTGGTGATGGAGTACCTGGACGGGCAGAGCCTCGCGCACCGCCTGCGCAAGGGCGCCCTGCCAGGCGCGCAGGTACTGGAGCTCGGCGCGCAGATCGCCGATGCGCTGGCGAGCGCCCACCGCCACGGGATCGTCGCACCGCGATCTCAAGCCCGCCAACATCATGCTCACCAAGTCCGGCGCGGTTCGGCCGGGCTCACCGCAGGCGAAGCTGCTGGACTTCGGCTTGGCCAAGCTGAGGCCGCAGCCGTTGGCGGCAGACGCGGGAGCATCGGCACTCTCCACGAAGAGCGTGGCGACGCGGCCGGGCCTGGTGATGGGCACGGTGCCTTACATGGCACCTGAGCAACTCGAAGGCAAAGAGACCGACGCGCGCACGGACCTGTTCGCGTTCGGGTGTGTGCTCTACGAGATGCTCACCGCGCGCCGCGCGTTTAGCGGCGACACCGAGGCGAGCGTGATCTCGGCGATCATGACCGGCGAGCCGGCGCCGCTCTCCACGCTGCAGCCACTGACGCCGCCGGCGCTCGACCGCCTCGTGCGCCGCTGCCTGAAGAAGGACCCCGACGACCGCTGGCAGACCGCCAGCGACGTGGCCGAGGAACTGCGCGGTATTTCACAGGACGCGGTCGCGACCGACGGCGTGCGCGCGGTGGTGCCTCGTCGTCGCCGACGCGTTGCCTGGGTGCTGGCAGCCGGCGCCGCGCTGTTGGCGGTCCTCGGCCTTGCCGCGGGGCTGCGGTTCGTGCACTTCGGCTCGACACCGGCCCCGCCGCTCCGCCTCTCCCTCTCGTTTCCTACCGAGGCCGCGCTGTTCATCAAAGACTTCAGCCCGCTCGCCCTCTCACCGGACGGGAAGACCCTCGTCTACATGGGCGTGACCAACAACAATCTGCATCTCTTCGTCCGCCGGCTGGACCGCGACGAGGTCCGGCAAATCCCCGACACGGACTTCGCCATGGCCCCCTTCTTCTCCCCCGACGGCCAGGAGGTCGGCTTCTTTTCGGGAGCCGACGGCACACTGAAAAAGGTGGCGCTCGCCGGAGGGGTTGCGAAGACGCTCTGTGCCGCTCCGGGCCCTCGCGGCGCCAGTTGGGGGCCGGACGGCACCATCGTCTTCACCCCGGCCATGAAGTCGGGTCTGTGGCGGATCCCGGCGTCTGGCGGCGAACCCCGGGCGGTCACGGCGCCCGACGAGAAGGCGCTAGCCCGACACCTCTTCCCGCAGTTCCTCCCGGACGGCGACCACGTTCTCTTCACCATCAGGGACGAAATGCGCGCCAACCGGGTCGCCGTCGTCTCGCTGCGCACCGGCGAGCAGCGCATTCTGGTCGAAGAGGCGGGCGATGCTCGGTATCTGCCGACAGGCCACCTGGTCTTCGGCCGGAAAGGCGCGGTCTTCGCCGTCCCCTTCGACCTGAAGCGCCTCGCCGTGTCGGGTTCCCCCGTGATGCTGCTCGACGATGTGTGGGCGCAGCTGCAGTTCGCATACGCGGTGTCGGCCGACGGGACGCTGGTGTACGTGCCGGTCCGGGTCCCTCAGCGGACGCTGGTCTGGGTGGATCGGCGGGGCGCGACAGAGCCGGTGCCGATCTTCCCGCCGGCAGGCTACGGGACGGTGGCGCTGTCGCCCGACGGCGGGCGGGTAGCAGCTGTCACCACGGAGAAGGGCCACACGTTGGCGCTGGTCGTCGGCGACCTGGCGCGCGGCACAATCAGCCATTCCACCGCGGAGGGTGGGTACCAGGGGGCGGTGTGGGCGCCCGACGGAAAGGGGCTTGCCATCTCGTTCGGGCCGCAGCGAGTGCCGGGCCAGCCTCCGAAGCTGAACGGGACCTTCTGGCAGAGCGCGGATCTGAGTACGCCTCCCGAGCGCCTGACGACCGAGTCGGCCCGCCAGCAGGAGTGGCCGATGTCCTTCTCGCCGGACGGTCGCTGGCTGCTCGTCGATGTCTTCAGTTTCGGCGACGCCGGCGGCTCTCGCAGCCTGTCCCTGCTCCCGCTCACCGGGGACAAGGCATTGCACCCGTTCGTCGAAACGAAGTCCTACGTTGGCAACGGCCGTTTTTCGCCCGATGGCCGCTGGGTCGCCTACGACTCGGACGAGTCGGACACGTCGAAGTTCCCGGAGATCTTCGTCCGTCCGTTTCCTGGCCCGGGCCCCAAGTGGCAGGTCTCGGCCAGCGGCGGTGCCGGACTTCCCTTCTGGTCGCGGAACGGCCGGGAGCTGTTCTACTGGCAAAATGACAACAAGTTGATGGCAGTCGACGTCGAGACCACGCCGGCGTTCCATACCGGGCCGCCGCGCGTCCTGTTCCAGGGCCGTTTCTATCACGACATGGACTGCATCACCGCCGACGTCGCGCCGGACGGGACGCGGTTCCTGATGATCCTGCCGGACCCGGCCGAGTTCGCCGGGTCGCACGTCAACGTCGTCACGAAGTGGTTCGAAGAGGTGAAGGCCAAGGTGGCCGGCGCGAAGCGATAGGCGCGGGGACGGACCATGGCGAACATTCCCAAGGGTGGCAGCGACGCCGACGCGGTATCCGACTCCGTGGCATCGACGACGGTCCAGCCGCCGGGACTCGAGTCGCACGCGCCGCTCTGGGTCGGCCGCGTGCTGGGCGGCCGCTACGAGGTGCGGGGCGTTCTCGGGCGCGGCGGCATGGGCGAGGTGTGGCTCGCCCGCGACCTCAAGCTCCAGGTCGAGGTCGCGCTCAAGGTCGTCCGGCCTGAGCAACTAGCCGACGCGGGCGTCCTGGCCCGGCTGCGGGCCGAGGTCCGCGCGGCCCGGACGGTCGCCTCGCCACATGTCTGCCGCGTCTACGACCTGGTCGAGGCCGACGCCGTCGAGTGCCTCTCCATGGAATACGTCGACGGGACGACGCTGCGGCAGGTGCTGGACACGCGCAGCCCGTTCGACCTGGCCGAGGCGCGCGAATCGCGCTGCAACTGCTCGCTGGGCTCGGCGCCATCCATGAGGCCGGGCTCGTGCACCGCGACATCAAGCCGGAGAACGTGATGCGGACGCGCGCGGGCCGCGTGGTGCTGATGGACTTCGGCATCGCGAAAGCCACCGCGGCGGGCGGCACCGTCGCCGGCACGCCGGCCTACTGGGCGCCGGAGCAGGCCGCGGGGGCGCCGGCCGACCCGCGCGCCGACGTGTTTGCGGTCGGGATCGTGCTGGCGGAGATGATGGCGCCGGGCGGCGTCCGGGACGCGGCCGCACGTCACGCGCTCTGGCAGGCGTTGCGGGAGGACCCGCCAAGAGTGCCCGACGGGCCGTGGGCGGAGGCCATCCGGCGGGCCGTGGCTCGCAATCCCCACGACCGCTACCCGTCCGCGCAGGCGCTGGCGCGGGCGCTGGAGGAGGTCGCGCATCGGGTCACCGGGATCGAGGAGGTGGACCCGTACCCCGGGCTCGCGGCATTTACCGAAGCCGACGCTGCATATTTCTTCGGCCGGGAGGCCGAGGTCGAGGCCGCGTGGAAGAAGCTCCCCGGGCGGCACCTGCTGGCGGTCGTCGGCCCATCGGGCGCAGGAAAGAGCAGCTTCCTCCGTGCCGGCTTGATCCCGGCGAAGCCCGAGGCGTGGGCGCACCTGATCTGCACGCCGGGCGACGCCCCGTTTGTGGCCCTCGGCCAGGCGCTCGTCTCGGAGGTCTCCCATGACACCGACGCGATGCGGCAGATGTTGCGCTTCGAGGACGCCGACGTGGCGGTCGGGCTGTTTCGCCGCTGGCGAGGCGAGCACAAGGAGGCGCTCGTCGTCGTCGATCAGTTCGAAGAGCTGTTCACGCTGAATCCGCCCGAGGTCCAGGTGCGGTTCGCGTCGCTGCTGTCGCGCCTGGTCCTCGAGGCGGATGCTCATGTCCTGCTCGCCATCCGGGACGACTTCCTGCTGCGCTGCCAGGCGCACGAGCCCCTGCAGCCGGTGTTCGAAGGGCTCCTGCCCATCGGGCCACCGACGGGAGACGCGCTCCGCCGGGCGTTGGTCCAGCCGGCGCTGAAGTGCGGGTACCGATCGAGGACGAGGCGCTCGCCACCGACATGCTCGGCGCCGTCGAGGGCGAGCGCGGCGCGCTGCCGCTGCTCGCCTTTGCGGCGGCGCGTGTGTGGGAGCGGCGCGACCGCACGCAGGGGCTGCTGACGCGGAGCGCCTACCAGGCGATCGGCGGCGTGGCTGGCGCGCTGGCGCAGCATGCCGAGGCGACGCTCGGGACGGTCGGCGGCGAGAAGCTGCCGCTCGTCCGCGAGCTGTTTCGCAACCTCGTGACCGCCGAGGGCACGCGGGCCGTGCGCGACGTGGACGAACTGCTCACCGTCTTCCCGGAGGATCAACGCACGGACGCCGAGGTGGTCCTCAAGACCCTCATTGATGCGCGCCTCTTGACCAGTTACGAGGCCCACGCGACGGAGCCCGGGCAGCGGGCCGGCCGCCGCGTCGACGTCGTGCACGAAAGCCTGCTGTCGGCGTGGCCGCGGCTCGTCCGCTGGCGGACCGAGGACGAAGGCTCCGCGCAGCTGAGAGATCAGCTCCGCCAGGCGGCGCACCTGTGGGAGGAGAAGGGGAGGCCCGACGACCTGCTGTGGACCGGCACCTCGTACCAGGAGTACCAGGTCTGGCGCGCCCGCTATCCCGGCGGGCTGTCCGAAGGCGAGGAGACGTTCGCACGATCGATGGTGGCGCGCGCGGGACGGCGCCGGCGGGTGCGGCGCATTGCTTACGCCAGCGTGCTCGCGGCGGTCGCGCTAGTCGCGAGCGGGCTCGGCATCCTGCTGCGCAAGAGCGTGCAGGAAACCGCGCAGCGCGAGGCGGCGCAACTCCTCGCCCTCGGCCGTCTGCGGCTTGCCGACTACCCGAGTGCGGCGCTTGCCTACGCGATCGCGAGCCTCGAGCGAAGCGACAACGATCCCGCCCGCCGGTTTGCGGTCGAGGCCCTTGCACCGGGACCGCCGGCGCTCCTCCTCTTGGACCAGGTCGCCTCGGTGGGCCTTGCCTGGAGTGCCGACGGGAAATACCTCGCCGTCGGCGGCCAAGCGGGCCTCGTGCTTGTGAGCCGGGAGACGGGAGAGCGAAGACAGCTCAGCCCGACGGATGCTCGCGATCACTTCGAAGCGGTGACGGGGTTCACATCGGACGGGCGGCGCCTCGTAACCATCCCCTCCAACTCGCGGCGAGTCCTCGAGGTGTGGACAGTGCCGGAGGGGCGGTTCGAGCGCACCCTGGACCTCGGCCGCCCGATGTCCATGTTGGGCCCGCTCGACGACTATCTGCTGGGCTTTGAGTGGGACCACAGCGCGCCGAAGGACGAACGCACCGCACTCGTGCACCGCATCTTTCTCGACGGCTCGCCCGACCAGGTGCTCGGCCGCTGGACGGTGCATGGCCCAGGCACAATCGACTTTGACGTCGATCCGAGGGCTAGGTCGATCTCTTCTCGCAACACAACGTCGTCTTCGAGCAACGGCTCGACGACCTCCCGGCCCCGGCCCGCGAGCTCGGCGCTCACGAGGGGAAATGGGTACCCGTCTATGTGCGGCCGTCGCGCGACCGGGCCGTAACCGCCGACGAGCACGGTCAGGTGCTCGTCTGGGACCTGCCTTCCGCCCGACTCGAGCGCACGCTCAAGAGCCCCGCCGACGCTCGGATATGTGCGCTCGATCCGAAGGGGCGGTTTCTCGCCACGAGCCCGAACGCCGCGATGTCCCCGCGCTCGTTCGTCCTCTTCGACCTGGCGGCGCCTCGCGGCGCGGAGCCGACGCCGCTCCTTACCGGTGAGTACACCCAAATCAACGGGATGAGCTTCAGCCCGGACGGGTCGTGGCTTGCCAGCAACCACGATGGCATCGACATCCTGTGGAACATGGCGGGCGCGCGCTCGGTCGTGCTCGGCCGGCACGAGCCGCCCGACGTGGCCGTCGCCTTCACATCGGACGGGCACCTCCTCTCCTCCTCGGACGGAGGAGTCCTCAGGCGTTGGCCGCTTGCTCCCGCCAGCGGCGAAGACGCGCGCGTGCTGTGGTCGCAGCCGGATACCTGGATTGGCGCATTCGAAGGCCGAAACCTGGAGGTGGACCGACAAGGGCGATTCGTCGTCATGAGCGAGATACAAAGAGGCACGATCCTCGTCGTCCCCCTCGACGGTTCGCCGACCTCGAGCTACCAGTCACTGCCGGGGGGGGCATCGGGCTGGACCTACTCCCCCAGTCTCGATCCCAGCGGGAGGTTCGTAGCCGTGATCTTCTGGGCAAGTGGTGAACCGATGTCGATTCGGGTCCGCGACCTTGCCACCGGCGCCGAGCGCACCCTGGACACCCACCCCAAGGGCGACAGCGCGTGGGGGGCGCGCGGAACACCGGGGGAATCGTATGCGGCCCCCGCCTGGCTGCCGGACGGGCGCCTGGTCACGGACGGCGCTGCGGGTCTCGTGGTGTGGGACCTCGCCACCGGCACGAGCCGCCTCCTGCGACCAGCTGGGAAGGCCCACCCAACCCTGCTTCAGCTCTCTCTCTGCTTGCGAGTCCCGATGCCCAGCACGTCGTCCGCCTCGTACTGGCGGTGCAGACGGGAGACACCTCCTCGCTCTCGGTGTTCGACCTCGCCTCGGGTGGGACGCGGGAGATCACGTCCCACGGCAACCGGATTACCGCGTTCACTCTCGGCCCTTCCGGCACGGTCCTTGTGACCGGAGATAACAACGGCGTTGTCCGCGTCGGCCCGCTCACGGGTGAGGAGCCTCACCTGCTGTTCGGCCACACGGGCAAGGTCACCAGCGTGGCGGTCTCCCCGACGGGCGCACGATAGCCTCGGGCAGCGACGACGGCACAATTCGCCTCTGGCCGATGCCGGACCTGTCGAAGCCGCCGCTGCACACGCTGCCCTACGACCGGTTGCTGGCGACGCTGAAAGCCCTCACCAATCTGCGTGCGGTGCGCGACCCGGCGTCCGATGCCGGCTGGAAGATCGGAATCGGCCCCTTCCCTGGCTGGGCCAGGGTTCCCGTCTGGTACCCGTGATGGCCGTGGGCCGGCAGCCGTGGCAGACCCGGGGGAGAAAGGACCTGAAGGCGAAGATGCCTCGGTGAGCGCCTGATGCGGGGACCGAATATGGCGAACATTCCCAAGGGTGGCAGCGACGCCGACGCGGTATCCGACTCCGTGGCATCGACGACGGTTCAGCCGCCGGGACGCGGGCCGGACGCGCCGCTCCGGGTCGGCCGCGTGCTGGGGCCGCTACGAGGTGCGGGGCGTCCTCGGGCGCGGCGGCATGGGCGAGGTGTGGCTCGCCCGCGACCTCAAGCTCCAGGTCGAGGGCGCGCTCAAGGTCGTCCGGCCCGAGCAGCTGGCCGACGCGGGCGCGCTCGCCCGGCTGCGGGCGGAGGTCCGCGCGGCCCGGACGGTCGGCTCGCCGCATGTCTGCCGCGTGTACGACTTGGTCGAGGCTGAGGCATCGAGTGCCTCTCGATGGAATACGTCGACGGGACGACGCTGCGGCAGGTGTTGGACACGCGCAGCCCGTTCGACCTGGCCGAGGCGCGCGAGATCGCGTTGCAGTTGCTGGCCGGGCTCGGCGCCATCCACGAGGCCGGGCTCGTGCACCGCGACATCAAGCCGGAGAACGTGATGCGGACGCGCGCGGGCCGCGTGGTGCTGATGGACTTCGGCATCGCGAAAGCCACCGCGGCGGGCGGCACGGTCGCCGGCACGCCGGCCTACTGGGCGCCGGAGCAGGCGGCGGGGGCGCCGGCCGACCCGCGCGCGGACGTGTTCGCCGTCGGGATCGTGCTGGCGGAGATGATGGCGCCGGGCGGCATACGCAACGCCGACGCCCGCCAGGCGCTGTGGCAGGCGCTTCGCGAGGATCCGCCACGGGTCGCCGACGGCCCGTGGGCGGACGCCATCAGGCGGGCCGTGGCTCACGATCCCCGCGACCGCTACTCGTCCGCGCAGGCGCTGGCGCGGGCGCTGGAGGAGATCGCGCATCGGGTCACCGGGATCGAGGAGGTGGACCCGTACCCTGGGCTGGCGGCCTTCACGGAAGCCGACGCCGCGTATTTCTTCGGCCGGGAGGCGGAGGTCGAGACCGCGTGGAAGAAACTCCCCGGGCGGCACCTGCTGGCGGTCGTTGGCCCGTCGGGCGCGGGCAAGTCGAGCTTCCTCCGCGCAGGGCTCCTTCCCGCCAAGCCAACGGGATGGGCCCATCTCATCTGCACGCCGGGCGACGCCCCGTTGGTGGCCCTCGGCCAGGCGCTCGTCTCGGAGGTTTCCCATGACACCAACGCGATGCGGCAGATGTTGCGCTTCGAGGACGCCGACGTGGCGGTGGGGCTGTTCCGCCGCTGGCGAGGCGAGCACCAGGAGGCGCTCGTCGTCGTCAATCAGTTCGAAGAGCTGTTCACGCTGAATCCGCCCGAGGTCCAGGCACGGTTCGCGTCGCTGCTCTCGCGCTTGGTCCTCGAGGCGGATGTCCGCGTGCTGCTTTCGATCCGGGACGACTTCCTGCTGCGGTGTCAGGCGCACGAGGGCCTGGGGCCGGTGTTCAGCGATCTCATGCCGTTGGGAGCTCCGACCGGAGACGCGCTCCGGCGGGCGCTCGTCCAGCCGGCCTTGAAGTGCGGCTACGCGTTCGAAGACGAAGGCCTGGTCGATGAGATGCTGCAGGCCGTGGAGGGCGAGCGCGGAGCTCTCCCGCTCCTCGCCTTCGCGGCCGCCAGCCTGTGGGAGCGGCGCGACCGGGCGCAGGGGCGGCTGACGCGGAGTGCCTACACGGCGGTCGGCGGCGTCGCCGGGGCGCTGGCCCAGCATGCCGAGGCGACGCTTGAGCGAATTGGGACCGACAAGCTGCCGCTCGTCCGGGAGTTGTTCCGAAACCTGATCACGGCCGAAGGCACCCGCGCCGTTCGCGACGTGGACGACCTGCTGACGGTGTTTCCCGCGGCCCAGCGCGCGACTGCGGAGGCGGACTGAAGACGCTCGTCGACGCGCGGCTGCTCACCTCCTACGAGGCGCACGCGACGGAGCCCGGGCAGCGCGCGGGCCGACGGGTGGAGGTGGTGCACGAAAGCCTGCTGAGCGCATGGCCCCGCCTCGTCCGGTGGCGGACCGAGGACGAAGGCTCCGCGCAGCTGCGCGACCAGCTCCGTCAAGTTGCCCACCTGTGGGAGGAGAAGGGAAAGCCGGACGACCTGCTGTGGACCGGCACCTCGTACCAGGAGTACCAGGTCTGGCGCGCGCGCTACCCGGGTGGGCTGTCCGAATCCGAGGAGACCTTCTCCCGCGCCATGGTGGCGCGGGCGGAGCGCCGGCGGCGCATGAGGCGGACCGCCTACGAGGCCGCCATGACGGTCATGTTGGCGGTGGCCGTGGCCATCTCCATCTCGCGCCAGCAGGCGGTCACCGCGTCGCGGCGTGCGGAGGCCGCGCAGTTGCTCGCCCTGGGCCGCCTGAAGCTGGCCGACCACCCGAACGCCGCTCTCGCCTTCGCAATCGCCAGCCTCGAGAGCATCGACAACGACCAGGCACGTCGGTTTGCGGTCGAGGCATTGGCGCAGGGCCCGCCCGCGCTGTTCCTCGCGGACAAGGTCCTGTCATGGCGGGCCGAGTGGAGCCACGACGCCACGCACATGGCCGTGAGCGGAGCCTCGGGCTCGAAATCGTAACGCGGGACACCGGGGAGCAACGGGTGCTCAGCCCGACGCCGGCATTCCCCGTAGGGTTCACGCACGACGACCGGCGGCTGGTGACGAATCTGCTCGGTTCCACCACGGTCCTGCAATCCTGGGCGCTGCCGGAGGGACGGCTCGAGCGCACCCAGCCGCTGCCGGGCATTCGGGGCGTCCTGCCGCTGCCGGGAGACCAGCTTCTCGGCTTCGAACCCGACATGAAGCTGCCGAGAGAGCAACGCACCAGGCTGCTGCACCGCATCCCGCTCGACTTGTCGACCGACCAGGTGCTCGGTCGGTGGCAGGCGCACGGCTGGGGAGACTCGGACGTCGATGGGGACGGCCGGTGGATTCTCTATTGGCAGCGCGGACACTTCCTCCAGCAACGGCTTGACAATCTCTTCGCCCCTCCCCGCGTCGTTGGCGCCCACGACGCGGAGGCTGCTACTGTCTTCGCCCACCAATGGCGCGACCGAGCGGTGACCGCCGACGAGCACGGGGAGGTGCGCGTGTGGAACGTGGCAGAAGCCCGGCTCGAGCGGACGGTCAAGAGCCCCACCGACGCGAGGCATCTGACGCTGGATCCGAGGGGCCGGTTCGTCGCCGCCAAGCCTATTGAGACATGGCCGCCGCGCTCCCTGGTCCTTTTCGACCTGGCGGCGCCGCCAAGCGCCGAACCGGCCCCTCTACTCGCCGGCGAGGACAACCAGCTCGACTCCATGAGTTTCAGCCCCGATGGCGCCTGGCTTGCCACAACCCATGACGGCATCGTCATCCTGTGGCACACCGCCGGCGTCCGCCCGGTCGTGCTCGGGAGACACGACCCGACCAACGTGATCGTCGCGTTCACACCGGACGGACGCCTGCTGTCCGCGTCGGACAAAGGGGCTCTCAAGAGCTGGCCGCTGTCGCCGGACAGCGGTCAGGGCGTCGGGTGTGTGGTCGCAACCGAACGCCTTCCTGGGCGGCAAGTTGGAGGTGGACCGGCGGGGGCGATTCTGGTCGCCAACTCTCAAGGTGACGGGAAGCTCCTGGTGGTGCCGCTCGATGGGTCGCCCGTCACCGCCTATCAGTCCCAATCGCATCGTCATCGGACCACGTCAACACGACCGCTCCGGCTCTCGATCCGAGCGGCAGGTTCGTAGCCGTCACCGTGTACAAGTTCGGCACACCCGACCTGACCGCGGTCCGCGTCCGCGACCTCGCGACTGGCGAGGAGCGCGTTCTCGACACGCGCTCCAAAGACTTTGGCCCACGGAAGAGCGAGGACTCCTCCCGCGGGTTGGCCTGGCCGGCGTGGATGCCTGATCGGCGGCTGGTCACCGACGGCGGGTCCGGCCTTCGGGTCTGGGACCTCCGGTCCGGCACCAGCCAACTCCTGTCCTCCCTCCCAACCATGTCGGGGTGGCGGTACTTGCAGCTTCAAACGGATCGTGGAGGCCAGCAAATCGGACGCCTCACGGCGGCGGCCAACCTGGGTGAGGTGTCCGAGCTGTCGCTGTTCGACCTCGCGTCGCGCACGACGCGGGTCATCACCTCGCACGGCAACCGCCTCCGGTCGTTCGCCCTGGATCCACAGGGCGAAATCCTCGTGACCGGCGACCTGAACGGCATCGTCCGCGTCGGCCACCTGGCGGGCGAGGAGCCCCATCTCTTGTACGGGCACGCTGGGGCGGTCACCAGCGTGGCCGTGTCGCCTGACGGGCGCTGGATCGCCTCGGGGAGTGACGACGGCACGATTCGCCTGTGGCCGATGCCGGACCTCTCGAAGCCGCCGCTGCACACGCTGCCCTACGACCGGTTGCTGGCGACGCTGAAAGCCCTCACCAATCTGCGTGCGGTGCGCGAACCAGCGTCCGATGCCGGCTGGAAAATCGGGATCGGCCCCTTCCCCGGCTGGGCCAAGGTGCCCGTCTGGTACCCATGATCGCGCCGTCAGCCGCCTCAGAACGTGAACTGCAGCCCCGTGTGCACGTAGCGACCGAGTGGATCGTAGGTGCCCGCAAATCCCGAGTCGAGATGCTCGGCAGAAACGGGGGCTCCTTGTCGAGCACGTTGTCGACGCCGGCCACGAACTGGACGCTGTTCGTGATCTTCCAGGTCGCTCCGAGGTCCATGAAGTGCCGCGCGGAGAGCTGGTAGATGTTGTTGATCTTGTCCAGCTCGATGTTGCCCGGGTTTGCCAATGCCGGATTCGGGCTGGCTTCGTCAATCATCGTGCCGCCGATCATGCGCCAGCCGACCGACACAGTGACCTTCCACGGCGTCTCCCACGAGAAGCGCGCCAGATGCCGCCACTTCGGTATTGGAGTGCCGCACGTCAAGCCGAAGTAGCCTACGCAATCGTAGTTGTAGAGCCCCGTGTCGATCGTATGCGTCCTCATGTAGGTGCCGATGAGGTTCACCGTGGTCAGGCCGAGGTCACCCATCGGCCTGCTGTACATCGCGTTCACATCGACGCCTTGGGTCTTGAGCTGACCGATGTTCGCCGTTGTCGTCATGATGTAGCCGTCAGGCGTCATCCACAACGAACCGAGCCTGTCACGGTGGATCAAATCGCACAGCGCCGGCGTGCCGGTGGCCAGGCACTGATTGAGGATGTCGTTGTATCCCAGCGATCCGATGGTCTGGGTGATGTTGATGTTGTAATAGTCCAGGGCGGCAGTAAACTCCCGGAGCAGCGTCCTCGGGGTGACGACGAGCCCTGCCGACCAGGTATTGGCCGTCTCCGGTCCGAGGTTCGGATTGCCGCCGCCGAGCACGTTGTCCTGCAGCGCCGGGTTCTCGGAGACGATGCCGTACTGCGCGGACGTCATGCCCGTCCTCTCGCACTGCGCCAGCGTCGCCGTCGGGTTCGCGCCTGCGCAGGGGTCGATGTTGCCCCCGAGATACAGTGACTGCGGCGTGTAGAGTTCATAGATGTTCGGCGAACGGGTCGCGCGGTAGTCCCCGCCCGGAGCTTCACATCCGCCGTCGGCGCCCAGGAACCCTGCACCTTGTAGGTGGCATGCCTTCCCGTGCTGGTGTAGTCCGACTCGCGGAGGCCCATCTCTACGCTCAAGTCCTTGAACCAGCGACGATCCTGTACGATTGGAACGAGGCCTTCCCCGAAGAGTTCCTTGACGCTGTAGATATCCGCGACAGCCGGTGAGGGGCCGCCGGAACCGGCGCCGAGGCCCTGGCTAGTAGCCTCGTCCGGTGCCCAGAACAGGTACCTCCTGGCGGTATTCGAAGCCAAGCGCCACCTTGACACCCTCGGTCGCCGTCGGTGAAACCACACCGTATCCCTTCAGATCACCCGAGAGTCTGGCGCTGACGATGCGGGTGTCTCGTGCCGTAGTCGGAGAGCTCGAAAACAGCTTGAGGTAGTCCAGCGCCGCCTGTGTGACGCCGCCGACTTTGAAGATGTCCCATGGCACACAACCGGCATTGCCGGAGAGGCAGTACCAGGTGCGCGGACTGGCCGGGCTGCCGCCGACCAGCAGCGCATCCTGAATCCGGTTCGCATTGAAGTCGTGGAGATACGAAGACGGGTTGTCCATTTGGACCTGCAGGCCATAGGCGTCGTAGCTCCAGGCGTCGTTGAGCTGGCCCCGGAGCCCGACGGACGATGCGGAGGGTGGTCGTGGTAGCATGTGCGACACCCTGGGCCCGCCTTCAACGTTCCGCCTGTAGATGAACACGTTCGCCACGTCGTGCGGCCCGTCCCCATGTTCGTGCACAGCAACTCGCACTTCCTCAGCGCTCAGCATCGGGTTGTCGCAGTTGAGCAGGCGCCGAATTGCCGAAATCAGCCGGAGGGCGCGATCTGGGCGTCCGGGCAGATCGTCCATGAACATGACGTCGACGTAGAGGTTGGGCATGCTTGTTCCGTTCGTAGTTCATGAAACCCCCGCCGGCACCACCTCTGGTCAGGACGCTGCATGAAGTTGGGCGGGCCGTAGTTGTAGACGTCCGGGCTCGTGCGGGGCCTGAGCCATTGCCCGCGGGTCGGTGGTCGTGACGTGTCCAGCCGAGCTTGCGACGGCGCCGAAATCAGGGGTGTAGACGCTGAAGCGGCCAGTCGGGACGTCGCCGACCCGCTGCAGTACCGGACCGGTGGGGTCCGCCGGCGCGGGCACAGTTGATGTAGTCGCGCGGCGTTCTCGTGATCGCGGCGGTCGTCGCGGTAGTCGAGGTAGACACGGTGGCATGGCCCTTGCCGTCGGCGAACTTGCCGCCGAACGCGAGGTTGAAGTCGCTCGGGCCGCCGCCATTCCAGGCTTGACCCTGACGGGGAGATGGAGCCTTCACGGCGGGGTCAATCGACTGCGCCGTCCGCGTCTCGGTTGTCGTGCTCGAAGCCGCCGTCCCTTGATGCCGCCCCTTGACATCCCGTCGAAGTCCTTGTCGAGGATGAAGTTGACGACGCCGGCGACGGCGTCGGAGCCGTAGATGACGAGGCGCCGCCAGTGAGCACGTCACCCGTTTCATGAGCGGGGCCGGGATGAAGTTCAGGTCGGGAATCAGCGTCCCGGCCGGCAGCCGGCGCCATCGAGCAGAACAAGGGTGCGGTAGTCGCCGAGCTCGCGCAGATCGACCGTCGCTGTGCCGGACGAGCCGTTGGCGATCGTGGAGTTCTGCGCGGTGGAAGATCTGCGGGAAGGTGGTGAGGAGGTCTTCGAGCCGGTAATGCCCTGATAGGTCAGTTCTTCCACGTCGATCGTGGTCACCGGGCTCATCGCCTCGAGAGTCGGCCGCGGAATCAGCGTACCGGTAACCTGGACCGCCTCGGTCCGGCTTCCGATCTCGAGCCTAGTCTCGATGCTGGTGGGCTCGCCCGCTGTGACCACCGCGGTGCGCGTCTGCCCGGTGAACCCGGACAATTCGAACGTAAGCTCGTAGGTGCCCGGCGCGACATGGGCGATCACATACCGGCCGTTTGTATCGGTGATGACCGTGCGGGCCGGGCCGGTGGGGCCCCTCACCGTCACTGTCACCCCCGGCAGCACGGCGCCGGTCGCATCCGGTGACCAGGCCCGTGATCCCGCCGGTGTTGTTCTGAGCGGTTGCGGATAGCGAAAGCCAGAGCAGGAAGAGCCACGACAGAAGGAATCGCCACGCCAGCCACTGGGTACGTCCGGACGCCGCGAGGACTGTTCGATCCATAAGAGCCCCCCATGCGTGAGACGCCGTGTCTGGGCGCTGTCGCCGGAAGTCGGTCCGGAGGCCGCGTCACACCAAAAAAGATCACATGTTCAAATGACACTCCTGTCGAGCCGGAAGTTGTCCTGACCCTGTAACGCGACATTGTAGCTCCAGGCTACTGATAAAGTCGAATCTGGTGCGGTCACGTGTGCACTGGGCTACGGGATGCCCGCGGTCTTCTCATGCCCCTCTCGACCGGTGCCCGCTTGGGTCGGGACGGATCCTCGCCGCCCTCGGGGCCGGCGGCATGGGCGAGGTCTACAGGGCCCGATGACAGGCGCCTGGGCCGCGACGTCGCCATGAAGGTGCTGCCCGCCGGTTTCGGCGAAGACCCGGAGCGGCTGCGGCGGTTCGAACTGGAAGCGCGGGCGGCCTCCGCTCTCAACCACCCGAACATCTGCGTGTGCATGACGTCGGGTCCCAGCCACGGGAGCGACTTCCTGGTAATGATGCTCGAGGGTCCGAGCCTCGCCGACCGCTTGCGCAAGGCGCGCTGCCGCTCGAGGCGGTCCTCGGGCTCGGTGCGCAGCTTGCCGCGGCCTGGCCGGCGCCCACCGGCAAGGGATCGTGCACCGGGATCTCAAGCCCGCCAACCTCTTCCTCACGAAGGCCTGCTCGAAGATGCTGGACTTCGGCCTGGCCAAGCTGAGGCCGCAGCCGTTGGCGGCAGACGCGGGAGCATCGGCACTCTCCACGAAGAGCGTGGCGACGCGGCCGGGCCTGGTGATGGGCACGGTGCCTTACATGGCACCTGAGCAACTCGAAGGCAAAGAGACCGACGCGCGCACGGACCTGTTCGCGTTCGGGTGTGTGCTCTACGAGATGCTCACCGCGCGCCGCGCGTTTAGCGGCGACACCGAGGCGAGCGTCAATGTCCTGGGCGATCATGACCGGCGAGCCGGCGCCGCTCTCCACGCTGCAGCCACTGACGCCGCCGGCGCTCGACCGCCTCGTGCGCCGCTGCCTGAAGAAGGACCCCGACGACCGCTGGCAGACCGCCAGCGACGTGGCCGAGGAACTGCGCGGTATTTCACAGGACGCGGTCGCGACCGACGGCGTGCGCGCGGTGGTGCCTCGTCGTCGCCGACAACGGCTGGTCTGGGCGCTGGCCGCCGGCGCGGCATTGGTGGTAGTCGCCGGTCTCGTCGCGGGCCTTCGGTTCGTCCGCACCGGCTCGAGTCGACCGTCACCGCTCCGCCTGGCGCTCTCGTTCCCAGCTGAGGCGGCCCTTGTGGCCCCGCATCCCGAAGATTACAACCCGCTCGCCCTCTCCCCGGATGGGAAAACCTTGGTCTACGTGGGAATGGCCAACGGCAAGCAGCAGCTCTTCCTCCGCCGGCTCGACCGCAACGAAATCAGGCCGATTCCCGACACGGAGGGGGCCGTGCTCCCGTTCTTCTCCCCCCGGATGGTCTGGAGGTCGGCTTCTTCGCCGACGGCGAACTGAAGAAGGTGGCGCTCGTCGGCGGTGCGCCGACGACGCTCTGCGGCGCGCCGGTCCCTCGCGGCGCCAGTTGGGGATCAGACGGCACCATCGTCTTCACCCCGACCATGAAGTCGGGTCTGTGGCGAATGCCGGCGTCTGGCAGCGAGCTCCGCGTGGTGACGACCCCGGACGAAGCGGCCGTCGCCAGACACATCTTCCCGCAGGTCCTCCCGGACGGCAATCATGTCCTCTTCACGCTCAGAGACCAGGCGAGGGCCACGCGGGTCGCTGTCGCCTCGCTCCGCACGAGCGAGCAGCGGGTCCTGGTGGAGCGCGCGGTTGACCCGCGGTATCTGGCGTCCGGGCACCTGCTGTTCAGCCGCAACGGAGTGCTCTTCGCCGTACCGTTCGACGTGAAGCATCTCGCAGTCACGGGCGCTCCTGTGCCACTGCTCGACAATCTGCTGACAAACCGACAGCTGGGGAACGGCTGGTACGCCGTTTCGACGGATGGGACGTTGGTCTACGTCCCGACCCGGGTGCCGCAGCGGAGCCTCGTCTAGGGTGGATCGGCGAGGCGCGGCCGAACCGGTGCCGCTACTCCCTGCGGGAGGCTACGACACGGTGGCGCTGTCGCCGGACGGCGGGCGAATGGCGGCGGTCACCGAAGAGAAAGGCGAGACGACGGGGCTGGTCGTCGGCGACTTCACCCGGGGCACGCTCAGCCATGCCACGGCAGAGGGACGGTTCCTTAACGTGGTCTGGGTGCCGGACGGGAAACGGGTCGCCATCTCCTTTCAGCCAAGCCGACCGGGCCAGGCTCCGAAGCTCAATGGTGTGTTCTGGCAGAGCGCCGACTTGAGCACGCCTCCCGAACGCCTGACGGACGACTCGGACCGGCAGCAAGAGTGGCCGAACTCCTTCTCGCCTGACGGCCGCTGGCTGCTCGTCGATGTATTCAGGATGAGCGACACGAGTTCCCCCATGAGTCTCTTCGTGCTCCCGCTGACCGGAACAAAGACCCTTCGCCCCTTCCTCCAACCAAGGCATACCAGGGCGACGGTCGATTCTCACCCGACGGCCGATGGGTCGCCTACGACTCGGACGAGTCAGGGCGCAATGAGGTCTACGTCCGGCCGTTCCCTGGCCCAGGCTCCAAGTGGCAGGTCTCAGCCGACGGGGGCTCATTCCCCTCTGGTCCCGAAACGGCCGCGAGTTGTTCTACTGGCAAGGGGACAAGCTGACGGTCGTCGACGTCGAGACGGCGCCGACCTTCCGTGCCGGGCGGCCGCGGGTTCTCTTCCAGGCGCATTCCTCCGCGTACGACATCGCGCCCGACGGGTCGCGCTTCCTGATGATCCAGCCGGACCCCGCCGAGTTCGCCGGGTCGCACGTCAACGTCGTGCTGAACTGGTTCGAGGAGGTGAAGGCCAAGATGGCGGCGGCGAAGCGGTAGGCGCCAGTCGCGCCGCCGGGCGGACTCACGTCTTGCCTCCGAGAGTGGAGACATCGTAGAGACGGGAATCACCTTTGGCGGCGGGCTCAAGTCCCGACGCGGGCCGGACTGGTTGCGGGCGAGATTCCCGCCGCCGGTCGCAGGCCGGTATTTCGACCCCGGCTTTGGAGACCGCGTGGAGACGGGATTCACGGTCGGCAGCCGGTAAAGGCCCCGCCGCTGGCCGCCGGTCAGCCCCAGGCGTGGAGAGATTGTGGAGACCTGAACCGCCGCCAGGAGCCGTCCACCTATCAACTGTGAGGGTGGTGAGACGCGCGGCGAAAGAGCCCGTCCCCTCGCAGCGCCGGCGCTATAATGCCCCCGGTCTCTTCATGCCACTCTCGACCGGTGCCCGCTTGGGTCCGTACGAGGTCCTCTCCGCCATTGGGGCCGGCGGCATGGGCGAGGTGTACAAGGCGCGGGACACCCGCCTCGATCGCATCGTCGCTATCAAGGTCCTGCCGGCCGGCTTCGCCGCTGACCCCGATCGCCGCCGCCGCTTCGAGCACGAGGCCCGGGCCGTCGCCGCCCTCGACCATCCGCACATCTGCGCGCTGTACGACGTGGGCTCGCAGGACACCGTCGAGTTCCTCGTCATGGCGTATCTCGACGGGGAGACGCTGGCCGCGCGACTGCGCCGAGGTCCTCTGCCACTAGCCCAGGCCCTCGAGCTCGGCGCGCAGGTCGCCGACGCGCTGGCGGCCGCGCATCGCCAGCACATCGTCCACCGCGACCTCAAGCCCGGCAACATCATGCTGGTCAAAGTCGGGGCGGCGCTCCACGCCAAGCTGCTCGACTTCGGCCTGGCGAAGCTGCGGGAGCCGGCGGAGCCCGCCGTGGCGCTCTCCTCGATCGCGACGCAAGACCCGATGACGGCGCGGGGCGCGGTGCTGGGCACGGTGCCGTACATGGCCCCGGAGCAGCTCGAAGGGAAAGAGACCGACGCGCGGACGGACATCTTCGCCTTCGGCTGTGCGCTCTACGAGATGCTGACGGCGCGGCGCGCGTTCGAGGGGACGCGAGGCCAGCGTCATCTCGGCGATCATGAGCGGCGAGCCGCCGCCGCTGTCCTCCTTGCAGCCGCTGACACCGCCCGCGCTCGACCGCCTCGTGCGCCGCTGTCTGGCCAAGGACCCCGACGACCGCTGGGAGAGCGCGCGCGATGTGGCCGAGGAGCTGCGCGGCATCTCGGCGGACTCGGGGGCGCCTAGGCCGGCCGCGGTCGCGCGGGCGCGGTCCCGGCGCTGGCGGTGGATCCTCCCCTCGGCCACGACGGCCGTCCTCGTCACCATCGCTGGAGTCTGGTCCTTCGCTCCCCGCGCGCCAGCCCTCACCTCCTCCGACACCATCTTGCTCGCCGACTTCCAGAACACGACCGGCGACCCGAATCTTCGACCTCTCGCTCCAGGAAGCGCTGACCGCGAAGCTGCAGGAGTCCCCTATCTCCGGATCCACTCCCGCGAGAGCGTGCGCCAGGCGCTGAGGTTGATGCGACGCCCGGCGGACTCCCCGGTCAGCGGCGAGGTGGCCCGGGAGATCTGCGTGCGGCAGGGGCTGAAGGCCATGGTGTCTGGCGCCATCTCGCCGCTGGGGCGCGGCTACCTGGTCGAGGTCAGGGCCGTCGCGGCGCAGTCGGGCGACCAGTTGGCGCTGTCGCAGGAACAGGCGATGTCGAAAGAGGCGGTGATCAAACAGCTCGGCATGGCCGCGAGCGGCCTCCGGCGGAAGCTGGGTGAGTCGGTCGCCTCGCTGACGCAGTTCGACGCGCCGCTGCCGCAGGCGACCACCACGTCGCTCGAGGCGCTGAAGGCGTACGCCATGGGTCTCAGGGAGATGAACAAGGGGCGGGATGCGGAAGCCTTCCCCTTGTTCCGTCGGGCGATCGAGCTCGACCCGAATTTTGCCGCAGCGGAGAGAACCCTGGCGGTCAGGCTGCACGACACCTCTTGGCCGAAGCCGAACCCGGAAGTTCAGGTCCTGTTGCAGAAGGCCTACGACCTGCGTGCCGGGCTGACCGAGCGGGAGCGGTTGATGGTCACAGGGTCCTGCCAGGGGTCCATTGTGGGCGATCCCGCGAAGTTCAACGAGACTTACGAGCTGTTCACGCGGCTCTACCCGAACGACACGCACGGTTACGTCTCGCTCTGCGTGGGCTACAAGTTCACGGGCCAGTATGAGAAGGCCTTGAAGGCCTGCCGCGACGCCTTCAAGATCGATTCGGACAACGCCTTCGTTTATAACAACCTGGTGGAGGCCCTGCGCGACACGAACCAGTTCGACGAGGCGCAGCGGCTCGCCGAGCAGGCCCTGGCGAAGCAGTTCAACCCCTCCTGGTTCTTGTATTCCCGCTTTGACCTGGCGTTCGTCAAGGGGGACACCGCGAAGGTCGAGCAGATGGCCAACGCCGCCAGGGGCACACCCGCGGAAGGCGACGCGCTGGGCTTCCAGGCCCGGGCGGCCGCATTCTCGGGGAAGTTGCGCCAGGCCGGGGACCTCTTCCGCCAGGCGATCGCGCTCGGGCGTCGGAACGGGAACCTATCCGTGGCGATGTCCTGCGCCTATGGCTGGGCGGATGCCGAGGCGCATTTCGGCCAATGCCAGCAGGCCCGTCAGCACGTCGTCGCTGCGCTCCCCCTGTTCCGTGACGTAAACAGCGTGATCCTGGCCAGCTTCCCGCTGGCTCGCTGCAGCGAGACCGATCGGGCAGAGGCGCTGGCGGAAGAATATGGTCGCGCGAACGATCCGCGTGCGGTGGGGGTCAAGACCGAGGTCGCGGCGGCGAAGGCGCTCGCTGCGCTCTTCAAGGGCCGACCCGATGTCACCGTCGAATCTGCTGCCCGCGTCCATCGGGTCGCAGTATTGGCCTGGCCCTGTCGACCTGCAGAACTGGTTCGTGCGTGGCGAGGCGTACCTGGCGCTCCGACAAGGGCCCGAGGCCGCCCGGGAGTTTCAGGCTGTGCTCGATCACCGCGGGCTCGATCCCTTCGACTTCCACTGGCCGCTCGCGCACCTCGGCCTGGCACGCGCGATGGCACTGACCGGTGATACGGCCAAGAGCCGCCAGATGTACGAGGCGTTCTTCCAACTCTGGAAAGACGCCGATCCCGATCTCCCCGTCCTGAAGGCCGCCAAGACCGAGTACGCCAGGCTGCAGTAGCCGCGTTGACCTGAGCCTTGAGTCCTGAGCCCTGAGCCTTCCGGTGCTACAATGCCCGCGGCCCTCTCATGCCCCTCTCGCCAGGCGCCCGTCTGGGTCGGGACGAGAGAGGCTCCGCTTTGCAGCTAGCCGAGCGCGCGCTGATGCGCGACTGACTCCGCGGACGGAGGAACGATGGCGGCGCACCTGGCGCTCTACCGGCGGCTCGGAGCGTATGCGCGGCCCTACCGGTGGCACATCGCCGGCATCCTCGTCCTGCAACTGCTGTCGACACCACTTGCCCTGCTCGGGCCGCTCCCGCTCAAGATCGCCGTGGACACCGTGATCGGCTCGAGGCCGCTCCCCTCCTGGCTCAACCCCTTGCTCCCCGGCCACATCGTTTCGTCGCCGACAGCGCTTCTGACGGTGGCCGCCGGAATCCTGCTCGCGACCGCGCTCCTCGGCTCCCTGCAGGAGCTGACGACGGATCTGCTCCAGACGTACACGGGCGAGAAGCTCTCGCAGGATTTCCGCGCGCTGCTGTTCCGTCACGTCCAGCGCCTGTCGCTCTCCTACCACGACACGCGCGGCACCTCGGACTCCACCTACCGCATCCAGTACGATGCCCCGTCCATCCAGCGCGTCATCGTCGACGGCCTCATCCCCCTGTGCGGCGCGGCGGTCACGCTGGTCGCGATGATCTACGTCACCGTGCGCATCGACTGGCGACTGGCCCTCGTGGCGCTGTCGGTCAGCCCCGTCTTGTTCGTGCTCGTCCGCTCGTTCGGGCCGCGCCTGAGAAGAAGCTGGAAGGAGATCAAGAAGCTGGACAGCTCGGCGATGAGCGTCGTGCAGGAGGTTCTCGCGTCCGTGCGCGTCGTCAAGGCGTTCGGCCGGGAGGACCGCGAACACGATCGATTCCTCGAGCAGTCCACCCGGCGCGTCCGGCGGGAGATCGACGTGGCCGCGTTGCAGGGCGCCTTCGACGTGTTCGTCAGCGTGGCGATGGCCGCCGGCAGCGCCGCCGCGCTGCTGATCGGCGTGCGGCAGGTACGGGCCGGCAGCCTCTCCCTCGGCAACCTTTTGCTCGTGATGGCGTACCTGCAGCAGATCTACAAGCCGCTGAAGACGCTCAGCAAGAAGACCACCGACCTGCAGTCGGCCCTCGCCAGTGCGGACCGCGCCTTCGCCCTGCTCGACGAACTGCCGGAGGTTTCCGAGCGCCGCGACGCGATACGCATTGCGCGCGCGCGCGGCGATCTCCTGTTCCTCGACGTGTCGTTCGCTTACGACCCGGATCGCCCCGTGCTGCACCGCATCTCGTTCGCGGCACCGCCCGGAACCAGGGTTGGCATTCGGGGCACGACCGGCGCCGGCAAGAGCACGCTGATGGGCCTGCTGATGCGATTCTACGACCCGACCAGCGGCGTGATCCGGCTCGACGGCGTGGACCTGCCCGACTATCACCTCGCCGACCTGCGCCGCCAGTTCGCATTCGTGCTGCAGGACCAGGTGCTCTTCTCGACGAGCATCGCGGAGAACATCGCCTACGGTCGGGAGGGAGCGAGCCGCGACGAGGTGATCGAGGCGGCGCGCCTGGCCAACGCGTACGATTTCATCACCGCCCTGCCGGCCGGATTCGACACGCCGGTCGGCGAGCGCGGCATGCGTCTGTCGGGCGGCGAGCGCCAGCGCATTTCGCTCGCCCGCGCCTTCCTGAAGGACGCCCCCATCCTCATCCTCGACGAGCCGACCAGTTCGGTGGACGTGAGGACCGAGGCGGTCATCATGGAGGCGATGCAGCGGCTCATGCAGGGCCGGACGACGTTCATGATCGCCCACCGGCTCGACACACTGGCGGTCTGCGACATGCAGGTCGAACTCGAGAAGGGATGGACCGTCTTCGACTCCGGGAGTTGATTATGGAGGCCGAGCGTTTCGTCTTCACGGCACACCAGCGGGCGTCCTCGGTGCTCCGCGTCATCGGCGGGGCGCGGGAACGGTTGATTCTGTCGCTCTTCCGATGCGACGACTTTCGGATCCTGGACGCCATCGCGGCGGCGCTCAAGCGCGGGGTGGACGTGGCGGTGCTGGTCACGCCACGGGCCAAGGGGGGGACCAAGCGCCTCGACGAGCTGTGGGGCGTCCTGGAGAGCATGGGCGCCGCGCTGTACCGCTATGCCGATCCCGTCGTCAAGTACCACGCGAAGTACCTCGTCGCCGACGACGGCCCGGCGCTCGTCGCATCGCTGAACTTCACCCGGCGGTGCTTCACGACCACCTGCGACTTCATCCTGACGACCCACGACCCGGCGGTGGTCCGGGGACTGCGGCGGCTGTTCGCGGCCGATTCCCGTGGGCTGGAATCGTCGCCGCCCTCCCGCCTCGGCAGCCGGCTCATCGTGGGGCCCGAACACGCGCGCCGCGACTTGACGCGCGTGCTCGGCGAGGCACGGCGCAGCATCCGGATCGTCGATCCGAAAGTGACCGACCCCGCCATCCTCCAGTTGCTGAAGACGAAGCGGGCGGAGGGCGTGGAGGTGACGGTGCTGGGCCGGGAGGGACTCCGAGAGTTGGTGCCGCACGGAAAGATGCTGCTCGTCGACGGGAAGATCGGCGTCCTCGGAAGCCTGTCGCTGTCGGCGCTGAGCCTGGACTTCAGGCGCGAGGTCGCGGTGGTCGTTCACGACCCCCGTTGCCTCGAGCGGATGGACCGCGTCTTCCGCCGCCTGGCAGGCGGACCGGCCTCTGGACGCGCCAGGTCTGTCAGCTGACGCGCCCGCGCCGGCACGACTTGCCGAGGATCGCGATCGTCTCCCGGCGCAGGCGCACCGGTTCGAACGACGGCGACGCGGCGCCCAGCGCCGCGCTGAAGAACTCGGCAAACCCGGCCTGGGCATTCCCCTTCCAGCCCGCCGCCTTCTTGCGCTCTTCGACCACGTGGCAGGCGTCGGGCCGCGGCGCGAAGCTGAACAGCGCGTCCAACCAGTGCCGCGACAGCCCGCACGCGCGCCCGAACGCGACCGCGGTTTCGAGGTAGGGAGCCGCAACCACCGTCCGGCCTTCCGCGAGCGCCGGGCGAATCTCCCAACGCAGCCGGAACAGCAGGTCGGCGGCGTAGAGCAGCATGAGCGTGCGCGGCGAAGCGGTGCGGTGCTTTCGCTTGCCCAGCCCCATCTCGAAGAAGGCTCCCGACGCGTCCCACCAGCTGATGCCGACAGGGACCTTGCGCGACGACAGGCGGCGGCCGAGCGCCCGAGCCGCCTTGCGCAGATCGGCGCCCCGCGTGCCCTCGACGGCGATCAGCCGGCCCCGGGCCGGGCCCTTACGACTCACGCCCCACCCCCGGAACCGCGGCGGTCCATTCAAGCCACTCGGTCAGCGCCTCGATGTTCCACTCGCCCCACACCGTTCTCCGACCCTCCTGGAACAGCCGGCGAATGCGCTTGTGCTGTTCGTAGATCGGCTTCTCGCCGTCGACGGTGACGAACCGGAAGATGACGGCCAGGTTCTCGTACTCGCGCATCACCCGCGACGCGAATGCCCGGTAGCTGATGACGGGGTCCTGGAGGTGGGTCACGTCCTGCCCGGCGTCGTAGAACTTCGGTGCGCGGGCGGACGCCACGCGGCTGGTGGACGTGTCGAGCGACACCGTGAAGTTGAAGACGATGTCGGGCCAGAACAGCGGAGCGTACGCGTGGAGCACCCAGTCGAGGTCGAGGCCGCGGGCCGCGTCGCGCGCGAGGCCGGTGAAGAGATACCGGTCCGCGATCACGACCTGGCCGCTGCACAGCGCGGGGAGGATCTCCTGCTCGAGCCGGTGCCGGAAGTCGGCGGCCTGCAGCAGGCAGAGCTCTTCGGGACTGAGCGCGTGCGCCTTTCGACGCGCCTTGAGCAGCGGCTCGATGAGCGGAGACGTTCCTCCCTTGGTCACGAGCACGTGGTGGCCCTGGCTCTCGAGCCACCTCGCGAAGAGCTTGCGCTGCGTCGTCTTGCCGGAGCCGTCCGGCCCCTCGAACGCGACGAGGAGCCCGCGCTTCTGTTCGTGCCTTCCAAGCAGGTCGCGAACCCTCCTGGACGTGGGCTTCCCGGGTTGGCGACCTGACCGAGCAGCCATGGGAACTCCTGCGGGAACCGTTGGGCGCGCGGGTATTGTAGCGCACCCGTCACCTCGTGCCACCGGTTGACTTCATCCGGTTGACTTCACCCGTCGTCGGGCATACGGTGATGTCGGGGGTGTCGCGATGGCGAGTCGATCGATCTCCGTTCGGCGGCTCGCGGGCGGAAGCGTGGCCGCCGCGCTCGTTGGCCTCTTGTTCGCCGCAATGGCGAACCCGTCGGCATCAGCCCTCAGCCAGGATCCCTCGCAGCAGGCCGGGCAAAAGCCTTCCGCGAAACCGCCCGTCAAGAAGGATCCGTTAGCCAAGCTCAACGAGCCGTGGCCCGACCCGGAGCAGCTGGCTTCGAGCCGTGTCGAGGCTGAGAACCGGCCGCTGTTCGGGAGCGACGAGCCGCTGGCCTTCACGCTTACCGCGGATTTCTCGGCGATCAACAGGGAGCGCGACGAGAACAGCACCAGGCGCTTCCCGGCCGTGATGCAACTGCAAGGTGAAGGCGGCCGCACCATGTCGATCCCGGTGCAGCTCAGCGTGCGCGGCCACGCCCGCCGGAACCTGTTGGTGTGCTCGGTGGTCCCGTTGCGGCTCGAGTTCTCGAAGAAGGACGTGAAGGGCACGGTCCTCGACGGCCAGCGCGAGCTGAAGCTGGTGACCCACTGCCAGAACGACCGGTACTACGAGCAGTACGTGCTGACCGAGCACCTCGCCTACCGGCTCTACGCCCTTCTGACCCCGAAGTCGTTCCGCACGCGCCTGGTCAGGGCGTCCTACGTGGACTCGGCCAGGAACAGGACGCCGGTCCCCCGCTACGGAATGCTCGTCGAGAACGAGGACGATCTCGCCCGCCGACTCGAGGGGCGGGTTGTCGCGCTTCCCAAGCGGCCGTTCACGGCGTTCGACCAGGACGCGCTCACCTGGATGTTCCTCGTGGAATTCATGGTCGGCAACACGGACTACTCGATCATGGCGCTTCACAACGTCAAGATCGTGTCGAACCGTTACGGGACGATCTCCCCGGTCGGCTACGACTTCGACTACTCCGGGCTGGTTGATGCCCGATACGCCGTGGCGGACAAACGGCTCGGGATCTACTCGGTCCGCGACCGCCTGTACCGGGGGCCATGCCGCACCGCCAAGGAGTTCGGGCCCTTTCTGGCGACACTGCGCGCGAAGGGCCCGGACATGCTGGCGCTTGTCGACGCCGTCCCGGACATGATGCCGGGGACTCGCCAGGATGCCCGGAAATACCTGAACGAGTTCCTTTCGCTCGTCGGCGATCCGCCGCGCATCCAGCGCGTGTTCGACAAGTCCTGCGTGTCCGTGGGCATGTGAACGATCGCGACCCCGTGGCCACCGCTGGCCCGAAGCGGACCTGACGGCGTGGCGGATAGAGCCGGTGGAGTATGAAGACCCGTCATCGACTGGCGCGACACATCTTCGCGGCCTCCCTCGTTGCCGCGCTGCTCCTCGCGCTGCACGCGGCTCCTCCTGCTCCCGCGCGCCTGGTCGTGGTGCCCGACGTGCACGGCGCCTACACGGAGATGGTGGCGCTGCTGCAGCGGATTCGACTCATCGACGGGAATCTCAAGTGGACGGGCGGCTCGACCACGCTGGTGCAGTTGGGCGACATGATCGATCGGGGAGCCAGATCGCGCGAGTGCCTCGACCTGCTGATGTCGCTCGAACGCCAGGCCCCGAAGGCGGGCGGCAAGGTGATCCCCCTTCTCGGGAACCACGAGGTCATGAACGTGATGGGCGACCTGCGGTACGTGACGCCGGAGATCTACCGCACCTTTGCCACCGCGGGATCGGAGAAGAGGCGCGAGCAGGCGTTTGGCGACTACCAGAAGTTCCTGGCGGCCCACGATGGGCGTTCCCACGCGGCGATTTCCCCTGCCGATGCGACCACGCGGGAAGCCTGGATGGACCAGCATCCGCCGGGTTTCATCGAGCACCGCGAGGCATTCGGACCGGCCGGCAAGTACGGGCGGTGGATCCGCGCGCACCACACGATCGTCCGGATTGACGACGGCCTGTTCGTGCATGGCGGACTCAATCCGACTCTCGGGTTCGGGAGCATTCGTGAACTGGACAGCCGGGTGAGCGCCGAACTGGAGGCGTTCGACTCGATCTGGCGCACGCTGGTCGACAGCAAGGTGGTCTGGCAGTACATGACGCTCGCCGAAGGAGCGCGGTTCGCTGACGAGGAGCTGAAGTGGCTGCAGGCGGGAGGAGAGACCTCGACGCCGGATGGGGACCGGGCGGCGATGAAACTGCTGGGCTACCGGAACTGGATGGCGGCCTCGCCTGAAGGCCCGCTCTGGTACCGCGGCCTGGCTGAGGGACCGGAAGAAGGGCTCGTCGATGCGCTGAAGGCGATGCTCGAGCGCCTCCAGGTCCGGTACATCGTCGTCGGCCACACGGTCGTGTCGAAGACGGACGTGATGGTTCGCTTCGGGGACCGCGTCTTCCTTCTCGATACGGGCATGCTCAAGGAGGCCTTCGGCGGTCGGGCGACGGCGCTCGAAATCCGGAACGGCCAGCTCACGGCGTACCATGCGGACGGCAGTTCCACAATCCTGCCCAGCCCCCCGGCCAGGAAGGCTGTTTCCGCGGGTATCCCGGAGCCGCGACGCGGGAAAGCGATTGCAGAAGCGGGCTAGTTGCCGCTAGCATGGTCCCGCGCCCGCCATCCCTTGCAGGCGCGTTGGCCGGATCGGCGGACATCAAAGCACCAGCGCCTTCCGCGAACGTCGAGGAGCCGCGATGAGATGTCCCACATGTGGCCGGGACACGACCTCGAGCGATCGATGTGACGCCTGCGGCGCGACGCTTGGCCGCCACCCCCACCTCGCCGCCGACGGGGCGACCCTGACACCACCGCCCACGCCTCCTGTAGACGATCCCGAACTCACGAGAATGACGGGAGGACACGCGCCCCGAGAAGGCAGCCCGCCTGGGAGTCCGCTCACGCCGGGCGCCGCATTCGGCTCGCGCTACCGGATCCTGCGGCAGCTCGGAGCCGGCGGCATGGGTGTGGTGTACCAGGCGTGGGACGACGAACTGGGCGTCGCCGTCGCGCTCAAGGTCATCAAGCCCGAAGTCAGCGCCGATCCCAGGGTGGCCGCCGAGGTCGAGCATCGTTTCAAGCGCGAGCTTCTGCTCGCGCGCCAGATCACGCACAAGCACGTCGTCCGCATCCACGACATCGGCGAGATGGACGGCATCAAGTACCTGACGATGCCGTTCATCGAAGGACGCGACCTGGCGAACGTGCTGCGCGACGAAGGTCGGCTGCCGGTGGCCAGGGCACTTCAGATCGCAAGGCAGGTGGCGGAAGGGCTCGCTGCTGCGCACGAGGCGGGCGTCGTGCATCGCGACCTGAAGCCCGAGAACGTCATGATCGACGCCGACGAGCAGGCGGTGATCATGGACTTCGGGATATCGCGGTCGGAAAGCACCTCGGGCGCGACGATGACGCGGACCGCGACGAGTGCGATCGTCGGAACGATGGAGTACATGGCGCCCGAGCAGGCGAACGGGCAGCGGACGGACCACCGCGCCGACATCTACAGCTTCGGCCTCATCCTGTACGACATGCTCGCCGGGCGCTCGCGCGTCGCGAAGGCTGGCACGGCGATCGCGGAACTGATGGAGCGGCTGCATGTGCCCGCGCGTCCGCTGCCTGCCGCGGCTCCGTCCCTTCCTGCCGTCGATGCCATCATCGCCCGATGCACGCAGGCCGATCCCGCGAAGCGATATCAGACGGCCGCCGAACTTCTGGCGGCTCTCAACCTGCTCGGCGCGGACGGGCAGCCACTGCGTCGCGCTCGCGTGCTCTCCGCGCGCCTCGTTGGCGCCGCCGCGCTGGTCGCCCTGCTCGTCGTCGCCGCGGCCGTCGGACTCTGGCTTCGCTCGCGGGCTGGGGCCGGAACGGCGAAGGCGCCGAGCACCGCCCACGCCCCGGTCAGCGTGCTGGTGGCCGACTTCGACAACCGGACCGGCGAAGCGGTCTTCGACGACACGCTGGAGCCGATGTTCAACGTCGCCCTGGAGGGCGCCAGCTTCCTCAACGCCTTCAACCGCGGCCAAGCCCGGAAGCTAGCTTCGGGGCTGCCCAGGCCCAGCGACAAGCTCGACGCCGAAACAGCGCGGCTGGTGGCCGTAAGCAAAGGCATCCCGGTCGTGGTGAGCGGTTCGCTCGCGCGCGAGGGCAAGGGCTATCGGATCACCGTGCGCGCAGTGGACGCCAGGACCGGTGACGTCATCGCGCAGTCCTGAAGCCGCTTCGAAGACGACGGATGGAATCCTGCCGGCGATTCCCAAGCTGGTGGCTCCCATCCGCAAGGCGCTCGGCGACAGCACTCCCGCCTCCGTTCAGTTGGAGAGCGCCGGCGGCGCCTTTACCGCGGCGTCGCTGGAGACCGTCCACGAGTTACAGTCTCGGGATGCAGCAACAGTTCGCGGGCCATTCCGAGCAGGCGCTGCGCTCGTTTTCCAAGGCAGCGGAACTCGACCCGGGGTTCGCCCGAGCCTATGCCGGCATGGCCGGCGCGGCCATCAAGCTGGGGCAACTGCACGAGGCCGACCACTACATCAAGCTGGCCATGGAACACGTGGACCGCATGACGGATCGCGAACGCTATCGCGTGCGGGGCCTCTACTACCTGTCCGCCGGGAACTGGCAGAAATGCGCCGAAGAGTACGATGAGCTCGTCAAACGCTATCCCGGCGACAACATCGGGCACAACAACCTCGCGATCTGCCTCGGCCAGTCGCGCAATCTGGCGCGCGCCGTCGAGGAGGCCCGCCACGACCTCCAGTTCAACCCCAACGCTTCGGCGGCGGCCAATCTGTCGCTGTTTTCCTCTTACGCTGGCGATTTCCAGGGCGGCGAGCGGGCCGCCCGTGAACTGCAGCGGGCCTACCCTTCGTTCCCGTTCGGCTATCTCGTGCTGGCTTTGGCGCAACTGGGGCAAGGACAATTGGCCCAGGCCTCCGACAGCTACCGCGGCTTCGAGAAGACGGGCCCGCTGGGCGCCTCCTTTGCCGCCTCGGGCCTCGGGGATTTGGCTTTGTACGAAGGGCGCTTCTCCGATGCCGTCCGCATCTTCGAACAGGGAGCGGCCGCAGACCTTGCCGCCAAAAACCCCGACGCGGCAGCCGAGAAGCTGACCGCACTGGCGTACGTGCAGCTCTGCCTCCGCAAGGAAAGGCCCGCGCTGGCCGCAGCCGATAAGGCGCTGGCGAGCAGCAAAGCCGTGAAGATCAGGTTTCTTACCGGGCAGACTTATGCAGAGGCGGGAGAGCTGGCCAAGGCGCGAGAATTGGCCGCCAGCCTGGCCGCGGAAATCTCGACCGAACCGCAGGCCTACGCCAAGATCCTGGACGGTATGTCAGCCCTGGCGCGGAACGATGCCCGGGGTGCCATCAAGACCTTGACCGAGGCCAATAGTGTGCTGGACACCTGGATTGGGCGCTTCGAACTCGGCCGCGCCTACTTGGAGGCCGGCGCCTTCGCCGAGGCCGATTCCGAGTTCGACCGCTGCATCCGCCGCCGGGGCGAGGCCCTGGCGCTGTTTATGGATCTCGTTCCCACGTACGGTTATCTCCCGCCTGTCTACTACTATCAGGGGCGCGTCCGGGAAGGCTTGAACAGCGCCGGTGCGGCGGATTTCTATCGCACCTACCTGAACACCCGCGCGAAGGCGGGCGAGGACCCGCTGCTGGCCGACATCCGACGGCGCCTGGGTCAGTGACGCCCGCAGCTAATAAGGCAAGGCGGGGATTGCTCCCCGCCTTGGTGGCCGTCCGGCAACTCACTTGGTCTTGAAGTATCTCGTGATCATGCTGCCGTCTCCGGCCGTCATCCGCACCGCGTAGCAGAGGCCGGCCTTATTGGGCGTTTTCCAGCTCTGGATGAACTCGGTCCCGTCGTACCGCAAGGAAGTACTGCCGGTATTGTCAATGACGGCAGTCAAGCCGCTGGCGGCTCCGGACCAGCGTGGTGTGCGACAGGTTCTCTCAGCCCCGGGCTCAGTACGCGACGCACTGGCCTTGCTTGCTGACGGCCGTGTTGCCTCCACCGCTGATGCTGGTGTTCCCCTGGCATTGCAGGTTGTGGGTCACGCGATTGTTGAAGACGAGCGTTACCGCGGTGTTTTTCTGGTCGATGAGATTGCCGCCGACCGTGTTGTTGTCAACGGTTGTGGCGGCGGTGTTGTTCTGCACCGTGAGATTCCCGATGACGGTATTTCCCGCGCACCCAGTCTGCGACCCGATCTGCACCGCGGCTCCACTGCTCTGGTACGTCAAGTTGCCCCTGACGCTGGCCCCGCACACCTGATTGGTGCCCGCGCTCGCGGGAAGGTTCTGAATCAGCACGTTCCCCGCCACGCTGACTCCCGCACCAATCGAGAAACTGCTCGCGCCGGCGATCTGCAGATTGCCGCCGATGGTGCTGTTACTCACCGTCAGGCTGCCGCCGTTCATCTGTAGATTGCTGCCGATGGTGCTGTTACTCACCGTCAGGCTGCCGCCGTTCATCTGCAGGTTGCCATTCACGACGCTGTTGTTCTTCAGCGCCACCGTGCCTCCGTTTTGGGTCAGGTTTCCGGTGATACCGCCATTGGTGAAGGTACAGGTTTGGCCTGTCGAGACCGTCAGGTTACCGTTGTACGTGCCAGTGTATGCCCCGTTGCAATTGCTGCCCTTCAGCCCGCCCGCATTAGCGCTGACCGTGAAGGTCCGCGAAACCGGCGTCGCCGCCGTGTAGTTGGCATTGCCCGCCTGACTTGCCTGCACTGTTATGGATCCCGCGCCTACGGTGGTCAGCGTGTTTCCGCTGACCGTAGCCGGACCGGAGGTCACGCTATAGCTCACCGTCAAGCCCGAACTGGCGGAAGCGGCCAACGTGACCGTTCCCGGACCGTTCTGGGGCGGAATGATGGGGAAGGTAATCGTCTGCGCGGCCTTGCTGGCCGTGGTGGACTGGCTGGCCGTGGCGCTGGTGTAGTTACTGTCCGCCGCCCACGTTGCCGTCAGTGAGCAGGCGCCCGTGCCGCTGGTCATGGTGACGGTGTTGCCCGTGTTGGAGCAGGCCCCGCTGCTGGTGATCGCCCCCGTGGTGCTGGCGTTGGTCGTCGTCGCCACCGTAAAGCCGGCCTGGTAGGCCGCGCTCTGCGGCGCGCCCGTGAAGGTCACCGTCGGCGCGATCTTGCTGGCCGTGGTGGACTGGCTGGCCGTGGCGCTGGCGTAGTTGCTGTCCGCCACCCACGTTGCCGTCAGTGAGCAGGCGCCCGTGCCGCTGGTCATGGTCACCGCGGTGCCGGCGATCGAGCACGAGCCGTTCGCCGTGATGACCGCCGTGGTGCTGGCGTTGGTCGTCGTCGCCACCGTGAAGCCGGCCTTGTAGGCCGCGCTCGTCGGCGCGCCCGTGAAGGTGATCGACTGGGCAGCCTTCGCCAAGGACACGGTCGCCGACGCCTCTGTCCCACTATACTCAACGTCCGCGCCCTTCCTTGCCGTCACCGTGCAGGACCCGGTGCCGCTGTTCGCTGTGAGAACGTTGCCGCTGAGACTGCACGCCCCGCCCACGCTGTAGGTCACCGCGCCGGAGTCGCTGCCGCCTGACGTGCTCAAGGCCTCCGATTGCATGTAGGTCAACGGCGAATTCGCTGACAGGACCAGCGCCGGAGGAGTGACCCCGGTCGTCGCCTGCACCTGACGACTCGCACTGCTGGCCGCATGGCTGGCATCTCCATTCTGGGTCGCAGTCAGGGTGCAGATTCCGCTGCTCGCTGTCATCGTTACCGTGGCCGCCTGCGCGGTTCCGGCGATTGTGCAGACTCCTCCGCTCGCTGTCAGCGATACCGTGACGCTCGTGTTGTCCGACGTCACGCTGACTGGGAAGGCACTGCCGTTCGAGGCCGAGATCGGAGGACTCGGCTCGCCAAACGTGATCGTTGTCTGGTACTTGGCGAGTTCTGACGGCTGGCTTTCGCGTGGCGCCCCGTTGTCGCCAGGGATGGTGGCCGTTGCGAGATATGCGCCGCCGATGCTTCCATGCGCGACGTCGCAGGACGTGGCCGGCGGGTTCCCCACGGCGCTGCACACGCGGTTTCCATGAGTGTCATAAACGGTGTACTGCGAGATCACTCCGAAGTTCGGCGCCTGCCAGTCGAGTCGGATGCCGCTGTCGGTCTGCGTCTTGGTCAGGCCATAGGGCGGCCGGACAAAGGAGTTGGCCGTTTCGTAGTCCATCTCTTCGCCGCCGCCGTTGGGGAAGAGCACGCCCCCGCCATTGGGGAACAGGATGCCGCCGCCGTTGGGCAGCAGCACGCCCCCGCCGTTGGGCAGGCTCACCCCGCCGCCGTTCGGCAAGGTGATGCCGCCGCCGTTGGCCAGGAGCACCCCCCCGCCGTTCGGCAGGAGGATGCCACCGCCGTTGGGCAACAGCACGCCGCCGCCATTGGGCAACTGAAGGCCGCCGCCGTTGGCCAACTGGATGCCCCCGCCGTTCGGCAAGAGGATGCCCCCGCCGTTCGGCAGGTGCACGCCCCCACCGTTGGGCAGCAGGACGCCGCCGCCGTTCGGCAGCAGGACCCCGCCGCCGTTGGGCAATTGCACGCCCCCACCGTTGGGCAGCAGGACCCCGCCGCCATTCGGCAGCAGGACGCCGCCGCCGTTCGCCAGAATGATGCCGCCACCGTTCGGCAACTGCACGCCCCCGCCGTTCGGCAAGAGGATGCCGCCGCCGTTGGGCAGTTGCACGCCAGATTCGCCCGTCGGCACCGCCACCACCGTATCACCGGGCAGCAACACGCCGCCGCCGTTCGGCAACAAGATGCCGCCGCCGTTGGGCAGCTGCACGCCCCCGCCGTTCGGCAACAGTACGCCGCCTCCGTTGGGCAGTTGCACGCCGCCACCGTTGGGCAGCAAGACGCCGCCGCCGTTGGCGAGCAGGACGCCCCCGCCGTTCGGCAGCAGAACGCCGCCGCCGTTCGGCAGGATGATGCCGCCGTTGGCCAACTGGACGCCCCCGCCGTTCGGCAACAGCACGCCGCCGCCGTTGGGCAGCTGCACGCCAGCTCCGCCCGTCGCCACCACCGTACCATCGGGCAGCAACACGCCGCCGCCGTTCGGCAACAGGACGCCCCCGCCGTTCGGCAGCAGGACACCGCCGCCAGTCAGCAGCACGCCGCCGCCGTTCGGCAACTGCAGTCCCCCGCCATTGGGCAGCAGCACGCCGGAGCCGTTGGGCAGAACCACGCTGCCGTCGGGCAGCAGCACACCCCCGCCGTTCGGCAGCACGATGCCGCCGCCGTTGGGCAGCACGATGCCGCCGCCGTTGGGCAGCAGCACGCCGCCCGAGACGAAATGACTGCCGGTCGCGCCGATCTGCCGCAGGTTGTAGGTTGACCAGTCGTCGTAACCCTGCATGACGTCGTCGTGCTGGCCATCGAAATTGACGTCCTGGCTCGCCGACCACGCGAACGACGACGCTGCCGCATCCCAGCGGTACATCGTCTCGTTCGAGGCGATGGGCGTGCCGTCACAATGCCGCGTGGCCGCGCTCTGCGTACTGTCCCCATTGCCGGCAGAGAATGGGTAGGGCGAATACCAGCTCGTCGTCGAGTAGTTCGGTGTTCCCCAGCCCGATGTGTCGCCCCCGAGAACCTCGCTTATCGGCCCCAGTGCCTGGCCGGAGTAATCGAGCACGTTGTGACTCGGCCCGAGCAGGTCGATCTGGAACAGGTAGTTCATCACGCTCTGGTAGTTGGGTTTGCAGTTGGCCTCGTACGTCGCCAAGTAAGTGCCCGACGTCTCGTAATACGTCCCGCCGTGCGTCAGCCCCAAGGAGTGCCCGAGCTCGTGCATCAGCGTGCCGGCCTGCACGTTGACGCGCAGGCTGTCGTCCTGAGGCGTGTCAGCGGGACACACGTTGGTGACACGGTTGTTAGCATCCAGGCAGAACTTCCAGTTTCCCAGGGTGATGACCGTGTCCGCCCCGCCCACGTCCGAGTACCCGGAACTGCTGCCCTTCTTTCCCGAGTAGATGGCCAGTGCCGGATCGGTCGTGCTATTAATCGGTCCCGCTACGTTCTTTACCGAAATAGTGAACGTCGTATCAGTCGAGGACCGTGGGCACGTAGATCCCGTTCAGATAGGGCTGCGAAATCGATTCCGCGATCGTGATGCGCGCGGGCGCTCCGCCAGAGAGGGGGTCTCCCAGCCCGTGCGGCGCCGAGGTCGTGATCGTTGCCGTGTCGCCCGACGAGTTGATGCTGATGCTGACCAGATTGCCATACGCGAAGCTCCACGCCGGGGTGGCGATGCTGTGCGCGAACAGCGCGTAGTGGTAGCTGTCCTTGCGCCCATGCTGGAAGCGCGGACTGCAGTCGCCCGTGGTTGCGCAGGCGTTGGCGTCGCGCGGCCCCATCTTCGCCAGGCCCAGCCCGAGTTTCCAACCGAGCACCCCTGGTTCGTTCGGCACCACGCACTGCGGGTTCGCGGGGTCCGTGTCGGTACAGGTTTGTTCGGGGATGATGTTCCCACCCTTCGCGAACTGCGCAGGCACGATGTGCGGGTACGGCTGGTCTTGGTAGTTGTTCCCCACGTCGAAATGCACGTTGATGCCGTGGTTCTCGAATGCCAGGGCCACCTCTTCGAGGGCTTCCAGCTTCGGCAAGTGCGAATGCCCGTTCACCGTGTCGCAGGTGCCGTCAGCGTTCACCAGGCTGCACATGTAATCGATCTGCACGAAGAGGTCTTCCGGCAACTGCGCCGGAGGTTGAACCGTCGTCACATCAGGCAGGTCCACCCAGGAGCCGTCGCGTGGGTCCTGGTAGCCGTGCGCGGTTTTCCAACTGGCGAGCAACCCATCGGAACCGGCGTTGACGGGCGTGCTGAGGACCATCACGCCCCCGGCCGCGACATTCCCGCTCGCCAGCGCGACGTGGTCGCCTGAGAGCGACAGGTTCAGAGTGTTCTGCTGCGCCCAACCGCTCCCGGTGTTGACAATCGCGGTCGCCGTGCCAACCGAGCCCGGGGCTGCCTCGTAGAAGCCTCTGAGGTCCTGACTCATCGTACCCGTAGCGCCGGGCGGTACCCACGAGCCGTCATAGAGAACGACGGCCTTGAGCGGCACCACGTCGTTTCCGCCGAGGTCTGTCTCATTCGACAACAAGCGGTAAACCACCACGAGGCTGGCGCCGATCGCGTGCCGCGATCCGTTGGCCCAGTCGGCGGGCGTGCTGACAGCCACGGGTGTACCCGACAAGCCCTGCGGCGTCACCGGCAGGTACGGCAGAACGTTCGCGCGATAGGTGCGCAGCACGCCGGTCAGCGTGCCATCGGTGAACCCGATGTCACTTCCCAGTTGTTGCGCGCCCAGCACGCGGTAGCCGAGGAACTGGATGCCGCTCGCCGGCGCGGAGGTGGCCGATTCCACCGTCTGCCAGTAGAGGAACGCCGCCAGGACGCCCGCGCCCTGCGGGATGGCTCCTGCCGTCGGCGTTGCGACGGTGATGGTCCCCGTTCCACTCCGCAGGCTCGTGCTGCCGACCGCGTAATCCCCGGTCACGAAGAAGTTGTTGAAGAGGTTGAGGGCGTTGGCGTTCACCGTCAACTGCCCATTTTGCGAGACGATCGAGTAGTTGGGAGCCGTCACGGGACCGACGGTAATCGTGTAGGTACCGGGGACCGTCCCATTGAACCCCGTGGGCAGCGTCAGCGTGGGGGGGCTGCTGAACGCCGTTCCTGCCGTATCGCCATTCACGAAGCCGAAGTAGCTGGCCGTCAGCGGCGGCACTCGGCTGCCCGCGCCCATGGCCTTGTTGTCGGCGATGATGGTCAAGGGCGCCGGGTTCACGGTCAGCGTGCCGGGGATGTACGCGATCTCGTAGCCAGCCTTGACGGCGCCGGAGCAGGTAATCGTGTACGTGGCGACCGGGCTGGTGCTGCCGGCGGAGGTGACACACGTCGGCGTCGTGTCGAGCGTGGTGACATTCGAGCTGTACGTCAGCGTGGGCACCGTGCCACCGTAGGTCATGACCTGATTGGAGGCGGTGACCGTCAACGACGAGGTGTAAGTTCCGGAAGAATTGAACAACTCGAAAACGGTTCCGTACCCGTTGGAGCCGCCCGGATAGGTCGGGCCGTACAAGTTACCCGCGCTGTCCATGACCAGACCTGCCTTGGGCCAGGCCCCATCGCCGCCTGAGTTTGTAAAGCTGTGCAGCACCGTCTCGGTGTACGTTCCGGGAGAATTCACCAACTCGAATACGGTTCCGTACTCGTTGGAGCCGCCCCCAGTGGTCGTGCCGTACAGGTTGCCCGCGCTGTCCATGACCAGATCTGCTCGGGGCCCGGCCCCATCGCCGCCCGAGCCCCTAAAGCTGTACAGCACCGTTTCGGTGTACGTTCCGGAAGAAGTTGGGGACAGTTCGAATACTGTCCCGCAGCCGTGGGGGTCGCTGCAGTTGGGGTTGGGGGAGAGGCCACCCTCCATGGTCGTGCCGTACAGGTTACCCGCACTGTCCATGGTCAGACCTGCCCAGGGCGAGGTTCCATCGCCGTCCGAGCCTGTAAAGCGGTACAGCACCTGCTCGGTGTACGTTCCGGAAGAAATTGGGGACAGTTCGAATACTGTCCCGCAGCCGTAGGGGTCGCTGCAGTTGGGGTTGGGTGAGAGGCCGCCCTCCATGGTCGTGCCGTACAGGTTGCCCGCGCTGTCCATGACCAGACCTGCCTGGGGCGAGGCCCCATCACCTCCCGAGTCAGTAAAGCTGTACAGCACCTGCTCGGTGTACGTTCCGGGAGATTTCACCAACTCGAATACGGTTCCCCACCCAACGGAGCCGCCATAATAGGTCGTGCCGTACAGGTTGCCCGCGCTGTCCATGACCAGACCTGCTACGGGCCAGACCCCATCGCCGTCCGAGCCTGTAAAGCGGTACAGCACCTGCTCGATGTACGTTCCGGAAGATTTCACCAACTCGAATACGGTTCCGTACCCGTTGAAGCCGCCCTGATAGGTCGTGCCGTACAGGTTGCCCGCGCTGTCCATGACCAGACCTGCCGCGGGCTGGGCCCCATCGCCGCCCGAGTTTGTAAAACGGTACAGCACCTGCTCGGTGTACGTTCCGGAAGAATTCACCAACTCGAATACGGTTCCGTACCCGTTGAAGCCGCCCTGATAGGTCGTGCCGTACAGGTTGCCCGCGCTGTCCATGACCAGACCTGCGTTTGGCCCGCCCCCATCGCCGCCAACGCCCTTAAAGCTGTACAGCACTGAGAAGCTGGGCAGCGGCTCCGGGTTCACTGTCAGCGTGCCGGGGATGGTCGTCACGGTGTAATTAGCCAGCGTCGGCACGTTCGTGAAGGTGATGTCATAGGTGCCGGCGGGGCTCGTGGAAGTGGCTGACGTGGTCAGCGTGACGAGGCCGTTGAGCTCTTGCGCCGTATCGCCGCCTGCCAGTCCGACGTAGCTGGCGGTCAGCAGGGGCACCGTGCTCCCGGGGTACATCCATTTATTGTCCGCGATGATCGCCAACGGCGCCGGGTTCACGGTCAGCGTGCCTGGCACGTACGTGACCTCGTAGCCGGCCAGGGCGGCGCCGGAGCAGGTAATCGTGTACGTTCCGACCGGGCTGGTGCTGTTGGCGGAGGTGATACACGTCGGCTCCGTGTCGAGCGGGGTGACATCCGAGTCGTACGTCAGTGTCGGCACTGTGCCACCGTAGGTCATGACCTGATTGTACGCGGTGACGGTAAGCGTCGGCGGGGGTGTCAGCGACAAGGCCATGGTGAGCGAATGCTCATCGCCTGCAGCGATGGCCGATGTAGCCCAGGGACCGTTCAACTGGGAGGGACCGTCCAACTGGGTCGGCGTGCTGCCAGTGACGCCGAAGCCCAACTGGCCGGCGTTATTGAGTCCCCAACCCCAGAGCGTGCCGTCGCCCTTGAGCGCCAGCGTGTGAGCGGCGACGCAGCTGGTGGCGATGGCCGCGACCGTCAAGAAGCCGCTCACCTGTCTCGGCGTAGGGCTATCGGTCGTACTACCATTGCCCAACTGATGGTGGTCGTTGTGACCCCACACCCAGACCGTACCGTCGCTCTTCAGTGCCAGGCCGTGTTCGTAACCGGCAGCAATGGCTGCCACGCCGGAGAGACCACTCACCTGCACTGGCGTGCTGTGAGGATCGTTGTCGCTGCTGCCGATCCCGAGCTGGCCGTAGTTGTTCATTCCCCATGACCAGACTGTGCCGTCACTCTTCAGCGCCAGGCTATAGTCGCCGCCGGCAGCCACGGCAACGACTCCAGTGAGATTCCCGCTGCTGTCGGACGAATCAATGACCTGCACCGGCGTATAGCTCGTCGTGGTGTTACCGGTCCCCAATTGGCCATAGGTGTTGCGACCGCGAGCCCAAACGGTGCCGTCGTTTCTCAGCGCCAAGCTGTGAGTCACGCCGCCGGCGAGGGCCACCGTGCCCGAGAAGCCCGACTGCAACTCCGGTGTTGTGCCGAAATCGAAACCCCACGCCCAGACGGTGCCGTCACTCTTCAACACCAGGCTGTGGCTACCTCCAGTCGCAATGGCCGCCACCGTCCCCGCGAAGCTGGCCAGTCGCACGGGCGTGGTGCTGCTGGTAGTGCCGTTGCCCAGACCATAGGGGTTGTTTCCCCAGGTCCACAACGAGCCGTCGCTCAGCCGCGCCAGATTGTATGTGTCGCCGCTGGCGATGGCCGCCAGGCCGGATATACCGCTTACCTGCCTCGGGCTGTAGACAGGGTCGCCGGGGAAGCCGTCGCCGACTTCGCCGTAGAAGCTTTCTCCCCAGGCCGCGCCGATGGCCTGGCTCTGGAGCGCGAGACTCGAATACGTGCCTGCGGATATCGCCACCACGCCGGAGAAACTCGGTATTTGCGTCGCCGTTGGATGGTAACAGCCGGCCGCCGGGATTCCACAGGCGGGGTATTCCCTCGACCCATTGCCCAATTCTCCCATCTGGTTGTTGCCCCAAGCCCAGACGGTGCCGTCGCTCTTCAGGGCGAGGCTGAACATCGTCCCTGCAGATACCGCCATCGCCCCGGAGAGCGCCTGCACCGGCGTAGCGCTCGGAGTGATTGAACCATTACCGAGTTGGCCGAACTGGTTCGTGCCCCAGGCCCAGACAGTCCCGTCGCTCTTCAGTGCCAACGTGTGGGTTTCGTAACTGGATATCGCCATTACCCCGGAGAAAGAGCCACCCATGCCATCCACGACATGTTGCGGCGTTGGAGTGGAGTAGGGGTACTGGACGGTACCGTTGCCCGGTTGCCCCATGCCCAATTCACCCTCGCCGTTCCAACCCCACGCCCAGACAGTGCCGTCGCTGCTCAAGGCGACACTGTGGAGGTCTCCGGCGGTAATGGCCACTATGCCGGGAAGAGGGGTGACCTGCACGGGTGTGAAGCTGTCCGGGCCAGTGACGCCGAGCTGATTGTCCGCGTTGTAACCCCATGCCCACACTGTCCCATCGCTCCTTAGCGCCAAGCTATGTTCCGAGCCGGCAGCAATGGCTACCACCCCAGTAAGAAACCCGTGGCCACCCACGCCCACAACCTGCACGGGTATCGAGCTGTTTCCACCCACAACGCCAAGCTCGCCGAACAGGTTCCCTCCCCACGTCCAAACCGTGCCGTCGCTCTTCAGCGCGATGCTGTGAATGTCTCCGACGGCGATCGCGACGACGTCCGACAGGCCGCTCACCTGTACCGGCGTTTCTACAGGGGTAGTCGTTGTTGTGCCATCGCCCAGTTGGCCATAGTCGTTCGGCCCCATGGCCAGGACTGTTCCGTCCGACTTCAGGATCAACGAATGCCTGCCGTGGGCGACGGCCACTGCGCCTGACAGGCCGCTGAGCTCTGTGGGCGAGTTGGGGAAGTCGTTGCCCCAGCCGACCACAGTGCCCACTGCGCGCGGGACGGGTCGCCGGTCGCCCGCGCTGGACGGCATGGTCGCGGCGAAGATCAGGGCGAGCACAAGCGTCACCCGGGCCAGTCGCGTGATGACGCATGCTGCTGGATAGGCTGGGGCAAAGTGCGTGGCACCGCGCAACGGCGGTTTCATGGCGTGCTCCTTCCGAGAACGGACGGCAGATTCACGCGTGGCGCAGGGCCGGGCTTCGCGGCCGGGCACCGCGAGCGAGCAACTGTCAGGACCAGGATTGCGGATGCGGGAGTGACGACGGCGTGGCCGATCGCCGGAGTGCTGTCGCGAACCACCGGAAGGCTGCCTGACATGACTGGCCCCACCCGGTTGACGACAAGACCGCCACTCCACGGATACGTGGGTGGCATCGCGAGGAAGGAAACTACGTTGGAACCGCCGCCGGAGATCCGCGACGTCTGCGAAGGAGAGGTCGCGTCATCATGCACCGTCCGATCGCTCGCGGCCTTTCACCCGAGCGCTGAAGGGCACAAGAGACGCAACGCGAAATATGAGCCGCGCAGATGGATTTGTCAAGGAGCGGGCTGATAGCGGATCACGACCACGGTGATGTCGTCCTCCTGCCCCGCGCTTCCCGCAAAGGTCTCGACGGCCCGGAACACGCGTTCGACGATGGAATCGGGCGCTCCGCCCGCCACCGCAGGCAGGAGCCGCTCGATGCCGGCGGTGCCGAATGCCGCTCCAAGCGTGTTGACGGCGTCGCAGACACCGTCGGTATAGAGAAAGAGCCCGTCACCAGGTTCGAGGACCAATTCCGTGACCGGGAACACCACATTCTCCATCACGCCGAGCGCGAGGGCGTTGCGGGCGGCCACGACATCCACCGCGCCGTTCCGGCGCAGGAGGTATGGAAGGTTGTGGCCGGCGTTGGCGAGATCCAGCCGGCCGGTCGGAAGGTCGAGGCAGCCCGCCAGCGCGGTGACGAACATCCCTCGCTCGTTGTCGCGCGCCACCTCCCGGTTGAGCCGCGCGACGATCTCGTCGAGCGGCAGCCGCAGCCCGGCGATGGCGCGGAACAGCGTCTGCGACATCGCCATCATCAGCGCCGCCGCCATGCCCTTGCCCGCCACGTCGGCGACGATGAACCACAGCCGGTCGCCGTCCACCAGGTACTCGTAGAAATCGCCGCCGACCTGCCGGGCCGGCACCTGCCGCGCGGCTACATCCACGTCGCTGCGCCCAAGCGGCTGGCGCCGCAGCATCCCCATCTGGATGTCCCGCGCGAGCGCCAGCTCGCGATCGACCACCCGGCGCTCGGCCTCCTGTTCGACGAGCGCGATGTTGCGGACGCGAAGCGCGCCCGCCGACGCGAGCGACACCAGCAGCTCCAGGTCCTGCTCGGAGAACCGGCGCGCCGCGACACTCGAGTAGAGGGCGATCATGCCGAGGCACCCCTCGGCGTCGCTGAGCGGCGCGGCGAGAATGCTGCGGACGCCCGACATGATGACGCTCTCGGCCGACGCGAAGCGCTCGTCAATCTGCGCGTCGAGAACCAGCGCCGCCGCCCCTTTCACCGTCACCTCCTCGGCGAGTCGGCGCGACACCAGCAAGGCGCCGGAAGACCGGGACGAACGGCGTTCCGCGGCCCGGTACAACTCACCGTCCGCGCCCTTGAGAAACACCGCCGCGTCCTCGGGCTCGAGCACCGCGAAGGCGCGATCGAGGATCAGTTGGAGCAGGTCTTCGCGCGAGATGGGAGCGGCCAGCGCCCTGTGCACTTCGTTGAGCATCCGCAGGCGCGAGGATGCGGCGGACTCGTCGGCCACCCGGTCCAGCAGTTCCGAGGCCGGCTTGAGCACCGAGAAGAGCGACTCGTCAACGGCTGGCGCCCCAATCGTCGTCTGCCCGGACTCGGTCTGCGTGCCCGTCGACACGACCCGCACCAGCGTGTCCCCTACCCTGAGGGCATCGCCGGCCTTGATTCCGACGGCGGATGAACACGGCTGCCCGTTCAGCCTCGAACCGTTACGCGACTGCAGGTCCTCGACGAACCACTCCCCCTCCTTCACGAACAGCCTCGCGTGCCGACGGGACACGCTCGCGTCGTCCACGACGATGTCCGCCCCCGCCTTTCGCCCGATGACGAGGGACTCGGCCTCGAAGGTCCTCGAAATCGGGGCGGCGCCGGCAGACTCGATACGCAGTTCGAGCACGGCCACGGCTGTTCCGCCTTTCCGCTAGGCACCCGCCGCGCAGCGCGCCACCGCGAGGTCGCGCGTCCGCTCGACCGAGAAGAGCGGCAGGAAACCGGCCAGGTCGAACACTTGACGCACCGCCTCGCCCAGGGCGCAGAGCACGAGCGTTCCATGACCTTCCCGCATCCGCTTGGCGACGACGAGGAGCACGCGCAGGCCGACGCTGCTGATGTAACCGACTCCCTCGAAATCCACAACGATCTGACCCTCCCCTTGATCGAGCGCCTTCGTCAGTGCCTGCTCCAGCGCCTCGCTCGTCGTGCTGTCGATGCGGCCGACAGGGGCGACGACGAGCACGCATCCCTGGTGATCCTGATGAATGTCCATGCCGCTAATCCCTCCGAGGATCTGACAGTTCCGACGGCCGGGCACGATAGGTGATGACGAGGTGGTTGCGTCCCTCGCGGCGCGCATACTCCACCCGGTCCATTAACCGCTTGACCAGGTGGACGCCGAGACCGCCCGGCTGACGCTCCTCGATCGACGACGTGAGATCCGGCTCCGGCAGGTTCAGAGGATTGAATTCGGGTCCATCGTCGACGACAGTCACCTGGAGGCCGGCCGCGGCGATAGCGAAGGACACCTCGATGGCCGGCGCCCTGCCCCGGCTGCCTCCGTGCCGCACGATGTTTGACAGGATCTCGTCGAGCGCGACATGAACCGGCCACCCCGCCTCGGGGTCCAGGCCGTGGTCCGCCTGGAACCGGGCAAGGCTGTCGGCCGCGGCGGCGATGCCGGCGGGGCTGGCGGCCACGAGAACGGTGACCCGGGGCGTCGAGGACATGAACGTCGCCGGAAACCCGGCCATCATACCACCCGCTCTTGTGGTATATGTACGCTTCCTATCACCTCGCGTCGTACCTTCTCGGCGAACTTTCCGGGAGGCGGCGTGTCATTCACTGTGGGTGAGGACGACGACATCGTCCTCGTCGAGCGGTGCCTCGGCGGCGACACGGCGGCGTTCCGGCCGCTCGTGGAACGGTATCAGCGTGTGCTCCTCACCGTGGCCGCCAGGATGCTCGGCGACGCCGACGAGGCGGCGGATGCCGCACAGAATGCCTTCGTCCACGCCTACCAGAAGCTCCAGACGTTCGACCGGAGGCACAAGTTCTTCAGCTGGCTGTACCGAATCCTGGTGAACGAGTGCCTCAACGTCAAGAGGTCGCGTCAGCCCCTGGAGCCGCTCGGTGCGGACCTGGCGACGCGGGACGATCCCCTTCGGGACGCCGAGCAGGCGGAGTTGCGGGCCAACGTGCAGGCGGCCCTGCTGAGGCTGCCGGCACCCTACCGTGAGGTCGTAGTGCTGCGGCACTACGCCGGCCTGTCCTACGTCGAGATCGCGGAGACGCTGGGCGTGCCGGAGAAGACGGTGAAATCGAGGCTCTACTCGGCGCGGCAACACCTCGGCGAGGACCTCCTGTCCTGGAAGAGATCATCATGATCGGGCATGAAGACGAGGAGCTCCTGCAACATGCGCTGGACGGCGCCCTGTCGGCAGACGAGACCGAGCGTCTGCGCGCCCGCCTGGCAGCCGAACCGGACCTGCGCGCCAGGGCGGACAGCCTGGAACGGCTGGTCACCCTGGTAGATGCGCACGGGAGGGTCCAGCCGCCGGCGGAGTTCACGGACCGGGTGATGGCCGCCGTCGCGACCGTTCCGCCCGCGCGCCCAGCCTGGCACCGACGCCTCGCGTCGGTGGCCGGCGCGATCGGCCGCCAACTTTTCCCGGGGTTCGCGCATCATTCCGGGCAGAGCACGGGCCACCAGGAGTCTTTCCGCAAGGCCGGCATGGCCGGAGGAGGTGTGATCGTGGCAAAGAAAGCGCTGTGGGGGATCGCCGGACTCGCGGTCGTCATCGTCCTCGTCGTCGTTTACTTCAATGGCACCCGGTCGGTGGACCAGGGCGCCCAGGGCACGATCGGCGCGGCCGATCGGTACCGCGGCGCGCAGCCGTCGAGCGTCTCCGCCAAGGCCGCCGACGCGCAGGCGTTCCTCCAGAGCGATACGTTCGACAAGCTGGTGAAGGACAAGGATGTCCGCAACCTGCTGGCGGACCACCTGGCATGCGCGGTGCTCGCGAAGGTCGACGTGCAGGTGCTCAACAGGAGAGCGCTGCAGGACGCCATGGCTGACGGCGCGGCCCAGGCGGCCCTCGGCACCAAGGCGCTGCAGGACGCCATGGAGGATGGCGCAGTCCAGGCGGCCCTCGGCACCAAGGCGCTGCAGGACGCCATGGGGGACGGCGCGGTCCAGAACGCCCTGAGGCAGACCTCACTGCAGAATGCCTTGCTTGATGGGAAGGCGCGCAGCATGCTCACCCAGGCCGGCATGCAGACTGCCCTCCAGCAGGTCGCGCTGGTGCGGGATGCCGTCCACGGAGGCAAGGCACTCGCGGCGCAGAGCCCGGAGTTCGCGAATGCGATCAACGCGCACAACGTCGCGTTCATGGCGGCGATCGGAGACGACGCGTTCCTGGCAGCGATGAAGGACTCGGGGAAGCTGTTCAGCGCCTTTCTCACCAACGACGCCTGCGTAGCGGCGCTCAACGCGAGGGCGCAGCTCATGACGGCGGTGATGGCCGACGCAGCACTCCAAGCGTCGATGAATGGCTCGTCGAGGCAGATCATGTCGTCGCTGTTCGGGGACGCCGACGTCATGAACCTTATCAAGACGAACACGAACCTGCACGTGGCGGCGTTCTTCGGCGATGCGACGTTCCAGGCGGCAGTTCACAACACGGCGCTCGTGTCGGCGCTGCACGACAACCCGGGAGCCCGGGCGGCGTTCAGCGACGGCGCGGCCATGGACGCGGCGCTGAAAGCGATGGAGAGACGGTAGCAGCACCCTGAGTCGGCTCGATTGTGCCCGGCGGCCCGTCAGCGGCGCCGCCGGGCACTTGTGTGTCACCCCGCCGGCACCCCGGTTACTGACGAGGAGGTCCGATGGGTCCCAGAGTCCTGTCTGCCCTGCTGACCGCCCTCCTGCTCTGCGCCCCACCTGCGGCAGCCCAGATAAAGCGCGTGGACACCGGCCAGGTGACGTTGATCTATTTCGACGTCACCGAGTCGTACCTGGTCCCGCACGCGGTTCAGTCGCTGGACGTCTCGCTCGACTTCCAGCACCGCATCTTCGGGTTCGACCCGAACGAGCATGTCTACGTGCTGCTGGCCGACTTCTCCGACTCGGCCGACGCCGGTGCGGGGGTTACGCCGCGCAACCTGCTGGTCATCCAGATCGCGCCGCTCAACTACGCGTTCGAGACCATCGCGGCCAACGACCGGATCATCCTCATCATGAACCACGAGCTGGTGCACGTGGCGACGATGGGCCAGCCGGCCGGTGCCGACCGTGTCTTCCGGCGCCTGTTTGGGGGAAAGGTGTCGGAGATCAAGGAGCAGCCGGAGACCATCCTCTACGGGTACGTCACCGCCCCACGAACCTATGCGCCCCGCTGGTATCACGAGGGCATCGCGGTGTTCTCAGACACCTGGATGAACGGCGGGATCGGGCGCGCGCAGGGCGGGTGGGACGAGATGGTGTTCCGGGCGATGGTTCGCGACGGCGCGGTCTTCCACGACCCACTTGGACTCGTGTCCGCCGGGACGAAGATCGACTTCCAGCTCCAGATCAACTCCTACCTCTACGGCACGCGGTTCATGACCTGGCTGGCCGATCGCTACTCGCCCGAGCAACTCGTGGCGTGGACCTCGCGCAAACCGGGGAGCAAGGGGTACTACGCGTCGCAGTTCAAGCAGGTGTTCCACCGGTCGCTGGAGGACGCCTGGGCGGAGTGGGTGACGTTCGAGAAGGCGTTCCAGGAGAAGAACCTCGCGGCGATCCGGAAGTACCCGTGACGCCCGTACACGACATCACAACCCGCGCGCTCGGGTCGGTGTCGCGTGCCTATTACGACGACAAGGCGGGCAAGATCTACGCCGGGTTGAATTATCCCGGCGTGGTCTCGCACGTCGGGGCCATCGACGTGCAGCGCGGGTCGGTCGATCGCCTGGTCGACATCAAGGGCCCAATCATCTACACCGTGACCTCGCTCGCCTGGGACCCGGACAGCCGGCACCTGTTCTACACCACCGACAACGCCGCCTACCGCGATCTCGTCCTGCTCGACCCGGCAACCGGTCACAAGCGACTCCTGCAGAAGGACGCACGGATCGGCGACCTGGTCTACAGCCGGGCCGACAAGGTCCTGTGGGGCATCCGGCACCTGAACGGCCTCGCCACGCTGGTGCGGATCGAACCGCCTTACACAAGCTGGACGCAGGTGCACACGTTCGAGTACGGCGAGATCCCCTACGACCTCGACGTCTCGCCGGACGGCCGGACGCTGGCGTTCTCGTTCGGCCAGGTGAACGGCCATCAGAGCGTGAGGCTGGTGGATGTGGCCCAGCTTCTCAAGGGCACGAACACGCCGATCGCCGAGTTCGACTTCGGGTCCGCGTCGGTGCCGAACAACTTCGTCTTCTCGCCGGACGGGCGGTACCTCTACGGAAGCTGGTACTACACCGGCGTGTCGAACATCTACAGGTACGACATCGCGACGAAGAAGGTGGACGCGGTCACCAACGCCGAGACCGGTTTCTTTCGGCCCATCCCGCTTGGTGGCGACGAGCTGATCGTGTTCCGGTACACGGGCCAGGGGTTCGTGCCCACCCGCATCTCCGCGAAACCGATCGAGGATCTCGGGGCGATCACCTTCCTCGGCACGCGCGCGGTCGAGGACCATCCAGTGCTGAAGGACTGGAACGTTGCGACCGTGACGCCAGTTCCTTACGACCAACTGGAGAAGCGCGTCGGCAACTACGGCCTCGCCGGCGGTCTTCTGCTCGAGTCGATGTACCCGATCGTCCAGGGGTACAAGAACACGCAGGCCGTTGGCTTTCGGGTGAATTTCTCGGACCCGCTGCAGCTCAACCGGGTCGCGCTGGCGGGCTCGTACTCGCCAACCGGCACCATCGCGACGAGCGAACGGATGCACCTGTTTGCGTCGTACGAGCGGTACGACTGGAAACTGAGCGCATCGCTCAACAACGCCGATTTCTACGACCTGTTCGGCCCGACGAAGGTCGGCCGGAAAGGCTACTCGCTGCGCCTCGAGCACAAGTCGACACTCGTGTTCGACGAACCGAAACGGGTGGACCTGACCATCGGCGGCAGTTACATGGGCAACCTCGATCGGCTGCCCGCCTACCAGAACGTGGCGGTGGCGGTCACGAGAATGGGGTCGGTGGACGCCAAGCTAAACTACTCGAACGTCACCGGCTCGATGGGGCGCGTGGACGACGAAAAGGGCCAGAAGGGCTCGCTCGCGGCCGAGGGCGATTTCGTGGACGGAAAGACGGTCTTCGGAATGTACGGCACCTTCGATGTTGGGGTCCCCCTGCCCGTCGGGCATGCGTCCATCTGGCTGCGGTCGGCGGCAGGGTTCTCGCCCAACGACGTGAACAACTTGTTCGCGAACTACTACTTCGGAGGGTTTGGCAACAACTGGGTCGACTCCCGCACCGAGAAGCGGTACCGCGAGTTCTACAGCTTTCCCGGCCTCAAGCTGGACGAGCTGGGCGGGCGCAACTTCGCAAAGTCGATGCTGGAGTTGAACTTGCCGCCCCTGCGGTTTGCGCACCTCGGCACCCCAGGGTTCTACATGACCTGGATGAGGCCGGCCCTCTTCGTCGGCGGACTGGCCACCAACCTGGACGCCGCCGGCATTCGCCGCAAGGTCGCCGACGCCGGCGGGCAGCTCGATTTCCGCTTCACGCTCTTGTCGAACCTGGACATGACGCTGTCGGTCGGTGCAGCCGTCGCCTTCCAGGAAGGGCGCGGGCCCGAGCGGGAAGCGATGGTGTCGCTGAAGGTCCTCAGGTAGAATTCGAGCCGTGGCGATCAGCGTCGCGGCGGCCCTTCTGCCGGTGCTCGTCTTCCTGGCCGTCCTGCTCCTGATGGACAGCTTCAAGCTGGTCCCGTTCAGGGCGGTGGTCGTGGCGCTGTGCGCCGGAGCCGTCGCCGCCCTGGCGGCCCTGGCTCTCCACGACTGGCTGCTGCCGGCCAGCGGCCTCTCGCCGCGGTTCTTCTCCCGCTACGTGGCGCCGGTCACCGAAGAGACCCTCAAGGCGATCTACGTCGTCGTCGTGCTGAGACAGAGGCGCCTCGGGTTCCTGGTGGACGCGGCGCTCATGGGGTTCTCGGTCGGCACCGGGTTCGCCCTCGTCGAGAACATCGACTACTTGCGGACCGTCCACGACGGGTCCCTTGCGCTGTGGCTGATTCGGGGCTTCGGCCCCGCCATCCTGCATGGGGCGATGACCGGCCTGTTCGCGATGCTGGCCAAGAGTCTTTCGGACCGCCACCCCGACAGAGGCGTGCTCGTGCTGGCCCCCGCGTTGGGCGCCGCCGTGGCCCTCCACTCGCTCTTCAACCACTTCCCGATGCCGCCCGTCATGGCCACCTGCGTGCTGCTGGTCGCGCTGCCGGTCGTCGTCACGATCGCGTTCGAGCGCAGCGAGCGCGCGACGCGCGAGTGGGTCGGCGAAGGGCTGGACCTCGACGTGGAGCTGCTGAACCTGGTGCGGTCGGCGCATTTCGGGCAGACGCGCCTCGGGGCCTACCTGGTCCAGCTGAGGGACCGCTTTCCCGGACCGGTGGTCGCCGACATGTTCTGCCTTCTGCAGGTGGAGCTTGAACTCGCCATCCGCGCAAAGGGCATGCTGATGGCCCGCCAGGCGGGGCTCGACACGCCGGCGGACCCGGACTTGAAGGCCCGGCTGCACGAGCTGCGCTACCTGCAGCGATCGATCGGCCGGACCGGGTTGCTGGCGCTGAAGCCGCTCAGGGTCACGAGCGCGCGCGACGACTGGCACACGTACCTGCTCGAGCAGGCGGGCGAGGGCGCCAGAGGACCGGTTCAACGGCTGCGCAGGGTCCTGCGTCGGCGCCTTGCACCGCGGGCGTAACGACCGACGGCCAGCGCTTGGCATCGTCTCCCTGGAGGTCCCCATGGCAGACGCGTGGCTCGAAATCAAGGATGGAGCGGGACTCCGCCGGGTGCCCCTCGAAAGAGACGTGCTCACGGTCGGACGTCGGGGCGATAACCACCTCAAGCTCGACGGGGCCGACATCTCCCGCGAGCACGCCGAGATTGCGCGGGTAGGGGATCGATACGTCCTGCGCGACCGCCAGTCGAAATTCGGGACGTTCGTGAACGCGACACGCGTGACCGAGCACGTGCTCAAGCACGGGGACCTGATCCGGCTGGGGCAGAGCGGCGGCGTCGAGTTGCTGTTCTATTGTGAGCCGGTCGCGCCGCTCCGCGCGTCTGCCGGGCCGTCTACCGACCGGTCGGTCACATCGGCCGCGGGCGAGCTCCGGCAAGTGGCCGCATTGCTCGAAGGACTTCGTGCCCTCGGTTCCGCGCACCTGCTGGACGAGGTGCTGGCGCTCGTCATTGATTCGGCCATCGACCTCAGCGGGGCCGAGCGCGGGTTCATCATGCTGGCCGATCGAGCAGGCCGGCTGGAGTTCAAGCTGGCGCGCGCGCGCGGGCACATCACCCTGCCGGGACACACGTTCGAGACCAGCCGCAAGATCCCGGAGGAGGTCTTCCAGACAGGCGAGACGCGTGTGAACCTGGACCTGCTCGACGGCGACCTGCCCGCCGCCCACCCGGAGACGATTGCCATCGGCATCCGCCACGTGTTCTGCATCCCGCTGCGCCTCGTGCGCTACCTGGACGAGGCGGACGGCCCGGCCGAGCAGACGAGAATCGGCGTCCTCTACCTCGACAGTCGGGAGCGCGGAACGCTGGCCTCGCCGGCCATTCACTCTGGTCTCGAGACCCTGGCCGTCGAAGCGGCCGTCGCCCTCGAGAACGCGCGCCTCTACCGCGAGGCCGTGGAGAAGGCGAAGATCGACCAGGAGCTGCAGATCGCGGCCGAGATCCAGCAGGCGCTGCTGCCGCCGCCGGAGTGGTCAGCCAGTCATTTCGAGGCCATTGGCCGGAGTGTGTCCTGTCGCGCCATCGGCGGCGACTTCTTCGAGTACCTCACGATGGCGGACGGGTCGGCCGGCTTCGTGGTCGCCGACGTGTCGGGCAAGGGCCCGGCCGCCGCGCTGCTGACGGCGGTCACGCAGGGTGTCCTGGCCACGCAGACCTCGTTTGGCGGCGGGCCGGCGGACGCGGTCGCCCGCGTCAACCAGATCCTGATGCGCCGCACCACCGGGTCCCGTTTCGTGACCCTGTTCTTCGCCGCGCTGTCCGAGGATGGGCAGCTGCGGTGCTGCAACGCCGGCCACAACCCGCCGATCCTCGTATCCGGTTCGGGCGTGCGCCGGCTGGACACCGGCGGCCTCATCTGCGGGCTGTTCGAGCATGCGACCTACGAACAGGAGACGGTCCAGCTGCAGCCCGGCGATCTGCTGGTGATCTTCAGCGACGGCATCTCCGAGGCGCTGAACGCCGCCGACGACGAATTCGGCGACGACCGAATCCTCGAGTGCCTGAGACGCAACCCTGAGGTGAGTGTCAGCCAGGTGCTGGAGTGTCTCATGCGGGCGGTCAAGGACTTCGCCTCGGGCACGGACCAGAGCGACGACATGACGGCTGTCGTCGTGCGGTACCGCAGCCGCGCGTGAAGACGAGACGGCGCAGTCACGCCGTCCGGCAGCCGCGAGCCACTCGCGCTGCGGTCATCGCGAGAGCCCCATGTGGCGCAGCAACGCCTGGAAGCGCGGGTCGGAGCGGAGCGGATCAAATGCCGGGTCGCAACTGAGGTAAGGCAGATTGGGATCCCGGGCCTCGTACGCCTTCTCGAGCCAATCGATCGCGCGAGCGTAGTCGCCGGCCAGCGCATAGTTGGTGCCCGCGTCGTCGGCGATCCCGGGCTCCGCGCCGTATTTCGCCGTCTCCACCTCAGCGATCCGGCGAAACGCTCCCCTGTAGCCCGATTCCGCGTGCCCTTGCCTGAGCGCGTCGATGAGATCGGTGTGCCAGTTGCGGTACAGGCCTTCGGCGACCGTCACCGCTTCGTCGTAGCGTCCGCTGGCATAGAGCGCCGAGCGTAGTCCGTCTGTCGCCACGCTGTTGTCGGCCTGCATCTTGAGCGTCGCGCGGCCCTGCGCGATCGCGTCGCCGAACCGGCGGGCCAGGAGCAGGTCGATCGTGTAGAAGCTGTGGATCGTCACGTTGAACGGGTCGAGCTTCAGCGCGCGCTCGATCTCGGCCATCGCCTCCTGCGGACGGTGCACGATCATCAGGTAGTGGGAGTACATCGCCACACCGTCCGCCCAGTTCGGATCGAGCTGATGCGCGCGCTCCCACTCCGGCCCGGCCGCGGCGATGTTCCAGTCGTGCCAGGTCCAGACGCCCGCCAGCGCGTAATGCGCCTCGGCGAGCTCGGCGTCAAGCTCGACGGCCTTGGTCGCCGCCGCCTTCATCTTCGGCACGGCCTCGGCCGGCGGCGAGAAGCCCATCTGGTTGCGGCACATCCAGACCCACGCGAGCCCGGCGTACGCGGCCGCGTAGTTCGGATCCTCGTGCAGGGCGGCCTCGAAGTACCGCTGCGCGGTGTCGATGTCGCCTGGCGTCATCTTGATCCAGGACTGCGACCCCTTGAGGTACGCCTCGTACGCATCGGGGTCGACGGCCTTGGCGCCCGCCAGGCGCGCCTGTTCGGCGGGCAGCAGCTTGAGCGCGAGGGCGTTGGCCACCTTCTGCGCCACGTCGCTCTGCAGGGCCAGGATGCCCGCCATGTCACGATCATAACGGTCCGCCCAGAGCTGCGTCTGGTCCGCCGCCTTGATCAGTTCGGCGGTGATTCGGATCCGCCCGGCCTCGCGCTGCGCGCTGCCCTCGAGCACGTAGTCCACGCCCAGCTCCCGGCCGATCTGGTCGATGGGCTTGTCGGTCTTCTTATAGCGCATCACCGACGTGCGCGCGATCACGCTGAGCGTGCCGGGATGCAGCCGGCCGAGCTCGGCGATGAGCTCCGTGGTGAGGCCGTCGCTCAGGAAGTCTTGCTGGGCATCGCCGCTCACGTTCGCGAACGGCAGCACGGCGAGCCTGATGACACGCGCTGATGTCGACGCGAGGCGAAGGACGCGCGATCTGACGCCGCCCACATCGATCACGAAGAGTCCAGCACCGACCGCGACGGACCCCGCCACGACGACGCCGGCGAGGACCAGCCCTCGAGCGCGCCCGCGACCACGGCGCCCTGCAGATGGTGTCGCGACCGCCCGCCCCGACGCCGCCGCGTCCAGCGCCGCCCGGACCTCGTCGGCCCGCTGGTACCGCGCCGCCGGGTCCTTCGCCAGACACCGGTCGATGACGGCCGCCAGCGGCGCTGGCACGGACGCCGGCACGGCCGGCACCGGCTGGCTCAGGATCGCCGAACTCAGCTCGAACCCCGTCGTGCCCCGGAACGGCCGTTCCCCGGCCGCCAGCTCATACAGCACCACCCCCAACGCCCAAATGTCGCTCCGCGCATCCGCCGGCCGCCCGCGCAGTTGCTCCGGCGCCATATACGCCAGCGTCCCCGCGACGACGCCCGGCTCGGTTAGTGACTGTCGCGACAGCGTCGTCCCGTCACCGAACTCGTCGGGCACCAGCCGTTTCGCCAGGCCGAAGTCCAGCACCTTCACCTGGTCGTCCGGGGTCACCACCACGTTCGCGCTCTTGAAATCGCGGTGCACCACGCCCCGCGCGTGCGCGTGCGCCATGGCTCCCGCCAGCTGTTGGCCGTAGCCGACAACGTCATCGAACGGCATGCCGCCGGGGCGCAGCCGCTCGGTCAACGTCTGCCCCTCGACCAGTTCCATCGCGATGTAGGTCTGGCCTTCGGCCTCGCCGACGTCGTAGACCGTACAGATGTGGGGATGATTCAGCTTCGAGGCCATCCGGGCCTCGCGGAGCAGCCGCGCCTGCGAAGTCGCGTCGGCCAGCACCGCCGTCTGCAGCACCTTCAGGGCGACGTCGCGCTCGAGCCGCGTGTCGCGGGCGCGCCAGACCTCACCCATGCCTCCCGCGCCCACGAGGGCCACGAGCTCGTAAGGCCCGAGTCGGTCGCCGGCCTTCATGGCAGGCACCTCCTCCGTGGGAAACGCCACACCGTGGCGTTTCCATAGGAGTTAGCCTTCGCGTTCCGCTCGGCTAACTCCAAAACGGAGCCTCTCTCGTACGGCCCGAGGCGGGATCCGGCGACAAGCGGCATGTTCAGAGGCGGATTCTACCTCTGTCTCATCTGGACGGCTACTGGGCGACGGTCGGGTGACGGTCGGGCACCGCCCAGTAAGGCTCGGACTTTCGGGGAGCGCACTTTTCTTGGTGAATGTTGGAGGCGCCGTCCGGATTTGAACCGGAGATGGAGGTTTTGCAGACCGAAAAAGGGGATCCCGACAAGCCCACGTGATCCCTCAACTTGCGGGTTTTCCTCAGGAAACACGCGTTGTTTCGCCCTTACGACGAAACACAAGAATTACGAGGTTTGGGCTGCCAATGGGGACAGTTTGGGGACAGTGCCGCGCGTCGAGGTCGTCGAGCCGGAATCGAAGGCGCGGATGACGGCTTCGCCGCGAGCTACGAGCGACTTACTCGTCCCGATCCCTCCAGCAATCGATCGGTGGTAGAACCTGGCGGCGTGTCACTCGGGGCCCGGCTGGCGGAAAAAGGCGGCGGCGCTGTAGCCGTGGACGCAAAGGGCCACCGCGACGGGGGCCCTTGTCCCGCTTGACGCAGGACGGTGCCTTCCTGCGAGCCAGCAGCCGCCGTGATTTATGTAATTCGCTCTCCGAGAATCCCGGTACGATTCAGCGCATGGGTGACGGTGCCGTTCAGCGGCGGGGCCACGACCCGAACGTGCGACCTCAAGCGGCTCGCAGGCAGCGCCCACGACGTACTCGGTGTCGGGGCGCTCACCCCAGGGCATTACACCGATCTGCGGCTGACCGTGTCGTCCGCGACGCTCTACTTCCAGACGACCACCACGCCGTGCGCGGCCGCGATGACATTCTCGTCCACGACGGAGACGGGAACGCCGGTGACGGTCTCGTCAGGGCAGCTTCAACTGAACCGCCAGTTCGACTTGACCAGCACCACGACGCCAACGCAGATTCTGCTCGACTTCAACGGGGACGCGTCGGTGGTACAGACCGGCGTCGGCGTCTACAGGATGACGCCGGTGATCAGCGTCGTGAGCGTCCAGTAGGGCCCGCCCCTTCAGATCAGAGACTTCTCGCGTGGAGTGTGATCTGAGGGGACCGTCTGCCTCCGCATCCACCTGACCAGCGTGGGGAACGGCGTGCTGTTCGACGTGGAGGGCGACGGTCAGCTGGAGCGGATCGCCTGGACGCGGACCGGGTCGCGCGCGGGGTTCCTCGTGCTGGATCTGGACGGTGACGGCGCGATCACGACGGGCGGCGAGCGGTGGCGACTCTACCGCTCAATCGCGGGTGGTATCTGTGGTCGGAGCTGGACAGGGGAAAGCCCGCTGGCCACGGGCTTCAGGCTACTCTGCTCTTCGCTCTCCTCTGCACGAAACGCCTGGCACCCCTCACCGGAGTTGCCACAGGTCATTCATCACGCCATTGATGACATAGCCTTCCGACACCCTTGCCCCTCCCCCGAAGAGCCAGAGCGTGCCGCTCGAATCGAGCCAGGAGACAGAATCTCCCCTTGACCCGGGGTCGTTCGACGGAGCGGCTGTGCCCTTCGTGCCGTAGACGCCCAGCTGGCCTGAGGTCTTACTGCCGGACACCCAGCTCCATTGACTGGTGGCCGGGTCGAACCTCCACAGGTCGTTGAGGAAGTCGCCGTATCCGGTCGAATCGTAGCCGACTCCCGCGAAGAGCCAGAGTTTGCCGCTCGAATCGACCCAGGCGACCGCACCCGTCCTTGCCCCGGGAACGTTCGCCGGATCGGCGGTGCCCTGCGTGCCGTAGACCCCGGCCTGCCCGAAGACATTGCTGCCCGACACCCAGGTCCATGCGTTGGCCGACAGATCGTACTTCCACAGATCGTTGTAATCGCCGCCGTTATTGCCGGTCGCGTCGAAGCCGACTCCCCCGAAGAGCCAGAGGTTGCCACTCGAGTCGCGCCAGGAGACGGCCCGGTATCTCGCCCCGGGGATGTTCGCCGGGTCAGCGGTGCCCTTGGTGCCGTAGGTGCCGAACTGACCCGAGGCATTGCTGCCGGAGACCCAGGTCCATTGATTGGCCGTCGTGTCGTACTTCCACAGGTCGTTGAAATCGCCGCGATGCCCGACGTTCTCGCCCCCGAAGAGCCAGAGATTGCCGCTGGAATCGAGCCAGCTGACCGCCGCGCTTCTTGCCCCGGGGACGTTCGCCGGGTCGGCGGTGCCCTGGGTGCCGTAGACGCCGACCTGGTTGAAACTGCTGCTGCCGGACATCCAGGTCCATTGACTCGTGGCCGGGTCGTACTTCCACAGGTCGTTGAGCATGTAGCCGTAGCCGGCCGATTCGTTGGATCCGCCGAAGAGCCAGAACTTGCCGCTGGAATCGCGCCAGGAGACGGCTTCCGACCTTGCGACAGGGATATTGGAGAGATTGGCGACGCCCTGCGTGCCGTACGTCCCTGCCTGATTGGCGACATTGCTGCCGGAGACCCACGTCCATTGATTGGCGGCCGGGTCGTACTTCCACAGGTCGTTGAGCTCGCCCGTGGTGCCCGCGGAATCGTAGCCGTCCCCCCCGAAGAGCCAGAGGTTGCCGCTCGAGTCGCGCCAGGAGGCGGCCCTCGTTCGCGACCCGGGGACGTTCGACGCGGCGGCGACGCCTTGCGTGCCGTAGATGCCCGGCTGGCGCGAGACATTACTCCCGGACACCCAAGTCCATTCGACGGTGGCCACGACGGCGGCCAGCACGGTAACCGTGGCGCTGGCCGACTTGGAGGCGTCAGCCGCGGAGGTGGCCGTCGCCGTCACGGTTGCGGGGCTGGGAACGCTCGCGGGGGCCGTGTAGAGGCCGGTGCTGCTGATCGTGCCGCACGTGGCGCCACTGCATCCGGCGCCGGCAAGGCTCCACGTCACCGCGGTATTCGTCGAGTTGCTCACCGTCGCCGTGAACTGGACCGTCTGGGTCACCCGCGCGCTGGCAGTGTCGGGGGTCAGGGCGACGCTGACGGCCGCGGGAGGCGGTGTCGTTTGCCCTCCTCCTCCCCCGCAGGCAGAAAGCAACGCGATGAGAGGAAGAACCAACATCGCCAACTTCAATCCGCTCTTCATACGACCCCTCTCAAGCGAATTGATTCCTTGAACCTCTCTGCCGTGCCTGAGCCCTGCCCGCCTTCGCGCGAAACGCTACGGCGAGGCCTCGCCGCAGCCCGCACTCATCCGCAGCGGGCGGAGGCGGGAGCCTTCTACTGCCAGAACCGCGCAAGCGCCGCGTAGAAGATGTTCGTCGTGCCGGCAGGCATGACGACATCGCCGCCGCATACGATCCTGCCGTCAGGCAGCAAAGCGACGGCGTTCCAGCCGGCATGGGAAGAACCGTTGACGACAGGGTCGAGAACGAAGCCGCCTGTCCCGAATCCCGTGTCGACCGTCCCATCAGAGTTGAAGCGCCAGAGGCCCGCCGGGCTGTCGACGAGATTGCCGCCGGCATCGTATCCCGCGACCACGATCTTGTTATCCGGTTGGACGGCGAGCCCCAGGCCATCTTTGTTGCCTTCTGTGGACCAAGCCCAGACCTTTCCGCCCGAGCCAAATGTGGTGTCCAGCGTGCCGTCCAGCCCGTAGCGAGCCAGCGCCAGGCTGGATTGGGTCACGAGGGGCTGCTGGGTGATAGTCACCCATGCTGAGCCGACGGCGACGATGTGGTTGGCGGAGTCCACGGCGACCTCGTGGAACACATCCGAGTGATAGAGGCCGTCCTCGTCGTGGAACGACGTCGTCACCATGCCGGATGCGCCGAACGTGCTATCCAGAAGTCCGCTCGGGTCGAACCGCCAGACCGCTCCAATCGGGTGATTGAGGCCGTCGTGTGCATACCCGGCCACCACGATGAACTCCCGCCCCCCGAGTGTTTGCGCGGTCAGCGCTTGGTAACGGACAGACGCCGAACCGAAGTACCGTGCCGGTCCCATTGAAGGTCGTGTCGAGGGTGCCGTTCGCTGACAGGCGGCTGAGGAAAGCCAGATAAGGGGGGATTGCGGTGACGCCCGCGGCGACGATCTTGCCGTCGGACTGGAGGACGACGGCCTCGAGCATGCCGCCGCTCGTTGGCGGCACCCAGGCGACCCCGCCGCTGCCAAAGGTGCTGTCGAGCGAACCGTTTGGATTGAGGCGGACGACGACGGCCTGGGACTGGGCACTGCCGCTCTTCTTGGGAAGCGCCGAGCCGACGACGACGACCTTTCCATCGGCGGGTTGAACGACCACGGCCGCGATCGCCCCTGCGCCCCCTGCAAACGTCACGAGCACAAGCCCGCCCGACCCGAAGGTCGAGTCGAGGCTGCCGTCGGGCATGTAACGCGCGATCCCCCAACTCGAGGACGCGCCGGGCGTGCACGTGTTCAGGTAGCTGCCCACAGCGACGATCTTGCCGCCCGGCTGGACGGCGATGGCTCTGCCGAGGTTGTGGCCAACTCCCAGGTACCTCGGGCCGACCACCTTCCCCGTTCCGTTGCTGCCGAAGCGTCGAATCCAGCGCGCCCGGCACCGTGCCCGAAGTGCTGACGTACCAGCTTGGCGACGGCGCGGGGTCCGGCGCCGTGCAAGGGTCAATCTTCTTCACCGTCACGCTGAACAGCTCCGTTCCCTTCCCCGTGCGTCCGTCGGTGTTCTGCACCTGGATGTCGAACTGCGCCAGCGCCGCGGTGTCGGCGATGTCGATGGTCGCCACGATCTGCGTGGCGCTCACGTATTTCGTGGACTTGACGGTCACGCCCGCCGGGTCCGTGGTGCCGGTCTTGAAGAACGCCGCCTTCGCGCCGTTCTTGAAGCTCTTGCCGCCGATCACCACGTCTAGGCTCAGCGTCGCCTGGTCACCCGACGGCGGGTTGGCGGAGGTGACCGCGATTGGCTGCTCCGAAGCCGCCGGCGCGGCGCCGCCCCATGGCAGGCCGAGCATCACTGCAACAAGCGCCGCGACGACGATGAGAGCTTTGCGGCTGGCGATCATGATTCCACCTCAGTTCACGGCAGCCGGCAGCTGATAGCTGGCAGCCGGCAGCGGATCCCCGATCCCCGATCCCCGATCCCCGATGGTCAATTACACGGACGGGCACGACTCTTTTCCGCTGCCCGTCCTCAGTTCATCTGCCCCACTAGGACGAACGCCGCCCAGAAATACGGATGGCTCTCGCGCCCGCCGCGGGCGATGAGATCCCGCTGCACCGCCGCCAACGCCGTCGCCTTATCGGCGGGGCTGCCTTCGACTTTGCTCAGGCCAGGGAAGCCCCGCCCTACGTTGGGCGTGAGCAGCCGGCCGTAGAAGCCGCTCATCAGCTTCATCGTCGACTGGTCGTTGACGGCCCACAGGCTGGCGACCACCGACGGGCTGCCGGCGAACAGAAACGCCCTCGTGAGACCAACGATGTCGTCGCCGGCGGGAACTTCGGCGAAGTAGCCGCCCCCGAGGGCGGTGTCGCAGGCGCTCAGGACGACCAGCCGCGCGTTCAGGCGCATGCCGAGAATCTCGTGCACCTCGAGCCGGCCGTCCTCGCGGCCGTCCGCCTCCAGGTCGAGGCCCGACAGCAGCGGGTTGAACTTGTTGAAGTAGCCGTGCGTCGCCAGGTGTAGCACCTGGTAGCGGCCGGCGGAACTCTTGAACGCGGCTTCCGTCGCGTGGCTGCCCACGAGCAGCATACGGTCCTTCGGAAAGAGCCCCGCGACCGTTGTCGCTTCCTGTTCGGTTGTACCGCAGGCCGGCCCGCGACGGCGCCATCGCCAGCACCGACTCCGCCGGCTGCCCGACCCCGTTCCCGTTTGCATTTCCGTAAACCAACGCGGCAGCGGCGGGCAGGTAGGCGACGACGTAGTCGCTCAATACGAGCCGCGCGCCCTTGTCCCGCCCGCGCGGCAGCGCGGCAAACGGCACGTAGTGCAGGATGCCGTGCGGCACGATGTAGAGATGGCGGACCCCGGCCAGCCATCCGGCCTGCTCGATGGGCGCGATGAGCGTCCGGTGCAGGCTCTCGGCCGGCGCCCGCCACTCATCGCCCTCGGCGCGAAGGATCAGGTCGCGAAGCAGTTCGACCTTGGCCGTGAGGTCGATCGACCGGATGGCGACGGTCTTCGCGTGGATGCCGTCCGCGCGGATTACGAAAATCGACACGCTGTCCGCGGCGACGACGTACTCGACCAGCGCCGTGTCGGCCGGCAACCGTCCCTGCACGTCGTCGGACGAAGGCGCCTTGAGGGCGCGCACGGCCGCGTAGGCCGGCTCGCTGGCGGCGAGCGTGTCCAGGAAGTTCTCGTACGCGCGCTCGGCGTCGATGAGTTCGGAGGAGAAGAGATCCAGCGCCTGACGCCGCTGGTCCGGCGCCGGCCTGTCGTGTTCGGTCTCGATGGCGTGCTCAATCTGCCGGACACGCTCGCGGAGCGTGAGCTCGGTCTGCAGGTCGGCCTCGTTGCGAATGGGTGGCGTGCCGCGGTTGATCAGATCGAGGTAGCTGCGCGCGCGGAGTTTCTCCGCGTACAGGAACGCTTCCTGCGTCCGCCCCAGCTTGAGCAGCAGTTGAACGAGCGAGACGTAGACCTGATATTTGTCCTCGAGATAGCTGGCGCGGAACCGCTCCTCGCGAAGCTGGCTGCGAACGTTCTCGATGAGGCCAACCGCCTGCAGGTACGAGGCGACCGCCTCGTCGCTTCGCCCGAGCGCCTCCAGCGACTGCCCATGGCCGTAGGCGATGCGCCACGCCAGCTCTGGATCGCCGAGGGTTGTTGAGATCTCGGCTGCGCTGGCTTCGTCGCTCAGGGACTGTTCGAACGACCGCTTCGCCCGCGCCACGGCCGCCCGGGCGGCCAGGGCTTCGGCCTCCAGCGGCCGCGCGCCAATCGCCTGCGCGATCTCGACGGCCTCGGTGGCCTCCGTCGCCGCCTCGTCGAGCCGCCCCTGGTCGCGGCCGACGAGAGCCAGGGCGACACGGATCCCGGCGACGCTCGCACGGTCGTCCGCCTTCATGGCGCGTCCGAGGGCATCCCGGTAGAGCGCGCCGGCCTCGTCGAGCCGCCGGCGCCGCCACTCCAGCTCGCCGAGCGACATCAGGTTCACCGTGACGCCGCGTGGATGGTTGATCGTGCGCGACAGATCGATGGCCCGGCGGAAGTTCTGCTCGGCCGACGCGGGGTCTCCAAGCCGCTCGTAGAGCGCGCCCTTGTCGTTCAGCGCTTCGACCAGCTCGCGCGGCAGCTTCGCGTCCTCGTATACCTTCAGAGCGGCGTCGTAGGCGTCGATGGCGGCGGCATATTTGCCCTGCCGCGCCAGCGTCCCGGCCTTGCCCTTGAGCCAGTCGGCCTCCTCTTTCTTGAGGCCCGCCTCGCGGGCCAGTTGCAGGGCGCGATCGAAATCGTCGATGGCCTGCTGAATCTGCCCGAGTCCCTGGTAGCACAACGCCAGGTTGCCGAGGTCCTGGCTGGCCGACGCCTTGAGCTTCAGTCGCTCGCTGATGGCCAGCGACTGCTGGTAGTAGCGGAGCGCCTCGCGGTACTGGCCGAGCAGCAGGTAGACGCCGCCGATGTTCCCAAGGGTGTCGCTCTCGCCCCTCTCGAACTTCGTGCCGCGGTAGATCTCGAGCACCCGCTGGTACTGCTCGAGTGACCGCCGGTAGTCGCCGAGCTCGTCGTAGACGAGGCTCAGGTTGTTCAGAGCGGCGCCCTCGAGCTGCCGGTCGCCGATCTCGCGGGCGACGGCGATGCTGCGCGTCAGATGGTCGATGGCGGTGGGATAGTCGCCCATCTCCCAGTAGACCAGGCCGATGTTGCTGAGCGTCTTCCCCTCCTCGAGTCGATCGCCAATCTCGCGTTTGAGGGCGAGGGCGCGACCGAGGTAGTCGAGCGCCTTCGGGAAGTCGCCGAATTTCTTGTGGCAGTTGCCGATGAGGCCGAGCGTGATGGCCTCGCCGCGGCGGTCGCTGGCGGCCTTGTAGAGCGTCAGCGCGCGCTCGAACACGGGCAGAGCGGACTTGGGGCCCTCCTCGGCGTACAGCTGCTTCGCTCTCGCGAGGACGTCGTCCGGCTTCTCCTGCTGGATGGATTGTCGGGTGGCGATCGGCAACAGCGATGGTACCGCCGGGGCTGCCGCGCCCCAGAACACCGCGAGACACACCGCGGCGAACAACCGCACAGGCATAAAACCCCCGTGCTACCGCGTGCCCACGCGAAATGGGACCGCCGCCGATTTGAGTGTCGCTCCGCCTGCCAGATACGCGCGAACCCACACGAAATACGCGGTCCCGGACTGGAGCGTCACGCTCGCTGGCAGCCGGGCAAGTGTGCCCTCCACTCTGCTTTGCCAGACGACGTCGCCGTCTTCGCTGACGAGAGAGAGCTCGTAGTAGATGCTACCCGGAACGGCCTGCCAGCGGAACTCGGGATCGCGCGGCGAGAGCACCTGGTTCTCGGCCGGCGACGTCATGACCAGGGGCGAGAGCGCGGCCGCCGAGCGGCGAGAAGCTGACGGGGGCGGCGCGACCGGCGGCGGCGCGGCCGGTAGCGGCGGAGCTGAGACGACGGCCGGGACGTCGGGTTGTCGGACCGCGGGAATTGTACCGGCGGCCGGTGCCTGGACGCCCTTCGGCGCGCCAGGAAGTGGCGGTGCGCCGGCTTGTCGCATTTCCAGGCTGACCGCGAGCACGAGGCACGCCGCGGCGGCCGCCACGGTTCCCCACCGCCAAACTGGTGCGTGCCACGGACTGGACTGGGTAACGACGAGATCCCGGGCGCGGGTGAGCAACGCCGTGGGAACCGTGGACTCTTCTCCACCGGGGCGGCGAAGCAGGAACGCCACCTGTTCCAGGCACGCGCTGCAGCCTGCGAGGTGGGATTCGATGCGGGCTTCGTCCTTCGCTTCGGCGCGATGCTCGACGTAGGCCGCCAGCCGCGCGGCGTCCGGGCAGCGCCAGCCGGGCCGATCCGCTCCAGCATCCTGCACCCGCAGCAGGCGGCTCAGTCCCTTGTCATCCATGGCAAACCTGCCAACCCCTTCGGGTTGTGCCCTCCCCGTCTGCATTACACGGACGGCCCCCGGGGTATTCCGCGGCCGGGCGCTCACGGCATCTCCTTCCGGAGTTTCTCCACCACCTCCCGGATTCGGCGGTCGGCGCTCTGCGCGCTCCCCAGCCCAAACAGGCTGGCGATCTCCTCGAGCGTGGCCTCGCGCTCGTAGCGCAGCCGGATCAGGAGCCGCTCGCAGCTCGAGAGCTTCGACATCGCGCGAAGGAGGGAGGCGCGCTCCTCCTGCAGGCCGGCCCACGTTTCCGGATTCGGCATCTCGCTCGGAATCTGCGTGAGCTCGGCTTCATCCTGCTCCAGTACCTTTCCGGTGCCGCGAAACCCCCGACTCCGCTGGGCCATCAACAGCCATCGCTGGCGCGAGGTAAGCGCCTGCTGGATGCGCCCGAGGCCGTCGCTCACCTGTTCGACGGTTAGCCCCGGAAATCGAGGAGCCAGCTTGAGGAACGAGTCCTCGACAGGCAGGCGGTCGACGAACACGCAGCGGAAGATCTCCTGGTCGAGCGCCGGCAGCCGGGCCACCGACTCGAACACGCGGTGGCGGCCGAACTCCCGCCGATGCCAGTCGAGGCAGAGATTGCGCGCCACGGCGCACAGCCACGTGGAGAATCGCGCCGGCCCGTCGGGCCGGAAATGCAGCAGCCTCTTGAAGCCGTCGCGGCTGAGCTGTTCGCAGATGAAGAGGTAGCAGTCGCCCACCGCGTCGTCATCCCGTTCGAAGAGCCGGACGACGTCGAGGAGCAGCGGCGAGTAAAGGTCGAGGAACCGGGCCCAGGCCTCGCGGGACTCGCGGGAACGGAGCTGACGGAAGAGGCCGTCAGTCTGCAGCTCGTCCATGACCGACGCCGGCCACCTGTCCGGGTGAAGGGAGACCCGTCCGGGTCCAAGGCGCGCTCGCGGTTGGCCTGAGTCTATCGCCAGCTGATCTGCAATACCAGCGCTTGATTCGGAGGTTGATCCAGGGCGCTATGCACGTGTCTCGATCGGTACGCACGAGTCGCGCGGAAAGAGAGCTGGCGCGTCCGTGTAATGGTTCATCGGGGTCAAGGATGGGGATCGAATATCCCACGCGAGCGGCGGTGAGTGGTGTTCGCGTCAACGGGCCTGGGTGTGCTTTCGTGCTTGGTTGCCGGGACTCCCCACGGTCTGAACCACACGTGGAGAACCACCCCTCACGGTGTGGGCCGCACAGGAGTGAAGACCATGCAATCCTCTTCCGTTTGGCGCAAGCCCGCAGTCGCGGCGGCCCTCGCGGCGGTATTGGTGGTGGCGGCCTCACCTATGGCCCGCGCCCAGTCCTCATCGTTCTGGCCGACCGGCTCGATGGTGTCCGGACGCTCCTACCACACGGCCACGGTGCTCGCTGACGGGACCGTGCTGGTAGCGGGCGGATCCTCCGGTAGTGGGTCCCTTGCCAGCGCGGAAATCTACGACCCGAAGAGCGGTACCTTCTCACCCACCGGCTCGATGGCGGTCTCACGTTACTTCCACACGGCTACGGTACTCGCTGACGGGACCGTGCTGGTAGCGGGCGGCTACTCCAGGTCCTGGGCTCGTTGCCAGCGCGGAAATCTACAACCCGAAAAGCGGTACTTTCTCACCCACCGGCTCGATGGTGTCCGGACGCTCCTACCACACGGCCACGGTGCTCGCTGACGGGACCGTGCTGGTAGCGGGCGGCTACTCCGGTGGGTCCCTTTCCAGCGCCGAAATCTACGACCCGAAGAGCGGTACCTTCTCCGTCACCGGCTCGATGGCGGTCTCACGTTACTTCCACACGGCCACGGTGCTCGCTGACGGGACCGTGCTGGTAGCGGGCGGATCCTCCGGTAGTGGGTCCCTTGCCAGCGCCGAAATCTACGACCCGAAGAGCGGTACCTTCTCACCCACCGGCTCGATGGCGGTCTCACGTTACTTCCACACGGCCACGGTGCTCGCTGACGGGACCGTGCTGGTAGCGGGCGGCTGCCCCAGTAATGGGTCCGTTGCCAGCGCGGAAATCTACGACCCGAAAAGCGGTACCTTCTCCGTCACCGGTTCGATGGCGTCCGCACGTCAGGGTCACACGGCCATGTTGCTCACGGACGGGACCGTGCTGGTAGCGGGCGGCTACGCTGAGAGTGGGTCCCTTGCCAGCGCGGAGATCTACAACCCGGCGACCGGCACCTTCTCCGCGACCGGCTCGATGGCGGTCTCACGTTATTGCCACACGGCTACGGTGCTCGCTGACGGGACCGTGCTGGTAGCGGGCGGCTACGGTAATGGGTACCTTCTTGCCAGCGCGGAGGTCTACAGGCCCGGAGTAGCACCACCAGTACCCCCGACGGCGAACGCTGGCCCGGACCAGACCGTGACGGCCAACAACATCGGTCAAGCGACCGTGACGTTGACGGGCAGTGGGACGAGTCCTTCCGGTTTGGGGCTGACGTTTCATTGGTCGGATGGAACCGCGAGCAATGTCGCTACTCCGACGTTGGGGCTCGGCTACTACACGTTCACATTCACGGTGACGCAGGCGGATGGACAGTCCGCGACGGCCACTACGCACGTGACCGTGCAGCTTCCGACGAGCAGTGTCGGACCGGTCGGACCAATGGGCCCCGCCGGGCCGAAGGGTGATGCCGGGGCCACCGGGCCCACTGGACCGGCAGGGCCGCAGGGCCCGGCTGGTTCCACTGGACTGACGGGCGCGACCGGAGCGACGGGACCTGCTGGGCCCACCGGACCAACGGGCGCGACCGGAGCGACGGGACCTGCTGGGCCCACCGGACCAACGGGCGCGACCGGAGCAACGGGGCCGGCCGGACCCACCGGACTGACTGGCGCGACCGGAGCAACGGGGCCGGCTGGCCCGAAGGGTCCGACAGGGCCGCAGGGACCGGTAGGGCCGCAGGGGCCGGCTGGGGCTGGTCTCGTTTCCGGGTCGGCGCTCTTTCTGGTTCCGGGTTATCCGGTGCCGTCAGGGTACAAGCTCGTCGGCAGCACGACGTACTCTGTCTTGGACAGCCATAACAGGCCGGCGTCAGTCACCGTCAACATGTACGTGAAGCAGTAGCGCGGAGCGGACGTGCCGTGGTGCGGTTGCGGCCATTGAGCGGTCAAACAAGGGCCACCGCGAGGGTGGCCCTTTCGTTGTACGGCTGCTGGACTATCCTGCCGTCTTCCGCCGTCCCGAACCTCGTGCGGGCCGGGGTCTCAGAGACGGTCGCGATGCGGCTAACCGGCCACAAGACGCGCTCTGTGTTCGACCGCTACGACATCGTCAGCGGCGACGATCTCCGGGCTGCGGTCGGCAAGCTCGCGGCGCGAACGGGGACAGTTTGGGGACAATCGCCGGATCTGGCCCTTCGAGCGGTGGGCGAAAGTCGCGGAATTGCTGAGGAAATGTTGGAGGCGCCGTCCGGATTTGAACCGGAGATGGAGGTTTTGCAGACCTCTGCCTTACCACTTGGCTACGGCGCCGAGACTCGCTCGCCGGTCGTGGCCGGCCGGCGCGGACAAGAAAGGCGCGGCAGATGACCGCGCGGCTGCGAGAGAAGAAATGGAGCGGGAAACGGGATTCGAACCCGCGACTTCGACCTTGGCAAGGTCGCACTCTACCACTGAGTTATTCCCGCCCGGCGAATTCTGAAAGTACCACACGAGGCGCACTCTAGGCAAGAGCCGGCGACGCCTCGCCGAGATCGGTCGGGCGAAACACCCGCAGGTCGTCGAAGCGATCGAAGTCCGAATCCGCCGTCGCGATCGCGATCAGGCCAACGTCCCTCATCGTCGTCAGCAGGATCGAATCGTTGGTGAGAAGGCCCGTCGTCTCGCGCGAGGCCGCCGCTCGGAGGCTCCGTCCGAGATCCACAGGAAGGACCTCGATGCCCCACGCCGGGACACACTGGATCTGGACGACCTGGTCGCGGAGTTTGCGAACCAGCTCCGGCTGCCGACGCAGTCTTCGCAGCACTGCGCCTGCAGGGATGGCGGCCGAGCGGACAGCCTCGGCGATCAACAGCTTGTGCGACGCCTCGTTGAACGCCACGACGGAGGTGACGCCGAACACGTCGCGGCGCTCGCAGCGGGCGAGGAAGCGCCGGCACTGCGCGGACGTTCGGCCGAAGTAGTAGACGAAGATCGACGCGTCGATGAAGACCCGCGTGCCGCTCGGCACCTCGTCAAGACTCGCCGTACTCATCGTCCTCCTCTTCCATGACGCGCCTCACCACCTCCGCCGGTATTGCTGGCAGTGCGGCCCACATTTCGTCGACCGAGCGGTAGCCTGGCAGGCGCGAAGGCGGCAAGTCGAAATACCGCTCCAGCGCCTCCTCGAGGATCGCGGCCAGCGGCCGGCCCTGGCGGGCGGCCTCAAGCTTCGCCCGGCGAAACAGCGATTCCTCCATGATCGTGCTGACTTTCTTCTTCACATCATGACTATATCATGAATTCATGACATAGTCATGACAGAGGCCGTGTGCTATCGATACGCAGCGTCGAACGCGTCCCTGAACACCTCCACAACCGGCTGCCCGCGCGGACCGAACGAGATGGCCACGACGTCGAAGCGGCAGCGCGCGTGGCGGAGGCGATAGCGCGCGAGGTAGTCCTCGGCGATGGCCGCGACGCGCGTCTGCTTGTGCAGGGTCACGGCCTCGGCCGGCTCGCCATAACGGCTGCTGGTCCTCGCCTTGACCTCCACGAAGACGACGGTCTCACCCTCCCGGGCGACGATGTCAATTTCGCCCAAGCGGGAGCGGTAGCGGCGGGCGAGAATTGCGTAGCCGCGCCGCTCGAGCTCGCGGCACGCGCAGTCTTCGCCGGCTTTTCCGAGCGAGATGCGATCGAGGAGGGGCATACGCCCGGCCTGGGTGCAAAGACGGGGCCGGAAACGGCTTGAGCCTTGAGTCCTGAGCCTTGAGCCCCGAAGCGGCTGCCCTACAGGCCGCCGGTGAGCCGCGCGAAGAAGGCGCGGACGTGGTCGCAGTCGGCGGCGATGTGAGCCTTCAGGTCGTCAACGCTCGAGAAGGCCAGCTCGTCGCGGATGCGCTCGAGGAACTCGACGCGGAGGCGCTTGCCGTAGAGGTCGCGCTCGACATCGAGGAGGTAGGTCTCGACGACAATCGCCGACGGCTCGTGGAAGGTCGGCCGCACGCCGATGCTCGTCACCGACGGATACTGTTCCTCGTCCACGGTGGACAGCGTCGAGTACACGCCGTTTGGCGGGATCAGCTCGTTCGCGGAGTTGAGGTTCGCGGTGGGATAGCCCAGTTGCCGTCCGCGCTGGAGGCCGTGGACGACGGTGCCGTCCATGAAATAGGGCCGGCCGAGCAGTTCCGCCGCCGCCGCCATCTGCCCGGCCGCCACCAGGCTCCGCACCCGCGAGCTCGACACCACCGAGTCCTTGTACAGCACCGGATCAATCTTCCGGGCCGTGAACCCGTACCGCTCGCCGAACCGGCACAACTTCGAGAAATCCCCCGTCCGGTCGTGGCCGAAGACGAAGTTGGCGCCCACCCATACTTCGGACACGCGCAGCCAGTCCACCAGTACGAGGCGGACGAAGGTCTCGGGATCCCAGCTCGCCACGTCGTAGGTGAACCGGAGGACCGCCATGCCCGCGATGCCTGCCCGGCCGGCCACTTCGAGCTTCTGGCCGAGCGTCATCAGCAGCGCCGGCGCGTGCTCGGGCCGGACGACGCGTGTGGGATGGGGGTCGAAGGTGAGCAGCAGCGGCGTGGCCGACCGCTCGTGCGCCGAGCGGACCACCTGCTCGACGATCCTTATGTGCCCCAGGTGCAGCCCGTCGAAGTTCCCCAGGGCGAGCACCGGCCGCTGCCAGCATGCCGGCCGGGGATCGTCGGGATAGTGGATGACGTCCATGTTGTCGGTGCGCGCCGGCCCTAAAGGGCCGGCCTACAGAACTTCCACGATCAATCCATCATATGCCAGCTCGACGCCTGGCGGCAGGCGGACCGATGTCTCGGCGTGGCCGAGATCGTGGGCGATGTGCGTGAGCAGCGTGCGCTCCGCGCCGACGCGCGCGGCGACCTCGATCGCCTGCGCCACCGTGAAATGCGTCGGGTGCGGCCGGTGGCGCAGCGCGTCGATCACCAGCGTCCGCACCCCCTCGAGCAGCGGCCACGACGAATCGGGCACAGCGCTGCAGTCGGTCAGGTAGGCGAACGCCCCGACCCGGTAGCCGTAGATCGGCAGCTCGCCGTGCATCACCGGCACCGGCGTGACGACGGTGCGACCGACACCGAACGGTCCGGTCACCGGCCTCAGCTCGAGGCGCGGCACCCCACCGCCCTCCTGCCGCGACTCGAACGCGTAGGCGAACACGCGGCGCACCTCGGCAATCGTCGCCGGGTCGCCGTAGCACGGGATGGCGCAGCCCTGCAGCGTGTTGAAGCGGCGCGTCTCGTCGAGGCCGAGGATGTGGTCCGCGTGAGGATGGGTGAACAGCACCGCGTCGACGCGGACGACGCCGTAGCGCAGCGCCTGCGTGCGAAAGTCCGGCGCCGTGTCGACGAGCAGCACGCCGCCGTCGCCGGGCTCGATCAGGATCGAGGGGCGCAGGCGGTTGTCGCGCGGGTCGGTGGACCGGCAGACGGCGCACCCGCAGCCGATCATCGGGACGCCGTGCGAGGTCCCGCTGCCGAGAAAGGTCACGCGCACGCAGTCGCGGCTCAAGACTGGCCCACCTGCTGCGCGGTCCCCGCCACCTCGACGTAGCGCATCCGGAGGTCGTAGAGGACCGCTTCGATCAGCCGCTCCTCCGACTCGTCGAGGTTGCCCATCGTCTTGTCCTTGAGCATGGCGATCACCTCGATGAGATGGGCGGCCTCGATGAGGTTGACCGGGGCGGGCGTGTCGCTCCCGGGCACGGGCAGCTGGCCGAGATGGATCTCGGCGCTGGCCGAGAGCGAGAGCACGAACAGGCTGAAGGTGATTTCGGGCTTCTCCGTCATGATCGTCGAAATGTTAGCATACGGCTCATGGCCGACACCGCTGGCTCCGCCTTCGATCGCCTCGTCGACATCGTCGCCCGGCTGCGCGCGCCCGACGGCTGCCCCTGGGACCGCGAGCAGACGCTCGAGACGCTGCGGCCCTTCGTGCTCGAGGAGACCTACGAGGTGCTCGAGGCGATCGACACGGGCAACCTCGAGGCGCTCATGGAGGAGATCGGCGACCTGATCTTCGAGGGCGTGCTGCTGGCCGAGCTCTGCGCCGAGCAGCGGCGGTTCACCGTGGCCGACTCGCTGCGATCGATCGCCGACAAGCTGGTGCGCCGCCATCCGCACGTCTTCGGCGACGACGCCAGGGCGAAGAGCGCGGACGAGGTGCTGGGGAAGTGGGAGGAGGCCAAGCGGCGCGAGCGCGCGGCGTCGCCCGAGGGCGGCAAGCCGAAGACGATCCTCGGCGGCGTGCCCCGGGCGCTGCCGGCGCTGCTGCGGGCCCACGAGATGAGCACGCGGGCCGCCGCCGTGGGGTTTGACTGGGACCGGCCGGCGGACGTGCTGGCGAAGATCGAGGAAGAGGTGGGCGAGCTGCGCGAGGCGGTCGAGCGGTCCGGAAGCCTCGGCGCCGCCGCATCGGCCGCGGAGTCCGACGCCGCGCGCGCCGCACGGCAGCAGGTCGAAGAGGAGATGGGCGACCTGCTGTTCGCGCTGGCCAACCTGTCGCGCAAGCTCGGCGTCGAGCCCGAGGCCGCGCTCCGGCGCTCCGACGACAAGTTCGCACGGCGGTTCACCGAGCTCGAGCGCCGCTTCACCGGACGCGGCGAGTCCCTCCGTGAGGCGGGGCTCGCGAGGATGGAGGAGGAGTGGGCGAAGATCAAGGGAGACGAAGAGCGAACACGGCGCGAGCGCCCGTGAACGTCGTCACCGTCACCGTCCTCCCATCCGTGTCGAGCGTGATGGCCCCGTCGCGGTCGGTGCGAAAGAGCGTGGCCCCGACGTCCCGATAGCGCCGCAGCACGTCCTCGCTCACGCGGGTGGTCACGCCGGCGCTCAGCAGCGCGATGCGCGGTCTCAAGGCCGACACGAACTCCCAGCTGCTCGCCGTGGCGCTGCCGTGGTGCGGCACCTTCACCACCCGGATCGGCGCCGGCGCGAACTTCCCCGCGAGTTCCCGTTCCACGTCCTTGCCGGCGTCGCCGGTCAGCACGATCGAGACCTCCCGATAGCGCAGCTCGATCACCAACGAGTCGTCGTTGCGCACTTTCCGGCGCTCCCAGTCGGGCGGAGGCGGATTCCAGACACTGAACGCCACCTCCCCCATCCGCATCGACTCGCCGGCGCGGCGGAAGACCCAGGGGACTCCCGCGGCGGCCGCCATCGCCCTCAGCTGCTCGGTGGCCGCGACGGTCGGTACCCTCACGCCTTCCCACACTGCGCGCGGGTGAAAGTCGCGAAAGAGAGAAACGGCCCCACCCACGTGATCGGGATCCCCGTGCGTCAGGACGAGCGCGTCGAGCCTGCGCGTGCCTCGCGCCCAGAGGACCGGCGCGACGATACGGCCGCCGATGTCGAAGCTGCTGCCGCTGAGCGATCCGCCGGTGTCGACGAGCAGGCTGCGCCGGTCGGGAAGCTGGACGAGTATCGAGTCGCCGTGTGCCACGTCGATGATGCTCAGCCGCAGGTGGCCACGCACACCGGGAGTCAGCAGGCTGACCGGCTCGATGAGCACCCAGAGGCCGCTCGCCGCAACGGCGGCAATCCCGGCACCTCGCACGGCCGCATTCAGACGCCCGCCGCGTCCGCCGGACCGGCACGCCCACAGGCATGCCGTCCATCCCGCGTAGTAGCCGGTCACCGCGACCCAGTGCGGCGGCGGCAGCCGATACCACAGCCAGGGCACCAGCTCCACCAGCGCCGCGCTGCGTACGAGCCCCCAGGCGCCGACGTGCGCGACGTACCCCACGAGGTCCGCCGCGCGTGGCCACAGCCACGACACGGGCACGGTGACCATCCCGGCAATCTGCGCGACAGCCATCATCGGGATGGCGACGAAGTTCAGGCCGAGGCCGGCAAAGGTGACGCGCGAGAAGGCGAGCGCGGCCACCGGAAGCAGCGCCAGCTCGGCGCACATCGAGGTCAGCAGCAGCGCCGCCGGCGCCCGCAGCCACGCCGCGCGCGGGAGCCGCCGGCCCGCCATCCAGACACCGGCCAGGATGCCCAGCGTCGCGCCGAAGGTGAGCCAGAAGGCCACGTCCGCGATCGCCTCCGGCGTGGCCAGCAGGATCACAGCGCAGGTGACGGCCAGCGCGTTGATCGGCACGCTGCGGTGGCCGGCCTGCCGCGCGACGAGGTAGATCACCGCCATCACGGTGGCGCGCACGACCGACGCGCCGCCACCCACAACGCCCGCGTAGCCCACCAGCACGGCGGCGGTCACCCAGCTCGACACACGGTGGCCGACGCCGACGACGCGCAGCAGCCACAGCATCAGCCCCGCGAGGATGGCGATGTTGCCGCCCGAAATCGCGATGACGTGGTAGGTCCCCGCCTCCTGCAGCCATCGCTGCACCTCGTCGTCGAGGCCGACGCGGTCGCCGATCAGGATGGCGATGACGATGGCCGCCGATTGCGCGTCGTAGCGCGCGACGTGGCGCAGGACCGCGTCGCGGGCGACGGCCCTGATGGCCGCGCACGATTCGGCGATCCAGTTCCCGCGGGCGCGCAGCTCCACCAGCGCGCCACTCTTCACGCTGCCCACCAGGGCAATCCCCCGCCGGCCAAGCGCCAGCCGGCTGTCGGCGACGCCCGGGTCCTGGTAGCGGCCGGGCACGTGCAGCAGCGCTGGCACGCGGACCCGCCGCCCGGCACGCCACGCGCCGACCCGGTCGAGGGCAAGCGTGCCGCCCACGGTCAGGCGCACGCCGCCCGACGCGGCGCGCGACTCGCCGCCGACGGTCCACCGCTCGGCGTCGAGCACGAGCGCGACACCGGTCGCGCCGGGGGCCGCGTCCTCGCGAAGGCGCCCCTCGAGGACGATCGGCCCGGCCGACAGTCTGTCGGCGAGCACCGCGCGCAACGGTGGGTCGGCCGCTTCCCGCGTCGTGTGCGCTGACAACAGCCACGCCGCGCAGAAGAAGACCGTCGCCGCGCCAAACGCCGACACGCGCCGCCAGCCGAGCGCGAAGCCGGCGCCGGCTGCGGCCCACGCGCACACGAGCACCGCCACGGCGACGCCGGTCGGCACGTCGCTGTACACCGTCCCGACCGCCGCGCCGAGCACGACGGCCGCAGCCGGGAGGGCCGCTGGAACAGACACGGGATGTCAGGAGCAAACGGGGTGCCGGCGCCGACTGACGGCTGACGGCCGACGACTGACGGCCCTGTCCCGCGCGTCGCGCTGAAGTGGATGGCAGATTCGGTGCGCCGGTCCCGGAACTAGCTGGCAGATCCTGCGTAGTAGTCCTGGAGGGCGCGAACCTCGGAGACCTCGGTCCGCATCGCGCGGATCGCGCTGACCGCGGCCGAGGCGCCCGTCAGCGTCGTGATGCACGGCACGCCGTGCGTCATCGCGGCGCGCCTGAGCGCCCGGTCGTCGAAGAACGAGGCCCGGCCGAGCGGCGTGTTGATGACCAGCGAGATCCGGCCGTTCACCACCGCGTCGGCGATGTTCGGGCGCCCCTCGTTCACCTTGTAGATCACCTCGGCATGGAGGCCGTGCGCGGCCAGGAACGCGGCCGTGCCACGCGTCGCCGCAAGCGAGAAGCCGAGCCTCACCAGGTCCTTCGCGACCGGCAGCACCGCCGGCTTGTCGTGGTCGTTGACCGAGATGAACGCGGTGCCGCCGTCGGGCAGCCCCTGCCCAACCGAGATCTGCGCCTTGGCGAACGCGACGCCGAACGTCGAGCCGCACCCCATCGCTTCCCCCGTCGACTTCATCTCCGGCCCGAGCAGGATGTCGACTCCCTGGAACCGGATGAACGGGAAGACCGGCGTCTTGACGAACACGCCGGCGACGCCGAGGTCCTCGGCCAATCCGAGGTCGGCAAGCCGGCGCCCGAGCATCACGCGCGCCGCCGCCTTGGCCAGCGGCACGCCGGTCGCCTTCGACAGGAACGGCACGGTCCGCGACGCCCGCGGATTCACCTCCAGCACGTACACCACGTCGTCCTTGATGGCGAACTGGATGTTCATCAAGCCGATGACGTGGAGCGCCCGGGCGATGCGCCGCGTCCAGTCGCGAATCGTGTCGAGGTGGCGCTCGGCGACGAGGTAGGACGGCAGCACGCACGAACTGTCGCCCGAGTGGATCCCCGCCTCCTCGATGTGCTCCATGATGCCGCCGATGACGACCGCGCCCGTCTGGTCGGCCACCGCGTCCACGTCGAGCTCGAACGCGTCCTCGAGGAAACGGTCCACGAGCACCGGGTGCTCGGGCGAGGCGTCGACGGCGCCGGCCATGTAGCGGTCGAGCGCGGCCTGCTCGTAGACGATCGCCATGCCGCGGCCGCCCAGCACGTACGACGGCCGGACGACGACCGGGTAGCCGACCGACGCGGCGGCCTCGCGCGCTTGGTCGCGGGAGGTGGCGGTGCCGCTGGCCGGCTGGTTGATGCCGAGCTCGGAGAGCAGCGCCGAGAAGCGCTTGCGGTCCTCGGCCAGGTCGATCGAGTCGGCGGAGGTGCCGACGAGCGGCACGCTGGCTTCGTGCAGCGCCAGCGCGAGCTTGAGCGGCGTCTGGCCGCCGAACTGCACGAGGCACGACACGCGGCCGCCCCCCTGCCGCTCGCGGTCGATGATGGCCAGCACGTCCTCGAGCGTGAGCGGCTCGAAGTAGAGCCGGTCGGCCGTGTCGTAGTCGGTCGAGACGGTCTCGGGGTTGCAGTTGACCATCACCGTCTCGACGCCTTCCTCGCGCAGGGCGAAGGCGGCGTGGCAGCAGCAGTAGTCGAACTCGATCCCCTGCCCGATCCGGTTCGGCCCCGATCCGAGAATGACCACCTTCTCCCGCGCGGTGGGCTCGGCCTCGCACTCGTCGGCGAAGGTGCTGTAGAGATACGGCGTGAACGACTCGAACTCGGCGGCGCAGGTGTCGATGCGCTTGTAGGCGCGAGTCAGCCCGGCGGCACGGACGTCCCCGGCCACCGCCGCCTCGGGCCGCCCCGACAGCCGCGCGATCTCCTCGTTGCTGAAGCCGGCGTGCTTCAGGCGCCGCAGCGCGTCGGGCGGGAGCGCCCCCGTCCCGTGCGTCTTCAACATCGTCGCCATCGAGGTCAGCTCCTCGAACTGCGCCAGGAACCACTGGTCGATCCCGCTGATCTCGTGGATGCGCTCGATCCCCCAGCCGCGCTCGAGCGCGCGGAACACGCGCCAGATCCGCCGCTCGTCGGCCACGGCCAGCTGCCGCGCCAGCAGGTCCTCCCCTTCGTCGGCCTCGTCGGAGCGCCACAGCCAGGCCGAGCGCCCCAGCTCGAGCGACCGCAGACCCTTGAGAAAGGCCTCCTTGAACGTCCGGCCAATCGCCATCGCCTCCCCCACCGACTTCATCTGCGTGGTGAGCGTGCGGTCGGCCTCGGGGAACTTCTCGAAGTTCCAGCGCGGCACCTTGACGACGACGTAGTCGATCGAGGGCTCGAAGGAGGCGGGGGTGACGCGAGTGATGTCGTTGGGGATCTCGTCGAGGTGGTAGCCGAGCGCCAGCTTGGCGGCGATCTTGGCGATCGGGAACCCGGTGGCTTTCGACGCGAGCGCCGACGACCGCGACACGCGCGGGTTCATCTCGATAGCCACCACCCGCCCGTCGTCCGGGTTGACGGCGAACTGGATGTTCGAGCCGCCCGTCTCGACGCCGACGCGGCTGATGATCCGCCGCGCCATGTCGCGCAGGCGCTGGTACTCCTTGTCGCTCAGCGTCATCGCCGGCGCCACGGTGATCGAGTCGCCGGTGTGGATCCCCATCGGGTCGATGTTCTCGATCGAGCAGATGACGACGAAGTTGTCGGCGACGTCGCGCATGACCTCGAGCTCGTATTCCTTCCAGCCGAGCACCGACTGCTCCACCAGGACCTGGTGCACCGGGCTCATCGACAGACCGCGCGAAGCGAGGCTGCTGAATTCGTCGAGGTTGTACGCCACGCCGCCGCCCACGCCGCCGAGCGTGAACGAGGGGCGGATGATCGCCGGGAAGCCGACCTGCCCGACCAGCGCCAGCGCCTCGTCGAGGGTGTGCGCGACGCCGCTGTCCGGGACGTCGATGCCGATCGAGGTCATCGCCTCGCGGAACTTCAGGCGGTCCTCCGCCACCTTGATCGACTCGAGCGACGCGCCGATGAGCTCGACGCCGAAACGCTCGAGCACGCCTGCCTCGGCCAGCTCGACGGCAAGGTTGAGCGCCGTCTGGCCGCCGACCGTCGGCAGCAGCGCGTCGGGCCGCTCGCGCTCGATAATGGCCGCCAGCGTGCCGAGGGTGAGCGGCTCGACGTAGGTGCGGTCGGCCAGCTCGGGGTCGGTCATGATCGTCGCGGGGTTGGAGTTGACCAGGACGATCTGAAGCCCGTCGGCCCTGAGCGCCTTGCACGCCTGCGTGCCGGAGTAGTCGAACTCGCAGGCCTGGCCGATCACGATCGGGCCGGACCCGATGACGAGGACGCGGTGGAGGTCGGTGCGACGGGGCATGGCGCAGGATTCAGGAATCAGGATTCAGGATTCAGGGACGTCCGGACGATCACGGTGTCACACGGTCACCGCCGCATCGAAGCGATGAAGCGCTGGAACAGATAATCCGCGTCGTGCGGGCCGGGCGACGCCTCCGGGTGGTACTGCACCGAGAACACCGGGGCGTCGAGGCAGCGCAGCCCTTCGATCGTCCCGTCGTACAGGCTCTGGTGCGTCACCGCAACGCGCGGCGGCAGCGATCCGTCCTCGACGGCGAACCCGTGGTTCTGCGCCGTGATCTCGATTCGGCCCGTTTCGAGGTCTTTCACCGGGTGGTTTCCGCCCCGGTGCCCGAACTTCAGCTTGAACGTCCTGCCGCCGAGCGCCAGCGCGAGCAGCTGGTGGCCCAGGCAGATCCCGAACACCGGCAAGCCAGCGTCGAGCAGCGCGCGCACGGTGTCGACGCTGCGCGGGAGCGCGGCGGGGTCGCCGGGGCCGTTGCTGAGAAAGACGCCGGCCGGCCCGGCGTCGAGCACTTCGCGTGCCGGCGTCGCCGCCGGAAACACGCGCACGGCGCAGCCAAACGCCGCCAGCCGCCTGAGGATGTTCCACTTCATGCCGAAGTCGTAGGCCGCCACCAGCGGGCGTGCCCCTGCGCTGTCCTTCGCGGCGTTCACGCGCCTGCCGGGCAGCACGAAGCCGCGATCGGTGACAACGCCGGCATCGTCGGTCAGCGGCGCGTCAGGCGACGCGCCGAAGTCGAACGACTCGCCGCACGTCACCTCGGTGACCAGGTCGCGCCCGGCCATCGGCGGTGTCCGGCGCGCGCGGGCCAGGAGCGACTCCACGCTGTGATCGCCGATGCCGATGGCGCCGCGCACGACGCCGCCCGAGCGCAGCCGGCGCGTCAGCGCGCGCGTGTCGATGCCGGCGAGCCCGACGATGTCGTGGGTCCGGAGATACTGCTCGAGCGTGGCGGACGCTCGCCAGTTGCTGGCGAGCGGCGAGCACTCGCGCACGATGAAGCCGGAGATCGACGGGCGCCTGGACTCGGCATCAAGCAGCGTGGTGCCGTAGTTGCCGACCTCCGGGCACGTCATCGTGACGATCTGCCCCGCGTAGGAAGGATCGGTCAGGATTTCCTGGTAGCCGGTCATGCTCGTGTTGAACACGACCTCGCCGGTGGTGACGCCGTCGGCCCCGCAGGCTACGCCGTCGAAACAGCCTCCGTCCTCGAGCACCAGCCTGGCGCGGGCCCGCGTCATCGTCCCATGCTCCTATCCTCCCGGGCGCCGCTGGAGCGACGCCGTGAGCTTCCGCTGCCCACCGGCGGCGACGCGCACGGTCAGGGTCCACGGGCGGTATCCGGCGAGTTCGAGCCGGACCTTGTGCGAGCCGGCCTGGACATCGCGAAGCGTGAGCGGCGTCTTGCCGGCCTCGCGGCCATCGACGAGCACGCGCGCTCCGGCGGGCCGGGAGCTGACCACGAGCGTACCCTGCACGGCCTTCGCCGACGTTGCGGGCTTCGCGGCCTGCGCGGGCGCCGCGGCCGCCTGGGTACCTGCGGCCGCCGCGGCCGGTGCGGGTGCAGGCTGGACGGGCGCGGGCGTGGCTTGGGCGGCTGGCGGGGACGCCGGGGCCGAAGAGGTCGACGCCGTGGGCGCGCTCGTTGACGTGGTGGCCCGAGCGGCGGCGGATGGTCCGCCGGCTCCGCGCGGCGCGACGAAGTAGCCGACGCCGAAGCCCACGACGAGGCCGATCGCCAGCATGCCGAGACGCTCGGCGAGACGCCTCCCAGGCGAGGCCGCAACGGGCTCCTCGCGCGGTACGTCCGAGAAGGTGGAGAACATTGGCTCCTCTGGCTGACCCATCACGGGCGCTGGCGGCGGTGAGAGCACCACGACCTGTTCCGGCTCGAGCGTCGGGCCAGCGTCGGGCTCCTCGACGGGGCCCTGGGCCGGCGCGGATTCGGCGACCGGTTCGAGGTCGGGCACCGGAACTGGTTCGGGCTCTATCGCAGACTCCGGTTCGGGCGTGACGGGCAACGCAGACTCCGGTTCCAGCGCGGCGGGCGGTACAGATTCCGGTTCCGGCGCGGCCGGCAACGCGGGCTGCGGCTCATCGAGCGGAATCTCGACCGGTACCGTCAGTTCCTCGCCGACGACATCCAACGACGCCTCCGGTGGCGTCGCTGCAACCGGCTCGGCAACCTGCGCGGACGGCTCGTCGACGTCGAGAAGCGACGGCGGGGCCGCATTGTCCGGTGTGACGCGTGGCCGGGGCGCCCGCGCGCGCCGCGCCGCCTTCTTCGCCTCGGCCGCCACCTCGCCCGGCAGCACCGCGGCCGCGATGTCCGGCTGCTCGCTCGCCGCGATCGGCGCGGCCAGTGGCGCGTCATCGGAAATGGCCAGCGGTGGATGGTCGGACGGGGTCGCCGGCAGGTCGTCGTCGAACGGCAGCACCGCGGCCTTGCGTCCCTTCGCCGCCCGGCGCGGCTTCGGCGGCTCGATCTCGGTGGCGGCTTGGAGCGGCGCGCCGGTGAGCGCGTGTTTCAGGGCGGCCGCAAAGGCCAGCGCGGACGGGTGGCGGTCCTCGGCCCTGTCGCTCAGAACGCGCGCGAACACTTCCGAGAGCGCGGAGACGTCGGCCGCGTGGATTCCCGACGTGTCGACCATCACGGTGTCGCCCGACGGTACCGGTCGGTGGCCGGTCAGCAGCTCGAAGGACAGGCAGGCCAGCGAGAACACGTCCGATGCGTGTGTCACCGGTTGGCCGGCCATCCGCTCGGGCGCGGCGTAGGGGATGCGAGGCTGCACGCGCAGTCCCACGCGCTCGATCGCCGGCACCACACCGAGACCGGTGAGCCGCATCTCGTGCGGCGCGACCAGCACGTCGCGCGGATGCAGCGCGCCGTGGTGCACGCCGACCTCCGCAGCCGCGTCGAGCGCGCCGGCCAGTTGGCCGATCAGGCGCAGCGCATCCGACACCGGCGGCGGGCCGTACTGCTTGAGCGCCACGTCGGTCGACTCGGCGACGAAGTATTCCTCGGCCAGAAACGCCGTGGATCCGTCGACGCCGCCGGCGAACGGCGTGATGATGAAGGCGTGCGGGATCGCCAGCGCGGCGAGTCGATCGAACTCGGACGCGAGGTCGGCCGCCTGCTCGGGGGTCAGGTCGAGGAAGAACGCCTTGATGGCGACGACGCGATCCTGCTCGGGGTCGTAGCCGCGAAACACCGGGCCCAGCACGCCGACGCCAACCTGGTGGACGACGCGGTAACGACCAAAGGCAGGCGGGGTTTGCAAGCCGGCCGAGAGATCTCTGGGCAGCGCGTCGTACTCCTCGTATGAACGTTCCGTTGATGCTAACACCGAACCCCACCCCATTCAATTCGGGGTCGGAGCGGCCCGCGAGTTGACAGTGCCGAAACGCTTTGAGAGAGTTACTTTACCGGTGCAGTTCGATTCAACCACGTCCGCCTCGTCGGGTCTGCGGCTCGCCATCGACGTCAGACGCTTTCCCTGGGTCAGACGACTCGCCGTCGACTACGCCTACGATTTCGGCCGCCTCGCGCCCTTCTTCGCCGGCAACCCGGCGGCGACCGATGCGTGGACGGACGCCATCGCCCGGGCACAGGCCCACCCCCGCGACCGCCAGCGCCTCGTCGACATCCTGCGGGCCGAGCAGGAGCGCCGCGGCGCGCCGACCGAGGCCCGCGTCTCCGCCGCCCGCCTCGCCGATCCCAGCGCCGTGGCCGTCGTGACCGGGCAGCAGGCCGGCCTGTTCGGCGGACCGCTGTACACGCTGCTCAAGGCGCTGACAGCCATCTCGGTGGCCGAGCGCGTCACACGCGAGCACGGCGTGCCAGCCGTCCCGGTGTTCTGGATCGAGTCGGAAGACCACGACTGGCAGGAAGTGAACGGGTGCACGGTACTCGACGCGGACTTGCACCGACGCACCATCACGCTCGGCACGCCTCCGGGCGCCGGCGATGGCCCCGTCTCGTCGGTCCGGCTCGACCCGTCGGTGTTTGCCGCCATCGACAGCCTGCGCGAAGCGCTGCCGCCCACCGAGTTCACGGCGGCCACGCTCGAGTCTCTCCGGCAGGCCTACCGGCCCGGCGTCGGCATGTCGGAGGCTTTCGGCCGGTGGCTCGAGGCGCTGCTCGGCCGCTTCGGCCTCGTGGTTTACGACTCGTCCGAACCGGACGCCAAGGCGCTGGTCGGCGCGGTGTTCACGCGGGAGCTGGAGCACCCGCGCGTGACGACCACGCTGGCCACCGAGCAGGGACGCGCGCTGACAGGCGCCGGCTACCACGCGCAGGTCGTCCCCCACCCCGACAACGTCGCGCTCTTCACGCTCGACGGGATCCGCCACACCGTGCACTTCCGCGAGGGCCAGTTCGTGGTCGGCGATACCAAGGTGGTCGTGTCGAACCTGCTCGACCAGTCGCGCACACACCCCGAGCGCTTCAGCCCCAACGTGCTGCTGCGGCCGATCGTCCAGGACACGCTCTTCCCGACCTGCTGTTACGTGGCTGGGCCGAACGAGCTGGCCTACCTCGCGCAGATGCGGCCAATCTACTCGCACTTCGGCGTGCCGCAGCCCCTCTTCGTCCAGCGCGCGAGCGTGACGCTGCTCGACTCGGCGGCGGCGAAGTTCCTGGCGAAGTACGACGTCGCCCTCGAGGCGCTGCACGCCGACAGCGAGTCGGCCCTCAATCACCTGCTCGAACGCCAGCTCCCGAAATCGGTCGAGGGCGCCTTCGAGGACGTGTCCCGGGCCGTCGACGCGGGAATGACCAGGCTGCTCGACGCGGTGCCGGCCATCGACCCGACGCTGACCGGCGCGACCAGCGGCGCGCTCGGGCGCATGCACCACGATCTGGCCACGCTCCACGGCAAGATCATCCACGCCGCCAAACGCCGCGACGACACCCTGCGGCGGCAGTTCGCCCGCGTCCGCGCCCAGGCGTTCCCCGACGGCCATCCGCAGGAGCGGACGGTCGGATTCCTGTATTTCCTGAACCGGTACGGTCCCGCTTTGGTCGATCGCCTCCACGACGAGGTGCCGCTCGACACCGGGACGCACTGGGTACTGACGGTCTGAGTGATCCTGTGACCCCGACACGCTCGTCCGCGAAGGCCAGGAAGGCTCGCCGCCCGCGGCGCTCGCGCTTCTGGTGGAAGGTGCTGGCGGTCCTCGTGCTCCTGCCCGTCCTGGCGGGCGCGGCCGTCTTCGGCTACTCCTATTTCCGTTTCGCCCGTGTCATTGACGAGCGGCTGCACGGCCAGCGGGAGCAGTCGCTCCCGCGGATCTTCGGCCGCCCGATGGAGCTGCGACGCGGCCAGTGGCTCGGCGAGCGCCAGCTCGTCGACCGGTTGAACGACCTGGGCTACGCCCAGCGTGACACCGCAGGGAAGCCTGGCGAGTTCTCGGCTGCCCCGCACGTGGTCACGCTCGTCGCGCGCACCGGAGAGAACGCCGGCCGGACCGTGCGGGCTCGCTTCACCATCCCCCCCGCCACCAAGGCGGGGACGTCACTGCCGCCCGGGGCCGAGCGAATCGAGCGGCTCGATGTCCTCCCCTACGGCGACAAGGAGACGGTACGCCTCGATCTCCCGCTGCTCACGTCGCTCATGACGGGCGAGCGCGAGAAACGCCGGCAGGTGCACCTGCGCCAGATCCCGAAGCAGGTGATCGACGCGGTGCTGGCGATCGAGGACCGCCGGTTCTACGAGCACCCCGGCGTCGACCCGATCCGGATGGTCGGCGCACTCATCACCAACATGACCGGCGAGAGGCCGTACCTCGTCGGCGGCAGCACGATCACGCAGCAGCTGGTCCGGAACACCTTCCTCGCGTCGGTCCTGGCCAACCCGACCGAGAAGTCGCTGCGCCGCAAGGTCACCGAGCAGATGATGGCGATCGTGCTCGAGCGGCGCGCGTCGAAGGACGAGATCCTCGAGTTCTACCTGAACGAGGTGTACCTCGGCCAGCGCGGGTCGTTCGCGATTCACGGCGTGGCCGAGGGGGCGCGGCTCTTCTTCGGCAAGGACGTGAACAACGTGAGCCTGGCCGAGGCGGCCACGATGGCCGGCGTCATCCACTCGCCCCACAACCTCTCGCCGTTCACGTCGTCCGCGCGCGCGCGCGACCGCCGCAACGTCGTGCTGCAGGAGATGGCGCAGGCGGGGTTCATCACCGCCGAGGCCGCGCAGACCGCCTCGCGCGAGCCGCTGGTGACCGTGCCCCGCGCGCTGGACGCCGAGGCGCCGTACTTCGTCGACATGATCGGCCAGCAGCTCGCCGAGCGCTTCCCCGACATCATGCGGACCACGGCGCAGATCGACGTCTACACGACGCTGGACATCAACCTCCAGCGGACGGCGCAGGACGCGGTCCGCGAAGGGCTCGCCCAGGTCGACGCGCTGCTGGCGCGGCGCAAGCGGGCGCAGACCGCGCAGGCCGCGCTCATCGCCGTCGATCCGCGGACCGGCGAGATCCTCGCCTGGGTCGGCGGCCGCAGCTACAACCAGTCCCAGTACAACCGGGTGCTGACGGCGCGCCGCCAGCCCGGCTCGGTGTTCAAGCCGTTCGTCTACCTGGCCGCGTTCGAGAAGGCCGCCGAAGAGGGCCGCACCGACCTCACGCCGGCGACCATCGTCGACGACGAGCCGACGACGTTCTGGTTCGACGACCAAGCGTACGAGCCGAAGAACTACGAGGACGACTACGGGGGGCCCGTCACGCTGCGCAACGCGCTCGCGCACTCGCGGAACACGGCCACGGTGAAGGTGGCCGAGATGGTCGGCTACGACGCGGTGGCCGCGTTGTGGAAACGGATGGGGACGTCGATGGTGCCCAAGCCGTATCCTTCGATCGCGCTCGGCGCCTTCGAGGCGACGCCGTTCGAGATCGCCACCGCCTACACCGTGTTCCCCAATCTCGGCCGGCTGCGCCCGCTGCACGCAATCGAGCAGATCAATACCGACTACCACGAGGCAGCCAAGCCGGCGTGGCCGGCCACCAAGCCGGTCACGAGACCCGAGACGGCGTTTCTCGTCGAGGACATGATGCGCAGCGTCATCAACGAGGGGACCGGCGCCGGCGTGCGGGGCTACGGGTTCACGCTCGACGCGGCCGGAAAGACCGGAACGACCAACGACATGCGCGACGCCTGGTTCGTCGGGTTCACGCCCGAGCTGCTGACGGTCGTCTGGGTCGGGTTCGACGACAACACCGCGCTCGGCCTGAGCGGCGCCCAGGCGGCGCTGCCCATCTGGACCTCGTTCATGATGAGCGCGCTCTCGGGACATCCGAACCTGCCGCTGCCCGAGGCCGACGGGATGGCCTTTGCCGACATCGACAAGGACACCGGCAAGCTGGCGGGACCCGGCTGCCCCCGCGTGATCCGCGAGGCGTTCCTGCCGGGCACGGCGCCGACCGAGGTCTGCGATCTGCACAAGTACCTGAGCTGACGCCATGAGTGAAGCCGTGTACCGCGCGATCCTGCAGGCGATGGAAACGGGCGAGCGTGCCGCTCTGGTCACCATCGTCGCGACCGGCGGATCGACGCCGCAGAGGGTCGGCGCGAAGATGCTGGTCTACGAGGACGGCCGCACGGTCGGCACCATCGGCGGCGGCTGCTACGAGCACGACGCGGCCGGCAAGGCCCGGGAGGCGATCCGGCGCCGCCAGCCGCAGATGGCGCACTACTCGCTCAACGACGACCTGGCCGGCCAGTCGGGTCTCATCTGCGGAGGGCAGATGGACGTCTACATCGAGCCGATCGAGCGGGCGCCCGATCTGTACCTGGTCGGGGCCGGACACGTGTCGGTCGAGGTGGCGCGCTTCGCGCAGGCGGCCGGCTTCAGCGTGCACGTCCTCGACGACCGCGAGAAGTTCGCCAACGACGAGCGCTTCCCCGGCGCGGAGGTGATCGTCGACGACATCCCGGGCTGGCTCGCGCGCGCGACGCTGTCGCCGGGCGCCTTCGTCGTCGTCGTCACGCGCGGCCACCGGCAGGACTTCGAGGCGATGCGCGAGCTGGTTGGGCGACCGCTCCGCTACCTGGGCCTCATCGGCAGCCGCGCCAAGGTGGTCCAGGTGTTCGACGCGCTGTCGGCCGAGGGCGCCGATGCCTCGCGCCTGGCCGCCGTGCATGCGCCGATCGGCCTCGACATCGGCGCCGTCACGCCGGCCGAGATCGGCGTCTCGATTGTCGCCGAACTGGTCGCCGTCCGCTCGGGCCGGATCGCCGAGCCGCACGTGGCGGCGGCGGCGCTGCGGGCCTCGCTGGCGCGCTAGACGCCTTACTCCTTGCACTCGTTGCGGTTAGGTGATGGCGGCGCGTCGATCGTGTATAATGCGGGTTAGCACTCTCGGTGATTGACTGCTAATGCCCATTTCACGGCTCTCCGATCGCTCGCGGCGCGTCCTCGCGGCCCTGGTGGGCGAATACGTCGAGACCGGCGAACCGGTGGCGTCGGCGACCATCGCCAGGCTTGGCGGCTTCGGCCTCTCGTCGGCCACGGTCCGCAACGTGCTGGCTTCGCTCGAGGAGCAGGGCTACCTCTATCAGCCCCACACGTCGGCCGGCCGTGTGCCCACCGACCTCGGCTACCGCTGCTACGTCGACATGCTGCTCGAGATGAAGCGGCCGACGCGTGCGTCCGGTCTCGAGGCGCAGCTGCTGGCCCATTCGCCAACGCCGGGGCTCATGGACGACGCCCTGACCACCGTGTCGCACCTGCTCTCGGAGGCGTCGCACCACGTGGGCTTCGCCGTGCCTCCGCAGGGCGAGGACGCGGCGTTCCAGCGGGTCGACTTCGTGCCGATCTCCGGCACGCGCGTGCTGGTCGTCGTGGTGATGCGCGGCGGCCAGGTGTCGAACAAGGTGGTCGACATCGGCGAGCCGCTGCAGACCTCGGACCTCTACCAGGCGGCCAACTACCTGAACCACGAGTTTGCCGGACGCCCGTTGAGCGAGGTCCGCGCCTTGGTGGCCGCGCGCATGGCCGAGGAGCGCACGCTCTACGACTCGCTGCTCTCTCATGCGCTGCGCCTGGCGACGTCGACCTTCTCGGATTTGAGCGAGCCGCAGGCGCTGTTCATCGAGGGGGCCGCGTCGCTCGTCGAAGAGAACGCGGAGGGGGGCCGCGTGTCGCTCGGCACGCTGCGCACGCTGCTCCGAATGATCGAGGAGAAGCATCGCCTAGTGCGGCTCCTGACCGAGTACATGGAGGGACCGGGGCTGACCGTCATCATCGGCACCGAGCACTCGGCCCCCGACCTCAGCGAGGTCAGCCTCGTCGCGTCCACCTACACCGACGGCGACCGGCTCGGCGCCATCGGCGTGATCGGGCCGACGCGGATGAAGTACTCGCGCGCCATTTCCATTGTCGACAGCGCCGGCCGCGCCGTGACGCGCCTGCTGCAGCAGGGCGGCTGGCACCACTCGTGACACCATGACCCAGGACATCGACGATCAGGACGTCCAGGCGTCGCCTGAAGGCGGCGCGGACGAACGGGGCGAGGGAGCGGCCGCGCCGCCCGCCAGCGACGAGCTGGCGGACGCGCGCCGCGAGCGCGACGACTATTACGATCGCCTGTTGCGCAAGACGGCGGAGTTCGAGAACTACCGGAAGCGCGTCGACCGCGAGCGCCGCGAGGCGGCCCAGTACGCCGCCGGTGACCTGCTGGAGGCGCTGCTGCCGATTGTGGACGACTTCGAGCGCGCGCTCGCGGTCGAGGCCGGCGCCGATGCGGCCGCCTACCGCCAGGGGATCGAGCTGATCTACAGGCAGCTCCAGGACCTGCTCGCGCGGCGCGGCGTGAAGAGCGTCGACTCGGTCGGCCAGATGTTCGATCCCCGCGTTCACCAGGCGATCACCTACGAATCGAGCCCCGGCCACGCCGAGGGTGAAGTGATCGAAGAAGTGCGTCGGGGATACCGGCACGGCGACCGCCTGCTGCGTCCCGCGATGGTGAAGGTAGCCAAGGCGTGAGCAAGCGAGACTACTACGAGGTGCTCGGCGTGTCCCGCGACGCGTCGGACCAGGACATCAAGAGCGCGTACCGCAAGCTCGCGCTCAAGCACCATCCCGACCGCAACCCCGGCAGCCACGAGGCCGAGGAGAAGTTCAAGGAGGCGGCCGAGGCCTACGCCGTGCTGGCCGACGCCGACAAGCGGGCGGCCTACGACCGTTTCGGTCACGCCGGTGTCAGCTCGGCGGGCGGGCCGGGCGGCTTCGATCCAACGATCTTCGCCGACTTCGACGACATCTTTGGCGGGCTGCGCGACATCTTCGGGTTCGGCGATTTCTTCGGCGGCGGGCGCCGCGGCGGGCCTCAGCGCGGGTCGGACCTGCGCTACGACCTCGAGATCTCGTTCGACGAATCGGCCAAGGGGATGGAGACCACCATCCAGATCCCGAGGCAGGAGACGTGCGAGACCTGCAAGGGATCGGGGGCGGCGCCCGGCACGTCTCCCACCGTGTGCCCGCAGTGCGGCGGCCGGGGGCAGATTCGCTACCAGCAGGGATTCTTCACCGTCGCGCAGACCTGCCGCCAGTGCGGCGGCGAGGGACGCGTCATCACCAAGGCGTGCCCGGAGTGCCGCGGCCATGGCCACCTCGCGCGGCAGCGCAAGTTGACGGTGCGAATCCCCGCCGGCATCGCCAGCGGCCAGCGCCTGCGCCTTTACGGCGAGGGCGAGTCCGGCCCGGGCGGCGGGCCGTCCGGCGATCTCTATGTCGTCGTCCACGTGCAGGATCACGAGTTCTTCAGGCGCGAGGGCGACGATCTCTACTGCCGCGTGCCGGCGACATTCCCGCTGCTCGCCCTCGGCGGCGAGATCACCGTGCCGACGCTCGCCGGGCACGAGAAGCTCACGATTCCCGAGGGGACCACGACGGGCCAGGTGTTCCGGCTGCGCGGCAAGGGGATGCCCAGCGTGTCCGGCCGCGGGCGCGGCGACCTGCACGTCGTCGTCGACGTCGCCACGCCGAAGAAGCTGACGAAGGAACAGCGCCACCTCCTCGAGCAGCTGGCCAAGACGATGCCGGTCGAGAAGCTGAAACCGGTCAAGCCGAAGGAAGACGAAGAGGACCGGACGGTGTTCGACCGCGTCAAGGACATCTTCAGCTAGCCCGCCAGGGATCCCATGAAGACCTGGCCCGCGCTCCTGATTCACTTCGCATCGGGCGGGCTCCTGCCCGAAGGCGAAAGCCGCGATCTCCTCCTGACCGCGCTCGACGAGACGTGCACGACGGCAATCCAGGAACTCCCCTATTACTGGTTCGCCGTTTTCCCGACGGCGGCCGATCGGGACCGAGCAGCGGCAGTGTTGCCGGGATCAGTGCCCGGCGTCGTCAGGACCGAGCCCGTGGACGTGCCGGACGACGACTGGGCTCGCCGCAGTCAGCGCGAGCTGACCCCGGTTCGCATCGGACGCGTCGTCGTCACGCCACCATGGGCGGTCGGCGACGAAACCGGCGGTCCTGCTGCCGACGCCGGTGAGAGCCGGCGCCCGATCACGATCGTCATCCAGCCGTCGATGGGATTCGGCACCGGACATCACGCGACGACGCGGCTGTGCCTCGACCTGCTGCAACGGATCGATGTCACCGGGAAGACGGTGCTCGACGTCGGCACCGGCTCGGGCGTCCTGGCGCTGGCGGCCCGCGCGCTCGGGGCGCGCGCGGTCGTTGCGGTGGACGTCGACCCGGACGCCATCGAGTCGGCGCGCGAGAACCTGGCGCTCAACGGCGTGATGGAAGGGATCGACCTGCGACTCGGCGACGTTCGCGGGATGCCACAGGCGGATGCGGGGTGGGATGTCGTCGTCGCGAACCTGACGGGCGGCCTCATCAGGCGAAGCGCCGAAGCGCTCTCGGCAGCGGTCGCGCCCGGCGGCGCGCTCATCCTGAGCGGGGTGATGCTCGACGAGGAAGCCGACGTGCTGGCCGCGTTCGCCCCGCGGCTGAATCCGGTCGTGTACGTCGCCGAGGAAGAGTGGGCCGCGTCGGTCCTTCGATAGGCGGGGCTGAAGCCCCGCCCTACATGCAATTCCGTCCCGCCGCTAGCCCAAATCGCCCCAGACTGTCTGCAACGCCGTGACGGCGACGAGTGCCGCGGCATCCGAGCGCAGCGTGCGAGCGCCGAGCGTCAACGGCAGGCATCCACCCTGTTCCGCCAGCACGGCTTCAGCCTCGCTCCATCCGCCCTCGGGTCCGACGATGAGCAGAGCCGAGCGTGGCGCGGGCGATGCGCGCACGTCTTCGATGCCGGACGGCGCGACCGCGGTGAGCCCCGGTTCGGTCAGCAGGTAGCGGCGCTCGGCGGTGTAATCGCGGAGGCCTGCTGCGAGCGTACACGGTTCGTGCACGTCTGGCACGACCGCCCGGCCGCATTGCTTGGCCGACGCCACGGCAATCCGCTGCCAGCGCGCGACGCGGCCCGAGTCCTGCACACGCTTCAGGGTGACCTCGGCGCGCTCCGAGACGAGCGGCACCACGGCCGCGACGCCCATCATGACGGCGTCGCGGACGATCTGGTCCATCGCGTCCCCCTTGGGCACGGCCTGGACAAGCGTCAGCAAGACGGAGGGCTCGGGCGCGGCGGCTACGGCCTCGCCGAGTTCGATCGTCGCGCGGGAACCCTCGACGAGGTGTACCCGGCCGAAGTACTCGCGGCCCCGGCCGTCGAAGACCCGCACCTCCGCCCCCGCGCGCAACCGCAGCACGCGGCCGAGGTGCGCCGCTTCGTCCGGTGGCAGCTCGACGAGGCGATCCCCTGGCGTCAGTCCGGGGACGTGAAACCTGGCATGCACGGGCCGAGATTATAAAGGAGTTGAGTGTATACTGCGCTTCGATGTTCTTTCGCGGGCAGACCATCGGGAAGTACCGCATCCTCTCGTCGCTCGGCAGCGGCGGATTCGGCGCCGTCTATCTCGCCGAGGACACGTGGATCCACAAGAAGGTGGCCATCAAGGTCCCCCACCGCCAGAACATCGACTTCGGCGAACTGCTCCGCGAGCCGCGGCTCCTCGCCAGCCTGAGCCACCCGAACATCGTCGCCATTCTGACGGCCGAGAAGCAGGAGAACGTCTTCTTCATCGTCATGGAGTACGTGCCGGGCGAAACGCTCGAGGAGATCATCGAGCGCGAGGGAAGCCTCGATCTCGTGCCCGCGCTGGACCTGACGTGCCAGATCTGCAACGCCGTCGATCACGCGCACGCCCAGAACGTGCTGCACCGCGACTTGCGGCCGGCCAACGTGCTGGTGTCGGAGAACGGCGTGGTCAAGGTGGCCGATTTCGGCACGTCGAGGTTCCTCGAGGTGGCCGCGCAGGGCACAACGGTAATCGGCAGCCCGCCCTACATGGCGCCCGAGCAGTTCCACGGGCAGGCGACGTTCGCCTCCGACATCTACTCGCTCGGCGTCACGATGTACCAGATGCTGACCGGGTCGCTGCCTTACAACACGCCGTCACCGACCGACCTGCAGAAGCTGATGCGGGGCGAGCTGGTGGCGCCGCCGCGCTCGCGCAACAGCCGCATCCCGAAGGCGCTCAACGACATCGTGATGCGGGCGATGGCGCCGGCTGTCGGCGAGCGGTACCAGCGGGCGGGCGAGCTGCTCGACGACCTGCTGGCCGCCCGCAGCAAGTGGGCGGGGACGCGGACGGTCCGCGCCGCGGCGCGGCCGCAGAAGGACGCCGCGAATCTGCAGGACATCCAGGGGCGGCTGCGCGCCCGTGAGACGCCGGCCGCCCGGTTCTGCTGGCACTGCCGCAAACCGCTGCACTCGCGCACCGCCACGTGTCCTTTTTGCGGCGAAGCGCAGTAGTGCTAAGATGCGGGCTGCCCTCCGGTCGACGCACCCCTGACCGACATTCACGGCATATCGAGGTGTTTCATGGGGTTTCCGAGCACCGGCAAGATCTGGATGAACGGGTCGCTCGTGGAGTGGGCGGACGCCAGGATTCACGTCGCGTCCCACGTGATTCACTACGGCAGCGCGGTGTTCGAAGGCGCGCGGTGCTACAGCACGCCCAAGGGCTCGGCCTGCTTCCGGCTCGACGCGCACACGACGCGGCTCTACAACTCGGCGAAGATCTACCGGATGCAGGTGCCGATCGAGCCGGCGGCGATGAACCAGGCGATCATCGACACGATCAAGGCCAACGGCCTGAAGGCGTGCTACATCCGCCCGCTGATCTACCGCGGATACGGTGAGCCGGGTGTCAGCCCATACGGGTCCCCGGTGGACGTGGCGATTCTCGTCTGGGAATGGGGTGCCTACCTCGGTGCCGAGGCGCTCGAGAAGGGCGTGGCGGTTCGCGTTAGCTCGTGGACGCGGGTGGCGCCGAACACGTTCCCGACGATGGCGAAGGCGAGCGCCAACTACGCCAGCAGCCAGCTCATCAAGATGGAGGCGATTGCCGACGGCTATGCCGAGGGGATCGCGCTCGACGTGAACGGCTTCGTCACCGAGGGCAGCGCCCAGAACCTGTTCCTGGTCCGGGGCGGGGTCCTCTACACGCCGCCGCTTCACGCCTCGGTGCTGCCCGGCATTACCCGCGACTCGATCATCACGCTCGCGCGCGACCTCGGCTACGAGGTGCGCGAGGACATGATCCAGCGCGAGGCGCTCTACATCGCCGACGAGATGTTCTTCTGCGGCACCGCGGCGGAGGTGACCCCGATCACGTCGGTGGACCGGGTGGTCATCGGCTCCGGGTCCTGCGGCCCGGTGACGCGCGCCATCCAGAAGCGGTTCTTCGAGGTCCTGAGCGGCGAGATCCCAGACACCCACGGCTGGCTGCGCTACATCTAAACCCACGGGCGTCAGGCGCCGAGATCTCCCGTAGGGGGTTGCTGCGCCCATGCACGTCAATGACCTGCTGAAGATCGCCGTCGAACACGGGGCGTCGGACCTGCATCTGAAGGTCGGGAGCTTCCCGATGATGCGGGTCCACGGGACGCTCTTGCCCGCCTGGGAGGAACGCCGGCTCACGCACGAGGACACGGTGGCCATGGCCGCCTCGGTCATGACGGCGACCCAGCGGCAGGCGTTCAAGGACCAGCAGGAGGTGGACCTGGCCTACAGCATCCCCTCGCTGGGCCGGTTCCGCTGCAACGTCTTCCAGCAGCGCGGCACGATCGGCCTCGTCCTCCGCGTCATCCCGATGCGCATCCGGACGATCGAGGAACTGGCGCTGCCGTCGATCCTCGCCACGATCGCGGACGAGGACCGCGGCCTCGTGCTCGTCACCGGAACCACCGGCTCGGGCAAGAGCACCACGCTGGCCGCGCTGATCGACTACATCAACGCCACGCGCTGCGTCCACGTGATGACGATCGAGGACCCGATCGAGTTCCTGCACCGCGACAACCGGTCGGTCGTCAACCAGCGCGAGGTGGCGGTGGACACCCGGTCGTTCGCCTACGCGCTGCGCAGCGCACTCAGGCAGGATCCCGACGTCATCCTCGTCGGCGAGATGCGGGACTTCGAGACGATCGAGACCTCGCTCGTCGCGGCTGAAACCGGGCACCTGGTCTTCTCGACGCTGCACACGCTCGATGCCACCGAGACGATCAACCGCATCATCACCGTCTTCCCGCCGCACCAGCAGAAGCAGATCCGGCTCCAGCTCGCCGCGGTGCTGAAGGCGGTCATCTCGCAGCGCCTGATCCCGCGCGCCGACGGCCACGGCCGCGCGGCGGCCGTCGAGGTGATGGTCTCGACGCCCTTCATCCGCGATTGCATCGTGGACAAGGAGAAGACGCACCTCATCCCGACCGCGATCGCCGCCGGCACGTCGCAGTACGGCATGCAGACGTTCGACCAGTCGATCTTCGGACTCTGCCAGAAGGGGCTCGTGTCCTACGAGGAGGCGCTGCACTGGGCGTCGAACGTCGACGAGTTCAAGCTGCGCGTCCAGGGGATCTCGATGATCTCCGACGCCGCGCGCGAGGAGATGGAGCGCGCCGGCATGGGCAGCGCCGTCGACATCCAGAGGTTCGGCAAGTAGTCCGTCCTCCACCCACGCGGGCTCCTGTGGCGCGAGCCTCCTGGCTCGCGGGAACCGCGCTATCATCAGCGACAGCGGACGGGGTGGCCGAACCCATCAGCGGCCACCGCCTGACCGCCACAGAGGCTTGCGCTTGAACCGCCGAACCAGGACCTCCATCCTGCTCGTGGCCGCACTCCTGGGGTGCGTGGGCCTGGGCCTGTATCGCCTTCACCAACCGGGCTTGATGAAGGGCGGGGTCGCCCCCCTCGCGAAAGACGCCCATGTGATGGTCCGCGGCGAGCGGAACGAGATCCAATGGCAGGAGGGCGAGAGCGTTCACCATTGGATCGGCAAGCCTCGCTCCCAGCCCGAGACGGTCTGCTTCGACCTTCACGAGGTCCACCGCGCTTCATGGGCGGGCGTGTTCTCCCGGAAGGGGTTCTTGATTCGGTTCCTGCCTGGTCGTGTTGACGTCATCGACCTGGAGAACCTCAAAGGCTGGTACTATTCCCCTCGCCTGAACTAGTGCCAGCATGGACCGGCGTCGTCCGGAGGGCTTACGTCGTGGGGATGGAGGGCGGGGTTCCCGTGAGTGCTGACGCATGAGTGATCCCGTTCGTTCCGCCTACTCGGCCGGCCTGGCGATGCTCGCCCGGCGCGAGCTGTCGGAGGCGCAGGTTCGAGAGCGCCTGGCCCGCAAGGAGCACGAGCCGGATGCCATCGAGGCGGCCGTCGCGCGGCTGCGCGAGGTCAAGGCCATCGACGACCGCCGCGTGGCCACGAGCCTCGCCCGCACCGAGACGCAGGTCCGCACCCGCGGGCGGGGCTACGTCATGAGACGGCTTCGGTCGATCGGCATCGCGCCCGACGTCGCCAAGGAAGCGGCCGACGAGGTGTTCGGCGCGCTCGACGAGTCGGCGCTGCTCGAGCGGGCCCTCGCCCGGCGGCTCCGCGGCCCCCGCGCCAGGATCCAGAACCAGGCGCAGTTCCGCCGGCTGCTCAACCAGCTCGTCCGGCAGGGCTTTTCGCCGTCGGCCGTCATCACCGCGCTCAAGGCGCGCTCGCGCCGCGACGCGGTGGCGGACGAAGAGGCGGAAGGCTGAGCGTCGCTCACGCAAGCCAGCCGACGATCCCCTCCCACATGGGCCGACAGCGCCGGTCGGTGGCGAGCGGCATATGCCCCGGGTCGAACGACAGCCCCGACTGCACGCCTGCCACCCGCACGGTGCAGTCCGGCAGCGGCGCCACCCACGCCCGCACGCTGTCCGCGTTGGCGAACAACCGGTCGCCCGCCCCCACGATCGCGAGCACCGGCCGGTCGACGCGGGCGAGGCCCGCGGTCCAGTCCCGGCCGTCGCGGGCCCGACGTGGGCGCCGTCAACTACTTCTGCCGGCTGGCCCTCGATGGCAGGGACTAGGTGCGGGGTTTCGATCGTGCGATGCGATCGGTGACCAGCTTCAGCTCTCGCTTCATTACGACATTGTCCGGGAAATCCGCCACCAGACCGGCCAGGAGCTGCCGGGCGTCCTCGAGCTTTCCCTCCCTGAGCGAGATCACTGACAGGAGCACGCGCGCAAACGGCGCCAAGAAGCGCCCATGGAGAGCAACGAGCTTCAGGTCCTCGATGCCCTTCCTCTTGTCGCCCTCTACTTGGTCGTAGCGAATGAACCAGCGCACGAAGAACGGCATGCTGCCGAGGATGTACTCGAGAGAGCCGACCGTATTGTAGGCGTCGTAGACGGGAGGCGTGAGCGCGAGCAGCTTGTTGGCGGCGGCAACCGATTGCTTGGCCAGCCCCATGCCCTGCCAGCGCCTGTGTTCCACGAGGGTCGTGTACTCCGCCACGACGTTTGCCGACAGGCAGAGCGCCAACAACGCATCGCGGTCCTCGGGCGCCGTCTGCAGGCGCACTTGCGCCAGGGCCCGCGCGTCCTCGATCGTGGCGAGCATCTTCTTCTTGATCTCGGGGTCGGGCTTGATCCTGTCGTGATTGTCGAGCAGCTTGTCCTCGTCGAGGAAGAAGTCGGTCTCGAGCACGTGGAGGCGGTCGAGCCCCGAGAACAGGTACACCGACCCGCGCACGGCGCGCGGCAGCGGCTCCTCGGGATGCTGGCCGCTGTAGGCGTCGAGCGTCGCGTGCGCGCCGTCGAAATCGAGGTTGTAAAGGCGGTTGAAGGCCAGATCGAGCGTTGGCGCGGGAGACTGAGCCTGCGGCGGCATCTGGGCAGGCGTCTCCGCCATTACCGCTGGTGAAGCGAGCACGACTAGCGCGACGGCAACCCTCATGGCCGAAGTCAATTCGCCCCCGCGTGCGTGGGAAAGCGCGTATGTTACCACCGCCCCTTCCGCCTCCGCCCTTCCGCCTTCGCCGCGATGCGGCTCCGGCGGACAGGTCGGGCTACGGCGGACAAGCGTCCCTCGTCCCTAGGTACAATGCCCCGATATGACGTCGAACGAGATTCGCGCCTCCTTCCTTGACTACTTCGCCGAACGGGGGCACCGCGTCGTCGCCAGCTCGCCGCTGGTCCCGGCCAACGACCCGACGCTGCTGTTCACCAACGCCGGGATGAACCAGTTCAAGGACACCTTCCTCGGCCTCGAACACCGTGATTACGCGCGCGCGGCCAGCTCGCAGAAGTGCATGCGGGTCAGCGGCAAGCACAACGACCTCGAGAACGTGGGGCCGTCGCTGCGCCACCACACCTTCTTCGAGATGCTGGGCAACTTCTCGTTCGGCGACTACTTCAAGAAGGACGCCATCGCGTTCGCGTGGGAGCTGCTGACGAAGGTCTGGGAACTGCCGCCCGAGCGGCTGCACGCGACCGTCTTCAAGGGCGACGCCGCGGTGCCGCGCGACGAGGAGGCCTACAAGCTCTGGCGCGCGTTCCTGCCGGCCGGCCAGATCAGCGAACTCGGCGAGGACAACTTCTGGGCGATGGGCGACACCGGGCCGTGCGGGCGCTGCTCGGAGGTCCACTACTTCCGCGGCAACGACCTCCCCTGCGCCGAGCCGGTCTGCCTGGGCGTCGCCTGCTCGTGTGACCGCTACGTCGAGATCTGGAACAACGTGTTCATGGAGTTCGACCGCCAGTCCGGCGGCGACCTGAAGCCGCTCCCAGCGCCCTCGATCGACACCGGCATGGGGCTCGAGCGGATCACGGCGGTCCTGCAGGGCGTGCTGTCCAACTACGACACCGACCTGTTCACGCCCCTGCTGTCCGCCATCGGCGATCTGGCGGGCACACGGTACGCGGGCTCGATGTCCCCCACCGACGTGTCGATGCGCGTGGTGGCGGACCATGCCCGCGCCGCCACCTTCCTGATCGCCGACGGCGTGGTCCCGTCCAACGAGTGGCGCGGGTACGTACTGCGCAAGATCATGCGGCGCGCCATGCGCCACGGCAAGCGCCTCGGCATGACCGAGCCGTTCCTGCATCGCCTGGTTGACGTGCTCGTTCGCGAGATGGGCGGCGCCTACCCCGATCTCACCCGGCAGCGCGACTACGTCGCCCGGATGATCCTCGCCGAAGAGGAGCGGTTCGAGTCGGTGCTGACAATCGGGCTGCCGAAACTCGAGGACACGCTCGACCAGGCGGCCGCGTCGACGCGCATCCTGTCGGGGGACGATGCCTTCAGGCTCTACGACACGTTCGGAGTGCCGCTGGACTTCATCGAGGACATGGCCGCCGAACGCAAGGTGTCGCTCGACCACGACGGGTTCGAACGCGCGATGGAAGCGCAGCGCGCGAAGGCCCGCGCCGGCGGCGGCTTCGGCGCGGCCAAGGCCGAGGGTCTTGAGTTCGAGGAGGCCACCGAGCCGCTCCGCGGCAAGGCCGACACGTTCGAGGGATACGCGGCCACGCGCGTCGAGGGAATCGCGGTCCTGGCCGCCATCGACGAAGAGGGCCACCGGCTCGAGGCGCTGACCGAGGGGCAGGTCGGCTACCTCGCGCTCGAGCGCACCCCGTTCTACGTCGAGTCGGGCGGACAGGTGTCCGACACGGGGACGATTGCCGCCGCGGCCGGCCAGGCCACGGTGGACGGCCTCGTCCGCGCGGGCGCCGACAAACCCCGGCTGCACCGTGTCCGCGTCACCAGGGGCGTCATCCGCGAGGGTGACCGCGTCACCGCCGCCGTGAACGACGAGGCGAGGGACGCCACCCGGCGGAACCACACGGCCACCCACCTACTCCACGCCGCGCTCAGGCAGGTGCTCGGCGCGCACGTCAAACAGGCCGGCTCGCTGGTGTCCCCGGACCGGCTCCGTTTCGACGTCGTCCATTTCGCCGCCATCACGCAGGCCGAGATCGAGGAAGTCGAGCGGATCGTCAACGCGCAGGTCTGCCGCAACCAGCCCGTCGTCACTGAGGTGCGCTCGACCGATGAGGCGATTGCCGCCGGCGCGATGGCGCTGTTCGGTGAGAAGTACGGCTCCTCGGTCCGCGTCGTCTCGGTGCCCGGCTTCAGCATGGAGCTGTGCGGAGGGACGCACGTCCGCGCCACAGGCGACATCGGCCTCTTCTCCATCGTCCAGGAGAGCGGCGTCGCGGCCGGCACTCGTCGCATCGAGGCGGTGACCGGCATGAACGCGCTCAGGCTCCATCAGGAGCAGCGCCGCTCGCTCGACACCGTGCTCGGAGCGCTGAAGGCGCCGGCCGACAACGCGGTCGCGGCCATCGAGCGGCTGCAGGCTGACGCCAAGCGGCTCGCGCGCGAGAACAGCGAGCTGAAGCTCAAGGTCGCGATGGGAGGCGGTCCGTCCGAGGCAGCCGGTGACGACAGTGTAGACGCGGGCGGCGTGAGACTGGTGACGCGGCGCGTCTCCGACCTCGATAAGAACGGCCTGGGGCAGCTGGCCGACGCCCTCAAGAACACGCTTCAGAGCGGCGTCGTCGTCCTGGCGTCGGAGAACGAGGGCCGTGTCTCGATCGTCGTCTCCGTCACAAAGGACCTGACGCCGGCCATCCACGCCGGGAACATCGTCAAGAAGATCGCGCCGATCGTGGGCGGCGGCGGCGGCGGGCGGCCCGACTTCGCCGAGGCCGGCGGGAAGAACCCGGCCGGCATCGACCAGATGCTGCAGGAAGCTCGCGCGGTGGTCGCGGGGATGGCGGCGAAGAAATAGGCGAAAGCGGGGGCGCCGCCTAAAGAACAGGCGGGCCCGGTCGATAAACCGAATGGTGAGACTCTACGCCCGCTACGTGTGTCTCGTTCTGGCTGCCCTAGCCACCTTGGCCTGCGCATCGACGGCCGGCGCGCAGATTTACAGCTGGCGCGACGCCAGCGGGTCGCTGGTGCTGTCGGACCAGGCACCACGGGAGAAGGTCGGCAGCCTCAGGACTTTCAGGGTCCCTCACTCGAGCGACGTCCTCTCCACGAAGCCGGCTTCCGCGGCCTATACCGAGACGTACGACAAGCTCATCACGCAGTATTCGCAGAAGCAGGGGCTTCGCGTGGATCTCGTGAGGGCCGTGGTCCAGGTGGAGTCCGGCTACAACCCGCGGGCGGTCTCGTCCAAGGGAGCGCAGGGCCTGATGCAGTTGATGCCGTCGACGGCGGCGCAGCTCGGCGTCCGCTCCCCGTTCGACCCGGAGGAGAATATCCGCGGCGGGACGGCCTATCTCAGGCAACTCCTCGACCGTTTTGGTGGCAACGAGGAGTTGGCGCTCGCCGCCTACAACGCGGGCCCCATGGCGGTCGGTCGCTACGGCGACCAGGTGCCGCCGTATGCCGAGACGCAGGACTACGTGCGAAAGGTCCGCACCCAGACGCCGACACAGACGACGCCACCGGCGGGCCAGGCGGCCGCCGCAAAGCCGGCGCCTCCTCCTCCACCGGCCCACCAGATCTGCTACAAGATCACCGAGGTCATCGACGGCCGGACGGTGGTCCGCTACTCCGACACGCCGCCGAAGTCGGGGGCCTACGAGGTGATTCGGTAGCGCGCCGGCGAGGACGCCCCCCACCGGATCCCTTTTCCCGCGTCCGGCATCTAATCACTCGACCGCAGCAAGTGCTCTCCTTCCAAGGAGTCTCTGTGCGCCCGAGACGCATGATTCGGTCAGGCCTCGTTGCGACCACAACTGCCGTCGCCCTGCTCTTCGTCGCCGCGCGCGTCACCGCCCAACAGGCCCCCGCGGTCCCAAAACCGGCCCCGACGCTCACGGCAGACGAGGCGCAGCGCGTCTTCACCGACGTCCTCCGCCGCTACTTCGACGCCTACGCACGCAAGGACCTCGACGGCCTCGTGGCCGAGTGGCATCCGCTCGGCCCCGCCCGCTCGCGGCGCAACGTCGTCCAGGTCGAGTTCGACCTGCGCGAAATCCAGCTGGCCGGACTGACGGTGCAGGGCGCGTCGGCCGACGCGGGCGGCGGGCGCGCCCGGGCGATCCTCGACCTGACGGTCACCGACAGGAAGACCGGCCGCAAGAAGCACGAACGGCGGGTCAGGGACTTCACCCTGCTGCCAGACGACGCAGGCGCGTGGAGGATCTGGAACGAGATTTCGCCCGCCGGCGAGCTGGCGCGCCGGCTGCTGGCCGTGCCCGAGGGAGAGCGCAACGGCCTGGTCGCATCGGACCCCGCCATCGCCTCGACCGACACGATCGCCGGGCTCTCGGCCGAGGCCGGACGCCTGCAGGGCCAGGGGCGGATGGACGACGTGTTGGGCGCGCTTCGCACGGAGAGCGAGCTGGCCTGGACGCTCGGAGATCAAGACGCCGTCGGCCGGAGCCTGCTGCAGATCGGCTCACTGCACATGATGACCGGCCGCGGGGCCGAAGCGCTCGAGTCGTTCACGGCCGCCCGCGAGGTGTTCGCCGCCGAGGGGGACCTGGCGGACGTCGCCGCCTGCGACGCCAATCTCGCCAACCTGGCCTATGCCTCGGGCAAGTTCCCCGAGGCGGCTGCCGGCTATCAGCAGGCGTACGACATCTTCGAACGCCTGAACGACGACGCCGGGATGGCCAGTTCGCTGCACGGGCTGGGCAACGCGCTCTACATGCAGACCGAGTTCGCCAAGGCTCTGGAGTGCTACACCGGGGCGCTGGGCGTCCTCGATCGGACGAAGGACACCTACCGGCAGTCGAGCGTGCTCCAGGCCATTGCGATGGTGGACAAGGAACTGGGCGACTACGCGCCGGGCATCGACGCATGGCGCCGGAGCCTGGCGCTCTCGGAGTCCGGCGGCGACGTCGGAGGCGCGGCCAAGGCGTTCGCCGGGCTTGGGGAACTGTACCGCCTGCAGGGAGACCTGGGCCGCGCCCTCCAGTTCCAGTCGCAGGCGCTGCAGCGTTGGGAGCAGCTCAGGAACGTCGGGCAGGCGGCTGCGGCACACTACGCCATCGGCCAGGTTCGCGCGCTGCAGCGGAACCTCAACGGCGCGGTGGAATCGTACAAGAAGGCGCTCGAGCTCGACCGGTCGATCATCGACGACGTGGCGACGTCCGAGTCGGGCCAGGCACGGGACCTCGGCGGCCTCGGCGGCGCGCACTTCGTGCTCGGCCAGTTCGACCCGGCGCTCGCCGAGTACCAGGAGAGCCTGGCGCTGCGCGAGAAGCAGGCGGACCAGCCGGGCGTCATGTGGACGCTCGTCCACATGGGGATCCTCCACGCGTCGCAGAAGCGGACCGAGGAGGCCGGCAAGACGTACGCGCGCGCCCTGTCGATTGCCGAACCGGCCAACGATCAGAACGCTGTTTCGACGATCCTCGCGCTGCGGGGGCGCCTCGAACTTGACCAGGATCAGGTAGACGCGGCGCTGGCGTCGGCGTCGCGAGCCGTCGAACTCGCCACCGCGATCGAGCATTTCGACACGGTCTCCTACGCCCGGGTCGTGGCCGGCCGGGCGCATCAGAAGGCGGGCCGGATCGCCGACGCGCGCGCGGCCTTCGAGGACGCGGTCTCGGCGCTCGCCAAGGTGCCCGTCGGGCCGGCCGTCGAGAGCTTCTTCGACGATCGCCGGACGCCGTACCTGGCGTTGGTCGACCTGCTGGCCGACCAGGGTGACGCGGCAGAGGCGTTCCGATGGTCCGAGCGCGGCCGCCAGCGCGCGCTCGCCGATCTTCTCGGCGGCGACGGTGCCATTGTGACGCGGGGGATGACGGCGGAGGAGCAGCAGCTCGAACGCACCGTCGAGCGCGACGTGCGGACGCTCGCCGTGAAGATCCGCCGCGAGCGCTCGCGGAAGACGTCGGATCCCGCGCGGATCGCCGAACTGCAGTCCGCGCTGTCGGCGCGCCAGGCCGATCGCGACACGCTCAGGCAGAAGCTCTACACCGCGCATCCGGCGCTGCGGGACCTTCGCGCGCAGGGAGAGGCAAGCGGCGCCGACGCGGCTTCGGCCCTCGGCTCTCGGTCGGCCGCCCTGCTCTCGTTCGTGGTTGGTGAGTCCCGCACCTGGGTCTTCGCGAGCGCCGGCGGGCCGGGAACCGAGTCGTGGGCGGTGCAGAAGGCCGCGCCGATCGACGTCAAGTCTCTGGACCTCGCGCAGCAGGTCCGGAAGTTCCGCGAAGCGATCGCCACGAAGGACGACAAGGCCGCCGACCTCGCGCGCGAACTGCACACGTTGCTCGTCGGGCCGGTCGAGAGCGTGATCGCGAAGAAGACCCGCCTCGTCGTCATCCCCGACGGGTGCTTGTGGTCGCTGCCGTTCGAAGCACTGCAGGCCGGCAGCGGACACTTTGTCGTCGAAGACACGGCCGTGAGCTACGCGCCGTCGCTGACGACGCTGACGGTGATGGAAGCGGCCAAGCCCGACCCGGCAGCGCGGCGGACCCTCGTGGCGTTCGGCCAGCCGGACATTGCGCCGGCGGATGCCGAGCGCCTGGCAGTCGTGCGCGTCGTCACACCGGCGGCCGCGGCCACGCCTGCCCCGCCATCGCGTGAGGTCCAGGAGGTCGCGACGCTGTTCGGACCCGCACGGAGCCGCCTCTACCTCGGGGCCAAGGCGCAGGCCGGTCAGCTGGCGCAGGGCGTTCCGCCCGGCGCCATACTCCATCTTGGAGTGCCGGCAGTGCTCACCGACGCCACGCCGCTCTACTCGCTGCTGGCGTTCGCCGGCACGGGCGCCGCCGACACCGGCACCGGCCTCGTCGAGGTCGCAGCGTTGATGAACTGCGATCTGCCGGCCGAGATGACGGTCGCCTCGCAGACGGAGTTCGTGCAGGCGCTCGGTGACGGCGGGGCGCTGACGGCGCTTTCGTGGTCGCTCTTCGTGGCTGGCTCACCGACGCTGGTCGTCGATCGGTGGACTCCCCCGCCGACCGGGCCGAGTGTCACGGCCAGGTTCTACCGCGCGCATCTCGCTCCCGTCGTGGCCGGGGCGCGCCGTCCCGGCGCGGCGGAGTCGCTGCAAAAGGCGATGAGGGGGATCGTCGCCCAGCCGGCGACGCGCCATCCGTTCTACTGGGCGGGGGCAATGACAGTGGGGAGATAGCGCGCTGTGACACCCGTGGCTCGGCCGTCGGCCTTCAGCCGTCGGCCATCAGCCCGTGTCCTTACCAGACCGTGATGAGGCCGGGCTCCTCGCGGAAGGTCGGCATCCACGGCGCCGTCGCCGCTTCGAGGACGCTCGCGCCGGGACGACTGTCGGGACGGCCCGACTCGGTCCCGCCGTTGGCCACCGCTTCGAGAACCGACCGGGGCATCGACAGCAGGCCGCTGACCACCCAGGGGCAGTAGGCTTCGCGGGCCATCAGCGCCCGGGCCGCGTCGATCGACAGCGCGGCGCGATAGGTGCGCGGGCTGGTCAGCGCGTCGAATGCGTCCATCGCGCTCACGATGCGGACCGTCCAGGGGATGGACTTTCCGGCGAGCCCGTCGGGATAGCCGCTCGAGTCGTTCCGCTCGTGGTGGTAGAGGATGATGTCGAGGATCGCGGAGTCGAACCCGAGGCGTTCGGCCATGTCGAAGCCGTACTCGGGGTGGCTCTGCAGCGTCCGCCACTCCTGCTCGGTGAGCCGGCCCGGCTTGATAAGGATGTCGGGCGGCACCATCATCTTGCCGACGTCGTGCAGCAGGCCGCCGGTTCGGATGGTCTCGACCACCTCGTCGGGCAGGCCGTACTGGAGCGCCAGCTGAACGCCGTAGGCGGCCACGCGACGGCAGTGCGAGGCCACGGTCGGCTGCCTGGTCTCCATGACGCCCAGGATGGTGTTGACGTCGCGGACAAGTGGGCTGGGTACGAAGAGATTGCTCATCCGGGTCCCCGCCGGGGACGCGCCTCCTGACAGAGTCTCGGCCGATGCGGGCCGGAACAGTAGGGTGACCGTCTCCGCAGGACCTGTGCTATCATAGCAGTTTCCGGGCAAGCCCGCCGAGCCGACAGTAGACTGTACGAAGGGGACGACACACGTGGCCAGTCACGCATCCGCACTGAAGGCGCACCGCCAGAGCGTGGTCCGCCGTGAGAAGAACCGGCAGTTCCGTTCGACGCTGCGCTCCGCGCTCAAGACGATTCGCGCCGCCATCAGCGCGAACGAGATCGAGAAGGCCAAGGGCCAGGTGGCCGAGACCGCCTCGCTCATCGACAGGATGGCGACCAAGGGCATCATCCACGACAACGCCGCCGCCCGGTACAAGTCGCGGATCCAGCTCAGCCTGAACAAGGCGTCGACGCCCGGCGCGTAGTCGCCGTCAGTCCCTTCCGAGCGCACACAACTCCACGACCAGCCGTTCGAGGAGCACCTGCGGATCTCCGCCCGATGTTTTCAGCGAGAGGTCCGTCCGCAGGAGCGCGTCGAGGGCGCGCGGCAGGTCCCGGGGCGCCGTGCTGCGCTCGACCGCCGACCGCAGCAGGCCGAGCAGCATGTAGGGCGAGGCCGCCTCGGCCATCTCCAATCGCAATTCCTTGAGAGCGGCCGCCGTCCGGTGGTCGGCCACCTCGGCCCACAACTGCTTGGCGCCCCGCGCGGCCTCCTGCCTGGACACGACCTCCAGCACCTGCTCCGCCCCGATCTCCGTCCGGCCGGCGGCGTAGAGCGCGACCCGCTCGACATCGTCGCGCAGCCGGGCCACGTCGCCGCCCGAGCGGTCGCGGAGCGCCTGCCTGGCGCGGGCGTCGAACCGCACGCCGTGCTCCCGCTCGAGCGCGACCAGCACGTCGACCGACGCGTCGCACGCCACCACCGCGGCCCGCTTGGCGAGCGCCCCGAACTGACGCTGCAGGCCGTGCCCGAACAGCGCCACGACGGCGTGGGCGTAGGGGCGCTCGGCATAGTCTTTCAGCATCGAGAAGATCCGAGCCCTTGCCGAGCCCCGCGAACTCCTCGTCGTCGGCATCTTCCTCGGACTCGCCCGCGCCGCGCGCCCCGGCCGCCTTGGCCCTCCTCCCCGTCAGCAGAACCTGCGCCTGCATCAGCAGGACGACGCGGCGCGACGACAACAGGGGGAACGTGCCGGCGGCGTCCAGCACCGCGGCGAGCGTCGTGCCCGAATCGGTTCCGTAGAAGCGCTGCACGTTGAACGCGCGAAGCTCCTCCTCCACCGAGTCGGCCAGCGCGGACGCGAGCGCGTTCATCTCGGCGTCGTCGTCACCGGTGACGAGGTAGAGCGGTTCGCACTCGCCCCTGGCGATGTGCTCCCGAACCTGCTTGGGGGTCATCGGGCCTGGCATGGGTCCTCAAAACGCCTCGAGGATGGCGCTGACCACCGACTGCGCGAAGTCGGCGGCCATGCGGTCGATGGCATTCGACGACTGGCCGAAGAAGGCGGCGGGGTCGAGCACGCCGCCGCCCGAAGCCAGTTGGTACTCCTCGCGAAACACCTGGTTCTGGTTCTGCCAGAGCACCTTGTTGTCGGAAGCCTGGACCAGCTCGATGCCGAGCGAGACGCTGATGGTGTAGCGGGTCGCCTGCTGGCTGCTGTTGAAGGCGGTGGGCGCCAGCGTGATGCTGTTGATCTGCGCCTTCAAGACCGCGTCGACACCGGTGGCCTGCGGGAGAACCTTGTACTTGCCGCGGCCGATGAACTCGGTGCGGACCCGCTGCGAGAGCGTCTGGCCGACGTCGTAATACGGCGTGTGGTTGACGAAATCGGGAATGCCGATCGTCTTCACCGTGTCGGGCAGGAACGAGCCGTGCCCCGCCAGCGTGTACCCGCAGGAGGCTGACGAGAGCGCCGCCGCGATAATCAGCGTGCGGAGAATTCCACCGATCACAACAACTCCTGGCCGAACGCCGAATGTCGAAAGCCGAAGGCCGTCACTTCACGACCACGTTGACGAGCTTGCCCTTCGCAACGATCACCTTGAGAACCGTCTTCCCCGCCGTGTGGACCCTGACGGGCGCGTCGGCGAGCGCCAGTTCCTTCAGGGCGTCCTCGGTCACGTCGGGGGGCACCGTCAGTCGGCTGCGGAGCTTCCCGTTCACCTGGACGGGAACGACGATCTCACTCGACTGGGCGATGACGGGATCGTAGGCCGGCCAGGACGCGGCCGACAGGCCGCCGCCGTGGCCGAGCATCTCCCACAGCTCCTCGGCGGTGTGCGGCGCGAAGGGCGACAGCATCAGTACGAGCGCATCGAGCGACTCCTTGAGCACCGCGAGCGTCTCGGGGCGCTCGTCGGCGATCTCCGCCTCCCCTTTCGGCCGCCGGCCCGGCACACCCGTCTTGGTGTGGGCTTCCGAGAAGGCGTACAGCTCGTTGACCATCTCCATCAGCGCCGACACGACCGTGTTCAGGTGGACACGCGGGTCGAGGTCGTGCGTCACGCGGCGGATCGTGTCGTGCGCCACGCGCCGCACGTTCTGCTCCGCCTCGGTCAGCGTCATTCCCGACGGCGCGGGCACGACCCGGCCCTGGAACGCGTCGCACCACTGGTCGACGAGGCGCCAGACCCGGGCCAGGAACCGCGCGCTCCCCTCGAGGCCCGCATCGGTCCACTCGATTTCGTTCTCCGGCGGCGCGACGAACATGACGTAGAGCCGCAGCGCGTCGGCCCCGTAGCGGGCCAGCATGTCGTCGGGGTCCACCACGTTCCCCTTCGACTTCGACATCGCGCTGCCACCCTTGAGGACCATCCCCTGCGTCAGCAGGCGCGTGAACGGCTCGTCGTGCTCCACCATCCCGAGGTCGCGGAACACCCGGCAGAAGAACCGCGAGTAGATGAGATGGAGGATGGCGTGCTCGACGCCCCCGCTGTAGAAGTCGACCGGGCACCAGTACTTCACCGCCGCCGGCGCGAACGGCTGCTGGTCGTTGCGCGGGTCGCAGTAGCGGTAGAAGTACCAGGACGAATCGACGAACGTATCCATCGTGTCCGTCTCGCGGCGCGCCGGCCGCCCGCACGTCGGGCACGACACGTTGACCCACTCCTCCACCTGGGCAAGCGGCGAATCGCCGCGGCCGGTGAACTCCGCCACCACCGGCAATACGACGGGCAGCTGATTGTCCGGGACGGGAATCACGCCGCAGTGCTCGCAGTAGATCATCGGGATGGGGGTTCCCCAGTAGCGCTGGCGCGAGATCCCCCAGTCCTTCAGCCTGAACTGGACCGTCCGCTCGCCGATGCCGCGCGCCTCGGCGGCCTCGGCCATCTTCCCGATGGCGTCGGGCGACCACAGCCCGTCGAACTCTCCCGAGCCGACCACCCGCCCGGGTTCGACGTAGGCCTCGGTCATCGTCTCGGCCGAAAGCGCCGGCTTCCCCTCAGGCTGGATCACAACGGTGATCGGCAGCTTGTACTTCCGGGCGAACTCGAAATCGCGCTGGTCGTGCGCGGGCACGGCCATCACGGCGCCGGTGCCGTACTCGCCGAGGACGAAGTTGGCCACCCACAGCGGCACCGCGCGGCCGGTGAACGGGTTGACGGCGTAGCGGCCGGTGAAGAACCCTTCCTTCTCGATCTCCCCCGTCAGGCGCTTGGTGCGGTCCTGGGCGCGGAACCGCTGCACCTGGCGGCGGAACCCCTCGGGGTCGGTCCCCTCGTCGGCAATCCGCTCGATCGACTCGTGCTCGGGCGCGAGCAGCACGAACGTCGCGCCGTAGATCGTGTCGATCCGCGTCGTGAACACTTCGACCGACGGCGCGTAGGCCGGCACCGGGCCGGCCGGCGCCTGGTCAACGCCCGCGGGCAGCAGCGCGAACTTCACCCGCGCGCCTTCCGACCGCCCGATCCAGTTCCGCTGCATCGTCAGGACCTTCTCGGGCCACTGGGTGAGCCGGTCGGTCGCGTCGAGAAGCTCCTGCGCGTAGTGGGTGATTCGGAGGAACCACTGCTCGAGCGTGCGGCTGCCCACGATCGTGCCGCAGCGCCAGCAGCCGCCCTCGACCACCTGCTCGTTGGCGAGCACGGTCTGGCAGCTCGGGCACCAGTTCACCGTCGAGCGCTTGCGGTACGCCAGATCGCGCTCGAACATCCGGATGAACAGCCACTGGTTCCACTTGTAGTACTCGGGCAGGCAGGTGGCGATCTCCCGGTTCCAGGCGTAGCTGATCCCGAGGCGCTGGAGCTGCCCCTTCATGTGGGCGATGTTAGCGAGCGTGGACTGCTCGGGGTGGATCCCCTGCTTGATGGCGGCGTTCTCGGCCGGCAGGCCGAAGGCGTCCCAGCCGAACGGGTGCAAGACGTTGAACCCGCGCATCCGCTTCTGGCGGGCCATCACGTCGCCGATCATGTAGTTGCGCACGTGGCCGACGTGGGCGTGCCCGGACGGGTAGGCGAACATCTCGAGGCAGTAGAACTTCGGCTTCGACGCGTCCTCGGTCACCTCGAAGGCGCCGGTTTCCTGCCATCGGGCCTGCCACTTGCGGTCGAGCGACTGCGGAGTGTATTCGCGCACAATCTTGTAATTATATCGATTCGACTTGCGGCTCGCGACTGGCGGCCGGCGTTGGGCTTCGGCCTACAGGCTTCGGGCTTCAGGCCCCAAGCTCCGGGCGGTCTCACGCGGTCTCCTGCACCTGGTTCATAGCTGCCGCAGGACGGCGTTGGGATCAACGCCAGCAGCTCGTCTGGCGGGCATGTAGCAGGCCAGAAATGTGACCGCGCACAGAGGGATCGAGACCACCAACATAGCCAGCGAGTCGAACGCGTCGATCCGCGCGACCAGGATGGTTCGGATGGCGAGCCGTGAGGCCACTCCGAACAGCACGCCGATCGCGAAACCCTCGATGACGGGACTGAGCCCCTGGCGGAACACGAGCCATTCAATCTGAGCAGCCGTTGCCCCGAGTGACAGGCGTACGCCGATCTCCTGCGTTCGTTGCGCCACCGACTGGGACAGAACGCCGTAAAGGCCCACCATCGAGAGCAGGAGCGTCAGGCCTCCGAGGCCCGCCGCCGCCGCGCCAAGCAGGCGGGCCATGACGAGCGGTCCGGCGAGCAGGAGCGAGGCTGCGCCTGATATTCCGATACCCAGGTCAGGATCAACCTGTCGAACGGCCGTCCGTAGCGCCTGCACGGCAACGTCGGGGGGAGCGGGTGTCCTCGCGAAGATCACCAGATTCGGCTCGTAGTGCTGGGCGAATGGCACGTAGAGTGTGTTGCCCATCCCGGAGCGCATCGGACCACCATCGGTGTCCGTCGCTATTCCGACGATGGTGAACGTCTCTGCGGGCGGGCGCCCCCACACCTGGAGCGTCACCTGCCGGCCGATTGCGTCAGCCGTTCCGAAGAACGCGCGGGCGGTGTGTTCGCTGGCGACGGCGACACGCGGAGAGGACAGTTGATCGCGCTCATCGAAGGCTCGACCACGGGTGATACCAACGCCCAGGGTGTCGAAGACGGAGGGCGAAGCCGCCAGAAGGTCCGTGCTTTGTCGGTCCTGGCCCCTCTGCCGCCGCCCGCTCTCCGAACTGATGTCAGCCCATGCAGTCAGCGTCATCCCGAACGGTGCTCCCGAGCACACGGCCACCTTCTGGACTCCCAAAGTGTGCCGCGCATTCTCTAGAACGGCATCCACCGCGCGTCGAGCTCGAGGCTCGTCCCACCGTTGGGGGCCAAAGTGCAGCGTTGCCAGCGCCAGACGGTCCAGGGCGATACCTGACTTACGCCCTGCGTCTGCAACAAGGACCCGTCCGAGCAGCGCGGCGACGAGCAGGAGTGACACGGAGATGGCGACCTGCCATCGGAGCAAAGCGCGATGACGCCCGGTCCTCGTCCCAGCGGCGGCGGCTCGGTGCCCTGAGTCAATGTCGGCGGCAGATCGCGTAAGCTGGAGCGCTGGTTCCAGGCCGAACACCAAGATCGACAGCACCAATGCGCCGGCGGCAAACAGCAGAGCGGACACGTTCAGATCGGGGCGGAGATAGAACACGCCGCGAGTTGTTGGAACCTCCAGCGTAAAGGCGACCAGGAGCAAGCGTGTGACCGCCAGTCCAACGAGTCCGCCAGGCAGGGCGACGACCGCGCTCTCGAGGCAGCCGTCGCGGATCAAGCGCCACCGCGAAGCCCCGAGTGCTCGACGGGTTGCGAGGTCGTGCTGACGACCGACGCCGCGCGCGAGCATGAGGCTGGCGAGGTTCGTGCAAGCGACGACCAGAACCAAGCCCGCGACGACCAACACGAGCAGGCCGGCCCTCGATTCTGGCGTGTCGATCTTGCGCTGTGCAAGCAGCCGCGCAGACCAGGTGCGTCGTCCCATCCGATCAGCGCTGCCAGGCAACCCGATAAGCCCGCGCGCACCGGAAGAGTCGATCCGCCCACCGATCGTCGTGAGTTCGGCGGCCGCGTGCTGCGCTTCGACGCCCGGGGAGAGGCGACCCACAATCGACAGTCGCCGCCGCGCCCTATCGGCAGCATCGAGAGTCGATCGAGCATCGATGGTCGGGACAGACTCCAGAGGCATCCATGCTGCGGTGCGGGCTGCCGCAGTGGGCGCAAGGCCGTCGAACGAAATTCTCGCGACGCCAATGACCTCGAACGGTTGTCCTCCGAATCGCACCAGCCGGCCGATCACTCGGGGGTCGGCTCCAAATCGTGCGCGCCAGAGTCGTTCGCTTAGGACGAGCACGCTCGCGCGGTGCCGGTCATCAGCCGGTTGGATGGCGCGCCCAAATGCGCAATCGACGCCGATCGTAGCGAAGTAGCTGCCCGTCACCGCCTCGGCGGTTACGAATTCAGAGCCGTGCTCGCTCGCGAGACTGGTCTCGACACGCATGGCCGCCGCCAGCAAGGCAAAGCTCTTTTGCGCCGACCGCAGATCCTCGAAGTCCGGTCGCGAAATCAGCGACAGCGACGACGACTCCCCGGTCGTCAGCACCATCAGACGGCCGGGTTCGCGAACTGGAGGGGCCTCCCACAGCAGAGAATGGACCAGCGAGTACACCGCGGTGCTGAAGCCCAGTCCGAGCCCGAGCGATGACACCGCGAAAAGAACGAAGAGGGGCGTCGCCCGCAGACGGCGAACGGTGAGTCTCAGATCTCCCCACAGTCCGTTCATCAGGTTCTCCCTCCGGCGGCGAGTCTACTTCGGCCTCTCGTCGCCGATTCGGTGCTCCTTGCGTGCTCCTTGCGTACTCGGTCCGCCGATCTCTTCGCCGTTGCCCGTTTCGTCCCTCTCTAGCGCCGCGCACCCAATTGCCGAGACTGCCCACGCCGCTCAGGACGGGCGAATCGGATGGCTCTTGAGGATGTCTCGGATCTTGTCCAGCCCGGCGTTATCGGTCTGCGCTCCCTCGTGCACGAAGAGTATAGTGGCGTGGGCGTCGATGACGACAAGGGTCGGGACCACGGTGAGCCGAGTGCGTTCGATTGGCCAGACGATCACCTCACTTCGAGCAATTCCGATGCCCCGAGCGAACGCTAGTTCAGATTCGAAGGTGCCACCGACGGCGACCATCAGCATTCGTGAGCCTGGTCGCTGGCGGAGCATTTCTGAAACCTGCGCGAAGGCCGTCCTCGATGCTTGACATGCGGGGCAACTGCTTCGCGCAAACACAATCGCCGTGATTCCAGCCGATCCGATCGCTGAGGGCGGAATATCGAAACGACCGCCCACCCCATAACGGCGCCCGTAATGGGCGGGAATATTGACGATACGCCGCAGTTCGCGTGAACGGAGGAGTACGACCATCGCGCCCATCGCCATCAATGCCAGAACAGTCGCAACCGTTGCCGTTCGCCTAAGTATGGTCACCTCTGTGTGATGCACGGTGCATGGCCTCCTCTCCATCGCGGTCGCTGGAGCGCTCACTGTGGCGATCGGGTTCCACGGCGCCCGCGGTTGCCTTCGTGTCTCCGACTTCATTTTGGATGGGCCAGACACGGTGCTTCGGCCTCGGCTCTGCACGTCGTCGCCTCGTGCTGGCCCCACACTCCTCAATACCGGTCGTCGAGCGACTTTACCCTTGGATCTCAAGCGAGCAGAGCCCGTCGCAGGGCCAAGATCCCAGGAACCCGCACCCGGGATATTGGACGCTGCACCCTTCGAGTTCGCTGCAGTGCATGCCGAACGAGCACGAGAACATCGAATCGCGGCTGCAGTTGCAGTTCCCGCCAGCCTGAACGACGAAGTGATCCACCATGAACTGTTCGAGGCGAACACGGATGGGTAGGTTAGCTGTCGAGCCCGACTTGGTGCCGGCACTCATGAAGAAGACCCGCGCGTCTTCGCCAAGTAGAGCGGCCAATCGTTCGCCCGTCCTCCTTGCCGCGAACCGAAGTGCCGGATCGGCTGCCGCCACGAAGAGCTCAGGACGAGCGAGAGCTATGGCTTGAGTGACTACTTGTCTTTGCGCTTCAGTCGCCTTCGGATGGTCGCGCAGGTAGTCGGACAACATCTCACGCCACAGCGCGGCACGCGCCCCTGGCGTCATCTTCGAGAGGGCCGCAACCTGATACGCGGCAGGATAGCTGCGGAGGTCCATGGCCGCGCGCTCGAGGTCGGAGGCGTCTAAGCGGTCGGCCCATGCAAGCGCGACTCCGTTCGGACCGTCGTATTGGAGGACATCGAGAACCAGGATGTCGCCGGAAACCGAAACCGCTGCGGCCAATACGAAAAGAATGAGCAATCGTCGCGTCTTTGTCGTCACTTGTGTCACCTTTCTATTGCTGATGGACTTTCTGTCCACCCGCGGGTATCGCCGTGAGGGCTCGAACACGAATAAGGGCGGTGCGGGACGTCGGCAACAGGACGGAGGGCCGCGCTCTGACGGCCGAGCACTCCGTGAACAGCTCGGAAGAATCGAGCGCACGACGGGCCCAGTGATTGTCCACCCCGCAGACTGCCACATTGCAATCACGATTCACGCCCCTGCCGGCCGTTTGCTCCAATCGCCGAGAATGACCACTGAGCAGAGTGGGCGCAATACACCCTCGAGGAACTCGATCGGCCAGTGCCGAGGCTTTGTTCCGGCCGACGTCACGCCCGTGGAACCGCCGACGGTTCGAATTCGTCAGGCCGACCTCGGCGTCATCCAGGAGTACCAGGGCACCGATACCCTTGCGCGCCAAGGTCGCTGCTATTTGGCTGACAGGCCCACGGAAGAAAGGTCCGCATCAGTTGCCCCACGACCGGGTGGCACAAGCTGCTCGCTCAACGACAACGATTGCCTCGGATGTTCTGCGCAGTCGATTTGCTTCGCAACGGACTTATTGCGCCAAAGACCGCCACGTCTTAAGATGGCGGCCTTTGTCAAATGATGGCGAATCTGACCTGACTGTCTTACCGGGAACGATCCCATGGCCGACCGGATTCTCAGAGGATGGAAAGAGATCGCCGCGAGTCTCGGGACGTCGGAGCGGACGGCCCTGCGCTGGGCGAAGGAGATGGGCTTACCCGTCCAGCACCTTGGGGACAGCCCGCGCGCACCGGTCCTCGCCTACGAACAAGAGCTCCAGGCCTGGATGGCAGGGTCCGCCCGACAGCGGTCCCCCGGCCACGCCGGCACGGCTGAGTCCGTCAGCGAGATACTGGACAGGCGCGAGGGCGGCATCCCGCAGCCAGCGGACGGTGGCGTCACGGCCAGGCCGACCCGCAAGACGCTCTGGCTCGCCGGTCTGCTGGCCCTCTCCCTGCCGCTTGCCGCGTGGGTCGTAGCGTCCGGAGTCTCCACCTCGCGCGACACCGCACCGAGGCCTCGCCCGGCCACCCTGCACAAGTCGGTGACCTTACGGCTTCGCGCGCCCGGCGCCTCGGATGCCACGCTGGTCGCACCCGACGGTGGTTCTACCACCGTCACCCTTCCGGGAAGACCGCCCTTCCAGCTCAAGAGTTCGGTTTCCGGCGGGCGACTTCGGCTCGAGGTCACGCAGGCCGACGCGGAAGCCTCGGGAGTGGCGCCCCTCGTCGTAGAGATCGATCCCTCTGCCACCGTTCGCCTGAAGCGGCCCTACCCACTCGAGATGACATGGGTCGCGCCAGCCGGACCCAAGGTTTGGTAGTTCACCCCCAGAGAAACCTCACCCGTCAGCGCCATGCCCCCACCTACCGCCGGGATCCGCCGCCCGGATGGACCGCCGCGCGCCCAACCACCGGTTCCCTCTCAACCCAGGCTGAACTTGGCGGTCTTTGGCGGTAGTTGGCGGTAGATGGCAGTTCCCGCCTCGCGTCTGGCCGAGTAGACTTCCGACGCGCATTTCCCCGCGCCGCCGTGAAACAGGGAGGACGCCACGATGTTTGGGTACCAGTCGCTAATCCTGATGCTCATCGCAGCCGGCCTGAACGGTCCAGCTTCTCCTGCCTTTATCCCGACGCCCGGCGTGCCGGCCGATGGGACCGTCGTGTTGTCGGTATCCGTGGGAGATCGGGCTCCCGCGACCCTCGTCGTCGTCCCCGGATCGACCGCCACCGTGACAATGCCGGGGGGATCCACATTGGCACTCACGCCGTCCCTGTCTGACACCTTGATGAACCTGCGGGTTCGCGAGCTTCCCAGCCAGATCCAGGGCGGAACGGAGGAGTTGCAGGACTTCACCATCGGGCTCGAGCCAGGCGGGACTGCTCAATTCAGTTACGCGGACGCGGTGTTCAAGATCCGCTGGACGGGCACCCGCGAACCGAACGCCGCGGCGGCACCGGATCAGGAATGCAACGACTGCTGCATCACGTGCGAGGGGATTCGGTACTGCGCGTGCAAGGTGATGACGGTCTGCGCCGATTGCTGCTGCCCGCAATGCTGCAACATCATCGTCGGGAAGCCAGGGGCCACATCGACTGGCGGCTCGTGCAGTCTCGGATCGTCTGCCGCGGCAGGGAAGGACAAGGAAGAGCAGAGTCTGTCTCACCGCCGGCAACCCTGAAGGGTTGCCCTACCGGACCTTGCCGTCACCCGTTCACCGGTAGGGCGAGGCTTCCCTGGCCTGAGCGAAGTCGAAGGCAGCCCCGCCGAGATGCCGGCCCTGCCCGCCTCCGCGTAGCGCTACGGCAGGTCCGCCGTAGCCGGGCGAAGGCGGAAAGGGCCGGCCTACATCACAGCCCAGCCAGGAGCGCCAGCGCGCGGACCTTGAGCTCACCGAGGCTGCGCTCGAGCTCCACGCGCTTCACCTCCATCGCCTCGTCGTCCGCGTCGGCGGCGACGTCGAGCGGAGCGCCGATGACAATCGCCACCCGGCTCCACGGCTTCGGGATCTGCGCGCGGTCCCAACTCCGCAGGGTCCAGCAGGGCGCGGCCTCGACGTGGAACGGCACGATCGGGTTGCCGGTGACCTTCGCCAGCCACACGGCGCCGGGCTGCGCCTGGTAGGCCGGCCCGCGCGGGCCGTCCACGGTGAAGGCCGTCGGCCGCCCTTCCGCCATCTCGCGGATCAACTGGAGCAGCGCCCGCCCGCCTCCGCGAGACGTCGATCCGCGCGCCTGCTGGTAGCCGAAGCGCCGCATGATGCGGGAGGTCCACTCGCCGTCGAAGTTCTGGCTTGTGATGGCGACGACGCCACGGTCGCGGAAGTAGATCGTGGCCGGAAGGATGCGCCCGTGCCAAAGGGCGAGAATGGGCTGGCGTCCGGACGCGAGGACGGACTGGAGGTGCTCGGCGCCCTCTTCGCGCCAGCGGAAGGTACGCCCGAGCGCCGCGAGGACCGGGTAGCCGAAGGCGGCAATGGCCGCGACCTCGATTCGCTTGAGGCGCGACGTCCGCCAGTCGGCTTCGTTCACGGCTGCGCCTGCCCGGATGGGGGCCACTCGGCCGACGAGGACGCCGCCGCGGCCGCTTTCATCCGGCCGTCCACGTACGTCATCATGTCGACCACCTCGGCGGACGCATTCGCGCTCGCCTGCGCGCTCTTGAGCATGATCGTGCAGAACGGACAGGCGGTGACGATCGTCGCCGCGCCCGTCGCCTGGAGCTGCTCGAACCGCCGCTCGTTGATGCGGGTCCCTTCTTCGTGCTCCTCGAACAGCAGGCCGCCGCCTGCACCGCAGCAGAAGGGATTGTGGTGCGACCGCACCGGGTCCTTGACGACGGCCCCGACGCGCGCGAGCAGGTCGCGCGGCTCTTCGGTGTGGCCGGCGTAGCGGGCCAGGTAGCACGGGTCGTGCAGCGTCACGACGTCGGGCGCGCCAGCCGGCCGGTCGCCGACCAGCCGCGAGACGAACACCGACGAGTGCGCGATCTCGACCGAGTAGCCGAACTGCCGGTAGTCCTCGCCGATCGTCTTCAGGCAGTGCGGGCAGGAGGTCAGGATCCGCTTCACGCCAGCGGCTTCGAAATCGGCGATGTTCGCCGTCGCCATCTCCTGGAAGAGATACTCGTTGCCGGTGCGCTTGGCGACGTCGCCCGTGCACCGCTCCTTGGCCAGCACGCCGAACCTCACGCCCCGCGCCCGCAGGATGTCGGCCAGCGCGCGGAGCGACTTCTGGAAATCCGCCTCGAAGGAGCCCGCGCAGCCCAGCCACAGCAAGTACTCGTGGCGCACGGGGTCGAACGTCTCGAACCCGGCCGACTCGACGAACTTCTGCCGGACGTCGGAGGTCAGCCCCCAGATGTTGCCGCGCCGCTCGAGGTGGTTGTACATCGCGCCCAGCGCGTCGGGCGCCTCGCCGTTCGAGACCAATCCGCGCCGCGCGCCGATGATGAGCGGCAGGTGCTCGACGCCGACCGGGCACTGGTTCTCGCACGCGCCGCAGGTCGTGCACTGCCACAGCACGCCGGGGTCGTACACCTCGGCCAGCTTCGCGTCCATCCGGCCGGCAAGCAGCGCCGTTTCGTCCTCGAGAACCAGCCACTTCGGGTTGAGCGCCTTCCCTGTCGCGTAGGCCGGGCAGTTCATCTGGCAGCGGCCGCACTCGACGCAGGTGAACGCGTCGAGCACCTGCTTCTTCTCGAGCTGGGCGAGCGTCTCGACGCCGACTTCCTCTTTCTCGAAGTCGAGGTTCCGCACGTCACCGAGCGTCGGCGACTTGAGAAAGACCGTGAACGGCGCGAGGAGCAGGTGGAAGTGCTTGGAGTTCGGGATGAGCGCGAGGAACACGAGGATGACCAGCTCGTGCACCCACCAGTTGACGGCCGCCGTCGGGCCGGAGCCGAGGCGGAAGTCGAGGAGGAAGGTGACCATCAACGTGGCGATGAAGGCGCCGATGAGCACCGATTCCCACGACAGGGGCCCGAGTGCCTCGGGCCTGACGACGACGCGGCGGACGACCAGGAACAGGATTCCCGCCAGCACGCCCACCGTGAACGGCACCAGCGCCAGGGCGTAGAGATGGAACAACTCCGTCCCCGTCAGGTCGACGATGCGCAGGCCTTTGAGGAACTGGGTCGTGCTGTAGCCGGCGAAGGCGAGGAAGCCCCAGAAGACCAGCGCGTGTGCGATGCCCACCGCAGGCTTCTCGGCGATGACCTTCGACTGGAAGATGACTTCGCGCACGAAGCGCGCGGTCCGCTCGATCTCGCGGTCGGTCCCGAGCGTCCCGGGCGCGCGCCGCACGAGGCGCAGGCGGGTCCTGACCTGAACGACGAACAGACCGCCGAAGATCACAACGAGCAGGGCCAGCACCGCGGCGGAGATCACTACTTCTGAAGCTCCTTGATGAGCGCCGGCACGACCTCGAAGATATCCCCGACGATGCCGTAGTCGGCCAGCTCGAAGATGGGCGCCTCGGCGTCCTTGTTGATGGCGACGATCGTCTTCGACGCCTTCATGCCAACGGCGTGCTGAATGGCTCCCGACACGCCCAGCGCGAGATACAGCTTCGGCGACACGGTCTGACCGGAGCTGCCCACCTGGCGCTCGGGCGGCAGCCAGCCGTTGTCGCAGATCGGCCGCGAGGCGGCCAGCTCGGCGTCGAGCAGTTTTGCGAGTTCCTGGGCCAGCGGCAGCTTGTCCTGCTCGCGGATGCCGCGCCCAACGGCCACGATGCGCGCGGCCTGGGAGAGGTCGACCGCCTGCCTGGCCTCGCGGAACGGCGCCTCCGGCTTCTGCCTGATCGCGGCCGCGTCGACGGCGGCCGCCACCGGCGACACCGGGGCCGGCGACGCGCCCCGCTCGACGCTGTCGGCCGCAAAGGCACCGGCCTGGCAGGTGACCAGATAGGGCGGATTTCCTTCCGGCAGCACGTCGGCCGCAAGTTTGCCCTGGAAGACGAGGCGCGTGAAGGCTGGCCGACCCTCGGCCTCGGTGATGCCGACGACGTCGGTGACCAGCGCCGCGTCGAGGCGAGCGGCGAGCTTCGGCACGAAGTCGCGCGCCTGGTAGGTGTGGGCGAAGATCACGTATGTCGGCGCGAGGCTCTTGACGAGCGGCGCGAGGGCGCCGACGTAGCCGTCGGCCGTGTAGCGATCGAGCGCCGCGTGTTCGACCGAAAGCACCTCGGCCATCGAGGCAGCCGCGAGTTCGGTCGCAGCCGCGCCGACGGCCGACCCAAGCACAACGACCTTGACCGGCGCGGCGCCCACCCTGGCGGCGAGGCGCTGTCCGGCGACGATCGCCTCCCAGCTTGCCTTGCTCAGCTGGCCGTCACGTTGTTCGGCAACTACCAGAATCATAAGTCTCTCTTCGGCTCACGAGTTCACGGCCGGCGCTGGAGAGCCAGGCGCGGACCGGGTCGGCGCAAAGGGCGAATTTGGCGAGGTCCGCCGAGCTGAGCCCGGCGCGACGAACCGGGCCACGACTGGCGTCTCACCCGCCGGCTCACAACTCGGGGCCTGAGCCTTGAGCCCTGAGCCTTCCTAGTCGATCGCCCTCGCTTCGTCGCGCAATCGCTTGACCAGCTCCTTCGCCGCCTCAGCGGCCGACCCGCCGATGATCTGCGTCTGCTTGGTCTTCTGCGGCGCGTAGAGGTTCACGATCCGCTGGCGCGACGCGTGCGGCGCGGCCGCCACCTTGCGGATCTCCTTCTTCTTCGCCGCCATGATCCCCTTGAGCGTCGCGTAGCGCAGCTGGTTGATCCCGCTCTGGATCGTCAGCACCGCGGGCAGCGGCATGGCCACCCACTGGAACCAGCCGCCCTCGAGCTCCCGCTTGACGCGCAGGGCACCGTCCTCGACCTTGACCTCCATGATGATCGTCGCGTGCGTCATGCCGAGCCGCTCGGCCAGCGCGACGCCGACCTGGGCCAGTCCCTGGTCGTCGGACTGAAGGCCCGTCAGCACGAGGTCGAACTTCTCCTCGCGCATCGCGGCGGCGAGAACGCCGGAGACCGCGGCCCCGTCGGCCGACGACAGGCGGTCCGCCTCCACGTGGATGGCGCGGTCCGCGCCGCGGGCGAGCGCCTCGCGGATCACCTGGCTGACGCGCGCCGGGCCGGCCGAGCAGACCACGACCTCGCCGCCGTGGCGCTCCTTCAGGCGCAAGCCCTCCTCGAGCGCGTAGGCGTCCGGCTCGTTCATCTCGAAGGTGGCCTCCCCGTCGCGCACCCACGTCTTCGACTCGTCGACGCGCGGATGCCAGTCGCGCGAGGGCACCTGCTTGATACAGACGGCAATCTTCATACGGGTCACCGGAACCGAGAACTCCGCCTCGTCTGAACGCGCCTTACGTCTTACGGCCTACGCCGTCCGCCCTACGCCTTGCGCCTTACGTCGCCGGAATGCACCCGTCACGCGTGACACGGGCGTAAGACGTGGGGCGTAAGACGTACGCCGATCTCCGAGCACGCCCCCTACTGCTCGAACCGCTTGAGCAGGAGCACCGCGTTGGTGCCCCCGAATCCGAACGAATTCGACATCGCGTAGGTGATCGCCGCCTGGCGGGCAGTGTTCGGCACGTAATCGAGATCGCAGTCGGGATCGGGGTGCTCGAGATTGATTGTCGGCGGCATGAGCTGGTGGTGGATCGCCAGCGCGGTGATGCCGCCCTCGAGCGCGCCGGCCGCGCCGAGCGCGTGCCCCGTCATCGACTTGGTCGAGGAGATGGCCACCTTGCGCGCGTGATCGCCGAAGCACCGCTTGATCGCGATCGTCTCGATCCGGTCGTTGTGCGGCGTCGAGGTCCCGTGCGCGTTGATGTACTCGACCGCCGACGGGTCGATCCCGCCGAGCGCCGCCTGCATGGCGCGGACCGCGCCGTCGCCGTCCTCGCACGGGGCGGTGATGTGGAAGGCGTCGGCCGACGCGCCGTAGCCGACCATCTCCGCGTAAATCCGGGCGCCGCGAGCCAGCGCGGACCCGAGTTCCTCGAGCACCAGCACGCCCGCGCCCTCGCCGATGACGAAGCCGTCGCGCTCGGCGTCGAACGGCCGGCTCGCCTTCTCGGGCGCGTCGTTGCGCGTCGACAGGGCGCGCATGGCGGCAAACCCGCCCACGCCCATCGGCGTGATGGCGGACTCCGACCCGCCCGCAATCATGGCATCGGCGTCGCCGCGGCGGATGATCTCACAGGCCTCGCCGAGCGCGTGCGCCGAGGCGGAGCACGCGGTGCAGGTGGCCAGGTTCGGCCCCTTCGCCCCGAAGCGGATCGACACGTGTCCCGCCGCGAGATTGACGATCGCCGCCGGGATGAAGAAGGGGGAGATCCGCCCGGGGCCGCCTTCGAGCAGCTTGCTGTGCTCCCGCTCGATGGTGGCGAAGCCGCCGATCCCGGACGCGATGAAGACACCCACGCGGTGCGCGTTCTCCGGCCCGATCCGAAGCCCCGAGTCATCCACCGCGAATTGCGAGGCCGCAATCGCGTACTGGATGAACACGTCGATCTTCTTGACTTCCTTCTTCTCGACGAACTGGAGCGGGTCGAACCCCTTGACCTCGCCCGCGATCTGCGCGTCGTAGGCCGCGGGGTCGAAGCGGGTGATGCGGGTCACGCCGCTGCGGCCCGCGACCAGGTTCTGCCAGCAGTCCTCGGTCCCGATCCCGACGGCCGAAACAAGGCCAATCCCCGTGATGACGACTCGCCTGCTCAAGCTGCCTCCGTTGAGAGGGCCGGTCCGCGCGAGCGCGCGCGGGCCGACACCAGTGCCGCGAGCACACCCGCCGCCGGGCGGGCCCGCCGTCCCAGAATCCTCCGCCGCCGGGCTATTTCTTGGTCTTGGCGTGCGCGTCGATGTAATCCACCGCGTCCTTGACGCGCGTGATCTTCTCGGCGTCCTCGTCGGGGATCTCGATGCCGAACTCTTCCTCGAAGGCCATGACGAGTTCGACGGTGTCGAGCGAGTCGGCGCCCAGGTCGTCGACAAACGACGCTTCCGGGGTCACTTCCTCTTCGTCGACGCCCAGCTGTTCCACGATGATGCTCTTGACCTTGTCAGCAACGCCGGCCATTCATCCTCCTAGGTGTACATCGCGCCATTGACGGCGAGGACCTGCCCCGAGATGTACGACGCTTCGTCGGTCGCCAGGAAACAGACGGCCGAGGCCACGTCGTCCGCGGTGCCGAGCCTGCCGAGCGGAACCATCGACGCCCATTCGTTCCGCACGTTCTCGGGCAGCCCGCGGGTCATGTCGGTGTCGATCAGCCCGGGAGCCACCACGTTGACGGTGATGCCGCGCACGGCCAGCTCGCGGGCCATCGACTTGCTGAAGCCGATGATCCCCGCCTTCGACGCGGCGTAGTTCGACTGCCCGGCGTTGCCCATCTGGCCCACCACCGAGCTGATGCTGATGATCCGCCCGCCGTGCTGGCGCATCATCGTGCGCAGCACCGCCTGCGTGCAGGTGAAGGTGCCCGTCAGGTTGACGTTCAGCACGAGGTCCCAGTCCTCGCGCTTGAGCCGGAGCGCCACCATGTCGCGGACGATGCCGGCGTTGTTGACGAGGATGTCGATGCGGCCGTGCCGCTCGACAATCGACGCCACCGTCGCCTGCACGCTCTCCGGGCTGGTGACGTCCATCGTGTAGCCCTCGGCCTTGAGGCCGGCGGCCACCAGCTCGTGCGCCGCCTGGACGGCCGCGTCGCCGAGAACGTCGGTCATGGCCACCAGCGCGCCCTGCCGCGCCAGCGCCTCGCTGATCGCCCGGCCGATGCCGCGCGACGCGCCCGTGACGATCGCCACCTTCCCGGTCAGATCGAACATCGTCATCCGCTCCAGGCCCGGACGCAAGCCGACCCCGCACTTCCCGCCAGGGGAATCCGGGGGCCGATCCTATTCGAACAGGGCCGCTACCTTCTCGAGGCCAGACGGGTCTTCGAGGCTGGCGAAGGCCGCATCGCGGTCGATCTTTCGACCGAGACCGCACAACACCGTGCCCGGACCCACTTCAACATACTTGCGGACGCCCTCGGATGCAAGCCGTCGCATCACGTCCTCCCACCGGACCGGCGACGACACCTGGCGCACGAGCGCCTCGATGGCCGATGCCGCGTCGCGCTTGGGCTCGGCGTCGACATTGGCGACGACCGGCACCCGCGGATCGCGGACCGAGAGCGCGCGCAGCTCGGGCGCCAGGCGGTCCTCGGCCGGCTTCATGAGCGCGCAATGGAAGGGGGCGCTCACGCTCAGCGGCACGACGCGCTTGGCGCCGAGCGCCTTGGCCCGCTCCCCCGCCCGCGCCACGGCCTCCACGGTCCCGGCGATGACCACCTGGCCCGGCATGTTCATGTTGGCCGGGCTCACCACGTCGCCTTCGGCCGCCTCCACGCACGCCCGCGCCACCTCCGCCGCGTCGAGGCCCATCACCGCGGCCATCGCGCCACGGCCGACCGGCACCGCCTCCTGCATGAACCGGCCGCGCCGCCGCACGATCCGAACGGCGTCGGCGAACTCGATCGTCCCGGCGCACACGTGCGCCGAGTACTCGCCCAGGCTGTGCCCGGCGACAAACGCCGGCTCGAACCCGCGCGAGGCGAGCAGCCGGCTGGCGGCGACGCTCACCGCCAGGATGGCGGGCTGCGTGTTCTCGGTCAGGCGGAGCTCGTCCTCGGGCCCCTCGAAGATCAGGCGGCTCAGGGGCTCGCCGAGCGCGGCGTCCGCCTCGGCGAACGTGTCGCGGCAGACGTCGAACGCGTCGGCCAGCGCCTTCCCCATCCCGACCGCCTGCGAGCCCTGTCCCGGAAAAATGAATCCGATCACGGGTGCGATACTCCTGCTGACGCCAGCTCAATCTCGAGTCGGCCGATGAATCCCTCGGCCGCGAAGCGCCCGGCCGCCAGGATCCCCTGGCGGACCGCCCGGGCCGACGACCGACCGTGCCCGATCAGCGCCAGACCCGCGACGCCGAGCAGCGGCACCGCCCCGTACTCCGCGTCGTCGACGCGGTGCTCGAACCGGTCGAAGAGCACGGGCCCGACGCGCGGCGCGAGCTCGGGTCCGAGCCGGGCCACGCCGTCGCGCAGCAGCTGCCCCATCAGCTCGACGAGTCCCTCGCTCACCTTGAGCGCGATGTTCCCGGTGAACCCGTCGCAGACGATGACGTCGGCGCCGCCCGCGTAGACCTGCCGCGCCTCGATGTTGCCGATGAACTCGAGGGCGCTCGCCTTCAGCAGCCGGTGCGCTTCGCGGGTGAGCTCGTTGCCCTTGGTCTCTTCCTCGCCGATCGACAGCAGCCCCACGCGGGGGCGCTCGACGCCGAGCGCGAGGCGGGCGTACACAGTCCCCATCGCGGCAAACTGCACGAGGTGCTGGGGCCGGCACTCGACATTGGCGCCCACGTCCAGCAGGACCGCCGCGGCTCCGCGCGTCGGCACAATCGCCGCCAGCGCCGGCCGCTCGGCGCCGCCGAGCATCCCGAACGCCGCGTGCGCGGCCATGACCGTCGCCCCGGTATTGCCGGCGCTGAACAGCGCCGCTGCGCGTCCGGCCGCCACCTCGGCGGCGGCCACCCTGATCGACGCCCCCGGACGGCGCCTGAGCGCCGCCGTGGGAGGCTCACCCATGCCGACCACGTCGTCGGCATGGACGATGGCCACGTCGAGCGAACCCGGGGCAAGCCGAGTCGCCAGCAGGTCGCTGAGGAGCCGCTCGTCGCCGACCAGCGAGAGCGAGAAACCGCCCTGCCGGGCCGCGTCGAGCGCGCCCTCGAGAATGGTCTCGGGCCCGCGATCGCCGCCCATCGCGTCGACGGCTATCCGGATCATCGCGCAGTCCCCGGCGCCAGGCGCCGGCTACCCTTCCTTGACCTCGCGGACCTGCCGGCCCCGGTAGAACCCGCAGTGCGGGCAGACCTGGTGCGAGAGCTTGGACTCGTGGCACTGCGGGCATTCCGCCAGGGCCACGGGGGTGAGCGCGTCGTGCGTGCGCCGCTTGCGGCCGCGCGCCTTGGAGTGTCGTCGCTTTGGATTTGGCATGCTATCCCGCCTGTCTGCTGTCGTCTGGAAAGAGGATTTTGGACCCTGCGCCAGCCCCCGGAGTCAAACCTCCCGGTCGTCCTTGTCGAGGAGCGACTTCAGGCCATCCAACCTGGGGTCGCTCCAGGCACGCACGCAGGAACACGTGGACATGTTGAGGTTCGTCCCGCACTCGGGGCACAGGCCGCGGCAGGACTCGCGGCAGAGCGGCTTCATCGGAATCGCCAGCAGGAACTGCTCCACGACGAGCTGCCCCAGGTCGATCTGCTCGTCCCGGTAGTAGGCGGTCGTCAGGTCATCGTCCTCGACCTCGATCTCGCCTTCGCCCGCGTTGCGCTGATGCGGGAGATAGAGCAGGTCGAAGGGCAGGTCCACCGGGTACGGCATGTCCTCGAGGCACCGCCCGCACGTCAGCGTGAGGGTGGACTGGAGGCGGCCGACGAGGTGGAACTGGTGGCCGTCCTTGAAGATATCGAACGCCAGGTGCACGGGGACCCCGACGGCAAACCCCGCCTCTTCGCCGATCGGGAGCGCCGAGGGCTCGAGGGTGCGGTCGATGCGCTCGCGCGCCTCCCGCATGTGGCTGAGGTCGAGGAGAAGTTCAGGCATCCTGCGTACAAACTTCCGTCTGGGACAGACTTTCAATCATATCACGGTCCTGCCGGCACTGGAGAGCCGGGCGCGGACCGGGTCGGCGCAAAGGGTGAATTGCGAGGTCGGTCTCAGTCGCGCTGCCAGCCCCCGCCCACCTCGACCCAGGGCCGGGGAATGAACAGCCGCTCGAACAGGCCGACGGCGTAACGGTCGGTCATCCCGGCCAGGAAATCGCGGGCGGCCGCGTCCATGCCGTCGCGCTCGACCGTCCGCATATCCAGGAACTCGTCGGGACGCTCGTGGACCTTTTTCCAGAGGAGGCCGAGAATGTCGGTCGCCTTCGCGAACTCGGACGCCGACCTCCCCTTCTCGTAGACCGCGCCGAACAGGAAGGTGCGCAGCTCGAGGGTGGCCGAGAGCACGTCGTCGCTCATCCGGATCCGGTCGAGGCCCCGCTCGCGCGTCGTCATGACGACGTCGCGCACCATCCTGCCGATCCGCTCGGAGGGAGACCGGCCGAGCCGCTGCACCGCCGAGGCCGGCAGAGCCTCTTCCACCAGCAGGCCGGCCCGAATCGCGTCGTCGATGTCGTGATTGACGTACGCAATCAGGTCCGACACGCGGATCGACTGCCCCTCGAGCGTCGCGGCCAGGTTGTCGCCGCCGGTCGGCGCCCCCGATTTCCCCTTGGAGTGGCAGGCGATGCCGTTGCGCACCTCCCAGGTCAGGTTCAGACCCTTCCCGTCCCGCTCGAGCAGGTCGACCACGCGGAGGCTCTGGGCCGTGTGCGCGAAGCCGCCGGGCATCAGGTCGTTCAGGACCCGCTCGCCCCAGTGGCCGAACGGGGTGTGCCCAAGGTCGTGCCCGAGCGCCGTGGCCTCGGTCAGGTCCTCGTTCAGGCGGAGCGACTTGGCGATGGTCCGCGCGATCTGGGAAACCTCGAGCGTGTGAGTCAGGCGCGTACGGTAGTGGTCCCCCTCGGGCGAGAAGAACACCTGCGTCTTGTGTTTGAGGCGACGGAAGGCCTTGCAGTGGAGGATCCGGTCGCGGTCCCGCTGGAAGGCGGGCCGCATGTCGTCCTCGGGCTCGGGGCGCAGACGGCCCCGCGTCCCGGTGCTCAGCGCCGCCTCGGGAGCGAGACACTGCCGTTCGCGCGCTTCCAGCTCTTCGCGGATCGTCATGGCGAGGATCAGGCCAACTCGGTCAGAAAACTCGTGCCGTTCACCAGCGGGCCCACGCCGAACACGTCGGCCAGCGTCTGGCCGAGGTCGGCGAAGGTCGATCGCGTCCCCAGGTCCGTCCCCGCCCGCACGCGCGCGCCGCAGACGAGCAGCGGCACGTGTTCGCGCGAATGGTCGGTGCTGGGCGTCGTCGGATCGTTGCCGTGGTCCGCCGTCAGGACCAGCAGGTCGTCCGGCCGGAGGCGCGGCAGCAGCTCGGAGAGCCGTGCGTCGAACCGCTCCAGGTTCTTCGCGTAGCCCTCAACGTTGTTCCGATGGCCGTACACGGTGTCGAAGTCGACGAGGTTCGCGAAGACCAGACCGCGGGGCCGCTCGGCCATCGCCCGCTCGACCTGGTCCATCCCGTCGTCGTCGGAGACGGTGTGGACCGAGTCGGCGACGCCCTGCCCGGCGAAGAGGTCGACGATCTTCCCGATCGCGAAGGTCGGAATGGACGCGGCGGTCAGCCGATTGAGCAGCGTCTCGCCGATCGGCGGCATCGCGTAGTCGTGCCGGTTGGACGTCCGGCGGAACGTCCCCGGTCTGCCAACGAACGGCCGCGCGATGATGCGTCCGAGGCCGCGGCCCTTCACCATGATGTCGTAGGCGATCTCGCACTCCCGGTACAGCTCCGGGACCGGGATGATCTCCTCGTGCGCCGCGATCTGGAAGACGCTGTCGGCCGACGTGTACACGATCGGCGAGCCGGTGCGCATGTGCTCGGCGCCGAGCTGCTCGATGATCACCGTGCCCGACGCCGCCACGTTGCCGATCGTCCGGCGGCCGATCCGGCGTTCGAACTCGTCGAGGATCTCCCGAGGGAACCCGTTCGGGTAGACCGGGAACGGGCGGTCCAGCGTCAGCCCCATCAGCTCCCAGTGCCCGGTGACCGAGTCCTTGTCCGGCGACCGCTCCATCATCCGGCCGTAGGCCGCGGCCGGCTCGGCCACCGGCGGCGCGCCCGGCAGGTCGACGATGCGCGAGAGCCCGAGGCTGCGCAGGGCCGGGATCTCGAGCTTCACACGGCGGGCGATGTTGCCGAGCGTGTTGCTGCCCTGGTCGCCGTACTCGGCGGCGTCGGGCAATTCCCCGACGCCGACGCTGTCGAGCACGATGACGATGACGCGCGAGAAGGTTGGCGTCGTCACTGGGCGGGGTGGCTGTAGTAGCTGCCGATCGAACGGGTCGCCGTGATCGTGGCGATCGCGTGCTTGAAAATCAGCTGGTCGGTGCCGTCGCGGTCGACGATGACGGCGAAGCGGTCGAAGTTCTTGATGCGCCCCTCGAACTCGGAGCCGTCGAGCAGGCGGAAGCGAACCGGCATCCGGTCGCGCCGCGCGTGGTTGAGGAACGCGTCCTGGATGTTCGGCGTGGTCACCGGTTTCGATTCTGACGATGATGGCATACGCTCTCACTCCTCGCCGTCGGCATCCGAAGCACGCAGGGCCAGATCGACGACTTGCGCCGCGCGCTCGATCGCGCCTGGCAGATCGCCCGGGCCGAGGTACTCTGATTAGGTTAGGCTCTTTGCGGAACCAGATCAACTGACGGCGGGCGTACTGCCGCGTCGCGCGCACGATGAGATCCCTCGTCTCCACTTCCCCGCGCAGCCCGCGCACGTGCTCGAGCGCCTGGCGGTAGCCCAGGCTGCCGAACGGGCGCGCGTCGGGCGGCACGCCGTCGGCGAGCAGCGCCCGCACTTCGTCGATCAGGCCGCGCCTGAGTTGTTCATCCACGCGCCGCGCGATCCGTTCGTCGAGTTCAGGCGCCGGCACGTCGACCAGCAGGCCCACCGTCCGCATCCCGGGCCGCGGCGGGACGGTGGCGGCGAAATGCGCCGTGAGCGGCGTCCCCGTGAGGAAGTACACCTCGAGCGCGCGCACGAGCCGCATGAGGTCGCGCGGCTGGATCCGTGCAGCCGACGGCGGGTCGACGCGCGCGACCATGCGGTGCAGGAACGGCGCGCCGCGGCGGCGGGCGATGGCCCCGAGCCGCTCGCGCAGGGCCGGATTTCGCGCCGGGCCCGGAAACAGCCCGCGCGTCAGCGCGCGAAAGTAGAACCCGGTGCCGCCGACGAGCACCGGCTGCCGGCCCCTCGCGAGGATGTCGCCGATCGCGGCGGCGGCGTCGCGGCCGAAACGCGCGGCCGTGTAGTCGTCGGTCGCTTCGGCGATGTCGATTAGGTGGTGCGGGATCCCGCACCGGGCGGCGGGCGGCACCTTGTCGGTGCCGATGTCGAACCGGCGGTACACGGCGGCCGAGTCGCAGCTGATGATCTCGCCGCCGAACCGCTCGGCCAGCGCAAGGGCGAGTGCGCTCTTGCCGCTGGCCGTCGGGCCGAGCACAGCGATGAGAGGTCGGGGCGGTTGAGTCACACGCTTAGGAGAGCAGCAGCCGGCCGACGACGTAGAGGGCGAGGAGCGAAGCGAGGGCGAGCAGACCGCCCTGCTCGGTGCGCGTCATGCGGCGTTCCTGTTAGCGATACGGCGGCGTCTCGTTGTAGTAGAACGTCACGGTGAAGAAGCAGTGGTCGGAAGGGTATTCCGCGGGCAGCGGCTGCGTCGGGTTCGACGCGATGAGGGCGCCCTGCGCGGCCCGATTGAACGACTGGACCGGGCACGGACCCGGCACGTCGATCTCGGTGATGCTGCCGTCCTTGTGGACGTTGAAGGTCACCACCACGTGCCCCTTCATCGTCATGGCCGCCATCGGGATCAGCCAGTTGCGCTTGATCTGGGCGATGAAGCGGCGCAGCCACGGCCCGAACTCGACCCCCTTGGAGTCGAACTGGATGGCGGCCTGCGGCTCGCCGCCCGCCCCTCCGGGGTTGTCGAACACATCGCCTGGCGCGTAACGGAACGGGTTGGCCACGGCAGCCGACAGGGGCCCCGGGAAGCCCGACGCGCCGGGGCTGCCATCCCGCGGCGCGCCGAGCGGCGGACCGGAGAGCCCCGTCAGCGGCGACCCGTTCTGCCCGTTGTCTCCGTTCTGGCCAGGTTGCTGCGCCGCGTCGGGAGACGGCTGGCGGGCCGCCTGGGGAGGCACGGTCAGGGACCGCTGTTCCACCATCTCGGACGTGTTGCCGCGCGAGAACGGCATGTCGTTGGTCGGGTGGGGCGCGCGCTCGCGCGCCGCCGCGCGGCGGTTCACGTCCGACGCGGGCGCGTTGGGCGACGCGGTCCGGGACTGGCGGTCGACGGCCGGTGCCATGAAGACGAATCGCGGGGGACTGGTGTCGCGCTGCGCGGCGATCATGGCCGCCCGCCTGGCCGCGTCGCTTTGTGGCAGCGACGCGAGGTAGATCATCACGATGAGGGCGACGATGTCCATGAACACCGCCACCGCCACCGCGACGATCAGGTGAAGGAGATCCTCCAACCGGGCGTATTCGCGGCTGAGCGCCTCGTAGTCCGGGCGATCGTCGTAGAAGTCGAAGAACATCTGGGATACGAAACTATAGCACTCTGGCGTCGAAGGACCGCCGGGGCGGGCAGGCGCTGGCTGGACCTTTTCCCATTATAGACGCCCCCCGGTCCGCTTTGGCCTCCCGCCGGCTCAACTTCCTCATTTCTCGGCCGTATAGAGCATCACGATCCCCCACGACAGCGGCCTCGCCGATGGCTGCCGGAAGCCGCACGCGCGGAGGTGGTCGAGCATCGCGTCCGGCGCGATGAAGCCGCCAACCGACGCCGGCAGGTAGGTGTACGCGGTGCCATGCCCCGACACCAGCCGCCCGATCCGCGGCAGCACGTGCCGGAAGTACGGCAGATACACGGTCCGCACGAGCCGTGATGCAGGGATGGAGAACTCGAGGATCGCCAGGCGACCGCCCGGACGGAGCACGCGGTGCATCTCGGCCAGCCCACGCTCGGGCTGTTCGACGTTGCGGATGCCGAAGGCCACCGTCGCGGCATCCATCGACGCGGAGGCCAGCGGCAGTTTCGTGGCGTCGCCGCGCGCGAGAACGATCCGCCGGTCCTCACCGCGCGCCCGCAGTTTCCCGGCACCCAGGCGCAGCATCTCGGCGGAGAAGTCGACCCCGACGACGCGCGAGGCCCCCGGTTGCGCGGCCACGGCGGCCAGGGCGACATCACCGGTTCCCGTGCAGACGTCGACGACCCATTCCCGGCCGGTGAGTCGGAGCGACCGGATGGCCAGCTGGCGCCAGCGGCGGTCCAGCCCCGCGCTGAGCACGTGATTGAGGAGGTCGTACCGGGCGGCAATGGCGTCGAACATCGCCGCGACGCGCGCGGGACGCTTGTCGATCGACATGGCGGTCACGCTCCCGCCGCCATGCGCTCCGTTACGCGCTCGGCCAGCGCCAGCGCGCGGCGGCCGTCGCGGCCGGAGACGAGCGGCGGGCGACCGTCCCGTACTGCCGCCAGAAAGTCCGACAACTCGCAGGCCAGCGGCTCCTCGCGGGCAATCTCCACCCGCCCCCCCTCGATCGCCGGCGGGGCTCCGGCACGGCGAACGAGCCGGTACACCTCGACCTCCTGCGCCGCGTAATCGACCGACACGTACGCGTCGGCCTGGAAGAACCGGATCTTCCGCACCCGCTCCCGACTGATCCGGCTGGCCGTGAGGTTGGCGATGCACCCGTTCTCGAACCGCAGGCGCGCATTGGCGATGTCGACGCGGCCGGTCAGCACCGGGACGCCCACCGCCTCGACCGACGCCACCTCAGACGGCACCAGCGACAAAACGATGTCGAGGTCGTGGATCATCAGGTCGAAGACCACGTCGATGTCGAGGCTGCGTTCCGGAAAGGTGCCGAGCCGGTGAACCTCGACGAACCGGGGGTTGCGCAGCTCGCGCGAGGCGGCCGCCACGGCCGGGTTGAACCGCTCGGTGTGGCCGACGGCCAGCAAAGTGCCGCGCGCGTCGGCCGCCGCGATCAGGCGGTCGGCGTCAGCACCCGTTGCGGCCAGCGGCTTCTCGACCAGCACCGGGATGCCCCGCTCGAGGAACGGCAGGGCGACGTCGAGGTGTGCCGCGGTGGGCACGGCAATGGAGACGGCGTCCACGCGGTCGATCACGTCCTCGACTCGCGTGAACGGCTGCGACCCGCACGCGGCCGCGACGTCGGCGGCCCGATCGGCCTTGATATCGACGACGCCGACCAGCGTCGCGCCGGGCAGGCCGGACAGGATCCGGGCGTGATGCCGGCCGAGATGGCCCACGCCGATGGCAGCAACGCGAAGCGGGGCGGAAGTGGTCATCGCAGTCGACCCGTCAGTGGCCCAGGGGCCGCGCACGCCCGACAATCGCGATGCCGGCCCGGTCGGCCGCTGCGACGAGTTCGGGCAGATCGAACAGCAGCGTCCGTCCGGCATCGACCGACAGCGCCGTCGCGCCCGCCTCGCGCATCGCCTCGAGGGTCGGCAGGCCGACGACCGGGACGTCGAATCGCATGTCCTGCGCCGGCTTGGACACCTTCACGACGCGCGTCCCCGCCCCGGCCAGGCGCCCGGCGCGCGCGATGACCTCGTCGGTGCCCTCCATCGCCTCCACCGCCACGACGGCCATGTCCTTGACGACGACGGTCTGGCCGATGTCGAGGCCGGCCACCGCGTCCGCGATCCGGTAGCCGAAGTCGACGTCGGCCTGTTCTTCACCGGTCAGGGGCCGCCGTCCGATCGGCCCCGGCCCGGCGAGCAGGGGCGCGAGAAACGCGGTCGAGTCGAGCAGCTCGATGCCGTGGTCGCCGAGCACGTCGGCGACGGCGGAGATGAGGGCGTCGGTGTTCTTCGACCGCAGACGCAGCAGGGCGGAAAGCAGGAGTCGGTCGGGCACCACCCCCGAGAAGATCTTGACGTGCCGGACCTGGCCGGCCATCACGGCGCGGGTGGCGCCGGCCTCGCGCAACGCGTCGATGCAGCGGCCCAGTTGGCCGAGCGACAGCCAGACGATCGCGGCCTTCGGCTCTCTGGCCGCCGCCTCGCTCAGCGCGGGCGAGGCCTCTTCCTCGATCGCGACGATCGTGACCTCGTGGCCCAAGCGGCGGGCCGCGTCGAGCACGAGAAACGGGAACCGGCCGTTGCCGGCAATCAGGCCGATGCGCATGGCGGTCTGAGGCGCCTCGCTAGTCCTCCACGCCGGATTCATCCGCCCGGCGCGTCGGGCGGCGCAGCAGCACGCCGCGGGCCGATCCCCGGATGAACTCGGTCAGGTACTGGACCTCCGGGCACACCAGCGACTCGTCGGCCCGGATCCGGTTGACGGCCATCGTCGTGTTCAGCTTCGAGACGAGCAGGTACCGGTAGGCGCGTTTCAGCTTGGCGATCGTCTCGGGCGGGAAGCCGCGGCGCTCGAGGCCGACCGAGTTGACGCCGTAGATGCGTGCGCGGTTCCCGACCGTCTTGGCAAACGGCATTGCGTCCTTGGTGACGACCGAGTAGCCGCCGATGAAGGCGTGACGGCCGACGCGGCAGAACTGGTGCACGCCGGAGAAGGCGCTGATGTTGGCGAAGTCCTCGACGTGCACGTGCCCGCCGAGCGTGGCGGCGTTGCCCAGGATGGTCTCGTTCCCGACGACGCAGTCGTGGGCGACGTGCGCGTAGGCCATGATCAGGTTGCCACGACCGATCCGCGTCATCCCGCCGCCTTCCGCCGTGGCGCGGTGGATGGTGACGAACTCGCGGATGATGTTGCCCTCTCCGATCTCGACGCGCGTGGGCTGCCCGGCGTACTGCAGGTGCTGCGGGGCCAGGCCGATCGACACGAACGGCGCAATCTCGTTGTCGTCGCCGATCCCGGTCCAGCCGTCGATTACGGTGGAGGCCCCGATGCGGCAGTTCCGGCCGATGCGGACGTGCGGCCCGATGACCGCGTGCGGTCCGACCGTCGTCCCTTCACCAATGACCGCGCCGGGGCTGACGAGGGCCGTCGGGTCGATCGACGCCGGGTCGGGCTCGACCGCCATGAGCAGGTCGGCCTCGGTCACGAGCTGCTCGCCGACGTAGGCGACGCCGTGGAGGAGCGTCACCCTGCCCCTGGTCCTCCGGCGCACGACCTCGACGCGGACGCGGTCGCCCGGCACCACCTGCCGCCTGAACTTCGCGTCGTTGATGCCGCGCAGGACGGCGTGCGCGGTGGGCCGCCGGCCGACGCGATGGAGGACAAGGTAGGCCGAGACCTGGGCCAGCGTCTCGACCATCAGCACGCCGGGCATGAGCGGCGTGCCCGGGAAATGCCCCTGGAAAAAGACCTCGTCGACCGCGACGTTCTTCACCGCGACGACACGTTCGTCCGGCACGTGCTCGGTGACGGCGTCAACCAGCAGCGCGGGGTAGCGAAAGCGGAGCCGGTCGACGATCAGCGGAATGGTGTCGGCGTGCACGAGTGTCGTCACCCTCAGTCAGCCGGTGGACGAGGATCAGGGGACACGCGGTCCCGCGACCGGCCACCGCCGTCGGGCGGCGGCCCGGTCGTCCGCGAGGGTGCCAGCTACTTCGCCGCGCCAGCCGTGGCCGCGTCGAACCGCTTGATGACCTCGGCCGTCAGGTCGAGACCCGAGTCGGCCCACACCATCCCGGCGTCGGTCTGGCTCAGCAGGATGTGCAGCCCCTTCTCCACCGCGATCTGCTGGATGATGGGCGACAGCTTCCGCTGGAACTCCCCCTGGAGCTGCTGCTGCAGGTCGGTCATCTCGGCCTCGGCGTCCTGCTGGAGGCGCTGGATCTCGACCTGGACCTTCTCCGCCTCCTTCTGCGTGGCCGCCCGGGCTTCCTCGCTGAGCAGCCCGCCGCTGTTGAGCTTCTGCTGGGCGGTCTCGAGCTGCTTGTTCTTCGCGTTGAGCTCGGCCAGCTTCTTCTCGCGGAGCTGGGTGACCTTCGCCGTCGAGGCCTTGCCCTCGGCCGACTCGGCGGCGATGCGAGGGATGTTGATGAAGGCAATCTTGGCGCCCTCGGGGAACGCTCTCGGCGGCTGCGGCGCCGCCTGCGGGGCCGCCGGCGGCGGCGCAGGCTTCTGGGTGGCGGTGGCAGGCGTCGTCGGCTTGGCCTGGGCCAGTGCGAGTGTCGGTACTCCAGCTCCCAGAGCCAAGCTGAGTCCCACGGCAACGGTGAAGCGTCTCATCACGACAGTCCCTTTCTCTCTCTTGCTCGGTTGACGGTCAACTGACACAGTTTCGTCGCTCTCTCCCCTAGAAAGTCGACCCGACGGCGAACTTGAAGGCAAACGCGCTCTGCGGCTGGAGCGAGCTGTCCAGAATGTAGTCGCGGCGCGGGTTGTAGGCGAAGATCAGCCGGAACGGCACGTTCAGCACCGGCATGAAGAACCGCACCTCTGCGCCCGTCGACGTCCTGAACTCGCTCATCGCGAACGGCTGGCCGAAGTCCCGCACCTGCCCGGCGTCGTAGAACAGGACCAAGCGCACCGGCCCGGCGACCTGGATCAGGTACTCCGCGTTGAAGAGCAGCAGCTTGTTGCCGCCGATCACGAGGCCCGAGTCGACCTGGTACGAGTCCAGCGGCACCGCGCCGGGCATCAGGAGCGGCAGGAGCGTCGATCCGTTGTACGTCGGCGGCACGGTCGTGAGAGCCCGCGGGCCGATCGTGCGCAGGTCGAAGCCGCGCACGCTGTACTCGCCGCCGGCGTAGAGCAGCTCGGTGATCGGGAGCGACTTGCTACCCGAGAACGGCGAGATGTACTGCGTCATCGCGTGCAGGCCGATCGAGGTCCGCTTGGACGGCTGCAGGTACCACGTGTACTCGAGGCTGGGCTTCCAGAAGCTGGTGTCGCCGCCCAGGCCCGCCAGGTCGACCGAGACGCTCACCTTCTTGCCCGTCGTCGGGAACATCGGGTTGTCGATCGTGTTGTAGACGACGCTCGGGCTGATCTTGCTGATCGTGCGGGCGCCGCCCACGCCGAGCAGGAGCGTCTCGGCGAGGTACGGGTTGTTCTGAATGAGGGACGGGTCCTGGTAGATCGAGTTGACGTTGACGACCTGCGTGTGCTCGTAGCTGTAGGCGAGGAACAACCGCGTGAAGTCGCGGAGGGGGAACCCGAAGATGAGGGTGCTGCCCCACGAGCTCTGCGTGAACTGCGACTGGTAGTCGAGCTTCCGCTTGAAGAGCTCGATGCCGCCGGTGATCGCGCGGTCGAACAGATACGGCTCGGTGAAGCCCACCTGGTAGTTCTGGGCCAGCGTGCCGGCCTGCATGTTGACGCTGAACGTCTCGCCGCGGCCGAGGAAGTTGGCCGTCTGGAAGCCGATGGTGCCGAAGAACCCTTCGTATTGGGACACGCCGGCGCCGAACTGGATCTGGTTCCGGTTCTGTTCCTCCAGCTTCAGCGTGATGTCCATCTTGTTGTCGGTGCCCGGCGCCTCTTTGACATCGACGTCCTTGGTCCCTTCGAGCTGCTTGAAATAGGAGAGCTGGTTGATCCGCTTGATCGAGAACTTCAGCGCCTCGGTGTTGAAGACGCCTTCCTCGTAGAGCCTGATCTCGCGGCGGACCACCGTGTCGCGCGTCGTCGTGTTCCCGGTGAACGTGATCCGGTCGATGAAGTACTGCTTGCCCTCGTCCACCTGCAGGACGACGTCCACTGCCGGCGCATCCTTCGGCAGCTGGCGGCGCTTGGCGGCCGGCTTGGGCGGCGCGCCGTCCTTGGTGGCGGAGGTCGCCGCGGCCTGAGCTTGCTCCTCGGCGGCGGTCGACGGGCCGCCCTCCGGCGCCGGATCGGCCGGAGAGGCCGCGTCACCGCCCTTGGGCGGTTCCGGCGTCTCGCCCCCCTCGGTATGCGGCCGCGTCATCGGGACCAGGTTGAACTGGTAGTAGCCAGCCGCGCCGTACAGCTCCCGGGCCTTCTCGTACCCCTTCCGGATCACCTTGTCGCTGTACCAGTCGCCCTCCTTGACCTTGAACAGGGGGCGGAGCGCTTCGGACTTGACGATCTTGTTGCCGTCGAACGCGAAGGTGGCAATGCGGAAGCGGTTCCCCTCGGTGATCTCGACGCGCAGCTCGACCCACCGCGCCCGCCGGTCGGGCGAATCCTCGATGTAGCGCAGCGTCGGCTCCGACACGCGCGCGGAGATGTAGCCGTGGTCGCGGTAGTAGCCCACGATGCGGTCGGCGTCCTCCTCGAACTTCCCTTCCTGGTACGGCCCTGCGCCGGTGATGAAGGAGAAGAACCCGCGGCCCTTGTTGTTCTTCATCTGGCGCATGAGCGTGTGGCTCGGCACGGCCTTGTTGCCGATGAAGACGATGTCGCGAATCTTGACCTGCGGCCCTTCGTCGACCGAGAAAGTCAGGTTCACCAGCTTGGGCCCGCCGGGCAGCGCCTTGATCTCGGGCGTGACCGAGGCGAACTGGTAGCCCTTCTCGGCCAGCATGTCGAGGACGACCTTCTTCACCTTGCGGATCGTGCCCGGGTCGATGAAGCTGTCGAGCCGGACCTCGGCGCTCTCTTCCTTCAGCTTGTCGTCGATCTTCGACTGCTCGAGATGCTTGGCGCCGATGTAGTCCACGATCTTGACGCGCTGGCGCTCCTCCATGTTGAAGGCCACCAGCTTGCCGACGACGCCGTTCGGAAACGGGAAGTCGGTGACTTCGACCGACAGGTTGTCGAGGAACTTGGTCGCCCACAGCTGCTGGAAGTCCTGGCGCAGCGACTCGGACGCGACCGTCTCGTCCCACGGCCTCCAGACGCCGGTCGACGGCGTGCTGGTCTTGGTGTGGATGTAATAGAGATACGTCTCGGGGTCGATGACCGAGACGCCACCCTGCTCGGGGAAGCACACGCCAATCTGGTAGATGACGGGTCCGGATCCGGCCGGCGGAAGCTGGTTGGCCGGCGGAGGCCCAATCTCCTGCCCGCACCAGAGCACTCGGCCGCTGGCGGGTTTCTGCGTCGCGGCCGGGGCGGGCGCCTGCGCGGGCGCCGGCTTCTGCCCCGCGTCCGGCTTCTGAGCGGACACCGGTTGGACCGACGGGCCGGGCGGCGCCACGGGCGCCGCGGGCGCCGGTGGCGGAGTCGGGACCTGCGCCGTCGCCTGGCGGTCGGCCTGGACCGCTGGCGCCGCGCTGAGACCCGTCCCGGCGCCGATGAGCATCAGCGCCCACAATACGAAGCAGTAACGAGACTTGGGCATGAACTCGTCTGGAAAATGCCTGACCGCGCGCCCGGGCTCCGGGCGCGCCCCAGCGGGAGGTGCATCGGTGCCCACACGAACACCCTAGTTTACAGGGTATTAGACGTTTCAGGCCAGTGGGTGGCCTGACTCCACCTGTCCAACCGCCCTGAAGGTCACATGCCCCCCGTCAGGACCGACCTCGACGAAGCCCTCGCGAAAGGCGGACAACCGCATGCCGCGCGTTCCGTATGGCGTTCGAACATCCGCACCGCCCGCGGCGGCAGACGCGACGTGTTGGTGGAAGGCCTGAGTGGCTTATACGGCAACGTCGGACGAGGCGCGGTTACAGCAGCCGCCCGCCCTCGAGGCGCAGCACGCGGTCGCAGCGGCCCGCGAGGCGCATGTTGTGGGTGGCGATGATGGAGGTGAGCCGGTGCTCGCGGTGCATCTCGCACAGCAGCTCGTGCAGCGCGTCGGCCGTCTGCTCGTCGAGATCGCCGGTCGGCTCGTCGGCGATCAGCAGGTCGGGCTCGGTGACCAGAGCGCGGGCCACGGCGACGCGCTGCTGCTCCCCGCCCGAGAGGATGCCCGGCCGGTGATGGAGGCGGCCGGCAAGCCCGACGCGCCCGAGCAGCGACTCGGCCCGCCCTCGCGCGTCGGCGAGCGGCTCCCGCGCGATCCGCAGCGGCATCTCGGCGTTCTCGACGGCGTCGAATTCCGGCAGCAGGTGGTGGAACTGGAAGACGAACCCGATGTGCCGGTTGCGGTAGGCGACGCGCTCGGCATCGGTCATGCTCGACAGGACCACGTCGCCGATCTGAATCGTCCCCGACTCGAAGACGTCGAGGCCGCCGAGCACGTGCAGCAGCGTGCTCTTGCCCACGCCCGACGCGCCGACAATCGCGACCATCTCGCCGCGCTCGACCAACAGATCGAGCCCGCGCAGGACGCGAAGCGCCCCGCTCGCGGTGCGGTAGGATTTCTCGAGCGCGGTGACGGTGACAAACGCCATGTTCGTGGTCCGGATCCGGCTGACGGCTGACGCCTGGCGACGGCGACACGGACCGTACTTCCTACTTCGTACTTCCCACTTCGTACTTCCAACCTACCCGTATCGCAGCGCCTCCGCCGGGTCCAGCTTCGAGGCCTGGCGCGAGGGGTACAGCGTGGCCACGAAGCAGATGGCGATCGCCGACGCCACCACGAGCGTGAAGTCGAGCGGCAGCACGACGAAGGGCACGTAGGACACCTGGTACACGTCGATCGGGACGTGGATCACCTTGTAGCGATCGAGCAGGGTGGACACGACCCAGCCCGCGGCCGCGCCCAGGCCGGTGCCGACCAGCCCGATGATCATCCCCTGCAGCATGAACACCGTCATGATGCTGCGCGAGGAGGCGCCCATCGTCTTGAGGATGGCGATGTCGCGGTTCTTCTCCATGACGAGCAGGATCAGCGACGCGACGATGTTGAGCGCGGCCACCATGACGATGAGCCCGATGGTGATCGAGATGGCCATTTTCTCGAGCCAGAGCGCGCCGAACAGCGACTGGTTCAGCTTCGTCCAGTCCTCGGTCAGGTACACGCCGGCCGTCTGGTCCATGACCGCCCGCGCGACCTCAGGCGCCCGGTAGATGTCGTCGACGCGCAGCTCGATCAGTTCGGGCTTGTCACGGCCGGTCAGGCGCTCGGCCACCGGGATGGTCACGAACCCGTAGGCCGAGTCGAACTCGAAGAGGCCGAGGGAGAAGACGCCCACCACCTCGAGCGTGCGCGTGCGCGGCAGCATGCCCATCGGCGAGAGCGTGCCGTCCGGCGTCAGCAGCTGCACGCGGTCGCCGACCCGCACGCCGAGCGTCTTGACCAGGTCGGCGCCGAGCAGGATGCCTGGCCGGTCGTCCTCGTTCGGCCTGACCAGCGCCGCCACGCTCCCCTGCCGCATCGACCGGCCGAGATCGGTCACGCCGCCTTCGAGCGCGGGGTCGACCCCCTTGATGGTGATGAACGACCGCCCCTGCGGGGTCGTGATAAGGGCCTTGCCGAGAATCGCCGGGGCCGCGCCCGTCACGTGGGGAAAGCGGCGCAGGCGGGCCACGTCCGCGCGGTAGTTGGTCAGCCCGTCGCCCTTCCAGACGTACACGTGGGCGGTCGAGCCCAGGATCCGGTCGCGCAGCTGGTCCTGGAGGCCGGTCATCAGGGCGAGCGCGATGACGAGCGCCATCACGCCGACCATCACGCCGATCGTCGAGATGAGCGAGATGACCGAGATGAGCGCCTGCTTGCGCCTGGCCAGCAGGTAGCGGAGCGCGATGTGCAGCTCGAAGGGGAGGTTCATCGCGAACCGATTCTAGTCTTTCCTGGCCCGCATCAGCGGGAACAGGATCACGTCGCGGATCGAGTGGCTGTCTGTGAGCAGCATCACCAGGCGGTCCACGCCGACGCCCTCGCCGCCGGCCGGCGGCATGCCGTACTCGAGCGCCCGGACGTAATCCTCGTCCATCGCGTGCGCCTCGACGTTGCCCTGCTGGCGTTCGGCGAGCTGCTGCTCGAACCGGCGCCGCTGCTCGGCCGGGTCGTTCAGCTCGCTGAACGCGTTGGCGAGCTCGAAGCCGCCCGCGTACAGCTCGAAGCGCTCGACCGTGTCCGGGTCGTCGGGCTTCTGCTTGGAGAGCGGCGACACCTCGGTCGGAAAGTCGTACACGAACGTGGGCTGCACGAGCGACCGCTCCCACAGCGCCTCGAACACCGCCGCCGTGATCTTGCCCGGCCCCATCCCGGGCTCGAGTTCGACGCCCAGCTGGCGCGCGAGCGCGCGCGAGGTCGCCAGGTCCCGCAGCTCGGCCTCGGCCACCTCGCGCCCCAGCCGGCGGGACGCCTCCTCGGCCACCGCCGGCCGCATCGAGAGCCGCCGGAACGGCGGGGCGAACGACAGCGTGTCGTCGCCGAACTTCACCTGGTCGCTGCCCGTGACCTGGCGCGCCACCGCCGACAGCATTTCCTCGGTCATCGCCATCAGCTCGAGGTAATGCGTGTAGGCCTGGTAGAACTCGAGCATCGTGAACTCGGGGTTGTGCTGGGTCGAGATCCCCTCGTTCCGGAAGTTCCGGTTGATCTCGTAGACGCGCTCCATGCCACCGACCAGCAGCCGCTTCAAGTACAGCTCCGGCGCGATGCGGAGGTAGAGCCGCATGTCGAGCGCGTTGTGATGCGTCACGAACGGGCGCGCGAGCGCGCCGCCGGCGATCGGCTGCATCATCGGCGTCTCGACCTCGAGGAACCCGCGCGCGTCGAGGAACCCCCGCAGGGCGGCCAGCGCGCGGCTTCTCGCCTCGAACACGCGGACCGTGTCCGGCGTCACGATCAGGTCGAGATACCGCTGGCGGTACCGGATCTCGATGTCCTGCAGGCCGTGCCACTTCTCAGGCAGCGGGATCAGGCACTTGGCGAGGAACGTGAGGCTCGACGCCCAGATGGTCAACTCGCCGGTCTTGGTGCGGAACAGGTGCCCGCCGACGCCGACGAAGTCGCCGATGTCGAGCAGCGTGAAGACCCGGAAGTCGAGTTCGGGCGTCGAGTCCTTGCGGACGTACACCTGGATGCGCGCCCGCCCGTCGCTGAGCACCAGGAAGTTCGCCTTCCCGAAACTCCGGATCGCGAGGATCCGCCCGCTCGTCCGCGTCTCGATCCGCGTCGCCTCGAAGTCCTCCTTCGCCTTCCCGCCGTGCGCCTCGACGAGCCGGCCCACCGTGTCGGTGCGGTCGAAGGTGCGCGGGTAGAGATCGACGCCGAGCGCGGCGAGCGCCTCCATGTTGGCGCGGCGCTGAACGAGCAGGTCGTTGTCCTGTGGCATAGCGGGAATCGGGCCCGGCGCGGCCGGGTCACTCGGGGCCGGCGCCGGCCTCCTGTCTGCGTTTGATGGCGTCGAGCACGCCGTTCACGAACCGGCCGGACTCCTCGCCACCGAAACGGCGCGCGAGCTCGATCGCCTCGTTGATGACGACGGTCGGGGGGACGTCCGGCATCTGCTGCAGCTGGAACACCGCCATCCGGAGGATCAGGCGGTCGATGACCGCCATCCGCTCCGGCCGCCAGTGCTCGGCGCTCCGGGCGATCACGGGGTCGATCTCGCCGGCGTGCTCGACGGTGCCCGTCACCAGTCGCTGGGCGAAGGCCTCGGCCTGCGGCGACCCGAGGCGGGTGGCCTGCTCGACCTCCCCGTAGGAGGCGATCGCCACGTCCGGCGTGACGCGCCCCACTTCGCACTGGTAGAGCATCTGGAGCGCGGCCTCGCGGGCCCGCCGCCTCGCGCGGAACTCCTCGCTCGCGGGCTCGCCGCCTGGCTTCATCGTCATCGTCCCGTGAAGATCGCGGCGCGCTTCTCGAGGAACGCCCGCGTCCCCTCGCGCATGTCGGCGGTGGCGAAGCAGAGGCCGAACAGCGTGGCCTCGAGGAACTCCGCCTCGGGGAACGCCATCTCGAGGCCGCGGTTGACCGCCTCGACGATCGACCGCAACGCCACCGGCGGAAGCGCCGCCAGCGCCGAGGCGAGCGACCGGGCCGCGGCCGCGAGCTCGGCGGCCGGCACGACGCGGTTGACCAGCCCGATGGCCAGCGCCTCCTGGGCGTCGATCATCCGGCCGGTGAGGAGCAGGTCGAGGGCGCGTCCCTTGCCGACCAGCCGCGGCAGGCGCTGCGTCCCCGCGAACCCCGGGATCACGCCGAGCTTCACCTCGGGCTGGCCGAAGCGCGCGGAGTCGGCGGCCACCCGCAGCGTGCAGGCCATCGCCAGCTCGCAGCCGCCGCCGAGGGCGAACCCGTTGACGGCGGCGACGACCGGCTTGCCCAGGTGCTCGATCAGGTCGAACACGTGCTGCCCGGCCAGCGCGTAGGACTCCGCCTCGGTCGGGGAAAGAGGCTCGAGTTCGTGGATGTCCGCACCGGCCACGAAAGCCTTCTCGCCGGCGCCGGTGAGGACCACGGCGCGGATCGCCCGGTCGTGCCTCACGTCGAGGAAGGCCGCCCGGAGCTGGTCGATTGTCGCGCGGTCGAGGGCGTTGAGCACCGGGCGACGGTCGATCGTCACGATGGCGACCGCGCCGTCACGCTCGATCAGGAGGTTGTCATGCGGCATCGCGGGACCTCCGCTCCTCACACGGGGAACAGCAGCCACCCGAGCACCAGCGCGCTCACGATGAAAGCGCCGAAGACCATGGCGCCGAATTTCAGCTGCTCGCGCGGCTCCTCCCGCATCAGGAACGCGAACACCACCGCGACCAACAGCGAGAAGACGACCATCATCAGGAAGTGGCTCGTCACAACCCCTCACTTGCGCCCGACGGCGGTGTCGTAGGCATCGAGCACGACCAGCATGTTGAGCAGGCCCGCGACGATCAGGAACGCGTTGGCGTATTCGAAGGTGACGGCCGCCACCTGGCCCTGGTCGAAGCCGATCGCGCACGCGACGAAGTACGGCACGCCCATCGCCAGGTTGGCCAGCGCGGCGAGGAACACGAGCGGCTCGGACGTGTCGAAGGGAAACAGCCGCCCCTTCAGCGCGAGCCCGACGGCGAACATCGCGGTCAGCGCGACCAGGAACACGAGCCCCTTGCGCCGCCGACCCAGCCAGAGGTGCCCGCTGCCGGGCACCAGCCAGGCGGCGAGGACGAGCAGCACGAGGCCGCTTCGATCTAGTCGCGTCTTCGCGTCCTTTCGCATCCGCCTAGTCTACCCCGAAAGCCCGCGAATTCGGCCAGCAGCAGCCCCGCGACGGCGCCGGCCGGCAGGGCCGCCGCCGCGCGGATCATGGGTGAGACGGCCGTCGGCCGCCACCATTCGACGACGAGCGTCGCCGCCGTGGGCAGCACCGACAGCACGATGGGCCATCGCCACGACGAGAGCCCGACCGCCCCGCCCCGGCTGCCGCGCCACCACCCGACGACGACGCCCAGCGCGCCCGACAGGTAAAGCCCCGTGCACCGCGCGCACACCGGGAGTTGCGCCCCCGACAGGTGGAACGACCGCTCGGGCCGCTGGTGGCAGACAAGCGAGCCCAGCCAGTAGATCGACACCGACAGCCAGGCCGCGCCGCGACCGGCCCCTGACCCGGACCCGAGCCACGGTGCAATCAGGATCAGGCCTGCCCACCCAACGGCCAGCACAGGCAGCGTGCGGGCGAGAGCGCGCTCGATTGGGGTCGGAGCCACGGGAGACATGTTACTGTAGGCTCAGGGCTCAGGGCTCAAGGACAGAGACAGGCTGCCGAGGAACAGCAGATAGAGCAGGGCTTCAGCCCTGCTCGTCAGATACTGATCGGCCCGAAGTGCTGCGCGTAGCGGGCGCAGAACTCCTCGCGCGTGTAGGTGTGGCTCGATCCGCCCATGTGCTCGAGGGCGTAGGTGGCGGCGACGCTGCCCATCCGGCCGCACACCTCGTAGTCGGCGCCGATCGCGAGCCCCTTCATGAACCCGCCGCGGAACGCGTCGCCGACGCCGGTCGGGTCGACCACCGCCTGCGGCACCACCGCTGGCACCTCGATGGTCCGGTCGCGGAGCGTGATCGCGGCCCCTTTCTCCCCCTTCGTCACGACCACCGCGGCGGCGTGATCGAGCATCGCGGCCGCGTCCATCCCGGTCTTCTCTCGGATGATCTCGTACTCGTAGTCGTTGCAGATGACGATGTGCGCGCCGACGACGCCGCTCGTGATGTCGTCACCGCCCATGCGCGCCACCTGCTGGCTCGGATCGTAGATGTACTTGATCCCCAGCTCGCGGCACTCGCGGGCGTACTGCACCATCGCGCCCGGGTCGTTGGGCGAGATGATCGTGAGGTCGCACGGCCCGGCCGCCGCGAACGCCAGTTCTCCCGCATGCGCCATGGCGCCGGTGTAGAACGACGCGATCTGGTTGCCGTCGCGGTCGGTGCTGCAGAAGAAGGACGCGGTGAACTTCCCGGGCACCTGCCTGACGAGCGCGGTGTCGACGCCGGCCGACTCCAGCCACTGCCTGTAGTCGTCAAAATCCTGCCCCGCCGTCGCCATCAGCCGCGGCCGCTCGCCGAGCAGCGCCAGCGTGTAGGCGATGTTGGGCGCGCACCCGCCGCGTCGCTTGTCCATCGAGTCGACCAGGAAACTCAGGCTCACCCGCTGCAGATGGTCGGGCAGCAGGTGCTCGCTGAAGCTCCCCGGAAACGACATCAGGTAGTCGTAGGCGATCGATCCGGTGACGATGATGCGCATGTCAGAGGTACTTTCCCACGATCGGCGCCAGGTCGGCTCTGGTCTGGGCCGGGATGGCGTCGCGGCTCGTGATGATCGCATTGGCCAGTGCCGTCGCGCACGGGCAGGTGCGCGCACCGTCGAGGCGGCCGACCGTCTCGGCGATGATCGCCTGCGCGGTCTTCGCGTTCTGGATCAGGTTGGCGACGATCATGTCCACCGTCACCGAGTCGTGCTCGGGATGCCAGCAGTCGTAGTCGGTCACCAGGGCCAGCGTCGCGTAGCAGATCTCCGCCTCGCGGGCGAGTTTCGCCTCCTGGAGGTTCGTCATCCCGATGACGTCCATGCCCCAGGCGCGGTACAGGTTCGACTCGGCCAGCGTCGAGAACTGCGGCCCCTCCATGCACACGTAGGTGCCGCCCAGGTGCGCGCGCGCACCGGCCGCCAGCGCCGCCGCGTGCATGGTGCGGGAGAGATGGCCGCACACCGGGTGCGCGAACGACACGTGCGCGACCAGGCCGCGGCCGAAAAAGGTGCTGGCGCGCCCCTTGGTCCGGTCGAAGAACTGGTCGGGGATGACGATGTCCTGCGGCGGGTACTCGAGCTTGAGGCTCCCGACGGCGCTGGCCGAGAGGATCCGCTCCACGCCGAGCGTCTTGAAGCCGTAGATGTTCGCCCGGAAGTTCAGATCGGTCGGCATGACCCGGTGGCCGACGCCGTGGCGGGCGAGAAACGCCACGCGGTGTCCGCGCAGCGTGCCCAGGACGTACGGGCCCGACGGTTCGCCGAACGGCGTGCTGATGGAGACGTCTTCGCGGTCGGTCAGCTCGGCCATGTCGTACAGCCCGCTGCCGCCGATGATCCCAATCTGGGCCGGCATAGCACTCCTCGCGTCCGCGGGACCGCGGACAAAGGAGTGAATTATATAAGGATCTCCCTCGCGATGACCAACCGCTGGATCTCGCTCGTCCCCTCCCCGATCGTCGTCAGCTTGACGTCGCGGAAGAACTTCTCGGCCGGGTAGTCTTTCACGAATCCGTAGCCGCCGAGGATCTGCACGCCGTTCTCGGCGGCCCGGACGGCCGCCTCGCTGGCAAACAGCTTGGCCATCGCCGACTCGCGCGTCGTCCGTGGAGCGCCCGCATCCCGCATCGCCGCGGCCCGGTAGGTCAGCAGCCTGGCCGCGTCGATGGCCGTCGCGTCGTCGGCGAGCTTCCACTGGACGGCCTGGAACGAGGAGAGCGACTGGCCGAACTGCCGGCGCTGCTTCGCGTAGCCGAGCGCCGTCTCGTGGGCCCCCTGCGCGAGGCCGACGGCCAGGGCCGCGATCCCAATGCGCCCGGCGTCGAGCACGCGCATCGCGTCGAGGAACCCCTCCCCTTCCCGCCCGAGCCGCTGCGCGTCGCCGACGCGGCAGTCGGTGAAGACCACCTCGCTCGTGTCGCTGGCGCGCATGCCGAGCTTGTTCTCCTTGCGTCCCGGCGTCATGCCGGGCGTGCCGCGCTCGACGATGAACGCCGAGATGCCGTGACGGCCAGCGGCGCGGTCGGTGACGGCCATGGCCACCATCACGTGGCCCACGCAGCCGTGGGTGGTGAACGCCTTGGAACCGTTGAGCACCCAGCCGCCCGGCTCACGCGTCGCGCGCGTCTGCAGGGCGCCGGCGTCGCTCCCCGACTGCGGCTCGGTCAGCCCCCAGGCGCCGAGCCACTCGCCGCGCGCCAGCGGTTCCACGTAGCGGCGCTTCTGCGCCTCGTCGCCGAACAGGAAGATGTGCGAGGTGCACAGGCCGTTGTGCGCGGCTACGGTCAGCGCGACCGAGGGATCGACGCGGGCCAGTTCCTCGATGCAGATGCAGTAGTCGACGGCCGACATCCCCGCCCCGCCGTACTCCTCGGGGATCTGGATGCCCATCAGGCCGAGCGCCGCCAGGCGCGGCACGAGCTCGTCGGGAAAGTGCTGGGCCTCGTCCCAGGTCATGATGTGCGGACGGATCTCGGCCTCGGCGAACTCACGCACGGTCTGCCGGAGGATTTCCTGCTGGTCACTGGCCCGGAAGTCCATGGTCGATCCCCCGCTCGGCTACGGGCCCTCGACGCTGCCGGCGGAACTCTCGGGTCCGCCCGGCGCACAGGCCCAGTTGGTGTGAAGGGCGCGAGTGTGTCGTCGCCGGCACCAGCAACCCGTTTTCGGATGTGAGTCCCACGACCACTATAGCACCGGCGACGGCGGGCCCGCCGGGCGATGGCGGGGGCGCCACGGGATGTCCGGTCCGAGGGTATGATGGGTCTCTGGAGGGTCGTGATGCGTCTACAGCGTGTGCTCGTGCTCGCGGCGGCAATCGCCGCGCTCCTCGCGTCCGGCACACCGGCGGCCGCGGACATCACCGGATTCATCGGCGCCGCCGGGGGACCGTCGACCAGGGTCGCCAAGGGGCTCGCCGTCGGCGGCGGCCTCGGCATGCTCGGCTGGGAAGTCGAGTACAGCGACACGGGCGACGATATTGCCCAGGGGTCGCCGCGCCTGCAGACCGTGATGGTGAATGGCCTGGGCCAGACGCCGTTCAACGTGCGGGGGATGCAGTTCTACGGCACGCTCGGCGCCGGCATCTACCACGAGGACCTGCTCGGCGTCTCGCAGACCAACATCGGGGTCAACGGCGGGGCCGGCATGAAGATGACCCTGGTCGGCCCGCTGCGCGTGCGGCTCGATTACCGGCTGACGCGGCTGGTGGGATCGCCGATCGGGTCGCGTTACGTGAGCCGGTTCTACGTCGGTGCCAACGTAAAGTTCTGAGGAGGCCGTACAAGAAAGTCGGGGGGCGACGTGCGGCCCCCCGGCACCATGGCCACGGCGTGCGCGGGCGTTACTGGAACTTCAACTTCTGTTCGAGGTCGAACAGCCCCGGCGCCGCCGGGCTGTCGGCCTTGGCGGCCTTCCACTTGTCGAGCAGGGCTTGCGCGTCGTTGGGGAACGCCTTGTAGAGGATCGACAGGAACCGGTACTCGACGTCCTTCACGACCGGGTCAGCCACCAGCATGTAGACGGCCACCTGCGCGTTGGCGGCGGTGTTCTTGAAGAGCTTCATGCCTGCGGCCTGCTGCTTGGCCTCCGGCGTGTCCGCTTTCGCCAGAGCGTCCTTCAACTTGTTCATCAGGTCTTCGAAGTCGGCCGTCTTGTCAGGCTTGATGTAGAAGATGATGAGGGCCGCATCGTGCGTGAACGCCAGATTCGGCTTCTCGGCGGCCGGAGCGGCCTGCGCGAAGGCACCGCTCGCGGCACCGAGCACGAAGGCGAGCACGAGCACCAATCCGGCCAGAACCGGACGGCGGAGGGAACCGGACGTGATCCAAGTCAGTCGCATGCAGGCCTCCTTGGCCAATCAAGTCGGAAGGAGCGTTACTTTACCGTCCTGCCCGCCTCGAGGAAAGCGCTCATTATGTCGGTGGCCAGCAGCATGCCGCGGCGGGTCATCCGCACGCGCTGCCCGTCGCGCTCCAGCAGGCCGGCGTCTTGGAACTCGGCCAGCCGTCCTCCCCACCGTGCCATGACGTCCACGCCGTAGTCGGCGCGAATCCGCGCGAGGGAGATGCCGTCGGCCAGACGCAATCCCATGAAGATCGCCTCTTCGAGCCGCTCCCGCGGCGGCCGGCGCCGGCGCTCGGCCACCGGCGACCCGCTCGCCTCGACCAGCGCCAGGTCCTCAGGAACCGACAGGACATTGTTCCACCGCTCGTCCCCGACTGTCGAGTGGGCGCCGCAACCGAAGCCGACCCACGCGCCGTCGGTCCAGGTACTTGAGATTGTGCCTGGAGCGCCGGCCCGGCCGGGCCAGGTTGGAGATCTGGTACTGCTCGAACCCGGCCTGCTCCAGGCGGGCCATGGTCTCGAGATACATGTCCGCGGCCTCGTCGTCGGACACCCGGGTCCATCCCTGCCTGGTCATCTCAGCGGCCAGGGGCGACTGAGGGTACACCTCCAGCAGATAGACCGACGCGTGTTCGGGCGCGAGGCCGGCCAGCGCGTCGACCGACACGCGGAGATCGGCGCGCGACTGGCCCGGCAGAGAGAGCATCAGGTCCAGGCTGATGTTGTCGAACCCGGCCGTGCGCGCGGCCTCGAACGCCTGGCGCGCACGCGCCTCGTCGTGGATCCGCCCGAGCCGCCGCAGTTCCGCGTCGACAAACGACTGGACGCCGAGGCTCAGTCGGTTGACGCCGGCTTCGCGGTAGCCCGCGAGATGGTCGGGCGTGACCGTCTCGGGGTTCGCCTCGAGCGTGACCTCGGCACCCTCGTCGACGTCGAACCTCTCGCGGCAGGCGCCAATCAGCAGGGCGATGTCCGAGGGCGCGAGCAGCGACGGGGTGCCGCCGCCGAAGTAGATCGTGTCGGCGACCGGCGGCTCGTCGGGGGCAGGACCGGACACGGGGAGCCCCTTCCGAATCTCCCGGGCGAGCGCGGCGATGTAGCGGCGCTCGAGGCCGGCGTCGGTGAGGCAGCGCGTGAAGGTGCAGTAGCGGCAGAGCGCCGCACAGAAGGGGATGTGCAGGTAGAGGCCGAGCGGCGGGGCTTCCGCCGGCGTCAGTGCCCGCTCCCGGCCCGTCCGCCGGGCCACGCGACGTCGGCCTGCGTGTCGGGGCGCCGCAGCTGCGCGCGCGCCGAGCTGCCCGCGCGCCGCGGCAGGCCCGCGGCACGCCCATGGTGTTTCCACTCCTCCTCGTAGTCCTGGGCTCCTGCCTTCGGCGGCAGTTTGCGCCCGTCGGCGCCCTCATATTCCAGGAACTCACACATCTCGAACAGGCGGGAGTGCATGCGGAACCCGACGCGGGCCAGTAGTGATTCGGGGTCGGTCAGGTCTTCCTTCTCCTCGTAGTTCGACGTGAAGATGGTCGGCCGCCGCTCGTTGTAGCGGGTGGTCACGATCAGGTTGAGCGTCTCCTCGACCCACTCCGACGTCTTCTCCGCCCCGATGTCGTCGAGCACAAGCAGCTCGGCTCCCATCACGGGCCGCAGGACGTCGAACTCGGTGGCCTTCACTTCGGGATTGTAGGTACTGCGAATGACTCTCAGCAGGTCACGCACGTCGTAGAACAGCCCGTGCGCACCGCAACGCTCAATCACCCTTCTGAGGACGGCCGTAGCTAGGTGGCTCTTTCCTATGCCCGGCGGGCCGATAAGGAAGAGCCCCTTCTCCACCGCCGGGAACTGTTCGGCGAACCGTCTGGCGCTCGCCACGGCTTTTTGCAGCTTCTCGTTCTGGTACAGGACGAAGCTCTCGAGGGTGCACTGCTGGTAGCGCCGGGGGATGCGCGACTGGGCGAGTTGGCGTTCGGCGTTCGCCGCGCGCCAGCAGTCGCAGCGCGCCGCCCGACGCACCCCGTCGCGTTCGACGATCTTCCAGCGCGTGTCGTGACAGATCGGGCAGGGCATCGTGGGAGTATTGTGCCCGACTTCCGCCAGGAAGGAAACCGCCTCGTGTCCGCCTCGTCTCCGGCGGCTACCGGCGAGGCTTGCCGACCGGGGCCGGGCCGGCCGGTCTCGGATCGGGATCCGCAGGCGGCGCGGGGCGCGCCGCGACGGGTGCGCGCACGAGATCGGTCGGCGAGGACTTGACCAGCGCGGTGTTCAGCCGCTGCTCCCAGTCGTCGAGGCCGCGCGCGAGTTCGCGCTTCACGTACTCCATGAACTCGTTGACCTCGTGCTGCATGCGCTCCATCTTGCGGCGCATGTTCAGGATGATCTCGACGCCGGCGAGGTTCACGCCCAGGTCGCGCGTGAGCGAGAGGATCGTGTCGAGCTGCTCGAGATCCTCGTCCGAGTAGAGACGGGTGTTGCCCTCGGTGCGCGACGGCTTCAGCAGCCCCTCCCGCTCGTAGAGCCGCAGCGTCTGCGGGTGGATGCTGTACTTCTGCGCGACGGCGCTGATCATGTAGTAGGCCTGGCCGGCCTTCTTCGTCACCATGAAGGAGCCCTCACTCGGTCTGGGTCCAGAGGCCGCGGCGGACGTCCTCGCCGTTGATCCGCCCGAACTCGCGGAGGATCTCCTTCGACCGTTCGTCGAGCATCGCCGGCAGCACCAGCTTCACCTCGACGATCAGGTCGCCCCGCGCGCCGGTCCTGAGCGACGGCGCCCCGCGCTCGCGCAGCCGGAGGCGCTGGCCCGGCTGCGTGCCGGGCGGGACGCGGAGGCGCACCGGCCCCTCGAACGTCGGGATCTCGATCTTCGCGCCGAGCGCCGCCTCGTGCAGCGCCACCGGCACCACCAGATGCAGGTCGTCGCCGTCCCGGCTGAACAGCGGGTGCGGCTCGACGCGCACCGAGATGACCAGGTCCCCGGCGCGCCCGCCGCGCCGGCCGGCGTGCCCGCGCCCGGGCACCCGCACCTGCGCCTGGTCGGACACCCCGGCAGGAATGTGCACGTGCAGGCTCTCCGCGCGGCCCTCAACCCCCTCGCCGCCGCACGAGCGGCAGGCCGCTTCGTGCAGCCGTCCGGCGCCGCGGCACGCGTCGCATGCCTTGGTGAACACCATGTGCCCGCGCGCGGCGCGCACCTGCCCACGCCCCTGGCACACGCTGCAGGTCACCGGCTCCACCGGCAGCAGGCCGCTGCCGCTGCAAGCCCGGCACGGCACCTGCCGCGTGATCGGCACGTAGCGCTCTCCCCCGACCATCGACTCGAGAAACGACACGGTCAGCGACGCGTGGAGGTCGGCGCCGGCCTTGTCCTCCGCAGCGTCCGGTTCCGCCGCCCGCCTCAGCACGTCGGCGAACAGGTCACCGAACGTCGACGCGGACGACGAAGACGAGGCGACCTGCACCGAGAAGTCGAACCCCTCGAAGCCGAACGTCGCCCGCTCCACGCCCGGCTGCTGGGTCCCACCCTGGTCGTAGCGGCGGCGCCGCTCCGGATCGCCGAGCGTCTCGAACGCCGAGGTGATCTGCTCGAAGCGGGCGCGCGCCTCCGCGTCGCCCGGGTTGATCCCGGGATGGTAACGGCGGGCCAGGCGCCGGTAGGCCCGACGGATGTCGGCCTCACCGGCGTCGTGCGCCACTCCGAGGATGTCGTAGAGATCCATGGACCCCGACCTACTTCTTGTCGTCGTCCACCACTTCGGCGTCGATCACGTCGCCCGCCGCGCCGCCTCCCGTGCCGGCCTGGCCGCCGGGCGCCTGCCCGCCCGCCGAAGGCCCGCCGGCCGGCGGCTCGCTCTGCGCCTGCTTGTAGAGGGCCTCGGCCATCGCGTGCGAGGCCTTCTGCAGCTCGTCCATCTCCTTCAGGATCGCCGCGGCGTCCTCGCCTTCCGACGTCTTTCTGAGCGCGGCGATCGCCGCCTCGATCCGGCTCGCATCGGCCGCCGGCACCTTGGCCTTGTTCTCGTTGAGCGTCTTCTCGATCTGGTAGATGAGCCCGTCGGCCTGGTTGCGCGCGTCGGTCAGCTCGCGCCGCTTCTTGTCCTCGTCGGCGTGGGACTCCGCCTCGCGCATCATCCGGTCGACCTCGGACTTGCTGAGGCCGCTCGACGAGGTGATCGTGATCTTCTGCTCTTTCCCGGTGGCCTTGTCCTTGGCCGACACGTTGACGATGCCGTTGGCGTCGATGTCGAAGGTGACCTCGATCTGCGGCATGCCGCGAGGCGCCGGCGGGAGGCCGACCAGGTTGAACCGGCCGAGCGTGCGGTTGTCGCGGGCGAACTGCCGCTCGCCCTGCAGCACATGGACCTCGACCTGCGTCTGGTTGTCGGCGGCGGTCGAGAACACGTCGCTCTTGCGTGTCGGGATCGTCGTGTTGCGCGGGATGAGCGTCGTCATCACGCCGCCCAGCGTCTCGATGCCGAGCGACAGCGGCGTCACGTCGAGCAGGAGCAGGTCCTTGACCTCGCCCGCGAGCACGCCGGCCTGGATGGCCGCGCCGACGGCCACGACCTCGTCCGGGTTGACCCCCTTGTGCGGCTCCTTGCCGAACAGCTCGCGCACGACCTGCTGCACGCGCGGGATCCGCGTGGACCCGCCGACGAGCACGACTTCGTCGATCTTCGCGAGGTCGACGCCCGCGTCGCCGAGCGCGCGCTTGGTCGGGCCGACCGTCCTCTGGATCAGGTCCTCAACGAGCTGCTCGAACTTCGACCGCGACAGCTTGAGCGACAGGTGCTTCGGCCCTGACGCGTCGGCGGTGATGAAGGGGAGGTTGATGTCGGTCTCGGTGACCGTCGACAGCTCCATCTTCGCCTTTTCCGCCGCCTCCTTCAGCCGCTGCAGCGCCATGCGGTCCTTGCCGAGGTCGATGCCGTCGGTCTTCTTGAACTCGGCGATGATCCAGTCGATCACGCGCTGGTCGAGGTTGTCGCCCCCCAGATGCGTGTCGCCGTTGGTGGCCTTCACCTCGACGACGCCCTCGCCCACCTCGAGAATCGAGATGTCGAAGGTGCCGCCGCCGAAGTCGTAGACCGCAATCGTCTCGTCCTTCTTCTTGTCGAGGCCGTAGGCGAGCGCCGCGGCCGTCGGCTCGTTGACGATCCGCTTCACCTCGAGGCCGGCGATCTGGCCGGCGTCCTTGGTGGCCTGCCGCTGCGCGTCGTTGAAGTAGGCGGGCACGGTGATGACCGCCTGCGTGACCGGCTGCCCGAGATGCTCCTCGGCGGCCTGCTTCAGCTTCTGCAGCACCAAGGCCGAGATCTCGGGCGGCGTGAAGGTCTTGCCCTGCGCCGTGACGCGCACGTCGCCGTTGGGGCCCGCCAGCACCTGGTAGGGCACCATCGTCATCTCTTCGGTCACCTCGTCGTAGCGGCGGCCCATGAACCGCTTGATCGAGAAGATCGTGTTCTCGGGGTTGGTGACGGCCTGGCGCTTGGCCACCTGCCCCACCGGGCGCTCGCCCGTCTTGGTAAAGGCCACCACGGACGGCGTCAGGCGCCCGCCCTCGGGATTGGTGATGACCGTCGGCTCGCCGCCTTCCATGACGGCGACGACGGAGTTGGTGGTGCCCAAGTCGATTCCGATGATTTTGCTCATATGCGATCTACCTCTACCTTCAGGGGACTGACGGCAATGCGTCGCCTCGTGTGCCTTATGCTCTCGATAATATAAAATATGAGTATTGCAATGTCAAGCATGTGCAGGCGCTCAGCTCGTCATGCCGTCCGCTATGCGATAGCAGGCTCACGACTTGCGGCTTGCGGCTTGCGACGGTGCCGTGGTTGTCACACTGGAGCGGCGGCAGACGCGGTAGAATCCCCTCGTGGCTCACGTTGTGATTCGCGTGGCCCGGCACGCGGGACTCGTCGCGCTCTTCCTGCTGGTCGCGGTGCTGGGCATCATCAGCGGCATCCTGTTCGCCTACGCCGGCGACCTGCCGCAAATCGAGGCGCTCGACGACTACGCGCCGAACACCATCACGCGCGTGTACGCGGCGAACGGCCAGGTGATCGGCGAGTTCGCCACCGAGCGGCGCGTCGTGGTGAAGTACGACGACATCGCCCCCACGCTGCACCAGGCCATCATCTCGTCGGAGGACGCCGACTTCGAGCGCCACTTCGGCATCAGCGTATCGCGCATCATCATCACGGCTGCTGAGGACGTGCTCAAGCGACGCCTGGCGGGCGGCGCGAGCACGCTGACCCAGCAGCTCGCCCGCAAACTATTCCTCACCGACGAGAAGACGTGGGAGCGGAAGATCAAGGAGGCGCTGCTCGCCATCCAGATCGAGCGCCGCTACACCAAGCGCGAGATCTTCACGCTTTACTGCAACCAGGTGTACTTCGGCCACGGCGCCTACGGCGTCGAGGCCGCGTCGCGGCTCTACTTCGACAAGCGCGCGAAGGATCTCTCGCTCGAGGAAGCGGCCCTCATCGCGGGGATCGTCCAGTTGCCGGAGCACCAGAGTCCGTTCGTGGACATGCGCTGGGCGCTGCGCCGGCGGAATTACGTCCTGCAGCGGATGGCCGAGGAAGGCTACATCACGAGGGCCCAGGCGGCCGCCGCCGAGGGGAAGCCGATCGAACTGCGGGGACAACCGACCCGGGAAGAGTCGGTCGCGCCGTACTTCGTCGAGGAGGTGCGGAAGTACCTCGAGCGAAGCTACGGGGCCAAGCAGCTCTACGAGAACGGCCTGTCGGTCTACACGTCGCTCGACGTCGACCTGCAGGCGGCGGCCACACGCGCGCTCGATAACGGGCTGAGGCAGCTCGACAAGCGGCGCGGCTTCCGAAAGCCGCGCCGCAACCTGCTCGCCGAGGGACGCGCCATCGACCAGTACCGGGAAGACGCGTGGGCGCGCCCGTTCGCCGTCGGCCAGGTGGTGCCGGCCGTCGTTGTCGCGATCGGCGGGGCCAGGGCCGCCCAGCCCGCGTCAGTCACCGTCGTGGGTCAGCGTCCCCTGCCCGCTGGCTCGGCGAGGCTGCGCATCGGACGCTACGCGGCGGATCTGGGACGAGACGGCATCGGGTGGACCGGGCGCCGCTCTCCTGCCGACATTCTCACGCCCGGCGATCTCGTCGAGGTCCGGCTGACGAAGATCGACGAGGCGACGGGTGTGCTGGGCGTGACGCTCGAGCAGGCGCCGCTCGTGGACGGGGCAGTGCTGGCCCTCGACAACAAGACGGGCCAGATCCTCGCGATGGTCGGCGGGGAGAGCTTCGCGCGCAGCAAGTTCAACCGCGCGGTCCAGGCCTACCGCCAGATGGGGTCCGGCTTCAAGCCGATCGTCTACACGGCCGCCATCGACCGGGGACTTACGCCCGCGACGATCCTGCTCGATACGCCGGCCTCCTTCCCCGCCGGCGCCGGCCAGCCGCCGTACACGCCGCACGACTACGATGGCGGGTACGAGGGCCCCATCACGCTGCGCCGCGCGCTCGAGCAATCGCGGAACATCCCGGCCGTGCGGACGATGGAGCAGATCGGGCCGAAGCAGGTCGTGGCCTACGCGCGGCTGTTCGGCTTCGAGGACCCGATCGAGCCGTATCTCTCCACGGCGCTCGGGGCAGCCGACGCCAGCCTGCTCGAGGTCACCGCCGCCTACTCGGTCTTCCCGAACCAGGGCGTGCTGATGAAGCCGTACGACATCCTCCGGATCGTCGACCGGGAGGGGAACCTGCTCGAACAGAATCGGCCGCAGCCGCGCGAGGCGATCCGCGCCGACACCGCGTTCGTGATGACGAACCTGATGCAGGGGGTAATCCTGCGGGGGACCGGCGCGGCGGCGGCCTCGCTCGACTGGCCGCTCGGCGGGAAGACGGGCACCACCAACGACTACACTGACGCCTGGTTCACGGGATTCGACCCGCGGATCACCGTCGGCGTCTGGGTCGGCCACGACGACAAGAAGCCGCTCGGGCCGGCCGAGACCGGCGCGCAGGCGGCGCTGCCCATCTGGATCGAGTTCATGAAGGCCTACATCGACCGGTACGGCGACCGCGAGCATCCTCCTTCGTTCGAGGCGCCCGGCAACATCGTCTTCATGAGCGTGGATCGCGCCACGGGCCAGCCGGTGGCCGACACCGCGCCGGGCGCGATCAGCGAGGCCTTCATCGCCGGCACCCAGCCGGGCGGCTTCAGGCAATGAAGAGGCTCATGTCCTTCGGCCGCACGAACACTTCGCCGCCCGGCTCGAGGGCGAGCGCCCGGTAGCGCTCCTGCGACACCTCGACGCGCACGGGGTCTCCCCACTCCGCCACCAGGTCCACCTTCACGAGCGGGCCAGCCGGGTTGACGTGCGTCACGCGGGCGCGGAACTGCCCTTCCCCCCGATCGACCCGATCGATGTCGAGCTGGTGCGGGCGGATGTAGAGCGTCGCCACCCTCGCCTCGCGGCCCGCGTGGCCCGGCGCCTCGAACTCGAGCGAACCCAGATAGGCCCTGCCCTCCTCGATCCGGCCGTGAAACAGGTTCACGTCGCCGAGGAAGTCGTACACGAACGGCGTGGCCGGGCGCGCGTACACCTCGGTCGGCGTGCCGGTCTGCTCGACGCGCCCCTGGTTCATCACGACGACCCGGTCGGCCGCCTCCAGCGCCTCCTCCTGGTCGTGCGTCACGAAGATGCTGGTCACGTGCAGGTCGTCGTGCAGGCGGCGCAGCCATCGGCGCAGCTCCTTCCGCACCTTGGCATCGAGCGCGCCGAACGGCTCGTCGAGCAGCAGGACCCGGGGCTCGACGGCGAGCGCGCGGGCGAGCGCCACGCGCTGCCGCTGGCCGCCGGACAACTGCGCCGGAGGCCGGTCGGCCATCGCCTCGAGCTGCACGAGCTCCAGCAGCCGGTGGACGCGCGTCCCGATCTCCTGGTCTGACGGCCGGGTCTCGCGCGGGCGGACGCGCAGGCCGAAGGCGATGTTCTCGAAGACCGACAGGTGCCGGAACAGCGCGTAGTGCTGGAAGACGAAGCCGACGCGGCGGTCGGCGAGTCGCCCGTCGTCCGAGGGCGTCCCGTCGAACAGGACGCTCCCCGCTTCGGGGATCTCCAGCCCCGCGATGACGCGAAGCAGCGTCGTCTTGCCCGAGCCCGACGGACCGAGCAACGCCACCAGCTCGCCCGTCTCGACAGACAGCGTCACGTCCTCGACGGCGACGAACTGGCCGAACCGCTTGGTGACGCCGACGACCTCGATGCTCACGCGTGACATCCTCTCGTCATGCGGCGCCTGGCGCCGCGGTGCCCGCAACCGCGTCGGTCCCGCGCCCGATCATCGAACCATCCGCCTGCCGAGCACGCTCTTGGCGGCCAGCGTGGCCAGCGCCATCAGCGCCAGCACGGAGGCCACCGCAAAGGCCGCAGAGAAGTTGTACTCGTTGTACAGAATCTCCACGTGCAGCGCCGCCGTGTCGGTCAGCCCGCGGATGTGCCCCGACACGACCGAGACGGCGCCGAACTCGCCGATGGCGCGCGCGTTGAGCAGCACGACGCCGTAGAGCAGCCCCCAGCGGATCTTGGGCAGCGTCACGCGCCTGAACATCTGCCAGCCGCTCGCCCCCAGGGCGAGCGCCGCCAGTTCCTCCTCCGAGCCCTGCTCCTGCATCAGCGGCACGAGTTCGCGCGCGACGAACGGCACCGTGACGAACAGGGTGGCGAGCAGGATGCCGGGCACGGCGAAGACAATCCTGATGCCGTGCGCGATGAGCCATGGGCCGAACAGGCCCTGGGCGCCAAACACCAGCACGAAGACGAGGCCGGACACGACGGGAGAGATCGCAAACGGCAGGTCGATGAGCGTGATCAGCAGCCCACGGCCGGGGAACGTGAACCGCGCCAGCGCCCAAGCGGCTGACAGCCCGAACAGCGTGTTGAGCGGCACGGCCACCAGCGCCGCCAGTGCCGTCAGGCGAAGCGCCGAGCGCGTCGTCGGGTCAACGAGCGACGCGACGTAATGGCGCGCCCCGTCGGCGAACGCCTGAGCGAAGACGACGGCCAGCGGCACGAACAGGAAGCAGGCCAGGAAGCCGAGCGCCAGGGCGATCAGGCTCCCGCGCGCCAGCGGCGGCTCGGTGGGCCTCGAGCGGGCGGCGCTCACGCGACAGCCTCCCGGCGCCGACTCCAGGCCTGAACGGCGTTGACCGCCAGCAGCAGCAGGAACGAGACGGCGAGCATCGCGGCGGCCAGCGCCGTCGCCCCCTCGTAGTCGAACTGCTCGAGCCGCGCGACAATCAGGAGCGAGACGACCTCGGTGCGCATGGGCAGGTTGCCCGAGATGAACACGACCGACCCGTACTCCCCCAGCGCCCGGGCGAACGCCAGCGTGAAGCCGGTGACGAGCGCCGGCGCCACCGAGGGCAGCAGCACGCGTCGGAACGTCTGCCAGCGGCTCGCGCCCAGACTCGCGGCCGCCTCCTCGATCTCGGGGTCGAGATCCTCGAGCACCGGCTGCACGGCACGCACGACGAACGGCAGCCCGATGAACGTGAGCGCGACGACGACGCCCAGCCGCGTGAAGGCGACCTGGATGCCCAGCGGGGCCAGCTGTCGCCCCAGCCAGCCGGCCGGTGAGTAGACGGCGGTGAGCGCGATGCCGGCAACCGAGGTCGGCAGCGCGAAGGGCAGGTCGACGCACGCGTCGACGAGCCGACGCCCCGGAAAGGCGTACCGGACCAGCACCCAGGCCACCAGCAGGCCGAACGCGGCGTTGACGAGCGCGGCGGTCAGCGCGGCCCCGAGCGTCAGTTCGAGCGCCGCCAGCGCGCGCGCGCTGGTGACCGCCTGCAGGAAGCCGGCCCAGGTCATGCGCCGTGCGCTCAGCGCGACGCCGCTCAGGGGGAGTAGCACGAGCAGGCAGAGGTAGGTCACCGTGACGCCGAGCGAGAGGCCGAAGCCGGGGAGGACGTGGCGGCGGGGACGGCTCGGCATCGTGCCCTACTTCTGCCCCTGGAAGATCTGGTCGAAGGTCCCGCCCTCGTCGAAGTGCCTCTTCTGGGCCGCCGCCCAGCCGCCGAAGTCGCGATCGACCGTCAGCAGGCGGACCTCGGGAAAACGCGCGCGGTGCCGGGCGAGCACCTCGGGATTCCGGGGGCGGTAGTAATGCCTGGCCGCCAGCTCCTGCGCCTCGGGCGTGTAGAGGAAGTCGAGATAGGCCTGCGCCTCGCGCCTCGTGCCCCGGCGATCGACCACCGAGTCGACAAGGGCGACGGGCGGCTCGGCCAGGATCGTGATCGACGGCATGACGATCGACACCCGGTCGCGGCCCAGCTTCTCGAGGGCCAGCATCGCCTCGTTCTCCCAGGCGATCAGGACGTCGCCAATGCCGCGCTGCACGAACGTCGTCGTCGCGGCACGGGCTCCCGAGTCGAGGACGGGGACGTTTCGGAACAGGCGGGCGACGAACGCGCGGGCCGACGCGTCGGTGGCGCCGGGCTGCGACCGGGCGAAGCCCCAGGCCGCGAGGTAGTTCCAGCGCGCGCCGCCGGAGGTCTTCGGGTTCGGGGTGATGACGACCGTGCCGGGCCTTGCCAGGTCGCCCCAGTCGTGGATCCCCTTTGGATTGCCCTTGCGGACCAGGAACACGATGACGGAGGTGTACGGCGTGGCGCGGTCAGGCAGCCGCTCCTGCCATCCGCTCCGAATCAGGCCGTGCCTCGCGATCTGGTCGATGTCGTAGGCCAGCGCCAGCGTCACGACGTCGGCCTCGAGGCCATCGATCACCGAGCGGGCCTGTTTGCCCGAGCCGCCGTGGGACTGTCGGATGACGACTTCCGGCAGCCCCCGCGCCGCGCGCACCCGGTTGAAGGCCGCGTTGGCGTCCTGGTAGAACTCCCGCGTCGGGTCGTACGACACGTTGAGCAGCGTGACCGCCGGCGCGGGCGCGCGGGCGATCCCCGGTGGACCGAGCAGGAGTGCCACGCCCAGGGCGGCAGCGGCCAGCACCCGGATCGCCAGATCGCCAGATCGCACGATTCCCCCCTACGGCCTCGCTCGCCGCGGCGCGGGACGGCGCCTGCCGACCCGGTCCACCGCGGCATTGACCCGGGCCAGCGAGGCCCCCTCGAGAATGCGCGCCGTCTCGTCGCGGACGCGCTTCATGACCAGGCGGATGCCGCACGTCCGCTCGTCCGCGCACTCCTCGCACCGGTGGTAGGCGGTCTGGCTCACGCACGGCGTGAGGGCGAGCGGGCCCTCGAGGATCCGGATCACCTCGCCGACGTTGATCGCCGAGGGCGCGCGGGCGAGACGGTAGCCGCCGCCCTGGCCGCGCCGGCTGCTCACGAGGCCGCGGCGCTTGAGGTCGAGCAGGATCCCCTGGAGGAACTTCTCCGGGATCCCCTCGCGCGCCGACAGCTCGGAAGCGAGGATCGGCCCGCGGTCGTGCTCGCGGGCGAGCAGCAGAAGGGCCTTGAGGCCGTACTTGGACTTGCGCGTCAGCACGGCGCGGATTGTCTATCAACTGACTAGACAATGTCAACGGGGGGCATCACTCCGGCTCTTGGCTTCCGGCTTTCGACCTTTGGCCGTGTCGTGGTGTCACGCTCCATAGACGGGGAGCGGGCCGTGCCGCGCATCACCCGGGACACCGCCGAAAGCCGAACGTCGATGGCCGAGAGCCGGATGTCAGTCGCCGTCCGCCGCAGCGGGCTGGCCGAGCGTGCCGGCGGCCTTCTGCTTGAGGTAGGTCTTGATGAAGACGTCGATGTCGCCGTCGAGGACGCGGGTGATGTCCCCGACCTCCTCCTTCGTCCGGTGGTCCTTCACCATCTGGTAGGGATGGAGCACGTAGCTGCGGATCTGGCTGCCGAACGCGTTGTCCCGCTTCTCGCCGCCGAGCTGATCGAGCTTGGTTTGGCGCTCCTTCATCTTCAGGTCGTAGAGGCGCGCGCGCAGGACCTTCATCGCCGAGTCGCGGTTGCGTCCCTGCGACCGCTCGTTCTGACAGGTGACGACGATCCCCGTCGGCAGGTGGGTGATCCGGATCGCCGAGTCGGTGACGTTGAGGTGCTGGCCGCCGCACCCGCTCGACCGGTAGGTGTCGATCCGCAGGTCCTTCTCGTCGATCTCCACCTCGACGTCGTCGGGCAGCTCGGGCCAGACGTAGACCGACGCGAAGGAGGTGTGCCGACGGGCGGCCTGGTCGAAGGGCGAGAATCCGCACGAGCCGGTGCACGCCCGCCTCGGCCGACAGCAGGCCGTAGGCGTAGTCACCGCTGACCGTGAAGGTGGCGCTCTTGAGCCCGGCCTCGTCGCCCGGCTGGTATTCCATCAGCTCGCGGCCGAGCCCCCGGCGCTCGGCCCAGCGCAGGTACATGCGCAGCAGCATCTCGGCCCAGTCCTGCGACTCGGTGCCGCCGGCGCCCGGATGGATGGTGACGATGGCGTTCTTCTGGTCGTGCTCGCCGCCGAGGATCTTCTTCGTCTCCGCAGCGTCGACGGCGCGGGCCAGCGCGTCGAGGCCATCCGACAGCTCGCGCGAGACCTCCTCACCGGCCCCCGCCCACTCGACGAGGACCGAGAGGTCGTCCTCGCGACGCTTGAGGGCGTCGACCATCTCGACTTCCTGATCGAGGCGGCGCCGCCGCTGCAGGATCTTCTGGGCCTCGGCCTGGTCCTTCCAGAAATCGGGGCGGGCAATCTCGGTCTCGAGCCGGCTCAGCTCTTCGCGCGGTGCGGAGCGGTCAAAGATAACTCCGCAGGTCGGACGACCTCTTCGCCAGGTCCTGGTACCGCCGCACCAACTCGTCGAGCGCAATCGCCACGCATCACCTCCGGCCGACTCGGCCCCAGTCGTTCCCGCCCACGCGGGCTGTCGCCCGCGCCTTCAGTATCGCACCTTCCTCCGCCGGGTCGCCACCAGCGCCACCAGCGTGGCCAGCGCGCAGGCGTACACGAAGACGTCGCCGGTCCGCGCGTAGAAGGTGAAGCCGCCGAGGAACCGCACGTCGCCCACCAACAGCGCCGGCTCGAACAGCCGGCTCCGCGCGAGCACGCGCCCGTAAGGGTCGACGATGCCGCTGATGCCGGTGTTGGCGGCGCGCACCAGGTACCGCCCCTGCTCGATCGCCCGGAGCGACGCCATCTCGAAATGCTGCCACGGTGCCGACGATCGTCCGAACCACGCGTCGTTGGTGATCGTCGTCAGCAACTGGCTGCCGGAACGCACGGCGTCGCGCGCGAGATTCGGATAGACGACCTCGTAGCAGATCGCCGTGCTCGCCAGGTGGCCGGCCACCGGGAGCATCACCACGCGGTCCCCTTCCGAGAAGTCCCCGACGGCCTCGACGAGCGGGGCCGCGAAGAAGAGCAGCCGCCTCAGCGGGACGTACTCCCCGAACGGCACCAGGTGCATCTTCTGGTAGATCGCCGCGATCGTGCCGTCGGGATCCATCAGGAACGCCGAGTTGAAGTACCGGGTCGCGGGGCCGCGCTCGATCTGATCGCTGCCGAACAGGATGTCGGCGCGCGTCTCGAACGCCAGCCGCCGGACGGCGTCGCCCGCGACGGCGTCCTCCTGAAAGACGACGGGCAGCGCCGACTCCGGCCACACGATGAACCGGGCGCCAAGGCCCGCCGCCTGCCGGCTGAAGTCGATGTAGGTCCGCAGGATCTCGGGGGCGCGGCTGCCCTCCCACTTTTCGTCCTGCGCCACGTTGCCCTGCACCAGCCCCACGCGGATCGGCGTCCCCTCGCGCGTCAGCGCGTTGTCCCGCATCCGCGCGCCGCCCCACGCGACCGCCGCCACCAAGGCCACGACCGACACGCCGGCCATCCACCACCGCGTCGACGTCCGGTCGAAGACCAGCAGCACGAGCGAGGTGCCGACCAGCGCCACGAGCGCCGAGATGCCGTAGACGCCGAACAGGCTGGCCAGCTGCGCGACCGGCAGCACCGTCGCCTGGCTGTACCCGAGCAGTTCCCACGGGAACCCGGTGAAGAGATAGCTCCGGCCGAGCTCGGTCGTCACCCACACGGCGGGTGCCAGGCACAGGCCGCGAGCGCCCAGCCGGTCGAGCAGGCGATCGACGATCACCGCAAACAGGGCTGGGTACAGAGCCAGGTACGCAGCGAGCGCGACCATCAGCAGCGTGGCCACGGCGGCGGACAGATCGCCGTACTGCCTCATGACGGAACCGGTCCAGTAGACCGTGCCGACAAACGCGGTCAGGCCGGTGAGCAGCCCCATCAGGAACGGGCGGACAGGCCCCTGGCCGACCGTCGTCGACCGGGACGTGCGCCGTGCGAGGAGACCGGCCAGCAGAGGCGAGAGGGCGATCCACGCGACCGCCGGGTGCCCGAAACGCGGGACGCTCAGCGTCAGCAGGACGCCCGACAGCAGGGCTAGCGGGTAATCAATGGCTTGAACTGCTCTTCTTTCTCGAGACGCTTTCTGGCCGCCTCGGCGTCGTCCCGCGTCTTGAACTTGCCGACGCGGACACTGTAGAGCGGCGCCCCCTTGCCGGACACGGTGACGACGTAGGCAGGATAGCCTTTGCCCGACAACCGCGCGGCCAGCGCACTCGATTGTGCCTTGTCGCGATACGCGACGATCTTCACCACGTACCCGGGACCGGCCGGGTCAGCGCTCGCGGCAACCTCCGTCGGTCTGGCCTTGGCCGCCGTCGCCGGCGCGGCTTGAGCCGCCGCCCTCGGCGCCGGGGTCGTGACAACCGGCGCGGCGACCGCCGCCGGATGCGACGGGGCCTCGAGCGGCTTCGACGGCGTCGCCGCCCTCGCGGCGCCGGCCGCGGGCTTCACGGACTCCGCGGGTGGCGTCTGCCCTTGGAGACGCGAAAAGTAGTTGATGTCCTCTTCCGTCTGCGGGGGCGGCGTGGTCGGCGGCGTCGCCGCCGGCTGCGGGGCAGTCTTCACCACGGGCTGCAGCGGCGCCGCCGCGGTCGGGTCCTCGGGCGCCGCCACCGGCTGACCGGCCGCCGCGGCGGCCAGCGTCGGCTCCTTCCGGGCGCGGACACCGCGCCCGACCAGCACGCCGCAGAGGAACGTCACCACCAGCAGCACCGCCGCGGTCATGAAGAGCGCGACCAGTTGCTTGGACTTCAGGTGAATTTCGTGCAATCCCTCGTCGGCCATGGCGCGCTGCTACCTCTGCTCCTTTGGTCCCGCCTCGGGCCCTCCCTTGTTGGACCACTGGCCCAGCAGGTTCAGCATCTCGATCGGCAGCGGGAACACGATGGTCGAGTTCTTCTCCGACGCGATCTCGGTGAGCGTCTGGAGGTAACGAAGCGTGATCGTAACGGGCTCGACGGCGATGACCTTGGCGGCTTGGGCAAGCTTCTCGGAGGCCTCCAGCTCGCCGGCGGCGTGGATGATCTTAGCACGTTTCTCGCGCTCGGCTTCGGCCTGGCGCGCCATCGCCCGCTGCATGTTCTCCGGCAAATCGACGTGCTTCACCTCGACGGCTGACACCTTGATCCCCCACGACTCGGTGTGCTCGTCGAGGATCTGCTGGAGCTGCTGATTGAGCCGGTCGCGCTGCGACAGCAGGTCGTCGAGCTCGCACTGGCCGAGCACGCTCCGGAGCGTCGTCTGCGACAGCTGCGAGGTGGCGTAGTGGTAGTTCTCCACCTCGACGATCGCCCTCCTCGGATCCATCACCCGGAAGTAGACGACCGCATTCACCTTGACCGAGACGTTGTCGCGCGTGATGACGTCCTGCGGCGGCACGTCCATCACGATCGTCCGGAGGCTGACGCGGACGATACGGTCGATCGGCGCGAAGACGAGGATGACGCCCGGGCCTTTCGGCTGAGGCAGGAGCTTGCCGAGCCGGAAGATCACCCCCCGCTCGTACTCGGCCAGGATCTTGATCGAGGCCAGCAGGTACAGCACGACGACGAAGAGGCCGAGGAAGGGAGCCAGGGAATAGTCAGCCATGTGCAACACCTCTCAAGAGAGCGGACAGCAGGCAGTAGGCATCTGCGCGTCACGACGGGAGACGCTTGCGGCTCACGCGCAGCGTCAGCCCCTCGACAGCGACGACCGTCACGTCCTCGCCCTCGGCCACCGCGTGATCGGCGACGGCCGTCCAGATCTCGCCGCGCGTGGCGACGCGGCCGGGCGCGCCCGGGGCGATCGGGCTCATTACACGCGCCGTCTCCCCGATCATGCCCGACGGCCCGGTCGTCGGGCGGCGGCGCTGGGAGGCGATCCCCAGCCGCACCAGCACGAACAGGATGGCCGAGAGTCCGACGACCACCGGCAGGATCACCGTGAAACTGACCCGAAGCTCGGGAGCGGGCGAGTCCATCAGCATCATCGACCCGAACAGCAGGCTCAGGATCCCGCCGACGCTCAGCACACCGTAACTGGTCACCTTCACCTCGAGGACGAAGAGCCCGACCCCGAACAGGATCAGCAGAACCGCCGCGTAGTTGACCGGCAGCACCTGGAAGGTGAAGAAAGCGAGCAGCAGGCACAACCCGCCGGCCACGCCGGGCAGGACGGCGCCCGGGTTCCAGAGCTCGATGGTCAGGCCCAGCATGCCCATGCTGAGCAGCAGGTAGGCGATGTTCGGGTGCGCGAGCGCGCTCAGCACCTGCTGCCTCCAGCTCATCTCCAGCGGGACAACGCGGGCGCCGGCGGTGTGCAGGACCAGCGTGCGGCCGTCGAAGCGCCGGATCGTGCGCCCGTCGAGCCTGGCCAGCAGGTCCGGAACGTCGTTGGCCACCAGATCGATCAGCGGCGGCGTGGCGCCGATCGCCTCGGTCTCGGTGAACGACCGGCTCTCCTGCACCGCCGCGTCGGCCAGTTGGGCGTTGCGCCCGCGCCCGGCCGCCCACGTCCTCGCGGCCGCCGCCACGTCGGACGCCATCTTCTTGGCCATCGTCTCATCGAGCTTCTCGCCCATCCCCTCGACCGGGTGGGCCGCGCCGATGTGCGTGCCCGGGGCCATGGCCGCGATGTCGGCGGCGATCGTGATCAGAAAGCCGGCCGATGCCGCGCGGCCGCCGGAGGGGCCGACGAAGACGGCGACCGGCGTCCTGGCCGCCAGCATGCGTGAGACGATCGTGTGCGTGGAGTCGAGGAGCCCGCCCGGCGTGCGCAGCGTGAAGACCACCAGCTCGGCGCCGTCGCGGTCGGCGCGGTCCATGGTCTCCACCATGAACTCGGCCGACACCGGCTGGATGAGTGCGTCGACCACGGCCGAGTAGACGAGCGGCTTGGAAGGCAGCGACCAGGCGCGCCCTGACGCGAGCGCCATGAGCAGCACCGCGAAGCCGACGAGATGGCGGCCCGGACTTGAGAGGCGCCGGGCACCTTCGACGCGCGGCACATGCAGCATGGTCACCTACCGGGCCGGATTATAGCGCAGGGCGACGATCTTCCTCTCACCGGGACGCCAGCGCGGAGGCGAGGCGCGTCGCGTCGGCATCCTTCGGGTCGAGGCGCTGGGCCTTCACCAGTTCCGCACGTGCCGCCGCCGCATCGCCGGCCGCCAGGTACGCCTCGCCGAGCACCGCGTGCGCCGCGGCCGATTCCGCGCTCCAGAGCGAGATCTTGAGGGCCTCGATCGCCTCGGCCCGACGACCGGTCTGCAGGTAGATCCGCCCGAGCAGCAGGTGCACGTCGGCCTGATAGGGCGACAGGTAAAGTGAGCGCTTCAACTCGTCGACCGCCTCGGCCTCCTGTCGCTGCTCGTACAGCCGACGACCGCGGTCGGCGTGGAACGCGGCCAGTTCCTTCTGATCGGTCTGCCCGGAGCGCCCGAGCCCGGCTGCCGCCGCGCCCGCGCGGGGGGAATCGAGATCCTCGCGCAGCCGCTCGAGACCGCGCGGGATCGGCTCGGAGGCCGCGTTGGGTCGTCGCTCCCACTCGTCGAAGGTCGACGAGAGCTGCCGGGCGAGGTCCCGCTCCCGCTCGGCCTCGACCCTCGCGCCCCGTGCGCGGAGCGCCGCGGCCAGGACGACGTGCGCCTGGCCGTCGGCGGGGTTACGCCTCACGGCCTCCCCGAGCCAGAACGCGGCCGCCGGGAGGTCGTGCTCGAACCAGTACGCGTAGCCGAGGTTGAAGGCGCAGTCCGGGTCCTGCGGGTCGCTCTCGGCAGCCTTCGTGAAGAAATACGTGGCCCGCCCGGTCTGCGCCGTCGATCCGCGCCGAGCCTGGATGACCCCGAGGTTGTTGTAGAGCGCCGGCGTCGGCGACACGTCGAGCAGCGCCTTCAGGATCTGGTAGCCCTCGTCGGTACTGCTTCAGGTTGATCTTCGACAGCGCCGCGAGGAACTGCGCCTGCCGGTAGGCGCGCGACGAGGCCGGCACGGCGAGCGCCGCGGCGGCCGCGCGGGCGTGGTCGCCCTGCCTGGTGTAGACCTGCCAGAGCGCGATGCGGGCCGGCGCGAACTCGGGCGCGAGCTTCACGGCGCCGTCGAGGAGCCGGATCTGGGCGGCGGGCGTCTCGGCCATCAGCCCCTTGATATAGGTCTCGAAGACCGGGAGACTGCCGTGCTCGACGTCGAGGCGGTCGGGCGCGGCAAGCCCGGGCGGAAGGAGCTGGCGTGCGAGCCGCTCGCACACGCCGAACAGGTCGGACAGCCGGCCCGTCTCGACCACCGGCGCGCGCATCCGTCCGCTGTCGAGCCGGATGGCGCGCGCGCGGACCACGATCTGCCCTTCCTGCGTCTCGAAGCTGCCGATGACCACCTGCGCCGCGCCCATGACCTGCCCGAGCCGGATGAGCGTCGCCTCACTGAGGACGGCAAACGGCGGAAGTTGCATCCGTCCGCAGGCCTTGAGCCGCTCGGCGCGCGAGATGGTCCCGACGCCAAGCGCGTCAAGATCGCCGGCGAGCAGCGTGGCCACGGCCTCGGAGATCCACGCGAAATGCCCGTCGCGCTGCACGTTCTCGAACGGCACGACGAGCAGCCGCTCGACCGGCGCTGGCGCCTGCGCGCGGGCGGCGCCTTGCCCCAGCACGAGCGCGAGGGCCACGAGCACCGGGATCAGGAGGCGGGCCGGACCGCGCGTCATTCCGGCGAGGTCACGCTGACGATGCGCGACGCGCGCGGCTTGTGAAGGGCGACCGTGATCAGGCACGACGAGTCTCCCACGGCGCGGCAGCGGTCCAGCGTGACCGTGCCGGGTACCGAGTACAGGTCGAGGAACCGCGAGACGGCGGCCGCGTGGAACGCGCAGAGCGGGTTCGGCGACGCCTCGCGCACGCCGCAGAAGATCGAGTCCTGAACGTCGAGCGTCCCCTGCCCGTGGCGGACTCGCAGCTTGACCCGGTGGCCGACGTGAATCGCCGAAATCGAGCGCCTGGCCAGCCGCAGCACCGCCCGGGAGCGGTACCACAGCGGCATCGATTGCAGCAGCGAGCGGCCGGCCGACGACTTCCCGTCCACCGTCCACTCGGCCGCGTACTCGCCGGCGCGCCGGGTCACCTGCTCGTAGGACGCCCCCTCCTGACGGAGAAAGCTGAGCACGGCCAGGACCGGCGCCACGCCAATCGTCCCGAGCCGGAGGCCGTCGGGGTTCAGCCAGTTCTCGTAGAACTCCAGCCGCGCGGGCAGGATGTCGCTGATGCCTTGGTGCAGGCTGGCCACGAGGATTCGCGCAATTCCCGGTTCGGTCATTTTCTGCTAAGGTAAGAACGCCAGTGGATGTCGCAATTCTCGCGGGTGGACGGGCGCGCCGACTGGGCGGCATCGACAAGAGCGCGCTCACGATCGGCCGCGTGTCCATCTTCGAGCGGCAGCTGGCGGCGTTCGAGCGCCTGGCCGACCGGATCGTCGTGATCGGCGGCGGGCCGGACCGTTTGGGTCCCGGCCGCGTCGCCGTCGTCCCGGATCGGCTGCCGCGTGCCGGGGCGCTCGGCGGCCTCTACACGGCGCTCTGTGAAGCCGTGACGCCCTACGTGCTCGTCGTCGCGTGTGACCTGCCGTTTGTGAGCGCGCGAGTGGTGGAGCGACTGGCGGCGCTGGCCGGCGGGACCGTCGACGCCGTGGTGCCACGAACCGTCGACGGGATGCAGCCCCTGTGCGCCGTGTACGCGCGGAGGCTGAAGAACCGGGTCCGTCGACACATCGAGTCGGGTCACTTGAAGGTCCAGGATCTGCTGGCGGCCGTCCGCGTCCGGGAACTGGGCCCGGACGACATCGCGTCGCTCGATCCGACCGGGCACTCGTTCTTCAACGTCAACACGCCGGGCGATTTGGATCAGGCTGTTCGACTTGCCGCACGCGCGGACCGGCACGCCCGCCGCTGACAGCCACGATTATGGCACGCGCGCGGGGCGGCGAACCAGCCACGATACTCACGCAATGATACTTCCAGTCCACGACCTCGTTCGCGAACGGATCACCTCCGCGCTGATCCACCAGTACGGGCTTCCCGCCGACGCGCTGCCGGCGATCGTGATCGACTACCCGCCGACGCGCGCGCTGGGCGACCTGGCGCTGCCGCTGGCCTTCGAGCTGGCCCGGCGTCTGCGCAAGGCGCCGCGGGCCATCGCGGAAGAGATGGCGGGGACGCTCGGCGAGATCCCCGGCGTCGCCCGCGTCGAAGCCGTCAACGGCTACCTCAACCTGTTCCTCGACCGGAAGGCCTTCCTGGTCGGCCGCCTGGCCGCAGGCTCGCCGGTTCTGACGCCCTCACCCGCGCCGCAGGCGCCCAAGACGATCGTCGAGCATACGGCGATCAACCCGAACAAGGCGGCGCACATCGGGCACCTCCGGAACTCGGCGCTCGGCGACACGCTCGTGCGGGCCCTGCGCTTCCGCGGCACCCCGGTCGAGGTGCAGAACTACATCGACGACACCGGCGTCCAGGTGGCCGACGTCGTGGTCGGCTTCCGCGAGCTCGAGCACCAGGACCTCGCCGCCATCCGGTCCATCGCCGACAGCGCGCGATTCGACTACCACTGCTGGGATCTCTATGCCCGCGTGGCCGACTGGTACGAAGAGGACAAGGCGCGGCTCGCGATCCGTCTCGACACGCTGCACGCCATCGAGCGCGGGGGCAACGAGGCGGCCGACACCGCCGCGTTCATCGCCGACCGTATCGTCCGCTGCCACCTGAAGACGATGGCGCGGATGCACGTGGACTACGACCTGCTCGCCTGGGAAGGCGACATCCTGCACCTGCACTTCTGGGCGCGGGCGTTCGAGATCCTCAAGGAGAAGGGGGCCGTCTTCCTGCAGTCGCAGGGCCGGCTGGCCGGCTGCTGGGTGATGCCGATCGAAGAGGAGGGCGGCCCGGCCGAGGACGCCGCCGAACCGGCCGAGCTCGACGAGGAGCGCGAGAAGGTCATCGTCAGGTCCAACGGAACCGTGACCTACGTCGGCAAGGACATGGCCTACCAGTTCTGGAAGTTCGGCGTGCTCGGGCGCGACTTCCACTACCGCGTGTTCGACCGGCGGCAGGACGGGCAGCCGATCTGGGCGACCTGTCGCGAGCAGGTGCCCGGCACGCCGTCCCATCCGCCGTTCGGGGGCGCCGGCGCGGTGTTCAACGTCATCGACGTCAGGCAGTCGTACCTGCAGAAGCTGCTCAAGCAGGCGCTGGTGGCCATCGGCCACGCCGGCGAGGCGGAGCGGTCGGTCCATTTCTCGTACGAGATGGTCGCCCTCACCCACAACACGGCGCGGCAGCTCGGTTACACGCTCTCGGCCGAGGATGCGGCACGCCCCTTCGTGGAAGTCTCCGGGCGCAAAGGGCTCGGCGTGAAGGCCGACGACCTGCTGGACGTGCTGACGAAGAAGGCAGGCGAAGAGGTGGCGAAGCGGAACCCCGATCTGCCGCCTGAGGGGGCCCGGCGGATCGCCGAGGCGATCGCCGTCGCCGCCGTCCGCTATTTCATGGTCAGGTTCTCGCGAGGCAAGGTCATCGCCTTCGACATCGACGAGGCGCTCAATTTCGAGGGTGAAAGCGGCCCCTATTTACAGTATGCTGTCGTTCGCGCGAACAACATCTTCCAGAAACTCCGTGACCGGGAAGAGGTTGGAGAAGCGGAGTTTCTGAGCCCTCTCGCCAGCACCCCCACAGGCGAGTTGGACGGCGAACCCGAGGGTCACGACCTCTGGGCCCTCGTGCTCGAGGCGGCGCGGCTCGACGAAGTGGCGGAGCAGGCGGTCCGGACCCTGGAGTTCTCGGTCCTCGCGAAATACGCGTTCGGCCTGGCACAGACGTTCAACGCGTTCTATCACCGGTTTCCGATTCTGAACGAACCGCGCGACGATGCGCGCCGGTGGCGCGCCGCGGCGGTCAGCTACTTCCGGAACCAGTTGACGGGAGCCCTCAGCCTGATGGGCATCCCGGTCCCGCCCCGCATGTAGCAGGGGCGACGCGGTGCCCCGAGGCGTATCGCCCGGCCGGCCGCGCACCGGACCCTGGCGGCGGGACTGACGGGTCCAGCGGATTGAAGGTTCGAGGATTCATATGGCTCCGATCATCGGCATCGCGCCGTGCCGCAGTCTGCCCGACTATGTGGAATCGGTCCGCCGCGCCGGCGGCGAGCCGCGCGTGCTCGACCCGCAGCAGGATCAGCCGGCGACGGTCGCGGGCGAGGTCCACGGGCTGCTGTTGACCGGCGGCGTCGACGTCGATCCGGCACGTTACGGCGCCGAGCGGCACCAGACGGTGACGGCGGTCGAGCCTGAGCGCGACGCGTTCGAGTTCGCCCTGCTGCACGCGGCGCGAGAGGCCAAATTGCCGGTCTTCGGAATCTGCCGGGGCCTGCAGGTCATGAACGTCGCCTTCGGCGGCACACTGGTGCAGGACATCGAGGCAGAAGAGGCCGGCATGCTGCCGCACACGGTGCCCACGCCGCCATGTGCCATCGCCCACGAGGTGTGGATCAGCAAGGGCAGCCGGCTCTGGACGCTGATGCAGGAGAAGATGGTCGACGCCGACACCTGCTCGGTGAACAGCCGGCATCACCAGGCGATCAAGCATCTCGCCGCGGGGTTCGAGGTCACCGCCACGGCGCCAGACGGCGTCATCGAGGCCATCGAGTGCCCGGACGCCACCTTCTGCCTCGGCGTCCAGTGGCACCCCGAGAACTTCTGGCGGACTGGCGAGTTCAGGCCGCTGTTCGAGGGATTCATCGAGGCCTGCAGGCGGTAACTGGCCTGATTGCACGATCGCCAGATCGCCAGATCGCACGATCGCCAGATAGCTAGGTTCGCCCAAACACGGCCAGAACCTCCACGTGGGCCGTGTTCGGAAACAGATCAAACGCCTCGATCTGCTCGAGACGGTACCCCGCGTCGACGAGCCTCCGCGCGTCCCTCGCGAAAGTCGCCACATCACAGGACACGTAGATCAGGCGGCCGGCAGGCTGCGCCGCCACCGCTGACGACGCGGCCTTCGACATGCCGGTCCGTGGCGGGTCGATGACGATGGCGGCGTCGCGCGGAACCGGGTGCGCCGCGAGGTAGCTCTCGACCGCCATCTCGACCGGCTCGAGCGCCGGGCCGAACGGCGCGGCGTTGGCCGTCAGGTCGGCCGCCCCGGCTGGGTCTCCTTCGACCGCGACGACCGACGTCCATCCTGACGCGGCGAGCGAGGCGGAGAAGAGTCCCACGCCGGCATAGAGATCGACGACAGGCCCGTCGGGCACGAGCGAGACCACGCGCGAGGCCAGCCGGGCGAGGAGGTAGCGGTTCCCCTGGAAGAACGCCCCCACGTGATGCTGCAGGCGCAGCATCGCGGGGCGGATGTCGCCGCTCGCCAGGTCCAGGGTGTCCACCACGCACGGGGCGCCGCCCACCGTCATCGTCCGCCGGGCGGATCCCGGGCTGTCGCTCCTGGCGTCTCCGAACGACGCGGTGACGCCGACGACCGTCGGCAGCGCCGCGAGCGCCGCCAGGCCGCGGGGGGCGCGAGGAAGGTTGAGAGTCACGTGCAGCGCGCGCTCGGTGGCCGGCACGTTCTCGCACAGCTCGATCTCGGTGGCGCCGTCGAGCGCGCCTTCGCGGACCTGCTCGGAGATCGCCGTCACGACCTCGCACGTCCCCGGCAGCAGTTGCCGTGTCGACGCGGGATCGCACAGCCCGTGCGTGCCCTCCCTGAAGAAGCCGAGCGTTCGGCCACGGGCGTGGAGCCGCGCCCGCATCCGATACCCCGATTCGGGCGACGGGGTGACCGCGACCGGCGCCGCGAGCGGGATCTTCCCGATCCTCGAGAGGGCGTCGGCTATCACCTCCGCCTTGAGCGCGAGCTGCCGGTCGTAGGCGATGTGGGCGTACACGTTCCCGCCGCACGCCCAGTCGGTGATGCCGACGCGCCGGTCGGGAGAGGCCTCGATCAGATCGATCGCCGTGGCGTAAGTCACGCCCTGGCCGGTTCGCTCCACCACCGCCCGGACGCGCTCGCCGGGAATCGCGGCGTGCACGAGCACCACGCGGCCTTCGTGGCGCGCGATCATGCGCCCGCCCGCTGCGGGCTTGTCGATCGCGAGCTCGACGACGGAACCTGGAGAGAACATAAGAACCCAGACGACGCGGCGCGACGGGGCTTCAGCCCTGCTGGTACCGGATGTCGGGCAGCTTGAGCCGCTCGCGCAGCAGCCGTGAGGCCCCGGCCTCGACGGCCCGCGCATAGTCGTCGGCCGGCATCCGCCCCCGGAACGTGACGACGTCCTGTTCGGCCTCGAGCCGAAGCTCGGCACGGACGTCCGGCGCCGTCACGGCCCACGCGGCGGCCATCAGGTCGTCGTCGATCGCCTGCAGGCGGCCGACCAGTGCCGCTCTCGCCTCGCCTCGCGCGCCGCGGCTGGCCGCTCGCGCTTCGCCGATCTCGCCCATCGCGCGCTCGACCACCGCTTCGAGCGCACCGGCCAGCGCCCCCTCGGCGACGCGGTCGGTCAGGCGAGTCGCGACGCGGTCGAGATGCGCGCGAAGCGACTGGACCGCCTTCGCGCGCCCGGCCCCAGCCGTCGCTTCCGCGGCCTCGCCGGGCTGCCCCATCGCCCCGCCGCCCGCCGTGCCGATCCCCACCGCGCGGCGCCACTCGTCGAAGGCGTCGAGCACGTCGGCCTCGCAGAACTCGACGCGGAGCGGGCGCCGACCGGGCCCCTTGGCCGCGCGCCGCTCCACGGTGCGGTCGATGCCGCGGCACGCGACCTTGAGGGGAATGCCGCGGGCGGCCCACCCGGCCACCATCTCAAAGGCGGGGCCGATCACACGCACCAGGTGGCCGGCGTTCTTCCGGCACAGATGCGCCTCGATCTCGCGGCAGTAGGCGTCGGCGTCCACTACCTCGAAGCTCCCTGGTTCCGTTCCCAGATCAAGCGGAGCCCTTGTAGCGTGAGGTCCCGGTCGACGATGTCGATGGCGGGCGTGTCGTGCGCGATCATTTCGGCGAGGCCCCCCGTCGCGACGCACGTGGCGTGGCCGCCCATCTCGCGCCGCATCCGCTCGACGATCCCCTCGACCAGGCCGACGTAGCCGTAGAACAGGCCGGACTGCATCTGGCCGACGGTCGTTCGCCCGATCGCGACGGCCGGCCGCCGCACGTCGATCCGCGGGAGCCTGGCGGCCCTTTCGAACAGGGCATCGGCGGAGATGTTGACGCCCGGGCAGATCACGCCGCCCAGGTACTCGCCGCGCGCCGAGACGGCGTCGAAGGTGGTCGCCGTGCCGAAGTCGATCACGATGAGTTCCCGCGGCGTGCCGTCGCTTGTCCGGCCGTACAGCCGGTGCGCGGCCACGCCGTTGACGATCCGGTCCGCGCCCACCTGCCCCGGCTCGTCCACGAGCAGCGGCATGCCGGTATCGGTCGAGCCGTGCACGACCAGCGCGCGGTGGTGGAAATAGCGTTCGGCCATGTCCATCGTGGGCCGCGTCAGCGTCGGCACCACCGAGGCGGCGACCACCGCGTCGATGTCGCTCGGCGAGAGCCCCCCGTGCTGGAACAGCTGCAGCACCCACATGCCCAGCTCGTCCGCCGTGCGCTGCCGCTCGGTCGACAGCCGCCAGCTGTGCCGCAGCTGGTCGTCGCGAAACACGCCGACCACGATGTTCGTGTTGCCGATGTCAAGCGCGAGGAGCATGGTCTCCCTCCGGTCCGCGGACGGCCGGTGCCGGCCAGCGCACCTCTCCCGCGATCACGCGACGCCGCATTCCATCCACCCGCACGACCAGCGCTCCGTCCGGATCGAGCCCGTCCGTCGCCGCGTCGGCCCACCCGGTCGCCGCCTGGATCTGGACGCGCGTCCCGACGCTCGATGGCGACAGGCCTCGCCACGCGTCGAGGACGGCGTCGAAGCCGCCGGCGGCCACTTGCCGCAGCCGCTCGGCCAGGCACGCGAGCGACTCGGCGAAGACCGCACCGCGATCGACCGCCCGCCCAATCTCCGCCTCGATGGACGTGGCGCGGTCCTCGAGGCCAGTCGGATAGGCCGTCGCCATCACGTTGATGCCGAAGCCGAGGATCACGTGGCGCAGCGCGTCGCCGGCCGCGGCGCCCTCGGCGAGGATCCCGCACACCTTCCGGTGTCCGACCACCAGGTCGTTGGGCCACTTGATGGCCGCCGGCAGTCCGGTGGCCGCCCGCAGCGCCTCGGCCAGCGCCACACCGGCCGTCAGCGTCACGCGCGAGGCGACCGAGACGCTCCTCGGCTCGGTCGCGCCCGACAGGTCCTGCGGCCTCAGCACGACCGAGACATACAGCCCGGCGCCCGGCGGCGAATGCCAGACGCGCCCCATCCGGCCGCGCCCGCTCTCCTGGCAGTCGGCCGCGACCACCGTACCGTGCGCCGCGCCCCCTGTCGCCAGGCGATCCGCCACGTCGTTGGTCGACGACACGGTGTCGAACCACACCACGCGGGAGGCAAACCCGCCGAGCCGAGCAGCACGACGAGCGAGCGCGTCGGCAAGTTCCGGCGGCAGGCTCAGCGGACGCGTCGCTCCGCTCACTCGCTCACGCCCCCATCTCGCCGATCGTGTGGCGGATCTTCTGCACCTGCACCTCGAGCGCCTGGCGCCGGGCCCGCGTGTCGTCGACCAGCTTGGCCGGCGCCCGGGAGATGAACTGCTGGTTCGCCAGCTTGGCATCGATCGACGCCGCCTCGCGCTCGGTTTCCGCCAGTTTCTTGCGCAGCTTCTCGAGCTCGGCGCCGCGGTCAGCCTGCGGCATCTGCATGTGCACCCTGAGGTGACGGCAGACGCGCGTCACGACCTCCGTGCCCGCCGCAGGCTGAGCCGCCGCCTGGTCGAACCCGAGCGAGGTCAGCCCGGCCAGCGCCAGGATGTAGCCTTCCTGCTCGACCAGCACGCGCGCCTGGTCGGCGTCGGCGCCCTCGATCGTCGCCGAGATCCGCTCCGACGGCTTCACCGACCGCTCCGCCCTCGCCGTCCGGATCGTGGTCACGACGTCCTGCAGCAGCTCGATCTCAGCCGCGGCGCGCTCGTCGACCCAGTCGGCCCGCGGCTCCGGGTAGGCGGCCAGCGTAATGGTCTGGCCGTCGCCGGCCCGCCTGGGCAGATGCTGCCAGAGCTCCTCGGTGACAAACGGGATGATCGGGTGAAGCAGCCTCAGGACGCGGTCGTGCACCTCGACCAGCACGGCGCGGGCCGCCGCGCCCTCGTCGCCCCCGGCCTGCAGGTGCTGCTTGGTCATCTCGATGTACCAGTCGGCGTACTCGTGCCAGAAGAAGTGGTAGAGCCGGTCGGCCGCCACATCGAATCGATAGGTGGTGAACGCCTCCTTCACCTCGCCCGTCACCGCGTCGAGCCGATGGAGGATCCACCGGTGGGCCAGGTCGAGCGACTTCGCCCCGGGCAGGTCCGCCCGCGCCTCGTCGTCGGCGAGGTTCATCAGCACGAACCGCGACGCGTTCCAGATCTTGTTGATGAACTGCCGGTAGCCGGTCATCCGCCCCTCGTTGAGCGGAATGTCCATGCCCGGCGCAGCCATTGCCGTCAGCGTGAAACGCAGGGCGTCGGCGCCCATCTCGTCCATCACCTCGAGCGGATCGACCACGTTCCCCTTCGACTTCGACATTTTCTGGCCGCGCTCGTCGCGCACCAGGCCAGTGATGTAGACATCGCGGAACGGAATGTCGCCGGTGAACTTCACGCCCGCCATGATCATCCGCGCGATCCAGAAGAAGATGATGTCGAACGCGGTCAACATCAGGTCGGTCGGATAGTAGCGCGCGAAATCGGGCGTCGCCTCGGGCCAGCCCATCGTGCTGAACGGCCACAACTGCGAGCTGAACCAGGTATCGAGGACATCGTTGTCCTGCTTGAGGGCGCCGCCGCACGCGCAGCGCTCCGGCGCCTGCTCGGCGACGATCATCTGTCCGCACGTCTCGCAGTACCACGCCGGGATCCGGTGGCCCCACCAGAGCTGCCGCGAGATGCACCAGTCGTGAATGTTGTACATCCACTCGTAGTAGGTCTTCGTCCAGTTCTCAGGCAGGAAGCGGATCTTCCCCTCTTCGACGACGCGGATCGCGTCCTTGGCCAGCGGCTCGATCTTCACGAACCACTGCGTCGACACGAGCGGCTCGACCACCGTGCTGCAGCGCTGGCACGTGCCCACCGCGTGCTGGTGGTCCACGACCTTCTCGAGCAGCCCGTCCTGTTCCAGCTGCTCGACGATGCGCGCGCGGGCCTTGAACCGGTCGAGGCCGGCGAAGAGACCGCCGGCCGCCGTGATCTTCCCGTCCTCGTCGATGACCGCGACCTCGGGAAGGCCGTGGCGCTTCCCCATCTGGAAGTCGTTGGGGTCGTGCGCCGGCGTCACCTTGACGGCGCCGGTCCCAAACGCCGGGTCGACGAACTCGTCGCCGACGATCGGCAGTTCGCGCCCGATGATTGGCAGGCGAACCTTCTCGCCAACGCGCGCGCGGTACCGCGGGTCGTCCGGGTTCACCGCAATTGCCGTGTCTCCCAGCATCGTCTCGGGGCGGGTGGTGGCCACCGTCACGCCCTCGCCGCCGTCCGCGCCCGGGTAGCGCACGTACCACAGCTTGCCGGTCGTGTCCTTGTGCACCACCTCGAGGTCGGAGAGCGCCGTCCGGCAGCGCGGGCACCAGTTGACGATGTAGGCGCCGCGGTAGATCAGGCCTTCGTTGTAGAGCGAGACGAACACCCGGCGGACTGCCCGCGAAAGCTGCTCGTCGAGCGTGAACCGCTCGCGGCTCCAGTCGACCGACTCCCCCAGCTTGCGCATCTGGCCGGTGATGGTGCCGTGGCTCTGCCTGACCCACTCCCACACGCGCGCTTCGAAGGCCTCCCGGCCCAGGTCGTGACGCGTCTTCCCTTCCTGCGCTAGCTGCTTCTCGACCACGTTCTGGGTGGCGATGCCGGCGTGATCCGTGCCCGGCAGCCACAGCACGTCGTAGCCCTGCATCCGCTTCCAGCGCGCGATGATGTCGGGCAGCGTGTGGTTGAGCGCATGGCCCATGTGCAGCGACCCGGTGACGTTCGGCGGAGGGATGACCATGCTGAAGCGCGGCTTGCCCGAGGCGGGGTCGGCGCGAAACGCGCCAATCGACTCCCAGAACGCGTACCAGCGCGGATCGACCTCGGCATGCTCGAAGGCTTTGGAGAGTTCAGGCATAGATCTGTTAATCGTAGCAGGAATCAGGAGTCAGGATTCAGGAGTCGGGGGTCAGGGACCAGGGATCAGGGATCGGGGATCGGGGGTCAGGGATCAGGGGCCTGGGCAGGAACAGCGCTGCCAAAGATGAACAGATAGAGCAGGCTTTGAGGCCTGCTCGTTCATTTGATCGTCGCCTTCAGCCGCTCGATTTCTTCGCGGACCAGCCGCTCCGCGGTCACCGACACAACCTGTGCCACCGCGTCCCGCAGGGCGGCCTCGCCGATCCGCTCGGTCACCCGGCGCGCCACGTCGTCGAGGAAAGCGTCATCGACCACTGGCGCTGCTATCCGGCCTTCCGGCGTCTGCGCGGCACGAGCCTCCTCCGGTCCGGGCGTCTGCGCGGCGTGGGCTTCCTCTGGTCCGAGCGTCTGCTCGGCATCGAGCAGCCTGGAGAACGCCTCGGACACTGAAGAGATGTCATCGGCGGCGCGGGGGCTGCGCGCGGCCACCACACCAGGGGATGGGGACGTCGTGTCGTAAACCGGCGGCGTGCCCGTCAGGTTCGCGAATGCGGCATCGAGGCGGTCGAAATACTCGTCGAGCGAGGGCTCCTGGTGCACCGGCTCGCCCGGCTGCAACTCCAGCGACGAGAGGTCCAGCGGCAGATCCTCACGCGCTCCAGCGAGATCCGGTGTGAATGGCTCGTCCGCCGGCCACTGCCCGACTACCGCCGCGTCGGCCGACGGGGCAACCGGCCGGTCCAGCAACTCCCGGACGCGCGCGAGCAGCACCTGGGGGTCGAACGGCTTCGAGAGCACGCCGTCGCAGCGGACAGCCCGCGCGCGCTCGTCGTCGACCGGGTCGAACGCGCCGGACAGCAGCATCACCGGAATCCGCTCCAGGGCCGGGTCGTTCTTGACCAACGCCGCGATCTCGTACCCGTCGCGCACGGGCAGGTTGATGTCGGCCAGGACGATGTCGGGCCGGTCGGAGAGGATGCGGAGCACCGCTTCCTGGCCGTCGCCCACGGCGGTCACGGCGATGTCCTGGTCGGCAAACGTCAGTTCGATGACCCGCTGGATCGTGACGCTGTCGTCGGCAAGCAGCAGTGTGTGCGGCATGTGTTCCCCACTGGGCCTCACAAGAGGAGGCCACACATCGTCTTATCGGCGCCTGCCGATCCACCCTGCAGGGGCCGCGGGCGCTCAGACGTCGGCGCGGGCGCGAACGTGGCTCGCGATGAACTCCACGATCTCGGCCATCGCGCTCCCGGGCCTGAAGATGCCCGTGATGCCCATCGCCTCGAGACCGGGCACGTCCACGTCGGGGATGATACCTCCGACGACGACCAGGACATCGTCGAGCCCCTGCTGGCGCACCAGTTCCATGACCCGGGGGCAGATCTTGGTGTGGGCGCCCGAGAGGATCGACAGGCCGATGACGTCGGCGTCCTCCTGGAGCGCGGCCGCCACGATCTGCTCCGGCGTCTGGCGCAGGCCGGTGTAGATGACCTCCATCCCCGCGTCGCGCAGCGCCCGCGCAATGACCTTGGCGCCGCGGTCGTGGCCGTCGAGGCCGGGCTTGGCGATGACGACTCGGATCTTGCGCATATGGACCTCAGCGGCTTCCGGCTGACGGCCGACGGCCGCGAGCCGGTTCCTAGACGATCGGCACTTCCTCGTACTCGCCCCAGACCTCGCGCAGCGCGTCGCACATCTCGCCGACGGTGGCGTACGCGCGGACGGCGTCGAGGATCGGCTCCATGGTGTTGCCCGACCCGGCAGCCGTGGCTCGCAGCGCGTCGAGCGCCCGCCGGACGCGGTCGTGGTCCCGCTCCCGCCGCACCCGATCGAGCCTCGCGACCTGGCGGTCGGCGGCGCCCTCGTCGATATAGAGCGTCGGCACCGGCTCTTCCACCTCGGCCACGAAGTCGTTGACGCCGACGATCACCTTCTCGTGCCGGTCGATCGCCTGCTGCAGGCGGTAGGCGCTCTCGGCGATCTCCTGCTGCGGGAACCCCCGCTCGATGGCCGCCACCATGCCGCCCATCTCGTCGATGGCGCGGAAGATCTCGAGCGTGCGGCGCTCCATGTCGTCTGTGAGGGCCTCGACGAAGTAGGAACCGCCCAGCGGGTCGGCAACGCTCGCGACGCCGCTCTCATGGGCGATGACCTGCTGCGTCCGAAGTGCGATCGTCACCGCCTCGCTGGTCGGCAGCGCCAGCGCCTCGTCGAGCGAGTTGGTGTGCAGCGACTGCGTTCCCCCCAGCACTGCGCTGAGCGCCTGGAGCGTCGTCCGGACCACGTTGTTGTAGGGCTGCTGCGCGGTCAGCGAGGCGCCGGCCGTCTGCGAGTGGAAGCGCAGCTTCAGCGACCGCTCGTCGGAGGCGTGGAACCGCTCCTGCATCACCTTCGCCCAGATCCGGCGGGCCGCGCGGTACTTGGCGATCTCCTCGAAAAAATCGCTGTGCGCGTTGAAGAAGAACGAGATCCGCGGGACGAAGTCGTCCACGCTCAGGCCGGCATCCACGCCGTACTGGACGTACTCGATGCCGTCGCGCAGCGTGAAGGCCAGCTCCTGGAGGGCCGTCGCCCCGGCCTCGCGAATGTGGTAGCCGCTCACCGAGATCGTGTTCCAGCGCGGCACCTGTCCGGCGCAGAACGCGAACACGTCGGTGATGAGCCGCATCGACGGCCGCGGCGGGTAGATGTACTCCTTCTGCGCGATGAATTCCTTGAGGATGTCGTTCTGGATCGTGCCCGAGATCTTCCGCCAGTCCGCCCCCTGCCGCTCGGCGACGACGAGGTACATCGCGAAGATCATCGAGGCCGGCGAGTTGATCGTCATCGACGTGGTGATGTCGGCGAGCGAGATCCCATCGAAGAGCGTTTCCATGTCGGAGAGCGACGCGACCGACACGCCGCACTTCCCCACTTCTCCGAGCGACAGCTCGTGGTCGGGGTCGCGGCCCATCAGCGTCGGCAGGTCGAAGGCCACGCTGAGGCCGGTGCCGCCGTTTCGCAGCAATTCCTTGTAGCGCGCGTTGGTGTCCTCGGGCGTGCCGAACCCGGCGAACTGGCGCATCGTCCACAGCTTGCCGCGATAGCCGGTCGGGTGGATGCCGCGAGTGTACGGAAAGCCGCCCGGGTCGTTCAGGTCCCGGGCATAGTCGAGCTCTCCGAGGTCGGTTGGCCTGTAGAACGGCTCGACCCTCTGGCCGGAACTGGTCGTGTGGGAGGCGGGCCGGCCAGTCCGCGGGGGAGCACCTCTCTTGGGCGGCATGCCCTATTATATGTACGCTTGCGCCGACCGCTGAACGCAGAGATTCACGACACCCTCGCCGGGATTGCCAGAAGCCAGATGCAGAGATCGTGTAACTGCGCTACAATCACGCCTGAACGGTCCCCTCTTTGCGCCTCGACGGAAGGAGCACACATGAAGAGAATCTTCGTCGTCCTGTTCGTGGTCGCGATCGCGACCGTCCTGACCGGCGTCGCTCAGGCTCAGGAGAAGGCGGCCCCGGGCACGGTGGTCCTGAGTTCCCTCAAGCCGGCCATGGGCGGGGTGAAGTTCCCCCACGCGGTCCACAGCAAGATGGCCGGCACGCCCTGCACGACGTGCCATCATGCGTCCAAGGCCGAGAAGCCGTATCCGGCGAAGGTCACGCATGAGGCGTGCGGCGATTGCCACACCAAGCCGGCCGTGGCCCCGATGAAGACCGTCAACCCGTTCCATGTGGCGATGGCCAAGAGCGGCCTCTGCGTGGACTGCCACGTGAAGCAGAACGCCGCGGGCAAGAAAGCCCCAGCCAAGTGCATGGATTGCCACAAGAAGGAAAACGTCTAGCCTGAACGGGGCCCGGACCAGTCCGGGCCCCTTCGCTTCCCCGCCCGTCGAGCCTTCCCTGCCGCCCGCCCCACGAAGTTACCCGCTGACGCCAACCAAATCGCCGATACTATCGTCCAACGTGGGACCGCTTCGGAGGTCTTCCCTAGGGCGGACGGAGGATGTGCACATGGTGAAGAGAATCGCGCCGGCCGTGCTGGCGATGGTCGTGGCGGCCGCGCTGTCTGCGCCGGCGCAGGTTGCCGACGTGAAGCAGATCCTCGCCGACGCCAGGGCCGCGCTCGGCGGCGACAAGAAGCTCGACGCCGTGAAGACGCTGACGATGACCGGGCAGTCTCTCCGGACGACGCCGAGCGGCAGCACGACCGGAGGCGACGTGGAGATGGCCTTCGCACTGCCCGACAAGTTCATGCGCCGCGAGGCGGTGGTGAACATGGGCAACATGAGCATCTACCGTATGACGGGCTTCAACGGCGACGGCGTCATCAACGAGATGGACCAGCCGCCGCAGCTCTCCGGGGGCGGCGGCAACGTGGTCATGTTCAGGTTCGCCGGCCCAGGCGGGACCGTGACCGGCCCGGGAGCCCCGCCGCTGACGCCCGAGCAGCAGGAGGCGATGCGGAAGGCGATGCTGGGGAGCGCGAAGCAGGACTTCGCCCGGCTCACGCTCGGCATGTTCGTCGCTTCGTTCCCTGCGTTCCCGCTCACCATGACCTACGCTGGGCAGGCCGAGTCGCCCGACGGCAAGGCGGACATCATCGACGTCACAGGCGAGGGCGATTTTGCCGTCAAGCTGTTCGTCGACACCAAGACGCACCTGCCGCTGATGCTCCGCTGGATGGCCAAGGAACCGCTGACGATCCAGCGGACGATGAGCGGGCCCGGCGGCAGCCAGGTCGTCGTGGCCGGTGGCGGGGCCGGAGCGGCGGGCGGCGGGGCGAGAGGCGCGGCCAGCGGGACGGCGCAGGCGAATCCGGGAAAGATGACCCCCGAAGAGCGTGAGAAGATGGCCCGGCAGTTCGAGGCGCAGGCGAAGGAGGCTGAGGCCAAGCGCCGGACGGTCGAATACCGTCTCTACTACGCCGACTACCGTGCCGTCGGCGGCATCACGCTGCCGTTCAGGCTGGAGCGATCGATCGACGGGAAGCCAGCCGAAGAAATCACGTTCGACCAGATCAAGGTGAACCCGAAGATCGACGCGAAGACGTTCGCGGTGTCGAAGTAGGCGCAGGCGGAACCAGCATGTCGTCGCGCAGGGTCTCGCTCGTCCTCTCGCTCCTGGCAGTCGTGGCACTCGGCGTCTCCCCGATCGCAGAGTCACAGTCCGCGCCACGCCGCGCGCGGCTGCTCGTCACCGTATTCGACCAGACCGGCGCCGTCCTTCCCGGCGCGGTCGTCGTCGTGGCCGGCCAGGATGATGCCCTCTCCGCCGTGCGCCGGGACTTGCGCGCGTCGGGCATGGGCGTGGCGGTTGCCGAAGACCTCGCGCCGGGCCGGTACACGGTCCGCATCGAGTTCCCGGGATTCCAGCCGACACTGGTGCGCGACGTCCGCCTGCGCGCCGGCGACAACTGGCGATCGATCACCCTCGCGCTCAAGAAACTCGACCAGGACGTCACCGTCACGCGCGACAAGCAGAGCGAGGCGATCGATCCCCGCGGCGCCGCGTTCAGCACGGTCCTTACGCGCGAGCAGATCGACGCGCTGCCCGACGACCCCGACGAGATGGCGGACGCGCTGAAGGCGATGGCGCCTCCCGGCGCGACGATCCGCGTCGACGGGTTCACGGGCGGCCGCCTGCCGCCCAAGTCGCAGATCCGCTCGATCCGGCTGCCCCGGCTCGACATGTTCGCCGCGCAGAATCACGGCGGCATGAGCGGCGCGCTCTACATCGACATCATGACGATGCCCGGCGCCGGGCCGATGCGCGGCAGCGTCGATTTCACGTTCCTCGACGATGCGCTCGAGGCGCGGAACCCGATGACGCCGACCAAGCCGGAGGAGCAACTGCGGCAGGGGAACGTCTCGCTGTCGGGCACGATCACGCCCAACAAGACGTCGTTCTCGATGTCGGCGGGCATCGCCTCGCAGGATTTCGCCTCAAGCGTGTTCGCCGTGCTGCCAGACGGCAGCACGCTGGCGGCGTCGTACCCCCAACCGCAGGACCGGTGGAACCTGAGCGCGCGCATCGACCACGCGTTCAAGAAGGACCACGCGCTCAGGCTGAGCTTCGACCGGACGAACGCCGAGCAGCAGAATCTCGGCGTCGGCGACGTCAACCTCGTCGAGCGCGGGTACTCGAGCACGGCGTCGACCAACACGGTCAGGCTGTCGGAGAACGGGCCTCTCGGCCGCCGGTTCTTCACCGAGTCGCGGCTGCAGGTTCGGTGGTCGGACACCTCCTACGCCTCGAACAGCGAGGCCGTCGCGCTGCAGGTCAACGGCGCGTTCACCTCCGGCGGCGCGCAGATGCGCGGCGGACGCCGGGACGTGACGCTCGAGGCGGCGTCCGACCTCGACTACGTGCGTGGGAACCACTCGTGGCGGACCGGCGTGTTGCTCGAGGGGGGGCGCTACACGTCCGACGACACGTCGAATTACCTCGGCACCTATACGTTCGCGCCGCTGCTCGACCCCCTCAATCCGGGGACGGCTCTCGACGCCTACAACGCTGGCATACCGGCGCTCTACACCCGCCGCATCGGGGATCCGTACGTGCAGTACGCGCAGGTGCAGGCGGCGGCCTACGTCCAGGACGACTGGCGGGCCCGGCGCAGCCTGCTGCTCTCGTTCGGCGTGCGCTCCGGCATCGAGACGCACGTCGCGGACGCGTGGAACCTGTCGCCACGGGCGAGCGTCGCCTGGTCGCCCCGGCGCAACGGGTCGATCACCTTCCGCGCAAGCTACGGGTACTTCTACGACTGGATCTCGACCGACACCTTCAAGCAGACGCTGCTCGTGGACGGGTCCCACCTCCGCGAAGTGAGCATCATCAACCCGAGCTATCCCGACCCCGGTTCGTTTACGACGGCGCCGACCAACCGCTACCTGTGGTCGAACGGCGTCTCGCTGCCCAATGCGCACAGGCTCAGCCTGGCCGTGGACCGCGTCCTGACGCCGAATTCGAGGTTGACGGTGGCGTACTCGGCCGGCTTCGGCGCGGGCCTGCTCCGCTCGCGCGACGTGAACCCCCTGGTGGCGGGCGTGCGTCCCGACCCGGCGTTCGCGAACGAATACCTCTTGGTCTCCGACGCCGCCTCGCACTCGCAGGCGCTCAACGTCGCCTGGAACCTCAACAAGCTGAACTGGCACCGGCTGCTCGTCTTCGCCAACTACACGCTCTCGACCAGCCGGACCGACACGGGCGGCGCGTTTGTGACCCCGACCGTCGACGACGACCTGTCCGCGGAATGGGGGCCGTCGAACAGCGATTCGCGTCACCGGCTCGGCGCGATGATCAACGCCCAGCCGATCGCCAACCTGACGGTGGCATTCACGGTCAGCGCCCGGTCGGCGCTCCCCTACAACATCACGACCGGCCAGGACAACAACGGCGACGGTGTCTTCAACGACCGGCCGGCCGGCGTCTCGCGCAACTCGGCGCGAGGCTCGGCCAACGTCGATGTCGGCGGGCGGATCTCTTACGGCTGGGGATTCGGGCCCGCGCGGGCAGGAGGCGGCGGCGGCACGCAGGTGCTGGTCGTCAGCGGAGGCGGTGGTGCCGGCGGGGCGATGGCGCCGGGATTCGGCGGCGGCCCGAGCGACCGCCGGTTCCGCATGGAGGTCTACGCGTCGGCGCAGAACCTGCTCAACCGGACGAACTACAACAGTTACAGCGGTGTGCTCACCTCGCCGCTGTTCGGGCAGCCGACCAGCGCGTCAACCGCGCGGCGCGCCCAGGCCGGCATCCGGTTCAGTTTCTGATCCCGCCGCGCGCGCCTGTCGGCGCCGTCTGCGGGAGGTCGGCCAGCGCCTTGCGGCCGTCGCCCGGCAGCGGCGCCGGGCGCGGCAGTGTCGTATCCGGCACGCCGGCGGCCGCCGCAGCCAGTCCGCGCACATCGACGTCGAGCGGCGAGTCCGACTCCTGCCACTGCCCCTTCAGCGTGTTGGTCGCCTCGGAGCCCTCGAAGCCGAGATAGGAGTACTTGCCGTAGTGCGGCAGCTTGCGTCCGAGCGCGGGCAGGGCTCCCGCCGAGTCGGCGAGCAGCAGGCCGACCGCTTTCTCCACATTGCCGGGATGTCGCGCCGTGAGCACGATCGTGTTCTTCGCGAGCGCGATCGACATCCCGTCGATCTCCACGCTCGACTCTCCCACCTTGAGTCCGCGCGGGGCGGAAGCGAGCACCCGCGACGCCCACCGGTTGGCGCGGCCCGCCACCCAGACGGCCCGGTCGGAGGGCAACTGCGAGACGTCGCTGTCCAGTTTCACTTCAACCGCGTGGCTCTCGCTCTCCCACCCGCGGAACAGCGCGCGCCACGCGTCGAGCTCGGCCGGCGACGCCTGCGAGGGCAGGATGGCCAGCACCCGCGGCTCCCCGAAGATCTCGCCGACCGACGGCGGCGTCTCCCTCGGGTCCAGCTTGCGGAACACGTCGAACCAGGGGTCGGCGTGCAGCATCAGCGGCACGCCGGGCGAGGCCACGGCGAAATGCTGTTCGGTCGACGCGAGGTGCACGACCTGCCGCGCCGTGCCCGCGGCCGTCTGCACGACCGCCGGCACGTCGACGACGAAGGGCTTGCCGCCCTGCGTCTGCCGAAGCGTGCCCTCGACGACGAACCCCGAGCCGGCACGCGCGCCGTCGGGCCGCACGGCCGTAACTTCCACGGCCAGCACCGGCGCGCCGGTCCGCTCAATCCAATCGTGGAAGAACCGGCGCAGGTCGCGTCCCGTCACGGCCTCGGCCGTCTTCTCGAAGTCGGTGAACGACGCGCGGCGGCCCTCGTAATCCTGGTAGAAACGTCGCAGCACCTGGCGGAACAGGCTGTCGCCAATCTCCAGCCGCAGCATGTGGAAGGCCATCAGCGCCTTGCCGTACCCCACCGCTTCGGTCGACGCGCTCTCACGCGACCGGAACGCGGTCAGCGGGAAATCGCGCCCCTCGCGCACGTAGTCGCGGTACCTCTGGAGCGTCGCGCGGCGGTACTCCTCGCCGGCGCCGTGCTGCTCCTGGATGAGATGGTCGGCGAGATACGCCGTCAGCCCCTCGCACCAGTTGCCCGATTCGTAGTCCACGAACACGGAGTTGCCCCACCAGTTGTGCAGGATCTCGTGCGGGTAGGACGAAGTGATGATGAACGGAAAGCGGATGATGTCGTGGCCGAGCAGCGTGAAGGTCGGCATCCCGTAGCCGGTCTCCCAGAAGTTCTCGACCAGCGCGAACTTGTGGTACGGGTAGGGCCCGATGAGTTCGCGGTACATCTCCAGGTACTGGGCCGTCGCCGCCAGGTACCGAGCGGCCAGCGCTTCGTCACGCTCGTGCAGGTAGACCAGCGTTTCGACCGAACCGGCCGTTCCGCGCCAGACCTGGAGCGGGCCGCCGACCAGGTCGATTTGGTCCATCGGCCCGCCCGACTCCCACTGCGCGCCGCCGCGGGCCTCGCGCGACGTGCCGTTGCCCTGTGAGATCACGTGCCAGTCGGGCGGCTGCGTCACCACGAGGTCGAACTCGATGAGATCGTGGTTGAAGGCGGGATACCAGTAGCTCGCGCCCGTCAGATAAACGCCCTGTGGGCCGAGCACGCCGGCCGATTCGCGGAACCCGCGCGTGTACTCTTCCTTCTGGTCGGACAGCCCGAAGTTCACCACCCCGCTGTACCAGATCGACAACGTCACCTGACCCGGGGCGAGCCGGGCCCGATAGCCCTTGAGGCCAATCTGGCGCGCCGTCGCGTCGCCCGATCCGTTGATGCCGAAGAAGGTTGACGCGGCGCCGAGCGGAATCTCGACGACGGCCGGCGCGCTGCCCGACACTTTCAGCGCAGCGTTCAGCACGAAGTCGACCACGCCGTCGGCGGGCCGCCACGGGAAGGTCACCTTGTCGGTGACCGTCAGCAGGTGCGATTGCGGCTCGACGCTCACCGTCATCGAATGCCTGACGCGGCCTTCGGGCGGCGCGGCCGCGGCGGGCACGGCGAGCGCAGCGAACAGGGTCAGCGCGGCGACGCCGCGGGTGGCGGAACGGAGTGACGGGGTCGGCATGGGACGATTCTACCGGCTTTCGGCTTTCGGCTTTCGGCCTTGTCACACGCGTCGCCCTGCGGCGCGCCGAATGTCGAGCGCCGAATGCCGCGGGCCGGATGTCACTCCCAGCGGAACATGAGCACCGGCGGGATGAGCAGGAGGAAGCTCAGCACGATCAGGATCAGCCCCAGCGGCAGGAACCACTTCGCCCACCGCTCCCACGGGATCTTGGCGGCACCGAGCACGCCCATCGTCACCGCGCTCGTTGGGAGGAAGGGATTGATGAACTCGCACAGCTGATAGGCGTACACGGCTGTCTGACGCGTGATGCCCACCAGGTCCGCGAGCGGCGCCATGATCGGCATCGTGAGCGCGGCCTGTGCGGTGCCCGAGTGGATGAAGAAGTTGATCACGCACTGGATGAGGAACATCACCTGCGCGATCACGGCGCGCGGCAGCAGCGTGATGGCGCCCGATGCCGAGGCGAGGATCGTGTCGAGGATCTTTGCTTCCTGCGCGATGACGAGCAGCGCCCGCGCGCAGGCCACGATGAAGACGACCCCGACCATGTCCTTGGCGCCGGTGACGAACGTCCGGGCGATTCGGCTCGGCCCCAGGCCGCCGGCGAACCCGAGCACGATGCCCATGCCGAGGAAGAGCATCGCGATCTGGTCGATGTACCACTGCCACTTCAGCACGCCCACGACCAGCAGGACCATCGACGCCACGAAGAGCGAGAGCGTCGCGACGTGGCGCGCGTCCCACGCCTGGACCGTCGTGTGCGCGGCCGCGTCCACCGCCTCGCGCGCGAGGTCGATGTCCCGAACCGGGCTCAATTCCGGGTTTCGCCTCACGCGCCGGGCGTACCAGACGACGAACGAGATCATCACCGTGGTGCCGACCACCCACGAGAACAGCCGGTAGCCGAGGCCCGAGTACAGAGGGATGCCGGCGATGCTCTGCGAGATCCCGACCGTGAACGGATTGAAGAAGGCCGCCGCAAATCCGGCCGCCGACCCGAGGTACGGGATCGCCGCGCCGACAATCGAGTCGTACCCCAGGCTCCGCGCCAGCGGGATGAAGATGAGGACGAAGGGGATCGTCTCCTCCGCCATCCCGAAAATCCCGCCGCCGAGCGAGAAGATCGTCATCAGCACCGGGATCAGCAGGCCGTCGAGGTACGGCCGTCGGCTGATGGCGCCGGTCAACTTCCGGATGCTGAACTCGACAGCCCCCGTCTCCTGGAAGATGGCAAAGCTGCCGCCGATCATCAGCAGGAAGCAAATGAGCAGCGCGCCGTCGAGAAACCCCTTGATCGGCGCGTCGAGCACCATCTGCGGGCCGAGCATGACCTTGGGCACCACGTGGTAGGTGCCGGCCACGGTCACCGTGCGCACACCGCTGCTCGTCTCGACCTTGACGCGCTGGTACTCGCCCGAGGGGACGACCCACGACAAGGCCAGGACGACGATCACCAGCGCCATCACCACCACGAGCGTGTGGGGCATCGAGAGACGCTTCAGGAACGGCTTGGACATAGACTTGGCTGACGGCTACTCGAACGTCCCCCTGACCACGACTTCCCCGTCCCGCATCATCCACCGGCCGCGCGCGATGACGCCGCGCACGTCGAGCGACCGCGGGTCGAGCAGCGTGATGTCGGCATCGGCGCCGGCCGCAAGCTGGCCCTTGCCGCGCAGCTTGAGGATGCGCGCGGGATTAACCGTCACCACCTGCAGCGCCGTCTCGAGCGGGACCCGCTCGTGGAGCACGGCGTCGCGCACCTCCGCGAGGAGGCTCGTCACGCGGCCGACATCGAGGCGCTCGAACCGACCCTGCGCGTCGAACACCGGCATGCTGCCCTGCCCGTCGGACGTGAAGGTAATCTGCGACACCTCGACGCCGGCGTCGATCATCGCGCGCAGCCCCCGGCTGCACTTGACCTCGCCCTCGGCAATCCAGGCCGGCACGGTGGAGGTCGTGAAATCGACCAGCCCGCCCGCCTTCGCCCAGGCGATCCCCTCGTCAAACAGCGCCGGGTTCCGGTTGATGTGCGTCGGCACGAACTGCGCCGCCGGGATCTCGGTGTCCTCCACGACGCGCCGCAGCATCGACAAGCCCCGTCGGCCGTCGCCCATGTGGACGTTCACCACGCCGGCCTTGCCCGACAGGATGCCGCCCCGCCGCGCCTCGGCCGCGAGCCGGACGAACTGCTCGAAGGTCGGCTGCGTCGAGCGGTGGTCGGAGAGCGCGACTTCGCCGACGCCGACCACCTTGTCCACGAGCAGGAGGTCCCGTTCGATGCTGCCGGTGAGCGTGAGCGTCGGCACGGCGTAGAAGCCGGTGTAGATGAACGTGCTGAGGCCTTCCTCGTCGAGCCCGTGCGCCTTGGCCAGCAGCGCCTCCGGGCTGCGCGTCACGCCGTCGGTCCCCAGGCACCCGACCACCGTCGTGATGCCGCCCCGCACGGCGTCCGAGAGCGCGAGCTCGGGCGTGCGCGTCGCATAGCCCCCCTCACCGCCCCCGCCGGTGAGGTGGACGTGCGCGTCGATAAGGCCAGGGACCGCCGCGAGCGACGAGGCATCCACCACCGTGCAGTCATCCCCGGGCACGCGGATGTCGGGCTCGACCCGTTCGATCCGTCCGCCGGCGACCAGGATGTCCGCGCGGCCGACCGGCGCGGGCGCAAAAACGACGGCGTTCTTCAGCAGCAGCATGCCTGACCCTCCCTCTCGCGGCGCCGGAGCGCGAGTGTATCACGCGGCTTGCCGCTCGTGCCTTTTGCTTAGGCGATTTTGCGACTTGACATGGAATTTAGGTTCACGTCATGGCTGTTTGCCGTGGTTCATTTGCCATTACGGCTTGTTAGATGTATATTTTTCGGTGGTCTTGTTACCGCTTCCTTCGAGGCGGGTTCGCTGACAGAGAGAGGGGATAATCCGTGAACAAGAAGGCATTCAACCCGTTCGAAATGGCGCAGGCCCAGTTCGACAAGGTTGCCGACGTCATCGGTCTCGACGCGGGAACCAGGGAGCTGCTCCGCAACCCGATGCGCGAATTCTCTTTCGCGATCCCGGTCCGGATGGACGACGGAACGATGAAAGTGTTCCGCGGCTTTCGCGTGCAGCACAACGACGCGCGCGGCCCGGCCAAGGGCGGCATCCGCTTCCATCCGCACGAGACGCTCGACACGGTTCGCGCCCTGGCGACGTGGATGACCTGGAAGTGCTCGGTGGTGGACATCCCGCTCGGCGGCGGCAAGGGCGGCGTGATTTGCGATCCGCACAACCTGAGCCAGCACGAGCAGCAGGCGATCTGCCGCGGCTGGATTCGCCAGATGGCGAAGAACGTGGGCCCGGTCAACGACGTGCCGGCGCCCGACGTGATGACCAACCCGCAGCACATGCTCTGGATGCTCGACGAGTTCGAGATGATCCACGGCGGCCGCTACCCCGGCTTCATCACCGGCAAGCCGGTGGGGATGGGCGGATCGCTCGGGCGCACCGAGGCGACCGGGTTCGGGCTGATCTTCACCGTCCGCGAGGCGCTGCGTGAGATGGGCCTCAAGCCGTCGGACTGCACGGCCGCGGTCCAGGGCTTCGGCAACGTGTCGCAGTACGCCGTGCGCCTGTTCCGGCAGCTTGGCGGCAAGGTGATCTGCGTGTCGTGCTGGGACCAGGAAGACCAGGTCTCCTACACCTTCCGCAAGACGTCCGGCCTCGACCCCGACGAGTTGATGGGGATCACCGATCCGTTCGGCGGCATCGACAAGGCCAAGGCGCGCAAGCTCGGCTACGAAGTGCTACCGGGCGACGCCTGGATCGAGCAGGAGGTCGACGTCCTGCTGCCGTCTGCCATCGAGAACCAGATCACCGGCGAGAACGTGAACAAGATCCACGGCAAGGTGAAGCTGATTGGCGAGGGCGCCAACGGCCCGACGACGCCCGAGGCCGACAAGGTGATCTTCGAGCGCGGCATCTTCGTCATCCCCGACTTCCTGGCCAACGCCGGCGGCGTGACCTGCAGCTACTTCGAGCAGGTCCAGGGGAACATGAACTACTACTGGGAACGCGACGAAGTGCTGGGCAAGCTCGATGTCAAGATGACGGCCGCCTTCAGCGCCGTGAGCGAACTGGCCCGCAAGCAGAAGCTGTACATGCGCGACGCCGCCTACGTCATCGCGGTGAACCGCGTGGCCAAGGCGTGCAAGGACAGAGGGTGGGTTTAGTCGGCTGCGCCGACTAGTCGGGGGCTTCGCAGAGTAGTCGGGGGCTTCGCCGAGTAGTCGGAACTGACGCAGAGTAGTCAAGGGGGCGGCTCGAAAGGGCCGCCCTTTCTTTGTCCGCCCCGAGTCACTCGGCAGGACGCCCGCTACCGTGCTCCTCCGGGCGGTTGCTCCGAGCGCACTTCGAGGCGCTGGAGCGTGCCAGTGAAACGGAACGGCGCGGCATAGGGCCCCACCGGCGAGGCGGTATCCTCCCCGACGTCGAACGTCTCGTCGTACCGAGTACTCGCGCGGCACCGTGTGAGCCAGGCGCGCCTCCCCCACCTTCCTGCCATCCACCGTCAGCGTGACCGTCGCCGGGCCACCCGCCTCCGGCCCCTCGAATGCGAAGTGGAGGCCGATCACCGCAGGGCCGGGCGGCAGTCGATCGGGTCCCGCAATCGTGGTCACCTCGCGACGAAAGTAGTTGTAGGTGTAAGCGGGATGACCATCCTTGATGTACAGCGAATACCCGGATGCCGTACCGCCCTCGGCCACCAGAACGCCGTCAGCGCCGCCCGCCGGAATCTGGACGTAGGCCGTGAAGGTGTGCGTCCGGTTCCTGGTCGCCGGCGCGAGCGCGCCGAAGAGGTGCGCGCCGCCGGAATAGAACGTATAGAAACTGCGTCCTCCCGGCGGGGGAGGATTGGGATGCTGCCGGCCGTTGATGCGCGGGTCGATCGGGTAGACCTGGTTCCGGGCCGCCTCCTCCTCGAACAACCGCTTCAACTCCTCGAGCTTGTCCGGTCGTGTGCTGGCGAGGTTGTGCGCCTCGGAAAAGTCGTGACTGAGGTCGTACAGCTCCCAGTCCGGCGTCGCCTGGTCCGCGCCGAAGGTGTCGGCCCACGGCAGCAGCCCCGTGCGCTGCGCGGCGACCCACCCTCCGCTGTAGATGGCTCGGTTCCCATGCATCTCGAAGTACTGCCTCGTCCGATGTTCGGGTGCAGACCCGGAGGCCAGCACGTCGAGGAAGCTGACGCCGTCGACCGGCTGTTGCTCGACCCCGTTGACCAATCGGGGCTGCGGCAGTCCCGCGGCCTCGAGAATGGTCGGGAACAGGTCGATGACGTGCAGGTACTGCCAGCGCGCCGCCCCGGGGTCCTTGATGCGGGCCGGCCAGGACACCACCATCGGATCTCGCGTCCCGCCCAGGTGAGAGCCAATCCGCTTGCCCCACTGGAACGGCGTGTTGCCCGCCCAGGCCCAGCCGGCCGGGTAGTGCGGGTTCGACATCGGCCCTCCGATGTCGTCGAGGCGGCGCAGCACCTCAGTCACGGGTGTCTGGATGCCGTTCACCTGCTCCATGATGTTGTCGGTTCCGCTGAGAGTGCCCTCGAGGCTCGCGCCGTTGTCGCCGGCGATGTAGACCACGAGCGTGTTGTCGAGCTGCCCGGTCTCGCGGAAGGTGTCGAGGACGCGCCCGACCTCGAAGTCGACCTGTGCCAGGAAACCCGCGAACACCTCCATCAGCCGCGCGGCGACCTTTTTCCGATCGGCGCTCAGTGAGTCCCACGCCGGCAGTTCCGGCGGCCGTGGCGTCAGTTCCGCGTCGGCCGGCACCACGCCGAGCTGCTTCTGGCGCTCGAACACCATGCGTCGGTACGCGTCCCACCCCATGTCGAACCTGCCCTTGAAGGGCTCGATCCACTTCCTGGGGGCCTGCAGCGGCGCGTGGGTCGCGCCTGGCGCGAAGTACACGAAGACCGGGCGGTCCGGCGCCAGGCCTTTCTGCTGGAGGATCCAGGCGCGGGCGTGACTCGCCAGGTCCTCGTTCAACGTGTAGTCGCCCTCGCGCCCCGGCGGTGGTGACATGCGGACAGGCGTCGTCCCCTCGTTCAACTCGGGGTGCCACTGATCGGTCTCGCCGCCGATGAAACCATAGAAATAATCGAAACCCTCATGGGTCGGCCAATGATCGAACGGGCCCGCCAGCGTCGTCTCGGCGTCCGGAATCAAGTGCCACTTGCCGATGCTGGCCGTGGCATAGCCGTTCGCGCGGAGGATCTCCGACACAAACGCCGCCGACTTCGGAATCGATGCGGTGTAGCCCGGGAACTCGTCGGCCCAATTCGTGATGGTGCCCATGCCGACGGCGTGGCTGTTGCGGCCAGTCAGCAGAGCCGCGCGCGTCGGGGAGCACAGGGCCGTGACGTGGAACCGCGTGAACCGCAAGCCGTTCGCCGCCAGGCGGTCGAGCGTCGGCGTCGGGACCAGCCCTCCGAATGTCGACGTCTGGCCGTACCCGGTGTCATCGAGCAGGATCACCACCACGTTCGGGGCGCCGGGCGGAGCGGTCACGCCCGGCCTGGGCTGACGCTCGGACGTCGCGAAGTCGTGCGTGATCCTGCCCCGGAACGGCGCCGGCGGAATCGGGAGCGTGGTTCGATCCACAGAGGACTGCGATCGCACCACGATCGCGGCGATGAAGGCGACCGTCACTCCAACCGCCAGGCGGCTCAATCTTGGAACGATCGAGCGCTTCATTCAGTCCTCCCTCGCATCACAGTCCTCCACGGTCACGCCAGAGACCACCACGCCACACCCGCCCCACCATCACCGGCGCCTTTCCAACATCGTCATCACCCCATCCGCCGGCCGGCCGCTGGCCAGGAGATCGCCCATCACCCGCATGTATGGATCGGCGTGTGCGAAGAACGCCATGTAGCCCGGGCACAGGTAGTTGCCACCTGGCTCGCCGTCCGGCGTCGTCACGAAGCGGTTCTTCGGGCACTCACCATGACACACGGAGAGAAATCGGCACTTCCGGCAATAGGCGGGAAGCGTGTCCCGCTTGGCGCTGCCGAATCGGCACTGCTGATCCCCCAGCGCCAGGTCGACAAGCGGTCGCCTCAAGATGTTGCCCAGGTAATGCCTGGGCTCCACGAAGTGGTCACACGAGTACAGATCCCCATTGTGCTCGAGCGCCATCGCCAGGCCGCAGGTGGGCCCGAACAGACACAACGTGCCGGCCATCCCGAGCCAGCCAGCCAGGGCCCCATCGAAGTTGACGACGAAGGTCGTCCCGACGTCCCGCCGCACCCATTCGTCGAAGATCGCGTTCAGGAACCCACCCCACTGTTCGGGGCCGACCGACCTGTCGGTCACCGTATCGCCTTCCTGGTACCCGGTCGCGTTGTCTCGCTCGACGATCGGAATGAACTGGAGATAGTGGGCACCCAGCTCATCCCGGAAGAACCGATAGACCTCGAGTGGTCGCCCGCCGTTTTGCGAATTGACCGTGCACAGGATGTTGACGTCCACCCGGTGCTTCTGAAGCAGCCGGAGAGCCTTGATCACCCTCGCAAAGGTCCCGTGGCCAGCGTGGTCCCTGCGATGGTGGTCATGGACGTCCTCGGGGCCGTCGAGGCTCAGCCCGATGAGGAAGCGGTTCTTGCGGAAGAACTGGCACCAATCGTCATCGATCAAAAGCCCGTTGGTCTGGAACGTGTTCTCGATCTGCACGCCGGGCCTGGCGTACTTTCTCTGCAGCTCGATCGAGCGGGCGAAGAAATCGAGCCCCATCAACGTCGGTTCTCCACCCTGCCACGCGACGGTCACCTGCGCTGTCGTGTGGGAGTCGAGCAACTGACGGATGTAGGCCTCGTGGACCTCATCCGGCATGCGGAAAGAGCTGCCCGGATAGAGCCCCGCTTTCTTCAGGAAGTAGCAGTAGGCGCAGTTGAGGTTGCAGGCCGAGCCGGATGGCTTGGCCATGACGTGAAATTGAATCGGAAGGCTCGTGGGCATGTAGGGAATTCGCGTGACTCTACGTCAAGGCACGACCGCCGTCAATCGCGTCGCGCCATCGCGTCGCGCCACCGCAACCGTGTTCACGGCACCGGCCGCACCGACTGACAGGCGTCAGACCCGACTGACAGGCGTCAGTTCCGACTTCTCTCCCCGTCCTCCGACTTATCAGGTATCCTCAGTAAGCGCCCGTCCACCCGGAGCCTGCCCCGATGACGACTACTCTCCCCCGCCCCGAGGTGCCCGCGTTCGACCGGCGGTTCTTCGATGGAACCGAGCGGTTCACGCGCATCGGCTCGGGGGCGTTCGGCGGGAAGGCTCACAGCCTGCTCGGCGTGAAGGGACTGCTCGCGACGGGCCTCGAGCAGGTCCTCGGGCCGGGAGGCGCCGCGCGTCTGCGCCGGCATTTCGACGTGCACGTGCCGACACTCACGGTGGTCACCACCGACTGCTTCGAGTCGTTCATGGACGCCAACCGGCTCTGGGATCTCGCCCGGTCGGGGGAGAGCGACTTCAAGATCGCCCAGGCCTTCCAGTCGGCCGACCTCCCGGTCGAGCTGCTCGGCGACCTCTACGCCCTGGTCAGCCAGGTGCACACGCCGCTGGCCGTGCGCTCGTCGAGCCTGCTCGAGGACGCGCTCAACCAGCCGTTCGCCGGCGTCTATACCACCAAGATGATCCCGAACAACCAGCACGACGTGGAGAGCCGCTTCCACCGGCTGGTCGAGGCGATCAAGCTCGTCTACGCGTCCACCTTCTTCGAGAACGCGCGCAACTACCGCCGGCTGACCGGCCAGGCGGACGACGACCGGATGGCGGTCATCCTGCAGGGCGTCGTCGGCCGCCGGTATCGGGACCGGTTCTACCCCGACATGTCCGGCGTCGCCCGCTCGTACAGCTTCTACCGCTCCGGCCGCACGCGGCCCGAGGACGGCGTGGTCAACCTCGCGCTCGGTCTCGGCAAGACGATCGTCGACGGCGGCCTGGCGTGGAGCTACTCGCCGGCCCAGCCGCACGCCACGCCACCCTACGCGTCAGTCGGGGACTTGCTGCGCCAGACGCAGGTCGAGTTCTGGGCCGTCAACATGGGCCACGTGCCGATATACGATCCGGTCGAGGAAACCGAGTATCTCGTGCACCTGCCCATCGCCGACGCGGAAGAAGACGGCACGCTGCGGCTCCTGGCCTCGACTTACGACGGGCGATCGGATCGGCTGTCGAGCGGCCTGGGGATCCGCGGCCCGCGGGCCCTCACCTTCGCGCCGCTCCTGGTGATCGAGGAGTACGCGCTCAACGATCTGCTGAAGGCGATTCTCCGCGTCTGCCAGGACGCGCTCGGCGCGCCGGTGGAAATCGAGTTCGCCGTCACCTTCCCGCCCGAGGGGGAGGACGGGCCCGCGCAGTTCGGCTTCCTCCAGGTCCGGCCGATGGCGGTCTCCGACACGGTCGTCGACCTCGATCTCGACGCGCTCGACCGCGGGCGCCTGGTGACGGCCTCCTGTCGCGTGCTGGGCAACGGCATCGTGGAAGGCGTGCGGGACGTGGTCTACGTGAAGCCGGATCGGTTCGAGGCCTGCCACACGCGGGCGATTGCCGACGAGATCGCGCGCGTCAACCTCGACCTCGTCGAGCGGGGCGTGCCCTACCTGCTCATCGGCTTCGGCCGCTGGGGCAGTTCCGACCCGTGGCTGGGCATCCCGGTCGCCTGGTCGCAGATCGGCGGCGCCCGGGCGATCGTCGAGGCGACGCTCCCGGCGATGAACGTCGATCTCAGCCAGGGCTCGCACTTCTTCCACAACATCTCGAGCTTCGGCGTCAGTTACTTCTCGGTGCCCTTCGACGGCGACTTCCCCGTCGACTGGGACGGCCTCGGCCGCGTCGAGGCGGTGACCGAGACCGAGTTCGTGCGGCACGTGCGGCTGCCGCACCCGCTGCGGATCGCCGTGGACGGCCGCCAGGGGTGCGGCGCGATCCAGTGGCCTGAGGCACGCGAACGGACATGACTCCTACGAATCTGCCGGTCAACAACATCATCGAGCAGCTCCAGGAACGGGCGAAGGAGCTGCACACGCTCTACAAGGTCCACGAGCTCATCAACCAGCCCGATGCCTCGGTCGACGAGGTGTGCCGCCAGCTGACCGAGGTGCTGCCGGCCGGCTGGCAGTACCCGAGCGTGTGCTGGGCCAAGATCACGCTCGACAACACGGTCTACCAGCCGCCGCGCGTCGTCGAGACGCCCTGGGTGCAGCGCGCCGACGTGATGTTGCAGGGAGAGCGGGTCGGGGCGATCGAGATCTTCTACACCCGCCAGATGCCGCGGGCCGACGACGGGCCGTTCCTCAAGGAGGAGCGGAAGCTGATCGACACGATCGCCGAGCGGCTGGCCCACTTCCTGATGCAGCGCCGCCTGCAGGCCACGCTCAGCAACTGGCAGTCGGCGATGGACCACCTCGCCTCGCCCGAAAAGCGCGAGTGGTGGGTCATCATCGAGTTCCTCCGCAAGACCGACCAGCAGCTGCTGCTGCGGATCTCGCGCCGGATGCTGAACTACCTGTGCTGGAACGGCATTGACGAGGCGCAGCAGCTGCTCCAGCGGTTCGCGGCCGACTTCACCCCGGAGGCCGACAGCTTCGAGGACAACATCCCGCTGCGGCGCAAGAGCATCAACGACCTGCTGGCGCTGACCGAGGACGCGTTCCGCATCGCGGCCGCGCACCTGAGCGAGGGCGAGATCATCCTGTGCATCCAGAAGTGGATCAGGGACGACAAGACGGGCTTCCTGGTCGAGGCGGTCGAGAACCAGTGCACGTCGCTGTCCGACATCGGGCAGGCGCTCGAGCGGTATCACCAAATCGGTGTCCGGGACGAGGAGCTGTCCCGCTCGGTGCAGATCGGGCTGCGCGTGTCGCTCGCGCGGCGCTTCTTCACCGAGGACCTCGAGTACATCAACACCGCGAAGAACTACATCGAGATCGGCGACTTCCACGACCTGGTCAACCACATCATCAGCCCGCCGGCGAGCCACGGGAAGCTGGGCGGCAAGAGCGCGGGGATGCTGCTCGCGGCGCAGATCATCCGCAAGTGCGGCGAGTACTCCGACCTGCTGTCCGACATCAAGGTGCCCAAGACCTGGTACATCGCCTCCGACGGCCTGCAGAGCTTCGTGGAGCAGAACCAGCTCGAGGACGTCTACAACCGGAAGTACCTCGAGATCGAGCAGATCCGGCGCGAGTACCCGCACATCGTGCAGGTGTTCAAGAACTCCCGCTTCGCCCCCGAGATCCTGAAGGGGCTCTCGCTCGCGCTCGACGATCTCGAGGGCAAGCCGCTCATCGTCCGCAGCTCGAGCCTGCTCGAGGACCGGATGGGCGCGGCCTTCTCAGGCAAGTACAAGAGCCTGTTCATCGCGAACGTCGGCACGAAGGCCGAGCGGATGAGCGCCCTGACGGACGCGATTTCCGAGGTCTACGCGTCGCTGTTCGGCGCCGATCCGATTCGAGTACCGCGCCGAGCGCAACCTCATCGACCTCCACGAGGAGATGGGGATCATGATCCAGGAGGTGGTCGGCAGCCGCGTCGGCCCGTACTTCATGCCGTCGTATGCCGGCGTGGCCTTCAGCAACAACGAGTTCCGCTGGTCGCCGCGGATCAAGCGCGACGACGGCCTGGTCCGCCTCGTGCCCGGCCTCGGCACGCGGGCCGTCGACCGGGTGGGCGACGACTACCCGATCCTGGTGGCGCCCGGGCAGCCGGGCCTGCGCGTGAACGTGACGCCCGACGAGATCCTGCGGTACGCGCCGCGGAAGATCGATGTCATCAACCTCGAGACCGAGCGCTTCGAGACCGTGGATGTAGCCGACCTGTTCCGCGAATACGGACGCGAGTTCCCGGCGCTCGACCAGATCGCGTCGGTCTACGACAGCGAGGGGATCCACCGGCCCGTCGGGTTCGGCTGGGATCCTGCCGAGTCGCACACCGTCGTCACCTTCGACGGACTGGTGAGCAGCTCGCCGTTCATGGCGAGGATGCGCGCGATGCTCAGGCTCCTGCGCGAGCGGATCGGATCGCCGGTCGATGTCGAGTTCGCCTCCGACGGCAAGGACCTCTACCTGCTGCAGTGCCGCCCGCAGAGTTTCTCGAGCGACGCGGTGGCGTCGTCGATCCCGCGCGAGCTGCCGGCCGACCGCGTGGTGTTCGCCGCGAACCGGTACGTGTCCAACGGCCGCGTCCCCGACGTCACGCACATCGTCTACGTCGACCCGGATCAGTACGATCGGCTCGAGAATCTCACCGAGCTGAAGGACGTCGGGCGCGCCATCGGACGGCTGAACAAGCTGCTGCCCAAGCGCCAGTTCATCCTGATGGGCCCGGGGCGCTGGGGCAGCCGGGGCGACATCAAGCTCGGCGTCAGCGTCACCTACTCGGACATCAACAACACCGCGGTGCTGATGGAGATCGCCGCGAAGAAGGGGAACTACACGCCCGACCTCTCGTTCGGGACCCACTTCTTCCAGGACCTGGTCGAAGCCGGGATCCGCTACCTGCCGCTCTTCCCCGGCGACCCCGGGCAGGTCTGCAACGAGCTGTTCCTGAGGCGCGCGCCGAACATCCTGGCGGAACTGCTGCCCGAGTACACCCATCTCTCAGACGTCGTGCACGTCATCGACGTGCCCAGGGTGATGGACGGCCAGGTCCTGCAGGTCCTGATGAACGCCGACCTCGACGAGGCCGTCGGCTACTTCGGGCCCGCCACGCAGGCCCGTGACACGGCCCCGGAGCACCACGCCGAGATCCACGCGCTCACCGAGGACCACTGGCGCTGGCGGCTGCGGATGGTCGAGCACATCGCGTCCCAGGTCGACCCGGCGCGGTTCGCCGTCAAGGCGATGTACGTCTTCGGCAGCACGAAGAACGCCACAGCCGGCCCGGGCAGCGATATCGACCTCATCGTGCACGTGAACGGCGACGAGGAGGCCCGGCGACAGCTGGAAGTGTGGCTCGAGGGATGGAGTCTCTGCCTGAGCGAGATGAACTACCTGCGGACCGGGTACAAGACCGAGGGGTTGCTCGACGTGAAGATCGTCACCGATGCCGACTTCGCGAACCACTCGAGCTTCGCGTCGAAGATCGGCGCCATCACCGATCCGGCCAGGGCGCTGACGCTCGGGAAGGCGGGGTAAGAAGGGCTCAAGGCTCCGGGCTCAGGGCATAGGGCTCACGACCGATTGGATGGGATCCCGGCGGTTCGAATGCCTACGTGTTTCTTCGTTTCCGATCTTCACGGCCACATCGATCGCTACGAGAAGTTGTTCGGGGCGGTTGCCGCCGAACGTCCCGCCGCGGTGTTCCTGGGCGGCGATCTGCTGCCCTCGGGATTCGGGCTGGCGGCCTCGCTCGACCCCGCGCACGTCGATTTCATCAACGGTTATCTGGCGCCATCGCTCGAGCGGGTTCGGCAGGAGCTGGGCGAGGCGTATCCGGCGATCTTCGCCATCCTCGGGAACGACGACCCGCGCATCGAAGAGGCGGCGGTGCTCGACGTCGCCACGCGCCGGCTCTGGCACTACGCACACGATCGGCGGGTCGGCTGGCTGGGCTTCGTGGTCACCGGGTACTCGTGCGTGCCGCCAACACCGTTCCGGCTCAAGGACTGGGAACGCTATGACGTGTCCCGGTACGTGGATCCCGGATGCCTGTCGCCCGAGGAGGGCTGGCGCACGGTCCCGGCTTCACCGTCGGAGATTCGGCATGGCACGATCCAGGAGGATCTTCGCGTGCTGACCGCGGAGGCGCCGCTCGACCGGGCGATCATGCTGTTTCACGCGCCGCCCTATCGGACGCCGCTGGACCGTGCGGCGCTCGACGGCCGTACGGTCGACTACGTCCCGCTCGACGTCCACGTCGGCAGCATCGCCATCCGGCGCTTCATCGAGCGGCGCCAACCGCTCATCACGCTCCACGGCCACGTGCACGAGTCGGCCCGGCTGACCGGGGAGTGGCGCACGCGAATCGGTGACACCTGGGCCTGTTCGGCCGCCCACGACGGCCCCGAGCTGGCGCTGATCAGGTTCGATCCGGAAGCCCCCGCCGGAGCGACGAGGGAGCTGCTCTGAGCGGCTCGACCTTGAGCCTCAAAGATCCCTGAGCCTGAGCACGCTGCGGCCGAGATCGAAGTCAACCCGGTACCGCCCGAGCAGGCGGTAGCCAAGGACGCCGCCGACCTCGTAGCCGAGCAGCACGCTCGGCGCCCGCAGGTCCAGCACCACGACCGGCTGGTTCGGCAGCCGCAGCGGACCGAACGAGAGGTCCAGCCCCGGCAGCAGGTAGGCGTCCGGTTCGTAGCCCGAGGCGCCGTACACCTGCAGCTTGATCCGGTGCCGATCGGCCGGCGTGAACAGGCCGCGGGCCGCGCTGGCGCTCACGAGGATCCCCTCACCCCCGGTGTCGACGATGAAGCTCATCGGAGTGTCGCCGACCGTGCCCTCGACCGTGGCCAGCCGGTTGAGACGCAGCGGGAGCTCGCGCGCAGGCCCCTGGTCCAGCCCGAGCTCGCCGAGGTAGACGCGGCGGGTGCGGTAATCGACCGTCATCGACAGCCCGAGCGCCAGCGGCGAGAATCCGTCGGTCGTGTCGACGGGAAGCCCGGGCATCGCCGGCGTCTTGATGAGGCACGGCAGGTTGTAGATCGTGAGCGACCCGAGGTCGAGCGAGCGGATCTTCGCCAGCCGCTGGCCGCGGAGGCCGGCCTCGCCGACTCCGGCCGTCAGCGTCTCGGCGAGCGCCGGGACGCCGAATCGCGCCGCCGTCCGCTCGCTGATCGCCGTGTACTCGGCGCCGGTGTCGAGCGTGAGGTCCACCGAGCGGCCGCCGTTGATCTTCCCCTTGAGCACCACCTTGCCGTCCACCAGCCGGAAGTCGAACACGTGACGCCTCACCTTGCGCGTCGACTCCATCTCGTACGGCACGGTCCCGTCGAACGAACGCAGGAACGCGATGTGGCTGCGGGCCCACTGCGTCTGCTCGGGCCGGTCGGCCCCGCGGAGCGCGCTCAGGTACGACAGGTAAGCCGCGGCCGCCTCGTCGTAGCGGTGCATCCGTTCGTAGATCGACCCGAGCGCGTGGCGGATGTCGGGATCGCCAGGCGCGCCGCGCAGCGCGGCCTGCGCCTGGTCGAGGGCCGATTCCATCTGGTTCCGCGAGGCGAGGGACTTGGCCAGTCCCAGCCGCGCCCGTGGGCTGGCCGGATCGAGCCTGAGCGCGTTGCGGTAAGCCGTCTCCCCTTCGTCGAAGCGGCCCGACGCCCAGAGCACGTCACCCGCCAGCGCCAGCGTGGCCGGGTCGGTCGCACCGGCGCTGCCGAGACCCGGGAGTTGCGTGATCGCCACGCCGAATTCGGCGATGCGCAGCGCCGATCGCACCACGCCGGCCCGCGCGCGGTCCCGGACCGCGGCGTCCTCGCACTCGGTCGCCGCCATGTAGACCTGCATCGCCGCGCGGTAGTCGGCGCGGTCGTAGAGCAGGTCCGCCACCCCGATCTGCGCCGAGGCCGTGGCGACGCTCACCTTCCGGCCCGTGGCGGCGAGCGACCAGGACAGCAGACACATGCAGGCCGCTGCGACCGCCAGGCGCGCACGGACGGTCATGGTCGCCCTCCCTCCATGTCGGCGGCGCCCACGAGCGGCGCCCCACGGTCTTCGTCAGCGCGTGTAGCGTTCGATCGGGACACCGTCGTACATCTCGTCGATGCGCAGGATCTGCTCCTCCCGACCGTAGTGCCCGAGTTCGTAGTCCTCGCTCATGATCAGCGCCTTGACCGGCTTGGTCGGACAGGCCTCCGAGCACAGCCCGCAGAAACAGCAGCGCGACAGGTTGAAATCGAAGTAGTCGAGCGCCTTCAGCTTCTGGCCCGGTTCGCGGTGGCCGCCGAGCGAGATCAGATCGTCCGGACAGGCCTTCGCACACTGGTCGCACACGATGCACACCTGGGCCCCGGTCCCCGGCTCCACCTGCAGGCGCAGGATCCCCCGAAAGCGCGGCGACGTCGGCCGGCGCTCGCGCGGGTACTGGAAGGTGAAGGCCGGCTCGGGCGTGTAGCTCAGCGTCACCCAGAGGCCCTTCAACAGATCGACGAGGAAGATCTTGCGAAGCAGTGAAGTCATCGCGCTACCCTTCCACCAGGACCGGCTCGGACGCGCCGGACTTGATCACCCGCTCCTTGCGCAGCACGGTGCCTTCCTTGCGGATCTTGTCCTGCAGCCGCATCAGGCCGTAGAGCAGCGCCTCTGGCCGCGGCGGGCAGCCCGAGATGTACACGTCGACCGGCACGACCTTGTCGACGCCCTGCAGCACGCTGTAGGTCGGGAAGGGCCCGCCCGCGTTCGCGCAGCTGCCCATCGAGATGACCCACTTCGGCTCGGGCATCTGGTCGTAGAGCCGGCGCAGCACCGGCGCCATCTTCTTGGTCACTGTGCCGGCGACGATCATCAGGTCGGCCTGGCGCGGGGAGGCACGGAACACCTCGGCGCCGAACCGGGCGATGTCGAACCGGGAGCCGCCGGCCGCCATCATCTCGATCGCGCAGCAGGCGAGGCCGAACCCCATCGGCCAGAGCGAGTTCTGCCGCGCCCAGTTGAGCACCGCGTCCACGTTGGTGGTGATGATGTTGTCGTTGAACGTATGGTCGATTAAGCCCATTGCGCTGCCCCCTATCCGCCTCACGCCTTACGCCGTACGCCCTACGCACGGTCCCCGTCGCCCCTGATCCCTGATCCCCGACCCCTGATCCCCGATCCCTACTTCCGAAAATGCCCCGCATTGATCTCAATGAACTTCGCCCACTTCTCGGGCACCTCGTCGAGCGGGAAGATCGCCTCGACGGGGCATGCGGGCACGCACGCGCCGCAGTCGATGCACTCGTCGGGATGAATGTAGAGCAGTTCCGCGGACTCGAACGTGTCCTCGTTCTTGCGCGGGTGGATGCAGTCCACCGGGCACACGTCCACGCACGCGGTGTCCTTGGTGCCGATGCACGGCTCGCAAATCACATACGCCATCGTCTCTCCCCTTCCTACGCCACCCCCATCGCCACGGCCGACAGATACCCCAGGCGCAGCGACAGGTGACGGGCCAGTTCCCAGGCGCCGCGGTTGTGCACGCCAACCAGCGGCCGATCGTCGCCCGCGTGGACGAAGACGCCGACGCGCGCGACCTCGCGCCCCGTGTAGTCGAAGACCGGCGCGCACGTGCAGCAGAGTCGCTCTGCGGCGCCGTCCGGTGCCGACGGCGCCCGGTCGAAGCCCAGGTGCGAAATGGCCTCATCCTGCCGCGTCACGTCGCGCGGCTCGGCCAGCCGCAGGCAGGACAGCCGCCGCCCGGCCCGCCCTCGGTCGCCCGCGAAGTAGAGCGAGCAGTGCGCCGGCATCTCCCTGCCGTAGGTCGTCCGCATCGCCGGGTCACCCCCCTCAGGCTGCCAGCAGTAGGTGACCTCGCCGGCCGACGGCACCGACAGGAACACGTGCGCTCCCGAAGTGGCGGCGTAATCGCGCAGCACGGGATACGCGTGCAGCCGCAATTCCGATCGCCCCAACGACCGGAACGACAACTCGAGCATCTTGATGCCCAGGCTGTAGCGCTGGGTGTCCTCGTCCTGGCGGACGTAACCCCGCCGCTTGAGTACGCTCAACAGCCGGTGCACGCTCGGCCGCGGCTGTTTCAGCGCGCGCGCCAGGTCGGATAGACTCATTCCACCGGGTTCGTGCGACAGCGCCTCGCACACGTCGAACGCCTTGTCCACCGAGGTCATCGGACCGTGGACCGCAGCCGGAGCGGGCGAAGAAACCTGGAGCGATGAGTCCACTATGCGGAATCCAGTTTCGTCAGTCAAACACTATCGCTCGATCGACCTCGTGTCAAGGCGCCGCACGCGGGGACCTCATGCGTTGCTGACCCTCGCCGCCGCCGCCCTGGCGGCCACGGCCATCGTCTCGGGCACGTTGGCCGCGACAGCCTCCGGCTGGCAGCTGCCCGGCCGCCCGGCTCCTGAACTGGCCAGACTGTTCACGCCCCTGAGCGCCCCCGACGGGACCTACGACGTCACCGTGCTGGGCGAGGGCATCGAGGAGGCGATCGACCGCGTCAGGCGCGCACTGCCCGTAGACTTCCGGATGGGCACTCCGCCCGGCGCGTGGAAGGCCGAGAGGTTCGACCCGCTCGACGCCTTTGGAGAGGCTGGAATCTACGACCGCGCGAAAGTGGCGCAGCTCTACCTGGGACGGAAGGTGTCGGTCGCCCGCGGGCCGATCGAGCGCGACCGACGTGTCGTCGCCGCGCTGACGCTCTTCTCGCCCTACCCCGACCCGACGCTCTCCCGCCTCGAGCCTGGCACTCTCGCCATCCTCCTGAGAACAGGGCAGTAGCGGCTGTCCACGCGCCGGCCGGCGCGTCGCCGCATGGTATGATCTCGTGGGTTCGACGTCTCGCCATGAGCACATCCGCCGACCATCCGGTCGCATTCATCCGTTCGCGCGAGCAGAAACCGGCCTGGCTGAAGGTCAAGGCGCCTGGCTCGCCCGACTACATCCGCCTCAAGCGGCTGATGGGGGAATTGCGCCTCAATACGGTCTGCGAGGAGGCGCACTGCCCGAACATCGGCGAGTGCTGGCACCACGGGACCGCGACGTTCATGATCCTCGGCGACGTCTGCACGCGGAACTGCCCCTACTGCGCCGTCGCGCACGGCCGGCCGACAGGCCTCGACACCGCAGAGCCGGCCCGGGTGGCTGACGCCGCCGAGCGGATGCGGCTCCGCTACGCCGTCATCACGTCTGTCGATCGGGACGATCTCCCCGACGGAGGGGCGTCGATCTTCGCGGCAACCATCGCCGAGATTCGCAGGCGCGTGCCGTCATGCCGGATCGAGGTGCTCATCCCCGACTTCCAGGGGAAGGAGGCGCCTCTTCACGCCGTGCTCGATGCCGGCCCGGACATCCTGAACCACAACACCGAAACCGTGCCGCGCCTGTACCGCACGGCCCGGCCGGGCGGCCGGTACCCGCGGACGCTCGAGTTGCTGGACCGCGCCCGACGATACGCCCCGCACATCCCCACCAAGTCGGGCCTGATGGTCGGTCTGGGCGAGACATGGGACGAGATCGTCGCGACGCTGGCCGACCTGCGGTCGGTTGGCTGCGCCATCCTCACCATCGGTCAGTACCTGAGCCCGTCGGCCGCGCATCTGCCGGTGGCGCGCTACTATCATCCGGAGGAGTTCGAGATGCTCGGGTCCACGGCCCTGAGCCTTGGCTTCGGGCACGTCGAATCGGGGCCGCTGGTGCGCTCCTCGTACCACGCGCACGAGCAGGCCGATGCCTACGACGAGTCGATATGCCCGACACGCGCTTGAGTGACCAGCCCGCCCCGCTGGCGGCCGACGCGCAGGTGGAGTTGCTGCGGAAGATGCTCCTCGGCCGCCGCTTCGAGGAGCGCTGCGCCGAGATGTACTCGCTCCAGAAGATCGGGGGGTTCTGCCACCTGCAGATCGGGCAGGAGGCGGTGTCAGTGGGAGCGATGTCCACGATCGAGCCCGACGACTACATCTTCTGCTCTTACCGCGACCACGTGCACGCCATCACGAAGGGCGCCGACCCCCGTCGCGTGATGGCCGAGCTGTTCGGGCGCGACACGGGCGTCTCGCGCGGCAAGGGCGGGTCGATGCACCTGTTCGACGCCGGGCACGGGCTGCTCGGCGGCCACGCCATCGTCGGCGGGCACATCCCGCTGGCGACCGGCGTCGCTTTCGCGCTGAAGTACCGAGGAACGCCCGCAGGTCGTCCTCTGCTTCTTCGGCGAAGCGGCGGTCAACATCGGCGCCTTCCACGAGTCGCTGAACATGGCCGCCCTTTGGAAGCTGCCCTGCGTCTACATCGTCGAGAACAACCGGTACGGGATGGGGACGGCGATCGAGCGGGCGTCGGCCATCTACGACGTCGCGCAGCGGGCGTGCGCCTACGACATCGCGAGCGAGACGGTGGACGGCATGGACGTCCTCGCGGTGCGCGATGCGGTTGGCCGGGCCGTGAAGCTGGCGCGCAGCGAGCATCTGCCGACGCTCATCGAGGCGCGCTGCTACCGGTTCATGGGCCACTCGATGTCCGACCCCGTGCACGGCCACTACCGGACGAAGGAAGAAGTCGAGGAGCAGAAGCTGAAGGACCCGATCCGTCACCACTTCAAGCGGCTGGCCGACCAGGGGCTCATCGACCAGGCGGGATTCGAGCGGCTCGACGCCGAGGTCCGCGCGGTGGTCGACGCCGCGGTCGAGTTCGCCGACGCGAGCCCGGAGCCGTCGGCGAGCGCTTTGTACGAGGACGTGTACAGCCAGCCGTACGGGCCGTACACATTGTCTCGGTAGGATTCAGGAGTCGGGATTCGGGATTCAGGGTCCGGGGCCGAATCCTGAATCCTGACTCCCGAATCCAGCACCGCGATTGCCGGAATCTCATATGCCTGTCCTGACCTACCGCGATGCCCTGACCCAGGCGCTCCGGGAAGAGATGCAGCGTGACCCCAGGGTCTTCCTCATGGGCGAGGAGGTCGGGGTCTACCAGGGCGCCTACAAGGTCAGCCGGGGCCTGCTCCAGGAGTTCGGCGAGCGCCGGGTCATCGACACGCCCATCACCGAGGAAGGCTTCGCCGGCGTGGGCGTCGGCGCGGCGATGGTCGGGCTCCGGCCGGTCATCGAGATGATGACGTGGAACTTCTCGATGCTCGCGATGGATCAAATCGTCAACGGCGCCGCGAAGATGTTCTACATGTCCGGCGGCCAGTTCAAGATGCCGATCGTCGTCCGCGGACCCGGCGGCGCGGCCCATCAGCTGGCGGCGCAGCACTCGCAGTCGCTCGAATCGTGGTACGCGCACGTGCCGGGGCTCAAGGTGGTCGCCCCCTCGACGCCGTACGACGCCAAGGGGCTGCTGAAATCGTCGATCCGAGACGACGACCCAGTGATCTTCTTCGAGGGCGAGACGCTGTATGGTTCGAAGGGCGAGGTGCCCGACGGGGAATACCTCGTGCCGATCGGCGTGGCCGACGTCAAGCGCGAGGGCGCCGATGTGACCATCGTGGCCTGGTCGAAGATGGTGCGCGTGGCGCTCGAGGCCGCCGACACGCTCGCGGCCGAGGGCGTCTCGTGCGAGGTGATCGACCCGCGCACGCTTCGCCCGCTCGACGAGGCGCCGATTCTGAACTCGGTGCGCAAGACGAACCGGTGCGTCATCGTGGAGGAAGGCTGGGAGTACGCCGGCATCGGCGCGCAGATCGCCTACCTGATCCACCGGCAGGCGTTCGGCGATCTCGATGCGCCGGTGACGCGCGTGAACGGCGCCGACGTCCCGATGCCGTACGCGAAGAACCTGGAGCACATGGCCATGCCCTCTCCTGCTCGCGTCGTTTCGGCGGTCAAAGAGGTGCTGTACATCGACTAGGGATCGGGGGTCAGGGATCGGGGATCGGGGCTGGCTGATGGTTGCTGGCCTTTCCGGATCCCTGACCCCTGATCCCTGATCCCTGATCCCATTACGGAGGACCCCTATGGCTTCCCGCGTGGTCATGCCGAAGTTGAGCGACACAATGGAGGAGGGCAAGATCCTCCGCTGGCTCAAGAAGGAAGGGGACCTGGTCGAGACCGGCCAGACGCTCGCCGAGGTGGAGACCGACAAAGCCACCGTCGAGATGGAGGCCTACACCAACGGCGTGCTCCGCAAGCTGGTGGCGGCGCCGGGTGACACGATCAAGATCGGCGCGCTCATCGCCGTCATCGGCAGCAAGGACGAGGACATCTCGGCCCTTCTCGAGGCGGCGGCAACGCCTGCCCCGCCGCGGCGTCCGACCCCGGTGGCGGCGCCGCCGGCACGGCCCTCGCCGGTGGCCCCGGCGCCAGCCCGCACGGCGGTGCCGCCGGTTGCCGTCGCGCACGAGGCCCACCGGACGCTTCGCGCCTCTCCGCTCGCCCTGCGCATGGCCGCGGAGGCGGGGCTCGACCTCGCCACGCTCGAGGGCTCCGGCCCGCAGGGACGGGTGATCAAGCGCGACATCGAGGCGGCGCTCGCGCGCGCGCAGGCGGGCCCGGCTCCCGTGCAGCAGGCGGCGCCGGCGGGTGACATCCAGGAAATCGAGCTGAGCTCGATGCGTCGGACGATCGCCAAGCGTCTGGTGCAGAGCAAGGCGCCCGTGCCCCATTTCTACCTGACGGTGGACGTGGCGGCCGACCGCCTGTGGGACGCCTACCGCGCGCTTCGGGAAGAGAACTATCCCATCTCGCTCAACGACGTGATCATCAAGGCGTCGGCCTCGGCGCTCAAGCGCCACCCGGAGATCAACGCCTCGTTCGGCGGCGACCACGTCACGCAGTTCTCGCGCGTGCACATCGGTCTGGCCGTCGCGATCGACGACGGCCTGATCACGCCGGTGATCCGCGACGCCGACTCGAAGTCGCTGACCGAGATCGCGGCCGAGGCGAAGGCTCTGGCCGACCGCGCCCGCCTCCGCCGTCTCCAGCCGAGCGAGTACACCGGCGCCACCTTTTCGATCTCGAACCTCGGCATGATGGGCATCGAGGAATTCTCGGCGATCATCAACCCGCCCGAGGCGGCGATCCTGGCCGTGGGTGCGCTGAGGGAAGTCCCGATCGTCGAGGCCGGCCAGGTGAAGATCGGCCGGCGCATGAAGCTCACCCTGTCGGTGGACCATCGGGTGGCCGACGGCGCCCAGGGCGCGCGGTTTCTCGGCACGCTCAAACGCATGCTGGAGAACCCGCTGCTGATGGGCTGACCTCCGGCCGAAGGCTGATGGCTGACGGCTGACGGCCCTCCTTCACGGTAGAATAGGCGGCCCCCTTCGGAGCCCACGGTGACACTGGTCGTGTACCTCGTCGTGTCGGCGGCGGCCATCGTCTTTGTCGCGGCGAGCGTCGCGCGGGCGGTGCAGTATGCCCGGGCGCCGCTGCACCTGCGGTGGGAGCTCTACCCGGTCCCGCACGAGGCGCCCGAGCGGGTGGCACATGGCGGCTCGTATCTCGAAGAGAGCGAGTGGTGGCGCTCGCCCCGCAAGCGGCACCTGCTCGGTGAACTCCGGGTAATGGTGCCCGAGATTCTCTTCCTGCACGCGCTCAGGACTCACAACCGGTCGCTCTGGTACCGCTCGTTCCCGTTCCACTTCGGGCTTTACGTGCTGGCGGCGACCGTGGCTGTCGTGTTCCTGGCGGCCGCGGCTATGCACCTTGCGCCCAACGCCCCCTACCTCGCGGAGCTGAATCTGATCCGGCGCGCGGTCGAAGTCAGCGGCGCGGCCGGAGTGATCCTGGCCGTGGCCGGCGCGCTCGCCCTGCTCCACCGCCGGCTCACCGACCCAGCGCTGCGGGTCTCGACGACGCCCGGCGATATCTTCAACCTGGCGTTCTTCGTCGTGGCGCTCTCGCTGCTCGGCGTTGGTTACGTCACGCGCCCGGCCGGCGCAGTCAGCCTGCTTCCGCTGGCCACGGGTCTTCTGGCCTGGGACCCGGGCGTCGTGGTGCCGCCGCTGCTCGGTGCGGGCCTCGTGGCGACGGCGCTGCTCGCGGCTTACATCCCGCTCACGCACATGTCGCACTTCATCGCGAAGTACTTCACCTACCACGCGGTGCGGTGGGACGACGAGCCGATGGACCAGGCCGGCCGGCGAGCGGTCGCGCTGGCCGACTACCTCACATACCGCCCCACTTGGTCGGCCGGCCACATCCGCCAACCCGGCGAGACACCGACCTGGGCCGAGGTCGTCGCGTCGGATCCGATCGGGGAGCCGCGCCGATGAGTCGTCGGACCACTCTCGCCGACCTGTCGCGGCGTTCGCACGATCCCCTGCTGCGCCTCCAGCGGGAGGACCTCACGCCGCTGCCGTCAGCGACCCGTCAACCAACGTCAGATAGCGCAGGCCTTCAGGCCTGCGCCACGCCCGCTGGCCCCGTGTTCGCGCCCCGCGCCGCGTCGGCCGACTACCAGCTCGATGACATGCGCGTGCTGAGCCTGCCGATCCCCGCCTCGCCCGAGGAGGAGCAGGCGCTGGTCGCGCAGTTCCTGTCCGGCCTCGAGAAGCTCTTCTCGCGCGAGAACAACTGGACCTTCCTCCAGCCGCTGCTGCTGACGGTCGAGCACTGCGCGCGCTGCCAGACCTGCTCGGACTCGTGCCACATCTTCGAGGCGAGCGGCCGCGCGGAGATCTACCGCCCGACCTACCGCGCCGAGATTCTGCGCCGCCTCTACTTCCAGCACGTCAAGGGCGGCGGCCTGCTGTCGGCCTGGCAGCACGGCACGGTGGATCTGAACTGGCCGATGGTGGCCCGGCTGGCGGAGCTCGCCTACCGGTGCAACCTCTGCCGGCGGTGCGCGCAGACCTGCCCGATCGGCGCCGACAACGGCCTGGTCGCGCACGAGATCCGCAAGCTGTTCAGCCAGGAGATGGGGATCGCGGCGAAGGAACTGCACGCGTCGGGCTCGATGCTGCAGCTCAAGTCCGGCTCCTCCACCGGCATGAACCCAGCGGCCGTGCGCGACAACGTGCAGTTCATCGACGAAGAGATGTCGGAGAAGACCGGCCTGGCCGTCCAGACGCCCTGGGACGTCGAAGGAGCCGACATCCTGTTGATCCACAACGCCGGCGAGATCCTCGCGTGGCCTGAGAACCCGGGGGCGTTCGGCGTCATCCTCAACGCCGCGGGCGTCTCGTGGACGATGTCGTCGGAGCTGGTCGGGTACGACTCGGTCAACTACGGCGTGTGGTACGACGACGCGCAGTTTGCGCGCGTGGCCGTGCGGCACGCGGAGGCGGCCCGCCGGCTCAAGGTGAAGAAGATCGTCGTCGGCGAGTGCGGGCACGCGCACAAGTCGCTGCTCGTCGTGGCCGACCGGCTGCTCGCCGGCGACCTCGCCATCCCGCGCGAGAGCTTTCTCACCGTCCTCAGGGACCTCGTCGTGGGCGGGAAGCTGGATCTCGATCCGACGCGCAACGATTTCCCCGTCACGCTCCACGATCCTTGCAACTTCGTCCGCCTGATGGGCATCGTCGAGCCGCAGCGGGAGATCATCCGGCGCGTGTGCCCGCGGTTCAGGGAGATGCACCCGCACGGCGTGGACAATTACTGCTGCGGCGGCGGCAGCGGCTTCGCCATCATGAGCGGCGGCGGGTTCGGCGACTGGCGCGCCGAGGTGTCGGGGCGGAAGAAGCTGCAGCAGATCCTCGACGCGTTCGCCGACTGCCCCGAGCCGTCGGTGCCGAAATATGTGTGCGCGCCGTGCAGCAACTGCAAGGGGCAGATCCGCGACCTGCTCGCCTACCATCACATCTGGGACAGGCACCGGATACAATACGGCGGCCTGGTCGAGCTGGTCGTGAACGCGATGACGGCAGTTCGGCCCGGATTCATCGAATGGGAATGGCGGTAATCACACTATGGACCTCATCTACCTCGACAACGCGGCCACCTCGTTTCCCAAGCCCGAAGAGACCTACGTCTTCATGGACCAGTTCTACCGGACCCACGGGGTGAACCCGGGCCGGTCGGGTTTCGACCTGTGCATGGAAACCGGGCAGATGGTGGACGACACGCGCAAGCAGCTCTGCCGGTTCTTCGGCGGCACGACGTCGGACCGCCTGGTCTTCTCCTACAACTCGACCGACGCACTCAACCTCGCGCTGTTCGGCCTCCTGCAGTCGGGCGATCACGCGATCACCACGACCATCGAGCACAACGCCGTGTTGCGGCCGCTCTATCACCTGGCGGAGTTTGGCGGCGTCGAGGTCGATCACGTGCCGTTCGACAGCCGCGGGTTCGTGGACCCGGCAGCCATCCGAGCGCGGTTCAAGAAGAACACGAAGGTGGTCGCCGTCAACCACGCGTCGAACGTGATCGGCACGGTGCAGCCGGTCGGCGAGATCGGGCGCCTGTGCCGCGAGCGCGGCATCCGCTTCGTGGTCGATGCCTCGCAGACCGCGGGCAAGATCCCGATCGACGTGCAGGCGATGGGCATCGACGTGCTCTGCTTCACCGGCCACAAATCGCTGATGGGGCCGACGGGGATCGGCGGGATGTACGTGGCCGACGGCGTCGAGATCAGGCACACGCGCGCCGGCGGCACGGGCGTCCGCTCGGCGCATCGGACGCACCTCGACGAGTACCCCTGGCGGATGGAATACGGCACGCCGAACGTCGCCGGCATCGCGGGCCTGCACGCCGGCGTGAAATGGCTGGAGCAGCGGGGGCTGCACGCCATCGAGGCGCACGAGATGGCGCTGATGCGCCGGCTGGTGGAGGGCCTGCGAGGGCTTCCGGGCGTGACGATGTACTGCCAGGACGACCTGGCGGACCACATCGCGGTGATGCTGTGCAACGTCGACGGCTTCGAGGCCGGCAACACCGGCACCATCCTCGACGTCGATCACAACATCGCCTGCCGCACCGGCCTGCACTGCGCGCCGAGGGTGCACGAGCAGCTCGGCACCGACACGCTCCATGGCGGCGTCCGCTTCGGCATCGGCCCGTTCAACACCGAGGCACACATCGACGCCGCCATCTCGGCGGTCACCGAGATCGCGGCCGCGCGCGGCCAGAAGCGTTAGCCGGCAGGGGTCGGCCGTGCGGCGATGCGCGCGGGCACCGGGTGCACGAGGCTCACGAAATCGGCGAACCTGACGCGCATCGCGTCCACATGGGTGCCCGCGTGGAACGTGATCTCCGGGTCGGCGGCCAGCGACTCGTCCACGTAGACCGTCTGTCCGTAGAGCGGCCCGAACGGGGCAACCGCGCCCACCTCGGACTCGGGATAGAAGTGGCCCAGTTCGCTCTCGGTGGCCAGCCGGATGGTGTGCGCGCCGGTGGCCGCGCGCAGCGCCTCCAGGTCGACGCGCGCCTGCGCCGGCAGCAGCGCCAGCACCGCCTGGCCGTCGGCGATGCAGACCACGGTCTTCGCCCACTCCTTGCCGCGCACGTGCGTGACGGCGGCTTCTTCCTGGGCGGTGAAGGCGGGTCGGTGTGGAATGGGCGTGAAGGCGACGCCGCGGGATTCGACGAACTGGCGGATGGCGGCTGGGATGGCCATATCGCACCTCGTCTTGTTGGGGGCTCAGCTACATCTTGGACCCTCGCGCCGAGTTGTCAAGGGGGTGGCCCGCCGAACCTGGAGACGCTCATCATGCACATGAACACAAGCCGCATTCCGTTCAGCGCCATCTTCACGTCGGTGGCCCTCGGCGCCCTGGTCGCGGGTCCCTCGGCGATGGCGGTCGAGCAGACTCGCCCGGCCGCTCCGCCGGCCGCGGCATCGGCATCCGGCGCGCCGTTCGACGCGCTCAAGGCCTTCTACGAGGACGGCCTGAGGTCCCATGGGATCGTCGGCAGCCGCCTCGTCGTCATGCGCGACGGCCACGAAGTGTTCGCCGACTCGGCCGGCATGGCGGACATCGCCAGGGACCACAAGGTGGATGCGGAGACGATTTTTCACTGGGCGTCGATCACCAAGACGTTCACCGCGATCGCGATCATGCAGCTTCGGGACCGGGGCCTGCTGAAGCTCGACGACCCGGTGGTGAACTACGTCCCCGAGCTTCGCCTGGTCCACGACCCGTTCGGCGACGTCAGCCGGATCACGATCCGCCACCTGATGACGCACAGTGCCGGGTTTCGCAACCCGACCTGGCCGTGGGGCGGCGACAAGCCGTGGCAGCCGTTCGAGCCGACCGAGTGGTCACAGCTGGTGGCCATGTTTCCCTACACCGAGATCGAATTCGAGCCCGGCAGTCGCTACAGCTACTCGAACCCGGGAATCATCTTCCTCGGCCGCGTCATCGAGCGGCTGACGGGCGATCCGTACCAGTCCTACATCGACAAGAACATCTTCAAGCCGCTCGAGATGTACCGCAGCTACTTCGACCGGACCCCCTATCACTTGCTGCCTCACAGGAGCGCGAGCTATTACGTCGAGAACGGCCAGCCGCGTCCGGATCCCTTCGACGTCAACACCGGCATCACCGTCTCGAACGGCGGCCTGAACGCGCCGGTCGGCGACATGGAGAAGTACCTCGCCTTCCTCATCGGCGACCAGGCGCGGCGGGCGGTGTACGACGGCGTGCTGGCGCGCGCCTCGCTGGAGGAGATGTTCGTCCCGCAGCTGCCCGTCGGCACCGAGGGGAACGACCGAGTGTCGATCGGCCTGAACTTCTTCGTGGAGGACCGGCAGGGGTTGCGCCTGGTCGGTCACAGCGGCGGACAGAACGGCTTCATCAGCCACTTCTACATTTGTCCCGCGCTCCGGGCAGGCTACATCGTGGCGTTCAACACGCAGGCACCGTCGGCGGGCAACGAAGACCAGGACGGGACGCGGATCTTCGACGCGGCGCTGCGGACGTTCATACTGAAGACCGTCTTCCCCACGTTGTAGGGCGACCCTTTAGGGTTGCCGTCCGCGAGCCGCGCGCCACTCCGCCACCGTCTTCACCGCCACATCCGGCCGGTCGGTGATGAGCGCGTCCACTCCCCACCCAAGCAGGCGCCGGATGTCGTCGGCGCCGTCTACGATCCAGACCTGGACCGGCACGCCCGCCCGGTGGGCGGCGCGCACGAAGCGCGGCGTCATCACGCGCAGTCCCTCTCGCCTCTCTGGCACCTGCAGCACCTGGTAGCGCCTGAATGGCGGCAGCCAGCCAAGCCGGGCCCACATCACCGCGTGCAGGACCTCGCGGCTCGAGCCGCTGCTGGCCGTTCCAGGCGCGAGACGTCGGGCGTGCCGGAGCACGCCCGACCAAAACGAGCTGAGGCAGACGCGGCCGAGCGAAGCCGCCTCGCGCACGAGGCCGACCGTGGCGTCGGCCATCGCCGCCGTGTCGTCTTTCATCTCCACGATGACAGGATGGCGAGGATACCGCGCCAGCACCTCGCGCAGCGTCGGCACGCCGACGCCGCGTCCCCTGAACGGATGAGAGCCGTCGGAGGTCGCAAAATGGTAGCCGGCGTCGACGCGCGCCAGTTCTGCCGCCGTGAAGTCGGCAATCGCGCCGGACACGTCGCACGTCCGGTCGAGGCGGGCATCGTGGCAGACCACGACCTCGCCGTCGCGTGACAGTCGCACGTCGAGCTCGAGGCCGTCCACGCTTTCCGCCACCGCGCGGTCGAAGGCCGCGAGCGTGTTCTCGGGCGCGAGCCGGCTTCCGCCGCGGTGCCCGAAGACGAGGGGCCGGTCGGTGGGAATCCAGGACATCCCGGCCATCATACCGGGTCGGCCCCGGCGCGGATCAGGTCGAGCGCCTGTTGCGCCGCGGCCACGCGCTTCGGCTCGCCGACCTTCCTCGCCCGCCACAGCAGGTTGTGGGGCGTGACGGTGGCGCCGACGAACTCGACGACCTCGGTTTCGTAGCCGCCGGCCTCGAGGCGCCATGTTCGCTCCGCGTCCACCATCGCCTGGATGAAGCGCCGCCGCACAGCCGCGTGCCTCGGAATCCCGGCAGCGGCCGCCCGCGCTTCGGCGCGCGTGGCCGCCGCCACCGCGCGGCTCGTGCAGCACGGCACGAGCAGCAGCTCGCGGCAGTTCGACGCCATCGCCCGCTCGATGATGACGTCGGCCGCCTCCCCGCAGGCGTGGAGTGCCGTGACGATGGACGGCCGGTCGGGCCATGCCGACGGGTCCGACACATCGGCCTGCCGACACTCGACGGGGATGGAGGTCCCGAGCCGCTCGACGGCGAGCCGACTGAGCGCCACGCGCGACGCCTCGCGCTCGATCGTGACGACGCTCGCCGCAATGCCAGCAGGCTCGAACACCAGCTTGGCCGCCAGCAGCCCCACGTACGACTTGCCCGCGGCGGCATCGACGAGCGTCAGCGGCGAGCGCCGAGACACGCGGGCGGACGCGCGCTCGATCTCGTCGAGCATCGCGGCCACCTCGCGAGCCTTGCGGCGGTCCTCGTCTCGCAAACCCGCGCCCTCGGCTGCGATGTAGAGCCGGTCCAGCCAGGCCTCGACGTCGGACAAGTGCGGCGCGCTCATCGTCCCAGCCGTCCGGCGACCAGGACATCGCGAAGGGACATCGGTGGCTATTCTACTTGTAGTCGGAGGACGAGCATGTCAGTCGGAGGACGAACCTGTCTGGTCGGAGGACGGGCATGTCAGTCGGAGCATAGGCGTTCCGACTAACCATCGTCAGCTCCGACTGACAATCATCAGCTCCGATTCCTCATCGTCAGTGCCGACTGCTCGGTGATCTGGAACGGCGACTCTATTCGTCGCCGTTCCAGATCACCGAGCCTATTGCCCGCTCGCCCCACCGGTCGGCCCATCCACTGGAATGTTCGATTCTTCGCCGAAACGGATCGATATCATGCGCAGGATGGATGGGTCGGACTCGGCCCGGCCGGCGTCGCCCGTGACCTCCACGTGCGACCCACTCAAGGAGAAGTCGATGCACGCCCCGATCAAGTACGTCGAGAAGGGAATCGCGCTGGCGGCCAACGGGCTGTGGAGCGTGTTCCAGCTGGCGTATCGCGTCAAGCAGAACCCCTCCTTCACGCCGGCGTGGTCCGACCAGCCGCTGCTGAAGTCGTACGAGAAGACCAAGCCGACGCTGGGCTGGCCGCGCGAGACCGACTCGCTCTGCCCGGTCTGCACGCGCGAGGCGCGGCAGGAGATCATCGACGGCAAGAAGGACGTGTCGATCCTCCTCAAGGAGAAGGTGGGCGAGATCAAGGCCACCATCCTCGAACGCGACGGCAAGGTGATGATCGTCAAGGACTGCCCCATCCACGGGCACTTCGAGGACGTCCTCTCGACCGACCCGGCCTTCTACCGCCACCTCGAGGAGTGGTTCCCCGGGCGCGACATCCGGGCGCACAACGACGGGGGGCTGCACAACCACGGCAGCAGCACGGTGCTGCACGGCCGCGGCGCGGTGCTGACGGTCGACCTCACCAACCGCTGCAACATGATGTGCGACCCCTGCTTCACCGACGCCAACCAGGTGGGGTTCGTGCACGAACTCGGCTGGGGCGAGATCAAGACGATCCTCGACAACGCCATCACGGTGAAGCCGAAGCGGCAGATGTCGGTGCAGTTCTCCGGCGGCGAGCCGACGCTCTCCCCCTACTTCCTCGACGCGGTGAGCTACTGCAAGCAGGTCGGCTACAACAGCGTGCAGGCGGCGACCAACGGCATCGAGTTCGCCAGGAGCCCTGAGTTCTGCCGGCAGGCGGCCGAGGCGGGCCTGCGTTACGTCTACCTGCAGTTTGACGGCGTCGGCAACGCGCCCAACTCGCATCGCCACGTCGGCAACCTGTTCGACGTCAAGCTCAGGGCGATCGAGAACCTCCACGCCGCCGGCGTGGACATCGTCCTGGTCATCACGCTCATCAACGGCGTCAACAACGAGCAGGTGGGGCGGATCATCGAGTTCGCCCGTGACAACCCCAAAAAGATCTCGTTCCTCTCGTTCCAGCCGGTGTCCTTCACGGGGCGCGACGAGCTGGTCTCCGACGAGCGCCGCGCCGCGCAGCGCTACACGCTGGCGAACCTGGCGCACGACGTCAAGAACCAGACCGGCCTCGGCGAGCCGCTGCGCGACTGGTTCCCCATCTCGCTGATGGGCACCTTCTCCGACTGGGCGGATCTGATCCACGGGCCGGAGCGCGGCTGGGGCGCGCTCTCGTGCGGCTGCCACCCGAACTGCGGCACGGGCATGGCGCTGATGATCGACAAGGAGACGCGCGAGGCGGTGCCGATCACGGCGTTCCTCGATGCCGAGCAGCTCCCGAAGGACGTCGCGCTCATCAACGACGCGGCACGGGGCCAGTTCCTGTCGGTCCTGGGCATGGCGCTCGCCTTGATGCGCAACTACGACCCGTTCAAGGCGCCCAAACACTTCAAGATTCTCGACCTGCTGAAGAAGTTCGACAAGACGTTCAACGCGACCGGCCGCGACTACGGCCAGGTCACCGGCGAGACGCGGCTGCAGGACGTCGAGCGGCGGCGGGCGGACCGCTGGAACTTCCTGTTCATCGCGGGGATGTGGTTCCAGGACCTGTTCACCTACGACTTCCGCCGCACCGAGATGTGCATCATCCCCTACGGCACGCAGGAAGGGGAGATCTCCTTCTGCGCCTACAACACCGGCATCGGCTGGCGCCAGATCGTCGAGAAGATGCACATGACGGCGACGCTGACGAAGTGGTACGAGGAGCGCGGCCGTCACCAGATCTACGCCGGCAACAAGCAGGTGCCGCTCGAGAGCGTGCAGCACTCGCTCATCCTCAATCCGGAGGCCGTGGCCGCCGCCGCGCAGACCGACCTCGACGAAGCCGGGATCGCCAAGACGGCGCGTGAGGAGAAGCTGGCCGCCCGCGAGCGCTCGAAGACGCAGCCCGACGCCACCGACGAGCAGATGACCAGGCTCTACCGGCAGCACGTGCTCGGCGAGAAGCCCCTCATCCAGATCCAGGGGATTAAACCGAAGGCCGACGAGACGCCGAAGACCGAGGCCGAGGCAGGCGCGTAAGGCCGCCGGCGCGGGTTGGTGAAAGACCCCGGGGCCTGGGACGCGTTTCCAGGCCCCTTCTCCTGTACGCCCTACGGCTGGCCGGCGCTGGAGAGCCGGGCGCGGACCGGGTCGGCGCCAAGGGCGAATTCGAGGTCCGCCGAGCTGAGCCCGGCGCGACGAACCGGGCCACGACCGGCGCCTCACCAGCCGGCGCCCTCCGCCCTCGGCCGTCAGCCGTCAGCCGGCCATGTTGTACACTAAAGAGTCATGCAAGACCTGATTCGTCGTTTGCTGTCCGATCTGGGCGAGGACCCCGATCGCGAAGGACTCGCAGACACGCCCAAGCGCGTGGAGCTGTCGTTGAAGTTCCTCACGAGCGGCTACCAGGCCGACGTGGACAAGGTGCTCAACAACGCCTTCTTCTCGGTCGACTACAGCGAGATGGTGATCGTCAAGGACATCGACTTCTTCAGCCTCTGCGAGCACCACCTGCTGCCCTTCTTCGGCAAGTGCCACGTCGCCTACATTCCCAGCACCCGGGTGATCGGCCTGAGCAAGATCCCGCGGCTGGTCGACGTGTTCAGCCGCCGCCTGCAGGTGCAGGAACGGCTCACCAACCAGATCGCGCAGACGATCGAGGAGAAGCTCGAGCCGCTCGGCGTCGCCGTCGTCATGGAGGCGACGCACTTGTGCATGGCGATGCGGGGCGTCGAGAAGCAGCGGTCCTACGCGGTGACCAGCGCGATGCTCGGCGCCTTCCGCAACAGCTCGCGCACCCGCATGGAGTTCCTCGAGCTGATCAAGCAGCGAGGGGCGATCACGGGGGGCACGATCCCGGTGACCGGTTTCGAGCCGGTCGAGGAGTGAGCCGGATGACGCGATGCCTGATCGCCGCGGCCGCCGTGCTCGTTCTCGTCGCGCCCGTTGCGTCGCAGACGCCGCCGAAGAAGCCGGCGGCCGGCCCGGCCGCCAAGCCCGCCCCGCGCCAGGCCACGCCGCGCCGCATCACCGAGAGCGCCGAGGTCTCGTGCCCGAACATCCTGGGGACCGGCGTCGAGACCAAACTGGTGTACTGCGACGTGCTCACGGGCAGGAACCCGGCCGACGGGATGGTGATCCACCTGCCGCCGCATCGGGGGGTGCTGACGCTCGCCTTCGATCTGCACAACCGGCACACCTACTCGGAGGAGATGGTCAAGGCCGGCAAGGCCTACGCCAACTACACGGCCACGATCGGCGTGCTGACCATGGACGGCACGCTGCTCTCGCGGGCCGTCGTGCGCAGCGAATTCCGGTCGGCCAGGGACCTGGTCGACCGCATCGACGGAGGTGCTGGCCCCAGCCGTCTCAAGGCGGTGGCGCCCGTCGGCGCCGAGCGGATCTCCCTCGCCATCCCCGAGAACGTGGACCAGGTGAGCCTGCTCGGCGAGAAGCTGACCGTGCTCGGCAGAAACGGCACCGAGATGTTCACCGCCCCCCAGCGGCCCATCGCCTCGGTCAGCAACGTCGTGATCGACTACATGCCCTCGACAAAGGCCCCGGCCAAACCACCGGCGAAGCCCCCGGTCGTCAAGAAGTAGCGAGCACCGTGTCGTTTTTTCGTGCCCATCGTGCAGCGGGCCAGGCGTCCGCCCGAGCGCCCGTTCTTCGCGAATGTCCAACTGTTGGCCACTGGGTGTGGCAGATTTGTGCGCACCCGCAGTGTCCGCCCAGGAGGGCACGTCGTGGCTCACGTCGGCCACGGGCTGTTTGCCCGCGCAAATCACGGGCTTTTCGCGCCGTGCCGTCAGCGAGTCCGCTGGCCCGCTTCTTGAATAACAGAATGGCATGAGGGGGCCGACCATGAGGAAACGACTCAGCGAATCGACGCCAGTGCGAACCGGGCGCGCCACGCAGAACGTCGTGGTGGTGAACGGCACGCCCGACGTGTTCGATCTGATCGAGTCACTCCTCGACGCCGGGCACTACGACGTGGTGTTCGTCGCCGACGTCGACCACGCCTACTCGCAGATCAGGCGGGCCCGCCCGGACCTCGTCGTGGTGTGCCTGGGATTTGACGATCCGGCTGGTTTCCAAGTGCTGTCGATGCTCAAGCTCGACGCCGAAACCCGGGGCATTCCGATCCTGACGTGCGCCGACCTCGTCCCCCGTGAAGACGACGTGTGTGAGGCCGCGGGCGAGGAGCCTGGAGATCCTCTGCCGCTGACCGCCCGCGCGCTGCCGATGAACTGACCGGCCGGCCGTTCGGGACGTCAGCGGAGACTGTGCTATAGTTCGCCCCCATGACCGACGACGAGGCGCCGGACAGGCGCGCACCCCGCCTCGAGATCCTCGGCGAGATCCAGGGCGAGGTGATGGTCTACGAACCGATGACCATCACCGACATCAGCCGCACCGGCGCGCAGATCGAAACCGCCTTCCCGCTGCGTATCGACTCGCTCCACGACTTCCGAATGGTGCTCGGCAGCCGCTCCATCATCGTCAAGGCGCGCATCGTCCACGCGCATGTCTGCGACGTCGAGGACGGGACCACGATCTACCGCGCCGGGATCGAGTACGTTCAGCCCTCGGCGCATGTCACCGAGGCGATCGGCGCGTTTGTGGACGGGATCGTCTCCGGGCGCAACCGGACCTGACGGCCCGGCCACGGCCGACGGGCAGCCCACAGCCATCGGCCGTCAGCCGGATGATGTGCTACTTGACCTTCAAGTGTTCCAGGTAATCGCCCGACGCGATCCGCTCGGCGCGGCCGAGCGGGGCGTTGTAGAAATAGACCCACACCTCGCCCGTCGTGCCGTCCGCGTAAGTGACCGGCACCTCCAGACGGTTGTAGAGACTGACCTCCGGCATCGCCGAGCTGTGCCCCTCGATCTCGTCGAGCCCGGCGAGCACCTTGTCGATATCCCGGGCGCGGTACACCTCGCCCCAGACGACCCCGTCCGGAGCGGGCACGGCCGCCGGGTAGATGCCGAGGTCGAACAGCGCCGCCTGGATCCACCCGCGGCCGACCCAGTCGAGCATCGAGTCGATGCCCGTCCGCCGGCGGCGGTTGAATCCGGTCATGAGCGTGCCGTAAAAGAAAACCCGGTCAGTCATCGATGCTCACCCCCGGCCCCGCGCCGATTGGGGCCAGGCCCGCGCCGGTCCCGTTTCCGCCAGTCCTGTTCCAGCACGACGAACAAGTCCTGATCGTAGTAGACACCGTTCTTGAAGAACGACTCCCGCAGCAGGCCTTCCCGCCTCCCGCCGAGACGCTCGAACGCGCGGCGCGACCGATGGTTGTCCACGGCGATGCGCGCCTCGATCCGGTGCAGCTTCAGCGCGCCGAACGCAAAGTCGAGCAGCAGCTGCTTCGCCTCCGCGTTGATGCCGCGCCCCCAGTGGCGCCGCGCCACCCACGTCCCGACCTGCGCCGTCTTCATCTGTCGATCGAGATGGCGAAGGCTCGTCACGCCCATCGGCTCGTCGGTGGCGACGTCGGCGACGACGAACACGTATTCGCGATCCTGTCGCCGGTACTCGTGGCACCGTTCGATGAAGTACCGCGTGTCGTCCGGGCTGCCGGGGGGATCGATCGCCAGAAACCGCGTCACCTCGGCGTCGCGCACCAGTTCGTACACCGGCACGGCGTCGTCCTCACGCGGCTCCCGAAGCAGCACACGCCGCCCCATCAGGACTGGTAACGCGTCCTGCATGACACAAGTCGACAACTCTTCCATGTGACGATCGTCAGAGTCTGTGTATGGAGCAGAGTCTAGCGAGGCGGGCCTCAAGCCGTCAAGCACGCCCGACGACCAAACTAAAAGGGGCGCATCGCTGCGCCCCTTGACATTCCCGTCACTTGTGCCGGCCAGGCGTGGCCCGACCCTGGCCCGTCGCGCGATACGCTACTTCTTCACGTGCCCATTCCCGGCCGCGGCTTTCAGTGCCTCGATGGCGGCGGCCGGAATGGTGAACGACACCGACACGGTGTTGTCGTCCGCGTTCCCGCTGAGCGTGATCGACTGGAGCAGCGCGTTCACCTCCGGCCGCGACCCGGCCTGCATCTTGGCAAGGGCAATGAAGCCCGCCACCACCTGCTGCAGGTTGGTCGCCGCCGCCTGGTCGCGCGCCTGCACGCTCAACGACCCGCTCACGCCCCCGTTCACGTGGCCGGACGCGCTGAACCAGGTGATCTGCGGGAGCTGCCGCTGGACCTCCGCCGGCAGGTGCGCCTCGCTGCTGAGCGCGTCGAACCGTCCGACCACCCAGGCGTTGCCCGACTCGACGCCGGCGATCATCTTCATCATGTCGCGGTTGGCGGTCACGGCCGGGGCCGCCCCCGTGGCGACGTCAATCACCTTGTGCAGCGCCTCGGCCGTGCCGAGCGCGACGACCCCTGGCTCGACGAAGGTCATCGCCAGCGGATTGGCTTCCGCGGCAGACGCGGGCTTTTCGGCTTCAGGGGCCCTGACGAAGAGCGTCCGTCCCTTGTACTGGCGGTCGACGCCGCCCTTCGCGCGGATGAACGCCTCGATCCGAGGCCTGTCGAACCTGCCGTGGGCGAGGACGTAACCGCTCCGGGCATCGCTCGCGGCGCCAGCGGGCGCGGCGAGCATGCAGGCCACGACGTAGTCGATGTCCTTCTCGACGTCGATCCCGACCGTGTTCCGCAGCTCGTTCTGACCCTCCTGGGACCCGGAGGGTTCGAGGTCCTTCACCTGCTGGCGGAATTGCGAGGCCATCAGGTCGCGGACGTTCGCGTACGCCACCACGGTCGCGTCACTCGGAACCAGGCCCAGTTCGCCCGGCCCCGACTGGCGGGCGAATCCACGGATTCCACCGTAATAGGCTGCCAGCCCGACCGTGAGGCCAAGAACCAGGACGCCGACCGCCCCGAACACGAAGTAGCGTGTGCGTTTGGTCATACACCCCCACCCCTCTGCCTGACAATACGAAGAGGATTGGTTGAATGTTCCCGCCGCCCGCTATTGCTCGAGCACGTATTCCCGCCTGGCCACCGTCCAGGCGGCCGCCGCCAGGAATGCCAGCCAGATCACGCCCAGGCAGATGAGCGACACCGGGATCGACAGCGAGTCCCGGGACACCACGCGGAGGATGCTCAGTGCCGAGTCGTCCTGCGGCATGGCGTGCGGCACGAGCCCCTGCAGGTAATAGGCGATCGTCAGCCGTTTGAGGTATCCGGGGATGAGCATGATCGCCTGCTCCCACCCGAACGCGAACACCAGGCCGGTGACCAGCGGATACTTGAACCGGCAGCCGACCCAGGCGAACAGCGACCCGTAGGCCGCCAGGCCGATGCCGAGCAGCCCGAGGTCCTTGACAAGCGCCGGGAAGGTGGGCGCAATCTCCCCGCCGCCGAGCGGCACGACCAGGAAGTAGAGCACCATCACCGACGGCAGCACCACCAGGACCGTGGCCGCCAGGTAGGCCAGGTACTTGCCTACGACGACCGCCCCGCGGGGGATGGGCCGCGTAAACAGGTAGGTGATGGTCTTGTCCTCGACCTCGTCGGCGATGAGCGCGGTGCCGTAGAACACGCCCAGCACCGGGACGGTGAACCGCAGGTAGAGCAGCCAGATGAAGAGGCCGAAGATCGACGGGCCGGACACCACCGCGCCGCCCCCGATCCGCACCGAGCCGGCAATCCCCGACGCGGCCAGCACCCGGACGATGAGGCCGAGGATCATCGGCGCGCTCACGACCAGCGCCAGGAAGATCGTCCGGCGCGACCACAGCATCTGGCCCAGGCTCAGGTCGAACACGCGGAGGGCGGACCCGCTGAACGACTGGACCCGCGGCGCGCGCGGCGGGACTGGAGGGGTGGAGGTCATGGTTTGCTCGGCCACGTCACTTCACCAGGTACTCAAAAACGGCCTGCAGGTTGTCGTCGGGCGAGGTCACCTCGGCGATCTCGCCGGCCTCGCCTGATGCCGCCAGGTCGGTCAGCCGCGCGTAGAAGGAGTCGGGCGCCGCCGTCTGCACCACGACCGCCCCCTCCTCGAACCTCATGCTGATCACATCGTCGCTCGAGAGCAGGAGCCGGGCCAGGCGGCGCGGGTCGGTCGCTCGGACGTACACCGTGTGCGGGTGCGTGTCGATGAGCCCGCGGATCTGGTGGACGTTCCCCTCGGCGAGGATCCGCCCGTGGTTGATGAGGAGGATGTTCGACGTCATCGCCTCGATCTCGTGCAGGATGTGGCTCGAGACGATGACCGTCTTGCCCGCGCGCGACCACTCCTTGATGAGCCGGATCGTCTTGCGCCGCCCCAGCGGGTCCATGCCCGACAGCGGCTCGTCGAGCACGAGCAGCTCGGGGTCGTGGACCACCGCCTGCGCGAGCTTCACCCGCTGCCGCATTCCCTTGCTGTAGCCGCCGATCTTGCGGTCCGCGGCGTCGAGCAGGTCGACGGTGTCGAGCGCGCGGCGCGCAGCGGCCACCGATTCGGTTTCGGACATGCCGCTCAGACGAGCCAGCGCCGCCACCCACTCGAGCCCCGTCATCCGGTCGTAGAACGCGTCCTGGTCCGGGCAGAAGCCGATGCGGAAGTAGACCGCCGGGTTTCCCCAGACCCTCTCGCCGAGCACCGTGATCGAGCCCTTGCTCGGCTCGAGCTGGCCCGTCATCAGCTTCATGAACGTCGACTTCCCGGCGCCGTTCGGGCCGAGCAGGCCGGTCACGCCCGTCGGCACGCTGACGGTCACGTCGTTGAGGCCGATGACCTGGCCGTACCACTTCGACAGCGTGGCGGTCTGGACGGCAACCTGAGGCGGCGGAGGGGCGGCCATCGTCATGACACGACCTCCACCCCGCGGACGCGGCGCTCGAGGACGAAGAGCGACAAGCCGACCAGCGCGAGCAGGACGAGCACCGAGACGAGCGGCGGCGTCGAGTACCTGGGCTGGACACGAAAGACGAGGTCGCCGACCTGGTTCAGGTTGCCCGGCAGCGACAGCCACGAGAGCCGCGTGCTGCCGGTCACCGCGTAGATCACGCCGAACACCGCATGGCTGAAGAACCAGGCGCCCGCGTAGAGGATCGCCACATAGCGGCTGCTCTTGCTCATCGACGAGAACGCCAGCATCAGGAACGCCGACACCAGCACCTGCAGCGCGGCGAACACGGTGACCGCCGGGAACAGGTAGAGGTTCTGCCGCAGGAACGTGAAGCTCCCGGTGAAGGCCATCTGCAGCACCAGCAGCAGGACGGCGGGCAGCCAGGTGACCAGCAGCAGAAACGTCGCGAGGATCACCAGCTTCCCGGCGATGTACTCGGTGCGGGTGAGCGGCTTGGAGAGGTAGATCTGCAGCGCATTCGCCCGCTTGTCGTTGGCGATGAGGCCAGCGCCGACCCACACGGTGATGACGAAGACGAAGAAATCCTGCGTGTTGAGGAAATCGCGGAACCGCTGCGCGGTCATCGCGAGGATGGTGAACTGCGGGAAGTTGGCGTTGAGGTAGGCCATCACCGCGCCGACCACGAACGGGATCCAGGAGAGCAGCAGCAGGCCGATGAACAGGCGCTTGCGCGCGATGGTGGTGATGCCATTTCGCGCAATCACCATCCAGGCGGTGCCGGCCGAATCCCGGTTGCCCGCATAGCGCCGGTAGCTCTGGTCGTGTATTGGCATGCCTTCCCGCCTACCGCCTACCGCCTACTATTCTTCCCCCACCGCCTTCGCAAACACGTCCTCGAGCGTCGGCACGCTCGGCTTCAGGTGACGGACCTGCACCTTCTCGCGCGCGGCCGCGGCGAACAGCGCCTGCGCTCCCTGCTCGTCGGGCACGAACACCCGCATCACCTCTTCGTCAGTCTGGTGGCACTCGAAGCCGGAGGCGGCGAGCGTCGCGGCGAACGCGGCCCGGTCCCCCTTGATCCGCAGCTCGAACACCTGGCGGCGCGTCCCTTTGAGCGTGTCGATCGTCCCCTGGGCCACCACGGCGCCCTTGTCCAGAACGACGACGCGGTCGCAGGTGAATTCGACGTCGGGCAGCAGGTGCGAAGAGAGGATCAGGTTGACCTGCTTTTCGTGGGCGAGGTCGCGCACGAGCTCCAGCATCTCGTCGCGCCCCTTCGGGTCCATCCCGTTGGTCGGCTCGTCGAGGAACAGCAGGTCGGGGTCGTGCACGAGCGCCTGCGCCAGTTTGATCCGCTGCTTCATGCCGGTCGAGTAGGTCTCGACGTTGCGGTAGCGCGCCTCGCCGAGGCCCACGTAGTAGAGCACCTCGTGGGCGCGCTGGATGGCGTCGCTCGGCGGGAGGCCCGCCAACTGGCCGCAGTAGGACACAAACGCCACCGCGTTCATGCCGGGGATGTGGCCGTCGGTCTCGGGCATGTAGCCGATCCGGCGCCGGATGTCGAGGGCGGCGTGCGCCACGTCGAGGCCGAGCACGCTCATGCGGCCCGAGGTGGGGACGAGGAAGCCGAGCAGCGACTTGAGGAGCGTGCTCTTGCCCGCGCCGTTCGGGCCGAGCAGGCCCGTGGCGCCGGGCGCGAAGACCGCGCTCACCTCCTTCAGCGCGGAGCGGTGCCCGTAGGCCACGCTGACCGACTCGAGCGTCACGACGGCGGCAGGATCCGGCTGGGGCATCTTGGTTGAAAATACGTGAAAACGCGTCCGATAGTTCGGGAATCCGGCTACAGCGTTCCCTTGAGCCCTAGCGCCTCGGCCTGCTCCCGCATCCCCATGATGACGTTGGTGATGTGATCGGCGAGCGGCAGCCCCATCTCCTCGGCGCCCTTCCTGAGGTCGTCGCGGCTCACGGCGCGCGCGAAGGCCTTGTCCTTCATCCGCTTGATGACCGACGAGGCCTCCAGATCGAGCACGCTCTTCGAGGGGCGCACCAGCGAGGCGGCGGTGACGAAGCCCGCCATCTCGTCGCAGGCGAACAGCGTGTGCTCCAGCCGGGTCTCGCGCGGCGTGTTCGTGTGGTCGGCATGCGACAGCACCCCCCGCACAACCCACTCGGGCCACCCTTTCTCCCGCAGGAACTCGGCGCCCCGGAACGGGTGGTTCTCGAGCGTCGGATACCGCTCGTAGTCGAAGTCGTGCAGCAGCGCGACCACGCTCCACTCCTCGGCGTTCTCGCCGAACTTCCGGGCGTAGTAGGTGACGGCCGACTCGACCGCCAGCGCGTGCTTGCGCAGCGCGTCGCTCGTCGTCCACTCGCACAACAGGGTCCAGGCAGATTCACGGGACAGCATAGATGGCTCAGGGCTCACGGCTCAGGGCTCGCGGCAAACGGCCCGCGCCGGAGAGCCAGGCGCGGACCGGGTCGGCGCGAAGGGCGAATTGCGAGGTCCGCCGAGCTGAGCCCGGAGCCGACGAACCGGGCCACGACTGGCGCCTCACCGGCGGGCCGCGTGGATTCTCCGGCTGCCATGATATATTCGCGGACCAGTTAACGCCAACCAGCAGTCGGAGGGGACCGGCTTTGCGGAGGTAACTGTGATTGCTGTCCTGTTTGTCGCGCTGGCGGTCATCACCGTCGGATTCGTCGCGCTCTGGATCTACGAAACCCGGAAGCATCCCGACACACCGGACCGCGGCGCGCCGAACGCCGAGCGGATCGCCGTCGGGTTCTTCTCGAATTTCTTCGACGCCCTCGGCATCGGCAGCTTCGCCACCTCGACCACGTATTTCCGGCTGCGGAAGCTCGTGCGCGACGAGCTCATCCCCGGCACGCTCAATGTCGGCCACTGCCTGCCAACCGTGACGCAGGCCTGCATCGGGATCGCCGTCATCGCCGTGGACCCGTCGATGCTGGTCCTCATGATCGCGGCCGCGGTCGCCGGCGCCTGGTTCGGCGCCGGCGTGGTGTCACGCCTGCCGCGACGGGCCGTCCAGGTTGGCATGGGCGTCGCCCTGCTCGTGGCCGCCGGCTTCCTGCTCGCCAAGGTGGCCGGCGTGATGCCGTCCGACAAGGTCATGGTCGGCCCGCAGGCGACCGTGCTCCGCGCGGACAAGTCCGAAACCGCCTCGCCCGTCGTGTCACTGGCGCCGGATACAGCCCTCGAACTGGTCATCGCCGGACAGGAGTGGTCGGAGGTCAAGGCGACCGTCGGCGGCGTCGAGCACGAGGGGTTCGTCCGAACATCCGCCGCCAAGGGGATCGTCCTCGGGGTGGGCGGCGTGAAGCTCGCGCTGGCCCTGGTCGGCAGCTTCTTCCTCGGGACGATCATGCCCCTTGGGATCGGGTACTACGCCCCGTGCATGGTGCTCATCGCCCTGCTCGGCATGAGCCCGAGCGCGGCGTTCCCGATCATGATGGGGGCCTGCGCGTTCCTGATGCCGGTGGCGAGCGCGCAGTTCGTGAGGCGGATGCGCTACAGCCTCCGGGCGGCGGCCGGGCTGGCCGCCGGCGGCATCTTCGGTTCCGCGCTCGCCCTGCTCGTCGTGAAGCACCTGCCGCTCTACTGGGTGATGTGGCTGGTCATCTTCGTGGTGATCTACACGGCCGTGTCGCTGCTGCGCACGGCGGCGGTCGAGAAGAGGGCGGTGGGCCTCACTCCCCCATGACCTTGACGACGACCCGCTTCTTGCGCTGCCCATCGAACTCGGCGTAGAAGACCTGCTCCCAGGGGCCGAGGTCCAGCTTGCCGCCCGTGATCGGCAGGATCACCTGGTGGCCCATGATCGTCCGTTTGAGGTGGGCGTCGGCGTTGTCCTCGCCCGTCTGGTGGTGATGATAATTGCGGCCCGCTGGCGCGAGCTTCTCCAGCCACTCGCCCAAGTCCTCGATCAGTCCGTCTTCCCAGTCGTTGACATAGACACCGGCGGTGATGTGCATCGCCGACACGAGCGCCATCCCTTCCCGCACGCCGCTCCTGCGGACGATGTCGGCGACCTGGTCGGTGATGCGGACCATCTCGCGACGCTCGCGGGTGTTGAAGAACAGATATTCGGTGAAGGTCTTCATGGGTTGTCCTCAGGCCGGCCGATGAGACGCCGGTCGTGGCCCGGCTCTCCAGCGCCGGCTCCTGTCCGATGCCGCTGACCGCTACAGCTTGAGTGCGGCGTCGGCGTTGAGGTCCCACCCCGCCGTCACGCCCGCGCGCAGGCGACGGAGTCCGGCGGCGGCGATCATCGCCGCGTTGTCGGTCGAGAGCGCGAGCGTCGGCAGGAACACCGGGAGGCCCAGCGACTCGCCGCGCGCCACGGCATCCTGACGCAGCCGACGGTTGGCTGATACGCCTCCTGCAATCCCAACGCTCTTCGCTCCCGAACGCCAGGCTGCCTCGAACAGTCGCTCCACGAGCGTCTCGACAACGACCCTCTGGAAGCTCGCGCAGATGTCCGCGATCTCGGCGCCGGTGAATGGCGGCGGCAGAACCGCCCCCCGCCCTCCGCCCTCCGCCCTCCGTACGTGTCGCAGCACCGCCGTCTTGATCCCGCTGAAGCTGAAGTCGAGCCGCCCCGCCAGGTCGGGCGCGTTCCGGTCGCGGTGCGTGATCCGGGTCATTGGGAACGGGATGGCCCGGTCGTTCCCCTCCGCGGCCAGTTTGTCGATGATCGGCCCGCCGGGATACCCCAGCCCCAGCAGCTTCGCCACCTTGTCGTACGCCTCCCCCGCCGCATCGTCCCTGGTGCGGGCGAGCAGGCGATACACGCCCGGCTCGGGCACGAGGTAGAGGCTCGTATGCCCGCCCGACACCACCAGCACCACGCTTGGCAGCGGCAGGGGGCCGTTGTGGAGGAAGAGCGACTCGATGTGGCCGGCCAGGTGGTGAACAGGAACGAGCGGCCGCCCGATCGACGCCGCCAGCGACTTGGCGAACTGCAGGCCGACGAGCAGCGAACCGACCAGACCCGGCCCCTGAGTCACCGCCACCGCGTCGATCGCGTCGTGGAACAGACGGCCCCGGTCCTCCAGATAGCGCAGGCCTTCCCTGGCCTGAGCGAAGTCGAAGGCAGGCCTGCGCCGTAGGTCTTCAGGCCCACCGTCGGTCCGACAGGGCGCTATCCCCGCCTCTTCCAGCGCCCTCTCGACGACTCCGCAGATATCCCTGAGATGCTGGCGCGACGCCAGTTCGGGCACGACACCGCCCCACTCGCGGTGGATGTCCACCTGCGACGCCACCACGCTGGAGCGGATCTGCCACGGGCGCGCCGGGTCGTCCACCTCGGCGACCACCGCCGCTGCCGTCTCGTCGCACGAGCTCTCGATGCCCAGGATTACCATAATCGGGACTGACGCACAGGAATCGGAACTGACGCACAGGGATCGGAACTGACGGTGAGGAATCGGCACTAACGCAGTCAATCGGAACTAACGATGAGGGATCGGACGTGACGCACAGGGATCGGATGCCTCTTGCCGTCCTCCGATTGTCCGTCGAAGAATCCGATTTCTCATCGTGAGGTCTCGATTCCTCTTCTCGTCCTCCGATTCCTCATCCCGTCGTCCGATTCCTCTGCGAAGCCCCCGATTCCTCAATCGTCAGCGCCGATTGCCCTGCGCAGCGAAGCCTCGTAAGGCGCCCTCCACACCCCGCGCTCGGTGATGATCGCGGTGACGTAGCGCGCGGGCGACACGTCGAACGCCGGATTCCGGATCTTCGCCTGCGGCGGCGTCAGGCGCGTCGTCCCGACGTGCGTCACTTCCCGATCCGGCCGCTCTTCGATCGGGATCTCGGCGCCGCTCGGCGTCGCGGGGTCGAGCGTCGAGCTCGGCGCGGCCACGTAGAACGGGAGCCCGTGCTCCTTCGCCAGCACCGCGAGTCCGTAGGTGCCCACCTTGTTCGCCACATCGCCGTTGGCCGCAATCCTGTCGGCGCCCACGACGACCAGGTCGATGAGCCCCTGGCGCATGAAGGTGGCGGCCATGTTGTCGGTGATGACCGTCGTGTCGATCCCGTCGTGGATCAGCTCCCAGGCCGTGAGCCGGGCTCCCTGCAAGAACGGCCGCGTCTCGTCGGCGTAAACGCTCACCTGCTTTCCAAGCTCGATGGCGCCGCGGATGACGCCGAGCGCAGTTCCGTAGCCGGCCGTCGCCAGGGCGCCGGCGTTGCAGTGCGTCAGGATCCGCGCCTTGTCGGGCACCAGCTCGCCGCCGAAACGCCCGATGGCGCGGCAGGCCGCGACGTCTTCGTCGTGGATGGCCCGCGCCTCGACCGCGAGCCGGCCCTTGATTTCCTCGACCGACGCGCCCGACTGGACGGCGGCGCCGAAGCACTTCTTCATCCGGTCGATGGCCCAGAACAGGTTGACGGCCGTCGGCCGCGTCGACGCGAGCAGATCGCACGTCCTCTGGAACTCGGCGGCGAACTTCGTGGTGCCGGTCGCCTTGCTGTTCCTCATCCCGAGCGCCAGCCCCATCGCGGCCGTCACGCCGATAGCCGGGGCGCCGCGCACCACCATCGTCTTGATCGCCCGAGCCACCTCGGCCGCCGTGTGGCACGTCACATACACCTCGGCGCCCGGCAGCTTGCGCTGGTCGATCATGACGACGCCGGCGTCGTTCCACTCAACGGTTGGAAGCATAAGGAATGATCATAGCAGGGACGAGGGACGGGGGACGCTTGTCCGCCGAAGCCCAGAGGGCGAAGGCGGAAGGGACGGTGGACGAGGGCCGAGGGGCCCGAAACGGCCGACAGTGGAGTGAATCGGCCGGCCGGCGCTGGAGAGCCGGGCGCGGACCGGCGCCTCGCGAGCCGGCCCGCAGGAGGCGACTATTCCTTCTTGAGAAACCGCGCGTCGAAGGGCAGCGGCAGGAGGTCGCTCAGGCGGTAGCGCCCCTTCTCTTCCTTCAGGTTCGCGAGGACGACCTCGATGTCGCCTGCGAACTCCCAGAGGATCTGGCGGCAGGGCCCGCAGGGCGGCGTCGGCGTTTCGGTGTCGGCCACAATGGCGATGCGGCGGAACGAGTCGTAGCCCTCCGACACCGCCTTGAACATCGCGACACGTTCCGCGCAGAGTGTCAGGCCGTAGGTGGCGTTCTCGATGTTGCAGCCGGTGATGACGCGCCCATCGGTCGTCTCGAGCGCCGCGCCAACCTCGAAGTGAGAAAACGTGGCGCGGGCGCGCTGGCGGGCTTCGCGGGCGGCAACGACCAGGGGATCATTCATAAGGCTCATGGCTCAAGGCTCAGGGATTCAGGCTTCGGCTAGAGCGCCGCCACGGTGCCCTCGACGAGCGCGATGAACTGATCCTTCACCCGCGCGGCCGTCGTCATCACCTCGGTGTGATCGAGCGGCGCGTCGAGCACGCCGGCCGCCATGTTGGTGATGCACGAGAGGGCGAGCACTTCGATGCCCATGTGGCGCGCCACGATCGTCTCCGGCGCCGTCGACATGCCGACCGCGTCGGCGCCGATCGTCCGCAGGAAGCGGATCTCGGCCGGCGTCTCGTAGCTCGGCCCGTGCAGCGCCGCGTAGACGCCATGCGAGAGCCCGATGCCGCGCTCGGCGGCCACCGAGTCAGCCAGGCCGCGGAGGCGCTTCGAGTAGGCGTCGGTCATGTCGGGGAAGCGCGGGCCGAACCGCTCGTCGTTGGGGCCGATGAGCGGGTTGGTGCCGAACAGGTTGATGTGGTCGTCGATGACCATCAGCGCGCCCGACTCGAACGACGTGTTGATGCCGCCGGCCGCGTTGGTCAGGATGACGGTCTTCACGCCGAGCAGCCCCATCACGCGGATGCCAAATGTCGAGCGCAGCAGCGAGTGGCCCTCGTAATAGTGCGCGCGCCCAGACAGCACGGCGACCCGTCTGCCGGCGAGATCGCCGACGACCAGCTTGCCGGCGTGGCCGACGACGCCCGAGGGCGGCCAGTTCGGGATGTCGACGTAGTTGAGCGTCAGCGCGTCGCCGACACGGTCCGCCAGTTCGCCGAGCCCGGACCCGAGCACGACGGCGATGTCGGGGATCCGGTCGACGCGGGCGCGGATGAACGCCGCGGCCTCGGATACCTGGTCGTAATAACTCGGCATAGACAGCCCCTCGCCCCTACAGCAAGAATCCCGCGATCGTCGCCGTGATGAAGTTGGCGAGCGTGCCCGCCAGCATCGCACGCAGGCCCAGGCGCGCGAGGTCGTGGCGCCTGTTCGGAGCCAGCGCGCCGATGCCGCCGATCTGGATGCCGATCGAGCTGAAGTTGGCGAAGCCGCATAGCGCGAACGTCGCGATCGTGAACGACTTCGGGTCCAGCTGGCCGAACAGCGGGCCGGCCGCGTGCACGGCCGTGGCGCCGGCGTACTTGCCGAGTTCCGCGTAAGCCACGAACTCGTTGAGCGCCATGCGCGTGCCGAGCAGGTTGCCCACCGTCGCCGCGTCTTTCCACGCCACCCCCATCGCCCAGGCGACTGGCGAGAACACCCAGCCGAAGATCCGGCCGAGGCTCAGCGGCTCTCCGAGCAGCGGGATGTGCATCAGAACGGCGTTGACGAGCGCGATGAGCGCGATGAACGAGATCAGCATCGCGCCCACGTTCATCGCCAGGTGAAGCCCCTCGCCCGTCCCGCGGCCCGCCGCGTCGATCACGTTCACGTCCGTCTTTGGCACCTCGAGCTTCACGGTCCCCATCGTCTTCGGGGACTCGGTCTCGGGGACGAACATCTTGGCCATCATGATCGTGCCGGGGGCGGTCATGATGACGGCCGTGAGCAGATGCTCGGCCTTGATGCCGAAGAGGATGTAGGCGGCCATGATGCCGCCGGAGATATGCGCCATGCCGGCCGTCATCACCGTCATCAGTTCCGACTGCGTCATCTCTGGCAGGTAGGGCCGGATCGTCAGCGGCGCCTCGGTCTGCCCCATGAAGATGCTCGCCGCCACATTGAGCGATTCCGCGCCGCTCGCCCGCATCACCCGGTTCATCGCCACGGCGAAGACCCGGACGACGACCTGCATGATGCCGAAGTAGTAGAGGATGGCGAACAGTGCGGCGATGAAGATGATCGTCGGCAGGACCTGGAAGGCGAAGATGACGGCGTACTGCGCGCCGCTCGGGCCGAACACCCTCGTCATCGCGTCGCCCCAGACGCTCGAGCTTCCCAGCGGCCCGAACACGAAGGCCGCGCCGACGCCCGCAAAGCCGAGCAGCCGCGTGATGTAGCGCCCAAGCGTCGTGAAGACGACCTGCCCTGCCGACGTCTTCAGCACGATCACCGCGAACACGATCTGCAGCCCCAGCCCCCATGCGACCGTCCGCACGTCGATCGCCCGCCGGTTGTTCGACAGCGCGTAGGCGATCCCGAGGATCACGACCAGGCCGACGATGGCCTGCGCGCGCGGCAGGCCGCCGTACTGGGCCAGCAGGGCGGCAACGACGGCGATCACGACCGCCGCGCCGACGACGAGGAATTCGGTCCGGCGCGACCCGGACGCGGACGATGACGGCACGGGAGGATTCACGGGCGCTCCTTGTTCTCCTACCTAACCTGCTCCACGATGAGCGGCATCAGCACCGGCGGCTCGTCGGACATCTCGATCGCGCGGCTCAGCAGGTCGAGCGCGGCCCCCAGATCACCCTCGCGCCGATAGTGCAACTCGAGGATCGGGTCCCCCGCCTTCAGCTCATCGCCCGGGTGCGCCAGGACCATCGCCCCGACCGCCGGATCCACCACGTCGTCCACCTTGTTGCGGCCGGCGCCCAAGGCCACCGTGGCCCGGCCCACCAACTCGGCGTCGAGCGCCGACAGGTAGCCGCCCCGCGGCGCCCGGACCAGGTGCCGCGTGTTCACCGACGCCATCAGGCGGTAGTCGTCCACGGTCCTCGGGTCGCCGCCCTGCTGGGCCACGACCTCGCGCCACTTCTCGACGCCCGCCCCCGAGGTGAGCGCGCGGCGGACCTTGGCCTCGGCGTCAGCCGGCGTCGGGGCCAGCCCGGCGGCGAGCACCATGCGCGCGGCCAGCCACACCGACAGCGACTCGAGGTCGGTCGGCCCCCTGCCCTTGAGCGTCTCCACGCACTCGATGACCTCGAGCGCGTTGCCGACCGCGTGGCCGAGCGGCGCGTCCATGGCGGTGATGACCGCCTCGGTGCGGACGCCCGACCGGTTGCCCGTGTCGACGAGCGACCGCGCCAGCCGTCGCGACTCCTCCACCGTCTTCATGAAGGCGCCCCGGCCGGTCTTGACGTCGAGCACCAGGGCGTCGATCCCCTCGGCGATCTTCTTGCTCATGATCGACGCGGTGATGAGCGGGATGCTCTCGACCGTCGCGGTCACGTCGCGCAGGGCGTAGAGCTTCTTGTCGGCGGGCGCGATCTGCGCCGTCTGGCCGAGCATCGCCACGCCGGTCTTCTCGAGCGCCACCATCAGCTCGTCGAGCGACAGGTCCACGCGGAAGCCGGCGATCGACTGCAGCTTGTCGAGCGTGCCGCCGGTGTGCCCGAGGCCGCGCCCCGACATCATCGGCACCTTCACGCCGCACGCCGCCGCCAGCGGCGCGAGGATGAGCGACGTCTTGTCGCCGACGCCGCCCGTGCTGTGCTTGTCGACCTTCATCCCGGGAATCGACGAGAGATCGACGGTGATCCCGGACCGCACCATCGCGCCCGTCAGCCAGGCGGTCTCCTCCGGCGTCATGCCCCGCAGGACGATGGCCATCAGCAGCGCCGAGGCCTGGTAATCGGGCAGCGACCCGTCGGTGACGCCGGACACGAAGAACTCGACGGCTTCGCGGCTGAGCGGCAGCCCGTCGCGTTTGGCCCGGAGGATGTCGGTCGCGCGCATAAGGGGAAAGTATAGCGTAATCGGAACTGACGCAGAGGAATCGGAACTGACGCGGTCAATCGGAGCTGACGATAAGGAATCGGAACTGATGCAGGCAATCGTGGGCCGATTTCTCTTCCCGTCCTCCGATCCCTCTCCCCGTCCTTCGATCCCTCAGCGTGAGGTCTCGATTCCTCTCCCCGTCCTCCGATCCCTCAGCGCAGCCCCCGATTGATTGGCACGCGTGGTGCTCCGCTACCGGGCATGCAGGCGAAATCCGTCGAGGAATTGCAGATCTGGCAAGTCGCGCTGCGTTTCGTGGAGGCAGTTCTTGCCCTCACCCGTCAGCGCGGGATGGCCGAGGCCCGGCGCCTCCGCGACCAGATCGACATGGGGGCGGACTCCATCCTCGCCAATCTGGCCGAGGGGTTCGACCAGGGCACCGACCGCGCCTTTGCGCGCTACCTCTTCATCGCCCGCGGTTCGTGCTCGGAGATCGGAGCTCACCTGGACGTCGCGCGGCTGAAGGGCCTGGTGACCCAGACCGAGGTGGATCGACTGCACGCGGATGGCGCCGAGTTGATGCGGATGATCACGGGGTTCATTGGGTACCTGCTGAGGTCCGACCGAAAACGCCGTCCGTAAGGGCTGGCCCCCGATCCCTCTCCCTGTCGTCCGATCCCTCTGCGAAGCCCCCGATTCCTCTCCCCGTCCTCCGATGACGAAGTCTGTCCCCCGCGTCAGTTCCTGCCGATAAATCGAGTGCGACCGGTATTTGTCATGAACGACGTCCAGCTCGACCCGTTGCCGCCTGATGTCGCCGTCCGGCTGACGGCGTTTGCGCGCGCCTGCAAGGGCGCCGCGCGGGTGGCCGCCCTCTACCCGCCCGAGCACCCGGCCGTGGCCGAATCGCTCGACCGGCTGGCCGACGCCGTGCACACCGCCACCGAGTCCGGGCCGCTGACCATGCTCGTCATCCCGGACAACCTGCTCGTCGAGGGCCGGGTCCTCGAGCACCGCGACCAGGCGGTGGGCGACCTGGCCGCCATCCTCCATGCGTTCAGGGTCGGCGAGATCACCGTCCAGAGGGATGCTCCCGCGTCGTCGTGGCGGACGCTGGTGACGCTGCTCGGCCAGGACGCCGACCGGGTTCGGGTTCGCGGCGGCCTCTCCCGCGAGTTGACGACGGCCGGCGCCATCGGCATCTTGGTCGCTGAAATCGACTACGCGAACCTGTTCGAGGCCGACGGCGCCGATTTGCGGGGCGTGCGTCAGCTGACGTCGAAAGGCCCGGCCGACGACGACCCAGAATCGGCCGCCGCGTGGGCGTCAGTCGTCTCGCGCTGCCTGGAACACGACACGTTTGCCCTCGACGACTCGACGCTCCGCCTGCTGGGAGAGATCACGCACGATTCGGACCGCATGGCCCAGTTCTTCGAGCGGTTCGAGGCGCAGCCCGGGAACCGGTCTCCTCAGGAACAGAGCCACGCGCTGCTCGGCACCATGCAGGACGTTGTCGACTTTCTTCGCCGGGAGGCCCCGGCCGATCTGGATGTCGCGCTCGCGAACACGGCATCGGCCTTCTCCAGGCTCTCCCCGGAGTTCGTCCTCCAGTTGGTCGGCCAGGGCGGCGCGGCCGGGTCCGAGCACGCCCCGCTCGTCGCCGACCTGACCAGCCGCATCGACGACCGGACGCTGGCGCAGTTCATGGCCCGCTCGGTGATCCGCGAACGCAGCGCCTCGGCGCGGTTGGCCGAGGCCCTCCGCCTGCTGGCGCCGGATCCGGGCCGACGCCGGGGGATGGCCCCGCTGGTGCACGAGGAACTCTGTCGCGGGGAGATCTCCGCAGACTCGAGCGCCGATTCGCTCTGGTCGCAGGCGGCCGACCTGCTGACCACCCGCGCTGATGCGGCCGACGCGCCCTCCTCTTACGACCGCGAACTGATGACGGCCCAGCACCGCGCCACCGACCTGACGCAGGGCTCCGACGACCCGCCCGAGCTCGTCATCGGGTGGCTGAAGACGGTGAGCGACGTGTCGATCCGGGAACTCGACATGCAGATGCTGGCCGACCTGCTCGCCGTGCAGCACGACCCCGAGCGGCGCCCGGAGGCCCTCGAGCTCGTGATGGCCCGGGTGGAGGACCTCGTCGACCTCGGAGACTTCGACGGCGCGCGGCAGCTGGTCGATGCCGCGGCCGGACAGAGCGCCTCGATGCGGGCCGCCGGTCAGCCCGACGACATCGGCGAGGCGATCGACCGGCTGGCCCGCGGGCCGTTCATGTCCCGCGTGGCCGTGCACCTGCAGGCGGCGCGCGACAGCGAATTCGAACAGGTGAAAGCGCTGTGCGCCGCGGTCGGCCCGGCGCTGGTGCCCAAGCTGGCCGCGGTCATCTCCGCCGAGGCGCGCCCGCGCGCCCGCCGCCGGCTGGCCGATCTGATCATGCTCTTCGGCGGGCACAGCCGCGAGTCGGTTCAGCAGCTCGTGGAGTCGCCCAACCCCGGCGTCCGCCGGACGGCCGTGCACCTGCTGCGGCTGATCGGAGGGCCGGAATCGGCGGCCGATCTGGCGCGGCTCGCGGCCGACGCCGACGCCGAGGTCCGGCGCGACGCGGCGCGGGCGATCATCGGCCTCGGCATCGACCAGTCGTTCGACGCGCTGCTCGACATCCTCGACAACCCCCGTCACCCTGGACGGGCGACGATCATCGACGAACTGGTCACGACGCGCGACCAACGCGCCACGCAACTGCTCTGCCACTTCGTTCAGCACCTCCAGTGCCGGGGCGAGATCGCGGCGATCTACCTGCGGTGTCTGGCCCGGCTGGGCGTGCTGGGCGGGCAGGACGCGGTCGACGCGCTCGACGACATCCTCCACCGGGGCTGCTGGTGGGCGCCGTTTCGCACGCGCAAGGTGCGGGCCGCGGCCGCGGCCGCGCTCGCCCGGATTGAGCTGCCGACCGGCCGCGAGGCGCTGCAGAAGGCGGCGGAGGCCGGGTCGTTCACCGTCCGCGCCGTCGCGCGGAAGTACCTGAGGAACCCATGAGCCCTTCGCTCTCGAACCGGCAGCCGCTCATCGACGAACTGCTCCGGCGATTCGCCGCGGCGCTTCGCGGGTCGCAGCTCTATGCGCCCTCGCATCCGCTGGTGACGCGCAACACGGTGGCCTTCACCGACGCGCTGCTCCAGCTGCTGGCCACGACGCCGTCGCTGTCGATCGGGCTGGTGGTCGACGAGATCGTCGTGGGCGACCAGCCGATGCCTCGCGGCGCGGCCGGGCTCGGCGATCTGTTCGGCAGGCTGAAAGCCAGGGGCATCGAGCGGATCTCGTTCGAGAGCGGGGTCACCGCCGCCGAACTGCAGGCCGCCGTCGACGCGCTCTGCCGCTTGCTCCGCGCGAGCGCCACCGAGGAGGCGGCCGCCCTCGACCTGCCGCACGTGCACGTCGGCGTCCTGCACACCGACAGGCGCGCGGCGGCGCACCCTCTCGACATGGCCACGATCCGCACGCTCCACGAGCAGGCGGCGTCCACCATGCAGGCCGTGTGGCGCTGGGCCCGGCAGGAGGAGGACGCCGACGCCTCGGGCGCGGTCAGCGTGGTGGGCGAGCTGGCGCAGGCGATGAGCCAGAACCGCGAGGCGCTGATGGCGCTGACCTCCATCCGCGCCTCCGACGACTACACGTTCACGCACGGGGTGAACGTGGCGATCCTCATGATGGTGCAGGCGCAGGGGCTCGGGATCGAAGGCCCGCTGCTGCGCGAGTTCGGCATCGCCGGCCTGCTGCACGACATCGGCATGGCCCGGACGCCAAGCGCGCTGCTCGCCAGGCCGGCCGGGCTCGATGACCAGGAGATGGCCATCGTCCGCCGCCATCCCGTCGACGGCGCGCAGATCCTGCGAAAGACGACCGGCCTGACGCCGATCGCGGCCATCGTGGCGTTCGAGCACCACCTGCGGCTCGACGGCACCGGCTATCCGGCCGGCCTCGAGCGCGACCCGCTCAACCTGGCCACCATGCTGTGCTCCATCGCCGACGTCTACGACGCCATGCGGTCCGAGCGGCCCTACCAGCAGGCCCACCCGGCCGAGCGGATTCTCGAGGTGCTCAGGCGCGGCGAAGGGCGGGCCTTCGAAAGCCACCTGGTCCGCCGGTTCGTGCAGCTGATGGGGCTCTACCCGGTCGGGTCGCTGGTCCGGCTCAACACGGGCGCCTGCGCCGTGGTGCTGCGCCCCTCGCCCGAGGATCCGCGCCGGCCCCGCGTGCGCGTGGTCTACGCGCCCGACGGGCACCGTCTCGAGGTGCCCTACGACATCGATCTCTCGGACGTCGAGCCCGCGCCGAATCGCTCGTCGTCGGTCACCGGACCGGTGGCCGCGCCCGAAGCAGAGTTTGATCCTCTCACGGTGATGTAGACAGGCTGGCGGCTTGCGGCTTGCGGCCGGCACTGGAGAGCCAGGCGCGGACCGGGTCGGCGCGCAGGGCGAATTGCGAGGTCCGCCGAGCTGAGCCCGGAGCCGACGAACCGGGCCACGACTGGCGCCTCATCAGCCGGCCGGCCAGGAGGCCGGCCCCACCGTCAAGCCCTCTGGGCGAGGGCGCCTTTGACCGCCTCGAGCAGCGCGGCGCGCGTGACCGGCTTGACCAGGAACGCGGCGCCCGACCGCTCGGCTTGCTCGCGCAGCGTCGGATCCTCGTAGCCGGTCAGCACGACGATCGGCAGGCCGGGATGATGGTCGTGCGCCAGGATGGCGAGCTGCAAGCCGTTGAATGCGCCGAGGCGGATGTCGGTGAGCAGCAGCGCAGGCCGCGTCGCCGCCAGCTGCGCCTTGGCGTCCTGGTACCGGCTGCAGGCCACCGTGTCGTAGCCGGCATCCTGCAGGACCTCGGTCAGGTACCTCAGCACCTGCAGGTCGTCGTCGACGACGAGGATCAGGTCCACGATGCTCAGGCCTCCACGCGCCGCCGGTCGTCGGGCGTCGAAGCCGCCGCGGCGTCCGCTCCGCCGCCTTCGAGCCGCGCGGGCAGGTTGCGGAACCGCTGGAACGGCATCTGGCAGTCGTGCTTGCGCAGGAAGTTCAGGAAGCGCTTGTAGTCGGTCTCGGCCATGTTGAACAGCTGCACGAGAATCCGGTAGCTTCCGCGCGTCTGCTCGAGTCCGCGGCCGATGAGCGCGCGCAGGTCATCGCGCGTCATGTCCCGCAGCATGAACGGCTCGTAGACGACCGTCCAGAATGACTCGCGCCGGTTGACCATGCGGTCGTACATCCGGTCGATCGCCGAGGCGCGCGCCGCTTCGCGAGCCGAGACCGGCGCCGGCGGCGCGATCTCCGGCGGCAGGTCGGTCGGCACGATCAGGCCGTTGCGCGAGCGGAGCACGAGCCGCTCGACGAAGTTCCGGAGCTCGCGCACGTTGCCCGGCCATCCGTAGGCCACCAGCTGCGCCATCGCCTCGGGCAGGATCTCGGGGACCGGCATGCCGTGGCGCGCCGCGTAGAACGCCATGAAGTGATTCAGCAGATCCGGGATGTCGTCGCGGCGGTCGCGCAGCGCCGGCACCGTCAGGTGAATCACGTTGAGGCGGTAGTAGAGATCCTCGCGGAAGTCCTTGGCGGCGATCCGCTCGACCAGGTTGCGGTTGGTCGCCGCGATCACGCGGACGTTGACGCGGGCCTGGGCGCGCTCGGCGCCGACGCGCTGGATCTCGCCGCTCTCGAGGAAGCGGAGCAGCAGGGCCTGCATCCGCAGGCTCATCTCCCCGACTTCGTCCATGAAGATCGTGCCGTTGTGCGACGTCTCGAGCAGCCCCGGCTTGTCGCGGTAGGCGCCGGTGAAGGAGCCGCGCACGTGCCCGAACAGCTCGGATTCGAGCAGCGAATCGGGCAGCCCTGCGCAGTTGATGGTGACCAGCGGGGCGTGCGAGCGGTTGCTGTGCTGGTGAATGAGGCGCGCGAGGATTTCCTTGCCGACGCCGCTCTCGCCGGTGATGAGCACCTTGGCGTCCGACTTGGCCGCGTACTCGAGCTCCTGCCGGAGGTCCACGATGGCCGGGCTTTGGCCGATGAGCTGAGCGGTCTCGTCCTGCATCTTGCCTGGGTCCACCAGGTACCAATCGGGTCTGCTATTCTCCTTATCGGTCGAGAATAGTCAACTCCATTAGACCTTTCAGCCTAGCGCTGGAAGAAAGTCCCGTCAACTGATGAGTATTTTCTGCCCCGACTTTTCGTGCAACTGGCGTTGTGCGCCCTCGGCGGCCCGGCCCGCGGCTACTCGCCCGAGAGTCGAACGCAGTTCTTGCCGGCCGCCTTGGCGGCGTAGAGCGCGCGGTCGGCGCGCCCGATGAGGTCGTGCGCCGTGTGCTCGCCGTCGAGCACGGCCACGCCCACGCTGATGGTGGGATGGCTGCCTGGCGGGATCCGCAGGGGATCGAACCGGTACTGCTCGATGCGCTGGCGGATGCGCTCCGCGCTCTGGACCGCGCTGGCCGGGCCGCTGCCCGGCATCAGGATGGCGAACTCCTCGCCGCCGTACCGCGTGCAGACGTCGAAGGCGCGGACCGAGCGGCGCAAGGTGTCCGAGATCGCCCGCAGCACCTGGTCGCCCACGAGGTGCCCGAACCGGTCGTTGAAGCTCTTGAAGTTGTCGGCGTCGATGACGAGCAGCGCGAGGTCGAGGCTGTAGCGGCGGGCGCGTTCGATTTCCTCGTCGATGCGCGTCTCGAAGTAGCGGCGGTTGAAGAGCGCCGTGAGCGGGTCAACCGCGGCGGCGTGCGCCAGCGCCCGGTTCTCGCGCCTCAGCCGCGCCGAGGTCAGGCCGAGGGCGGCCGGGGCCGCCATCGCCCGCGCCACGGTCAGATCGGTGCGGGTGAACGGCTGCAGGTCCGCCCGGTCGGCCAGCGTGATCACGCCGAGGCCGCGCGCCTCGGCGGTGAGCGGAAGCGCCATGAACGAGCCGGTGCGATAGCGCCGCCGGCGCGGCGCGGTTCGCAGCTCGCGCCCGGCGTCAACGACAAGCCGCGGCTGGCGCGAGGTGAACACCTCGCCAATGACGCCGCTGCCCGGCGTGATCCGGAGGTCTTCGACGAGCACCGTCGGGTAGCCGCGGGTGGCCGCGATGGTGAGGCGGCCGAGCGAGTCGTCGTACAAGGCGATTGCCGCCTGCTGGGCGTCAACCCGCTCGGCCATTGTGTCGAGGATGAGGCGCGAGAGCGGCCCGATTTCGTTGACCAGTCCGAGGCGCCGCGAGAAGGTGTAGAGGTCCCCCACCAGGCGCTCGCAGTGGGCGCGGCCGGCCAGCCAGCCGGTGGTCTCGGCCACCAGCAGGTCGGCGGCGGCCCGCTCGTCTCGCAGGGCCTGGACGGCAGGCCAGAGGCTGCCCAGCCGCCTGAGGTCGGATTCGGTCAGGTCTACATGCTGCACGTCGTTCGATCCGCTCTTCGGGGGGCGACAGACGACTCGACTGAAAATGCGGAGGCATCATTCGTACCAGCTCGGCCTTTTGATATTTGTGGCCAGAATTCGAAATTACACTTCTCTTGGGCCAACCAAAGTCTCCACAAGGGAAGCCTAAACATTACTTTTCATACAGTGGCGGAGTTCACCGATTCCGCCAAACATGAGGAGTTTATTCTCCTCGACCGTGGATTACTGACATCCTCATTGGCGTGGCCCGCCAGTTTCATGTGTGTTTCGCGCAAGAGCTGCCGGGGAACACAGTTTGCTTAAGACGTCGTCGTTCAGTTCAGCCGCGAGCCCGAGGAAGCGTATGGAAATCCATCTCGTGTCATCGCTCACCCCGGACGACGAGAGTCGTCTGGCGCCGAAGGTGCTCGCCGCCATCGGCAGAGTGCTCGACGGCCTGCCGGTGACATATTCGGTTCGCATCGAGACCGCGTCGGGCGGCGCCATCCATCACAACCACAGGGCCACCGGGTTCGCTGGCGAAGACGACGAGCGGACGAACGGCAACAGGAACAGCGCCCGCGGGTAACACAGGGCTTCAGCCCTGCGCCCCGCCGGCTTCAGCCGTGCGCCAATCGCCTACAATGCAGTGGATGATGCGCGCTCCCCTGCTCCTGCTGTCGACCCTCGTTGCGTGCCTGCTCGCCGCGCCAGTCCTCGCCCAGTCCGGTGACAACGTCCTGCTCGTCGTCAACCAGGCGTCGGCCGACTCGGTGAGGGTCGCCGAGCACTACGCCCGCGTTCGCGGCGTGCCGCAGGCGCAGGTGCTGCGCGTCACCGTGGACGCGGCGGCCGACGAGATCGATCGCGCAGTGTTCGAGAGCCAGATCCTCTCTCCCATTGCCGCGTGGATTCGGCGCGCCTCGGCCCAGGACCTTATCCTCTACATCGTTCTCACCAAGGGGATTCCGCTTCGCATCCGCGGGACCACCGGAAGAAATGGGACCGTGGCGAGCGTCGATTCCGAGCTGACGCTGCTCTACCGCCGGCTGGCGGGTGAGGATCCGTCGCTGGTCGGGCCGCTCGCCAACCCCTATTTCCTGGGCGACGCGCCAGTCGCCGAGGCCCGGCCCTTCAGCCACAAGGCGCTCGACATCTACCTGGTCACGCGGCTCGACGGCTACACCGTGGACGATGTGCTGAAGCTGATCGATCGCGGGGCCGCGCCGGTCAGGGAGGGGCGCATCCTGCTCGACCAGCGGGCGGCCGCGGACAATGGCGGCGGGAATACCTGGCTGCAGAAGACGGCCGACTGGATGGCGGGCCACGGCTTCGGCGACCGGGTGGTGCTCGAAACGACCGGCAAGGCGGCCCTCGGTGAGAAGAACCTGCTCGGCTATTTCTCGTGGGGGTCGAACGACCCGGCGATCACCATGCGGACGCTCGGTCTCGGCTTCGTGCCCGGGGCGATTGCCGGCATGTTCGTCAGCACCGACGCGCGGACGTTTCGCGAGCCTCCGGCCGGCTGGGCGACGGGACCATGGATTCGATCAGCGGAAGTACTGGGCCAACTCGCCACAGTCGCTCTCGGGCGATCTCATCCGCGAAGGCGTCACCGGCGTGGCCGGCCACGTGGCCGAGCCATATCTCGACGCCACCATCCGCCCGAACATCCTCTTCCCCGCCTACCTCTCGGGCTTCAATCTCGCGGAGTCCTTCTACCTGGCGATGCCGTTTGTGAGCTGGCAGACCGTCATCGTCGGGGACCCGTTGTGCGCGCCGTTCCCGCGCAAGGCGCTCCACGATAATGACTCCGGGATTGATTTCGCCACCGGTCTGCCCGCCCTTTTCTCGGCCCGCCGGCTGCGCGTGGTGCTCGCGCGCGGCGTCAAGCCCGACGCGGCCCCCCTGCTGCTTCGCGCAGAGGCGCGCGCGGCCAGGGACGACCAGGCGGGCGCGCAGGCGGCGCTCGAGGAGGCGACGGCGATCGACGCGCGGATCGCGGACGCCCAGATGCTGCTGGCGCAGCGCTACGAGCAGAACCACGAGTGGGACAAGGCGATCGAGCGCTACCGCCTGACCCTGGCGGTGAATCCGGACAACCCGGTGGCCTTGAACAACCTCGCCTACGGCCTGGCCGTGCGGCAGCATCAGCCCGCAGAGGCGCTTCCCTACGCCGAGCGGGCGCTATCGCTCGCGCCCCGCAGCCCGACGCTTGCCGACACCCTGGCGTGGGTCCGGCACCTGCTGGGTCGGGACTTGGAGGCGGCGCCGATGATGGCCAACATCGTGAAGGCGCTGCCGGCGAATGCCGAAATTCGCCTCCACGCCGCGGTGGTCTATGCCGCCATCGGCAAGCTCGAAGAGGCCGCCACGGAACTGAAGGAAGCGCTACGACTGGACCCGGCG
>CAVSGZ010000013.1:0-275000 GCA_963727765.1 uncultured Acidobacteriota bacterium
GCCGCGACCGACAGCGACGGGAAGCCGCATGCCATCAAGGTGAGCGTCGCTCGACCGTCGGTCACCGTGCGCGCGGCCCGGCGCCTGGCGTTGCGCAGCGATCGCCGTTCTTCGCCGTCGCGGCCCTGCGTGCACCGACCACCGGCGCGAGCGATCTGTCGGGCGCGCCCGCCCCCTCGCCGGCGCACGAGGCTAGCCCGGCGCGGCACGACGCGCCCGAACTTGACCCCGAGGTTGACACGGTCCTGGCGCGCGCCGCCGAGTACATCGGCGGCTACTTCCAGGAGTTCAGGAAGGTGGTGGCCGAGGAGGACTACATCCAGAAGGTCCCGTCCCTGGGGCCCGCCGGGACGCGCCGGATGAAGTCCGATTTCCTGCTCGTCACCACGGCTGACGGAAGCACATGGGTCCCGTTCCGCGACGTGTTCGAGGTGGACGGCAATGCGATTCGCGACCGCGACGACCGCCTGCGCAAGCTGTTCCTGGAGTCGCCGCCCGGCACGGCATTCGAGGCGATGGCGCGCGTGCAGGACGAGGGGGCCCGCTACAACCTCGTGGCGCTCGGCAAGACCGACATCAACGTGCCGACCTTCGCCCTGACGGTTCTGCTCGAGCGGAACATCCGCGCCTTCTCCTTCAGGCGCGGGCGCGAGGAAACGGTGGACGGCCTGCGCCTGCTGCGCATCGATTTCGAGGAGACCGCGCGGCCGACGCTCGTCAGGGGCGCCGACGGCGGCGACGTCCCATCGTCCGGCTCGATTTGGATCGATCCGCTCACCGGGCGCGTCGTGAAGACATTCCTCCGGGCCGTGCGCTACGGCGCAACGACGGCGCTGGCGGGACTCACGCTCGAGGCGACGGTGGTCTACCGCCGAAGCGACTCGCTCGGCTTGTGGGTGCCGGCGGAGATGCGCGAGACGTACCGGCTGCGCGGCAGCACGGTGGAAGGACTCGCGACCTACTCGAAGTTCCGCAGTTTCCAGGTGAGGACCGAGCAGGAGATCAAGGTCCGTTAGTGGAGGTTCCATGCGCCGCGGGATGCAAGCGGTCGTTGTTCTGCTCTTGATGCTCACGGCCGGCCCGGCCGCCCGCGAACGGCCCGGCGACCCACTCACCGTCTCCGCGCGCAACGCGAACTACCGCATCGAGGCGCGCCTCGACTCGCGCCGGCGGATCGTCACGGGCCGCGAGTGGCTCACCTGGCGCAACATCACCAATGCGCCGACATCCGAGCTTCGCTATCACCTCTACTACAACGCGTTCAAGAACTCGCGCTCCACGTGGCTGCGCGAGCGCGCGCTCGCCGGCCGGCTGTCACGGCCGCTCGCCTCGCTCGACGAGCGAGACTGGGGATGGACCGACGTCACGGTGATCACGACAACCGCCGCGGACGGCCGGCAGATCGACCTGATGCCGGGTCGCCGCTTCGTCGCGCCCGACGACGGGAACGCAGAGGACCAGACCGTGATGGCGGTGCCGCTGCCTCGGGCGGTGGCTCCGGGCGAGACGATCACCGTCTATCTGGAATGGACCGCGCAGGTGCCGCGCACCTTTTCACGCACGGGCGCCATCGGCGACTTCTTCTTCCTGGGCCAGTGGTTCCCGAAAGTCGGCGTCCTCCAGGACGGCGGCTGGAACTGCCACCAGTTCCACGCGAGCACCGAGTTCTTCTCCGATTACGGCATCTACGACGTGAAGCTGACGGTCCCGAAAGGATGGGTCGTTGGCGCCACCGGCGTCGAGCGCGAGGTCACGGGCAACCCCGACGCCACGACGACCCACCGCTTCTACCAGGAGGACGTGCACGACTTCGCCTGGACCACCAGCCCGCACTTCATCGTCCGGACGGCGAGGTTCGAGCAGGCCGGCCTGCCGCCGGTCGAGATGCGGCTGCTGCTGCAGCCGGAGCACGCCGGTCAGGCCGAGCGCCATTTCGCGGCAACCCGCGCGGCGCTGCGCTACTACGGGCAGTGGTACGGCCCGTATCCCTATCCGCACATCACGATCGTCGATCCGGCCTGGCAGAGCGACGCCGACGGGATGGAGTACCCGACGCTGTTCACCGCCGGCACCAACTGGCTGGCGCCGGCCGGGGTCGCGAGCCCCGAAGGGGTCACCGTCCACGAGTGCGGCCACCAGTTCTGGTACGCGCTGGTCGGCAACAACGAGTTCGAGGACGCCTGGATGGACGAGGGGATCAACACCTTCTCCACCGGCCGGACGATCGCGCAGGCGTTCACGCCGAACTACGCGTCGGTGCGCGTGCTGGGGGGGTTCGTGCCGATCGTGCTCGGCGACATCCCGATCGCGCGCGACGTGGACGAGAACGGCCTGGCCGACTACCGCGACGGCGCAAAGCTCGACATGCAGTCCACGCCGTCGTGGCGCTACTGGCCGGCCGCCGGCGGCGCCCTCTCCTACAGCAAGACGGCGCTCTGGCTGAACACGCTCGAGCGGTACCTCGGGTGGCCAGTGCTACAGCGGGTCATGTCGACCTACTTCGAGCGCTACCGCTTCCGCCATCCGACACCGCAGGATTTCTTCGACGTCGTCAACGAGGTGTCGGGGCGGGACATGACGTGGTTCTTCGACCAGGTCTACCGCAGCTCCAACGTGTTCGACTACGCGCTGGCCGACCTGCGCAGCGAGCCTGTCGGTGACAGGGGCTTCTTCGACGTGCGCGGCAAGTCCGCCTACGACGCCGAGCGCGCGACGCCCGGTCGATTTAGAACGACGGTCGTGGTGCGCAGGCTGGGCGAGGCCCTGTTCCCCGTGGACGTGCTGGTGAAGTTCGAGAACGGCGAGCGGGTGCGCGAGCGCTGGGACGGGCGCGACCGCTGGAAGATGTTCACCTACGAGCGCGGGTCCCGCGCGGTGTCGGCGCAGGTGGACCCGGACCGCGTGCTGCTGCTCGACGTGGACTACACCAACAACAGCCGGACGCTCGAGCCACAGGGCGGGGCCGCCGCGACCAAGTGGATGTGGAAGTGGATCGCCTGGCTGCAGGACGCGCTGATGACCGCGTCGTTTTTCGCCTGAGGGCGCACGGAGCCGTATGGTGCTGAACGCTGTCCGCGACGGGATCGAGCGCGTCAGGCGCGCGCCGATGGTGCTGCTGGGCGTGCTCGCGCTGACCTTCCTTCTGGCGCTGCCGCTCGGCCTGGTGTTGCGCGGGATGATCGCGGAGAGCCTGGGCGCCAGCCTGGCGGCGAACACAGCCGCGAGCGGCGTCAACTCGGAATGGTGGGACCTCTTCCTGTCGCATGCCTCGGGGCTCGGACAGACGTTCGCGCCCCGGATCATCGGCGTCGCCGGCGTGGCGTCCAACCTCGGCGCGGTACTCGACGCCGAGCCGCAGGCGATGGTCATCATGGCCGTCGCGGGCGCCTACCTGCTGCTCTGGACGTTCCTCTACGGCGGCATCCTCGACCGCTATGCGCGAAACCGCCCCACGGGGGCAGCGGCGTTCTTCTCCGCCTGCGGCGTCTACTTCTTCCGCTTCCTGCGCCTGGCGGTGTTCGCCGCGCTCGGCTACCTGTTTCTCTTCCGCGTGGTGCACGGCTGGCTGTTCGACGTCCTGTACCGGTGGGCCACGCACGACTGGACCGTCGAGCGCGCGGCGTTCTTCCTCCGCGTCGCGCTCTACGTCGTCTTTGGCGGCGCCCTGTTCGCCTTCAACCTCTGGCTCGATTACGCCAAGGTCCGGGCGGTGGTCGAGGACCGGCGCAGCATGATCGGCGCGCTCATTGCGGCTTTCCGGTTCATCAGGCGGCATCCGGGCCGGACCGTCGGGCTCTATCTTGTCGATGGCCTGCTCTTCGTGATCGTCGTGGGGATCTACATGGCGGTCGTGCCTGGGGCGGGCTCGACGGGATGGTCGATGTGGCTCGGGGTGGCGCTGAGCGAGGCGTACCTGCTGGCGCGGTTGTGGGTGAAAATGGTGTTCGCGGCGTCGGAAATCGTGCTGTTCCAGAGACTCCGGACTCCGACACCGTAATCGGGACTGGCACGCGTCAGTTCCGATCCCTCAACGAAGCACCCGATAGTACTTCGCGATCCCCCAGGACAGGAGCCGCGACGGCAGCAGGCGCTTGAGGATGAGCGCCAGCTTCTCGGACACCGGGCCGACCGCGTAGCGCACGCCTGGCGAGCGCATCGTGATGAGGCGGTGGACCAGCCGCGCGACCGCCTCCGGCGTGGTGCCGTGCGTCTCGTCGTGCTCCATCACGGCGAGGGCCCTCGCCTGGCGCTCTTCGTAGGGCGACCTTTCCGTACGTAGGCCGTCCCCCTTAGGGGCGGCGCGTCGGGCCGACGCTGCGTCGGCGGGGCTAAAGCCCCGCCCTACATCCGGTCCTTCTCCCCGCCCTACATCCGGTCCTGTCATCCGCCGCGCGACGGTGAACCCGGTCCGAAAATCACCCGGCTCGATGAGCACCACCGCGATGCCGAACGGCGCCACCTCCATCCGCAGCGCCTCGGTGAACCCCTCGATGGCGAACTTGCTGGCGCTGTAGAAGGCCTGGAACGGGATCCCGATCTGGCCGGCAATCGAGCTGACGTTGAGAATGCGGCCGCTCCCCTGCTGCCGCATGACGGGCAGGACAGCCCGGCAGACGCGGACGGTCCCGAAGAAGTTGGTCTCGAACTGCTCCCGCGCCTCATCCATCGTCGTCAACTCGGCGGCGCCCGCGATGCCGAAACCGGCATTGTTGACCACGGCGTCGATCCGCCCTTCGCAGGCGAGGACGAGACCGATGGCCGCGTCGACCGATTCGCCCGACGTCACGTCGAGCGGGATCATCCGCAGGAGCGGCGCGAAATCTGGCGTCGCCCGTTCGGCGAGCACGCGCGAGGCGTGTCGGCTGGTGCCGTAGACGCGGCAGCCGCGAGCGACCAGGAACTCGGCGCACGCCTTGCCGATGCCCGACGAGGCGCCGGTGACGAGGACGACGGGCGGGCGCGCGGAGGTGGCGCTGGGCATGGGTGGCCTGCGGGCCTCAGGCGATCATCGACCGCACGGCATCCACGACGTGTCGGGCCGAGATGCCAAAGCGGTCCAGCAGTTCCTCGGGCTTGCCGCTGCGCGGGATGTCGCGCACGGCCAGGATCCGAACCGTGGCCACGCCGGTCGTGGCCGCGGCCACCGCCTCGCCGATCCCGCCGCCGGCGTAGTGGTCCTCGACGGTGACGATCCGCCCTCCGGTCTCGACGGCCGCCTGCTTCAGCGTCGCCTCGTCGATGGGCTGGACCGAGTAGAGATCGATCACACGGATGGCCACGCCCGACTTCTGCAGCTCCTTGTAGGCCTTCAGCGCCTCGAAGAGGGTCACGCCGGCGCCCACCACCGTCGCCACGTCATGGTCGCTCGAGCAGAGAACCTTGCACCCGCCGACCGGGAACTGCTCGTCGGGGCCGTAGATCACCATCGTCTTCGGGCGCGACGTCCGAATATAGGCCGGCCCCGCATGGTACGCCGCTTCGACGACCAGCCGCTCGGTGCTGACGGCGTCGGACGGGTAGAGCACCGCGATGTCCGGCTCGGCGCGCATCATGGCGAGGTCCTCGAGCGCCATCTGCGAGGGGCCGTCCTCGCCGATCGACACCCCCGCGTGCGACCCGGCCAGCTTGATGTTGAGCCGGCTGATGGCGGCCATGCGGATGAAGTCGTAGGCGCGCGTGAGGAAGCAGGCGAACGTGGACGGGAACGCGATCGCGCCGCGGCTGGCCAGGCCCATCGCCGTGCCCACCATCACCTGCTCGGCGATGAAGTTCTGGTAGAACCGGCCCGGAAAGACCTTCGCGAACTTCTCGCTGAACGTCGAATTCATCACGTCGGCATCGAGGACGACCACCCGCGGGTCCACCTCGCCGAGTTTGACGAGCGCAGCGCCGTAGGCCTCGCGCGTGGCCACCGACTCGCCGATCTTGTAGGCCGGCGCCGACATCTCGGCGCGGCCGTGGGGCTCGAGCGCGCTCGTGTGTGGCGGCGGCTGCACGGCGGGCACGGCCGGCTGACTCCCGTCGGCGCCCACGACGAACTGCGCCTGGAGTTCCGCGATCGCGCGCTCGGCTTCGTCCTTCTTCAGCGGCCGCCCGTGCCACCCGTTGAGCCCCTCGACAAACGACACGCCCTTGCCCTTGATCGTCCGCGCCAGGATCATCGTGGGCCGGTCGGTCGTCTGCCGGGCGCGCTCGAAGGCGTCGAGCAGCGCGGCCAGGTCGTGGCCGTCGACGACGATCGCGTTCCAGCCAAACGCGGTCCAGCGGCGGGCGTAGGCGTCCATGTCGTGGCCGAAGGCGGTGGCCTGGCTCTGGCCGAGCGCGTTGACGTCGGTGATCCCGCACAGGTTCGACAGCTCGTGGTGCTCGGCGACGTTGGCCGCCTCCCACACCGAGCCCTCGGCGGTCTCGCCGTCACCGAGCAGCACGTAGGTGCGGTACGACGATCCGATCCGGTGCGCGTTGAGCGCGATGCCGACGCCCGCCGCCAGCCCCTGTCCGAGCGATCCGGTGGCGACGTCGACAAACGGCAGGCGCGGCGTCGGATGCCCCTCGAAGTCCGACCCGATCTGCCTGAGCGTCATCAGCGCGCTGCGGTCGAACGCACCGGCCTCGGCCCACGCGGCGTAGAGCAGCGGGGCCGCATGCCCCTTGGACAGCACGAACCGGTCGTTGTCGGGATCCTCGGGCCGCTTCGGGTCGAACCGCATCTCCGCGAAGAACAGCGCCGCCACGATCTCGGCGGCCGAGCAGCAGGTCGACGGGTGGCCGCTGCCGGCGGCCGTCGTCGCGCGGATCGATTCGATCCGCAGACGGGTGGCCACGTTGTGCAGGGCGGACGTCAGGGCGGTGTCAGCAGGCACTCGGAACCTCCAGGTGGCGCAGGCGCGCGGACCGCTTTGGCCGGGCCTCCTATTATAATGGGAGCCGTCATGGCCCACACGATCACGCTCATTCCCGGGGACGGCATCGGCCCCGAGGTCACGCGCGCCGTCCTGCGCATCATCGACGCGGCCGGCGTCCGCGTCGACTGGGAGACCGAGGACGCGGGCCAGGCCGCGGTGGATCGCTGCGGCGAGCCCCTGCCGGCGAGCCTGATCGCGTCGATCCGCCGCAACAAGGTCGCGCTCAAGGGCCCGTTGACCACGCCCATCGGCCAGGGGTTCACGAGCGTCAACGTGGGCCTGCGCAAGACGCTCGACCTGTTCGCCAACCTGCGGCCGGTCGTCAACCTGCCCGGCGTGCCGGCGCGCTTCGGCAGCCTCGACCTCATCCTGGTCCGCGAGAACACCGAGGACCTCTACTCCGGCCTCGAGCACGAGGTGGTGTCCGGCGTGATGGTCAGCATGAAGGTGATCACGAGGGTCGCCTCGACGAGGATCGCGCGCTTCGCCTTCGAGTACGCGCGGCGCAACGGCCGCCGCCGCGTCACCGGCGTGCACAAGGCGAACATCATGAAGATGGGCGACGGCCTCTTCATCGCCTGCGCGCGCGAGGTGGCGGCGGAGTATCCCGAGATCACCTACGACGAGCGGATCGTGGATGCCGCGTGCATGCACCTGGTCCTGCGCCCCGAGACGTTCGACGTCCTGCTGATGCCGAACCTCTACGGCGACATCGTCTCCGACCTGTGCGCCGGGCTGGTCGGCGGCCTCGGCGTCGTCGGCAGCGCGAACCTCGGCGCGGACATGGCGGTGTTCGAGGCGGTGCACGGCACCGCTCCCGACATCGCCGGCCAGGATCTCGCCAACCCCACGGCGCTGCTGCTGTCGGCGCTGATGATGCTCGGTCATCTTGGCGAGGCGGACGCGGCCGCGCGCATCAGGGCCGCGCTGGCGGCGGTGCTGGCCCAGCCGGCCGGGCGGACGAAGGACCTGGGCGGCACGGCGACGACGACCTCGTTCGCCGAGGCCATTTGCGCGCGGCTCTAGGGGATTTATGGGCGACGACATCTCACGGGCCGTGCTCTCGCGCGACGAGGTCGTGCGCTACCTGCAGGGCGCTCACGGCGAACATGCCGACGAGGCCCGCGAGCGGGTCTACGCCTACCTCGAGGAACTGCGGACGACGCAGCGCTACATCCTCTACCGGGCGCTCAAGCACCCGCTCTACCCGATCCTGCGGAAGATCGACCGGCACGTCGAGCACGTCGAGCGCGCGGCCGCCGCGACGGCCGCCGGGCGGGTGATCTACGCGTCGGACCACAAGAGCCACACCGACTACCTCCTCGAGCCGCTGGCGCTCGACGATCACGGCGTGCGGCCGCCGATCATCGCGGCCGGCATCAACCTGTTCGGCGGGCCGCTCGGCCTGCTGCACCGCCACGTCACCGGCGCGATCCCGATCCGGCGCAACACGAAGGACCCGGCCTACCTGATCACGCTCAAGGCGTACGTCGGCGAACTGCTCCGGTCGCACGACCTGCTCTTCTACATCGAAGGCGGGCGCAGCTACAGCGGGGAGCTGAAGACGCCGAAGACCGGCCTGATCCACGCGTCGATGCAGGCGGGCATGGACGACCTGGTCATCCTGCCGATGGCCATCTCCTACGATCTCGTGCTCGAGGACCGGATCCTCGCCAGGCAGGGGGTGAAGCGGAGCCAGCGGCCGTTCACGCGCGAGCTGGCCGAGATGCTGCGCGACGCGGTCGGCTACCGGTCGCGGTCGTTCACGACGTTCGGCACGCCAATCCGCACGGCCGAGTACAACGCCGCGTCGCGGCGCGACGTGCTCGACCTCGCGCACCGGACGCGCGAGGCGATAGGCCTCCTCTACAAGGTGACGCCGACGGCGCTCGTGGCGTCGGCCATGCGGCCCTCGATCGAACGGCGGGATCTCGAGGCGCGGATCGACGCCCTGCTGGACCGGCTGCGCGAGCGCGGGGCGAACCTCGCGGTCGAGAGCGGGCGTGAGGCGGTGGCCGCCGCCCTGCGGCCGCTCGAGAAGCGCGGGATCATCGTCGCCGAGAGCGGCCGGGTCCGGGTTCGCAGTCGGACGCTGCTGCGCTACTACGCCCGAACGATCGGGCACCTGCTCGCGCCGCCGAAGATCCGGACAGCGGCGGAGTAATCGGAACTGACGATTGTCAATCCGCGTTATCCGAGGATCGATTTCGCCAGCGCCAGCGCCTCCTCCACGGAGTTGATCTCGCCGTCCAGCTGGCGCTCGTAAACCTGCTTCAAGATCGCGCCGATCTGGGGCCCAGGTGTGAGGCCCAGCGCCAGCAGGTGGCGGCCGAGGAGCAGCGGCTTTGGCGCCTCGTGCTCGACGCCGAGGGCCCGCGCCCGCTCGACGAACCACGTCATCGCGCTGCAGTCGAACGATCCCGCGCGGCCCACGCAGTCGGCCTCGGCCAGCCGCGCGAGCAGCTCCAGGTCCACCTTCTGTGCCAGCCTGCGGAACGCTCCGTCGCCCACCTGGTCGCGCACCTTGTACCAGGCGCCGGGCTTGAGGTGGTGCGCCGTCAGCCCGAACACCTGCGTGCGAACGTCCACCCCGTCGATGGCGTGCACGTTGAGCCGGTCGAGCAGCGCGCGGGCAGGCTCGACACCCGCCTCCTCGTGGTTGTACGAGCGGATCCGCCCGTCGAAGAAGGCCGTCGTCACCGGCTTGCCGAAATCGTGGCAGACCGCGCCCAGCATCACCGCGATCTTCGCCCACCGCGGAAGGCCGTCGATGCGCGCGCGCGCGTGGTCGATGACCATCAGCGTATGCACCCACACGTCGCCCTCGGGATGCCAGTCCGGCTCCTGCTCGCAGCCGATGAGCGCCGCCATCTCGGGCAGCAGCGACGTCACGACTCCTGCCTCGCGGGCGAACTGGAAACCCAGCGACGGGCGGGCGGGCAGCAGGAGCAGCTTCTCGAACTCGCCCCAGATCCGCTCCGGGGGAAGATCGTCGAGCGCGATCGTCCGGCAGACCGCCATCGTGCCCGGATCGACGGTCAACTCGAAGCGGGCCGCGAGCTGCATCGCGCGAAGCACGCGCAGGCTGTCGTCGGCGAAGGTGGCGGGGTCCACGAGGCGAAGCCGCCGCGCGTCAAGATCCGCGCGGCCGCCGCAGGGGTCGAGATACGCTCCGGTCAGCGGATCGAACGAGATCGCGTTGATCGTGAAGTCGCGGCGGCGCGCCGCGTCATCCACCGACATGGCGGGGTCGCCTTCGACGACGAACCCGCGGTGGCCCCGTCCGACCTTGGACTCGCGGCGGGGCAGAGACACGTCGATGGGGCCGAGCTTGTAGACGGTGAAGCTCTCACCGATCGTCTCGACCCGCCCGAAGCGCTCGAGCAGCGCCCGCAGGTCCGCCGCCGGGATGCCAAAGACCTCGAGATCGATGTCCTTCGAGCTCAGGCCGAGCAGCCGGTCGCGTACCCAGCCGCCGACGATGAGCGCGCGGCCTCCGGCGTCACGGACGGCGGCCGCGATCTCGCGGGCGCGGTCGAAGTCGGCCTCGGGGGTGGACATCGGGGGGATGGTAACACCGGCGAGCAGTCTCGCCAGATCCGTACTTCGCAAGATCGCACGATCGCTAGATCGCAAGATCGTCGCCGAGGTATTCCATGAAGGCCCGCGGCTCCACGTTCCCGCCGCTGATGACCGCCACCACCGGGCCGCGCCCCTCGAGGCGTCCGGCGGCCGCGTCGGCCAGCACGGCCGCCACGGTGATCGCGCCGCTCGGCTCGGCCACGAGCTTCGCCTCGCGGAAGATCCACCGCAGCGCGGCCACGATCGCCCGGTCGTCGATCGTCACGATCCGGTCGACGAATGCCCGCACGTGACGAAAGGTGACGTCGCCGGGCCGCACGGCCAGCAGCCCGTCGGCGATCCCCGGCGTCATCGGGATGGTCACCGGCTCCCCGGCGGCGAGCGACGCCGTCATCCGCGCGGTGCCGACCGGCTCGACCCCCACCACCTGCACCAACGGCCGACTGCGCTTGATCGCGGTGGCGATGCCCGAGATGAGGCCGCCGCCGCCGATCTGCACGTACACGGTGGCCACGTCGGGGCACTGCTCGAGGATCTCGAGGCCGGCGGTGCCCTGCCCCGCCACCGTGTGCGGGTGGTCGAACGGCGGCACGATCGTCATCCCGCGACGCGCCGCTTCCGCCTCGCCTCTCGCCTTCCGCTCGAGCGTGGTCGTCCCCTCGAAGAGCACCTCGGCGCCCAGCGCCCGCGCTCCCTCCACCTTCACGGCCGGCGCGGTCGTCGGCATCACGATGACCGCCGGGACACCCAGACGCCGCGCCGTGATCGCCGTGGCGAGCCCGTGGTTGCCCGACGAATAGGTGAGCAGCCCCGCGCGCCGCGCCGACTCGGGCAGGTTCGACGCCATGTTGAACGCGCCGCGGATCTTGAACGCCCCTCCAACCTGCAGGTTCTCGCACTTGAGCAGGAGCGGCGCCGCGTCGGCCGCGCCCCACGCGGGCAGCTCGCGAACCTCCACCAGCGGCGTGACGCGGGCCACGCCGGCGATCCTCGCGGCCGCCGCACGAATGTCGTCGAGGGAGACCAGGTCAGTCATCGCCGGTCATCCGACGTCGCCGTTCTCGCCGTTCAGCCTCGACGCCGCCCGCCACTCGTCGAAGAGCCGGGCCGCGTTCCCCGCAATCGACCGCACCGCCGGCGCCCAGCCGATTGCGCGCGCGTGCGGGCTCCGCACCACCTGGTCGAGCGCGAGCGCCAGCGCGTAGGGCCCCATCTTCTTCTGCGCCTCGTTCAGCGGCATGCGGCGCACGTCGGGCGGCGTCGGCGCGTGCGCGGCGATCGCCTCGACGATGTCGTTCACCCGCTCGTCGGTCTCGTCGGTCGCGTGGAAGATCCCCGACGCCTCGCTGCGCAGCGCGAGGCGCAGGTAGAGGTCCGCCAGGTCGCGGTCGTAGACGGCCGGCCAGCGGTTCTCGCCGGTGCCGACGATGCGGATGAGCCCGTTGGCGGCATCGCGGAAGATGTCGCCCACGATCCCGCGCGAGCCGCCGAACACGATGCCTGGCCTGACGACGGCCGTCCGAAGGCCGCCGCCAGCCGCCGACAGCACGGCCTGCTCGTGCGCGGGCCGGAAGGTCACGATGGACGCCGGATTCACCGCGGCGTCCTCGGCCGCCGGCGCCGCCGTCGCCCCGAGCACCCAGATCCCCGACGTGTAGATCAGCAGCCGGGCCCGGCCCGCTTCGCCGGCACGAGCGGCGTCGACGAGCGTGTCGATCGCCACCCTGTCGGCCTCGGCTCCGCGCGTCCCGTCGAACCCCGCGTGGATGAAGACGTCGTGTCCGTCGGCCTCCGCGCGGTACGAGGCCGGATCGAGAAGGTCGCCGCAGACAGGCGCTCCACCTCGCGCGGCCACCTTCGCCGCATTCTCGGAATGACGGACCAGACCCGTCACCTCGTGCCCGGCCCGCACGAACGCATCAAGCACGGCCGATCCGATATACCCGCTGGCTCCGGTCAAGAAAATCCGCATGAACTCCCACCCCCGTCACTGTCCCCGTCTCGACCCGACCATTCTATATGAGAGCCCTCTGCCAGGCGGCGGCGTAGAATCCCTTCATGCCCCGCAATACGCTCGTTGACGTGTTCGAGGATCTCGGCTCGACGGCCGGAGAGTTCCTCGTCCACGACGACGGGCTGCGGACGAGACGGTATCGGTACGACGAGGTCGCGGCGGCGGCGCGGGGGTTCTCGGGCCGGCTGCACGAGGCGGGGCTGCGCAAGGGGGATGCCGTCCTCATCTGGGCCGAGAACCGCCCCGAGTGGATTGCCGCGTTCTGGGGTTGCGTGATCGCGGGAGCCGTCGTCGTCCCGATCGACTATCGGTCCTCGCTCGACTTCGCGCGGCGTGTCGCCGCCATCGTCGGCGCCCGCGTCGCGCTGGTGGGAGACGACGTGTCGGCGGTGGATGCCGCCGAGGCGCAGGCGGACGATCTGATCGGCGGGATGGAGACCTGGCGCCTCTCCCGCCTCGACTGGCAGGATCGCCGGGTCGCTCCGGCCGTTGCCGTCTCTCCGGACGACGTGGCCGAGATCATCTTCACGTCGGGCGCGACGGCCGCTCCCAAGGGCGTCATCATCACCCACCGCAACGTGCTGGCGAACACCGTCCCCGTCGAGCGCGAGATCGCGAAGTACCGACGATGGGGCCGGCCGTTCTTTCCGCTGCGGTTCCTGAACCTGCTGCCGCTCAGCCACATGTTCGGCCAGGCGATGGCCACCTTCATCCCGCCGATGCTGCCGGGCACGGTCGTCTTCATGCGCGGCTACAACCCGGCCGAAATCGTGGCCCAGGTGAAGAAGCGCCGCGTCTCGGTGCTGGTCTCGGTGCCGAAGATCCTCGACGTGCTGGCGCAGCACGTGCGGCGCGCGAACCCCGAGACCGCGGACGTGACGAGGCTCGAGGCTCACGTCATGCGTCGCTGGTGGCGCTACCGGGCCGTTCACCGCGCGTTCGGGATGAAGTTCTGGAGCTTCGTCGTCGGCGCGGCGCCGCTCGATTCGGCGATCGAGGAGTTCTGGTCGTCGCTCGGGTTCCTCGTCATCCAGGGCTACGGCCTCACCGAAACGGCGCCAATCGTCAGCGTGAACCATCCGTTCGCCGCCCGGCGCGGCTCGGTGGGCAAGGCGATCCCGGGGATCGACGTGCGCATCGCGCCCGACGGCGAGATCCTGGTGAAGGGAGACAACGTCACGCGCGGGTACTTCGGCGCCGAGCGCGAGACCGCCGATGCGTTCGAGGATGGGTGGCTGCGCACCGGCGACATCGGGGAGGTCGATGCCGAGGGGCGCCTGTTCATCAGGGGCCGCAAGAAGGAGATGATCGTCACGCCCGAGGGGCTGAACGTGTTCCCCGAGGACGTCGAGCGCGTCGTCAATGCGCAGCCCGGGGTGATCGACTCGGCGGTGGTGGGCGTGGCGCGCGACGGCGAAGAGCGCGTCCACGCGGTGGTCGTCGTCGAGCCGGGCACCGAGACGGACGCGGTCCGCCGCACGGCGAACGCGGCGCTCGCCGACCATCAGCGCATCCGAGACATCTCGGTCTGGCCCGGCAGCGAGCTGCCGCGCACCGAGGGGACGGGCAAGCTCAGGCGGCGCGAGGTCAGGCAGTGGGTCGAGACGGGGACGGTGGCCCGCGCCGCCGCGGCCACGGGACCGTCCCTGGAGGCGCTGCTCGCACGCTACGTGGGCAGCCGAGAGGTTCGGCCGGAGACGACGATCGAGGAGCTGGGGCTCAGCTCGCTCGAACGCGTCGAACTGCTGGCCGCGATCGAGGAGCGGCTCGACTCGAGCGTGGACGAGAACCGATTTGCCGAGGCGCGAACCGTGGGCGACGTTCTGGCCTTGCTGGCTCCGGCGGGGCGCGCGCCGGCGGCCGCGGGCGTTTCACTGGCACCGGCGGTGGACGCGCACGCGACGGCTCGACCATGGACGATGCCGACCTGGAGTCGTGGCCGGGTGATCTCGGCGGTGCGGCGCGTGAGCCAGGCCGCGCTGCTGCTGCCGCTCACGCGGCTGTTCGCCTGGATCCGGGTGGAGGGGCGGGAGCGGCTGGCCGGCCTCGACGAGCCGGTGATCTTCGCCGCCAACCACCAGAGCCACATGGACACGCCCGCGATCCTCGCCGCGCTGCCCGGACGGCTGCGTGCGCGGGTCGCGGTGGCGATGTCGAAGGAGTACTTCGACGCGCACTTCCACTCCGCCGGCCACACGCGACGCGAGCGCCTGGCCAGCGGCGGTCTTTACTACGTCGCCGCCGGCTTCTTTGGCGCGTTCCCGCTGCCGCAGCGCGAAGCCGGCGCGCGCCAGAGCCTGCGCTACATCGGCGACCTGGTCAGCGAGCGCTGGTCCGTGCTGATCTTCCCGGAGGGCGAGCGGACCGAGACCGGGCAGATTGGCGTCTTCCGACCGGGGGTGGGCATGATCGGCTCGCGGCTCAGCGTGCGGGTCGTGCCCGTCCGGCTCGAGGGGCTCGACCGCGTGCTTCACAAGTCGTGGAAGATGGCGCGGCCCGGCCGCGTGAGGGTGGCGTTCGGCGAGCCGATGACGCTCGACGGGGACGACTACGCGGCGCTGGCCGAGCGCGTGGAGTCGGCGGTGCGGGCGCTGTGATCGGCGCGTCCGGCGGTCGGATTTCGCCGAACCCCGCCGATGTGGCACAATACTTGAAGGAGGGAACGTCGTCGGTGGAGGAAAAACGGCGCGAGGATGGTTCGTCGGGCGCTCCCGAGCCGGCTGCCGCCGCACCAGCGGTCGAGCCGCAAGCCCCTCTGTCGGCCGCTACTGAGCGATTCCGATCCTGCCGCTGGCGCAAGGCCCCTGAGAATGGGACTCCGATGTGCTGCGGCCATCGCGACGTCTTGCCGATGACCGGCGCCAACGGCTTCGACCCCGATGCCTGGTGCCCCGACTGCGGCTTCTACAAGCTGCGCCGCACACCGAAGAAGCGCGAGCGCTACGACTTCGGCTACTGAGCGGGCCCCGCTCTCCTATTCTCCGAACTCACTCGCCAGCTGAACCCATTCGCCGTCCGGGGCCAGTTCCCGGTAGCGCCGCCAGTGCGTCCTGGCCTGCTGCGAGCGCCCGAGCTTCTCGAGCGTCACCGCCAGGTAGAAGTGCGCCTCGGCGTAGTCGGCGTTGAGGCGCAGCGCCGCCTCGTACGCCGCGCGCGCGTCCTCGAGCCGGCCGAGGTCGTGGTGCACGTTGCCGAGGTTGAAGTGGGCCTCGAACACGTTGGCGTCGAATTCGATGGCGCGTTCGTAGAGCGCCTCCGCCTCGGGGAGGTGCTCCTGCGCGTAGTGGATGTTGGCGAGGTTGATCATCGCCGGGACGAGGCCGGGATCGATCTCGAGCGCCCGCCGGTAGGAGCGGGCCGCCGCCGCGGCTTTCCTCGGGTCGCCATCGTCGAGCGCCGACGCGGCCCGGAAGTACTCCTCGGCCGAGTCGCTGTCGAGGGCTGAATGGGCGTGCCCGACCCCGGGCGGCCGCGCGAGCAGGATGACCTTGGCCGGCTCGGCTTCGAGCCGAAAGTCGAACGCGAGTTGCCCGTGGCGCGACGCCTGAAGCGACCGCAGCACGGCGCGAAACGGCGCCCCCCGCTCGAGTTCGGCATGCACCTGCCTGATGACGCCAAGGTCGGCGAACGAGAAGCGGGGCTCACCACTCGCACGGGACGCCGAACCGATCAGGTTCCACTTTCTCAGGTAGCGGAGGTGATCCTCGCGCAGGCGCGGGTACCTCGCGAGCACGTCACGCACGGCGACGCCCTGCCCCACGGACGGGCCCGACGAGGGGTCGGTCGGGTGGGTATCCGCGCACATGCCGGGTACCATGCCGGAGCGCCCGCGGAAAGTCAACGCCGCAACGGTGGCCCCGCTGATGGGGCGCTGATAGAATCACCCGATGCTGCTCGCCGCCGACATTGGAGGAAGCAAGGCGCTGCTTGGACTCTTTGCGACCGCACCGGGCCGGCCGGACCGGGTGGACGTCCGCGGATTCCTGACGCGTGACTACCCGAGCCTGGAGGCCGTCCTGGAGGATTTTCTCCGCGGGCACGGCGGCGCGTCGGTCGTCCAAGCGGCCAGTTTCGGCGTCGCGGGGCCCATCGTCAATCAGGCGGCCCGGCTCACGAACATCCCGTGGCTCGTGGATGCGGCCGCCGTCCGCCTGCGCTTCGGCATCCCGCGCGTCACGCTCCTCAACGATCTCGAGGCGATGGCCTGGTCGATGCCGGTGTTGCGGCCGGACGAACTGGCGGTGATCCAGGAGGGCGGACGGGTGCCGACGGGCAACGCGGCGGTGATCGCGGCCGGCACGGGCCTGGGCGAGGCGTTGCTGCACAACGTGGGCGGGCGGCTGGTCCCGTCGCCGACCGAGGGAGGGCACGCCGACTTCGCGCCGCGGACTCCCGACGAGATGGCGCTGCTCCAGCACCTGGTCGCGCGCTTCGGCCGCGCGGACTACGAGCGGGTGCTGTCCGGCCCCGGGCTGGTGAACATCCATCGGTTCACGCACGAGCGGCCGTGCGCCGCGTGCGACGTCGACGCCGACCCGATCCAGGCGCCCTCGCTGATTTCCCGCTCGGCCCTCGAAGGCCGCTGCCCCGCGTGCGTCCGCGCGCTGGGCCTCTTCGTGTCGGTGTACGGCGCCGAAGCCGGCAACCTGGCGCTGCGGTCGGTGGCCACGGCGGGGCTGTTCCTCGGCGGCGGCATCGCGCCGAAGATCCTGCCGGCGCTCACCGACGGCCGGTTCATCGAGGCGTTCCGCGCCAAGTCGCCGCTCGACGACATGGTGTCGCTCGTGCCCGTGTCGGTGGTGCTCAACGAAGAGGCCGGCCTCCTTGGCGCGGCGGTTCACGCCAACGCCGACGCCGCGCGCCAGTCCTGAACGGCAGTCTTTGCGCTGGACCTCGGCCACGGGCTCCGATAGACTTCAGGCACCCGCTCAGCCGACCGCCGGGATCGCCTCGGGTCGCGGGCAGGCGTCGTCGACATGGACATGACCGTATCATCCACCCCGGGCGGCCTGCACGGTCAGCCGGCGAACCGCTCGATCATGCTCGTCCTGGCCTACCTGCCGCCGTTTGCGGTCATCCCGCTGCTCGCCGAGAGGAACGACCCCGACATTCACTGGCACGCCAAGCACGGCATCGTGCTGATGACGGCCGAGATGCTCCTGCTGCTCGGCCTGGTCGTCGTCTCGATGGTGCTGGGCCTGATGACCGGCGGCCTCGGTTGCATCCTGCTCGCGCTCGTGCCCATCCCCTTCCTGGCCTTCCTGATCCTCCACGTGATCGCCGTGGTCAAAGCCTTCTCGGGCAAGCGGCTGATCGTGCCGTTCGTCAGCGACTACGCCGACCGGTTCTGACGGGAGGGTGGCGTGAGGCCCAGGCTGCGCCTGATCGTCTCGGTCGGCTTCCCGATCCTCGTGGTCGCCGCGCTGCTCGCGCGGGATCTCTCGCGTTCGCCCGGCCACCAGGCCACGGCGCGCCTTGCCGTGTCGGCCATTCGCTGGTATCACACGACGCTGTCGCCGCACCTCGGCGTCCGCTGCCGGTTCACGCCGAGCTGCAGCGTGTATGCCATGACGGTGATCGAGCGCCACGGGCTCGTTCGCGGGGGGTGGATGGCTGTTCGGCGCGTCGCGCGCTGCGGTCCGTGGACGAAGATGGGAACACTCGACCCGCCGGAATGATCAGGTTTCCTGCTCTTCGAAGAGCGGCTTGGACTCTTCCTTGAGCAGGGCCCACAGCGCGTAGATGCCGAGGCCCGTGCCGAACGGGACGCAGATCAGATCCACGATTGACAGAACGATGGCGAAGGCGCGGGCCCATTCGCGGAACCGGCGCAGGCGCGAGCCGACCCAGAGGTGCGTCACGCCGAAGATCGCGCCGAGCGCCGCCAGCGTGAAGGCGACCGCCGCCACGATCCCGGCGGTGAGCGTGTTCCCCGACACGGTCCGCGTGACGGCGGCCCCGATCGCGGCGGCGGCGACGGCGATCGAGAGCAGCGACACGCTGATGAGCAGGATCATCCCGCCCCACAGCAAGAAGAGCAGCCCGACGAGGTCCACGTGTTTCCTCATCGACCGCTACGATAGGAGCGGCGTGCGAACCTTGTCAAGCAACCGGGCGGGTGGTACCATCCGGCCCGGACCACACATGCCCGACGACAAGAAGCCCAGGGAGTGCCCGATGTGCGGCGAGAGGATGCGCCGCCATCAGCGCGAGATCGTCAGCCTGATCCCCGGCACCTCCGAGGCCAAGCGGCGGGTGGCGTTCGAGTGGGTCTGCCCCGAATGCGATTACTTCGAGGAGGAAGAGGAGGGCGGCGAGCGGTGAGCGTGGGCCGGCGCCGCGTCGCCTAGTGCGCGCCGAGCGTCAGCAGGACTTCCTTGCGGATGTCGTCATCGACGGTCTCGAAGTTGAGCGCGGTCTCGCACTCGTCGCAGAGCACCTCGAGCACCGCCGGCCGGGTCTCGTCGGTCACGTCCACTCGCGCATCCTCGACGTGGACGACGTGCATCTGCAGCGTCTTGACGAGGAAGTTCCGGGCGTTCCCGCAACTCGGGCAGATCATTGCCATGACTTAGGCTCCTTCTCCCTCTCCGATCACCATCGTGTCAGTCCAGTGTATGGAATCAGACCCCGCAGAGGCAATGACGATCTTGCCGGGGATCCCGCCGGGCGCCGCCCGGTGATGAGGACATCGAGGAGCAGCGTATGGCCGACCAGCCACTGACAGCGTTCGAAATCCACAGCGAGGCGCGGGGGCCGCACTGGGTGGCGTGGCTCGCGCAACCGGGACAGCCGGGCCCGTATCGCTCGGTGCTGCACGTGGGCGCGTCAAAGGAGGAAGCCGAGGCGCGGGCCCGGTCGTGGGCCGCCACCGTGGCCGGTCAGATGGACAGGTCCTCGCGATCGTCGTAGTCGAAGGGGTCGAACGGCTCGCCGAGCCTGATCACCTTGTTCGCGCGGTGCGTCGTGTGCGTGCAGTGCGGCCCCTTGGCCTCGAGCGACACCACGGGGACGCCCGAGGGCCGGACGGTCTGGATGGCCACGATGCACCCGCAGGGCAGCCGCTCCAGCGTTTCGAGCTGAATCTGGGCCACGTTCTGCACTGCGCCGGCACGCCGCTCGCTGATGATCATGAATCGGTCTCGCCTCTCTTCTCGGTCCGAACCCTGCAGTTGATTAGACGCGCGAGGGTGGGCAGCGGTTGCATCACCTGCCAGTTCCCTCAGGCGGCGCGTCCGCATAGATGAGGCGGCCTTCGACCGGACGGCCGGCAAAGATCGCCTGCGCCGCACGCAGGTAGAGATCGAGCTGCGCGGCGTGCCACGCGTGCCGGCGCCCGGTCTTGAACTCGACAACGACGATGCGTCCGTCGGCCTGTTCGGCCAGGCAGTCGATACTGCCGCGGACGATCACGGCGCTCGCGCCGCCCGCGGGTCCGCTCGCCGCATCGATCCGCAGCGAGAACGGCACCTCGTAATGGCAGGTGGCCTCATCGATCACCTCCGCCACCTCGGCGCGCCGGCGCAACTTCAGAAAGGCGTCGACGGCCTCCTCGACAATCAGGTCCCTCTCCGCCTCGGGCACCTCTCCCCTGTCGGCGACGAAGGCCGACGCGCGACCGACGAGCGACGGGCGGTCGGCGGCAGGCAGACCGTGGGTCGCCTGGAACAGGCGGTGCACGAGGGTCCCGACAAGAACCCGGTCGCTGCCGGACGCCTCGGCCGGCGCCCCGGGAATGGGTCTGCCGTGGCCCGGGTCCGGTCCCGAGGCGGCTAGCGCGAACGCGGCCGCGCCAACGCGGCGGTCGCCCGTCGTGTCCGCGAGCGGCTCGAAGTCGCAGAACGGCGTCGCAGCCGGCGTGCCCAACGCCATCCCGTCCGCGCCCGGGGACGCGGCCTCCGCCCCTTCATCCTCCGCCCGCACCACGTCCAGCACGTGGACCGCGCCGCCCTCGGCCTTCCACTCGACGGTCGCCCCGCCGCGCGCCGCCTCCTCGAATGCGTCGCCGAGCGACCTGGGCAGCACCTCTCCGAGACTGCCGCCCGCCGCCTTGAATGTCCCGTTCTTCAGCACGGCCCCGAGGCACAGCATCTCCCGCGCGCGTGTCACCGCCACATACAGCAACCGCTTGGTCTCCTCGCGGTCGCGCTCCTTGACGGCCGCCTCCGCCTCCGGCAGGCCGCCGCCAACCGACACCAGCGGAACTCCGCCCGCGGCCGCCGGCACGACGACGATCGGGTCCCCGTGTCCGCCGGTTCCGCGCGTGAGACTCGTCACGAAGACGAACGGAAACTCCAGCCCCTTGGCGGCGTGGACGGTCATCAAATTGACCGCATCCAGGGCGTCGACGACGGCGTTCGACTCGTCGCCGGCCGACAGCCGATCGACGTGGTCGGCGATGCGCGCCATCGTCGCGTAGCCACGGTTCTGCAGGCGCCGCGCCATCGCGCGCACCTTCTTCAGGTTCTCGCGGGCCTGCGCGAGTCGCGGGCCGGCCAGTTCGAACGCGTACGCGGCATCGACGACGACCCGGTCCAGGACCTCTGCGGGCGGCACCCGATCGACCATCGGCAGCCACGTCGACAGCGCGGCGCGAAGCCGGTCCAGGACGCGCCGGTCTTCGTCACAGGCGCCACTCGGAATCGCCTCGATGCCTGACAGCACCCGCTCGGGGTGCGGCGCGAGCAGCCGCACGCCGCGGTCGGAGAGCCGGACGACGCGCGACCGCAGCAGCGCCGCCGCGCGCAGCGGATCGTCCGGCTGCCCGAGGTATCGAAGCAGCGCGACCAGGTCCTTCACTTCGTCGGCGTCGAAGAAGCCCAGGCCCTTGTACACGTAGGTCGGAATGCCGCGGGCCTCGAGCGAGGTTTCGATGGCCCGGTGGCTGGCGCGCGACCTGAAGAGAATGGCGATGTCGCCAGGCCGGGCCTCGCGCGACAGCCCCGTCTGGCGATCGCGCACGACGCCCTCGGCCAGCAGGCGCGCCACCTCGGTCGCCGTGAGCCGTGCTGCCTCCGCTTCGTCGGCGGCGGCGATCAGGCGCAGCCGCCCGCTCCCGCAAGGCGGCGCGTCGACGGGGAACCGGTCCCGCGCGGTGAACCGGAACGCATCCGCGCGCTCGACCGAGGTATCGACCGACGAGAACAAGTCGTTGGTGAACACCTGCAGCTCGGGCGCCGCGCGGAAACTCCGGGCGATCGACCGCCGCACGCGCCCGTCGGGCCGCAGCGACGAAATGTAGCGCCGGGCCCGGCGGACAATCCGGACGTCGGCATCGCGGAAGGCGTAGATCGACTGCTTCCGGTCGCCGACGATGAAGATCGACGGCTGCAGCGGGCCCTCGTGCGCGAGGCCGGCGCCCTCGCCCCAGGACTGGATCAAGGCCGAGACCAGGCGCCACTGCGACCGGTTGGTGTCCTGGAACTCGTCGACGAGCACGTGCTGGTAGCGCGACTCCAGGCGGTAGCGGCTCTGCGCGAACTCGTCCATCCTCCGAAGCAGCCCGAGCGTGCGGTGAAGCGCCTCGGAGAAATCGACCGACGCCTGCGTGTCGAGCGCGCGGCGGTAACGCGAGCGGGCGACCTCAAACAGCCGCATCGTCCCCCGGGCGAGGGCGACGTTCAGGCTCCGCTCGAACTCCCCCACCACGTCGGCTACGTGCGGCGCGCAGGCGGCCAGCGCCCGCGAGTGGCGGGCCCACGCTGCGGGCGTCGGGGAGTCGGACTTGGAATACGTGCGGGGCAGCGGCCCCTTTCGCGGCTGCCCCTTGTCGGTCAGGAAATAGTGCGCGAGGCGATCGAGCACCGCCCGGGCCGGCTGCGGCCCGTCGGGCTCGGCGGCCGGCCGGCGGGTGAGCCCTTCGGCCGCCGCCCGCAGGTCGGCGGCCACCAACGGGTAAGCGTCGCTCGCCACCGGCCCGTCGGCGATGAACGCCTCGAGCCCGCCGTCGATCGCGTCGAGCGCCGAGCGCAGCCGGTCCGCCGCGCGGATCAGCGCCTCGTCGGGCGAGGGACCGGAGACCGCCGAGAGATAGCGCCGGAGCATCGGTCCGGCCGAGAGCCGTCTGCCAATCAGTGCGCCGAGGCCGGCGCGCACGCGCCGTTCGCCGAGCACCGCCATCAGGAGCCCCACATCCCGGTCGTGGACCCCCAGCCGCCGCCCGGCGCGCAGGGCGCCGTCGAGCGCGTCCTCGACCAGCCGCGGCATCATCGTCTCGTCGGCGACGTCGAATCCGGGATCGAGATCGGCCTCGAGCGGGAACTCGCGCAGCAGGGCCAGGCAGAAGGCGTCGATGGTCGAGATCGAGATGTCCGACAGCCGGTCGCCGAGCGCCTGCCACCGCGCGCCGTCGGCCGGGGAGAGCGCCGCCATCCGGCGCAGCTCGCGCACGATCCGCTCGCGCATCTCCGCGGCCGCCTTCCGCGTGAAGGTGATGGCGAGGATGTTGATCGGGTCGACACCGGATCTGAGCAGGTTGATGTAGCGCGTGACGAGGACGTGCGTCTTTCCCGTGCCGGCCGACGCCTCGAGCACGACGTTGCGCCCCGGGTCCACGGCAAACGCCCGCGCCGCCGTGTCGCGCCCGACGAGCGCGTCGGGCGGCGGTGCCTGGTCGAGCGGCAGGCCCATGTCACTCGCCATCGACGTAGTCCTTCCGGCACACCGAGGCGTAGGCGCAGTAGCTGCACAGCCGGATGGAGGCTGGCCGCGGCGGGAACTCTCCGCGGTCGATCCGGTCGATGGCGTCCAGCAGCCGCTCCTGTCCGTCCGCGAGCTTGTCGGCCGCCTCGGGGCCGTCCGCGACAACGACTCGAACCGGCTTCGGCTCGGCGAACGCGATGTAGCTCGCGTCGCGGACGTGCCACTGGCCGCCGCGCGTCCGCGCCAGTTGCTGCGCGGCGCAGACGGCGTAGATCGGCAGCTGGATCGTCTGCGCCGGGTCCGGAAAGTGGCCGCTCTTGTAGTCGACCAGGCGGAAAGTCCCGTCTTCGAACAGGTCGATCCGATCGGCCTTCCCGCGCAGGCGAACCTGGCGCGTCTCGTCGTGTCCTGCGATGGTGAAGAGGCCGTCGAACCCGTGTTCGAGCAGGCGCTCGCGCACCGGTTCGGGGCGCGCGGCTTCAGCCGCGAGGACGATCTCGCCCAGCCCCGGCGTGCCGACCGACCCCAGCAGACGCGCGCGCTGGAGCGTGGCTTCGGCTGGCGGAAGCGTCGCCAGCAGCCGGTTGGCAACCTGCGCGAACTGCGCCCGCGCCTGGTCGAGCACGTCGGCCGTGACGGCCCCTCCTCCGGAAGCCTGCCAGGCCTCGAAGAATGCCTGAAGCACCTCGTGCACGAATTTCCCCTCGCTCTGCGGCGTCATCGACGGTTCGTCGCTGACCTCCTCGGGCAGCGCGAGGACCTTCGACGCGAAGTACTTGAACGGGCACTGCATGTAGGTGTCGATCGAGGTGACCGAGTGCCGCTCCCGCCGCCCCGGGCCGGCGTCGCCGTGAAACTCCTTCGCCGTGGCCGGCGATCGTTCCCCGCGCAACGCCAGCCACCTGGCGGCCTCCCCCTCCAGCACCGTCGGCACCGGCCGGACGAGGCTCAACGCTTCATCCGCGAACACGAGCGTCGCCGAGGGGTCGACACGGTCCACGGTCAGCGCCGCCCGCGGCAGTTCCTCGAGCAGCGCCGACGGATTGACGATGGCGTCGTCCTCGAGGGTGAAGGCGGACACCGAGACGTCACAGCGCGCCAGCGAGAGCAGGTCGGTGAACGCAGCCCGTGATGCCGCCAGCCGCGCCGACTCGGCCGGCCAGCCGAGATCGGCCAGCAGAAACGCCGGGTAGAAGATGTTGCGGGCGGATGGCTCGGGCCAGTCCCCCTCGATGAGGCCCGCGATGAACACCGTGTCGAACGCGCCGTAGCGCGCGGCCTGCGCGTCGACGACCTGGACGCCGGCGCTGCCGCGCCGCGGCGAGAAGGTCTGCGCCTCGAGCCACCGGCGGACCGTCGCCGCAAGCTCCTCGCACCGTACGACCGGGTCGTCGAAGGCCAGCGCGGCGCGACGCAACTCGTCGAGCGTCGACACGATCGCCGCACGGGCGCGCAGGTGTCGCGCGAGCACGACGTCGTCGGAGATGTCCACACGCTCGTGAGCGCGCAGGAATTCGAGCAGCGTCGCCGTGTGCGCCGAGAGCGTCCCCGCAAGTCCCAGCGGGTTCAGCGTTTCGGCCAGCGCCACCGCGGCCCTGGCAGCCGATGCGCCGGCGCCAGTCCATCCGTCCGCAAGGTGCGCGAGCGCGGCCCGCCCGCCGGCATACCGTGCCTCGGCGAGGCCGCGGTCGAAGGCGTCGATCTCGTCGGCCGACAGCCGGCCGATGCCGACATCGTTGCCGCGCAGGTGCGGCGAGCGCAGCAGCGCGAGCAACGCGTTCCGTGAGAATCTCGATTCGACGGCTGCAAACACCAGATCGACCACCGCCGCCATTGGCTCCGCCGCCAGCGGGAGGGCGTCGGACGCCTGGTACTCGATCCCCGCCGACTCGAACACCGTGCCCGCGAGATAGACGTACGGCAGTGGACGGCGGAAGACCACGGCGACCCGGTCGAGCGCGGCGGGCGCCTCGGCCCGTCGCGCCGCGTCCTTGATGCGGCGTGCAATCTGGCGCAGCTCCTCTTCCCGGTCCCTGCTGGTGAAGTAAAGGCGCTCGTCGTCGCCGGCGGGTGCGATGAGCCGGACTGCCGACGGAACGTCTTCCGCGGCCACCTGCTCGAGATCGGGGATGAGCCCATCGAGCCGCTCGTGCAGCCCCGAGGCCAGCAGCGCGCGCGTTGTGACGAGATCGATGGCTTCGACGCCGGGCAACCGCATCATCAGGTCGAAGTCGGCGGCGAACAGGCCACCTGACGGGTCCGCGGCGCGATCTCCCACCGTCACGACGATGTGAGCGAAGCCGGCGCGGGACGCCGGGTCGAGCAGCCGCCGGCGCAGCGCGTGCTCGTCGAGGCTGGCCGACGCCGCGACACGCCGCTCGAAGGCCCGGAAGGCCGACACGAGGAACCGGGTCTGCTCGAGCAGGCGCTCGGCGCCGCGGTCGGTCGAGGCTCGCGGTTCCAGCTCGCTGACGACGATCCGATCGAAGTCATCGAGATCGCGCTCGTGGCGGCCCAGCGCGTCGTAGAAGGCGAGCATCTCGGCAACGAGGCCCGGACGCAGCCTGAAGGGCGGTCTCGCGCCGGAGCCGATCGCCTCGCGCGCGGCCGCCGCCAGGATGGTCTCGCGCTCGAGCGACGTGAGGCGCCGCTCGGGCAGGGCGGCTCGCTCGTGCATCCGCTGGTACCACTCGTCGCGGGTCAGCAGTTCGGGGATCACGAGCGCGGCGTCGTCTGGGCGTGGCCCCCCATCGAAGCCCAGCGTCTCGAGCGTGTGACGGAGCTGGGCGGATGCGGCGCGGGAGGGCACGATCACGGCGCGGCGCCGGATCTGGGTGAGGCTGCCGCGGCAGGCCAGCCCGTGCACGACGCGCTGGAAGGCCGGCAGCGTCGCGGCGACGACCAGCCTCGTCACGCGCGGCGCGGTCACCGTTTCTCCGGAGGGCGCGAGGCCGCCTCGATCTGACGGCGTGCCTGGGTCAGCATGAGCATCGACGCGGCGGCTGCCGACGAGGCGTTCCAGGCGGTGTCCATGTCACCGCTCGCGACCGCCTGCTCGCGCAGGCGCATCGACTGCGCGCCCATGTCGGCGGCCGACTGCAGCGTCGCGTGAGCCGAGGCCATGTCGGGCGGCACCTGGATCCGCGCCAGCCGCCGCGAGATTGCGTCGAATCGGCGCTCCAGGCCCGGGAGCACGATGGGGTCCGGACCGGCCAGCGCCTTGACGTCGAGGAGCCTCGGCCTGAGCGCCGCGAGCTGGGCGATGAGCAGGTTCGCCTGCTCGCGGTAGACGCGAAACGCGGCGGCCTTGCGCGTCCACTGGTCCCGCATCAGGCGCAGGCGCCGCGCCGAATCCAGGCGCTGCTGCAGCAGGGCCAGCAGGCTCGCCGCCTCGTCCTTCCGCTGCTGGCCGAGCGCGCGGTCGCCTGCCTCGAAGGCGGCGATGACGCGCTCCACCCCGTGCACGTCGGCGCGGGCGGCCGCCGCGTCGGCCTGCGTCACGGCCGCGCGCGACAGGTCCCCGTAGCGGCGTTCGGTCCTCAGCTCACCGTCCAGCTGCGATTCCGCCAGCGCGCGCGTCGCCTCCGCCCAGGGCGCGGAGAGGTGCGCGCGGTTCTCGTCGATGGCCGAGAGGGCCGACTGCAGCAACGCGATCCGCTCGGCGGGCACCTCGGAGAACTTCGCCGCCAGCAGCGCCTGGTCGATCGCCTGCGACGTGGACGGGTCCGGCAGCAGCGGCATCGTCGGCGGTTGGATGGTGGCGACCAGGCTGAAGTCGAACTGCCTGACGGCGGCCGCGCCTCGCAGCTGCGAGATGGTGCCTTCGAGCAGCGACAGCATGTCCTGGATGTCGCTCGCCCGGTAGCCGTAGTGCTCGAGCGGCCACGCCACCAGCAGGCGCCGCGTCTGTTCGGCGATCTGCAACCGGCGCTCCGGGTCCTTGGCGAGCTGGATCTCGCCAAGCGCCTGTGCCACCTGGCCCGTCAGCACGGCGTAATCCGCTTCGCCGCGCGTGGCCGTGTACTGGGCGTAACGCGTCGCGGCCGCATACTCCTCGGTGGCCTCCCAGTTGACGAGCGAGGCGGACAGCGTCACGAGTTGGTAGCGATCGCCGCGCGGCGATCCGATCGGCATCGAGAACACGACACGGTCACCGACGCGCGCGAATTCGCCGTAGGACATCAGCGCAGTGCCGTCGTTGAGGATGATGCGGAAGAGCGGCGCGCGTCCGGTGGTGGTATTCGTCGTGTCGGCAGGCGCGGAAGCGGCTTGCGCAGCGGCCGGAGGCGGCGCCTGCTGCTGCGCGGTCTGCGCGCCGATGCCCTGCGAGGCGGCCGGCGACCAGGCGCCCGCCGCCACCAGGGCGGCGCACAATGCACGGCGGACGAGGCGCATCGCGTCCATGGCGCCTCAAGCGTACGGGGCGGCACACTCAGCCGTCAAGGTCGGCGATGGCTGGCCGGAGAGGCGACGCCCTGTGGAAAAGATGTGGATGATCCGTGCATAACCTGTGGACGCGCCGACAGGCGAAAAATAGTTGGAGCCGAATCCTTCGGGCGCGGCGCGACTTCCGCATGTGGACGCCTGCTTCGTCCGCCCTTTCGCTTGACCGGTACCCGCGCGGGCTTAGAATGGTTGCTCGTTTTCCTGTTGCCGCGCGGTCACTACCATGATGGTCGTTCGTCGTTTTCACGAGAGCATCGGCGGCCGCGTCTACCACATCGAAGCCTCGATGGTGGACGACGACCGATGGCGTGCACAGATCGCCCGGCTGCCGGGCATGCCGACCGCGTTGATGCCCTTCTACGGTGAGACCGCCGACGAGGCGGCACGCCACCTCTGTGACTGGCTGACGCGCGCCCACCGCGTCTCGGCCGGCCCGGCGTGACCTTCGCCGTTCCCGCATTCGGCAGCTGTGGACGTTCTGGAGTCGCGGGGACGGCCGGTGGCTTTTGACGGTGGCCGCTGGGGTGGGCTACTATAGGAAGTCAGCACGCCAAGTGGGCCTGTAGCGCAGCTGGGAGCGCGCCTGAATGGCATTCAGGAGGTCACCGGTTCGATCCCGGTCAGGTCCACCAACCTTCGCTCATGAATGCACGCGAAGGTTGTCCGCCGTAGCAACGCGAGGAAGGCGCCCGGCCGGAGCGTTGCGAAGGCGGACCACCTGTGTCAGGCGAACGAGCTACGGTTGGCAAGCCAACGGAGGTTGTCCACCGTAGCCCGTTCAACGAAGCTCGCAGGGCGAAGGTGGACACCCCTTCCCCGAGCACCGCTTCGCCACAGGAATCCCAATATCTGCAACGCACGATACCGCTGACCGCTTGCGTTTTCTGCGCGGCGCCGCTGGCAGCGCCGCAATCCGCCAGAGAGTTGGGCGCTCATTCTGTAGAATGCCAGCATCATGTCCAGATTCCGACCATTCACCACGCTGTTCGTGCTCGGCTCGGTTCTCGTCGGCCTGGCCCTCTTTCTTCAGGAAAGGAGTGGCCCGACAGGCGAGGACACGGACCTCTCGGAGACGCCGTTCCTCCGCGTCTCTTTGCAGGCCCTCCAGAATGGCACCGGCATTACGTCGGCATTCAAGGTCCCTGACAGCCCGCAGTGGGAGCGAATCACAAAGGCGTGGGGAGATCCGGGGTTCATGATCTTCGCCGCGCCAGATTCCAGATCGATCTTTCACTTCGACGAACTCGATCTCGAAGTGACCGTGACCGTTGGGGAGCGAACGATCCCGCTTGAGCCGGTGGTCTTCATTCCTTACATGAGGAGCATGGTTGGGGTGCAGGCGGGTGCCGTCGAGAACCAGACCCGAATGCCACAAACCGGCGTCGTCTTTCGCGCCGAACCGGGAGCCGATGTCACGCTCCACGTCGTGGCTCGTTCACCCCGCACCCTTCCGCAAGGCGAGTTGGTCGTGAAGCGCGAATGGTCGGGTGCAGAGAAGGACCACCTGGTCGCCGTGTCTGTCGAGAGCCTGGTCGCTGTCCCGAAGATGTTCGGCCTGGGCCTCTTCATTCTCGCTGCGGGGTTCGCAGCCATGGGAGAGTGGCGGAAGCGCGGCTGACACGGTCGTTCCTCGGCATTACCGCTCGGCTTCTGCTTGGCCCGCGTGGTTTCTTCCACGCAGCCCGACCTCCACTCGCCTCCCTCGCCTTCTGGCTCCGTCATGCCGATAACGGTCCTGAAGCCCGCCCCATCCGGGGAGTGGCAACGGAGCACATCATGAAACGCTCGCTGATCGCACTCGCAGTGATTTGCGTGATCGGGACCGCGCAATCCGGCCTGGCGCAGAAGACGAATGCCAAGGCGGAACAGCCTGCGGCCCAGGCCGCGCCACCGACGGACAAGATAGTCATTCCCTGGACCGACGAGGGGCAGGTCGTGGGCCTGATCAAGGGGTACCTGGAGCGGATGAAGTTCCAGTACACGGCCGAGAACAGGAATGGCCTCCCGGTCTTCGACGTCCCCATGCCCATGACCAACGCGAACCACCACCTGCGAATGGTCCTCGACCTCAAGCGCGAAATCCTCTACGTGTTCCTGAACCGCTATCTGTCCGTGAAGGCGGACAGCCCGCAACTGTTCCCGGTGCTGCAAAGGCTGATGACCGAGAACTGGAACCTCAATATCGGCAAGTTCGAGTGGGACAAGTCCGACGGGGAGATTCGTCTGTCCTTCGCGTTCAGCACGGAGAACGGCGTCGGCTATGAGGCTCTCGCCGCCGTCCTGCACACGCTGGCCGAGACCGGGGACCAGCTGTGGCCGGAACTGCGCAAGCTGACCGGGCAATAGACCCTGCCGGCCGCCCGCCCTACTTCCTGCAGGTCCTGATCTTGAACGGCAGGTACGCCGGGCAGAAGCCCATCGCGCTCGTCACGACGAAGACGACGGCGATGACCCCGAGCACCAGCGCCAGCCAGCCGCCAATCGTGCCGCTGATGTACAGGTACGCGATCACCATCGCCACGACGATGCGCAGCAACCGGTCGACGAGTCCCATGTTCTTGACCATCGGAACTCCTCCCGCGTGATACGCCGACAGGTGACCTGGACGGATTTGACCTGGACGAATTGTACCACCGTCGCCGTGCTATGATGCGCCGACTGGAGGCCACCTTGAACGCAAAGCTGTTCTACCAGATCCTGCTGCTGCTGGGATGTCTGGCGCTCGCCCTCGGTGTGCTCGACGCTGTGCTCGGCAAGATCTTCTGGCTGTCGACGCAGGGTTGGTGGCGGGCCGCCATCGCCGCCTGGGTCCTGGTCATCGCCGTTCGGGCGGTCTACCCCCCGACGGCGAAGTAGCCGACGCATCGGCCTCGGCAAGACTCGCGCCGAACACGCGCCGGTAATCCTCGGGCGTGTCGATGTCCTCGAACGCGCCCGGATCGTCCACCTCGACGTCGTGCGCCTCGGCGGCGTGCGCGTGAACGACCGTGCGCGCCCCGACCGCCACGTCTGCCTTCCGCAATTCATCGAGCACCAGGGCGTCGAACAGCGCCGGATGGCCGTGGCGCCCTCGCCACGACGGGCGCACGATTGGCGCCGCCGAGCGCGACCATTCCTCCACGACGCGCCGGACGGTCTCCACGGCGACCAGCGGCTGATCGACGGGCGCCACCAGCAGCCCGCGCGGCGCGCGCTCGGCCAGGACGGCGAGCGCCTCCTGGAGCGAGGACAACTGTCCGCGCGACGGGTCCGGATTGACGACGAACCTCACCGGCAGACGCTCGCGCGCGGCGGCCGCGTGGACTTCGTCGCCGAGCGGCCCGACGACGGCGAGCACGTCGGGACAGCCGGCGGCGAGGAACGTCCGGGCCAGGCGGGAGAGGAACCAGCCGCCGCCGGGGATCGGCAGGCGCGCCTTGTCGCGCCCCATGCGCGACGAGAAGCCGGCGGCCAGAATCACGGCAGGCGGAACGACAATCAGCACCGGAGCATTCTACGCCGGCCCGATGATGCTAGAATCCCCGCATGGCGACTCTCGATGTGAAGATCGCGTGCCAGCGCTGCGGGGAGCAGATGAGGATGGTCGACCCTGGGCCCGACGATCCGTGGCGCGCCGACCAGTTCTGGGTCTGCCCCAAGTGCGCGCGTCATTTCTGGTCCACCTATCCGGCCCCGGCAGCACCGGCGGCGGCCAGGCCGGTCTCAGACGTGGCCGCAACAGCAAGCACGCCAAAGACTTAGCACAGACTGCCGGCTGTTCGTCGAGGCCGGTCGGCGCGTGAGTCCGCGGCGGCCGCGCTTGACTTCTCGGCTGGAACTCCCTAGAATTGCCCCGATTTCAAGCTCAGCGTCTCACCGCCGTCCGCGCCGGGGGGCGTCGGTCGGCCGGTGTTGGTGTCTGGGCTCGTTCGTCGTTTCGGCGTTCGTTTTGCGTTTCACTGCACGCTCGTGGGATCTGGTTGTCCGGCCGTCCGCGAGCGCGTCAGTTGCCTGCAGCCTCCGGGATGTTCCTGGGGGTTTCGTTGATCGGAGGACACGGGTATGCCGACCGGGACCATCGCGCGTCTGCTCATCGACAAGGGGTTCGGATTCATTCGAGACGAAGGAGGCATCGAGCACTTCTTCCACCGGAGCGCGGTTCGCGGCGCAGTGTTCGAGCTGCTGCGCGAAGGACAGCGCGTCGAGTTCACGCCGGAGGAGTCCGCGAAGGGTCCGCGCGCCGGCGAGATTCGACTGATCGAAGGCTGAGCCTGTTTGTCAGCTCCCGGCTCCCGCGGTCAGACCAGGGGGCCGGGCCCACCTCGTTCACCTGCCTGGCTGGCTCCCTCCGCCTGGCGTCGTCGGCGCCGTTCTCGGATCCCTCGCAACGGGGATGAGCGCGCGTCGTCACAGACTCCCGTGGTGTGCCCGGCGGTCGATCCTCTGCTAAGATCTGTCCGGAAGCGAACGGGGCCCGGTGGCCCTCCCGGTCTTCAAAATCGGTCGCCCCCTGCTTTGCGGGGGGGCTGGGTTCGACTCCCAGGCGCTTCCGCCACTCGACTCACCCGCGGAAACTGACGATGGCCCGCGGGTTCGCTCGTGACGGGCCTCACGGCCCGCCCTCGGCTTGCCTGACCCTCGGGTGAGCTACGGCTGGCAAGCCAGCTACAGGCGAAGGCGGACCTCCGCGCAAACTCACCCCTCCACCCGAATGTTGCCCGCCCTGGGCCCCTTGGCCGACGATTCTTCGTCGAAGCTGACGCGCTGGCCCTCGGCCAGCGTGTCGAAGGCGCCCTGCGCCACGGCGCTGCGGTGGAAGAACCACTCCTGGCCGCCGTCGTCGCGAATGAACCCGAACCCTCGGTCGCGCACCAACCGCTTGATCGTTCCGCTCGGCATTCGACTTCCCTCCGGTCGCGTCCCTTCAGCGACTCTGTACACGATACCAAGTTCCGGCGACAACGGCACAACGCTTTACGGTCGAAGCCATCGGCGCCACCGCGCCGCCGCGACGAGCTCACCGGTGGCCGGACGCCACGTCAGCGCGCGCGTGGAGGCTCTTCTGACCACCTCGGAGTCGCCGCTGACGACGAGCACCGCGAGGTCGCGGCCGTCACCGATGCGCCTGATGAGGCGCGCCGCCGCGGGAACGTCGCGGCGCTCGAGGCCGAGGGTGGGGTGCTCGATGACGAGAAGCGACGGGTCGTGCGCGAGCGCGCGCCCGAGGCGGACGCGCAGCCGCGTGACCTGTGAGGCCGTGGACAACGGAAGGTCGAGCTCCGCCGCTGCCAGGCCGACCTCGATCCCCATCTTCACGGCCGCGTCCCTGGTGTCGGCCGACATCGGGTCCAGCTCGAGCGTGCGCGCGACGGCGAGATTCTGCGCGACGGTCAGTTGATCGAGCAGCACGGCGCGCGCGTTGACAAGGCCGAAGCGGTCGAGGAACGCGAGCCAGTCCTCGGGGCCCTGGAGAGAGGCGGTCGAACGGCCGGCGACCAATATCTCGCCCTGGTCGGGCAGCGTCGTCCCCGTCAGCAGGTCGGTGAAGACGGCGGCGGCCTGCTCGTCCGGCCCGTCGATCACCACCACCTCGCCGGTTTCGACCTGAAGCTCACGGATGCGGAACGGGCGAAGGCCGCCGTAGTTCCTGACGACCGCCCGAATGTCGACCAGTGGCACGGGCGTCGCTCCCTAGCACATCCCGCCGACCACACCGTTGTCGTGCACGCCCTGGATGACGGAGATCGTCATGGGACCATCCGCTCAGCCGGTCCTGCGCGCGCGGTCCAGCCGGCGCTTGAGCTGGTCGAACGCCTCGTCGGGCAGCGACACCGACCCGGGCCGCGCCGCGCCATAGCCCGGGTCGCCGTGAAAGTCGGATCCGCCCGTCGACGACAGCGCGAGCCGCTCGGCCAGGACGCGGTAATGGGTCGTCAACGACGGCGAGTGCTCGGGGTAGTACACCTCGAGAGCGTCGAGTCCGGCGGCCGCCATGGCAGGAATCCACTCGTCGTGGTCCATCTGCCCGGGATGCGCGAGAGAGACCAGGCCTCCCACCCGGTGGACGAGCGCGATGATGTCGGCGGGCGACGGCGCCCTCCGCGGGACCCAGGCGGCGCCGTCTTCCGACAGGTACTTCTCGAACGCTTCCCGCGTCGAGCGCACGAGACGCTGGCTGACCATCGCCCGCGCGAGCAGCGGGCGGCCGATCCACCCGCCGGCCGGACCCTCGCGGCCTGCGAACACGGCGTCGGCGTCCACGCGGAGGCCGAGCGCCTGCAGCCTGTCGATCATCTCGCGGATGCGACGAACACGGTCGGCGGCCTGCGCGTCGAGGAAAGCGGCCAGCGCCGGCGACCGGTGGTCGAGGAAGTACCCGAGCACGTGCACGTCCACGCCGTCCTGCATCGACGTGATCTCGACGCCGGGCACCCACTCGATTCCGTTGTCGGCGCACGCGGCAGCCACCGCGTCGAGGCTCGCGACGGTGTCGTGGTCGGTCACGGCGAGCACGTGGACACCCGCCTGCCGGGCCGCCTGCACGAGCTGCTCCGGCGACGATCGCCCGTCCGAGGCTGTCGAATGAACGTGAAGATCGATCACGCCTGGACTCTGGCGCGCCGGGGCGCGTGAGACGCGCGGCCACGGCGTCGCCGCCGGCCGACCGCGCGGTACTCGCGGATGAGCAATTCGAGGTGGGCCCGTTCCTCGCTCGCGAACTGCAGGAACAGCTTCTGGCCTTCAGGATCCTCGAACCGCTCGCCGTATCGCCTGAAGAAGCGGTGCGACGCCCGCTCGCACCGGATCGCGATCATCAGGGCCTGTTGCGGGGCGACGCCTCGAGCGATCTGGTCGGCGCCAGCCGCGAACAGGCCGTTGGCCGCTCCCTTGAAGAAGAGGAACGTCGGCCGCGACTCGAGCCGCGCGTCCTGGGCCAGCAGCCGCTGATAGCGCTGCTCGACCACCGCCAGGTGCTCACGCTCGTCGTCGGCCAGTCTCTGGAATACGGTCCGAACGTGCCCGTCGCTGGCCGCGCGGGCGGCGCGCAGGTAGAACTCGAAGCCGGACCGCTCGGTGGCGATCGCGATGCGCATGGCGTCGCGCGCGAACAGCAGCTCGCTGGTCACCGTGTCGGGGGCCTCGGCGCGCCCGGTGCGGCACTCCCCGCACGTGCCGTAGATCTGCAACACGCTCTGACCGGCCGTGAAATCGCGGGCGGAGGCGATTTCCTCGATGAGCGCCTCGATATCCGAGCTGAGGAACTCCGCCGAGCGGTTGCAGGACTGACAGATGAGGTGGAAGTGCCGCGGGTGCCGGTAGGAATGCTCGAAGCGGAACCGCCCCTCGCCGAAGTCGACCTTGCGCGCGATCCCCGCTTCGACCATCCACTGCAGCGCGCGGTAGACGGTCGCCCGGCTGATCTGGTGGTCCTCGCGCCGGACGAGATCGTAGAGGTCGTCCGCGCTCAGGTGCCCCTCGTGGCGGAGGAACAGGTTGAGGATGGACTCGCGCTTGCTCGAGCGCTTGCTCCCGGCAGGACGCAGGCTGTCGACATCGGTCAGGGCGTGCGCCATGGCTGTTTCGGTCCGAAAAGACCGGCTTTCGTTCGGCCCGAGGCCGCGCACGCCCCGGACCCGATCAGTGCCCGCCGTCGTCGTCGACGGTGAACGACTGGCCGCATCCGCACGTCGTCACGGCATTGGGATTGTGGATCGTGAACCCGCCGCCCGCCACGTTGTCGACGAAATCGACCTGCGCACCCTTGAGGTAGCGGACGCTGATCGGATCGACGTAGAGCTTGATGCCGCTCGATTCGATGATGGTGTCGGTGGCCCCGGGGCCGTCCTCGATCATCAGCCCGTACTGGAATCCCGAGCATCCGCCGCCCTGGACGAACACGCGAAGCCCTGATTCCTTCTTGTTGTCTTCGGCCAGCAGCGCCGTGATCTTCGCCGCCGCCGCGGGCGACACGGCGATGGCCGGCTCGATGGTAGTCGTCGTAGTCATGTGGTGTCCGGGGGTCTCCTTTCGGTGATTATATCGGCATCGCCGGGTGGGCACAAGGCGGGCGCCGGCAGCCTCGGACCGACGACGATTCCAGCCAAGGTATTGATTGTGAATGACTTAACAGTCGCAATTGGCGGGATTTGGGTTGGGCGCCAAGCCAGGCGGTCCAAGGGACGAAGGTGGTGGTTCCCCTCGTCCCTCGTCCCTGAGTCCTGAGCCTTGAGCCCTGAGCCTTCTTCTACGCCAGCGTCGCAAGCTGCCTGGCCGACTCGGTCTCGACGACCTTGTGCAGGCTGTTGCCGTGCGAGTCCATCGTGACGATGACCGGGAAGTCGTGCACCTGCAGGTGCCAGAGCGCCTCGGGCACGCCGAACTCGAGCAGCGACACGCCGGCCACCTTCTCGACGCACTTGGCATAGAACTGCGCCGCGCCGCCAATCGCACTGACGTAGACCGCGCCGTGCTGCTTGAGCCCGGCCAGCGTCTTGGCCCCCATCCCGCCCTTGCCGATGACGACGCGGATGCCGCACTTGCCGATGACGTCGGCCTGGTACGGCTCCTCGCGGGCGCTGGTGGTCGGGCCGGCCGCCATCATCTTCCAGCCGTCGCCGTCCTTGAGGATCACGGGGCCGCAGTGGTAGAGAACGCCGCCGTGGAGATCGACCGGCGGGTCGTGCTTCATCAGGTACGAGTGCACGGAGTCGCGGCCGGTGTACATCGGGCCATTCAGGAGCACGACGTCGCCGACCTTGAGCGAGCGGACCTGCTCCTCGGTCATGGGCGCGGTCAGCACCACCTCGCGGCCGGTCCGCTGGAAACCGGCCTGGTCGAGCATCGGCACTGCCGGGTGCGACGGATCGCGGTAGAGCCACTTCTTGATCGATCCGTCCTTGGCGTCGAGCACAACGCCGAGCCGTCTGAACGCCCAGCAGTCGTAGGCAACCGACACGAAAAAGGAGGCGGGCAGGCGGTTGAGCGCCCCGATCTTGCACCCGATGAGCGACGTCGCCCCGCCAAAGCCCATCGTGCCGATGCCGAGGACGTTCACCGTCTGCATGATCGCCGCTTCGAGTTCGCCGAGCACCGGGTCGGGGTTCACGTCGTCGAGCGTCCTGAACAGCTGCAGCTTGGCGTGGTTGTAGCCACCCGCACGGTCGCCGCCGATGCAGACGCCGATGGCGCCAGGGCTGCACCCCTTGCCCTGGGCCTGCCACACGGCGTGGAGGATGCACTTGCGGACGCCGTCGAGGTCGCGGTCGGCGCGGCCGAGGTTCGGCAGGTCGCACGGCACCGAGTACTGGATGTTGGTGTTCTCGCAGCCGCCGCCCTTGAGGACCAGGCGGACCTCGATCTCGTCGCGGTCCCACTGGTGGAAGTGAATCGCCGGCGTGCCGGGCCCGAGGTTGTTTCCCGAGTTCTTGCCGGTCACCGAGTCGACCGAGTTGGGGCGCAGCTTGCCGCGGCGCGTGGCCTCGGCGATCGCCTCGTGGATCTGCTGCACCATCCACATCTGGTTGGCGCCGACGGGGGTCTTGATCTCGAAGGTCGGCAGTCCCGTGTCCTGGCAGATGGCGCCTTCGCCGTCTGCGGCCTGGTCGATGTTCTCGGCGATGATGGTCAGGGCCTGCGCCGACTGGGTGCCTTCGGGCTCGCCCGCGAGCGCGGCCTTCATGGCGGCGCGCACGTCGGGCGGGAGGTCGCTGGACGTCTTGATGACAAGCTCGAGAATGCTGCCGAAGAATGCTGGTAACATGGCCAGAGTATAAACACTCCGGGAGTGATTTTCACAGCGAACGTCGAAAGACGGCCGGAGCGGTGGCCATGGACTACCGGACTGAGCGTGACCCGCTGGGGACACGAGAGGTTCCCGCCGGCGTCTACTACGGCATCCAGACGCTGCGCGCCTCGGAGAACTTCCGCATCAGCGGCCTGCGGATGCCGCCCGAGCTCATCGCCGCGACCATCCTGGTCAAGAAAGCGGCGGCCCAGGCCAACACCGACCTGGGCCGCCTGCCGGCCGCCGTGGGCGGAGCCATCGTTCGGGCAGCCGACGAGGTGCTGGCCGGGCAGTTTCTCGATCAGTTCGTCGTCGACGTCTATCAGGCGGGGGCGGGCACCTCCCACAATATGAACGCCAACGAGGTGCTGGCCAACAGGGCCGCGGAGATCCTGGGACGACCGCTCGGCGTCTACGACACGGTCCACCCCAACGACCACGTCAACATGGGCCAGTCGACCAACGACGTCTTCCCCACGGCCACGCGGCTGGCCCTGTTGACAGGACTCGGCCCGCTCGTGAGGTCCGCGCGCGCGTTGGCGGAGGCCTTCGGCCGCAAGGCGGGCGACTTCGGCGCCATCGTCAAGGTCGGCCGCACGCACCTGCAGGACGCGGTGCCCATCACGCTCGGCCAGGAATTCGGGGGCTACGAGGCGTGCGTCGCGCGCGCGGCCGACGAGGTCGGGCTGGCGGCCGACGGGCTGCTCGAGCTGAACCTGGGCGCGACGGCTGTCGGCACCGGTCTCAACGCGGACCCCCGGTTCGTCGAGCTGGCGATCGCCAGGCTGCGTGAGTGGACCGGCCTCGCGCTCGTGGGGGCGGCCAATCGGTTTCGAGTCACGCAGAGCATGGGAGATGTCCTGACCTACTCGGGCGCGATTCGCCGGCTGGCCGTAGAACTCGGGAAGATCGCCAGCGATCTCCGCCTGCTCGCCATGGGGCCGCGAGCCGGTCTTGCCGAGATTCTCCTTCCGGCGGTGCAACCGGGGTCGTCGATCATGCCGGGCAAGGTGAACCCGTCCGTGCCGGAGATGGTCAACCAGGTGTGCTTCCAGGTGATCGGGTGCGACGCGACCGTGGCCGCGGCCTGCGAGGCCGGCCAGCTCGAGCTCAACGTGATGATGCCGGTCATCGCCTGGAATATGATCCACCAGGCGACGATCCTCCGGGAGGCCATGACGACGCTCCGCGAGCGGACGGTCGAAGGGATCCAGGCGGACGCCGGGCGGTGCCGGGAACTGCTCGACCGGAGCACGGTGGTCGCGACAGCGCTCAGCCCGTACATCGGCTATGCCGCCACGGCCGAGATCGCCAAGGCCTCGGTGGAGACGGGCCGGAGCGTTCGCGATCTCGTCCTCGAGCGCGGCCTGATCGATGCGGCCACGCTCGACCGGGTCCTGTCGCCGGAAGCGATGACGAAGCCAGGAATCGCGGGAAAGGCGTCATGACCATGCGACGCGTCATTCTCATGTTGTCGCTGCTCGCAGCGGCGGCCGGCCCGGCGCCGGCCCAGACGACCGATCGGCACTCGCTGTTCCCGCCGACCGACCTCGGCATGCTCGACAGCCCGGACCGCGACGTCTGGCAGAAGCCCGACCAGATCATGGATGCGCTGGGAATCGCGGACGGGTCGAGGGTGGCGGACATCGGAGCCGGCGGCGGCTACTTCACGGTGCGCCTGTCGAGGCGCATCGGCCCGCACGGCATCGTGTGGGCGGAGGACGTGCAGCCCGCCATGCTCGAGGCGATCGAGCGCCGCGTCGCCAAGGACCTGTCGAAGGACATCCACAACGTGCGGACGGTGAAGGGCTCGAGCGTCGACCCGATGCTGCCGGCCGGGTCCGTGGACGCCGCGATCATTCTCGAGGCCTACCAGGAGATCCAGTACGGCAACCCGCTGCTCTTCCTGCAGAACGTGCGGAAGGCGCTGCGCGAGGGCGGGCGCGTGGGGATCATCGACTACAAGAAGGCCGGCGGCGGCCCGGGACCGGACGGCGGCCGGCCGGACCCGGAGACGGTCATCTCGGTGGCCGAGAAGGCCGGCCTGCGGCTGCTCAAGCGGGAGACGTTCCTCCCCTTCCAGTTCTTCCTGATCTTCGTGAAGTAGCTGGCCCCGAAGCGCACGGTATACTTGACGTGTGAGCGATCGCCGGTTGGCCATCGGGCCGCGCGTGCTCGACGTCGCCGAACTGGTTGCGCTGGTGGACAGCGACGAGCCGGGCGCGCACGGCGCCGTGGTGACGTTTGTCGGCACGGTCCGCGGCCTCAACCGGGGCCGCAAGGTCGTCCGCCTCGAGTACGAAGCGTACGAGCCGCTGGCGCTGCGCGCCTTTGCAATCATCCGCGACGAGGTGGCCGCGCACTGGCCGTCGGCCCGCGTGGCCTTCCACCACCGGACCGGCCCCGTCGCGCTCGGCGAGGCCAGCGTCGCCATCGCCGCGGCGTCGCCGAGGCGGGCGGACGCGTTCGCCGCGTGCCGCTACGTGATCGAGCGGCTGAAGCAAATTGCCCCGGTCTGGAAGCACGAGGTACTTCGAGGACGGGGACGTCTGGATCGAGGGGGCCGTGGCCGACCCCTCCGACGAGAAGGCGAAGGAGGAGGCGTTCCGCCGCTCATGCGCGTGAAGGTGCTCCTCTTCGGACGGCTGCACGATCTCGCGGGGGGCATCCGCGAACTCGAGTGCGAGGTGCCGCACCGCGCGACGGTCGCGGCGGTCTGGCAGGCGGTGACCGGGCGGTTTCCGGCCGTCGCGCCTTACGCCCGGTCGACGTCGGCGGCGGTCAACGCCGATTTTGCGAAGATGACGACGGCGGTGGGCGAGGGCGACGAGGTCGCCTTTCTGCCGCCGGTGGCGGGGGGATGATCCGCAGGCATGATCGACAAACTGACGTCCGTTGAAGCGCGTTACACGGATCTGATGCAGAAGCTGGCCGACCCGGCCGTGCAGACCGATCCCTCGCAGTACCGCACCTACGCCAAGGGGCTGGCCGAGATCGAGCCGCTCGTCGAGAAGTTCCGCGACTTCAAGGCGGTGTTGACCGAGATCGCGCAGGCGCAGGAACTCGCGGCGAGCGGAGACGCCGACATGCGCGAGCTGGCCCAGGAGGAGCTGCGCCAGCTCGAGGCGCGGCGCGACACGCTCGACGCCGAGATCAAGGTCCTGCTGCTGCCCAAGGACCCGCTCGACGAGAAGAACGTCATGCTCGAGATCCGGGCGGGCACGGGCGGCGAGGAGGCGGCGCTGTTTGCCGGCGAGCTGTTCCGGATGTACACGCGGTTTGCCGAGAGCAAGGGGTGGCGAGTCGAGGTCCTGTCGATGAGCGAGGCGGACGCGGGCGGACTCAAGGAAGCGATCGCGATGATCGAGGGGCGCCGCGTCTACAGCCAGCTCAAGTACGAGAGCGGCGTGCACCGCGTGCAGCGCGTGCCGGCGACCGAAGCCAGCGGACGCATTCACACATCAACGGCGACGGTGGCGGTGCTGCCCGAGGCCGAGGAGGTCGACATCCAGATCGACCAGAAGGACCTTCGGATCGACACGTTCTGCTCGAGCGGGCCGGGCGGCCAGAGCGTCAACACGACGTACTCGGCCGTGCGGATCACGCACATCCCGACCGGGCTCGTCGTCAGCCAGCAGGACGAGAAGTCGCAGATCAAGAACAGGGCGAAAGCGCTGAAGGTGCTGCGGTCGCGTCTTTACGAGATCGAGAGGCAGAAGCAGCAGGACGCGATCGCCAAGGACCGCCGGAGCCAGGTGGGCACGGGCGAGCGGTCCGAGAAGATCCGCACCTACAACTTCCCGCAGAGCCGGATCACCGATCACCGGATCAACTTCACGACGCATCAGCTCGACGGCGTCCTCAACGGCGACCTCGGTGAGCTCGTCGACCAAGTCGTTACGCACTTCCAGGCGGAGAAGCTGAAGGACGCGACGACGGTGGTATAACCGGCTCGCGGCTGGCGACTCGCGGCTCGTATGACTTCAGCCTCTTTGCGCGATCTCGTGCGGGCGGCGCGGGCGCGGCTGACGGCGGCCGGCATCGACGCCAGCGAAGCGGCCCGGGATGCTGCCCTGCTCGCGCGTCACCTGCTCGGCTGGAGCCTGGCGCGGCTGGTCGCCCACGACACAGCACCGCCGCCCGAGGACTTCTCCCCCGCCTTCGACTCTCTGATCGCCCGGCGCGCCGGCCGGGAGCCGATGTCGTCGATCATCGGCCGGCGGGAGTTTTGCGGCCTGGAATTCGAAGTGGGCCCCGACGTGCTGGCTCCGAGGCCCGAGACCGAGATCATCGTCGAACAGGCGCTGGCGCTGGTAGGGCGAGGCTTTCCGCCTCCGCGCGAAGCGCTTCGGCGGATCCGCCGTAGCCGGGCGAAGGCGGATAGCCTTGCCGAGCGTCCGCTGTTCGTCGATGTCGGCACCGGCAGCGGCTGCCTCGCCGTCTGCCTCGCTCGCGAGTTTCCCGACGCCCGCATCCTCGCCACCGATGTCTCGCCGGCGGCGCTGGCGATTGCCGCGCGGAACGCCGCGCGGCACGGCCTCGCCGATCGGATCGCATTCGTGCGCGGCTCGCTCCTCGACGCCGTTGTCGGTCCGGCCACGCTCGTCGTCTCGAATCCCCCGTACATTCCAGCCGCCGACATCGAGGGCCTCGATCCGGAGGTGCGCGACTGGGAGCCGCGGCAGGCGCTCGACGGCGGACCCGACGGCCTCCACGTGATTCGCGCGCTGCTCGCCGCGGTGCCGCCGGTCCTGGCCCCCGGGGGCTGGTTTATCATGGAGTTCGGTTTCGGGCAGCACCAGGCCGTCGAACACCTGGTGCGTGACTCACCGCTCGAGCTGGTGCGGATCGTCGACGATCTCCAGCAGATTCCGCGGACGGTAGTCGCCAGGAAGAAGTAGGCAGGAGGCGGCAGTTGCGCAGGCCTCAAGGCCTGCGCTATCTGAAGATCTCCCCAGGATCTGCAGCAGACAGCGCAGGGCTTCACCCCTCGGCGTGGCTCGGGGTGCCCTGAGCTTGTCGAAGGGCAGCCCTGCGCCACGAGCCGTGAGCCTTGAGCCTGTAGAGAGGGAGTTATGTCCTGTCTGTTCTGCCGCATCATCGCCGGCGAAATCCCGGGCACGTTCCTGTACCAAGACGATCGGCTCGTCGTGCTGCAGGACATCAGCCCGCAGGCGCCGCTGCACGCGCTCGTCATCCCGCGCCGCCACATCGCCACCCTCAACGATCTCACCCCGGAAGACGACGGGCTGGTTGGAGAGATGGTGAGGCGGGCGGCGCTCGTGGCACGCGAGAAGGGCGTGGCCGAGGGCGGCTACCGCGCCGTGCTGAACTGCAACCGGGAGGCGGGACAGACGGTCTTCCACATCCACTTGCACGTCATTGGCGGGCGTCCGATGGCGTGGCCGCCTGGGTAGGCTCGCGGCTCGCGACATTCGGCTTTCGGCGGTGTCACGCTGTCACGCGCGGGTGAGCAGGTAGGCGCCGCGCCGCGCGGGTCGATCAAGCACGAAGTCGTCGACCACATAGCCGCGCGCCAGCAGCGCCTTGAAGATATCGCGCGCGGCCAGCCGCCAGGCCAAGGCGACCGGCAGCGCCTGCTGCTGCATCTCGGTGAAGCCGGTCGGGATGATCACCGACAGCCTGGGTCCATCGACCGAAAGATCGTGGCCGGCCGGCTCCAGCCATGGTCCGCCATCGCGCACGCCGTTGACCGGGACCGGACCGGCCAGCGCGCGGCCATTGTTCTCGGTTCGCCGCGCCTTGCCGTGTTCGACGCCGTCCAACCGCTGCACCACCCGGTCCGATCGCAGCCACCACTCCACCACCAGCCGGTCGGTCGGCGTGCCCGCGTGCAGCGTGCTCGACGAGTCCGGATACGCGTCCTCCTCGTACTCGCGGGCCACGGCCCCAAGCTTCGCGAAATTCAGGTGGGCGTTGGCCGCCTGCAGCGGGTCGAAGGTCCAGGCGACGAGGTCGAGTCCCGAGGCCATCACCAGGCGGCGCTGTTCGAGCTTGAGGCGCCAGCCGACGCCGGCGTCGCGGTAGCCGGCGTCCACGCCGAGCATGTGCGACCACTGAAACGGCGTGCCGTCGCGCACGCCGGGCATCGCGCAGGCGAAGCCGACGAGTCGCCCTTGGTCGAACGCGCCGACGACGAGGCCGCCAATCCGGCTCGACACGAGGAGCATCATGACGGACACCGCGTCCTCGATGGTCGTGTAGCCCCAGATCCGCTGCTCGAGCGCCAGCACCTGGCGGAACTCCTCGATGGTTGTCAGGGTGCGAAGTTCCACGTCGAGCCTCCGGCGGGGCAGATGGCGCAGGCCTTCAGGCCTGCGCAACCGCCTACTGTCTACCGCCCACTACGTCTCCGAGCAGCAACCCCGGCAGCTCCAGCAGGCTCTCGATGACCGGCGTGTCCTTGGCCGTCGTCGATTGCGTCCCGTCGGGCGACACGCCCCCGCGCCTCAGCAGGACCCCGCCCATGCCGACCGCCCGCGCGCCCTCGATGTCGTGGGCGAAGCTGTCGCCCACCATGACAGCCTCCTCGGGACTGACGGCCATCAGACGCAGCGCTGTCCGGAAGATGCTCGGATGCGGCTTGTTGAAGCCGTGCTCGGACGAGGAGACGGCAGCCGAGATCAGGCCGTCGAGCTCGAAGTGGCTCTGAAACGACTCGAGCGAGCGATGCGTGTTCGAGATCAGGCCGAGCTTCAGGCCGCCCGCGTGCAGCGCACGCAGCGAGGGCAACACGTCGTCGTAGAGCTCGAAGTGACGGCACCTGGCCCACTCACGGTAGATCTCCTCGGCGCACGCCTCGATGGCCGGCCCGCGTCCGCCCATCCGCTCGATGATGTGCCGGATATAGCGCAGGAAGAACGCCGGATCGTAGGCCTGGTCCTCCGACTCGTGCAGGAGGACGGAGGCGCTGCCCACCGCCGCCGAGAACGCCGCAGGGTCGCATGAGCCCACGCCGTGCTTCTCGCAGAACTGTCGGTACCCTTCGCCCTGGAAGGTCGGGCCGGGGTAGATGAGCGTGAAATCGACGTCGAAGAACGCGGCGCGCGTCACGGGCGGTTCTCCGTTGGCCTCAGGCGTTTCGCGGCTCGTACGGCCCGGCGATGGTCACCGTCGCCCGCTCGGGCACGAGGAACCGCTTTGCCGTGGCGTTGACTTCCTCGAGCGTCACCGCGCCGAGCAGCGCGGGCAGGCTCGTGTCGTGGTCCATGCCGAGGCCGAACTGCTCGCACGAGAGCAGGAAGGCCGCGATGCCCGCGTTGGTCTCGAGCATCCTCGGCATCGATCCGATCAGGTAGCGCTTGGACGCGGCCAGCTCGTCGGCCGTCAACCCTGCGTCGGCCATTCGCCGCACCTCGTCGTCGATGGCGGCGATGGTGCGATCCACGTTGGAGGGGTTCACGCCCGCGCGAATCACGAGCGGCCCTTCCCCCAGGTTCGGCTCGAACGCGCTGAAGACGTAGTACGCCATGCCCTGGCGCTCACGGATGTTATCACCCAGGCGGCCGCCCATCGCGTACTGGCCGAGCATGTTGTTCATCAGCGAGCACGCGTAGTAGGCCGGATCGCGGCGCGCGATGGTGCTAAAGCCGTAGGCGATGTCCGCCTGCGACTTGTTCATCATCGGGAAGACCGCCTGCCGGCGCGCTGTCACCGGAGAGGGCGACGGCACGTCGACCGGGGCTGCCGGTTTCCCGCGCCACTGGCCGAACACCTGGCTGGTCTCTTCGGCCACGCGTGCCGGGTCCACGTCGCCGACGGCCACCACGACGAGGTCGGCCGGCGTGAAGCGCGCGCGGTGAACCGTCTGGAGGAGGCCCCGGTCGATCCGCCCGACCGATTCGATCGTGCCCTTCACGCGGCGCCCGTACGGATGCCCGCCGGGATAGAGCTGGGCGAGCTGCTCCTCGACGGCCACCATCGCGGGATTGTCCTGGTCCTGCCTGATCGCCGTGACGATCTCGCCGCGTCGGGTCTCGATCTCGACGTCGGGCAGGCTCGGGTTCCTGACGATGTCGGCCAGCAGCCCGAGGATCGTCGAGAAGTCCTCCGACAGGCACGTGCACGAGACGACGAAGGTGTGGCGCATGGCCGACACGCTCAGCGACACGCCCCGGCCGTCGAGCAACTCGGCCAGCTCGTCGCCGCTCCGCGACTGGGTGCCCCGGTCGATGACGCGCGAGAGAAAGTGCGCCGCCCCGTCCAGACCTGGCGGATCGGCTGCCGTACCGGCCAGGACCGAGACGGAGACCGTCACGGCCGGCGTGACGTGCGACGGCTTGGCGATCACGGTCGCGCCGTTCTCGAGACGGTGCCGCGCGGGAACCAATCCCCGCTGCGCGTCGGTCGTCATGACTGGTCCCCCGCCGCGGCCGCCTGCCCGGCCGCTCCATCACCCTCGTGGCCGCTGCCGTCGCCGACGGGTTCGAACCAACCCACCGTCCGGTTGGTCGGCCGAAGCACCCTGGCCGCCGCGGCTGCCACGTGTTCGCGAGTCACGGCGCGGAGCCTGTCGCCGATTGACAGGAACAGGTCGGCCGACGCGATGGTCTCGAAGTAGCCGAGCTGGTGCGCGATGTTGGTGACGCTGTCGTTCTCGAACACCAGGCGCGCGCGCAGCTGGTTCCGCGCCTTGTCCATCTCTGCGGCGGTGATTCCCTCTCGGGCCATGCGGTCGAGCTCGGCCACCGTCGCCCGCTCGATCACCTCGTGCGGCGTCCCTTCGCGCGCCGTCACCGAGATCGCGTAGAGATACGGATCGGCCGTCGGCATGAGGCCGCCAGACACGGCCGAGGCGAGCCGTCCTTCGACCAGTGCCCGGTAGAGCCGCGCGCTGCGCTGCGGCGGCGGCGTCCTGAAGCTCGACCAGAGGTTCAGCCCCTTCGCCCCGGTCAGCACGGCATCCACGTACAGCATCGGGAAGAAGTCATCGTCGGTCGCGGCCGGCGCGTGGTACGCCACCTTCAGGTACGCCGTCGTGCCTTCCTTCTGCACGACCACGCGCCGCTCGCCGAGCTGCGCGGGCTCGGCGCTGAGCGTCCGCACCGGGATCACGCCGGGTTTCGCCGCACCAAAGTGGTGGCGGACCCGCTCGATCGCGTCGTCCGGGTCGACGTCGCCCACGATGACGAGCGTGGCGTTGTTGGGGACGTAGTAACGCCGATAGTGGCCGTAGAGATCCTCGCGCGTCATCCGCTGCAGGTCGCTCAGCCACCCGATGGTCGGGTGCCCGTAGGGGTGCGCCTTGAACGCCGCGGCGTTGACCTCGATCTCGAGCAGCTGTTCGGGATCGTTCTCGCCACCCTGCAATTCAGAGATGATGACCGTCCGCTCCGACTCGCACTCCTCGGGGTCGTACAGGCCGTTCGACATCCGCTCGGCCTCGATGAAGAGCATGCGGTCGAGCGCGTCGCGCGTAGCCGTCTCGAGGTAGGTCGTCTGGTCGATCCAGGTATAGCCGTTCCAGCTCCCGCCGAACTCCTCGATGATGCCCTTGACCTTCTCGCGGGGGATGTTGGTCGTCCCCTTGAAGTTCATGTGCTCGACCCAGTGCGAGACGCCGGTCTGGCCGGGCATCTCGTCGCGCGACCCGACTTTGTACCAGCACCAGACCGAGGCGAGCGGCGCGGTATGGACTTCCTGGATGAGGACCTTCAGGCCGTTGTCGAGAAACAGCGTGCGGGGCGCGGGAGCGTCGCTCATCCCGCCATTATAGATGGGGGCGCGGGGCCGGCGCCGCTCCATGTAGAATGAAGGGATCGACGGACGAGGAACCGACGCGTTATGGCCGACTGGAAGGACACCCTCAACCTGCCGCAGACCGGGTTCCCGATGAAGGCGAACCTGCAGACGGCGGAGCCCAAGGCAATCGAACGGTGGGACGCGACCGATCTCTACGGCCGCATCCGCTCCCGCCGGCGTGGCGCGCCGAAGTTCATCCTTCACGACGGCCCGCCCTACGCCAACGGCCGCATTCATCTGGGGACCGCGCTGAACAAGGTCCTCAAGGACTTCATCGTCCGCTCGCGGACGATGGCCGGGTTCGACGCGCCCTACGTGCCGGGCTGGGACTGCCACGGCCTGCCGATCGAGCTGAAAGTTGACCGCGAGCTCGGTCCGCGCAAGCGCCAGATGCCGATCGGCGATTTCCGCCGCGCCTGCCGGGCTTACGCGTCGCGGTTCGTCGACATCATGCGGACCGACTTCAAGCGGCTCGGCGTGATGGGCGACTGGAGCAACCCGTACCTGACGATGAACTACAGCTACCAGGCGGCCATCGTCAGGGCGCTGGCGAGGTTTGTCGAGCAGGGCATGGTGTACAAGGGCAAGAAGCCGGTGCACTGGTGCATCCACTGCCGGACCGCGCTGGCCGAGGCCGAGGTCGAGTACCAGGCGCACACCTCGCCGTCGATCTTCGTCGAGTTCCCGTTCACGCCCGAGGCGATGCGCGAGATCGCGGAACGCGTGCCCGAACTGGCCGGTGCCGGCAACCTGTCGGTTCTCATCTGGACGACGACGCCGTGGACGATCCCGTCCAACCTGGCGATCGCGTTCCACCCGGAGTTCGTCTACGGGGCGTACCGCGTGGGCGACACGACCGTGGTGGTGGCCGAAGATCTCGCCGAGCGCGTGTCGCAGCAGGTCGGTCGGCCGTTCGGCGCGCCGATCGCCCGCTTCCCCGGACGCACGCTGGAGGGGCTCCGCTTCCGCCATCCGCTCTACCGCCGCGACTCGGTCGGCGTGCTGGCCACCTACGTCACGCTCGACCAGGGCACGGGCGCCGTGCACACGGCGCCGGGCCACGGGGCGGACGATTTCACGACCGGCGTGTCGTACGGCCTCGACATCTACGCACCGGTGGGGCCCGGCGGTCAGTTCCTCGACGATGTGGAGCTGTTTGCCGGCCAGCGGGTGTTCGACGCCAACCCACGGATCGAGGAGGCGCTGGCCGAGCGGAGCCGGCTCTGGCACCGCGAGTCGTTCGCGCACTCGTACCCTCACTGCTGGCGGTGTCACAACCCGGTCATCTTCCTGGCGACGTCGCAGTGGTTCGTGGCGATGGACGCCAATGGCCTGCGTGAGAAGGCCGTCGACGCGGTGCAGCGCGTCCGCTGGATCCCGGAGTGGGGCGAGGAGCGCATGGCCCTGATGCTCGCCAACCGGCCGGACTGGTGCATCTCGCGGCAGCGGGCCTGGGGCGTGCCCATCCCGGCCGTCGACTGCGTGAAGTGCGGCGAGGCGGTGCTGACGGCGCCGCTGGCGGAACGGGCCGCCGCGGTGTTCGCCGAGCACGGCGCCGACTCCTGGTACGAACGGCCGATCGAGGAGTTCCTGCCGGAAGGCCTGGCGTGCCCCGCGTGTGGCGGGACGGAGTTCGAGCGCGAGCGCGACATCCTCGACGTGTGGTTCGACTCGGGATCGAGCCACGAGGCCGTGCTCGGGCACAGCGAGGATCTCCCGTGGCCGGCCGACCTCTACATCGAGGGCTCGGACCAGTACCGCGGCTGGTTTCAGAGTTCGCTCCTCGTCGGGTTGGGCACTCGCGGCCGGGCCCCGTTCCACACCGTGGTCACCCACGGCTTCTTCGTGGACGAGCAGGGCCGCAAGATGTCCAAGTCGCTCGGCAACACGATGGAGCCGCACGAGATCATCGACAAGAGCGGCGCCGAGATCCTGCGGCTCTGGGTCGCCATGGTCGACTTCCGGGAGGAGATGCGCGTCGGCCCCGAGATCCTCGCGCGCGTGGTCGAGGCCTACCTGAAGCTGCGCAACACGCTGCGGATCCTGGTGGCGAACCTCTACGACTTCACGCCGGAGACCGACGCCCTGCCGCTCGGTCAGCTCGAGGAGCTCGACCGGTTCGCGCTGGCCAAGTACGCCGACGTCGCCATCCGCGTGGTCCGGGCGTACGAGGCGTACGAGTTTCCGGCGGTGCCCCAGGCGATCAACAGCCTGATCACCGCCGACATCAGCGCGTTCTACGTGGACGTGTCGAAGGACCGGCTCTACACGCTGGCGCCGAACTCGAGGGAGCGGCGGTCGGCCCAGACGGCGCTGTACATCATGGCCGACGGCCTGGCGCGGCTCATCGCGCCCATCCTGCCGATGACGGCGGACGAGCTGTGGCGATTCCTGCCCGGCACGCGCGACGACTCCGTGCACCTGGCGGACTTCCCCGCCGATCTGGCGGCCATGCTCGACGCGGAGCTGGTCGGGCGGTGGCAGCGGCTGATGCAGGTGCGCGACGCGGTGAACGTGGAAATCGAGCGGCTGCGCAAGGCGAAGGTGGTCGGCAAGTCGCTCGAGGCGCGGGTCGAGCTGCGCGCGGCCGGCGACCTGGCCGCGCTGCTCGATCGGCATCACCGCGATCTGCCGACGCTGTTCATCACGTCGGATGTCACCGTTGGCGCGGAGCCGACCGGCGCGGAGGAGGTCGTCTACCGCGAGTCGGAGACGAGCGTCGCCGCCATCGTCGTGTCGCGCGCCGGTGGCGTGCGCTGCGACCGGTGCTGGCGGTACGTGCCCGAGGTGAGCAGCCACGCCGAGCGTCCCGGCCTCTGCCCGCGGTGCGAGGCGGCGCTGGCGGAGGCGCATCCATGAAGCGCCTGTCAGCGGCCACGCTGGGCCTGGCCGGCGCCATCATCGCGCTCGACCAGGCGACCAAGGCGCTCGTCAGGGCCTACGTGCCCGTGCACGGCAGTTTCCAGGTCATCCCCGGCCTGCTGGACCTGACGCACGTGCAGAACAGCGGCGCCGCCTTCGGGATCCTCAACGCGGTCGCCTTTCCGCACAAGGCGGGCATCATCGCGCTCGTCTCGACGGTCGCCTTGATGAGCATCGCCGCGTTCGCTGCCGGCCTCTCCCCGCACCAGCGGCTGGCGCGGGCCGGCCTCGCGCTGATCCTCGGCGGGGCGGCCGGCAACCTGATCGACCGGCTGGCGGCCGGCGTCGTCGTCGACTTCGTCGATGTCTACTGGCGGCAGTACCACTTCTGGGCGTTCAACGTGGCCGACTCGGCGATCACCATCGGCGTGATCGGCATGATGCTCGACATGTTGGGCATCGGTAATCACGGGGGCGCCGCCGCGCCATAGAGTGTCCATGGAACGGCACGAGTTCACCGTCGATCCGGACAGCATCGGCCTGCGGCTCGACGTGTACCTCGCCGGCCTGCTCCCGCAGCATTCGCGCTCCCAGCTGCAGCGGCTCATCAAGGACGGATCGGCCTCGATCCTCGGCCGCGCCGCCAAGCCCAATTCCACCCTCAAAGCAGGCGACGTCGTCGCCGTCGAGATCCCGGACGCCGCGCCCGCGACGCCCGCCGCGGAGAACCTCGACCTGACTGTCATCTTCCAGGACGACGACGTGATCGTGGTGAACAAGCCGGCGGGGATGGTGGTGCACCCGGCCGCGGGGCACGCGGAGGGCACGCTGGTCAACGCGCTGCTCTTCCACGCCGACAACCTGAGCGGCGTCGGCGGCGAGCAGCGGCCGGGCATCGTGCACCGGCTCGATCGCGGGACGTCGGGCCTGATTGTCGCGGCGAAGAACGACGCGGCTCACCGGGAGCTGGCCCGCCAGTTCCACGATCGCGAGGTCGAGAAGGAGTACGTGGCGCTCGCGTGGGGCGAGGTGCATGCGGGCCGCCGCATCGATCTGCCGGTGGGCCGCGACCCGGTCCATCGCGAGAAGATGTCGACGCGGGCGCGGCGGGCCCGGACGGCGGTGACGCGCATCACGGCGGCACGCAACCTGCGCGGCGTTACGCTGCTGCACGTCGCGATCGCCACCGGCCGGACGCACCAGATCCGCGTCCATCTGAGCGCCATCGGACACCCGATCGTTGGAGACGCGACCTACGGGGGCGTGCGGCACAGGATGCCCGGGGCGCTGCGCGCCGTCGAGAGGCTCGAGCGCCCGTTCCTCCATGCCGCGCGCCTCTCGTTCATCCATCCCCGGGAAGGCACCCGGATGGAGTTCACCTGCCCGCTGCCGCCGGACCTGCAGGGGGTGCTCGATGAGATCCAGGAGCGCGCCGAGGCGCAGGCCTGAAGGCCTGCGCTATCTGTAGGCCGCCCCTTCAGGGGCGGCGCGTCAGGCGGGCCTGAAGGCCCGCCCTACGTACGGAGCAGCGCGATCCCCGCCACCGTCTTCAGGTCGACGATCTCGCCGCGAGCGATCATCCTCCGCACATCATCGAGCGAGAACGCCCGCGCGCGGATGTCCTCGTCGTCGTCCGGGCTGGCCGGCGGACGGCCCGCCGGCGGCGCCAGGTTGGTGAGCTTGAAGTAGTTCATCCTCTCGTCGCAGTAGCCCGGGGTCGGATAGAAGGCGCCCAGGGCTTCGGACTTTCCGGCCGCCAGGCCGGTCTCCTCTTCGCACTCGCGCGCGGCTCCGGCCGCCGGATCCTCACCGGCGTGCAGCGTGCCCGCAGCCAGCTCCCAGACCCACTGGTCGACGGCGTAGCGATACTGTCTCACGAGGATGACGTGGTTCGCGTCCGGCATCGGCAGCAGCACCACCGAGCCCGGATGCCTCACCACCTCCATCGTCGCCTCGATTCCCTTGGGCAGGCGCACCCGGTCCCTGTCCACGGTGAAGATCCGCCCCTTGTAGATCTCCTCGTGCGCCAGCGTCGTCCCGCGTCGCTCGTCCACCGCGTCCCCCAGACTCAGATGGCGAATGTCGTGATCGCTTCTTCCAGCGTCGCCGCGTGGATGTCCACCGTGTCGTCGACGTTCTGCGCGTAGCCGCCCGCCAGCGTCACCACCACGGGCACGTTCAGCTCGCGCGCCGCGGTGAAGACGAGGCGGTCGCGCCGCCGCAGCCCCTCTTTCGTGAGGCTGAGGCCACCGAGCTTGTCCTCCTCGAACGGATCGGCCCCCGCCAGGTAGAAGACGATGTCCGGTCCAGACGCGAAGACGCGCGGCAGCGCCCCGGCCAGCTGACGCAGGTACAGATCGTCATCGGCGTAGTCGGGCAGGTTGATGTCGAGCGAGCTCGGCGGCTTGAAGGCCGGGTAGTTGCGCTCCTGGTGCATGGAGAAGCTGAACACCCGGCGATCGCCCGCGAAGATGAACGCCGTTCCGTTCCCCTGGTGGACGTCGCAATCCACGATGGCGACTCGCGAGACCGTCCTATCCCGCTCGAGGACCCGGATCGCCACGGCGACGTCGTTGAACATGCAGAAGCCTTCGCCGTGATCCTCGCAGGCGTGGTGAAACCCGCCGCCGAGGTGGAGGCCGAGGCTCCGGGTCGGCCGGTGCGCGCCAGGGTCGGCCCCGGGATGGTCCACGACCTCCGGCGGGTGCGCCAGGCCGAGCGCGATGCGGGCCGCCAGCACCGTGCCCCCGCACATCAGGCGGAACCCCTCCACGACGGGGGTCGTCGGGTTCAGCTCGAGGTGCGCCTGCTCCTCGAGGCCCATCGTCCCCTCACGCAGCTTCTGGAGGTACTCGGGCGTGTGGACCAGCTCCAACTCGTCCCACGCCGCCGCCTCCGGCTCGATGAAGTCGGACGACGCCGCCAGGCGCCGCGCGATGAGCGCGTCGTGGAGTCGCGGGTACTTGCGGGTCGGGAAGACGTGCGCGCCGAGGTTGATGTGGTAGCGGGGCGAATAGACGATCGCCGCCATGCTCGCCTGCCGTCTATGACTCGACACCCGGCTGCAGGTCGCCAGACTCGGTCGGCGAGACCGTCGCCGCCGCCGCTGGTGGCCGCGTGAGCGCCAGGTCGAGCACCTCGTCGATAGTGGTCACGAAGTGCGCGGTCATGTCGCGGCGGAGGTCCTCGCTCAGATCCTCGAGGATGTTCCGCTCGTTGCGGGCCGGGAGGATGACCTCGCGGATGCCGACGCGGCGCGCCGCGAGCACTTTTTCCTTGATGCCCCCGACCGGCAGCACCCGCCCCGACAGCGTGATCTCCCCGGTCATGGCGATGTCGCCGCGCACGGGCCGCCGCGAGAGCTCCGAGCAGAGCGCCACGGCCATGGTGACGCCGGCCGACGGCCCGTCCTTGGGGATGGCGCCCGACGGGACGTGGAGGTGCAGCTCCGACGACTTGTAGAAGTCGGGGCTGATGCCGTAGCGCGAGGCGTTGGCGCGCAGCCACGAGAGCGCCGCCCGCGCCGATTCCTTCATCACGTCGCCCAGGTGCCCCGTCAGCGTCAGGCTGCCGCTGCCGTTCATCCGCCGCGCCTCGACAAACAGCACCTCGCCGCCCGCCGGCGTCCACGCCAGGCCGATCGCGACGCCCGGATCCTTGGTGCGCTCCTCCATCTCCTCGTCGAGGAAGCGCGGGGCGCCCAGCATCTCGATGACGAGGTCGGGCGTGACGGCGACCGGATCCTCCAGCCCCTCGGCCCGGCGGCGCGCCGCCTTGCGGCACAGGGCGGCAATCTCCCGCTCCAGGTTGCGCACGCCAGCTTCGCGCGTGTAGCCGCGAATGATCGCGCGCAGCGCCGCCTCGCTGAAGGTGATGCCCTCGGGGGTGAGGCCGTGGTTGGCCACCTGCCGGGCCACCAGGTGGTCCAGCGCGATCCGCAGCTTCTCCTCCTCGGTGTAGCCGGGAAGCTCGAGCATCTCCATCCGGTCGCGCAGCGCGGGCGGCACCGGGTCGAGCACGTTGGCCGTCGTGATGAACAGCACCTCGGAGAGGTCGAACGGCACGTCGAGGTAGTGGTCGCGGAACGTGTTGTTCTGCTCGGGATCGAGGACTTCGAGCAGCGCCGACGCCGGGTCGCCCCTGAAGTCGGCGCCGAGCTTGTCGATCTCGTCGAGGATGAACACCGGGTTCTTCGACTCGGCCCGGCGGAGCCCCTGGATGATCTGGCCGGGCAGCGCGCCGATGTAGGTGCGACGATGGCCGCGAATCTCGGCTTCGTCGCGCATGCCGCCGAGCGAGATGCGGACGAACTTCCGGCCGACCGCGCTGGCGATCGATTTGGCGAGCGACGTCTTCCCCACGCCGGGCGGCCCCACGAAGCACAGGATGGGACCCTTCACGTCCGGGTTGAGCTTGCGAACCGCCAGGTACTCGAGGATCCGGTCCTTGGCGTCGACCAGGTCGGAATGGTCGTGATCCAGGATCTCCTTGGTCCGCTTGAGGTCGATGACCTCCTCGGTCTTCCGCGCCCACGGCAGCGCCACGAGCCAGTCGAGGTAGGTGCGCGACACGGTGTACTCGGCGGCGGCCACCGGCATCTTCGACAGCCGGTCGAGCTCGCGGAGGGCTTCCTTCTTGACGGCCTCCGGCATCCCGGCCGCCTCGATCTTCTGCCGCAGCTCCTCGATCTCCCTGGCCTGGTCGTCCCCCTCGCCCAGCTCCTTCTGGATCGCCTTGAGCTGCTCGCGCAGGAAATAGTCGCGCTGGTTCTTGCCGACCTCGGACTGCACCTGCGACTGGATCTTGGACCCGAGCTCGAGGACTTCCAGTTCTTTGATGAGGATCCGGTTGAGCAGATCCATGCGGGCCCGGACATCGAGCGTCTCGAGTACGTCCTGCTTGACCGGCGTGGTGATGGTCGTCAGGCTCGAGGCGATGAAGTCGGCCAGCTTGCCGGCGTCCACGATGTTGAGCGCCAGCGTCTGGAGGTCGTCGGAAAGCAGCGGCGAGAGGGAGACAACCTGCTGGAAATTGGCCTTGATGTTCCGCTGCAGGGCGTCGATCTCGAGCTTGTCGGCCTCGCGAGCCGCCTCGGCCGCCGCCACCACCTCGGCTCGAAGGTAGGGCTTGGTGGAGACGACCCGCTCCATCTTCAGCCGCGCCAGCCCCTGGACGATCAGCCGCAGGCTGCCGTCGGCGAGCTTGAACATCTTGTGGATGTGCGTGGCCGTCCCGATCGGGTAGAGGTCGGCCTGGCCCGGTTCGTCCACGCCGGCGTCGCGCTGGGTGAAGACCGCGATCAGCTTGCCGCCGCCAATCGCATCGTCGATCAGGCGGACGGAGCTCTCGCGGGCCACCGCGAGGGGCATGAACGAGTTGGGGAAGAGCACGGTGTCGCGCAGCGGAAGGACCGGGAGTTCCGGAGGGATCGACGGCGCCCGCTCCCCGTCCGAGGCATCGCCAAACACAGGGCCTTCGGGCTGATCGCTCATCGCGGGCTACTCCGTCGCAGGCCGGGCGGACGGCCCGGCGGCGCCCGGGCGGGGGAGGCCTGTCAGGCCCCCCCGTCGTCGGGTCCGACCATCAGTTGGCGGCGTCAAAGAACAGCGCCGAGGAGGCCTGCCGCTGGGCAGCCAGGCGCTCGCGCCGCTGAGCCGTCTCGCGGGCCTCCTCGCAGTCGCGGCAGCGAACCGCGAACGGGAGGGCGCGCAGGCGCTGCGGGGCGATTTCCTCGCCGCACTCGAAGCAGTTGCCGTAGGCCCTTTCCTCGAGCCGGCCGAGCGCCTCGTTGATCTTGTTGAGCGTCTCCGACTTCATCTGGATCAACGCGAACTCGATGTCTTCCTGGATCCCGGCCTCGGAACTCTCGCCCTGGTCCAGCACGTTGCTCATCTTGCCCGACTCGTTCTCGGTCCGAACGTCACGGATCTTGTCGTGCAACTGACCGACGATTTCACGCTTGCGATCCTCGAGCATCTGCTTGAGGGTGTTGTAGCGCTCGGTGTTCATCTTTCGCTTCTTCATTGTCGTAGCCATGGCGCTGACGCTCCTTCCTGCTGCGTCGGCCCGTTTTTGAGGCCGCTATCTTAGCACGACGCCTCATGCAAACAAACTGCCATTTTCGCGCGTGCCTTGTTTCAGGCGGTCATGCCGGCCCGCCACCCGTGTTCTTGTCGCCATTACACACATCGGCATCACCGAAGCGTGTAGGAATTTCATCATCCTCCGACCGGCCCTGGCTGGAGACATTGGAACTAAAGTCAAAGATCTCAGTTCTTTAGCGCCATCGTCCTGCCGCCACGCTGGCCGGATTCTCTGCCGACGTTCCTTTAGACGCTCGTTTCGAAGATCCGGTTCTTCGGCAGGAGATTATTCTCTACGTCACCATGGAAGGACAATTTTGGACTATTCGATGTCCCTTTCGTGCGCCGCACGGTGTGACCGAATGGAGTCACCGCGGCGACGCCTTGCCGCCGAGCCGAGGCTGTGCGAAGCTGACACCGATGTCCTGCCCGCTCTGTCGACAGCGTCGAGACCGCCGGCTCTGCCCGGCACTCGGCCGTACCATCTGTGCGTCCTGTTGCGGGTCCAAGCGCCAGGTCGAGATCGCCTGTCCACCGGATTGCGGTTACCTGGCGGCGGCGCAAGCCCATCCCCCGGCCAGCGTCCGGCGTCAGCAGGAGCGCGACCTGGGGTTCGTGATGGCCATGCGCGACGGGCTGACCGCGCAGCAGTCGGAGCTGCTTCTGGCGCTGCTGAGCTTCGTGGCCGGGCTGCACGCCGACCCCCTCCTGAAACTGCTCGACGATGACGTGGCGGAGGGCGCAGGGGCGCTGGCGGCCACCTACGAGACGGCCGACCGGGGGCTCATCTACGAGCACCGGCCTCAGTCGCTGCTCGCCCAGCGCTTCGTGACCGATGCCAAGGCGTTCCTCTCGGCCTTCGCGGCGGAGGCCGACGCCGCGACGGCCCGGCGCCTCGAGCGCGACGGCGCGGTCGTGCTCCGTCACGTCGAGGCCGGCGTGCGCGGGGTGCGGAAGGTGATCGACGAGGGGCCGGCCACGGCGCTCGCGATCATCGGCCGTTTCGTGGCCGCGGCCCGTGCAAGCCGGCACGCCGACAGCGAGACCGGCGGGCCGCGCGTGATTCTGCCCGAAGCCCTGAGCCATGAGCCCTGAGCCCGCTCGCCTGCCGCGGGTCCGGATTCTGCTATAATAAGGGGCTCGTGTTTCGGCGGTTCAGCGTGCTGACGGCCCGGCGGCGGGCTTTTCTCCAGGAAGATGGTCATGGCGAAGCGGTGTGAAATCTGCGGCAAGGGCCCCGTGGTGGGGCACAACATCAGTCACGCGCACAACGTGTCGGCCCGGCGGTTCGAGCCGAACCTCCAGACCGTTCGCGCGGTCGTGAACGGCGGCACCAAGCGGATGCGCGTCTGCACGCGCTGCCTCCGCTCGGGCAAGGTCGTGAAGGCGGCGTAACCCTATGCCGCAGGCCATCTCCACACCGGCCGCTCCGGCGGCCATCGGCCCCTACTCCCAGGCCATCCGGGCCGGTGAGTTCCTCTTCGTGTCGGGTCAGATCCCGCTGGACCCCGCGACCGGGGCGGTGGTGGAGGGCGACGTCCGTGTCCAGTCGCGGCGGGTGCTCGAGAACCTCCGCGCCATCGTCGCCGCGGCCGGAGGGTCCTTCGCCGGCGTCGTGAAGACGACGGTCTACCTGGCGGACATGAACGACTTTCCGGCGCTGAACGAGGAGTACGGGAAGTTCTTCGGCGCCCCGGCACCGGCACGGGTCACCGTGCAGGTCTCGCGCCTCCCCAAGGACGTCCGCGTCGAGATCGACGCGGTGGTCCATCTGGGCTAGCGCCACCCACAGCATCTCGCGAGATGCGATGACCGGCGCCGCACGACCCGTCATCGAGCGGCGCGTTCCACTCCCAAGACCCCCTGCACCTTCCGCAGCGACTTGAGCACCTTGTCGAGGTGCTTCACGTCGCGGATCTCGAGCGTGATGTCGATGCGGCCGAGGTGGCCGTCTTGCGTCTTCGCCTCGATGCTGCTGATGTTGGTGTTGTCGTCGGCGATCTTCGAGCTGATCTCGGCCAGCAGTCCCTTGCGGTCCTCGACCGACAGCGCGAGGTCGACGGTGTACCTGCCCTGGTCCTCGCCCCGGTCCCATTCGACCTCGATCCGACGGTCGGCCGTGTAGAGCAGGTTCGTCACGTTCGGGCAGTTCACCGAGTGCACCGACACGCCCTTGCCCCGGGTGATGTACCCGACGATCTTCTCGCCCCGGATCGGGTTGCAGCAGCGGGCGCGCACGACGAGCATGTCGTCGGCGCCGCGCACCTTGATCCGGTCGCGGTCGCCTGAGAGGGCGCGCCGCACGGCTGAGACGACGCCGGTGGTGGGCCGCTCCTTGAGGTCCTCGGCCGGCACGAGCTTGTCGAGCACCTGCCGCGCCCCTAGCTTCCCGAACCCGACGGCGGCCAGCATCTCGTCGATCTTCTGCATCCCGGATGCCGTGGCGGCCCGCTGCAGTTCCGGGTCGGAGAGCAGCGTCTTCGTGTTCAGGTCGAAGCGTCGCAGCTCCTTCTCGATCAGGCGCCGGCCGAGCTCGACGGCCCGGGCCTTCTCCTCTCCTTCGAGGAAGTGCTTGATCTTGTTGCGCGCCTTCGAGGTGACGACGAAGTTCAGCCAGTCGCGGCTCGGCGTGTGCCTGGCCTGCGTCATGATCTCGACGATGTCGCCGTTCTTGAGCTGCGAGCGCAGCGGCACCATGCGGCCGTTGACGCGCGCCCCCACGCACTGGGCGCCCACGTCGGTGTGGATGGCGTAGGCGAAGTCGATCGGGGTGGCCCCGCGCGGGAGCGGCTTGACCTGCCCCTTCGGCGTAAAGGTGTAGACCTCTTCCGGGTAGAGATCGATCTTCAGGTTCTGGAGGAACTCCTGCGGGTCGCGCACCTCCTGCTGCACCTCGAGCAGCTGTCGCAGCCACACGAAGTACGGTTCGTCGCGGCCGCTGCCGACGCGCCCCTCCTTGTACTTCCAGTGCGCGGCGATGCCCTCCTCGGCGCGCAGGTGCATCTCCTCGGTCCGGATCTGCACCTCGAACGGAAACCCGCTCTCGCTGATGACCGACGTGTGCAGCGACTGGTAGCCGTTCGGGCGGGGCATCGCGATGAAGTCCTTGATCCGTCCGGGGACCGGCGACCAGGTCTGGTGGATGATGCCGAGGGCGGCGTAGCAGTCCTTGATGGTCTTCGTGATGACGCGCAGCGCGACGAAGTCGTAGACCTGGTCGAGGTCGATCTTCTGCCGGCGCAGCTTCTGGTGGATGCTGAACAGGTGCTTGGTGCGCCCGGCGACCTCGCCGACCGGCACCTGCGCGTCCTTCAGCTTCTGGACGATCGTCTGCCGGAGCTCCTCGACGACCCCCTCGCTCGCCTTCCGCCGCCGTTCCACCTTCGCCTCGAGCAGCTCGTAGGCCTCGGGCTCGAGGGCCTGGAAGGCCAGTTCCTCGAGTTCGTTCTTCACCTTCGCCATCCCGAGGCGGTTGGCGATCGGGGCGTAGATGTCGATCGTCTCCTGGGCGATCCGCTGGCGCCGATCCTCGGGCAGGAACTGGAGCGTCCGCATGTTGTGCAGGCGGTCGGCGAGCTTGACGAGGATGACGCGGATGTCGTCGACCATCGCCAGCAGCATCTTGCGGAAGTTCTCGGCCTGCCGCTCCTCGGTCGACGCGAAGGTGATGGCGCCGATCTTGGTCACCCCCTCGACGACATGCGCGATTTCGTGGCCAAACGTCCGGTCGAGGTTCTCGGCCGTCGTCAGGGTGTCCTCGACGACGTCGTGGAGGAGGCCGGCGGCGATGGTCACCGGGTCCATCTTCATGTCGGTGAGGATGGTGGCGACCTCGAGGGGATGGACCAGGTAGGGCTCGCCCGAGTGGCGCACCTGTCCCTTGTGCTCGAGGGCCGAGAAAACGTAGGCCCGGCGAAGCAGTTCGAAGTCGGCGTCCGGGTTGTACTCCCGGACCTTTTCCAGCAGGTCTTCGAAACGGATCACGTCGGCGCGGTGTCTAACCAAAAAGGAGTGTCCGCGGCTCCCATCATAGGGGCCGCCACAGGGGGGGTCAAGTTTCGCGGCGACCGCCGAGCCGGCGTGCTTGACTTGTCAATTTTGCGTTCACTATACTGGCCCGACTACCCGGGCCCTCGTGTTGGAGCCAGGGGACAGGTTTCGTCACACGAATTAACCTCTCTTCGCGATCATTATCCGAGACCGTAGAAGACCGCTCTCCCGCGGTTCGGGGGCAAGGGGGATGCAATGCAGAGGCGGTTCACGGCGGCATCGCTGGTCGTGGTACTGGCAGCCTTCAGCGTGGCGCTTGCCGGCTGTACGCAGTTTGGCGTGCTGAAGGCCCGGAAGGCATTCAAGGAAGCGAACGTTCTGTACCAGCAGCAGGACTACAAGCGCGCGGCCGACAAGTACGAGGTCGTCGTGGAGAACGACCCGAGCATGAGCACGGCGTACTTCTACCTGGCCAACAGCTACGACAACCTGTTCAAGCCGAGCCGGAAGGGCGAGGCCGAGAACGACGGGTACTTGAAGAAGGCGATCGAGAACTACAAGAAGTGCTCCGACATGGAGAAAGATCCGAAGATGAAGGATCTGGCCCTCAAGTATCTCGTCGCGGCCTACGGTCCCGACAAGGCGAACGACCCCGGCCAGGCGGTGTCGATCATCGAGGAGATGATCAAGATCGACCCGACCGACGTGGCCAATTACTTCGTGTTGTCGAAGATGTACGAGGACGCTGGCAACTACGACGTCGCCGAGCAGTACCTGGTCAAGGCCAAGGAGATGCGGCCGAACGATCCGGCCACCTACATGCAGCTGGCCGGTTACTACAACCGCCAGGGTGAGTTCGAGAAGACGATGCAGGAACTGCGGGAGCGGGCCGACAAGGAGCCGACCAACCCCGAGGCGTCCCACACCATCGCCGCCTACTACTGGGAAAAGGCGTACCGCGACTTCCGGTTGAAGGACGCCGACAAGCTGAGTTACGTCGACCTGGGGCTCGCGGCCGAGGACAAGGCGCTGCAGCTGAAGCCGGATTACATCGATGCGCTGACCTACAAGAACCTCCTGCTCCGGTCCAAGGCGCTCCTGATCAAGGACCCGGCGCAGCAGCAGGCGCTCCTCAAGCAGGCCGACCAGCTGCGCGATCGGGCGATCGACCTTCGGAAGAAGAAGGCCGGCGGCGAGTAAGCCGGTCGGTTCTGACGTCTCGCAAATCATCCCCCGGGGCCGCTCGATCGCGAGGTCGGGCGGCCCTTTCTGTGTACACTTCATAATCGGAGCTGACGCAGAGGGGTCGGGGCTGACGAGTGTCAGTCGGAACTGATGATGAGAAGTCGGGGCTGACGCCCATGAGGGGGAGTTCATGCGATCGACATCTGCCGTGCTCGTCGGAATGACGATGTTCAGTGTCCTGGCGCTCACGCGCCTCGACGGGCAATCGCGGCCTCCTTTTCCTCCCATTGACGCTGTCGCGCTTCTCGCGCATACCCGGACCCTGGCCTCCGACCAGTTCGAAGGGCGCGCGCCTGGCACGAAGGGCGAGGAACGGACGGTCGCCTACCTTGCCGGCGAGTTCAGGAAGTACGGCCTCGAACCGGCCGCGGCCGACGGTTCGTACTTCCAGCGCGTTCCGCTGGTCGGCATCACGCCGGATCCGCGAACCGAGCTGGTGGTCACCGGAAGCCCGCAGGTCAGCACGCCCCCGCTCCACCTCGCCTACAAGGACGACGTCGTCGCCTGGTCCAAGCGCATGGTGGACACCGTCGCGCTCGACCGGTCCGAGCTCGTCTTCGTCGGCTACGGGGTGCAGGCCCCTGAATTCACGTGGGACGATTACAAGGGGACCGATCTAAAGGGGAAGACGCTCGTCTTCCTGATTGGCGACCCGCCGGTGCCCGACCCCCGGAATCCCGCGGCGCTCGACCCGCGCGTGTTCGGCGGCAAGGCCATGACCTATTACGGCCGATGGACCTACAAGCTCGAGATGGCGGCGAAGATGGGCGCGGCTGGCGCGCTCATCATCCACGAGACGGCGGCAGCGGGGTATCCCTTCAGCGTCGTGCAGGTGAAGGTGGGCGAGCAGTTCGACATCGCCAGGCCCGATCGGAACATGAGCCGCGCGGCCGTCGAAGGGTGGCTGTCGGGCGAAGCGGCGGCCAGGCTGCTGGCGAGGGCGGGGACGACTCTGGACGCACTGAAGAAGGCGGCGCTTCGCCGGGACTTTCGCCCCAGGCCGCTCGGCCTCTTCGCGTCGATGACGATCAGGAACACGGTGAGAGCCATCGACTCGCGGAACGTCCTCGCGAAACTGCCGGGTAGCGACCCCGCGCTCAGGAACGAGTACGTCCTGTACACCGCCCACTGGGACGCTTTCGGCATCGGCGCGCCGGTTGGCGGCGATCCGATCTACCACGGCGCCGTGGACAACGGGGTGGCCGTCGCGGGACTCCTCGAAATCGCACGCACCTACGCGCAACTGCCGGTGCGGCCCCGCCGGACGATGGTGTTCATGGCCGTGACGGCCGAGGAGCAGCTGATGCTCGGATCGGAGTACTACGCGGCCAACCCGGTCTACCCGCTCGACAGGACGCTGGCCGTCGTCAACCTCGAGATGCTCAACGTGCATGGCCGCACGCGCGACCTGACGGTGATCGGTCTCGGCACCTCGGACCTCGACGATATTGCCCGCCAGGTCGCCTCCGAGCAGGGGCGCGTGCTCAAGCCCGACCCGGAGCCTGAGCGCGGCATGTACTACCGGTCCGACCATTTCTCGTTCGCCCGGCGGGGAGTGCCGGCGTTCGAGCCCGACCAGGGCGACGACTTCATCGGCAGGCCGCCTGGCTACGGCCTCGAGGTGCGGAAGGACTTCTACGACCATCTGTACCACAAGCCGACCGACACCGTGAAGCCCGATTGGGACCTGAGCGGAGGAGTCGAGGACCTGCAACTGGACTGGATGGTGGGCTACCTGGTGGCCCAGGGCGACAAGTACCCGCAGTGGAAGCCGGGAGCCGAGTTCGGAACGCCGCGGGGGCGCTGATAGGCGCACGGCTGAAGCCGTGCGCTATCCGACACGCATTCTGATAGCGCAGGGCTTAAGCCCTGCGCTATCCGTGCGGCCCTGCGCCGTGGCCAGCCGTCCGTACAAACGAATGGACGGCCGGCGCACAGGTGGCGTCAGCCGTCCGTGAGGTGGTCTCTCTGCTGACCTTGGCGCGCCGGCCGTCGGCGCGCCAGGGTTCTCTTCGCTACTGCGCGCCGCCGGTCTGGACGCCGGCGGCCTGGCGCATGCCTTCCGTCACGATCCCGACCTTCTCGACGCCCGCGCCCTTCGCGGCGTCGATGACCTCGACGATGTCCCCGTAGCGCAGCGTCGGCGCGCCGATGATGAACATCGTCTTGTCCTTGCGCTGCTCGAAGATCGCCCGCAGGCGGGTCTCGAGCTCGGCCATCGTCACGTCCTGCTTGTTGACGGTCAGCTTCCGGTCGGCCCCGTAGTCGACCACGATCTGATCGGTCGGCGCCTCGGTCTTAGTGGCCGACTTCGTCTCGAGCGGCAGGTTGATGTCGAGGCCCTTCTGGCTGAGCGGCAGCGCGGCGAGGAAGATGACCAGCAGAACCAGGAGCACGTCGATCAGCGGGGTGACGTTCATGTCCGCACTGGCGTGCGGCACTTCACCCTTGACGATCTTCTCGGCTCCGTAGTGCATGTGTGCGTGAGCCATGTCAGCGTCCTCCTCCCGAGCCCTGGCCGATCTTGCGCTCGGTGATCAGACCGACGTTCTCGATCTGAGCGGCCCGCAGCTTGTCCATGGCGGACATGACCGAGGCGTATGGCGCGTCCACGTCGGCCTTGATGAGCACGATCTTCTCCTTCTTGGCCTCGAGCGCCTCGGTGACCTTCTGGGTCAGATCGTCCTCACGAACCCTGACGGAGTTCAGGAAGAACTGCTTATTGGCGTCGATGGCGACGACGGTCTGCTCCTGCGTCTCGGGCTTGTCGGCCGAGTTGGACGCCTGAGGCAGCTTGACGTCGACGCCCTTCTGAAGCATCGGCGCGATGAGCATCATGATGATCAGCAGCACCAGCATGACGTCGACGAGCGGCGTCACGTTGATGTCGGCCTTCAATCCGCCTTTTGCGCCGCCAACATCCATTGCCATTGTGGCGATCTCCTAGCAAAACTGACCAGACTGGCGCGTGCGAGAGGGTCCACGGCAGCGGGACACCGGGCAGGGCTCGCACCCTGCCCGCCGCCGAATCTGGAACCGTGAACCGAGGGCCGGCCGACTACGACTTCTTGATGAAGAAGTCGACCATCTCCGACGAGGAGTTGTCCATCTCCACGTTGAAGTACTCGATCCGGCTGGTGAGGTAGTTGTAGAACCACACCGCCGGAATGGCGACCAGCAGCCCGAGCGCGGTCTCGACCAGCGCTTCCGCGATACCGGCCGACACGGCGCCGATGCCGCCCGACCCGGTGGCCGCGATGCCCTGGAACGCGTTGATGACGCCGACGACCGTGCCGAGCAGCCCGACGAACGGGGCCGTCGCGCCGATGGTCGCGAGCGCCGACACCATCTTCTTGAGGTCGGAGCCGGTGAGCGCCGAGGCGCGCTGGATGGCGCGGCGGACGGTGTCCACCGTGTCTTCCTTGCTCATCTTCTCGCTGCTCTCCTGCGCGTACTGGTACTCCTGCAGCGCCGCGAGCACGACCTTGGCGAGATGGCTGTAGCGGTAGTCCTTCTTGGTGGCCAGGCCGATGGCGTCCTTCAGACGGCCTTCCTTGAGCGCCTTCGCCACCTGCGGGGCGAACAGCTTGGACTGCTTGCGCGCCTGGATGTAGGTGTAAATGCGCTCGATGGCGACACCGAACGACAACATCGACATGGCGAAGAGGACGTAAGCGATACCCTTCGCGAACATTCCCATCTGGTTCCAGATTTCGAGCAGATTCATCTGACCATCCTCCGAGTATTCTGAACGAGTTACCTGCCACCGGGTCCGACCCGGCCCTGTCGCGCGTTCGAGGCGATCTCCTGCTCCGCGCTACCCTACTGCAGCGTGAAGTTGACCGTGACCGTCATGATGACCGGCACGGGCACGCCGTTCAGGAGGGTCGGCGTGAATTCCCACTGTTTGACCGCGTCGAGCGCGGCCTGGTCGAGCAGCGGGATCGAGCGCAGGACCTTGGCATCCTTGACCCGGCCATCGGGTCCGATGGTGGCCTCGATGATGACCACACCCTGCACACGGGCCGACTGCGCGATCGCCGGGTACACCGGCTTGACGTCGCGCGTCTTCTGCGGCGCCTTGATGTTGCCGCCGACGCGCACGGGCGCGGCGGGCGGCGGCGGCGGCGGCGGCGCCTCTGGCAGCCCGCCTACCACGCCCCCGACGACGCCACCCGGGACGCCGCCCTCGACGCCGCCCGCGACCCCGACCCCGGCATCTAGACCGGACTCAGGCTTGATCTGGGAAGGCGCCTGGACGGGCGCGGCATTCGGGTTGACGTCGAGCTGGACCTTTGGCGCGGCGGCCGCGGCCGGGGGTGGCGGAGGTGGCGGGGGTGGCGGCGGCGGCGGCGGCGCCGCCGCGAACGCCATCATGATCGGAGGCGTCGGAAGCACATCGGCCGCCATCAGCGGCACGATGACGATCGCTCCGATTATGACCACATGCGCGAGAAACGAGAGTGGCACCGTGTACCACTTCTTGCTCCCGATCTTGATGGAAGGATTGACTACGTCACCAAACAAATCGCGTGGCACCGGTCTATTCCTCCTGCTCGTGCGCTCTCAGGCAAGGCGGCCGATTATAGCGGGACCGAAAAACAAGTGTCAACGAACGGCCAACCCGGACACGCCTGACTAGTTAGACACCGGTTATGGAAAAGTGGGTGATCGGGAACGGTCGGAACAGGCCTTACAGGGGGTGCCCGCTGGACCGAAATCGTGGCATTGTATCGGTCAGACGGAACCCAAGTCAAACTCAGCCGCAAGGCCCTCCCGCGGCCGGGCCCGGGGAACGACCCCCGAACCCGTCCGTTCCCTACTTCCCCACGGGGATCCGCATCCCGTAGAACGACCGCCAGACGAACACCACCGAAATCGCGAAGAAGACGCCGCTCAGCATCCAGCTCACCGTCGAGCCCGCCTGGCGGGTCAGCTGCACGGCCAACTCGACCGCGAGCAGACCGAACAGCGTCGTGAACTTGATGACCGGGTTCATCGCCACCGACGAGGTGTCCTTGAAGGGGTCGCCCACCGTGTCGCCCACGACCGTCGCGGCGTGGAGCGGCGTCCCCTTCTCCTTCAGCTCCACTTCCACGATCTTCTTGGCGTTGTCCCAGGCCCCGCCCGCGTTGGCCATGAAAATGGCCTGGTAGAGGCCGAACAGCGCGATCGACACCAGGTAGCCGATGAAGAAATACGGCTCGAGAAACGCGAAGGCCAGGGTTGAGAAGAACACGGTCAGGAAGATGTTGAACATCCCCTTCTGCGCGTACTGCGTGCAGATGGCCACGACCTTCTTGCTGTCGGCCACCGACGCCTTCTCGTTGCTCTCGAGCTTGATGTTCCGCTTGATGAACTCCACCGCCCGGTAGGCGCCGGTCGAGACGGCCTGGATTGAGGCCCCGGTGAACCAGTAGATCACCGCGCCGCCCGTGACCAGCCCCAGCAGGAACGGCGCGTGGAGCAGCGACAGGTTGGCCACCAGATCCGGCTGCAGCCGGTTGGTCAGCAGCACGATGATCGAGAAGATCATCGTCGTCGCGCCGACGACCGCCGTGCCGATGAGCACCGGCTTGGCCGTCGCCTTGAACGTGTTCCCGCCGCCGTCGGCCGCCTCGAGCAGGTCCTTGGCCACGCCGAAATTGACATCGAAGCCGTAGTCCCTCTTCAGTTCCGCCTTGATGTTCGGCAGCGTCTCGATGACCGACAGCTCGAAGACCGACTGGGCGTTGTCGGTCACCGGGCCGTACGAGTCGACCGCGATGGTGACGGGCCCCATGCCGAGGAACCCGAAGGCGACCAGGCCGAAGGCGAACACCGCCGGGGCGATCATCAGGTCGCCGAACCCCTGCGTGCTCACCAGGAACCCGATGCCCATCAGCGCGACGATGGCGAGGCCCAGCCAGTAGGCGCCGAAGTTGCCGGCCACCAGGCCCGAGAGAATGTCGAGCGACGCCCCGCCCTCGCGGGCCGAGGTCACCACTTCCTTGACGTGCGCCGAGTTGGTGGACGTGAACACCTTCACCAGCTCGGGGATGATGGCGCCCGCCAGCGTCCCGCACGTGATGACCGTGGAGAGCTTCCACCACAGCGTCCCGTCGCCGAGTTCCGGGATCAGCAGGTACGACACGAGGTAGGTGACGCCGACCGACACGATCGAGGTCAGCCACACGAGCGTCGTGAGGGGGTGCTCGAAGTTCATCCTGTCCGCGTGGCTGTACTTTGCCTTCGCCCACGCGCCGTTCAGCAAGTACGAGCAGCCGCTCGTGAAGATCATCATGACGCGCATCACGAAGATCCAGACGAGCAGCTGGACCTGGACTTTCGGGTCGTTCACGGCCAGCAGGATGAACGAGATGAGCGCGACGCCGGTGACGCCGTAAGTTTCGAACCCGTCGGCCGTCGGGCCGACCGAGTCGCCCGCGTTGTCGCCCGTGCAGTCGGCGATGACGCCCGGGTTGCGCGCGTCGTCCTCCTTGATGTTGAAGACGATCTTCATCAGGTCCGACCCGATGTCGGCGATCTTCGTGAAGATGCCGCCCGCGATCCGGAGCGCTGCCGCGCCGAGCGACTCGCCGATGGCGAAGCCGATGAAGCACTGGCCCGCGTAGTCGCCCGGGACGAACAGCAGGATGCACAGCATCATGAACAGCTCGACGCTGATGAGCAGCATCCCGATGCTGATCCCGGCCTTCAGCGGAATCGCGAACGCCGGGAAGGGCTTGCCTTTGAGGCTCGCGAACGCCGTCCGCGAGTTGGCGAACGTGTTGATCCGGATGCCGAACCACGCCACGCCGTAGCTGCCGGCGATCCCGAGGACGCTGAACGCGAGGATGATCAGGACCCGGAACGGCTCGAAGTGCTGCAGGACCCCGAAGTAGATGACGATGATGATCCCGATGAACAGCTCGAGAATCGCCAGGAACTTCCCCTGCTGGAGCAGGTAGGTCTTGCACGTCTCGTAGATGAGCTCGGAGATCTCCCGCATCGAGGAGTGGACGGGCAGCGCCTTGAGCTGGCGGTACACGACCAGGCCGAACAGCAGCCCCAGCACGCACACGAACAGGCCGCCGGTGAGCAGCGTGCGCCCGTTGACGCCCATGAACTCGGCCTGGCCGAGATCGGGCAGCTTGAGCGTCGCCTCGCCGCCGGCATGCTCGACCGCCTCGGCCGCCTGCGGGGCGGGCGCCGCGGCCATCGCGACCGGCGCCGCCAGAACCGAGACCGCGGCGACGGCCACCAGGAGGGCCGCAAACGAGCGCCGTCCGCCGCGGACCCGGGCACTGGCGCGTTTCAGGAGCACAGGGAGCACGTTCATGTCACCTCTTCGTTCTGTGTTCGACAGCACACAAACCCCAGATTATAGGGACGGTCGATCTAGGATGCCAAGTGCTGATCCGCCGCGCGGCCGGTCGACACCCGCTCGGCCATCGCCATCCCGCCCGTGAGGAAGATCCGCACGCCTTCTTCGACGCTGATGTTCGGAAATTGCAGCGACTCGAACGGATAGATGAGCACGTCGCCCAGGTACAGATTGTTGGTCGGCATGTAGACGACCGCGTATGGCCTCGACGGCGTCCCAGGCCCGAGGTCGGCCTCGAACTCCTTGGTCAGAAAGCCGAGCCGCGTCGCCCCGGTCGCGTCCTGCACCATCACCACCCGCTTGAGGCCCGACTCGTTGTCGGGCGAGAACGCCGTCAACAGCTGCTTGACCGGCGAGTAGACGGTCCGGAAGACCGGGATCCTCTGCAGGTAGCGGTCGCCGAGCGCCAGCATCCGCTTGCCGAACACGTTGCTCGCGACGACGCCGACGAGCAGGACGAAGACCGCCGTCGTCGCTACGCCGAGGCCGGCCACGTGACGGCCCAGCATCCGATCGTAGACCGGGCCTGCCAGGTCGTCGATGAGATAGAACACCCACAGGAGCGCCGCCACGCTGATGATGAGCGGGACGGCCACGAAGAACCCGGTGATGAACCGGCGCCGCAGCCAGTGCAGTGCGCTTGGTGCAGGCATCGACTTACCGAGTGAACCACCACACGACGACCGACGCCGCGAGCGCCAGCCGGTACCACGCGAACACCGACAGCGAGTGCCGGGTGAGATAGCGGATGAAGAGCCGGACCGCCACGTAGCCTACGAGGCCCGACGAGACGATGCCCACGGCGAAAATTGCGCCCTCGCCGGGCGGGAGCCCGTGGCGAAGCAGCGGGATCCCCTCCTTGGCCGCCGCGGCCAGGATCGCCGGGACGCCGAGCAGGAACCCGAACCGGGCCGCCTCGTCGCGCCGCAGCCCGAGCGCCATGCCCGCCGAGATCGTCGCGCCCGAGCGCGAGACGCCGGGCACGAGGGCCGCGGCCTGGGCGCAGCCAATCATCGCGGCGTCAATCAAGCCGAGCGAGTCCCCCGTACGCCGCCTGGCGCCCCACCGCTCGACGGCGAACAGCACGAACGCGACAGCGGCCAGCGTCGAGGCCGCCACGATCGGCGTCCGGAGATCCTCCTCGATGACCTTCCCGAACGCCAACCCGACGACCACCGCCGGGATCGTGCCGAGGACGATCAGCGCGGCCATCCACGCGGCCCGGTCCGGCTTCGGCCCCAGGATCGTCCCCAGGCGGGGCACCGCCCGCAGCATGGCGAGGATGTCGGACCAGAAGTAGACGACGACGGCGAAGAGCGTGCCGACGTGGCAGGCCACGTCAAACGCGATGCCGAGCTGATCGGTGTTCCAGCCGAAGAACGCCCGGGCGAGGATGAGGTGGGCTGAACTCGAGACCGGCAGGAACTCGGTCAGCCCCTGGATGACGCCAAGCAGAACCGCATACACGAGCACCATCGGGTCGATTGGCTCCTACGACCGACCGTTGCCGCGCGTCCCCTTGCGCTGGCGAGCCGTCGCGGTCGGCTTGGGCGCCGCCGAGGTGGGCGCCGAGGCCACGATCCGGGCGCCGCCACGGCCGTGCCGCCAGAAGGTGACGATGGCCGCCGCGATGAACACGCTCGAGTAGGTGCCGGTGATGATCCCGACGATCATCGTGAAGGCGAAGCCCCGCAGCACCTCGCCGCCGAAGAAGTAGAGCGCGACGACCGAGAGCAGCGCCGTGCCGCCGGTGATGATCGTCCGGTTCAGCGTCTGGTTGACCGCGACGTTCACGATCTCCTTGATGTTGTCCTTCCGCATCCCGCGCAGGTTCTCGCGGATCCGGTCGAAGATGACGATCGTGTCGTTGGTCGAGTAGCCGGTCATCGTGAGCAGCGCGGCGATGATGTTCAGCGACATGTCGTAGCGGAAGAACATCAGGAACGCCATCGTGATCAGGATGTCGTGCAGCGTCGCGACGGTGGCGCCGACGGCGAAGCTCAGCTCGAACCGGAACCAGAGGTAGAGCAGAATGAAGAAGAGCGACAGCAGGAACGCCCAGGTTCCCTTGCTGGTCAACTCCTGCCCGACGACCGGGCCGACGACGTCGGTCCCGGCCACGGTGAACGCCCCGACGTTGGCCGCCTTCACCGCCGCCTTGATCTGGTCCGCGGTCTGCAAGAGCTCGGTGCCCGACTCCCGGCCCGTGTGCGGCACGCGCACCATGATCTCGCGCTGCGCCTCGGTGCCGTAGGTCTGGACGATGACGTTCTGGCCGCCGCCGGGGAAGTTCTTATCGAGCGCCGTGCGCACCAGGTCGATGCCCGGGCGGACGCCGTCGAACTGCAGCAGCACCTGGGTGCCGCCCGAGAACTCGACGCCGAGCGGGATCCCCTTGGTCCAGATCATCACGACGCCGGCGATGATGATCGCCCACGAGACGAAGAGGGCCTGCCAGCGGTACTTGACGAAGTTGAAATTCGGGCTGTGAAAGATCTGCATGGCTAGATGCTCAGCGTGTCGGAGTGGCGCTCGGCCAGGACCATTTCGAACAGCGTCTTCGACACGAAGGTCGCCGTGAAGAGGTTCGAGATCAGGCCGAAGAACAGCGTGGTGGCGAACCCGCGGATCGGCCCGGTGCCGAACTGGAACAGGAACGCCGCCGAGATCAGCGCCGAAAGATGGGTGTCAATCAGCGTGAGGAACACCCGGCTGAACCCCGTGTTGATCGAGGCCCGGACGCCGCGCTGCGCCGCCAGCTCCTCCTTGATGCGCTCGAAGATCAGGACGTTCGAGTCGACGCCGACCCCCATCGTCAGGACGAAGCCCGCGATGCCCGGCAGCGTCATCACGGCGCCGATGTAGGACATCGCGCCGAGCAGGATGATCAGGTTGAAGACGAGCGCCACCACCGCGTTGATGCCCGAGAGCCGGTAGTAGAAGAGCATGAACAGCGCCACCAGCGCGAGGCTGGCGAGCGAGGCGATGACGCCCGACTTGATCGAGTCGGCGCCGAGCGTCGGGCCGATCGTCCGCTCCTGCAGGTAGGTCAGCGACGCCGGCAGGGCGCCGGACCGCAGCTTGAGCGCCAGGTCCTCGGCCTCCTGCATCGTGAAACTCCCGGTGATCTGCCCTTCGTCGGCGATCCGGCTCTCGATGTTCGGCGCCGAGACGACGCTGTGGTCGAGCACGATCGCCAGCCGCCGGTTGATGTTCTCGCTGGTCGCCTTGGCGAACTTGATGGCCGCGTCCCCCTTGAGCGAGAAGTGCACCGCGGGCGAGTTGTACTGGTCGGGGGCTTCCTTCGCGCCGCGCAGGTCGCGGCCGGTGATGATCGGCACCTTGCGCAGCAGGTAGAACACGGCCTGCGGCGGCTCCCCGGCCGCCGGGCGCCCCTCGACGCCAGGCAGCACCTCGGTGTTCGGGGGCAACTGGCCGCCGGTCGTCTGCAGCAGCGCCTCCTTGGTCGGGGCCGGCCCCTGCTCGACCAGCGTCAGCTCGAGCAGCGCGGTCGACTGGATGACGCTCTTCGCGCGCTCGACGTCGGTCACGCCCGGCAGCTGGACGAGCAGCTCGTCGTCGTTGCTGCCCTGCAGCGCGATGAGCGGCTCGGTCACGCCCAGCTCGTTCACGCGGCGCTCGATGGTCTGCTGCGCCTGGGTCACCGCCTCGCGGGCGAGGTCGATGGCGATGTTCGGCTTCATCCTGAAGGTGTGGGTGCCTTCGGCGCCCCCTTCGCGGTTGAAGCTGACCGTGTCGCCGGCGGCCGTCTGCCTGAAGAGCTGATCCTGCGCCGGCGGCACGCCGGTCACCTGGAACTCCCGCGGGCCGGTCACCTTGAAGACGAGGCCGGTGACGCCCGCCTTCTCGGCGTCCTCGCGCAGGCGTTCGGAGGTCGTCTCGGTCTCCAGCCGCAGCGCGTCGTCGGTGTTGACGCGCAGGACGAGGTGCACGCCGCCCTTGAGGTCGAGGCCCAGACGGATCTTCTTGTCCGGCGGGATGATCGCCCACAGGCAGGCGCCAATGATGACAACGATGAGGAGGATTCGCCAGCGAAGGTTGTTCATGCTTGGGTGTTGTCGGGCACGACCGGGTCCTGACCCTGGAGACCCGTGATCGCGGCCTTGGAAATCTCGATATTCACCTTGTCGGCCACCTGGAGCTTCACCGTCCGGTCGGCGATCTTCATGATCGTGCCGTAGATGCCACCGTTGGTGACGACCCGGTCGCCGACCTTGAGCGCCTCGAGGAACTGCTGGACCTTCTTCTGCCGACGCTTCATCGGCAGCAGCAGCACGAAGTACACGATGGCCAGCGCGAGCGCGAAGGGCAGAAACTGCACCCACGGGCTGACATTGTCGTTCGGTGCGGCCATGGCCACGACGGTGAGCGTGCGTTCAATCAGTGTTGTCATGAGTCGACCGGCCGGCGGGCAAATGTCCGGCAGTAGTCCAGTCTCAGCTTCTCGAGCGAGCCAAACACTATAGCCTCCCTAATCCGCCTCATGGTGTCAAGGTAAAAGGTGAGGTTATGCACCGTGTTTAGCGTCGCCGCGCCGATTTCGCCGGCCATGAAGAGATGCCGCAGGTAGGCCCTCGAGAAGCGCCGGCAGGTGTAGCAGCCGCAGGCCGGATCGGCGGGGGCGGGGTCGTCGGCGTAGCGGGCGTTCTTGATGTTCAGCCGTCCCTCGCTCGTGAACAACTGGCCGTTCCGGGCGTTGCGAGTCGGCATCACGCAGTCGAACAGGTCGATGCCCCGGGCCACCGCTTCGACCAGATCGATCGGCGTCCCGGTGCCCATCAGGTAACGGGGCCTGTCGGCGGGTAGATAAGGGGTGGTTGCCTGAACCACTTCGTACATGATTTCGGGCGTTTCCCCTACGCTGAGGCCGCCGATCGCGTAGGCTTCGAAGCCAAGCTCGCCGGTGGCCTGAGCGCTGGCGACACGTATATCTATATATGTGCCGCCCTGGACGATGCCGAACTGGGCCTGGCCGGGGTTGGTGACGACGACGGCTCGCGGCTCGCGGCTCGCGGCTCGCGGCCCCGCCTTCCGCCCCCCGTCTTCCGCCTGCAGCAGCCCGAGATAGTGCTCCCGCCCCCTCCTCTCCCAGCGCAGCGTCCGCTCCATCGAGGCGGCCGCCTCGTCGCGCGTCGCCGGGTAGCCCAGGCACTCGTCGAGCACCATCGCGATGTCCGACCCGAGGTTGGCCTGGATGTCGGTCGCCTTCTCCGGCGTCAGCAGGTGCTCGCTGCCGTCGAGATGGGAGCGGAAGCAGATGCCCCGTTCGTCGATCGTGCGGCGCTCGCCGAGCGAGAACGCCTGGTAGCCGCCGCTGTCGGTGAGGATGGGGCGATCCCATCCGATGAACCGGTGCAGCCCGCCGTGTCGGGCGATGAGATCGTCGCCCGGGCGCAGATGAAGGTGATAGGTGTTCGACAACATGATCTCGGCGCCGAGGTCGACGAGATCGCGCGGGAGCACCCCCTTGACCGCGCCCTGCGTGCCGACGGGCATGAACGCCGGCGTCTGCACGACGCCGTGGGCCGTCGTCATCTCGCCCCGACGCGCGGCGCCGTCGGTCGCGGTCACCCTGAATCCGAAAGTCGCGGCCATTGCGGTATAGTATGACGGGATCGGGACGGCGCGCCTGCCCGCATGGCTGCCGTGGCCTCTCCGTGCTTGGACGACCCGCCTGTGGTGACCATCCTGGGGGCATCGACCGCGTGAGGAAACTGCGCATCGGCGTGATCTACGGCGGACGTTCGAGCGAGCACGAGGTGTCGCTCGCCTCGGCGGCGTCGGTCATCGCGAACCTAGACAAGCGGCGCTACGAGCCTGTGCCGATCCGCATCGACCGCGACGGCCGCTGGTCGATCCCCGACCGCCCGCCGACGACGGTGGTTGCGGGCGACGTCATTACGAAGGCCAGGCAGGACGGCGACCGGCCGGCGAGAAGCGGGCGGGAGGCGTACCTGGTGCCGCATCCCGGCGAGGAGACGCTGCTCACGCTCGAGCGCGCCGCCGGCGAGACGACGTCGAGAGAGAACGCGTACGTCGCGGGGCTGGCGCTCGACGTGATCTTCCCGGTGCTGCACGGCCCGTTCGGCGAGGACGGCACGGTGCAGGGGCTGCTCGAGCTGGCCGGCGTGCCCTACGTGGGCTCGGGCGTGATGGCCTCGGCGGTGGCCATGGACAAGGCGATGATGAAGACGGCGTTCGCCGCGCGCGCCCTCCCGATCGTAGCGCACGTCGTCGTCTGGCGCGACCAGTGGGAGGCCTCGGCCGACGAGGTGACGGCGATGGTCGCCGCGCGGCTGTCGTTCCCCGTCTTCGTCAAGCCGGCCAACCTCGGGTCGAGCGTCGGGATCTCCAAGGTGAAGGCTGCCGGCGAGCTGGCCGAAGCCATGCGCCTGGCCCTGGAATTCGATCGCAAGGTCGTCGTCGAGGCGGGAGTGCCCGCGGCGCGCGAGATCGAGTGCTCGGTCATCGGCAACGACCGCCCGGAGGCGTCGGTCCCCGGGGAGATCCTGCCGTCGCGCGAGTTCTACGACTACGAGGCGAAGTACGTCGAGGAGTCGAAGTCGATCGTCCCCGCCCCGGTCGACGACGCGACGGCCGCCGAGGTTCGACGGCTCGCGGCCGAGGCGTTCCTCGCGGTCGAGGCCGCGGGGTTCGCGCGCGTCGACTTCCTGCTCTCGCGCGAGACCGGCCGGCTCTACGTCAACGAGATCAACACCATTCCCGGCTTCACCACGATCAGCATGTTCCCCAAGCTGTGGGAAGCCACGGGGCTCGCCTACCGGGCGCTGCTCGATCGCCTGGTGGCGCTGGCCTTCGAGCGGCATGCCGCGAGACAGGGCCTCCGCACGACCCAGCCGTAGCGCGGCGATCGGCACTTGCCGCACGTGGCCGCCTGCGGCCCTCGCGGCGATCGCCTGCCTTCTTCTGGTGGCCGCGGCCCGACCGGCCCCCGCGTCGATCCCGTACGCCCCGGTCCTGGCCCGCTGCTACGACGCCATCCTCGACGCACGCTTCGACGACGCCGACGCCGAGATCGCAAAGGCGTGCGGCCCCGCGCCGCCGGAGACCTGCGCGCTCATGCGCGTCAACGCGCTGTGGTGGCGGATCCAGATGAACCCGAACGATCGGTCGAAGGACGGCGCGTTCCAGTCGCAGGTCGATCGCGTGATTGAAGAGGTCGCGCAGTGGACGGCGCGCGAGCCCGGGCGGGCGGACGCGTGGTTCTTCCTCGGCGGCGCCTACGGCCTGCGCGTCCAGTTCCGCGTGCTGCGCGCCGAGCGGCTTGCGGCCGCTCGCGACGGCAAGCGGATCAAGGAGGCCCTCGAGCGGGCGCTCGCGCTCGACCCGACGCTGCAGGATGCGTACTTCGGCATCGGCCTCTACCACTACTACGCCGGCATGGCCCCCTCGATCCTCAAGATCCTGAGCTGGCTCCTGGGCCTGCCCGGCGGCAACCGCGAGCAGGGGCTGCAGGAGATGTGGCGCGCGCGCAATCGCGGCGAGCTGCTTCGCGGTGAGGCGGACTTCCAGCTGCAGCTGATCGATCTCTGGTACGAGCAGAAGCCGGTCGAGGCGCTGACGCTGCTCGAGGGTCTGCGCGCGTCCTACCCCCACAATCCGATCTTCCTCCAGTCGATCGCGGACGTGGAGGACGTGTACCGCCACGACCACGCGGCGAGCCTCGACAGGTGGCGCGCGCTCTACGCGCTGGCGCGCGACCGTCGCGTCGCCTATCCCGAGATGAGCGAGGTTCGCGCGCGCCTGGGGATGGCCGCCGAGTTGACCGCGCTCGGCAGGCCGGACCAGGCGATCGATCACTTGCGCGCCGTGATCGCCGCCAAGCCGACGGCGCCGTATGGGGCCAGTGCGCTCGCGTGGTTGAGGCTCGGCGCCGCGTACGACCGCAAGGGACTGCGCGATCGCGGGCGCGACGCGTACCAGGCGGCGATCGCCGCGGCCCCGCCCGATGACCCTGACAACATCCGCGCGCAGGCGCGCGACGCGTTGCGGCGGTGACCGCGTGAACCGCGCGGCGGCGCGAGGATCGATGGTGGCGCGAGACGATCGCGCGACGAGATCGCGATGCGCGATCGTCACTTTCCGCTTGACATGAATTTTTTCTCAACCATAATCTACATGCAGTATGAGCGAGGTGGGCTTAGGCTACGCCTTGTGATCCCTCGGCGGATTCTTGATAACTGAAACGCAGGTCGCCGGGAGGACAAACGGCGAAGAGCACCATCCGCCGCCGCCTCCCGATTCCGGAATGTCTCGCGCCACGGCGCGAGCGACGAAGCGGAGCGCGAACCTCGAGGCCGCATGCGTTCTGATGCGCCCGACCGGATCGCAAACTCACGCACACTCCACTGATGAAGGGGGGGATAAGGACATGGCGAAGAAGGTTGCAAAGAAGCCCGCCAAGAAGGCCGGGAAGAAGCGGTAAGCTTCGGCTGCCGCAAGAAGAGGGGGCGAGCGTCGCCCCCTTTTTCTTGTACCCTTCGACTCGCTTCGCTCGCTCAGGGCCTGCGGCGGTCTGCCGGCCTGTCGTGCTCTCCCGCCATCGTCTTCCCGTCCCACACGCGCACGCGCACGATCGGGTCGCCCGGCTGGATCAGATCCAGCACGTCGAACCCGGACACGATCTCGCCGAACACCGTGTAGCGTCCGTCGAGGTGCGGTTGTGGAGAGTGCGTCAGGAAGAACTGGCTGCCGCCGGTGTCGGCCCAGTCGAGCGCCATGCCCATCGTCCCTCTGAGGTACGGTCGCTCGTTGATCTCGTCGCGGATCGTGTAGCCCGGCCCGCCCTCGCCGTCCCCGCGCGGGTCGCCGTCCTGCACGACGAAGTTCGGGACGACGCGGTGCCACGTCGCGCCCTTGAAGAACCCCTGGCGCGCGAGCGTCATGAAATTCAGGCAGGTGATCGGCGCGTCGAGCACGGCCATTTCGATCTCGATCGTTCCGCGCGCCGTGTCGATGAACACGTGCGGCGACACGGCCGGCGCGACCAGGTCCGTCGACTCGTAGAAACCGGGCGGCCGGTTCACGGGCGCGGGCCGGATGGCCGCGGCCGGATCGCTGTTCGGCTCGATCGGCCTGAGCAGCGCCGCCGCGTGCACGCGCACCGCCCAGTCCTTGTCGGACAGCGCCTCGTGCAGCGCGGCCCGCGCCATCTCCGGTCCGTAGGCGAGCAGCGCGTCGAGCGTGGCCGCGCGGGCCACGTAGGTGTCGTCGCCCGCCGCCGCGTGGAAGGCGTCGAGGAGCGCGCGCTCCGCGCCCGGCGGCTTCAGGGAGGCAAGGCCGGACGCCGCCGCGCTCCGCACGACCGGATCCTTGCTCCTCAGCGCGGCGAGCAGCACCTGCCCCGTCGACGGCGCCTTGATCTTCACGAGCGCCGCGAACACCGAGGACCACACCCGCTCGTCGGAGTCCTGCAGCATGGCGGTGAGCCTGGGCAGCGCCGAGTCGCGGTCGAGCGTGCCGAGCACGGACGCGATGGCCGCCCGCACGGTCCAGTCACGATCCGGATCGAGGCTCGAGAGCACGAAGACGAGACTCGACGGGTCGATGTCGCGCAGACTGCGAAACGCGGCGGCGCGAACCGCCGGCGACCGGTCCGACAGCAGGTTGAACAGCACGTCGAGCGCGCCGTCGGCGCGGGTCGGCCCGAGGGCGTTCACGACCTCGATCTTCAGCAGCGGGTCGAGACCGGGCGCCCGCAGCAGTTCGAGCAGCACGGGACCCGCCTGCCGGTCGCCGATCGCGCCGAGCGCCTTGACGGCAGAGACGGCCGACCGCGTGTCGCGGCGCCAGTCCCGCGCCAGCGCCGACAGCACGGCGACCGCGGAGGCGTCCTTGATCGCGCCGAGGCCGCGCGCGGCGAACGCCCGGCCGAACGCACTGGGCCCCTGCGCCATCACCTTCAGCAGGCCGAGCGCGCGACGATCCTCCGTCCGCTGCACCGCCGCCGCCACGGGCCACCAGGCGACTAGCGGGCTCCCGGTCCGGCCGACGACGCACGAGGCGAGGATGTCGTAGGCCTTCAGCCGCCCCAGCGCCAGTACCGGCGAGGCGGAACGCCTCGACCGGCGGTTCCTGCTTCTCGCTCACGTCGTCGGGTGCGACGGCGCCCACCGCATCGGCCTTCACCAGGGCCGAGACGAGGTCGCCGATCGCGGGGCTGCTGGCCGTGTCGCCGATGGCGGCGAGGGCCTCGGCCGCCCGCCCCTGCACCAGCGGCGACGGGTCGCGAAGCGCGGCGCGGAGCGCGCCAACCGCCGACGAGTCACGCAGAAGGCCGAGCGCGAACGCGGCCATCTGCCGCACCTCGGGCTCGGGATCGCCGGCGAGCGCAGCCGTCAGCGTCGGCACGCCGGAGACGAGCCCGACGCGCCCGATGGCGAGGGCCGCCCTCCGCCTGACCCGCGCGTCGGCGTCGGTCATCAACTGCGTGAGGTCGGCCGACGGCGTTGGATGGCCGGCCGGCGCAGCCCTGGCGGACGACGGAAGGTCACGGGGGACGACTTCGTTGCCGGGGGCGACCGGGTCGCGCAGCATCCGCTGGTCTTCGAGCCTCAGAATCCAGGACAGCTTCTGTTCGTAAGGGATCACGGGGGCCGCGGGAGGCGGCGGGGGCACGCTGGCGCACGCCGCACCGAGCAGTGTCAGCCCCACAACGGCCGCAGCCGCGCACCATTCACGGGAGAACGATCGACAACCAGTCATTGCGTCTCCGCCCGGCCCGGTCGATGCCGCACGGGGCCAGCGCCTCGACTCGCCGCGTCGCGCTGCTGTCCTAATCCCTGGTTCGCGGCACGTAGTAGCGCGTGCCCCGTCCCATTCCGCGAATCTGCCGCAGCAGGTCGTCGAGCGCCTCGTCGCTGCCCGAGAGATCGATCTGCGAGGTCTCGACCACCAGCAGCGGCGTGGCGGTGTAGTGGAAGAAGAAGTGCTGGTAGGCCTCGTTGAGCTTCTGCACGTATGCCGGGTTCGGACTGTAGCCCTCGTGGTCCGCGTCGCGGGCGCGGAGCCGCTTGATGAGCAGCTCGGAGGGCGCCTGCAGGTACACCACCAGGTCGGGCAGCGCCACGTCGCGGGCCAGCAACTCGTAGAGCCGCTGGTAGATGAACAGGTCGTTGTCGTCGAGGTTCAGGTAGGCGTAGACCCGGTCCTTGTCGAACAGGTAGTCGCAGATGGTGAACTGGCTGAAGAGGTCGGTCTGCCGCAGCGTCTCCTGCTGCCGGTGCCGGTTGAGCAGAAAGAAGAGCTGCGCCTGGAGGGCGGCCCCCGGGCGCTCGGCGTAGAAGTCCGCCAGGAACGGGTTGTCCGTTTCCTCCAGAACCGTCGTCGCATCGACGTGCGCGGCCAGACGTTCGGCGAGCGCCGTCTTGCCGACACCGGGCGGCCCTTCGAGGGCGATATACCGGAAATCCAAGGCGGGGCCGAGTATAACGGAAAACGCGAAATGCGGTAAGCTCCATCCATGGCCTGGTTCACCAAGACCCGCAAGCCGATGGCGCCGCCCGATCAGGCGAGCCGGGTGCCGGAGGGACTCTACGTCAAGTGCCCCGGCTGCGCGCAGGCGATCTACAACAAGGATCTCGCGGTCAACCTGTCGGTCTGCCCCCGGTGCGCGCACCATTTCCGGATGTCGGCGACCGAGCGCCTCGCGATGCTCTTCGACGGCGACTACCAGGTCCATGACACCGGCCTCTGCTCGACCGACCCGCTCGAGTTCACCGACACCAAGCCGTACAAGGACCGGCTGAAGTCCGGTCTGGCCGCGACCGGCCAGAAGGATGCCGTGGTGACGGCGACCGGCCGGCTGGAGGGGATCGAGACCATCATCGCCTCGATGGAGTACGGCTTCGTCGGCGGCAGCATGGGGGTCGTGGTCGGCGAGAAGGTGACCCGGGCCATCGAGCGCGCGATCGACCGGCGCGCCCCGATGATCATCGTGTCGTGCTCGGGCGGCGCCCGCATGATGGAAGGGGCCCTGTCGCTGATGCAGATGGCCAAGACGTCGGCCGCCCTGGCCAGGCTCGACCGTGCCGGCCTGCCGTACATCTCGGTGCTGACCGACCCCACGACCGGCGGCGTCACCGCGAGCTTCGCGATGCTGGGCGACCTGAACATCGCCGAGCCGAAGGCGCTCATCGGCTTCGCCGGGCCGCGCGTCATCGAGCAGACGATCCGGCAGAAGCTGCCCGAGGGGTTTCAGCGAAGCGAGTTCCTGCTCGATCACGGCATGATCGACATGGTCGTGGACCGCCGCGAACTGAAAGGCACGATCGCCAGGTCCCTGACGTTCATGGGCGCACGCCCGGCCGCCTCGCCTGGAACCGGACCGGCGGCGCCCAGTCCGGAACCTCCAGCGCCCACCGAACGCGCCTGACGGGACCGGCCAGTCGTGGATCCCCTGTCCTATCTGTTCGGCCTCGAGAAGCTGGGCATCAAGTTCGGCCTCGACAACATCCGCGCCATTGCCGGCGCGCTCGGCAACCCGCAGGACGCCTGGCCCTCGGTCATCATCGCCGGCACCAACGGCAAGGGTTCGGTGTCGGCCATGGTCGAGACGGGGCTGCGGGCCGCCGGCCTGCGAACCGGCCTCTATACGTCGCCGCACCTGGTGCGGCTCGAGGAACGGTTCGCGATCGGCGGCGCGCCGGTCGAGACCGCGCGCCTGGTGAGCGCCGTGGCCAGGGTTCGCGACGAGGTCGCGAGGCTGCGCGCCGAGGGACGCCTGGACACCGAGCCCACGTTCTTCGAGGTGACGACCGCCGTCGGATTCGACCTGTTCCGTGAGGCGCGCGTCGGGTTCGGCGTCCTGGAGGTCGGCATGGGCGGGCGGTGGGATGCCACCAACGTGGCCACCCCGCGCGCCGCGGCGATCACGACGATCGACTTCGACCACGAACGGTTCCTCGGCCACACGCTCGCCGCCATCGCCGGCGAGAAGGCCGGCGTCATCAAGCCGGGCATGCCGGTGGTGGTCGGCGAGACCAAGCCGGAGGCGCTGGCCGTCATCGAGCGCACCTGCGCCGAGCGGCAGGCGCGGCTGGTCCGCGCGGCCGACGGCGTGCGCGCCGACATCCTGCGCCTCGACGAGGGCCGGCCGGTCGTGGCGCTCGCCACGCCGACGCGCGAGTACGGAACGCTCCGGCTGGCGCTGCGAGGCCGTCACCAGGCGCGCAACGCCGTCACGGCCGTGCGGCTGCTCGAAGCGCTGGAGTCGTGCGGGACGCGTCTGCCGGCCGAGGCGGTGGCGGCCGCCGTCACAGCCACGCGGTGGTCCGGCCGCCTCGACCTGCTGACCGACCCGCGAGGGCGGCAGGTGCTCTGCGACGCGGCCCACAATCCTGCCGGAGCGCGCGTGCTGGCCGACTACCTGCGCGAGGTCCACCCGGATGGGCTGCCGATTGTCTTCGGCATCATGAAGGACAAGGACGTCGGCGGCACGCTCGGTCCGCTGCTTCCATCCGCCACGCGCCTCGTGCTCACGCACGCGCACACCGACCGGGCGCTCTCCACGGCCGCCCTGGTCGAGTCGGCCAGGCACGCCGGCTGGCGCGGCCCGGTCGACGTCCAGGACGACGTGGGGCTCGCGCTCGAGGCGGCCTGGCAGCACGCCCCGGTTGTTTGCGCGGCCGGTTCTCTCTTCGTCATCGGCGAGGTGCTCGCCCGGTTGCGGTCTGACACGTGATATTCTGTCGGCGTTCTCAGCATTTAACGGCCGTCGGCCATCCTGGCACGGGCATGCGTCTTCCTCCCTCGGGACCTCCGGTCCACCGCTTGCTGCTGGCTCTCGGCCTCCTGGCAGCGACCTCCGTGCCGGCCCTGGCCCGGCAGGCGGCTGTTCCCGACACGGGCTTCGAGGCCTGCCAGCAGTGGACGGCGATCCAGATCGAGAAGAACCACCTCAAGCTGTCCGGGGCGGTCGAATGCCGCCGGGGTGACCTGGTGCTGTTCGCCGACGAAGCCGAGATCTGGACCGACACACACCAGGTGGTGCTGACCGGCAACGTGACGTTCCGCCAGCGCGACGCCCAGATCACGGCCGACCGCGCAGAACTGAACACCCAGACGCGCCTGGGCACGTTCCACAACGCCAGCGGCTTCGCCGTCATCTCCACCAAGTCGAAGAAGAACCTGCTCGGCGGCCAGGAGCCCGACGTCTATTTCTACGGCGACACGATCGAGAAGATCGGGCCGGATCGCTACCGCATCACGCACGGCGGTTTCACGACGTGCGTGCAGCCGACCCCGCGCTGGCAGATCACGGCCACATCCGTGACGCTGAGGCTGGACCACTATGCGCTGCTCAAGAACGCGGTGATGGAGGCCAAGGGGATTCCGGTCTTCTACTTCCCCGCCGTCTACTACCCGATCACGAAGGACGACCGGGCCACCGGATTTCTGATGCCGACCTACGGCACCTCCACCTACAGCGGCTGGTCGCTGAGCAACGCCTTCTTCTGGGCGATCGACCGCAGCCAGGACCTCACGCTGATGGACGACTGGTACTCGAGCCGCGGCAACGGGATCGGCGCCGAGTACCGCTACGCGTCGGCGCCGGGGTCGTCCGGTTTCCTCAAGTTCTACCGCCTCAGCGAGCACGCATCGTCGATCCAGAACACCGACGGCTCGTTCTCGTCGATTCCCGGCGACCTCAGCTACCGCGTGCAGGCGAACGTCGCGCAGGCGCTCGCCGGCCACTGGACCGTGCGGGGGAGCGTCGATTACTTCACCAGCCTCACGGTCCAGCAGGCGTACAACACGGACATTTACGACGCCTCCAACAGCACGCGCACCTACAGCGGCGCCATTTCGGGCAGCCTCGTTGGGTTCACGGTGAACGGCCAGTACGACCGGACCCAGTACTTCTCCGACGCGAGCGACTCGACGGCGACCGGCGGCACGCCGCGCGTCACGCTCACCCGCAACGAGCAGCCGCTGTTCGGCACGCCGCTCTACTTCTCGATGAACAGCGAGTACGTGAAGCTCACGCGCGAGACCACGTCGGCGGGGACCGTGACCGACCGCGGCCTCACCCGCTTCGATCTGCTGCCCACCCTGCGCCTGCCGTTCACGAAGTGGCAGTTCCTGACGGTGAACACCTCGGCGTCCTGGCGCGGGACCTTCTGGACGCGCAGCCTCTCGCCCGACGGCAGCGGCGCCGTCGTCGACGACCCGCTCGGGCGATCCTACTTTCTCGTCGTGTCACGCATCACGGGACCGGTCTTCTCCCGTGTCTGGAGCACTCCCGACAACGGTTTCGCCGAGAAGTGGAAGCACTCGGTGGAGCCGTACCTGAACGTGCAGCACGTGACCTCGATCGGCGACTTCGACCGGATCGTGCAGCTCGACGGCACCGACTACATCCTCGGCGGCACGACGCAGTTCGACTACGGCGTGACCAACCGCTTCCTGGCCAAGCGGAAGCACGGCGGAACCTCGAACTCCGACGAACTGCTGAGCGTGGCCCTGTCGCAGACCTACTATTCCAACCCGCAGGCGAGCCTCTACGACACCAACTACTCGACGAGCTTCTCGGGCCTGCCGCCAAGCCACCTCTCACCCGTCCGCCTCACGGTGCGAGCCTCGCCGACAGACCAGATCAACGGGAGCGTCAAGGTGGAGTACGATCAGCGCCAGGCCGGGATCCAGAGCCTGGCCGCCGATACCCAGGTGGGGGTGAGCAGCTGGCTGCACCTCACGGGTGGGTTCAGCGAGCGGCTGACGAGCTTGCTCGCCGGCGTGCCCCAGCGCGACCGCTTCCTGAACGGCACGACCACGCTCAAGTCCGAGGACAACCGCGTGGGGGGCAGCTACAGTTTCAACTACGACCTCGGCCGTTCGACGATGCTGACGAGCCGGATCATGGGGTACTACAACGCCCAGTGCTGCGGGTTCGCGATCGAGTACCAGACGTACAACTTCGGGCAGACCGGCGCACTCGCCGGCCTGGGCAACGACCACCGGTTCAATTTCACGTTCACGCTCGCGGGCCTGGGGACGTTCTCCAACATCTTCGGCGCCTTCGGCGGTGGCGGCGCCGGCAGCACCAGTGGGACCTTGCAGCAGTAGCGGTGAGGAGCGCACATGAAGGGATTGATCCTGAGCGGCGGGAAGGGCACGCGACTTCGCCCCCTCACCTACACGAGCGCCAAGCAGCTCGTGCCGGTCGCCAACAAGCCGGTGCTCTTCTACGGCCTCGAAGCCCTCGCCGACGCGGGCATCCGCCAGGTGGGCATCGTGGTCGGCGACACGGCTCCCGAGATCCGGGCCGCGGTCGGCGACGGATCACGATGGGGCCTCGAGGTGACCTACATCGAGCAGGACGCGCCGCGCGGCCTGGCGCACGCGGTGCTGGTGAGCGAGCCGTATCTCGGGCGCGAGCCGTTCGTGATGTACCTCGGCGACAACCTGCTCAACAAGGGCATCGGGCATTTCGTCGAACAGTTCGCGGCGGCCCGGCCGGCCGCGCAGATCCTGCTGGCCAGGGTCCCGGACCCCACGATCTTCGGCGTCGCCGAACTGCGCGACGGAAAGGTGATCCGGCTGGTCGAGAAGCCGAAGGAACCCAAGAGCGACCTGGCGCTGGTCGGGGTGTACATGTTCGGCCCCGAGATCTTCGACTCGGTCAGGCGAATCCGTCCCAGCGGGCGGGACGAACTCGAGATCACCGACGCCATCCAGGATCTGATCGACCACGGCCTGGAGGTGCTCCCGCACATCGTCGACGGCTGGTGGAAGGACACGGGCAAGCTCGAGGACATCCTCGAGGCGAATCGGCTGATTCTCGAGACGCTCTCGCGCCGGGTCGAGGGAATCATCGACGCCGAGTCGCGCATCGAGGGCAAGGTGGTGATCGAGGCTGGGGCGGTCGTCGAGCGGTCGGTGGTCCGGGGGCCGGCGATCATCGGCGCCCGCGCCCGCATCATCCACGCCTACATCGGGCCGTTCACGTCGATCATGAACGACGTCGAGGTGCGCGACGCCGAGATCGAGCACAGCATCGTCCTCGAAGGCAGCGTACTCTCGGACTTGCAGAACCGCGTCGAGGACAGCCTGATCGGCAAGAACGTCCGCATCTACCGCGAGCCGGTGAAGCCGTCGGCTTACCGGTTCATGCTGGGCGATAATTCCGAGGTCGGCATCCGGTGGTGAAGGAGTGTCCATGATGGAATCGAAGGACTACGCGCCCCCCGCGCAGACCCCGCGCATCGTCGGCGTGAAGATCAAGCCGCTGCGCGTCATCCCCGACGAGCGGGGCTGGCTGATGGAAATCCTCCGTGCGGATGAGGGAGAGCTGTTCACCAAGTTCGGGCAGGTGTACGTGTCGGCCACCTATCCCGGCGTCGTGAAGGGCTGGCACTACCACAAGGTGCAGACCGACAACGTCGCGTGCGTCCAGGGCATGGTGAAGCTCGTGTTGGTCGACACGCGGCCCGGCTCATCCACCGAGGGCGTCGTCAACGAGTTCTTCATGGGATCACAGCAGCCGATGCTCGTGCAGGTGCCGAACCTCGTTTACCACGGATGGAAGTGCGTCGGCGACACCGTGGCGCTCGTGGTGAATGCGCCGACCGAGCCCTACAGGTACGACGACCCGGACGAGTTCCGGCTCGACCCGCACGGCACACTCCCCTACGACTGGAGCCGAAGGGATGCTTGAAGTCCTGGTCACCGGCGGCGCCGGCTTCATCGGCAGCAACTTCGTGCGTCACGCGCTCGCCGCCCACCCGGACTGGCGGGTGACCACGCTCGACAAGCTGACCTACGCGGGCCGCCTCGAGAACCTGCACGACGTCATCGACGATCCGCGCCACCAGTTCGTGCGCGGGGACATCGCCGACGCGGCCGTCGCGAAGCCGCTCGTGGCCCGGTCGAACCTGGTCGTTCACTTCGCCGCCGAAACGCATGTCGACCGGTCGATCCTCGGTGCCGGCGACTTCATCCGCACCGACGTGTACGGGACGTTCGTCCTGCTCGAAGCCGCCCGCGAGGCGGCCGCGCTGCACCGCTTCGTCCAGATTTCAACCGACGAGGTGTACGGAACCGTTCCGACCGGGGCAAGTCGGGAGACCGACGAACTCAAGCCTCGCAATCCTTACGCGGCGAGCAAGGCGGGCGCCGACCGCCTGGCTTACAGTTACTTCGCCACCTACGGCGTGCCGGTGCTGATCACACGGGCGTCGAACAACTACGGCCCGTACCAGTTTCCCGAGAAGGTCATCCCGCTGTTTGTCACCAACGCCATCGACGGCCAACCCGTGCCGCTCTACGGCGACGGCTTGAACGTGCGCGACTGGCTGCACGTCTCGGACCACTGCCGGGCGCTCGACGTCGTGATCGAGCGCGGTGCGCCGGGCGAGGTGTACAACATCGGTGGCGGCAACGAGGTGACCAACCTCGATCTGACACGGCGGATTCTCGCCGGGTTGAGCCGCTCCGAGGACCTGATTCGTCCGGTGTCGGACCGCCCCGGACACGATCGCCGCTACTGCCTGGACACCACGAAACTGCGCGGCCTCGGCTGGCGCCCGCAGGTCGACTTCGCCGCCGGTCTCGGAGAGACGATGTCGTGGTACCAGGGGAACGAGTGGTGGTGGCGCCCGATCAAGCAAGGCGACCCAGCGTTCAAGGCGTATTACTCCAGGCAGTACGACGGGCGGTAGGACGGGCGCGAAGTCCCGTCATCAAGGCGACAAGGCGTGGACGGACCTGTGCTCATCACCGGCGCCGCCGGGTTCGCCGGCAGTCACCTGCTCGACCTGCTCGAGCCGGCGAACCGGACCATCGTGGCCTGGCGGCGGCCCGGCGAGCCGCTGCCCGCGGCGCCGACCGGCAGGACCTGCCGGTGGCTGGCGCTCGACATTCTCGATGCCGACGCCGTGCGCCGCGCCGTTCTCGACGCGCGGCCGTCCCTCGTCTGCCACCTCGCCGGCGCCGCGCACGCCGGAGAGTCGTGGGACCGCGCCGCAGGGACGCTCGAAGTCAACGTGCTGGGCACGCACCATCTGCTCGAGGCCGTCGCGGCTCTCGATCCGGTTCCGCGGGTGCTCGTCATCGGCTCGGCGCTGGTCTACCGCGAGCAGGGACGCCCACTGTGCGAGGACGATCCCATCGGGCCTGCCAGTCCGTACGCCCTGAGCAAGCTCGCGCAGGAGATGGCCGGCGCCCACGCGTTCGACCGGGGCCTTCCGGTGCTGCTGACGCGGTCGTTCAATCACATCGGTCCGCGGCAGTCCCCGTCGTTCTTCGCGTCCGGCGTGGCCCGTCAGGTGGCGCGCATCGAACGCGGGCTGGCGGCGCCCATCATCGAGGTCGGCAACCTCGAGGCGCGCCGCGATCTCTCCGACGTGCGGGACACGGTGCGCGCCTATCGCGCGATCCTCGAGCGCGGCACGCCGGGACGCCTCTACAATGTCTGCGCGGGACGCGCCTACCGGATCGGCGAGATTCTCGACGGGTTGCTCTCGCGGTCGCACGTTCGAATCGACGTACGGCAGGATCCCGCGCGATACCGTCCTCACGACGCGCCAATCGTCGTCGGCGACCACTCGCGCCTGACCGACGAGCTGGGATGGGTGCCGACGATTCCCATGGAACAGACCCTGACCGACCTGCTGGCCTTCTGGAGGCAGGCGGTACAGGCGTCGGATCCCGCGCCGGCCGCCGACGCGTCGTCATCCCGATGCGAGTCCTGATCACCGGCGCGACCGGGTATCTCGGGCGGGCACTGGTCGCGGCCTTCCGTGCCGCCGGGCACGATACGGTCGCGTTCTCGCGGCATGCCTCGGCGAGCGGCGTGCCGGGCGAGGCCGTGGACGGCGATGTCAGGGACGAGGCGGCGGTCACGCGCGCGCTTGATGGCTGCGACGGCGTCTGCCACTCGGCGGCGCTCGTCAGTCGGTGGCGGCGGCGGCGCGAGGATTTCGACGACGTCAACGTCGGCGGCCTGCGGCACGTGCTCGACGCCGCGCGGTCGGCCGGAGTTCGGCGCCTGGTGTACACCTCGTCGTTTCTGGCGCTGCCGCCAACTGGCGCGTCGACACCAGGGCGCTGGAACGATTACCAGCGGACCAAGGTGGCGGCCGACGAGTTGGCCGAGGACGCCGTAGCGGCCGGCGCGCCGCTGGTTCGCGTCTACCCCGGCGTGATCTACGGGCCCGGCTCGCTCACCGAAGGCAACCTTGTCGGCACGATGGTGTCGGACCACCTGCGCGGGAAGCTGCCCGGCCTCGTGGGCGGGGACCGAGTCTGGTCGTACGCCTGGATCGACGACGTGGCGCGTGGGCATGTCGCGGCGATGGAGCGAGGCCGGATCGGTGCGCGATACTGCCTGGGCGGCGAGAACGCTCCGCAGTGGCGCGTCTTCGAAATCGTGCGCGAGTTGACGGGGCGATCGCTGCCGCGGCGCGTTCCCGTTGCGCTGGCTTCGCTGGTCGGCGCGACCGGCGAGCTGTGGGCGAGCCTCACCGGCCGGCCGCCGTTGCTCACGGCGGGCACGGTGAACATCCTCACGCACGACTGGGCGATCGACAGTTCAGCCGCGGTTGGCGATCTTGGGTATCACATCACGCCGCTCCGCGAGGGGATCGCGCGCCTCGTGGAGCAGCTTAGCGACGGCCGCGGCGGGGCGCGGCTCGGGGAGCAGGGCGCGTGACCACGTTCTCGGAGAACCGGCGTCAGACGCTGCACATGGCCATGGCGGCGTTCGCTCTGCTGCTGCGGGTGTTGACCTGGTGGCAGGCGGCCGCGTGCGCCACGGCCGCGTTTCTGTTCAACCTGCTCGTGCTGCCGCGGATCGCGCGCGCGACGCTCTACCGCTCAGGGGACGCAGCGCGAGGTTATCCGCTCGGCATCCTCTTCTACCCTCTCTCGGTACTCGTCCTCGTCGTGGCCTTCCCGCGACGCCCGGATATCGTCGCCGCGGCGTGGGGCATCATGGCCTTTGGCGATGGCGCGGCCACGCTGGTCGGCAAACGCATGGGGGGCCGGCCCATTCCGTGGAACCCCGACAAGACCGTTGCCGGAACGGCGGCGTTCGTCGTCGCAGGCACACTGGCCGGCGCGGCGCTGGCGGGGTGGACGAGGCCGGCCGTGTCGCCGATGCCGCCGATGCTGTTCGCGCTGGCAGCCCCGGCGCTGGCAGCGCTCGCCGCCGCCGGCGTCGAGTCGCTCCGCGTGCGGCTCGACGACAACATCTCGGTGCCCATCACGGCCGCCATCGTGATGGGCGGGCTTGCGCTCATCGACGCTTCGTCGTGGGCCGCCGCGCAGGGCGCTCTGCCTACGGCGCTCGTCTACGCGGCCCTGGTCAATGTGCCCATCGCCACGCTCGGCTGGTGGGCGGGTGCGGTGACGGTGCCGGGCGCGGCGGTGGGCGGCGTCATCGGGATCGCGGTCTTCGCGGGCGCGGGACCGTCGGGATGGGCACTGCTCTTCCTGTCGTTCCTGGCCGCCACCGTCTCGACCCGCCTCGGCTTCAAGCGAAAGTCGGTGCTCGGGATCGCAGAGGCTCGCGGGGGGCGGCGCGGGCCCGGCAACGCCGTCGCCAACACGGGGCTGGCCGCCTTCGCGGCGCTGCTGGCTGCGCTCTCGCCACACCGCGAGGGGGCACTGCTGGCGATGACGGCGGCTCTGGTGGCCGGAGCCAGCGACACCGTCGCCAGCGAGATTGGCAAGGCGTGGGGCGCGCGGACCTACCTGTTCCCGCTGTTCACGCGGGTGCGCCCGGGAACGTCTGGCGCGGTATCGCTCGAGGGGACCGGCGCCGGAATCGTCGCCGCCCTCGCGCTCGCGGCGATAGCGCTCGCGCTCGGTCTCATCAAGGGCAGCGGCCTGTGGATCGTCACGGTCGCGGCGACGGCGGGGTCACTGGTGGAAAGCTCGCTCGGCGCGACGCTCGAGGCGTCGGGTACGCTCGACAACGACATGCTCAATTTCATCAACACCGCCGTGTCGGCGGCGTTCGCCGTCGCCACGGCGTGGATGGTGGCCCGATGACCGGCCGATCCCGATTCGGTCTCTACCTCGAGTTCGCCCGGCCCTTCACGCTGTTCGCCCCGGCGCTCGGGATGGCGTCGGGCGGCGCCACCGCCATCGGCGCGGCGCCGCGCGAGTCGTGGAGCTGGTGGCTCGTCATCTACCCGCTGGTCGGCGCGCTCATGGCCGCCACGCTCAATGCCGCGTCGAACGGGCTGAACCAGATCTACGACCTGGAGATCGATGCGGTGAACAAGCCCAAGCGCCCGCTACCGAGCGGGCGTATGACGCTGCGCGAAGCGTGGGCGTTCACAATCCTCGCCTTCGCCGCGGCCTGGCTGCTGGCCTGGCTCGTCGCGCCTGGCGGGCGGCACCAGTGCTTCTGGCTCGTCGTGGCGGCCACGCTCATCACAACGCTCTACTCGGTGCCGCCGTTCCGCACCAAGCGCCTGGGCATCTGGGCCAACCTGACGGTGGCGATCCCGCGCGGGACGCTGCTCAAGGTCGCCGGGTGGTCATCGGTCAAGACGGTGATGGGGGTCGAGCCCTGGTTCATCGGCGCGATCTTCGGCCTCTTCCTCCTCGGCGCCACGACAACCAAGGACTTCGCGGACATGGAGGGCGACGCGCGGGGCGGCTGTCGCACGCTGCCGATCCAGTTCGGCGTCAGGCGGGCGGCGTGGATGATCTCGCCGTCGTTCGTCGTGCCGTTCCTGATGATCCCCATCGGCGCGTGGGCCGGGATTCTCACCGGCCACTTCTGGCTGCTCCAGCTGCTCGGCGCGGTGATGACGGTCTACGGCATCTACGTCTGCTACCTGATGCTGCGCCGCCCGGAGGACCTGGCCGTCGAGGAGAATCACGTGTCCTGGGCGCACATGTACCGCATGATGTTCGTCGCGCAGGTCGGGTTCGCGCTGGCCTACCTGCTCTGAGAATCCCCAGGGGCGCAAGGATGACGACCATGAACACTGCGAGCGGCGTCCGCGCGGCATGGCTGGCCTGGACGGGCGCCGTCGTCGCCTCGGTCGCCCTCATCGCGCTGACCCACTACACGACGCGCGATCCCGACTCGCTCCTGCACGCCGGGATTGCCGCGCGCCTGAGCCAGCAGCCGATCGGCCACTGGATCGCGCCGGAGTGGTGGGGCCTCTGGGGAATGCAGGGCCTGTACTGCGAGCACCCGGCCGGCATCTTTCTCGTGCCGGCGGCGCTGGCGCGGCTCGGTTTTCCCGCCGAACAGGCCGCCTACGCGGTCAACGTTTTCTATCAGGTGGCCAGCCTGGTCCTGGTGATCCTGATCGCCCGTGTGCTGGTCGAGCCGGTCGAGGCGCGCGCACTCGGGTGGCTGCTGCAGCTGCTGCCCATCGCCTTCGTCTTCCGCATTCGAGCCAATCACGAGTACGCACTGCTGGCGGGCCTGCTGCTGGCGGTGTACTCCACCGAGCGGGCACGCAGACGGCCGGCATGGACACTGGGCATGATGGCCGGCTTCTGCGTCGTCCTCTTGGTGAAGGGCGTGTTCGCGCTGGTCGTGCCGGTGACCTGTGCCGTCTGGCTCGTCGCCAGGATCGGACAGCCCGGCGGTCGCCGCTTTAACTGGCCGACGTGGGCGGCGATCGGGCTGATGCCGGTGGCTGCAGTGCTCGGGGCTTGGGGGTACGAGGCTGCCTATGTGCGGGTCACCGGTCAGTCGTTCCTGACCGTCTATCGAGAGCGGCAGCTCCCGGCGGGTGCGTTCACGAGCGGGCCGCTCTGGTGGAGGGGGCCGTACACGGTGGTGTGGTACCTCGGACGCATTGTCTGGTACGCGTTTCCGTGGAGCCTGGCCGCAGGATGGGTTGCGTGGCGCGGCGTGAAGGGCGGGGCGGCGTGCCCGTGGGCCCGGCGCGGGCGCGAGGCCCTCGACCGGATCGCGTCGGGCACCTGGCAGGGCGCGTGGTTCGCGGTCGCGTCGAGCCTCGTGCTGACCGTCGGCTTCTCGCTGGCCCACCGAAAGGCCGACCGCTACCTGTTCCCCGTCTACTTCATCCTCGGCGCCGCGGGCGCTGTGACTGCCCTGCGCCGCATTGGCTGGCTGCGGCGGCTGGCCGATCGGCTGGATCGGCCGTGGGTGCCGGCCGCTTTCTACCTGGTCCTCTTCCTCGCGGCGCTGCTCACGGCGGGCTCGCTGCCGAGCTTCACGTTCTGGAGGTCCTGATCTCGGAGGGGTTTCAGGCGGTGTGCAGCAGCGCCCGGATGCGCGCCTCGGTCGGAGGATGTGTGCTGAAGATCGACAGCATGCCGGAGACCGAGAACGGCTTGATGATGAACATGTGAGCCGTGGCGGGGTTGGCGTCGAGTGGCACCTGCTTCGCCACTGTTTCGATCTTCTTGAGCGCGTCCACCAGGCCATAGGGACTGCCGACCAGTTGCGCCGCCCCTGCATCGGCCGCGAACTCACGCGACCGCGAGATGGCCGCCTGGATCACCATCGCCGCCAGCGGCGCCAGGATGATCGTCAGCAGGAGGCCGATGGGGTTGCCGCGATTGTCGTCGTCGCGTCCGCCGCCGAAGAAAGCCGCAAACTGCGCGATGCGCGCGATCATCATGATGGCCGCGCCCATCGTCGCGGCCACCGAGCTGATGAGGATGTCGCGGTGCCTCACGTGCGACAGCTCGTGGGCGATCACTCCCTCGAGTTCGTTCTCGTTGAGCACGCGCAGGATCCCCTCGGTTGCCGCCACGGCAGCGTGCGAAGGATTGCGGCCCGTCGCAAACGCGTTGGGCGAAGGGTCGGGGATGACGTACACCTTCGGCATCGGCAGGCTCGCGCGCTGCGCGAGGCGCTCGGTCACGCGGTAGAGCACATGGTCGGGACCGACCGGCTGGGCCCGGTACATCGCGAGCACGATCTTGTCGGAGAACCAGTAGGACGCGAAGTTCATGAGCACCGCGAACCCGAACGCCATCACGAGGCCGTTGGCTCCGCCGAACGACTCACCGATGAGCAGGACCAGCGCGCTCAATAATCCGAGGAGGAGTGCCGTTTTCATCCCGTTTGCCATGGTCCCAGTATCCTACAAATCACCGGCTCGGGCACCCTGGCCACGGGGACACGAGGTCGGCTCGCCGGCGGCCTGGCCCCGCCGGCTCGGACTCGCAAATGGCCGTCGTCTGTCGGATAATGTCTCAATGCGGTGTCAGCACGTCGCCACGATCCTCATCGCTCTCCTGCTCGCCGCCGCCGCGCAGCCCGCGAGTTCGCAGGAACGACAAAGCACCGCGCCGCCCGCAGCACAGGCCCAGCCGCAGGGCGCCGCCACGCAGCAGCCGTCGGGGCCACCGGCCCCGGCCGCGCCCGAACAGGCACCGACGGAGGCCACGCTCGGCGTGCCCTTCTATCCTGCGATGGAATTTCTGGGGTCCTTCGACGCGGGCAGCGGCCAGCGTTACTACCTGTTCGGCGTCAACGCCGCCTTCGACGACGTGGTGGCGTGGTACCGGACGGCGCTGAAGCAGCGCGGCGAGCTGGTGTTCGACCAGCCCGCCACCCACGAGTTCGACATCGGGAAGTTCCGCGAAGAGACGATGGCCTTCCCGCCGAGCATCACGGTGAAGGATTACGCCTGGGGCGGGATGGCCGGCTACCCGAACCCGAATCCCAAGGGCGAGCCCGCGCGCTTCCGGACCGTGGTCCAGATCGTGCCCATCCCGTCCGCAGTTCCGCCGGTCAAGCGCGAGCCCGGGATCGATTGACGCGCTCCGCTCGCCCGCTCACGCTTCTACCTGCGCTTGCGCGCCGCCGGCTTGCGCCGGCGGCACGCGCGCGCGGCTTCCTTCTCGGCTTCCTTGGCCATTTCGGCGACGAGCTGCAGCGAGGTCTGCGCCGAGAAGATGATGCCGATCCAGAACTCGGACGCCTCCGGTTCGCCGGCGAGCAGGGCCTGCACTTCGTCGAGTGACTCGACCGCGTCGGCCAGCCGCTCCATCGCCAGACCGTGACCTGCGTTAGCTGCTTTCTTCGCCATCGCGCGCTCCTTGTGGATAGGTTGAATGTCCGTTCTCACAGGGTACACGCAATGCGTCAGAACAGCCAGATCCCGACCGCTCTTTCCGTCCTTCGATCGCTCATCGGAGGATCCGATTGATACGCGTCAGTTTCGATCACTCATCGAAGTCCCCGATTGACCTGCCCGTCCTCCGATTACATCGTCTGTGATACATTGCCCCGCCGTGGAGGGTACTGCCATGACATTTCCGCTCATTCGCCGATCGCTCGGCCTGCTGCTTCTCGCGCTCGCGCTGCCCGCCGCCGCGGCGGCCCAGGGCCAGACGGCCTGGATGGACATCGCCAAGACACCACCCATGGGGTGGAACAGTTGGAACAAATTCGCCTGCAACGTGAGCGAGAGCCTCATCCGCGAGGTCGCCGACGCGATGGTCTCCTCCGGCATGAAGGACGCCGGCTACCAGTACATCGTCATCGACGACTGCTGGCAGGTTGGCCGCGACAAGAACGGCAACATCGTCCCCGACCCGGATCGGTTCAAGGGCGGCATGAAGGCGCTCGCCGACTACGTCCACTCGAAGGGGCTGAAGTTCGGCCTCTACTCGGACGCCGGCGCGAGGACGTGCGAGGGCCGTCCCGGCAGCAACGGCTTCGAGGTCGAGGACGCGCGCCAGTACGCGGCCTGGGGCGTGGACTACCTCAAGTTCGACTGGTGCAGCAGCGACGGCGTCGATCCGAAGATCGCCTACCCGACCATGCGCGATGCGCTGAGAGCGACCGGCCGCCCAATCCTGTTCAGCATGTGCGAGTGGGGCACGAGCAAACCGTGGACCTGGTCGCGCGGCGTGGCGCACATCTGGCGGACGACCGGGGACATCTCGGACCGCTGGAACAGCTTCACGCGTTTGCTCGACCTGCAGGTCGGCCTCGAGAAATACGCCGGCCCCGGCGGGTGGAACGACCCCGACATGCTGGAGGTCGGCAACGGCGGGATGACCATCCCCGAGTACCGCGCGCACTTCAGCCTGTGGTGCCTGCTCTCCGCCCCGCTCATCGCGGGCAACGACATCCGCAGCATGACACCCGACATCCGCGACATCCTGACCAACAAGGAGGTCATTGCCGTCGACCAGGACCCGCTGCAGCAGGGGCGGCGAATCCGCAAGGACGGCGACCTCGAGGTGTGGGTGAAGAACCTCGCCGGCGAGGCCCGCGTGGTCGTCCTGCTCAACCGGGGCAGAACCGAGGCCCCGATGGCGGTGTCGTGGCAGGAGCTGGGCCTGCCGTTCGATGCCGAGCTGAAGGTGCGCGACCTGTGGGCGAAAAAGGACCTGGGCGCGGTGAAGGGTACGTTCTCGATGAGCGTGCCGAGCCACGACGTAGTGATGATCAAGGTGGCCAGATAAACACGTTGTCTCGAGGTGCCGTATGCGTCGTTTCCTGACTGTCTGCACGATCGTCTGCGCCGCGGGCACGTTGTTCGTCCACGCGCAGCAGCCCGTAGCCAAGGAACCGGCGGCGAAGCCCGCCGCTCAGGCCAAGGCAGCGCCCGCGAAACCCGCTCCATTCACGCTGTCGATTGACAGCATCATGAGCGGCGCCAAGCTGGTGGGCAACGCGCCCACCGGCGTGCGCTTCCTTCCCGACTCGTCGAAGATCGTCTTCTCCTGGCAGAAGCCGGGCGAGGACCGCGCCAACACCCACGTCGTCAACCGCGACGGGACCGGCCTCAAGCAACTCTCGGCCGAGGAAGCGCGCCAGCTTCCGGCCACGCCGACCGGCCGCCTCGACCGCGCGCGGAAGCGCCTGCTGGTCGCCGAAGGCGGCAACATCGTCATCTACGACGTCACGACCAACGCGCGGCGGCAACTGATGAAGACGGCCGCCATCGAGTCGAATCCGCGATGGGCGCGCGGCGACACGGCGGTGACCTTCATCCGCGACGGCAACCTGTTCCTGATGACGCTCGACGGCTCGGCGGCGGGGCCCGCCGAAGTGCAGCTCACCGACGTCGCGGCGGCAGCCGGTGAGGGCGGCCGCCACGGGGGTCGGACGCGGCGCCATCGGCGGAACCGGCCAGCGGGGCGGACAGGTGGCCGGCGCGCGTGGCGGAAGCGACCAGGGCCAGGCAACCGAGTCGCAGCGCGTGCTTCGGCAGGAGGAGATGGCCCTCATCGAGCACCTCAAGCGGCAGGCTGAGCAGCGTCAACGCGGCGGGGGCGGAGGAGGGGGTGGACGCGGCGGGCGCGGCGGCTTCGGGATGATGGGCGGCGGCGCGCCGGCCGAACCGATCGCCCGCTTCACGCCCGGGCCGCGGCAGTCGGTCACCGACATGCTGCTCTCCTCGGACGAGAAGTACGTCTTCATCGCGGTCACCGAGCGACCGGAGATCCCGGCGCGCAACCAGGACGTTCCGAACTACGTGACCGAGTCGGCCTATCCCGAGATGATCAACGGCCGCTCCGACGTCGGCGACTCGCAGTCGCACCGCCTGCTCGCGGTCCTCGATCTCAAGGGCAACAAGACACTATGGGCGGACGCCTCTTCGTTCGCCGGCAGCGAGAAGCCGGCCAAGCAGGGCGAGGCAGCCAAGCCCAGGCTGGTCGACTGGAGCCTGCCCGAATGCTCCGACGACGGCAGCCGATGCCTCGCGTCGGTGAGGTCGCAGGACTACCACGACCGCTGGCTCGTCACGATCGACCCAGCAACGGGCAAGGCCGCGTCGCTCGACAACCTCCACGACGACGCCTGGATCCGCGAGGCGGCGGTGTCGACCGGCTCGGGCGGCGGCTTCGGCGGGGGGTTCGGCGGCGGTGCTTTCGGCGGAGGCGGCATCACGTGGCTTCCCGACAACAGGCGCGTCATTTACCTGGCCGAGCGCGACGGCTGGATGCACGCCTGGACGCTCGACGTGACCGCCGACAAGCCGGCGCCTAAGGCCCTGACGAGCGGCAAGTGGGAGATCTCGAGCGCGCGGCTGTCCAACGACCGCACGAAGGTGTACTTCACGGCAAGCGAGGTGCACCCGGGCGAGCACCACTTCTACACCATCCCGGTCGACGGCGGAGCGTTCACCCGCATCACCACGACGACCGGCGGCCACGAGGTCACCGTCTCGCCCGACGAGAAGACGCTGGTGGACCTGTTCTCCACCATCAACCGGCCGCCCGAGATCTTCGTGCTGCCGTTCGCGGCCGGCGCCAAGGCCACGCAGGTGACGACGACGCCGACGGCCGAGTACCTGGCGTTCAAGTGGATCGAGCCAAAGGTCATCACCTACAAGGCGCGCGACGGGCAGATGGTCTACGCGCGTCTCTACACGCCGGAGATGGTCGGCGCCAGACGTGACCCGCGGCACCCGGCGGTGCTGTTCATCCACGGCGCCGGCTACCTGCAGTACGCGCACAAGTACTGGTCGGGGACCTACTTCCGCGAGCACATGTTCAACCATCTGCTGGCCTCGCGCGGCTACGTCGTCCTCGCGCCCGACTACCGGGCGAGCGCCGGCTACGGCCGCGACTGGCGCACGGGGATCTACCAGCACATGGGCGGCAAGGACCTCGACGACGTCGTCGATGGCGCCAAGTTCCTGGTGGCGACCGAGAAGGTGGACCCGAAGCGGATCGGGATCTACGGCGGCAGCTACGGCGGCTTCATGACGCTGATGGCGCTATTCACGACGCCGGACGTGTTCGCGGCCGGGGCGGCCCTGCGGCCGGTCACCGACTGGGCGCATTACAACGAGAGCTACACGGCGCCCATCCTCGGCCTGCCCCAGACCGACCTCGACGCCTACAAGCGCAGCTCGCCGATCTACTTCGCCGAGGGGCTCAAGAACCAGCTGCTCATCTGCCACGGGATGGTGGACACCAACGTGTTCTACCAGGACACGGTGAGGCTGATGCAGCGGCTGATCGAGCTGAGGAAGGAAACCTGGTCGGTGGCGCCCTACCCGGTGGAGGACCACAGCTTCACCGAGGAGACGAGCTGGGCGGACGAATACAAGAGGATCTTCAGGCTGTTCGAGGGTTACCTGAAGAAGTAGTCGGAGGACGGGGAGAGGAATCGGTTCCTTCGACGAGGAGTCGGTTCCTTCGATGAGTGGTCGGACGATGAGATGAGTGGTCAGGGGTCGGGGCGGCGGAAATCACGCCCCGACCACCGGCCCGGTTTCGCCTCTGACCGCTACTTCTTGACCGGCGGCTTGGCAGGCGCGGCCTTGGCCGGCTCCTGCTTGGCGATCACCAGCCCCTTGATCTTGTTGTAAGTGGCCTGCGGCACGATCTTCTTGCTCACCAACTCAGTCTTCGCCTTGTAGGGACGACCGTCGATGATCTTCTGGGAGTAGGCGTCGCCGATCCCGGGCAGCGCGGTCAGCTGCTCCTTGGTCGCCGTGTTGAGGTCGACCAGTTCGGCCTTCGCCGGCTTGGCGGCCGGAGCCGGAGTCTGCGGGGTGGCAGCTTGGGTGGCTGCCGGCTTCGGCGCGGCCGCGGTCGCCGGTTTCGTGGCCTGGGCGAACGTCGCCGCCTGGGCCACCATGAGTGCCGCCGCCGCGAACATCAGGACACGCGTCACGAGTTTCATAGTGAGTCCTTCTCGTCGTTCAGGGGCCGACAATTCGGCCGTTCGAACACCTCTGTATCAAATCACGTGCCAAGAGTGGCCTGGACAGAACCTGCAAGTTGCCGAGCCATTTTGCGTGGTCGGCTCACGGAGGCGCCGCCGCTCCCGACATGACCGCCACGGTGTGGCGGAACGGGCGGGCGGTCCTACGCCAGCCGGCGCAGGATGAAGCACTTCAAGTAGTAGGTTTCCGGAACGCTCAGCAGCACCGGGTGGTCGCGCCCCTGCATCCGTTTCTCGACGACGGTGGCGTACACCCGGGCGTCGGTAGCGGCCTCGTACACGATCTGGCCGAACGTCGCCTCGTCCACGTTGTAGGAACAACTGCAGGTGACGAGCGTGCCGCCGGGGTTCAGCAGGCGGAGCGCGCGCAGGTTGATGTCGCGGTAGCCCGAGAGGGCTCGCGGAACCGAGGCTTTGTTCTTCGCGAACGCCGGCGGGTCGAGCACGATCGTGTCGAACCGCTCCCCCTCCTGCTCCAGCCGGCGCAGTTCGTCGAACGCGTTCGCCTCGCGCGCCTCGATCTGCCGCAGGCCGTTCTGCGCCGCATTCGCGGCGATGCGGGCCACGGCCTGGGCCGAGCTGTCGATGGCCGTCACCGCGTCGCAGCGGGGCGCCAACCGCATGGCGAAGCCCCCCTGGTAGCTGAAGCAGTCGAGCAGCCGGCCGCGGGCGTACTCGGCCGCGGCCGCGCGGTTCTCGCGCTGGTCAAGGAACAGCCCGGTCTTCTGCCCTTTCCACGGGTCGACGTCATACTCGACCGGACCCTCGTGGACCGTGATCGACGCGGGCACGTCTCCGTGCAGCAGCTCGACGCGGGGCTCGAGCCCTTCGAGCGCCCGCACCTTGACGTCGTTGCGCGCGAGGATGCCCCGCGGCGCGAGCAGGTCGACCAGCAGCCGCGTCAGCGTCGGCAGCATCCGCTCGGTACCCTGGGACAGCGACTGCAGGACGAGATAGTCGCCGTAGCGGTCGACGATCAGCGAGGGCAGCAGGTCCCCTTCGGCATGGATCAGGCGGTAGGCGGTGGCGTCGATGGCCAGCCGGGTCCGGTAGCCGATCGCCTGTTCGAGCCGGCGCCGCCAGAACGCCTCGTCGACCGGCTCGGCGCCGTGCGAAATCAGGCGGAGCGCGATCTGCGAGCGGTCGCTGTAGAGCGCCCGTCCCACGATCCGGCCACGGGCGCCGGTCACGGTGACCGTGTCGCCCGGTTCGGCGTGCGCCTCGAACACGTCGCTCCGGTAGATCCAGAGGTGGCCGGCCTCGATGCGCTGTTCGGCCCGGCCGGTGATAGTGACCGTCGGCTGCATCGAGGTAGCTTAGCGTACGAACAGGTTGGGATCAGGGGTCAGGGGCCAGGGGTCAGGGAAGAACACGCGTGCCGCAGGCTTCCGACCTTCGGTCCCCGATCCCCGATCCCCGATCCCCGATCCCTGATCCCCGACCCCGAATCCTGTACAATCGTCACGTGCGCATCGCCATTGGTTCGGACCACGCCGGCTATCAACTGAAGGAAGTCATCAAGGCGCGCCTTGTGGCCTCGGGCGCGGAGGTCGACGACCTTGGGACGACGAGCGAGGCCTCGGTGGACTATCCCGACTACGCCGCGGCCGTTGCCCGGCGCGTCGCCTCGGGCGCGAGCGATCGCGGAATCCTCGTATGCGGAACCGGTATCGGCATGGCCATCGCCGCCAACAAGGTGAACGGCATCCGGGCGGCGCCTGCCGAGAGCCTCGAGGCGGCGCGGCTCAGCCGGGCGCACAACGACGCCAACGTGCTGACGCTCGGCGCGCGGCTCACGCCCGCCGACCGCGCGCTCGACATCGTGCAGACCTTCCTCGACACACCGTTTGAAGGGGGCCGGCACCAGCGCCGGGTCGACGAGATCCGGGCGCTCGAGGATCCGCACGCGGATGTCCCGCGGTAGATCCGGCTCGTCGGCCGACAGCCTCTCCGACACCGTGGCCCGCGTGTTCGGGGAGGCAGGCCCGCTCGCGCAGGCGGTGCCGGAGTTCGAATCGCGTCCCGGGCAGCAGGCCATGGCGGTCGCCGTGGCCGCGGCGATCGAGAACGGCCGGGTCCTGCTGGCCGAGGCTGGAACCGGGACCGGCAAGACGCTCGCCTACCTCGTCCCCGCCATCCTGAGCGGCCGGCGCGTGCTGGTGTCGACCGGGACCAAGACGCTCCAAGAACAGAATCTTCTCGAAGGACCTCCCGGTCCTCGAAGCCTCACTCGGCGTTCCCTTCCGCGCCACCTACATGAAGGGGCGGGGCAATTACCTGTGCCTCCACCGCTTCGAGCAGTTCCGAGACAACCCGATGTCGATGGCCTTCGCCGACCCCGAGGCGATCGACGCGATCGCCGAATGGGCCGCGCGCACCGAGACCGGCGACCGCGCGGAACTCGAGGACCTGCCCGAAGACCTCGCCGTCTGGCCCGACCTCTCGGCCACGTCGGAGAATTGCGTCGGGTCGGAGTGCCCGCGCTACCGCGAGTGCTTCATCACGAAGATGCGCGAGCGCGCCGCCGAGTCCGACCTGGTCATCGTCAACCATCACCTGCTCTGTGCCGATGCCTCGGTCCGCCAGAACGCCTACGGCGAAGTCATTCCCGAGTGCCAGGTCGCCGTCATCGACGAAGCGCATCAGCTCGAGGACGTGGCCACGCAGTACTTCGGCCTCGTGGTCAGCACCTACCGGATCGAGGATCTCGTGCGGGACGTCGAGCGCGTGGTGGCCGGCGGCGCGTGCAAGGGCGACGCGGCGGAGATGCGCCGCGCGAGCGATCACGTCCGCGATCGGGCGATGCTGTTCTTCACGGCGCTGCGGCAGGTCGGCGAGTCGGCGGCCGCCGGCGCCAGGCGGGCCGCGCCAGGAGGGCTGCCCGAGCGCCAGCGGGTCACGGCGGACATGCTGGCCGAGGTTCAGAGCCCCGGCGCGGATCTGGTCGGCGCGCTCGACGGCCTGCAGGGCGTGGCGGCGCTGGTCCCGGAGTCCGGGGAAGACCTGGCCACGGTCGGCCGCCGCGCCGGCGAGATCCGCGACGAACTGACGTTCCTGCTGAGGGCCGGCGACCCGGACTACGTCTACTACCTCGAGGCGAGGGGCCGCGGCGTCTTTCTCCGCGCGTCGCCCATCGACGTGTCGACGATCGTGCGCGAACTGCTGCTCGACCGCATGCAGGCCACGGTGCTGACGTCGGCGACGCTCAGCGTGGCCGGCTCGTTCGAATACGTGCGCGGCCGGCTGGGGGTGCGCGACGCCGACGAGATCACGCTGCCGTCGGAGTTCCGGTACGAGGAGCAGGCGATCCTCTACCTGCCTCCGGGGATGCCCGATCCCCGGTCGCCGGCGTTCCCGAGCGCGGCAGGGCGGGAGATCCTGGAGATCCTGAGGCGTACCGAGGGACGGGCGTTCGTGCTGTTCACGAGCTACTCGGTGCTGCGCGAGGTGGAACGTGGTCTCGTCTCCGCCCTCGACTACCCGGTGCTCGTGCAGGGCAGCGCGCCACGGTCCGTCCTTCTGCGGCAGTTCCGGTCGCTCGGCAACGCCGTGCTGCTGGCCACGTCGAGTTTCTGGCAGGGCGTGGACGTGGTGGGCGAGGCGCTGAGCTGCGTGATCGTGGACAAGCTGCCGTTCGCCTCGCCTGGCGACCCGGTGACCGCGGCCCGCATCGAGGCCATTGGCGCCCGCGGCGGCAGCGCTTTCGAAGAATACCAACTCCCGCTGGCCATCCTGACGCTCGAGCAGGGCCTCGGTCGCCTCATCCGCCATCGCCGGGATCGAGGCGTGCTGGCCGTGCTCGACCCACGGCTCCGGTCGAAGGGCTACGGCGCGAGGTTCCTGGCCGCGCTGCCGCCTGCGCCGGTGGTCTCGAAACTGGACGATATCGCACGCTTCTTCGCGCGCTGAGGCCGCGGTGCGTGGTGAAACGGGGCTTAGTCAGGCCCACACTTTCGGTGTAGACTATGGGCCGACGGTCCCCCCGCCGCCACCCCGCAATATCTTTATCTCTACAAGACGGAGGATTGCGATGTTTCCCGCACTTACCGGCCGGCGCATCTTGCTCCTGGCCTGTGCCCTGTTCGTGGCGTTCGCCGTGGCGCCGCCCATCGCCGCCCAGTCTACGGGATTGGTGAAGGGAACCGTGGTGGACATCAAGGGCCAGCCCGTAGAGGGTGCGAAGATCACCATCGAATACAAGGACGGCGGCGGCCGCGTCTACACGACCAAGACCAACAAGAAGGGCGAGTACACCCAGATCGGCCTGATCCCGGGCAACTACAAGGTCACCGCGGACAAGGACAAGGTCGGGTCGCAGTCGTTCGACGCCCGCGTGAAGCTCGGCGACCCCACCGAGGTCAAGTTCCAGCTTGGCGCGGGCACATCCGGTCCGAGCAAGGAAGAGCTGGCCAAGATCGCGGCCGTCAAGAAGCTGTTCGAGGACGGCGTGGCCTCCAGTCGCGCGGGCGATAACGACGCGGCCATCGAGAAGTTCAACGAGGCCGCGGGCCTGCTGCCGAACTGCCCCGACTGCTACTACAACATCGGCTACGCCCAGGCGCAGAAGAAGGACTACCCGAAGGCCGAAGAGGCGTTCAAGAAGGCCATCGAGCTCAAGGCCGATTACGTCGAGGCGTACTACGGACTGGCCACCATCTACAACGCCCAGAAGAAGTTCGACGAGGCGCAGGAGGTCAGCCAGAAGGCGGCGGCGCTGGCAGCGGCGGCCGGTGGCCCGGGCGGTGCCGCCAGCGTGGACGCCCTGTACAACCAGGGTGTCATCGCCTGGAACGCCGGGAAGGCCGAGGACGCGAAGAAGGCGTTTGAAGAGGCGCTCAAGGCAGACCCGAAGCACGCAAACTCGCACTACCAGCTCGGCATGTGCTTCCTCAACCTGGGCAAGATGCCCGAGGCGGTCGCCGAGTTCGAGTCGTATCTGGAGTTCGCCCCTGACGGCCAGTATGCCGCCCAGGCGAAGGCCATGGTCGCTCAGCTGAAGAAGTAGCGGGCGCGATTGACGGTTCACCGAGAGGTCGCCGGCTGCCTGTGGGGGCCGGCGGCCTCTTGCTTTTCACCCTGTGACGCCTGAAACCGATCTTGCCGCCCGGCTGTCCGAAATCCGCCACCGGATGGCGCTCGCCGCCCGTCGGGTCGGGCGGCAGCCGGAAGAGGTGCGCCTGGTCGCCGTCTCCAAGACCTACGCGGCCGAGATCGTCCGCGCGGCGGCCGCAGCCGGCCAGCTCGACTTCGGCGAGAACCGCGTGCAGGAAGCGCTGCAGAAGATCGGCGAGACCGCCGACCTCTCCCTCCGGTGGCATCTCATCGGCCATCTCCAGTCGAACAAGGCGAAGAAGGCGGCCGTGAGCTTCGCCTGCATCCACTCGATCGACAGCATCGACCTGCTCAAAGCTGTGGACCGGGCCGCCGCCGATGCCGGCCGGAGCCCGGAGGTGCTCGTGCAGGTGGACCTGGCCGGCGAGCCCACCAAGCATGGCGCCGCGCTGGACGTCGTCCGGAGCGTGGTCGAGCAGGCCTGCCGCGCCCGCGCGGTGCGCCTGGCTGGCCTCATGCTGCTACCGCCGTTTTTCGAGGACCCCGAGGCGGCGCGCCCGTTCTTTCGACAGATTTGCGACCTGCGCGACGAGCTGTGCCGGGGCGGCGTCCCTTCGAACCTCCTGCGGGAGTTGTCGATGGGGATGAGCCACGATTTCGAGGTGGCCATCGAGGAAGGTGCTACGATGGTCAGGGTTGGCACGGCCATCTTCGGACCGCGCGAGCGTTGAGCCCGCTCCTGCAGTTCGGAGGGGGATCGGCCGAAACAATGAGTGCCGGGCGCATCCCGACGGGTGCGGACACGATCCCGGCGGCAGAGGAGTCAGGTCATGAAGGTCACCCCGCTCGACCTGCGGCAGGCACAGCTGCGCGTCGCCATGCGCGGCTACGATCGCAACCAAGTGGACGCGCTGCTCAGCGAAGTGGCCGACGACTACGAACAGGCGCTGCGCGAGACCGATCGCCTGCACCAGGAGTTGAGCCGCCTCGAGGCCGTGGTGACCGAGCATCGCGAACACGAGCGCAATTTGCGCAACACGCTGCTCACCGCCCAGCGCCTCGCCGACGAGATCCGCGAGCACGCCGAACTGGAGAGCCGTCGCGTCATGGAGGAGGCCGAGTCCCGCTCGGAGCTCGTCCTCCAGAAGGCGCAGGCGCGCGTCGAGGAGGTCCAGCGCGAGATCGACGGCCTCAAGCTGAGACGGCGCGACGTCGAGACGAGCCTGCAGGCGACGATCGCCACGCTGCGCAACGCCCTGGAGTTCGTGCGCGAACAGGACCTCAAGGAGCGCGAAGACAGGGTGCTGCTCCACCGCCCGCGCCAGGCCCAGGCCGAGCAGGCGCCCCCCGCCGAATCGCCAGCCCAGGCCGTTGGCGAAACGCCGGCCGGCGTGATCAGGCGGCTGCTGAACCAGACCGGCGAGGAACCGTCATAGTCACCGCCGATTTCATCGTCCGCAACGCGCGCCAGGTCGTCACCTGCGCGGGGCCCGCGCCGCGCCGCGGCGGCGCCCAGGCTGTCGCCACGACCATTCCCGGCGGTGTCGTCGCCTCCCGCGACGGACGCATCGTCTTCGCGGGGCCCGAGGCGGCGTTCGATACCGCCGTGCAGGCCGCGCCCGGGGCCGTCGTCCTCGACGCCGGGCGGGGCACCGTCATCCCCGGCTTCGTCGACCCCCACACGCACGTCATCTACGCGGGCGACCGGCGCGAGGAGTTGCGCCGGCGGCTTGCGGGAGCCTCCTACGCCGAGATCGCCGCTTCGGACGGCGGCATTGTCAGCACGGTGAAGGCCACGCGCGACGCCTCTGAGGACGCACTGGTCGACTCGGGCCTGAAGCGGCTCGGCGAGATGCTGCACTGCGGCACCACGACCGCGGAGGCCAAGAGCGGCTACGGCCTCGAGACGCAGGCCGAGCTGAAGATGCTCCGCGCCATCCGGCGGCTCGCCGCCAGCCAGCCGATCGACCTGGTCGCCACATTCCTGGGCGCCCACGAGATTCCCGTCGAGTACCGGGAACGGCGGCAGGCCTATCTGGAACTGGTGATCGACGAGATGATTCCCGCCGTGGCCGCGGAGCGCCTCGCCGAGTGGTGCGACGTCTTCTGCGAGACCGGCGTCTACACTCCCGAGGAATCACGGCTGATTCTGGAGGCCGGCGACCGGGCCGGACTGCGGCCGCGCATCCACGCCGACGAACTCGCGGCCAGCGGGGGTTCGGATGTGGCGGCGGAGGTCGGAGCCCGTTCGGCCGATCACCTGCTGTTTGTGACGCCGGAGTCGGCCGACCGGATGGCCGCGGCCGGCGTGGTGGCCACGCTGCTGCCGGCCGCCGCCTTCTACCTGAAGATCGGGCGCTTCGCCCCGGCGCGCCTGCTCATCGATCGCGGCGTCGCCGTGGCGCTGGCCACCGACCTCAATCCGGGAGGCGGCTTCACGCCGTCGATGCCCTTCGTGATGACGCTCGCCTGCTTCGCCATGGGCATGACGCTCGAGGAGGCGCTCGTGGGGGCGACGCTCAACGCCGCTTACGCCATCGATCGGCACGCCGACGTCGGCAGCCTCGAGGTCGGCAAGCTGATGGATGCCGTCGTCGTCGACGGTGAGGTGGTTGACCTGATTCGCGTGGGCGCCCCGGCCATCCGTCATGTCGTCAAGCGGGGCCGGATCGTAGTTTGAGCCCTAAGGTCTCACCCACACCTTGACGTCCGGCGCGAAATCCCAAGGATAGTAATAGCCTGGCAGGAACTGCACCTGCTCGGTGTACGTCCCGTAGATGGCCAACTGCGAGGCCGGCTGCATCGCCCCGGATTCCGGGGCCGTCGGTCCGGTCTTGCAGTTGTAGGGCGCCGCCGAGCCCAGCCTGACGAACAGCTGCGCGGGGTCGATGGGCACGCCGCCGGTGGCCGCCGTGTGCAGGGCCCCGTCGCACAGCTGCGCTTCGCTCTTCCGATCGCCGAATTGCGCCAGTTCCTGCAGCCCGTCCTCGAAACGGTAGAACGTCCAGTACGCGTTGCCGATTCGGAACGCACCGTGGAGCACGAGGAGCGCCAGCGCGATCTTGATGAGTGTCTTGACCATGGCACACCGTCCGCAACCCGGCAGGGAGGTCGCGGCTGTCGATCGTTCTTTCGGCCGGTCGAGCCCCCAGGATTAGTCCCGACCCCGGCGTCAATGGACGATATTGAACATCCGGTCCCAGCGCGTCCTGGTGAAGAACTGCGTGACGACGGTGAACAGGTCCTTCACGATGGCGCCGATCCCGGTCTGCTCGTAGTCCTCGGTCGTCGACTCGTAGGACCAGTAGATGAGCGCCGCCTGTCCCTTGACGTCCTCCTTCGACAGCAGGCCCCAGTAGCGGCTGTCCTCGGAGTTGTCGCGGTTGTCTCCCATCATGAAGTACTTGCCGGCCGGGATGGTGATCGGGCCGTAGCGCTCGCGCAGGTCGGAGGAGGTGACCTCCGCGTACGCCGACGGGCTCTGCGGCGGCTCGAGGAAGTGCACGTAGGGCTCGTCGAGCGGTCTGCCGTTGATGTAGACGCGCTTGTTCCTGACTTCGAGCGTCTCGCCCGGCAGGCCGATGACCCGCTTGATGAAATCGCGCTCCCGGTTGGCCGGGTACTTGAACACGACGACGTCGCCCCGCCGGATCGGCCGCTCGGGCAGCAGCGCCCGCTCGAACGAGCTCAGCGAGGGCGCGAAGATGAACTTGTTCACCAGCAAGTGGTCGCCGATGAGCAGGTTGTTCTCCATCGAGCCGGTGGGGATCTTGAACGCCTGGACGACGAACGTCCGGATGAACAGGGCCAGGATGACGGCGATGACAATCGACTCGAAGTACTCGCGGACGACCGACTTGCGGAACGGTGCCGGGGGCGGCGCGGCGCGGCCGACGGCTTCGAGGCGGTCGTCTTCTGTTTCTTCACGGCTGACTCCCGGCTCCTGAATCCCGATTCCCGAATCCTGAATCCTACTCGCCTCCGTCGACCTTCAGCACGGCGAGGAAGGCCTCCTGCGGGATCTCGACCCTCCCGACCCGCTTCATCCGGCGCTTCCCTTCCTTCTGCTTCTCGAGCAGCTTGCGCTTGCGCGTGATGTCGCCGCCGTAGCACTTGGCCAGCACGTTCTTGCGCAGCGCCTTGACCGACTCGCGCGCGATGATGCGGCTGCCGATGGCCGCCTGGATCGCCACCTCGAACATCTGCCGCGGGATCAGGCTCCGCATCTTGCTCGCCAGCGTGCGCCCGCGCTGGTAGGCCGAGTCGCTGTGCACGATGATCGACAGGGCATCCACCGGCTCGCCGTTCACGAGGATGTCGAGCTTGACCAGCGGCGATTCCCAGTACCCGGTCACATGGTAGTCGAGCGAGGCGTAGCCGCGCGAGATCGTCTTCAGCCGGTCGTAGAAGTCGAGCACCACCTCGTTGAACGGCAGCTCGTAGGTGATGAGGACCCGGTTGCTGGACAGGTACTCCAGCGTCTTCTGGACGCCGCGCTTCTCCTGGCAGAGCGTCAGGATTCCGCCGACGTGCTCGGCGGGCGTCAGGATCATCGCCGTGATGACCGGTTCCTCGAGCTTCTGCGATCCGCCCGGCGTCGGGCAGCTTGGCCGGGCTGTCCACCTCGTGCATCTCGCCGTCGGTCGTCGTCACGCGGTAGAGCACGCCCGGGGCGGTCGTCACCAGGTCCTGGTTGAATTCGCGCTCGAGCCGCTCCTGCACGATCTCCATGTGCAGCAGGCCGAGGAACCCGCACCGGAAGCCGAATCCGAGCGCGGCGGAGGTCTCCGGCTCGTAGAAGAACGACGCATCGTTTAGCCGGAGCTTCTCGAGGGCGTCGCGCAGCTCGGGATACTCGTGGCCCTCGACCGGGTAGAGCCCGGCGAACACCATCGGCTTGAGTTCCTTGAACCCCGGGAACGGCTCGGCCGCGGGCCGCGCGACTTCGGTGATCGTGTCGCCGAGCTTGGCGTCGGCGACCCGCTTGATGCCGGCCGTGATGAAGCCGACCTCGCCAACGCCGAGTTCGTCGAGCGGCGTCGCCTTGGGCGTGAACGCCCCCACCTCTTCGATCGGGTACTCCTGTCCCAGCGCCATCAGGCGCACCTTCATGCCCTTGCGGATCACGCCGTCGATCACGCGGATGACGATGACGACGCCACGGTAGGAGTCGTACCAGGAATCGAAGATGAGCGCCTTGAGCGGGGCGTCGCCGTCGCCGCCGGGCGGAGGCAGCAGGTGCACGATCGCCTCGAGCACGTCCCTGGCGCCCGTGCCGACCTTGGCGCTCGCGAGAATCGCGTGGCTGGCGTCGAGGCCGATGATCTCCTCGATCTGCCGGCGCGTCTCCTCCGGCTGTGCGCCCGGGAGGTCGATCTTGTTGATGACCGGCACGATCTCGAGGCCGTCATCCACCGCCAGGTAGGCGTTGGCGAGCGTCTGCGCCTCGACGCCCTGCGCGGCGTCGACCAGCAGCACCGCTCCCTCGCAGGCGGCCAGCGACCGCGTCACTTCGTAGGAGAAGTCCACGTGGCCGGGCGTGTCGATCAGGTTCAGGATGGTACTGGTTCCCGTCGTCGGCCGCGTAGGTGAGGCGCACGGGGTGCGCCTTGATGGTGATGCCGCGCTCCCGCTCGAGGTCCATGCTGTCGAGCAGCTGGGCCTCCATCTCGCGCGATTGCACGGCGCCGGTCAGCTCGAGAAAGCGGTCGGCGAGCGTCGACTTGCCGTGGTCGATGTGCGCGATGACGGCGAAATTGCGGATGAAGCGCGGGTCCATCGGGATCCGCCTACTTCGCCACTTCCGCCTTGAGCACGACCGGCTCGCCGGCGAACTGCTGCACGACCGAGAGCACGCCGGTGTAGAGGAAGCCGATCTGGAACAGCATCAGGAACGGCACGGTCGCGTAGATGCCGTTGGCCAGCGCGTAGAACACCGTCCAGGTGAAGTAGAGGCCCAGCGCCAGCTCGATGAGCGGCTGCACGGCAACCGTCTGGCGGTACTTCTTGGACTGCCACTCGTCGGTGTCGCGCTGCACCACGCCGTACTTGGGCGTGCGGGCGAACTCGCTCTTCTTGTCGAGCAGCGCCTCGATGACCGCCTTGGTGTTGTTGACCGAGAGCCCGATGCCGATCGACATCAGGAACGGCAGGTACTTCAGCCGCGCCTTCCAGGTGAGGGGATATAGCTCCCGCTGCGACACGATGTAGAAGTTGGCCACCGACGCCGTCGCCGCCATGAAGAGCGGCACGTCGATGAGCAGCATCTCGTACCAGCCCATGTTGTACCGGATCACCATCGACGGGAAGATGAGCAGGCACAGGAGGGTCATGAGCAGGTAGTTGAAGTTGGCCGTCAGGTGCATGAACGCCTCGGCCTTCACCTCGAACGACGCGTCCGACCGGAGGATGTGCGGCAGCAGCTTCATGCAGGTCTGGATCGACCCCTTCGCCCAGCGGTGCTGCTGTGACTTGAAGGCGTTCATCTCGACGGGCACCTCGGCCGGCGCCTCGAGGTCGGGCAGGAAGACGAACCGCCAGCCCTTGAGCTGCGCGCGATAGCTGAGGTCGAGATCCTCGGTGAGCGTGTCGTGCTGCCAGCCGCCGCCGTCGGCGATCGCCTCGGGCCGCCAGATGCCGGCCGTGCCATTGAAGTTGAAGAAGCGGCCGGACCGGTTGCGCCCGCCGTGCTCGAGCACGAAGTGGGCGTCGAGCAGGATCGACTGCACCTTGGTCAGCAGCGAGTAATCCTGGTTCAGGTGCGTCCAGCGCGCCTGCACCATCGCCACCTTCGGGTCGCCGAAGTGCGGCACGGTCCGCTTCAGGAAGTCGGTCGAGGGGACGAAGTCGGCGTCGAAGATCGCGACCAAGCGGCCGCGGGCCACCTTGAGGGCGGCGTCGAGCGCGCCGGCCTTGTAGCCGCCACGGTCGTCGCGGTGGATGTACTTGATATCGAAACCCTGGGCGCTATAACGCTGCGCCGCCAGCCTGGCGATGTCCTGCGTCTCGTCGGTCGAGTCGTCGAGGATCTGGATTTCGAGCTGCTCTTTCGGGTAGTCCATCCGGCAGACGGCCTCGACCAGCCGGTCCACCACGTACATTTCGTTGAAGAGCGGCAGCTGCACCGTCACCGGGGGCCAGGCCTCGGGATCGACAGGCGTCGCGACTTTGTCCCCCTTGTGCTTCATGTAAAGATACACAAGGTAGTAGCGATGCCAGCCGTACACGGCCAGGATACTCAGGATGAAGAAGTAGGCCCCGAGAATCAGGGTTTCAGTCGCCGTCATAGCAGCAGGGTCCCTCAGTCGCCACGAAACGTTCGATTATACCGCCAAGCCTCAGCCGGTCCAACCGTCTTCACGAGGCACCGGAGCCGCCGATGAATCTGCCGCCCCTCCGCGACCTGCTCGAGCAAGTCTCTCGCGGCACCCTCCAGGCCGCCGATGCCGAGGGCCGCCTGCTGGAGTACCTTCGGGCGCTGCCGTTCGAAGATCTGGGTTTTGCCCGCGTCGATCACCATCGGGCGCTCAGGCAGGGGTTTCCCGAGGTCGTCCTTGGTACAGGCAAGACTCCGGCCCACATTGCCGCCATCGCCGCTCGCATCGTCAGCCGGGGCCATTCCCTCCTCGTGACACGAACGGATGAGGTGGCTTTCGCCGCGCTGAAGGCCGAGGTGCCAGGCGCCGTCTTCCACCCTGACGCCAGGGCTATCACGCTGCAACAAAAGGACATCTCGCCTGGGCACGGCATCGTCCTGGTCGCCGCTGCCGGCACGTCGGACCGTCCCGTCGCGGAGGAGGCCGTGGTGACCGCCGAGCTGATGGGCAACCAGGTCGAACGGCTCTACGACGTCGGCGTGTCCGGCCTGCACCGCCTCCTGAGCGCGCACGATCGCCTCACTGCGGCGCGCGTGATCGTCGTCGTCGCCGGGATGGAGGGCGCACTGCCCAGCGTCATTGGCGGGCTCGTCAGCGTTCCGATCATCGCCGTGCCCACGAGCGTTGGCTACGGGGCGAGCTTTGGCGGTGTCGCCGCCCTGCTCGGGATGCTGAACAGCTGCGCCAGCGGCGTCTCTGTTGTAAATATCGACAACGGGTTCGGCGCAGCGACGATCGCAAGCCTTATCAATCATTTGTAGGGATCGCAAGATTCCATCCTGTGCTAGCATAAGAGGTTGCCTCTGCCAATGTGGCTGGCAGACCGACGCGTACTTCGGCTTCCCTCAAACCGGCCTCCAACCCCGATATGCAGCGAGCTGCGCAGCACGCCCTGGAGTTTGATCGCATCGTCGAGGCCGTGCGCAGTTACGCCGCGACCCCGCTCGGTCGCGAGCGCCTCGCAGGGCTTCGGCCGCAGCCCGATCCGCGCCGCGTCGCGCAGTCGCTCGGCGCGACGACCGAGGGGACGCGCTACCTCGCCGACGGCGGGCTCTTCCCACTGCAGGCGCCGGCCGACATCGGCGCGACGCTCGCCGCGCTGGCCGTGGAGGGCCGCCCGCTCGAGCCATTGCGGCTCCTCGGGCTCGCTGATTTCCTCGACTCGCTCGAGCAGACGCGCACCGCCGTCAAGCGGGCCGCGGGCAGCTACCCGTTCCTCTCGTCGCTCGTGGACGCGGCCGCGTCGTTCAAGGCCGAAGTGGCCGACATCCGCCACAAGATCGATGCGGGCGGCGAGGTCAACGACCACGCGAGCGGTGAGCTCCGGGCCATCCGCGACCGCCTGAGAAAGCAGCGCGCGCGGCTGAGGACAACGCTCGAGTCGTACCTGCGCGGCCGCGACACCTCCCGCTACCTGCAGGACCAGATCGTCACCGACCGCAACGGCCGCTACGTGCTCGTCGTGCGCGCCGAGCACCGGGCCGCGATTCCCGGCATCATCCACGGCAGCTCGGCGAGCGGCGCCAGCCTGTTTCTCGAGCCGCTCAGCACGGTCGAGATCAACAACGACGTCGTTGCCCTCGAAGAGCAGGAGGCCGCCGAGGTCCATCGGATCCTCCTCGCGCTGACCGACGCGTTCCGCCGCAGGGCGGTCGATCTCCAGCGGACGCTGGAAGCCGCCACCGAGCTGGATGTCGTGCAGGCCAAGGCGAGGTTCTCGCAGGTGGTCGGCGGCGTCGAGCCGGTGATGTCGAACGACGGCGGCATCGAACTGCGATCGGCCCGGCATCCGCTGCTGATTCGGGCGGTCGCGGAGCGGCTGGCATCGGTCGACGAGGACAAAGGGGCCGCCGAGGGACCTGACGCGGCGCAGGCTTCGGGAGAGTCCGGGCCGTCGGCGGGACTGGCCGCGCCGCGCTCGGATCCGCGTGCGGCCGAACCGGTCCCGGTCGATATGCTGCTGACGCCGCCGGCCAGCGTGCTCATCGTCACTGGGCCAAACACCGGCGGCAAGACCGTGGCGCTCAAAACGACCGGATTGCTGGCGCTGATGGCGCAGGCGGGACTGCACGTCCCGGCCGCGCCCGGATCCCGGCTGCCGGTCTTCCGCAGCGTCTTCGCCGACATCGGCGACGAGCAGTCGATCGCCGCCAGCCTGAGCACCTTCTCGTGGCACGTCACCAACATCGTCGGCATGGACCGGATGCTGGCGCTGCCAGCGCTGGTGCTGTTCGACGAGCTCGGCTCGGGCACCGACCCTGGCGAGGGGGGCGCGCTGGCCACGGCCGTGGTCGACCACTTCAAGTCGCGCGGGGCGATGGTCGTCTGCACGAGCCACAGCGACGCGGTCAAGACGTACGCGACGACCACACCGGGCGTGACGGTGGCGGCGTTCGGCTTCGATCCCGAGACGTTCGCGCCCAGCTACCGCCTGGTCTACGGGTCCCCGGGCCGGAGCCTGGCGCTCGAGATCGCCGGCCGGATCGGCCTCGGCGCCGCGATCCTCGTCAAGGCGCGTCAGAACCTGAGCGAGCGGGATGCGCAGCTGGCCGAGCATCTGGCGAAGATCGACCAGAACCTGCACGACCTCGACCACGAGCGGCGGCTCGTCGCCCGCGAGCGCCAGGTGCTCGGCGAGTCGGAGTCGCGCCTGAAGGCGCGTGAAGAGGGGCTGCGGCAGCGCGAGGAGACCTTGCGCCGCCGGACCGAGGACCGGCTGGACGAGCGGCTCCGCGACGCCAGGCGCGAGATCGATCAAATCGTCGAGGACCTGAAGAAGAAGGCGGCGGAGATGACGGCGCAGGCCGAGCGGCAGCTCGCCAAGCGCACGCTCGGCGGCCCGACGATCTCGACCGGCGACGCCGGGACGGCGCGCCTCGAGGCGAGGCTCGCGGTGGAGGCGGCCGCCGCGCGGTTCCACGGCGGGGAGGCTCCGCGCGCCGAGGCGCCGGCGCTGGTCCAGGCGCGCCCGTCGGTGGGCGACCGCGTCACGGTGGCCGGCCTCGGGCTCGAAGGCACGCTGGCCGCCATCCATGGCGACGATGCGGAGATCGACATGCAGGGGAAGCGGCTGAGGGCGAGGCTCGCCGATCTTCGACTGGTGTCGAAGGGCGCCCCGGGCACCCCCGCGAGCGCGGGCAAGGTCAACGTGAACCTGCAGCTGCAGCCGCGCGGGGATGGGGCGACCGTCGACCTCAACGTCATCGGCTGTACCGTCGAAGAGGCGCTGTCTCGGACCGAGCGGTTCCTCGACGAGACACTGCTGACCGACCAGCGCACGATCCGCGTGATTCACGGATACGGCACGGGACAGCTCCGGCGCGCGATCGCTGAGTACCTGAGGAACCACCCGCTGGTGGCGAGCTACCAGCAGGCGGCGCCCGAGAAGGGCGGCGGCGGCGTGACGGTGGTGGAGTTGAAGGAGTAGGGATTGGCCCTGTTCCCGCACAGCTTCATCGACGACCTGCGCGCCCGCGCCGACATCGTCGCGGTCGTGCAGGACTATGTGCCGCTGAAGAAGTCGGGGGCGACGTGGAAGGGGCTGTGCCCGTTTCACGGCGAGAAGACGCCGTCGTTCCACGTGAACCCGGACAAGGGCTTCTTCTACTGCTTCGGCTGCCAGGCGGGCGGCGACGTCTTCAAGTTCGTCGAGCTGCAGGAGAAGGTTGCGTTTCCCGACGCGGTGCGGATCGTCGCGCACAAGTTCGGGATGACCGTGCCCGAGCCGACGGGTGCCGACGAGAGCGACAGCGTCGAGCGAGAGACGCTGCTCAAGATCCACGAGGCCGCCGTCGCCCGGTTCCGGGAACAGTTGGCCTCGCCCTCGGGCGGCGCGGCGCGGCGGCAGATGGCCTCGCGTGGGATCAGCCCGGAGACGATCGAGCGTCTCGCGCTGGGATTCGCGCTGCCCTCCCGCGACGCGCTGAAGACGGCGCTCGTCAAGCAGGGTTTCGACCTGCCGCTGCTCGTGAAGAGCGGGCTGGTGGTCGAGCGCGAGGACGGACAGACGGTCGATCGGTTCCGCGGGCGGCTGATGATTCCGATCTGCCGCGACAGCGGGTCGGTGGTGGCCTTCGGCGGCCGCGCGATGGAGGCCGAGCAGCAGCCGAAGTACCTGAATTCGCCGGAGACGCCGATCTACTCGAAGGGGCGCACGCTCTACGGGCTGCACCTGACGAAGACGGACATCCGGCGCGTGGGCTACGCGGTGCTGGTCGAGGGGTACTTCGATTTCGCCGTGGCGCTGCAGGCCGGCGTGACGACGGTCGTCGCCTCGTGCGGCACGGCGCTGACCGTGCAGCAGGCGCACTTGCTGCGGCGCTTCACGTCGAAGGTCGTGCTCAGCTACGACCCCGACGCGGCCGGGCAAGGCGCGGCGGAGCGGTCGTCGCTGCTGCTCGTGCAGGAAGGATTTCTGGTGAACGTCGCCCTGCTGCCGCCGGGCGACGACCCGGACGGCTTCATCAGGAAGAACGGCGTGGCCGCGTACCTGGATCTCGTCAAGGGCTCGCGTCCGTACGTCGAGTACCTGATCGACCGGGCGGCACAGGGGAAGGACTTCGGCAGCGACGAAGTGCGGCGCGAGTTCCTCAACCGGATGCTGCCCGTCGCGGCGCAGATTCCGGATGCCGCCGGCCGTGACCAGTTCGCCGATCGGCTGGCGCACAAGGCACGCGTCACCGAGGACGTGGTTCGCGCCGAGATTCGCAAGGCCGCCGTCGATCGCCGGACCACGCTGACCGCGAGGGAACTGCCGAGCTTCGGTCAGATCCGGCCGGCCGAGCGCGGTCTCATCTGGGCCGTCTTCCACGACGAGGACGGGGTGCGGGCGGCGCTCGAACGGCTCGGCGGCGAGGATTTCGAGGTGCTGCTGACGAGGAGAATCCTGGAAGTGGCCCAGGGACTCTACGAAAGCGGCGCTGAAGACGTACCGTCGGCGCTTCTGGCGCGTCTAAACAGTGAAGAGGCTCGCCTGGTGACCAGCATCGCAGCCGTGGCAGACCGGCCGGTGCCGGCCGACGAGTCGGCGGACGAATTGAGGCTGATGCGCTTCGAGCGGGAGCGCGCCGGCCTGCAGCGCGAGATCGAGCGCCTTCAGTCGGAAGGCGGACGCGCCGAGCGGCTTGAAGAGTTGGCACAAAGGAAAGTGGAGCTGAGCCGGGACATCGACCGGCTCAGGACGGCCTGAACGGCGGGCCGGCCCGTGAACCTCAGGATTTCGAGGAGGACTGCCCTTGTCGATCGAGGATAAATACGACGAGGTACGGCAGCTGATTTCCATCGGCAAGGAAAAAGGCTACCTGCTCTACGACGAAGTGAACGACCTGTTGCGGTCGGACATCACCTCGCCCGACGAGCTCGACGACCTGTTCAACACCTTCGGCACGGCCGGGATCGAGGTCGTCGACTCCGAGCAGAAGTACCGCGAGGAGAAGCAGGAGGCCGGCGAGGAGCTGGAGCTCGATCTCACGCCGGGCGCCCTGGACAAGACCAACGACCCCGTCCGCATGTACCTGCGCGAGATGGGGACGGTGCCGCTGCTCACCCGCGAGGGCGAGGTCGAGATCGCCAAGCGGATCGAGCGCGGCAAACTGGCCGTCATCAAGTCGATCTCCCGCACGCCCACCGTGGCGCGGAAGGTGATCGAGATGGGCGACCGCCTCAAGGCGCGCGAGCGCAGCATCCGCGAGCTGGTGATCTTCAACGACGAGGAGATCACCGACGAGCGGATCGCGGAGCGCACCAAGGAGGTGCTCCACCAGATCGACGCCGTCCGCAAGGCGCGCGCCGCCTACGAGAAGCTCCTCGAGAAGCTCCAGGCCACGCCGAAGAAGGACAAGCGGAAGTACCGCCGGGCCCGGTGGAAGACGCTGCGCGCGCGCATCGCCGTCTCGCAGGACATCCGCGCGATCGAGTTCACCGAGCTCGTCAAGCGCCGGCTGATCGAGGACATCAAGGAATCGGTGGAGCGGGTGCAGCGCCTGCAGCGCGAGGTCGACAGCCTCGAGCGGCTGCTCAACCCGAAGACCAAGAAGGCCCGGCTCAAGGAGGACGAGCGCAAGACGACCGCCCAGCGTCAGCGCGAGTTCAAGGCCGAGGTCAAGCGCCAGGCGGACGAGCTCGAGGAGACGCCCGAGCAGCTTCGGCGCACGCTCGACACGATCCGCCGCGGCGAGGCGCAGGCCGAGCAGGCCAAGAAGGAGCTGGTCGAGGCCAACCTGCGGCTGGTCGTCTCGATCGCCAAGAAGTACACCAACCGCGGGCTGCAGTTCCTCGACCTGATCCAGGAAGGCAACATCGGCCTGATGAAGGCCGTGGACAAGTTCGAGTACCGCCGCGGCTACAAGTTCTCGACGTACGCGACGTGGTGGATCCGCCAGGCCATCACCCGCGCGATCGCTGATCAGGCCCGGACCATCCGGATCCCGGTCCATATGATCGAGACGATCAACAAGCTGATCCGCACGTCGCGGTCGCTCGTGCAGGAGCTGGGCCGCGAGCCGACCTCCGAGGAGATCGCCAAGCGGATGGACATCCCGGTGTCCAAGGTCCGCAAGGTGCTCAAGATCGCGCAGGAGCCGATCTCGCTCGAAACGCCGATCGGGGAGGAGGAAGACAGCCATCTGGGCGACTTCATCGAGGACCGCGGCGTCGTGTCGCCGGCCGACGCGGTGATCAACCTGAACCTGCGCGAGCAGACCGAGTCGGTGCTCAAGACGCTGACGCCGCGCGAGGAGAAGGTGATCAAGATGCGGTTCGGCGTGGGCGACGGCAGCGAGCACACGCTCGAGGAGGTCGGGCAGAATTTCGCGGTCACCCGCGAGCGGATCCGCCAGATCGAGGCGAAGGCGCTCCGCAAGCTGCGCCACCCCTCGCGCAGCCGCAAGCTGCGCGCCTTTTTGGAAGGCCGTACGTAGGCCGGACCGATCGTGTGTAGGCCGGGTCTTCAGACCCGGCGCTTTGCATGATGAACGGCATGAGAGGCGCCGGAGATCTATCCGGCGCCTTCTTCGTGTACGCCCGGCCGCCACGGATGTGGTGGCTACTCGGCTCCCGTGCGTCTGGCGCCCACGGGCGGCGCGATGCGCTATTCTGCTGGATGGCACACTTCAACAGAAGGATGCTCCGCTCGCTAGGATTTCCCCCAGGAGGGAAAGAGGCACATCGATGTCACTCGGCGAGGACCGGAAGGACATGCTCACGCGATTCATCCGCGACGTGTGGAGCGAGGGACACGTCGCAGCGACGGAGAAGTACGTCGCGGCGAGGTACACGATTCATCACGATCCGGGCGACCCGTGGGAAGGCCGCGAACTCGATCTCGCGGGCTACAAGGACCGCGTGGCCATCTCGCGCGCGGCGTTCCCGGATCAGCGCTTCGACATACAGGAACTGTTCGCCGACGGGAACGCGGTCGTGATGACGTGGCTGTGGGCCGGCACGCACAAGGGCGACATCCCAGGGTTTCCCGCGACGGGAAAGCCGATCCGGATGTCGGGCGCGACGGTCTACTACTTCGAAGGCAATCGGCTTACCGGGCACTGGCAGATTACCGATCGCCTGGGGGTCTACCAGCAATTGCGGCAGGCGTCCGCAGGCGCCTGACCCCCGCCGAAGCTGGGCGACATCGCGCGAGTGGCGCAGCCGCAGACCGTAAGCCGCGATCCGTACGCCGCTGAGGGCCTGGAGGCCGGAGCCGAAAGCCGTCTATCGGGCCGGCCGAGCCGTGGCTCGGCATGACGGTGAGGCCAGCAACGGCTGGATCTCCCGCTCAAACACGGACACATCGGTCTCGCCCGCATGGTGGCTGTAGATCCGCCCGTCGCACCCGATGACCAGGGCCACCGGCAGACCGAGAATCCCCCCGTAGCGCTCGGCGAGCGCGGCGTCGCCGATAGCCACCGGATAGTTCATCCCGAGCTGCTGGTAGAACTCCCGGACGGCTGCCGGGTCATCGTCGAGAGAGATGCCAATGACCTGAAGACCCCGGTCGCGGTATCTGTTCTGCAAGTCGACGAAATGCGGGATCTCGGTCCGGCAGGGGGCGCACCAGGTCGCCCAGAAGTCCAGCAGGACTACCTTGCCGCGAAAGGCGGCGAGGTCGAGCGTCTTCCCGCTCAGTTCGGTCAGCGAAAACTCCGGCGCCAGTTGGCGGGCGACGGTTGCGTCGCCCGGACGAGGTCCGGCGGCCTTCCGCCAATACGGCCGCGAGAGATATGCGCCGAACGCCAGGGCGACAGCCAGGACAAGGGCAATTCGAGTCTTCACCGTCCCCCTCTCAAACCGGTTCCGGTCGCCGGAGACTCCGCGAGGCTACTGCCCTCTCGTCACCGGGTATCCCTTCTGGACCCAGTCGACGCCGAAGTTGCGAGGGATGTAGAGCGCCTTCACGTTGGTGAACCCCATGGCCTGAAGCGTGTCGTAGGCGGGATGGACGACGGGGCACTGATGCCACGGACAGCATCCGCAGTAGATCACGATCGGCTGCGTGCGCGGCAGTTTCTCGACGCGCTGGCGCAGCATCCGAAGGCCGTCCGGGCTCGAGGCTGGGCCGACATACTCAGAGCTGGGGATGTGCGCCTGCAGGTACAGAACGTAGAAACCAACCTGGAGGACGAGCGGCTTGGGACCGCTTGGCGCTTTCAGGATGTTGACCAGGTCCGTCGGCTGGATCAGTGGCGGTTCAGCGGCCGTCGATGTGGTCGCGGTACAGGAAACCGAAGCCAGGAGAGCGACCACAATGGAACTCAGCAGGGCGCGCGGGCGGATGGAATTCACAGGGCCTCCCCTACCAAGGTTAGCATCCCCGGTCGGCCCCACGATCGTCTCATCTTGCGATCGTGCGATCTTGCGATGTGGCTCACGGGCCGCGGAGCGCGGCCCTGAGCCTTGAGCCGTGAGCCCTAAGCCTCCTGGCCTTGAGCCCTCGGCCCCGCCTTCTTCTGCCTGGGCCTTCGCATCAACCACACGAGCGGGATCATCAGCAGGAACAGGACCCCCAGCAGGTGGAACAGGTCGAGGAAGCTCATGACCGACGCCTGCCGGAGCGTCTCGCCGTAGATGACGCCCATCGCCTGCCGGCTGCTCTCGACACTCTCCCCGCCCAGCATCCGGCCGAGTGACGACGTCGCCTGCTGCACGCCCGGGTTGTAGGCCGTGATCCCCTCCACCAGCCGCGCCTGGTGGAACTGCGACCGCCGCGCCAATTCGGTGGTGACGAAGGAAATCCCCATGCTCGATCCCATGTTGCGGATCAGGCTGTAGAGGGCCGTCGCGAAGCCCATCGACTCGAGCGGGATGGGGTCCATGGCAATCGTGGTCAGCGGCGTGAAGACCATCGCCAGGCCGGCTCCCTGGATGATCTGCGGCCACAGGAAGTCGGTGCCCCCGGCCGAGAGATCGAGGCTCCCGTAGCCGAAGAACGCCACGCTCGCGAGGACCAGGCCACTCATCAGCAGGATCCGCGGGTCGAACCGTCGGCCGAGGAGGATGCCGGTGATCGGCAGGAGCGCCACCGTGCCAATCCCGCGCGGCGAGGTCCACATCCCCGCAGTGACGGCCGGGAAGCCGAGCAGCTCCTGCATGAACAAGGGCAGCAGCACAAGACTGCCGAAGAGCACGAAGCCCAGCACGCCGCCGATGAACGTCCCGGTCGTAAATGTCGTGTGGCGGAACAGGTGGAAGTCGACGATGGGCTCGCGGGTCCTGATCTCCCGGATGACGAACGCCGTCAATCCGACGATTGCGGCGACGAGCAGCGTGACGATCATGTCGGAGGCGAACCAGTCCGCCTCCTGCCCCTTGTCGAGCATGATCTGGAAGGCGCCCATGCCCACGGCGAGCAGGCCGAGCCCCCACGCGTCCACGTGCCTCGAGACCCGGCGCATGTAGGGCGGGTCGGTGATGAGGTAGTACATCATCACCAGGCTGGCCATGCCGACCGGGAGGTTCACGTAGAACACCCAGCGCCACGAGTAGTTGTCGGTCAGCCAGCCGCCGATGGTCGGCCCGAGGATTGGGAGGGCGATCATCCCGAGCCCCCAGAACGCCATCGCCTTGCCCCGCTCCTCCACCGGGAACGCCTCGAGGAGCACGGCTTGCGACAGCGGGACCAGGCCGCCGCCGGTGATCCCCTGCACGACCCGGAAGAAGATCAGCCAGCCGAGCGTCGGGGCGATGCCGCACAGCAGGCTCGACAGCGTGAACCCGGTGACGACGGTCATCAGCAGCCGCTTTCGCCCGAAGTAGCTGGCCAGCCAGCCGCTGATGGGAAGGATGATGGCCGCGGCCACGATGTAGGAGGTCAGGACCCAGGTGGCCTCGTCGACGGTGGCCGACAGCGAGCCCGCGATGTGGCGCAGGCTGACGTTGACGACCGTCGTGTCGAGCATCTCCATCGCCGCGCTCAGCATGACGGCGATCGCCGGCAGCCAGCGTCCGTGCTGGTGCGGGTGGGCGAGATCGTTCAGTGCAGGGTCTTCCGCCACAGAGGTCATATTATAGTCAAGGAGTTCCTGGTGTTCGCCGGCGTCGCGAGCGCGTGAGGTGAGGATGTCGATCGGAATCGAGGTCGAGAGGCTGTCGAAAGTCTACACGTCGCCGCCCGCGGCGGCCGCCGCCCGCCCCGGCGGTTTCTCGCCGTGGAGGTTCGCCAGGCGCAACACCTCGTCCTACCGGGTGGTGGCCGTCGACGACCTGTCGCTCGAGATCAGGCCCGGCGAGGTCTTCGGCCTGCTCGGGCCGAACGGCGCCGGCAAGTCCACGACGGTTGGCATCCTGACGACGATGGTCAGGCCGACCGCGGGCGACGCGCGCATCGGGCCGCACAGCGTCACGCGCGAGCGCGTGGCGGTCAAGCGACTGATCGGCGTCGTCCCCCAGCGGCCCAACGTCGACCGCAGCCTCACGGCGCGGGAGGTGCTGACCTACCACGCCGCCTACTTCAACGTGCCGGCCGCCGAGCGCGAGCGGCGCGCGACCCACCTGCTCGAGCGGTTCCAGCTCTCGGACCGGGCTCACCAGCTGGTTCACGGCTTCTCGGGGGGGATGCTGCAGCGGCTGTCGATCGCCCGCGCGATGATGCACGACCCGTCGGTGCTGTTTCTCGACGAGCCGAGCGCCGGCCTCGACCCGCAGACGCGCATCCTGCTCTGGGACATGGTCCGCGACTACAACGCGCGCGGGAAGACAATCCTGCTGACCACGCACAACATGGACGAAGCCGACGCGCTGTGCGCGCGGATCGCCATTGTCGATCACGGGCGCGTCATCGCGCTCGGGTCGCCCGACGAGCTGAAGCGGTCGATCCCCGGCGGCTACGTGCTGCAGCTGCAGTTCGAGGCGATGCCCGAGGCGCTCTCCGATCACCTGCAGCAGTTGCCGGGCGTCACCGAGTTCAGGAGGTCCGGCGAGTCCGGGGCCGAGGTGTTCGCCGACCGCGGCGGCCCGCTGGTCGCCGAGATCGTCAACGCCGCCGTGCAGCGCGGCATCGGCGTCCGCGACATCCACATCTCCGAACCGAGCCTCGAGAACCTCTTCCTGCACCACACCGGACGGAGCCTTCGCCAGTGAACCTCCACGCCCTGCTCGCCATGCTCGCGCGCGACGCGCACGTCGCCCGCCGCAATTTCATCCCGCTGCTGCTGCAGACGCTGCTCCAGCCGATCCTGTTCGTCTTCGTCTTTGGCAAGATACTCACGACGAGCGGATTCATGCGCGCCGACTACCGGCTGTTGCTGCTGCCGGGCATCATCGCCATCAGCATGATGATGTCGGGGATCCAGGGCGTGGCGATGCCGCTGCTCGCCGAATTCCAGTGGACGAGGGAGATCGAGGACCGGCTGCTCGCCCCGATCGAAATCGAGTGGGTGGCGATCGGCAAGGTGATCGCCGGGACCATCCAGGCGCTGGTGGCGGGCCTGGTGGTCATCCCGGCCGCCTGGGTGGTGATGGGCGGGCTCGGCCTGAGCGGCGATCACGTCCTGTTGTTCGCCGTGCTCGCGCTGCTCGTCGCGTGGATGGCCGCGTCGATCGGCCTCGCGCTCGGCTGCACGGTGGGGCAGACGAACATCGGCCTGATGTTCAGCCTCGTCATCGCGCCGATGATCTTCTTCGGCTGCACCTACTACCCGTGGAAGGCGCTCGACGCGTTCCCGGTGCTCCAGCGTCTGGTCCTGGTCAACCCGATGGTCTTCGCGAGCGAGGGGCTGCGCGCCGCGCTGGTGCCGGCCTTTCCGCACCTGTCGGCGACGGCGGTGCTGGTGGCGTTGGTCGGCTTCAACGCGGCGTTCCTCGGAATCGGCATGCGGCAGTTCCGGAGGAAGGCCGTGTCGTGAGACCACCGCCGCCCGGCCCGGTTTCTTTTGGCGGCAGCGGCGGCACGAGGTAGACTGGTCGCTGGCCGGCCCCCGGCCGGTCGGGCGATCGGCGCCGGATCATCTTGGGCCCATAGCTCAGCGGTCAGAGCCGCCGGCTCATAACCGGCCTGTCCCAGGTTCGAATCCTGGTGGGCCCACCAGCACCAGCATGCCAGACACGCCAGACCTCTCGCGCAGTCCGAAACGCCGCACCGAGCGGCCCGAACATGGGTGCGCCCCTCTACCAAGGCTCCGCGTCGCGGGGCCTTTTCTTTTTGAGCACTGATGCCGCATGGACGCTGACCTCGAACGCCTCATCCGCCTCCAGCAGATCGATCTCGCCGCCGAAGCGGCTCGCAAACGCATCGCCGACCACCCAACGCTCGTCCAGTCGCTCGACGCCAGGCTGTCCTCGGCCACCGAGGCGCTCGATGCCGCCAAGGCCAAGGTCGCCGAGAACCAGGCGGGCCGCCGCGCCATCGAGAAGGACCTCGCGACGATCCAGGCGCGACTGAGCAAGTTCAAGGACCAGCTGATGGAGGTCAAGACCAACAAGGAATACACGGCGATGCTCAAGGAAATCGAGGCCGCGCAGAACGAGGTGCGCCGCCTGGAGGACCTCATTCTCGAGCGCATGCTGGAGCACGACGACCTGGCGGCCCGGCAGAAGGCCGCCGAGTCGCGGCTCTCCGCCGACAAGGCGGCGGTGGCTGCCGAGCGCACAACGGTCGAAGCGGAAACGGTCTCGGCTCGAGCGCGAGCTCGAGGAGACGATTTCGGCCCGCGTCCGCGTGGTGGCCGACGTGTCGGCGACCGTGCTGTCGATTTACGAAACCGTGCGCGAGCGGCGCGGCACGGCGGTCGTGGAGATCAAGGGGGGCTACTGCAGCGCCTGCCACGTCCGGATTCGGCCCCAGGCTGCCAATGAGCTCAGGCGCAACCAGATGATCTTCCAGTGCGAGAGCTGCAAGCGGATCCTCTACTTCCCGCCCCAGGGCCCGACGCCGGCCGGACAGGCCGACGGAGTCGATTGCTGATGGTGGCCTACATCGACGGCGGGTCCCGCGGCAATCCCGGGCCGGCCGGATTCGGCGTGCGCATCGAGGATGGCCGAGGCTCGCTCGTCGAGGAGTGGCATGGCGCGCTCGGCGTCGCCACCAACAACGTCGCCGAGTACCGCGGGCTGCTCGCCGCGCTGACCTGGGCCGTCGAGCACGGCGTGCAGGCCCTCGAAGTCAGGTCCGACTCCCAGCTTCTGGTCCGGCAGATGCTCGGCCTCTACCGCGTCAAGAACGCGGGACTTCTTCCGTTGTTCAAGGAAGCGCGCGGGCTGGCCGCCCGCATTCCGCGCGTCCGCTTCACGCACGTCCGGCGCGAGCAGAACACCGAAGCCGACCGCCTCGCCAATGAGGCGATGGACGGCCCCGACGACAATTAGCCGCGTCCGGGCTTCAGGCTCTGGCGTCGGGCCTCTCGCCTCACGGCTTTCGCGTCACCACGACGTGCAGCGTCACCGTCCCATCGAGAAACTGCTTCAGGTTCAGCTCCCACATCCCATCCCGGAACGACGCCCCCGGCGCGACGATTGCCGCTTGGGGCGGGTACGGACGGCGAAACCCACTCGACGGCTCCGGGAGGAGCACCCCCGCCGCCTCGCCGAGCGCGGCCCGGTAATCCAGTTGCCCATCCCCGCCGACGCCGGACCCGACCCACGACAGCTGGCGATGGGCCCGCAGCGCCACCTCGACAAACCCGTCGTCACGGAGGCGGCCCAACACCGTGCCCGTGACCTCCAGGCGGAGGGGGCTGACCGCGACGTCGCGTGCGCTCTGCTCCAGGGCCCATTCCATGGCATCGAAGCGGAAGGGGGTTTGCACGCCGGAGTGGGCCGTCAACTGTTGGTGTTCCCACCGGTGTCCCAGTCGGCCGTTGTACTCGAGCCAGAGGTCGTAGAGCAGGGTGGCCTGGGGTTGCGGGGCCGGGACGGCGTCCACCATCACCTGCAGCACCACGTTGGCGCAGACCGACGACGTCGGGTCCGGCAGATAGTCCAGGACCTGGTGCTGCCCGACGTCGAGCTGCACGGTGCGGCGGCCGACCGCTTCGTCGGTGACGGCACCGGCCCGCCATCGTCCTCGTGCCCAGGATACCGCGAGGGTGACACGACCGGCGGACGCCTCGACCACCTCGACCTCGACCCGCCATCGCACCGCCGCCTGGGTCGGTTCCGCGATACCCACCGCGGCCCTGCACAGGTTGCCGGTCAATTCCGTGCCCGCCGCGAGAAACCAGGTCCGTCGGTCGCCGGGGCCCATGGCGCTCTGCACCATCGTTTCGGTCGTCCCGGTCGCGCGGTCCGGGGGCGTGCCCAGCAGATTCGAGCCGGACGAGGACGCGGTCCAGCACCGGTGTGCTCGCCAGGCTTTCTTGGGGAGCGACCAGGTGAGGAGAGGCTGCGGGCCGGACAACGAGACCGACGGCGGCACAGACACCGACCACGGCGCCGCAGAGTCCGACGAGGCTCCGACGAGAAATGGTCTGGCGCATCACCCTCTACTCCGGACGCTGCACGAGACCGGCGGCCGTGTCCTCCCACCGGAGGAACCGCAGCCGGAGCTCGGATTCTCGGCGGCGCGCCCCGTTCCACACCAGCCGATCGCGGGGGGAGCGCGCTCGGAATGACCTCGGGCAGCGACCACGTGACCTCGACGGGGGCGGGTTGGAAGGGGACCGGTGGCCGCTCCACGGCGATGACCTCCGCGGGGCCCAGCAGCGTCCGCACGACGTACCCGGTCGTCGCGGACGCGAGGATCAGACCTGCCGCCACCGCCGGCAGGACAAAGCGCGCCATGCGGTCGCGTCGATCCCGGCGACCGAGCAGCGTCTCCATCCGCGTGTAGAAGGCCTCGCTTGGTTCGACACGGTCCTCCCGTGCCAGGACACTGAGCGCGGCGAAGTCGGCCAGCGCGTCGGCCGCGCCCGGGTCGGCCAGTGCCTCGGCCAGCAGGGCGGGATTGACGCGCTCGCCATCGAACAAGGCGCTCAGCGCCTCGAGATGCTCCGGTCTCATGGGGTGCCGTCCTCTCCATGTCGCTTCAGGGTACTGCGGACCCGTCCGCCCAGCCACTCGCGGAGTTGGACCCGTACGCGAAAGAGCCGGGCCCGGACTCCGTCCTCGGTCAGTTCACTCAGCGCGGCAATCTCCGCGTAGGTGAGCCCCACCACCTCGCGCAGCAGGAAGACCTCGCGGTCCGTGGCGTGGAGGCGGTCCAACGCCTCGTGCAGGCTGAACGCCAGCACCTGGGTGGCGTCGCGGCCGACGGGGCCCACCGACACCTCCACGACGCGCCGCCCCGAGGCCTGGCGTTGTCGGTCGATGAGCAGACGACGGGCGATGCGAAACAGCCAGACCGTCTCCTGGCCGGCCCCTTGGCGCCGGGTACTGGCCGGCACGCCGACTCGCCCGGTAGAACACCTCCTGGACGAGGTCCTCGGCATCTTCGGGACGCCGGGTGTGCCGCAGGCAGTACCAGAACAGGGTGCGGTGATAGCGGTCGAATAGATCGGCCAGGAAGTGCTCAGTCACAGCGTCTACCCATAAGAACGAACCAGAGCGCGGAAAGTGTCAAACCCCCGGGAGGGTGGACTGCCAGAGTCCGATTTCGCGTCTGGCCTCGTCTCCGTCAGAGGTGACACTTTCGGCCTCCGCCAACGTTCTTGCAGTGTACACGGCTCTGCTAGGCGATGCCCGACCTCACGCAGCGGCTCAACTGGAGGATGGCATGGTCGTCAGCATCGCCTTCCGCCTGCAACATGCCCCCCGAGCGTTTGCCGACTATGCCGGGCCGGCCACGGTGCTCTACTCGCGCTCGCGGCTGACGGTGGCCGTCAACGACTACGTGGGGTGGACCTTCGTGGTGGCGCCCGACGACAGCCTCCTCGGCGTGGATGACCTGGGGTACGCGCAGGCGGATGTCACCGGGTTGAGCGTCTTCTGGGGCTCGTTGGTGCACGACACGGCCGACGTCGTTTTCGAGCGCCTCGTGCGGGGCTCCTGCGCCGCCGGCGACGGAGACGGGTGCGCCGACTGTGAGTCCGGTGGGCTGGGCGAGTCCCAATGTACGGCGAGCTGCGCAGGGGGGGACTGCCAGGCCAAGTGCGCATCAGGGTTCCATGCGTGCTGCAAGTGCCCCCTGAGTTGTGCGTGTTGCGCGGACATCGGGGGGTAGCGTCGTGATTGTCGTCAGGGCCAGAACGCGAAGGTCAGGTCGGCGCGCGAACGCTCTCTGACCTCGCCAACGCGTGAGGAGGATGTCGCCATGACCTCTGGTGGCCTTGTAGGAGTGGCGCTGCCCGGCCCGAGTAGACGATATAGACAACACGAAAACGTGGCGAAACGCACATCAAGATCGGCCGCCGTCGCCCGTCCCAGTCGCTGCTCGGCCTTGTCCTGAGATTCTCGTGCGCGTCGATATCGTACCAGCGCCCGGTGTGTGCCAGACGGTGCGTGTCCCGCTGCGGCCACCCAACGTGGAGGAGTGATGATGTCGTGCAGACCTCCGTGAGACCCGTGGCGTGCAGCCTCTTCACGCTGCTCCATTTGCGCCGCCGGGGACGAAGAACCCAACAAAGAAGTGAGCGATGAAGAGCATGATCGGGCCTCTGTCTCTCGTTACTCGCACGGCCAAGTAAACCTGGACACGCGGCCATCGCTGTCCCGCGTTTCCCAAGGAGGTCGTACCATGATCAGACTGAAGCAGCGACCGCTCAGGCAGAGGATAATCGCCATCGTCGCAGTTCTCGGCATCACGTTCACCGGTATGCCCCCACTTCTTGGCGCGGAACGAAAAGGGCGGCTGGACGACCAGGGCGCGCTGACGCAGTTCCTTGAAGTTCTCAATCGACAGGGTGGCTTGTCAGGGAAGAACATCGCGGACGTGGTCGCGGGCCGGCCGAGAACTCCCGGGCGTGTTGTGACGATGGCCGACATTCAACGATTTCGTGAGAAGCTGCTTTCGGATCAGGCCAACGCAGATCCGACTGTAGTCCAGCGCGCGAGGCGGGCGCTCATGTGGCTCAGGCTCGCGACGGCGACCACGGCGGCCGACCGGCACGATCTGATCCGACAGTTGCCCGTCACGATCACGGTTTCTGCACCGACGGACGGGCGAGCGGGATTTGTGGAGAACTTCGTCGTTCGCGGCAAGACGCGGTTTCGTCTGTTCATTCCGAATGCTGGCACGCACTCCACAGTCGAGAGGTCATCGGGGCCGTCCGTGCTCGACCAAGATCCGGTATGCTACGACGACTACCAGCAGGAGAGCCCCTGCGCCACTGAACAAGACCTCGAGGACGCGGCGATGGCGGCTGCCGAACTAGACGCCCAGATCGCTGAGGCTCAGGCGGAGATCGATGCGCTCGGCCCCGAGGAGGGCGAGCAGGATGGCACGACGCTGAACCACGGACCTTGTACGGCGCCCAGCTGCGCCGAGCAGGCCGGTAACGCGGCCATGGCCCTGCTTGCCGGGGCCGCAACCGTGGTAACTACAGAAGCATCCATCGTTGGGGCGGCAGTCGGGGGGGTCGTCGTTGCTTCCGGAGCCACGGTCGCTGGCTGGATGCTGAGCGTCTTTGCGGCCGGATTCGCGGTCGGTTACACTGCAGGGGCGTACATAGCCTGCCGTCAGCTGCTGTCGGGCTTCTTCGATCAGCCGTTCGATCTTCCCCTCGTGTACCAGTTCACGTCCTGGCCATTCTCGACAGCGTGGCGTGGAATCCACGTCACGCCGGCGCCTGGCGACTCGTCTGGATACGGGTCGCCGGGCGCACTCTGATCGGTGTTTGGAAGTGTCGCTGGCCTCGCATGTCATTGCAGAAGAGGAGCCATATGTCATTCTCCATTGTCTTGGCGATCGTTGGCATGTTGGCGGTGCCGACCGGCTACATCGCGTCGCGTTCTGTTCACAGAAGAACGCAACGGCGGTCCGTGCTGATTCCGGGGATGCTCGTGTTGTTGACGCTGTGGTTGGCGATCCCCGCTGATGCCGTCGCCTGGCGTCATGTGTTACTGGCCATGGTAGTTGCCCTCGCAGTGTTCAACATTGTGGCGGACCGGCATGTGATTAGTTGGCGTCGGCCGGAGCAGGTGCTCTTCGTGGCGGCGGCAGTCGCCTTGGCCGCTTCGTACTACCTGACCGGCGTCTCGTCTGCGATACGGTTGGCGTTGAGTTGCGCGTCCCTGGTTCTGGCGCTATCGGCTGTTGCCCTCACCATCGCGACGATATATCGAGCAGCCAGGTCGCGACGAGCTTCCGCGTAGCGGTTGACGATGAATCGTGGGGACGAAAGTCGACAGAGGTCGCAGGCCATGTCGTGTGTCTATCGGAGGATCTGCGGACAGTCGGCGATCTCCGGTGGTGCCCGCGAGTCGCCTGGGCGGTCCCCTTGGTCGGTGAGGGGTCCGTCCGGCGACGGTCATCGTACGCCAGCACGCCGTGCCCTATTGCCAGTCGAGTCGACGTCACCTCCCGTTTGTCGGCCCGCCAACGGCTTCAGCGCCGACTGGCGGTCCAGGGGCACGTGACCGGCCAGCTTGTCCTCGCCCCCGTTCTACGCGGCAACCCTGCGAGGCAGTTCGGGGCAATCGGCGGCGCGATGAAGCGCGAGCCGAGTGCGATGAAGCGCAGTAGAGCGCGATAGAGCGCTATCTTTCCGTCGACTTAGAATCCTGGGTCCCTCACGGGACATGTGGGTTCGACCCCCACCCCCGGCACTTCAGGCTCAGGGCCCGAGGCCCGCTCCTCGACATCGCTCGGGGTGCCATGAGCGAGCGCTCGAGTTCACCGCACGCGGGTCGAAGGGCAGGGGTTCGGACCCGTCCGCCCAGCCACTCGCGGAGTTGGACCCGTACGCGAAAGAGCCGGGCCCGGACTCCGTCCTCGGTCAGTTCACTCAGCGCGGCAATCTCCGCGTAGGTGAGCCCCACCACCTCGCGCAGCAGGAAGACCTCGCGGTCCGTGGCGTGGAGGCGGTCCAACGCCTCGTGCAGGCTGAACGCCAGCACCTGGGTGGCGTCGCGGCCGACGGGGCCCACCGACACCTCCACGACGCGCCGCCCCGAGGCCTGGCGTTGTCGGTCGATGAGCAGACGACGGGCGATGCGAAACAGCCAGACCGTCTCCTGGCCGGCCCCTTGGCGCCGGTACTGGCCGGCACGCCGACTCGCCCGGTAGAACACCTCCTGGACGAGGTCCTCGGCATCTTCGGGACGCCGGGTGTGCCGCAGGCAGTACCAGAACAGGGTGCGGTGATAGCGGTCGAATAGATCGGCCAGGAAGTGCTCAGTCACAGCGTCTACCCATAAGAACGAACCAGAGCGCGGAAAGTGTCAAACCCCCGGGAGGGTGGACTGCCAGGGTCCGATTTCGCGTCTGGCCTCGTCTCCGTCAGAGGTGACACTTTCGGCCTCCGCCAACGTTCTTGCAGTGTACACGGCTCTGCTAGGCGATGCCCGACCTCACGCAACGGCTCGATTGGAGGATGGCATGGGACGAAACCGACCACCGTCGTCAGCGTGGCCTTCCGCCTGCAACATGCCCCCCGAGCGTTTGCCGACTATGCCGGGCCGGCCACGGTGCTCTACTCGCGCTCGCGGCTGACGGTGGCCGTCAACGACTACGTGGGGTGGACCTTCGTGGTGGCGCCCGACGACAGCCTCCTCGGCGTGGATGACCTGGGGTACGCGCAGGCGGATGTCACCGGGTTGAGCGTCTTCTGGGGCTCGTTGGTGCACGACACGGCCGACGTCGTTTTCGAGCGCCTCGTGCGGGGCTCTTGCGCCGCGGGCGACGGAGACGGGTGCGCCGACTGTGAGTCCGGCGGGCTGGGCGAGTCCCAATGTACGGCGAGTTGCGCAGGGGGGGACTGCCAGGCCAAGTGCGCATCAGGGTTCCATGCGTGCTGCAAGTGCCCCCTGAGTTGTGCGTGTTGCGCGGACATCGGGGGGTAGCGTCGCCATCGTCGGCGTCGTCCTACCGTCGGGCTTGGGTTAGGCCGTTCGTCACCCGCGGCGACCAGCCAACGTGAAGGAGTCACGATGTCGTGCAGGCCTCCGTGAGATCCGCGGTATGGAGCCTCTCGACGCTGCTCTATTTGCGCCACCGGGGACGAAGAAGCCAGCAAAGAAGTCGGCGGTGAAGAGCCTGATCGTTGCTGTCACGTTATTCACGCGGGCAAGTGAGCATTTCGCCAGGGAGATTACTGTGCTACGCAAATTGCCGTGCCGGAATTTGTTGGCAGGTTTGATGACCGCCTCAGTGTTAGCTGCTTTGATGACCGCGTCAGTCTTCGCCAGGGGAACACCGCGCGCTGCACCAACCCAGACCTCGATTCAGGGCGGCGGTGGCGAGATTCTCGAGGTGTTCTCAAATGACGGCCGCTCCGTCCGGCGCCTTGAAGCCGCGCAGCTCTCGGCTGTTGTGAGCAAGGCCGCGACAAGAAAAGACGAGACAGGGAGCCGAGGTTCTCTGCTTGCCTCTCCGGAATTCGTCGCCAGCACGCGAGCTCGTATAAGACAAGTGCTGGCTATGCCGCTGAAGAACAGGAAAGCCGACTTCGCCTTGACGCTCGCCGTCCTTGATGCAATGTCGGCAGCCTCGGAGGCAGAAGCCCATCAGCTGCTCGCGAGGCTTCCGATTCGAGTCGAGCGCAAGGTCGGACCAGCGACGGTAACGACGAGCGTGTACGTCCGGGGCAACATCAAGTTCCAGGCGATGACCCCACTGTCGGCGACAGACAGTGAGGGGACAGTGACGTCCGTGTCGCCCAATGATGCGAACTCGCCGGGCGCGACTGACGAGGTCAACGTGTACGCTCCGGTCGCGCCTTCCATTTCCCCCCAATCCGACTGCGAGATCAACCCGGACGATCCCTGCGCAACGCAGCAGGACATAGATGATGTGTTGGCCGCAGAGGCTGCAATGCAGGTGGACTTAGACTCGGCGGCGGATGACTTCGCCGCGGATGAAGTCGCCTGCTATGCAGATGGTTGTTGCCAATACCTTCCAACGACGTCGGGCCCAGCCATAAGGACCCAAAGTTGTGGATGGAAGTATCTTGAAGCCGCAGGTGGTCTCGCGGTGGCAGCGGGTGCCATCACGGGCGCGGTTGCGGTTACAATCTCACCGGACCCGATTTCCAAACTGGCGCTCTTCAGCGCGTACGCGACCGCCGCAGGTGCAGTTGCCCTGGCCGTAGCGGGAGTTTACGACGCGTGGGCGGGTCATTATAACATTCTCGACGCGCCCGTAAGTTGGACGGGTCTTCGCATTGACCGCCCAGAGTTCGTGCTGAAGCCCGTGTTCGTTGGGCCGATCGGGAGGTGAAGATTGGTGAACAACATGTCGTTCTGGTCTATTCTGCCATGGGCAGTCCTCACGCTCGGTTTCTTGGTGACCATCCTGGCTTATGCGCGCTTCGAGGAGATCGGCAGGATGGTCGGAGCCGGCGCCGGCCTCATCGTCTGCAGCGTGGTGTTTCTGGCCGGAATCAATGGTACGGCGCTGGGCGCCCTGCTGTTCACGGGAGGTGCCGTTCTTGTGGGCCTGTCCGGATACGTCTTCGGGCGTGAGCGCAGAAGACGGGGCAAGGACGGACCTCTGGCGTAACCGTTTGAAGTACGGGGTGCGAGGCGCACCAGGTCGGGTAGGGGCTGGTAGGACAACCGAGGACTCCTTACCAGCCCTTTCAATCTCTGGAGCAATCGGCGACACGATGAAGCGCGTTGGGGCGCCTTGAGCCTTCTGTCTACGTCCCGGTCGCTGCCCCTCTGCTCCTGATCACGGCGGCAATGCGGCCCGTCCCTGGCCCGTCGCGTCGGTACGACGCAAACCATTCGGGGTGGCTGGCGGTGCACAGGCCGGACTGGTGAATCCTCTCCGGGGGGACGCCGCTCGCCATCAACTGGTCCCGGTTCGCTCTCCACAGGTCGAGACGAATCCGACCAGCGACATCGCGCGCGAACCAGGCCTCGATCTTGCGCGCGAACCCGGCAGCCCGAAACGCCTCGATCACTTCTTCGCCCACGACGTAGCAGCAGGGACCGATGCTCGGCCCCTGCGCCACGACCAGGTCTTCGGGGTCCGCGCCGAACTCGCCGGCGAGCGCCGCGACCGCGGCCGGAGCCGCACCCGCCGCCGTGCCCCGCCAGCCTGCATGGACGGCCGCGACCGCCCCGCTCCGCCGGTCGGCGACGAGCAGCGGTACGCAGTCGGCCGCCTGCACCACCAGCGCCACCGTGGTGTCGTCGGTCACCAGGATGTCGGCCTGCGGCCACGATGACTCAGACTCACCCACGCCGGGGAGGACGCCGGAGTTTTCCCCGTAGACCGCGCGCGGGCCGGCTCGATGCACCACCACGCCGCGCCCGTGCACCTGGTTCAGCCTCAGCAGCCGGTTCGTGGAGACACCGATCGCGGTAGCGACGCTGGCCCAATCCGCGCGCTCGCTCTCGCCGCGCAACCAGAGTTGACGGGTTGTGAAGAAGTGGTCGGCCACCTCGGCAAGCGGCGCCGACTGCAGGGCGGTTCCACAGCCCTGCCTTGTCCAGGCGAATCCATCGAGCAGCGTCATTTGTCGGGCGTATCGGGTGATGCCGGGCGTTCGCCCAACAGGATGACGTGAGCCATCGCCAGCGAATCGGTGTGGGTGATGGTGATGGCCGAGGTCTTTCCGCCGATGGCCGCGAAGCGCTCGGCCGCCACGCCGTGCAACCGGAGTTGCGGCGGCCCGCCGCGCCGAACCACCTCGATGTCCTTCCACACGACGCCCCTGGAGAAGCCCGTGCCCAGAGCCTTCATCGCCGCTTCCTTCACCGCGAACCGTGCGGCGAAGTGCTGGGCCGCGTGCCGGTGGGCTTGGCAGTACGCGATCTCGCCCGGCGTGAAGATCCTGGCGAGGAAGCGGTCGCCGTGGCGCGCGATCACGTCCGCGACGCGGGGGATCTCCGTCGCGTCGAGCCCGATGCCGATGATGTCCATGGGCCGATCGGTACACGGTTCCCCGCCGTTTTCGTCAGCCCCACTCGAAATCGCGCCGGGTCGTGCCGCCGCCTTCTCGCGGCGTGCGTCGACCCGCCCTCCTCGCGCAACCGAAGTTGGCGTCTGGCCCGCCGCCGCACGAGGACCGGGCGGCGTGGATCTGCGCGTGGCGACAAAGGTGTGGCGAACCAGTCGCTTAGCGCGCCGGTCCCGGTCGCGCCGGACGGGTATGCCGCTTGCTCTGTTCTCCGGCAGGCCGCCTCGGGCCAGCGGCACCGGCGAGACCGTGCGACCCCGGTCCCGCGTTCGGGCTGAAGGCAGGGCCGTCAACAGGGAGGCTGCAGATGCTCGTCAAGATCAGCCGCAACGACAGGGGCAATCCGCCAGGAAAGCTGGCCGACGCCGAACTGCACTTCAGCGAGGGCGCGCTCGACGGGCTCAAGCTCATCGGGTTCGCCGTCTGGGAGCGGCGCAACGGCAATGGCCGCAACGTCACTTTCCCGGCCCGCCAGTACTCGGTGAACGGCGAGCGGCGGAGCTTTTCGCTCCTCAGGCCGCTGGTCGACGCCGGTGCGCAGGACCGGCTGCGCGACCTGATCCTCCACGCCTACGACGAACACGAGGAGCAAGCGGCGATCGCGGAGTGAGCCCGCCGTCGCCCTTCGGGCTATGGCGGGCAAGGGGTGATCTGCTCTCGCGAGGCCCGGTTCAGGCCGGCGCTGCGCCGCATCAGTTCCTCGCGGAGGCCGCGGTTACTCGAGCTGGCCGGAGGCGCGGAAGGTCTGCTCCTCGCGGAGGCCGCGATCGAATTCCTTGCGGAGGAACCCGGGCCTGACGCCGCCCCCGACGATGTCCCAGGGTAGGACCAGGTCCTGACTGCGGTCCCTGAAGACGTACCAGTCGGGGTCGATGCCAGCCGCCGCCGCCGCGGCGCGCCACTGCCCGCCGTTGCGCTCGGCTTCTTCGATCACCGGGGCGACGCGGCGGTCGCCAAGCGAGAGCAGGGCCTGGTAGAAGGAGTTTCGCTCGGACTTGATGGAGAAGTGGACGTTGTCGAGGCTGGCCACCAACTGGCGCAGGCGCCGCATCTTGCGTTCGGTGGCTTCCGGCGCCTCGATGGCCATCCACTGGTAAGCCGTTCCCGGCTTGGGGACGAGGGGGTTCACGCTGGCCACAATCCGGCCGACCGTGCCGCGGCCGCGGGCGTGCCGCAGCATCGTTTCCCGCAGTGAGACGGTCAGGTCCCGGATCGCCACCAGGTCGTCGTCGGTTTCGGTGGGCAGGCCGATCATGTAGTAGAGCTTCAGGTTCTCGATGCCCGAGGCGAACACGAGCTCGGCCCGGTCCAGGATCTGGGCGTTGGTGACCGTCTTGTTGATCACGCGCCGGAGGCGATCCGACCCGGTCTCTGGCGCAATCGTGATCGAGCGCTCGCCGCTCTCGCGCAGGATGCGGACGATCGGTTCAGTGATGTCGTCGAGCCGGAGCGAGGCGGGGCTGATGTGATAGCCGAGTTCGAACAGCCGATTGAGAATCCGCTCGATCTCCGGGTGGTCACAGAGGGCGATCGACACCAGGCCCACGCGCGACGCGTGGGGCCGCGCAGCCTCGGCCAGGCGCAGGATGCGGTCCGCGTCGAACGACCGGACGGGCAGGTAGTTGTACCCGGCCCAGCAGAAGCGGCAGAGGTTGGCGCAACCGCGGACCACCTCCACCAGGAGGCGCGAGCCGAACTCGGTGTCCGGCGAGAACACCGTGGTGGCCGGCGGGTCGGCGAAGTCCGTGGCGCGGAGGGTCGCCTTCGGCACCGGCGTCAGCAGGCCGGAGCCCGCGACGGGTTCAAATGCCGCGATCCGCCCGTCCGGGTCGTAACGGACGTCGACGAGCGCCGGTACGTACATCCCAGGCTGTCCAGCGAGGCGCCGTTCGATCGCCGCGTGGCCGCCGCCGCCGACGGCCCCCTCGACGAGTGCCGGCACGAGCACTTCGCCTTCGCCCGCGCAGACGACATCGACGAACGGGGCGAGCGGCTCGGGATTCAGGAAGCTGGTGGCTCCGCCGAGAACGATGAGCGGGTGGCGGTCGTCACGGTCCGCCGCGCGGACCGGCAGGCCGGCAAGCCGCAGCATGGTCAGGACGTTGGGATAGTCCCACTCGAACGACACCGAGAAGGCGAGCACGTCGAAGTCGGCGACGGCCGTCTGCGACTCGAGGGTGATGATCCGCACGCCTGTTCTGAGCGCCTCGGCCAGCTCTTGTTTGGGCGGCAGGAACACGCGTTCGCACACGACATCGTCGCGCTCGTTGAAGAGGCGATAGACGGTCTGGAAGCCGAGGTTCGACATGCCAACGAAGTAAGTGTTGGGGAACGCGAGCGCCACGCGCAGGCGGTCGGTGTGCGGCTTGCGGATGCAGCCGACTTCGCGGGAGAGGATTTCCCGCGCCCGTTCGCGGTGTTCCCAGGAGCTCATGGCGTCAGATCGGAGAGGCAGCCATGGCAGTCCCGGACGAGGGTCGGGCCGAGCGCCGGCTCGAGTTGAAGCGCCGACGCTCGCGTGTGCCGTGGGTATTTTCAGTCTACCACGCGCCGGGCACGCGGCCCGGCGGCGGCCTGGCCTGGAGAGCGACGGCCGGCTACCCCTGCTGGCGGCGCAGGAACGCTGGCACGTCGAGCGGCGACGCCTCGCCCACGTCGGCCCCTTCCTCGGGGGACGGCTCGGCTGGCGCGCCGTTCACCACCGCGCGGGCCTGCGCGGGCACCGAGATGACCGACCGGCGGCGGACCGGAATCGAGGGCGTCACCGAACCGGTTTCGGCCGCGGGTACGGTCTGACGGTGCCCGTCGTACCAGGCCTGGTAGCTTTCGATGGCGACTGGCGTGTCGGTGCTGGGCCGCACGCCCTTGCCCGGCCGCCCGTCGCCGAACCCGGTGGCGATGACCGTGATCTTCACCTTTTCGCCGAGGCTCGGATCGACGACGGCGCCGAAGATGATGTTGGCGTCCTCGTGGGCGGCCTTGTAGATCGTGTGAGACGCGTCGTTGACCTCGCCGATGCCGAGGCTGCATCCGCCGGTGATGTTGATGATGACCCCTCGCGCACCGTCCACGCACGCATCCTCGAGCAGCGGGCTCGACACCGCCATCTTCGCGGCCTCGACTGCCCGGTCCTTGCCCTCCGCGATGCCGGTGCCCATCACGGCGACCCCCATGCCGCTCATGATTGCTTTGATGTCGGCGAAGTCGAGGTTGATGATCCCAGGCACGAGGATGAGGTCGGAGATTCCCTGGATGGCCTGGCGCAGCACGTCGTCGGCCGCCGCGAACGCGTCGAGCAGCGACTGGCTCCGATTGACCGCCAGGACCCGCTCGTTCGGGATGGTGATGACGCTGTCGACCGTCTGGCGCAGCTCGATCAGGCCCTGCTCGGCCTGGCGGTTGCGCCGGCCCCCTTCGAAGATGAACGGCTTGGTCACGACCGCGATCGTGAGCGCCCCAATCTCGCTGGCGAGGCTGGCCACGACCGGCGCCGCGCCGGTGCCCGTGCCGCCGCCCATCCCCGCCGTCACGAACACCATGTCCGCGTCGTCGAGCGCCTCGAGCAGCCGCTCGGTGTCCTCGAGCGCGGCAGCCCGGCCGACGGCGGGATCGGCGCCGGCGCCCAGCCCCTTGGTCAGCTTCTCGCCGAGCTGCACCTTGATCGGCGCGACGCTCTGCTGCAGCGCCTGCACGTCAGTGTTGGCGACGATGAACTCGACGCCGACGAAGCCGGTTCGCACCATCCGGTTCACGGCGTTGCTCCCGCCGCCGCCGACGCCAATCACCTTGATCCGCGCGCCGAGCCGCCGCGGGTCCTCGCCGAATTGGATCCGCAGCGATTCGGTCAACGCGTCGCTGCCGGGGATCAGGTGCTGCACGTTCGCCATTCACGCCTCCAGGGTTCGTGCCCTCAGATGTCCGTCGTCGGTTCAAGGCCGTGCCGTCGAAGCCACGCCGTCCGCGGCCGATGCCGCGCCGCGCGTGGATCAGGGTCGTGCCGTTCTGCCGGCCTGCGCCTTCAGCATCTGCGGCCGGACCAGCGCCAGCCGCGTGCGAAGCGGCATCTGGATCACCGTGCCGCCACGCAGCCATGTCCCGCCTCGCGCGAGCGCTCCGCGGTCCGGTGTCGGCCCCGGCAGGGCCTGGTCCGGACGAACCGCTCGTGCCGCCTGCGCCGCCGGCGATTCACGATGCAGAGTCATGCGAGTTGCGCTCCATCGCTCACTGGATGAACTCCTGCCACCACCGCCGGAATTTCAAGCCCAGCGCCGACCACCCTCCGGCGCCCTCGGCCGGGGCGTTGCGCAGCGAGAGCATGTGGGCACGCTGCGCCAGGCCCACGGCCGTCGCAAAGGCCGGGCTGTTCACGTGGTCCGCCAGCCCGCCGCCGATGCCGGCCGGCGACCCGCGCCGGATCGGCAGGTCGAAGATCTGCTCGGCGATCTCGGGCAGGCCGTCGAGAATGGCGCCGCCGCCGGTCAGCACGATGCCCGAGTTGAGCGCCTTCTCATAGCCGGCGTGCCGGATCTCGTCCCACACCAGGTGGAAGATCTCCTCGGCCCTCGGCTGGAGCACCTCGCTGAGGATCCGCCGCCCCATCACGCGCGGGCGCCGCCCGCCGACGCTCGCCACCTCGATCGTCTCCTCTTCCTCGACCATCCCGGACAGCGCGCAGCCGCTGCGCCGCTTCAGCTTTTCCGCCTCGGGAATCGGCATCCGCAGGCCCACGGCGATGTCGTTGGTGAAGTGATCGCCGGCCACCGGGATCACGGCCGTATGCCACAGGCTGCCGCGCTGGAAGATGGCCAGGTCGGTCGTTCCGCCGCCGATGTCGAGCAGGGCCACGCCCAGCTCCTTCTCGTCGTCGGTCAGCACGGCGGTGCTGGCGGCGAGCTGCCCGGGAATCGTCCCGGCCACGTGCACCTGGGCCCGGTTCACGCAGGCCACGATGTTCTGCGTCGCGTTCACGTTTCCCGTGATGATGTGGACGTTCACCTCGAGGCGCGTGCCGGTCATGCCCTCGGGCGCCCGGATCTCGTCCTGGTCGTCCACGACGAAGTCCTGCGGGTGGACGTGCAGGATCTGGCAGCCGGCCGGGAGCGACACGGCCTTGGCCGCGTCCATGGCGCGGTGGACGTCCTCGGCCGTGATCTCGCGGTTCTTGCCGGAGAGAGCCACGACGCCGCGGCTGTTGAACCCCTTGACGTGGAGCCCGCAGAGCGCGAGGTGCACGTTGTCGATCTCGATCCCTGCCGTCAGCTCCGCCTCGACGATCGCCTTCTTGATCGACTCCACGGCGGCCTCGAGATTGACGACGCGACCGCCGCGGATGCCGGTCGACTCGGCGACCCCCATGCCGACGATGTTCAGCGTGTTCTCTTCTCCTGGCTCGCCGACGATGGCCGTCGTCTTCGACGTGCCTACATCGAGGCCGACCAGGTACCGTTCCCTTCGCGCCACGCTCCCTCCGCCGCCAAGCTGCTGGCCCTGCACCGTCCTGTCACGACTCCGGCGTCGGCCGGCCGCCGGCTACTCCCGTCCCGACCGTCCGCCCTTCCTGCCGGCCGATGCGCGCGTCCCACCGACCGCGCGCGCCGCCCCTGCGCCCGCAGGCACCGGCGCAGCCGCCGCCTGCGACCCGACGTACACCCGCTCGCCAAACCTGAGATCGACGTAGTCGATCGCCTGCACCTGCGCGTGCAGCGTGGGCGCGAGGTCGACGTACGACTGCAGCCGCTCCAGGAACCGCTCGTCCCCGAGCCTCACTCGCGCCGTGTCCTGGTCGATGATGACGACGGCGTCGCGCGGGTCCGACACGTCGACCTGCGAGATCCGCCGGGCCAGATCGGGACGCGTGCGCACGTCCCGGAGCAGCCTCGACGCCAGTTGCGCCCGCCGCTCGTTGGTGTCGGCATCGGTGGCGGCGCCGCGCATCAGACCATCGACGATCGGCAGGTCGAAGTCGGCGTACCTCGGCCCGTACTCGTCGATCTGATCGCCGTGCTCGTCCACGAGGAACAGGTCCTCCCCCACCCGCCCAATCGCCATCGGGCGCCGCTCGAGGATGCGCACGACGATCGTCGCCGGGAGCGAGCGGCTGATCGTCGCGTCGGCCACCCACGGAGAGGCCTTGACGCGGCGCCGGTAGTCCTCGAGCCGCACGCCGAGGATGTTCTGGCCGCGGAGCCCGTCGACCAGCGCAAGCACGTCGCCCTTGGACAAGTGCCGCGTGCCGCTGACCTCGATCGTGGCCACGCGCAGCATCGGCGCCCGCATCACCGCCACCGCGCACCACGCCGCCAAGCCCGTCGCCGCCGCAGCGGCGGCGACGACCAGCGCAACGCGCAGCCAGAGCCGCCACGGCGCGTGCCGCCGGCCGGGCTTGACCTGCGCCCGCAGGAACCGACGATCGGCAGGAAGTGTTACCGGCACGATGACACGCCTCTCGGTCCTCTCCCGCTCACTGCTGTCCCGCCCTCAGTTCGGCCAGGATGGCCTCCGACGCCGCGCCAATCGAGCCGGCGCCGAGCGTCATCACGATGTCGCCGGAGGCGGCCAGCCGCGCGATTGCCGCCGGAACGTCCCGGACGTCCCGCACCACGTGCAGCGGCCCGCGGATTCCGCGCCGGATCGCCGCCGCGAGTGCGTCCAGCGTCACCCCGGGAATCGGGTCCTCGCCCGCCGCGTAGATGTCGGTCAGCACCACGACATCCGCGCCCGACAGCGCCGGGCCGAACAGGTCCATCAGCCTCCGCGTCCGCGAGAAACGGTGCGGCTGGAATACGACCACCAGCCGTCCCCCGAAGGCCGCGCGCGCCGCTCCGATCACGGCCGCGATCTCCGTCGGGTGGTGGCCGTAGTCCTCGATCACCCTGACACCGCGCGCCTCGCCGTGATCCTGGAACCGCCGCTCGGCGCCGCGGAACGCGTCGAGCGCCGCCGCGATCCGGTCGAACGGCACGCCGAGATCCAGCCCCACGGCGACCGCGGCGAGCGCGTTCTGCAGGTTGTGCCGCCCCGGCACGTGCAGGACGATCGAGCCCAGCGCGACCGGCTCGCCGCTCCCCGTGTGCACGACGGTGCACCGCCAGTCGAACCCCGATCCGGTGACGTCCACGCCGCGGTAGTGCGCGTCCGCGGCGTCCAGCCCGTAGGTCGTCACGCGCCGCGTCATCGCCGGCAGCAGCGCGCGAAGGTGCGCGTCGTCGGCGCAGGCCACGATGGTGCCGTAGAACGGCACCTTGTTCGCGAAGTCGACGAAGGCCTGCTGCAGGTCCTCGAAGTCGCGGTAGCTCTCGAGATGCTCGTGGTCGATGTTCGTCACCACCGCCACCGACGGCGTCAGCTTCAGGAACGACCGGTCGCTCTCGTCCGCCTCGACCACCATGAACTCGCCGCGGCCCAGCCGGGCGCTGCTGCCGAACGCGCTCAGCCGCCCGCCGATGACGGCCGTCGGATCGAGCCCGCCCCGCTCCAGCACGAGGGCGATCATCGACGTCGTGGTCGTCTTGCCGTGCGCCCCGGCCACGGCCACGCTGTACTTGAGACGCATCAGCTCGGCCAGCATCTCGGCCCGGGGAATCACCGGGATGCGGCGCCTCTTGGCCTCGACGATCTCCGCGTTGGTCGGCCTGACGGCCGACGAGTACACCACGACGTCCGCGTCCCCGACGTGCGCGGGATCGTGCCCTTCCTCGATCCGAACGCCCAACGACGCGAGGTGCGCCGTGACCGGGGACGCCGTCGCGTCCGAGCCGCTCACCACGTACCCGAGGTTGGCGAGCAGTTCGGCGATCCCGCTCATGCCGCTGCCGCCGATGCCCACGAAATGCACTCGCCTGGTCCGTCCCAGCACGCGTCACTCCGTCGCCGACGCCTGCTGCGAGATGTTCAGCAGCACGCCCATGGCCACGAGGCTCACCAGCATCGACGATCCGCCGGCGCTGACAAACGGCAGCGGAATTCCCTTCGACGGCAGCAGGCCGATCACCACGCCGAGGTTCACCATCGCCTGGAGGCCGATCATCGTCGTGATGCCGACGGCCAGCAGGGCGCCGAAGGCGTCCGGCGCGCGGCGCGCCACGCGCAGCCCGCGCCAGATGATGACCGCGAAGCACAGCAGCACCGCCACCGATCCGATCAGGCCGCGCTCCTCGGCGATGACCGCGAAGATGTAGTCGCTGTGCGCCTCCGGCAGGTAGAACATCTTCTGCACGCCGGCCATGAACCCCTTGCCCCACACGCCGCCAGTCCCCACCGCGATGAGCGACTGGATGGTCTGGAATCCCTTGCCCAACGGGTCGTCGTACGGGTTGAGGAACGCGGTCCACCGCCGGACGCGGTAGGGCGACAGCAGCATCACGGCGACGAGCGGCACCGGCATGACGAGCAGCGCCGTGACCACGCGCCGGTACGACAGCCCCGCGACGAACACCATCGCGCAGACGGTGGCCAGCAGCACGAGGCCGCTCCCGTAGTCGGGCTCGACCACGATGAGCGCGACGAAGACGAGCAGCAGCGAGCCGGCCTGGATCAAGCCGGGATCGAGCGCTTCGCGTTCCTCCAGCCTGCGCTCAAGCACCGTGGCGACAAACAGGATGGCCACCAGCTTGGCGAGCTCAGACGGCTGGATGCCGAGGCTGCCGAAGCCCAGCCACCGGTGGGCGTTGTTGACGGGTCGGCAGAAGAAGACGGCGACCAGCGCGAGAACGGTCATCCCGGCGACCCACAGCAGCGCGGTACGGTTGCGGAAGCGTCGGTAGTCGATCGTCATGGCCGTGAATAGGAAGACCAGCCCGAGGGCCACCCACATGCCCTGCCGGATGACGAAGTAGCCGGGGTCGTGGATCTTCTCGCCGGCGGTCACCACCGAGGCGCTGTACACCCAGGCCATGCCGATGACGAGCAGCAGCAGGGTGGTGGTGAACAGCACCGCGTCCGATTTGAGCTTCCGAGCCATTGCGTCTCGCTCCCGCCCCCGCGTCGGCCGGGCCTACAGCGCGGTCCCGATCGATCCGAAACACCGACTGCGCGGCGTCTGCCCGTGAGCCGCCAGCAGTCATCAGTCAGCCGGGGTTGAGACACCGACCTCGCAGGCTGGGGCAGCCTGCGTTCCCAGCGGTCAGCTCTCAAACGCGCGGGCCGACTGACGACTGCTCACGGCTCACGGCGTCCGCCGTGCCCCTCCACGAGCTTCAGCACTTCCTGCTTGAAGACCCGTCCACGCTCCGCGTAATCCCGAAACATGTCGAAGCTGGAGCACGCCGGCGCCAGCACGACGATGCCATCCGGCGGCGCCGCTCCAAGCGCCGCGCGCACCGCCTCGGCCATCGATCCGGCGTCGATCACTGGTACAACGTCCGCCAGCGCCTCGCGCACGATCCCGCCCGCCTCGCCGATCGCGATCACGGCCGATGCACGCGCGCCGATGGCGGGGCGGAGATCGCGGAAGTCGCCGCCCTTGTATCGGCCCCCGATGATTGGCACGACGCCGTGCTCGAAGCTCTCGATCGCCCGTCGCGCCGATTCGACGTTGGTGGCCTTCGAGTCGTTGACGAAGCGGACGCCGTTCACCGTCGCCACCGGCTCCAGTGCGTGCTCGAGCCCCGTGAACCCCGACACCGCGGCGCGGATGGCTTCAGCGCTCGCGCCGGCCAGCCTGGCAATCGTCGAGGCCGCCAGCACGTCGGAGAGCAGGTGGCGCCCGATCAGCCGAACCTCGCTGACGGGCAGCAGCGGCACCTCCGCCTCGCCCTTCACGCGCCACACGATCCAACCCTCCGACACCACCGTGCCGTCGGCGAGCGCCCGGTCCAGCGCGAACAGGCGCTTGGGCGCGCGCGCCCGCCGGGTCGCCAGCCTCATCGCGGGCGCGTCGTCGGCGTTCACGACCACCCAGTCGCCCTCGCCCTGATTCGCGAACACGCGCGCCTTCGCGGCGGCGTACTCGCGCAGGTTCGCGTGCCGATCGAGATGGTCGGCCGACAGGTTCAGAAGCGCCGCGATCCACGGGTGAAAGGTGACCGTGGTCTCCAGCTGGAAACTGCTCACCTCGACCACGTGGATCGTCTCGTCCGTCGACGCGTCGACCTTGGCCGCGAGCGGGGCGCCGATGTTCCCGGCCACGGGGGCGTCGAAGCCGGCCGCGCTCAGCATGCGGCCCACCAGCGTCGTCGTCGTCGATTTCCCCTTGGTCCCCGTGATCGCCACGATCCGGCCCCTGAGCAGGCGCGAGGCCAGCTCCAGCTCGCCGATGATCGGCACATTCGCGCGCCGCGCGCGGACGAGCGCCGGCTGCCGCAACCGCACACCCGGACTGAGCACGACGAGGTCCGCCGACGTGAACAGCTGCGGATCGTGCGGGCCGAGTGCCGTCGCGACGCCGGCGGCGTGCAGTCGATCGACATCCTCCAGCTCCGGCTTCAGGTCGGCCAGCGTCACCCGCGCGCCCCGGCGCGCGAGCAGCTCCGCGGCTGCGATGCCGCTGCGCGCGGCACCGACGACCACGACGCGCGAGCCAGTTACCTGAAAGTCGGACATCACCCTTACGGTCCCCCTCGGCCCGCGCTATGCCGCGAAATCGGCCGTCAGCCGTTCCACGACGCGCTCGGTCCCTATCCCGCGCGATCCCTTCACCAGCACCAGGTCGCCCGGCTGCACCAGCGTGGCGGCGACCGCGGCGGCTTCGGCGCTCGTGCCGGCGTGCGTCACGGCCGACTCCGCCATGCCCCCGTCGATCGCGGCCCGTCCCATGCGGCGCGCCGGTTCCCCGCCCACCGTCAGCAGTCGCGTGATTCCCGCAGCCGCCGCGACCCGTCCGCAGGCCTCGTGCAGGGCGACGCCCTCCGGCCCGAGTTCGAGCATCTCGCCCAGCACCGCCACGCAGCGCGCGAACCGCCGCTCGCCGGCTATGACCGCGAGCGCCCCGCGCAGCGCGCTCGGGTTCGAGTTGTACGCGTCGTCGATCACGACGACGCCGCGGCCGAGACGGACGACGTCACCCCTGTGGGCCGACGCGCGCAGCCCGCGCGCCCGCTCGGCCACCGCGTCGAGCGGAACGCCGAACTCCACCGCCACGGCGATGGCGGCCAGGACATTCCGCAGGTTCGCTTCCCCGAGCAGCGGCACCTCGATCCGCAGCGTCCCGCCCGCGGTCTCGATTCGCGCGGTCGTGCCGTCGATGCCGAGATCCTCGACGGCCGACGCCCTCACGGCCGCGCCTTCCGACGTGCCGAACGTCACGACGCGGCCGGGAAACGTCTGCACGCGCGCCATCACGCGCGCGTCGTCCGCGTTGGCCACCAGCACCGTGTGCCTCGTGGCTCCGTCGAGCACCTCCGCCTTCGCGTCGGCGATCGCCTCGACCGACGGGAAGAACTCGAGGTGGACCTCGGCCACGTTCGTCCACACCCTCACGTCGGGCTCGGCGATGTCCACGAGCCGCCGGATTTCCCCGGCGTGGTTCATGCCCAACTCGACCACCGCCACCTCGGTCCGCTCGTCGAGTTCCAGCAGCGACAGCGGCAGGCCGATGTGGTTGTTCCTGTTGCCCGACGACCGCATCACCCGGTAGCGCAGCCCGAGAAACGCCGCCGTGACGTCCTTCGTTGTCGTCTTGCCCGCGCTGCCGGTGATCGCCACGACGCGCGCCCCCGACTGGCGACGCACCCATTGGGCCAGCCGCTGCAGCGCCCTGGTCGTGTCGGGCACCACAACCAGCGCGCGGCCCGAAATCACTCCCGGACTGAGCGTCGGCATCGGCTCGCCGATGACGGCGCCCGACGCTCCGGCCGCGAACGCGGCCTCCACGAACTCATGCCCGTCGAACCGATCGCCCCGGATCGCGATGAACAGATCCCCCGGTCTCAGCGTGCGCGTGTCGATCGAGACGCCCGGCACGACCGCTGCCGCCGACCCGGTCAAGAGCCGTCCGCCAACCGCGCCGATGAGGTCCCCGACCGTCCACCTCATCGCTGCGCGTCGTCTTGCCCGGCGCGTCGGCGCTCGAGCGCCTCCTGCGCCACGGCCACGTCGTCGAACGCGATCTCGCGCTCCCCGATCACCTGGTACTGCTCGTGCCCCTTGCCGGCGATCACCACGACGTCGTCGGGCCGCGCCAGGCTGATGGCCCGGTTGATGGCAAGCTTGCGGTCGACGATCACGAGGTGAGGCGTCGGTGTTGGCGGCGTGTACTTCGGCTGGCCCTCGCGCGACTCGGACGGCCGCGTGCGCTCGGACGGCATCGCCACGCCGCGTTTGATCTCCTCGATGATCTCCGCCGGATCTTCGCCGCGCGGGTTGTCGGACGTGATGATCACGAGATCGCTGAGCCTGGCGGCGACCGCTCCCATCAGGGGCCGCTTGGTCCGATCGCGCTCGCCGCCGGCGCCGAAGACAGTGATCAGTCGCGCGGTCGCCAGCGGCCGGGCCGTTTCGAGCAGGTTCTTCAGCGCGTCGTCGGTGTGGGCGTAGTCGACCACGACCGTGACGTCGTCGCCCGGTCCCGACACGACCTGGAAGCGGCCGGGCACGCGGTCGAGCCCCGCCAACCCACGCGCGATCGCGGCGGTCGGCAGCCCGCAGGCCACGGCGGCGCCGATCGCGGCCAGCACGTTGTACACGTTCGGTCGGCCGACGAGCGGCGAACGAACCTCGATCGGCCCGGCTGGCGTGACGGCCTCGCAGGTGAACCCGCGAAGCGAGTAGGTGAGCGCCGAAGGATGGATGTCGGCCTGGCGGTCGATGGCGTAGGTCAGCGTCCGACCCGCGAGGCCGGCCAGCGAGGCCCCGCGCGGATCGTCGATGTTGATCACCGCGGTGCCGTCCGGCCCCAGCATCTCGAATAGACGGCGCTTGGCGGCGAAGTACGACTCCATGTCGCCGTGGAAGTCGAGGTGGTCGCGGGTGAGGTTCGTGAAGACACCGACGACGAAGCGCGTCTGGTCGACCCGGCGCTGCGACAGGGCGTGCGAGGAGACCTCCATGGCGCACGCGCCGCATCCGCGCGCGACCATCTCGCGCAGCATCTGCTGGACCTCCACCGATTCCGGCGTCGTCCGCGTGGCGGGCCGCTCCTCGCCGCCGATCCGGTACACGATCGTGCCCAGCATGCCGCAGGGGATCCCGGCGGCCTCGAACAGCGCGTTCACCAGGTAAGACGTCGTCGTCTTGCCGTTGGTGCCGGTGATGCCGACCACCGTGAGGTCCCCGGACGGATGTTGGTAGAACGCCGCGGCGAGCCGCGCCATGGCCAGCCGAGCGTCCGGCACGACGACCCACGGCGCCGTCACCTCCGGAGGGCGCGGGCGCTCGGCCACCACCGCCAGCGCACCCCGGGCCAGCGCCTGCACCGCGAACTCGACGCCGTCGTGTCTCTGTCCTTTCAGCGCCACGAACAGCGATCCGGGGGCCACGCGGCGGGAGTCGTAGGCGATCGCCTTCACGCTGCGCCCTCCGAGCGACGGGTCGGCCGGCGCGTCGAAAGCGGGAGAGGCGTCGCCGAGCGAGGCGAGGAGGTCGGCCAGGGTCATGGGTGGATCCCCGCCACCGCACGGCCGAGCGCCAGGCGGCAGCCGCCGCCGGTCTCCAGCGCCGTGCCGGAGAGAGGATCCTGCTCGACCACGACACCCTCGCCGGCCACGCGCGGCGTGATCCCGAGCCGCGCGAGCAGGCGCAGCGCCTCGCGGCCGCTGAGCCCGCGCAACTCGGGCAGCACGACCTGGCCCGCCACCGATGAGTTCATCGCTGGCACGATGGCCAGCGGCGCGACCGGGCCCGCCACCTTGATCTCGCTGGCGGCGTCGTGGCGCGCGACCAGCACGGGCGGCGCGGGATCCACGTTCGGCATGATGCCGAGGTAGCGCAGCGCGGGCTCGGCGATGCGGCGGAAGATCGGCGCCGACACGGTGCCGCCGAACGGCGGGTTGGGTCCCCGCGGCGTGTCGATGACGACGAGGATCGTGAGCGCCGGCTGGCGCGAGGGAACGAAGCCGACAAACGACACGTTGTAGTCGTGCTCGAGGTAGTGCCCGTTCAGGTTCTTGTTCGCCGTGCCGGTCTTTCCCGCCACCGTGAAGTCCGGGAGCGCCGCGAGCTTGCCGGTGCCCTGCGTGACGACGCCTTCCATGATCGCCGTCATTTCCGCCGCGGTCTCCGGGGACGTGACCCGGCGAATCACCTTGCGGGGCACGGGCACGCGCCCGTCGGCGTCGATCACGGCGCGGACGATCCGCGGCTGCACGAGCTCGCCGCCGTTGGCCACGGCGCTCGCCGCGGCGGCCATCTGGAGCGGCGTCACGCTCACCTGGTAACCCATCGACACCGACGCCAACGCGCTGTCGGTCCACTGCGACGGCTGCCAGACGATCCCGGCACTCTCTCCCGGAAAATCCGGGGACAGCCTCGTCCCGAACCCGAAGCTCCTGACGTAGCGGCCGAGCCGCTCGGCGCCGAGGCGGAAACCGATCTTGATCGCGCCGACGTTGCTCGACTTCACGATCACATCGGTAAGACTGAGCGTCCCGTATGCGTGCCCCTCGGCTTCTCGCACAACGCGCTTGGGACCGACCGCAATCGACCCGCCCCCGGTATCGATGAGGTCAGTCGGCCGCATGACCTTCTCTTCGAGCGCGGCCGACGCGGTCACGAGCTTGAAGGTCGAACCCGGCTCGTAGACGTCCTGCACGCCGCGGTTGCGCTGCTCGTCGGGCGTCGAGAGGCGGTACGAGTTGGGGTTGAACGTCGGGTAGCTCGCCAACGCCAGGATCTCGCCCGACGCGGGGTCCATCATCACGACCGCGCCGCCTGCGGCATGGTTCTCGAGGACGCCAGCCTCGAGCTCGCGCTCGGCGAGATGCTGCAGGAAGGCATCGATCGTCAGCTCCAGCGATGTGCCCGGCACGGGGTCCTGCCCCACCCGGCTGAACGCCTGCGGGCGCTTTCGGCCGTCGAGTTCGAGCAGCATCTGGCCAGGCGTTCCACGCAGCTTCGCGTCGTAGGTCGCCTCGAGGCCGGCGAGCCCCTTGTTCTCGGCCCCGACGTACCCGAGGACCGACGCGGCGAGCTCGCGGTTCGGATAGAAGCGCCCCGGCTCCTTCATGAAGTAGATCCCGTCGATCTTCAGCTCGGCCACGCGGCGGGCCGCGTCCGGATCGACGCGGTGCCTGACGAAGGCGAACGCGCTCTTGCGGCCGAGCGTCCTGACGAGCGCCGCGCGATCGGCCTCGTCGCAGTCGCCAAGGGCGCCGCAGATTCGAGAGGCCGCCGGCACCGGGTTCTGCACCTTGCCCGGGTTGGCGTACACCGTGTCGACATCGACGCTGTAGGCGAGCACGTGGCCGTGGCGGTCGAGCAGGTCACCCCGCCGCGCCGGCACTTCGAGGAGCCGGCTCCGCTGGCTCTCCGCGCGCATCTCGAGGTCGTGGCGCTGGTAGATCTGCAGGTTGACGAGGCGGGCGAGGATGGCGAGCGCGCAGAGGCCGAACAGCGCGGCGACCACCGCCAGCCGGCGTCCGACGGTGCGTCTCCAACCAAGAGGATCGCGCGGCTCGACCATGTCCGGTTCCTAGCGCAGGGCCACCACCGACGACGGCGGAGCCGGCGGCGGCACGAAGCGCTCAATCACAATGGCGTTGTCCCGTCCTGGGGCGACGAGATGAAGCTGGTTCGTCGCCAGCCACTCGATGTGGGCCGGCGATTGAAGCGATGCAATCTCCAGGCGCAGGCGACGGCCGATCTCGTCCTCTTCGGCGAGCGAACGCTTGATCTCCTCCAACCGGTAGCCGTGCGACACGGGCGCCGACCGCTGCCAGCCGTCGAAGAGCGCGGCCGCCAGCACGACCAGCCCGATCGCCAGCCAGCGCCGGAACTCGACATGCCGCGACCGGTCGACCTCGTGGACGACCTGCTGCGGCAACAGCACGGGGTCCATCTCGAACGCGGTCGTGGGACGAGCCCTGCCGTGCATGTCGCTGATCCCTTCCGGAGAACCTGCCTCACTCCACCCGCTCGACGGCCCGGAGCTTCGCGCTCCGCGCGCGCGGGTTGGCCGCCACTTCCTCGTCGCTCGGCTGCGTCGCCCGCCGTCGCAGCAGCCGGAACGACGTCGCCTCGCTGGCGGCGAGACCGCGGAGCGAGTGCTTGACGACGCGGTCCTCGAGCGAATGAAACGCCAGCACGACCAGCCGCCCGCCGGGCGCGAGGCGCCGGCAGGCCTGGTCGAGAAACCCGTCGAGCCCCTCCAGCTCGCCGTTCACCGCGATGCGGAGCGCCTGAAAGGTCCGCGTCGCCGGGTGAATCGGGCTGTATCCCCGGCGCGGCACCGCCTGCCGCACGATCGCGGCCAGCTGGCCCGTCGTCGACGCCGGACCCGTGCGCCGCGCCTCGACAATCGCACGCGCGATCCGCCGCGAGTACCGCTCCTCGCCGAACCGGTAGATCAGGTTCGCGAGGTCCTCCTCCGGCAGATCCGCGACCAGGTCGGCGGCGGTCGCGCCAGCCGATTGGTCCATGCGCATGTCGAGCGGCTCGTCCCGCTGAAAACTGAACCCGCGCCCCTCGCCGTCGAACTGCAGGGAAGAGACACCGAGATCGACCAGGATGCCGTCGACGCCGCCGATGCCCCGCGCATCGAGCACGCGGTCGATCTCGCGGTAGTTCGCCTGCACCAGCTCCACCTGGCTGCTCCACCGAGCCAGGCGCTCACGCGCGATGGAGAGCGCCTCGCCATCGCGGTCGATCCCGATCAGGCGACCCGCGCCCGCCTCGAGCACGGCCGCCGCGTGGCCGCCAAGGCCGAGCGTGCAATCGACGAACAGCCCTCCGCGCCCTGGAGCAAGGGCCTGCACGACCTCGGCCCTCATCACCGGAACATGCTCGGGCATGAGCGTCGCCGTCCCGACCCGCGGTTACGGACCTGCGGTCTTGGCGGACTGCCGCAACAGCCCCGCCAGGACGCGACGGTCGGCGTCGGTGAATGGCGCCGCAGCCAGGTCGGCCTTGAGCCGCTCGAGGTTCCAGACCTCGAGATGGTCGAAGCTGCCGACGACGGCGACCTCGCCGGCCATGCCGGTCTGATCGCGCAGCCGCTGGTGGATGAGCACCCGACCCTGGTTGTCGATGTCCGCCACCTGGCCGAAGAAGCTGGTGTGTTTGAAGAAGCGATCCACTTCGGGATCGCGCACCAGCCCCTGGGCGCCGAGTTGTCGCTCGATTTCGGTCCAGACCGACATGGGGTACAGGCAGGCACACACCCCGTCGAGGCTGGTCACGAAGAGCTCGCGGCCGTGCTGCTCCTCGATGGAAGCAAGGAAATCGCGCGGGATCTTCAGGCGGCTCTTTTCGTCGATTTTCGCCGTGAAACTTCCGCGCAACATGACAGGTCTCCCACCTCACTCCACTCTGGACCACACGGATGGTAAGTGACGGACTCTGTGATGTCAATCCCCAAGAAACAGAACTAGTTGGCCCTGCGTGCGGAAATGTCAGATTTTCGTCTTTGCTTCGCCTGTTTTGGCGTCAGATTTGTCGCCGGTCGCCCGCCGGCCCCGTGCGGCGGGCTGGCGCGGTGTGTCTGCTGCCTGGCCAGCGTGGTAGCATCTTCAACACGCCATGCTTCGAACCGCGCTGATTGGGTTCCCGTCGTCGGGCAAGACCACGTTGTTCCAGTTGATGACCAGCCACCACGAGGCGCCGCGGACGGGCCACGGCAAGCTCGAGGCGGTCGTCGGCGTTGCCCGGGTGCCTGACGCCCGCGTGGATCGGCTGGCCGAACTCTACACGCCGAAGAAGAAGACACCGGCGACGGTGGAGTTCGCCGATCTCGCCGGCGCGGGCCGCAGCGGCGCGGAGGCGCTGCTCGACGTCGCGCCCTACCGCAACGCCGACGCGCTGGTGCACGTGGTCCGGGCATTCCGCGACCCGACGGTCACGCATCACGCCGAGGCGATCGACCCGGCCGCCGACGCGCAGGCCATGGACGACGAACTGCTGCTCGCCGACCTCGCCGTCGTCGAGAAGCGGATCGAGCGGATCGAGCGCGATCTCAAAAAGGGGCGGACGAGCGAGCTCGAGCGCGAGCGGGCCTTGATCCTCCGCTGCAAGGAGACGCTCGAGAACGGGTCCCCGATCAGGGGCCTCGCCATGACCGACGACGAGCGGAAGATGCTCAGGGGATTCCAGTTCCTCTCGGCCAAGCCGCTGCTGCTCGTCGTGAACCTCGACGACGCGGACATCGGGCTGCTGGCCGACCCTGCCCGCGCTGCCGCGGCAGCCGGGCTGACGGCGTTCCTCGCGCGCCCGCACACCGCGGTCGTGGCCGTGTGCGCGAAGATCGAACTCGAGATCGGGCAGCTCGACGCCGCTGACGCGCAGGCGTTCCTCGCCGATCTGGGCCTCGGCGAATCCGGTATCGACCGTGTCATTCGCACCACCTACGATCTGCTCGGGTACATTTCGTTCCTCACCGCCGGCGAGGACGAGTGCCGCGCCTGGTCGATCCCGCGCGGTACTCACGCTCAATTGGCCGCCGGCGAGATCCACACCGACATCGCGCGCGGCTTCATCCGCGCCGAGGTGGTTCGCTTCGAGCACCTGATCGCCCGCGGCTCGCTCGCGGTCTGCCGCGAGCACGGCGAGGTTAGGCTCGAGGGGAAGGATTACGTCGTGCAGGACGGCGACGTCATCAACTTCCGGTTCGCAACCTAGCCGGCGCCCGGTCCGACGCCGTGCGCCGAGTGGAGACAGCGTGGCCTCACCCGAACAGACGTCGGTCGTGATTCCCGCCTTCAACGAGGCCGACGTCATTGCGGACGTCGTGGCGGGACTCCGCCAGTCAGCCGACTGGCGCGAGATCCTCGTCATCGACGACGGGTCGCGCGACCAGACCGCAGCAGCGGCGGCGGCGGCGGGCGCTCGGGTGATCAGACATCCCTACAACAAGGGCAACGGCGCGTCGGTGAAGACCGGCATCCGGGCGGCCAGTGGCGAATACGTCCTGATCATCGACGCCGACGGTCAGCATCGGCCGGCCGACGCCGTTCGCCTCGTCTCGCGGCTGGGTGAGTACCGATCTTGTGGTGGGCGCCAGGGCGCGCGCGACGCAGGCGACCTGGGGCCGGCGCCTTGGAAACGCCGCGCTGAACGGGCTGGCCTCGTACCTGACCGGCCGTCCGATTCCGGACCTCACTTCCGGCTTCCGCGCCGCGCGGCGGCTGCAGCTCCGGGAGTTCATCCACCTGCTGCCCAACGGATTCTCCACGCCGACGACAACCACCCTGTCGTTCGTGAAGGCCGGGTACAACGTGGCGTTCGAGCCGGTCGAGGCGCGGCCGCGAATCGGCCAGTCGAAGATCAACCTGTTCCGCGACGGCGCCCGCTTCTTCCTCATCGTGCTGAAGGTGGTGACGCTGTTCAGCCCCCTCCGCCTGTTCCTGCCCGTGAGTCTCGCGTCGTTCGCGCTCGGCGTCGGCTACGCGGCCTGGACCATTGCGACGCAGTCGCACGTCACGAACTCCTCAGTGCTGCTCATCATGCTCGGCGTGATTGTCTTCCTGATGGGCTTGGTCTCGGAGCAGGTCGCGGCCCTGCGGTTCGAGCGGCACGAATAGGCGCCGTCCGGGCGTATACTGCGGTCAGAGGTGCACCCATGAGATGGCGGGGCTCGATCATCGCGGCGGTGATGGTCGTCGGGATTGCGGGGCCCTCGTCGGCCGGCGACGTCCGGCTCGCGATTCGGGGGGGCCTCGTTACGCTCGACGCGAAGGACGCAACGCTGCGCGAGATCTTCGCCGAGTGGTCGCGCGTCGGCCAGACGCGCGTGGTGAACGCCGAGCGCCTGAGCGGCGGACAGGTGACGCTGCAGTTGACCGACGTGCCCGAGCGGCAAGCGCTTGAGACGCTGCTCCGTTCGGCGGCCGGTTTCATCGCCGCGCCGCGCCCGATGCCAGAGTCCTCGCTCTCCACCTACGACCGCATCGTCCTGATGCCCGGCGCGCGTCCGACCGTCGTGCCAACAGTTGGTGCGCCGGCACCGTCCGCCCAGCCGTCGCCGGGCCGCGACCGGGTGGCCGTTTCTCCCGTACTGGTGAGCGACGACGAGGACCAAACGGACCAGGATCAGGCCATGCCGGTTTCTTCGCCGTTCGGAGGCCAGCGGCCCGGGATGCCTGCGGGAAACCCGTACGCGCCCTCTTCGGGACAGGCGGGGGCGGCCCAGGCGCAGCCGGCACCGCCTTCTTCGTCGCAGCGGCCCGGAATGCCGACAGCGCCTCCGCAGCCGATAAAGTGAAGAGATCCGAGGTGATGAGGTGAAGCCGTTGGTTCGGTGGGCGCTTGTCGGCGCGTTGCTGGCCGCCGCGGGGCCGGCCTGGGGCGGCGAGGTGAAGTTGTCGTTCTCGCACGGCCTGGTCACGCTCATCGCCACCGACGCATCGCCGCGGGAGATCCTCAGCGAGTGGGCACGCCTCGGGCAGGTTCGCGTCACGAACCTCGACCGCCTTGCCGGCGCGCCCGTGACGCTGCAGATGACGGATGTCCCTGAACTCCGGGCGCTCGAGACCATCCTGCGCGGAACGGCCGGCTATGTTGCGGCGCCGCGGCGCGAAGTGGTCGCCACCGTCTCGGGGTACGACCGGATCCTGCTGATGCCCGGATTGGCGCCCGCGATCCCGGTGGTGGCAGCCTCGCCCAGGCCCTCGACGGACACCGCGGGGGAAAGGGGACGTTTCGGCCAGCCACCGTTCGGCATGCCTGGCGGCGACGCGGGGTCGGCAGGAACGCAGGGGTTTGCGCCGGCCCGGGGCGGGGGCATCACGCCTCTCGGACCGAATCGTCAGGTGATGCAGGGAGCTGGTCGGCAGTCCTTCGTCGTGGCGCAGCCGGTGACAGACGACGAGACGGCGGACCAGCCCACCCAGATGCCGACCTCGTCCCAGGTTCCTGGATTGCCCGTGGGATCACCCGGCCAGGCCAGTGGTTCGCCTGCCCGCCCGGGAGAGATGACCGCGCCGGCGACCACTCCACCCCGCAATCCCTACGGGATACAGAGCCCGACTGTCGTACCGCCAGGCCAGCCGTCGACCGGGCCGATCAAGGTTCCCGAGTAAACGTGGATTCCATCCACTTCCGCACGTCTAGGTCCGCCGCCTGGCGATAGCGCACGGGCGGCCGCCTCCCCGTCTTCAGGCGCAGCGCGTACAGATCCAGCAACTGGGCGAGGTACCCTAGCCCCTCGCGTGCCGTCATCTTGCTCCGGCCGGCAGTTCGATCCACAAAGACGAACGGAACCTCGGCTATCGACGCGATGCGCCCGCGGCAGAGCAACTCGAGGCCGATCTTGAATCCAGTGGCTGAAATGCGCACGCCCTCGATCGCGCTCCGCTTGACCACGAACAGGCCGGAGCCGGCGTCGCGAACCGGTGTCAGCGGCCGCGCCAGCAGGCCCGCGGTTCGGGACATGAGGCGCCGCGGCCACGGCCAGTGCGCCGAGGCCCCGCCAGGGATATAGCGGCTGCCGATGACCATGTCGGCGTCGAGCGCCCACAGCGCGGCGAGCAGGCTGGGCAACACCGACGGCGGGTGGCTCAGGTCGGCGTCCATCACGCCGAGCACCTCGCCACGCGCCCGCTCGAAGCCGGCCATCACCGCGCTGCCAAGCCCCAGCTTCCCCTCGCGGTGCACGACCTGCATCGGGAAGCGCAGGGCCAGCCGATCGGCGAGATTGCCGGTCCCGTCCGGCGAGTTGTCGTCGACCACGACGAGTTCGCCGGCTACCCGGCGTTCGGCAAGAACGGAGGCCACCGCCGACACGAGCGCCTCGAGGTTGGCGCACTCGTTGTAGGTGGGCACGATCAGCGAGAACTTGCATCCGTCGGCCATGGCTCTCCCGGCAGCGGCTTCCACGCATTGTGTCCGATCCGCCACGAAGCCTCCAGCGTTTTCGCCGGGGACCGCGCTAGAATGTGCGAGTGGCTGACATCGTTCGATTTCGAGACGGAGACCGCCGCGCGGTCGACCTGCTCTACCGGCGCGTGTTCGGCCACGACGCCGCCAACGCCAGCCAGCTGCGCTGGCACTGGCAGTACCTCCAGAACCCGACCAACGCTCCCGACGGCCCGCAGATCTGGCTCGCACGCGAAGGCCCGACCGTGATCGGCCAGTACGCGACGATGCCGGTGCGGCTCGCCGTCAAGGGCGCCGAGATTGCCGGCTCGTGGGGCATGGACGTGATGGTGGCCCCCGAACGGCAGCGCCAGGGGATTGGCGAGGCCCTGTTCCGCACCTGGGACCAGAATGTCGGAGCCGCGCTCGGCCTCGGGTTGTCCCCATCCTCACAGGGCGTGTTCCGGAAGATGCGGTGGCCGAACGTCGGGCCCGTGCCCTGCCTGGTGAAGCCGCTCACGCGCCGTGCGCTTCGCCGTCCGAATTGGCCGACGCCGGTCAACCGGCTGGTGTCCGCGGTCACCTACCCGTTCATTCGCGTGGTGGCGAGGACCCGACCGCTCGCGGCGCAGGTCGAGCCGATCCGCCATTTCGACGGACGCTTCACAGAGCTGTGGGCTGAGGTCGCCTCGTCGTTCGGCCTGGCTGTCAGGCGCGACGCGCCCTATCTGAACTGGAAGTACATCGAGCCGCCGCACGTGCGGTATTCGATCGTGGCGCTCAAGCGGGACGAGACCGTGTGCGGGTACGCCGTGTACCGACACGCGCGGGAGGCCCGGGGCAAGGTCACGATTCTCGTCGATTTCCTCGCCGACCCCGACGATCGGGTCGGGTTCCTGACGCTGCTGCGCTGGGTCGATCGCGAGGCGCGCGCCGCCGACTCAGACAAGGTCCGCGTCTACTCGATGCACGCCGGTTTTCGCCGGCTGCTCCGTCGTTCCGGCTATTTCGGGGTGAAGTCCACGGTCGACTTCACGGCGAAGATCAACGCGGTGCCCGTGTCGGCCGATTTCTACGCCCACACCGACGACTGGCACGTCACGCTTGGTGATTCCGATCAGGATCGCTAGCCACGCGGCCGACACCGGTGTTTCGGAGGATCACATGTCGCTGATGGAGCAACTCACGAAGACGCTGCCCGAAGCCATGAAGGCACACGACCAGGTGCGGCTGGGCACCGTGCGGATGCTCAAGGCCGCCTTGATGAACCGCGAGGTCGAGCGCGGCCGCGCGCTGACCGATGTCGAGGAACTCCAGGTCGTGTCGATGCTGGTCAAGCAGCGCAAGGACTCGATCGACCAGTTCGCCCGCGGCGGCCGCCAGGACTTGGTCGACAAGGAGAAGGCCGAACTGGCCATTCTCGAAGCCTACCTGCCGCCGGTCGTCGATGCCGCCGAACTCGAGCGGGTGGCGGCGGAGGCCGTTGCCGAGACGGGCGCGACTTCGCCCAGGGACATGGGCAAGGTGATGAAGGCGGTGATGGCGAGGCTCGCCGGCGCCCAGGTCGACGGCAAGGCGGTCAGCGAACTGGTTCGCAGGAAGCTGGGCGGGTGACGACGCGCGCCGTGCCCGACCGTGAACACCCTCATCGGAGCGGAGCCCACCTGATTCGGTCGGCCGGGGTCGTGGGTCTCGCCACGATGTCCAGCCGAATTCTCGGCCTCGTCCGCGACCTCGTGCTGGCCCACGTGTTCGGCGCCAGCGACGAGATGGACGCCTACACGGTCGCCTTTCGGTTCCCCAATCTCCTGCGAGATCTGTTCGCCGAAGGCGCGATGAGCGCCGCCTTCGTCCCCACCTTCACGCGGGTACTCACCGTCGAGGGCCGGGCGGCGGCCTGGCGGCTGGGCAATCTGGTGATCACGGCGCTGCTGCTCGCCACCGGCGCGATCGCCCTGCTTGGCATCGCGTTCGCCTGGCCGCTGGTGGGCTTCGCAGCGGCGCGTTACGGGAGCGTGCCCGGCAAGCTCGCGCTCACCGTCACGCTGGCGAGGGTGATGTTCCCCTTCCTCACGCTCATCGCGATTGCGGTGGGGCTGATGGGGATGCAGAACTCGCTGCGCCGCTTCTTCGTCCCCGCTTTTTCGCCGGCGATGTTCAACATCGGCACGCTGGCCACGATGGCCGTGCTGATCCCGGTATTCCGGGCGCAGGGAGTCCGTCCGATCTTCGCCGTGGCGATCGGCACGCTGGTTGGCGGGATCGGACAGGCGGCGATCCAGTGGCCGGGCCTGCGGCGCGAGGGGTTTCACTTCCGGCCGCTCGTCGACTGGCGCGACTCGGGGCTGCGCGAGGTCCTGACGCTGATGGGACCCGGCACCATGGCGCTCGCCGCCGTGCAGATCAACATCATGGTCAACACGATGCTGGCGACCAGCCAGGGCGAAGGCGCCGCATCGTGCCTGAATTTCGCCTTCCGGGTGATGTACCTGCCGATCGGGATCTTCGGCCTGTCGGTCGCCACGGCCGCCATCCCAGCGCTCTCCCACGACGCGGCGCGCAACGATCCGCACGGTCTGCGGGCCACCTTCTCGGGCGCTCTGCGCATGATGCTGGTGCTGAACCTGCCGGCAGCGGTGGGGTTGATGGTGCTCGCGACGCCGATCGTCGCCCTGCTGTTCGAGCATGGGTCGTTCACGGCGGCTGCGGCCAAGGGCACCGCTGCCGCCCTCATCTGCTATGCGCCCGGCCTGCTCGGCTACTCGACCGTCAAGCTGGTCGCCCCGACCTTCTACGCGCTCAGGGACAGTCGCACGCCGGCCGCTGTTGGCGCGCTGTCGGTGACCGTGAACGTCGTCCTGAGCCTGCTGCTCGTGAGGGTGCTCGGGTTCCCGGGACTCGCCCTCGGCACGGCGCTCTCCTCGATCGTCAACGCCGCCACGCTGTTGTGGCTGCTGCGGCGCCGGATGGGATCGATCGACGGCCGCCGCGTCCTGCTGGCGGCCGGGAAGACGACGCTTGCGGCCCTGGCCATGGCGGCGGCAGCCTGGGCGGGCGAGCGTTCGGCGGAGATCCTGCTTCCGGGATCCTCGACGTTCGCCAAACTCGTCCACGTCGCCACCGGCGTCGGCCTGGGCCTGGCCGTGCTCGCCGCGGCGGCGCGCGCGCTGCGGATCGCTGAATTCGAGGAGGCGCTGCACGCCGTCAGGAGCCGGTTCTTCTCGCCGAAGACCGCGTGACGACTGTGGTACGATCCCTCGTGGACCCCTTCGAGATCAGCTGCCGACGATGCCCTACTACCCAGATTCACGGCGCACGGTGATGTACCGCTTTGGCCCCGGGCCGATGACGCCCGCGGTCAAGCTGCTGCTGTGGGCGAACATCGGGATGTTCGTCGTGTCGTGGCTGGCGCCGGACATCGTGCTGCTTCTTGGGCTGCAGCCGTACGCCGTGATCTTCCAGCTGCGCCTCTGGCAGCCGCTGACCTACATGTTCCTGCACGCCGGCGTCGCCCATATCCTGTTCAACATGCTGGCGCTCTGGATGTTCGGCGTCGATCTCGAGCGGCTGTGGGGACGCGACTTCTTCCTCAAGTACTACTTTATCGCCGGCGTCGGCGCCGCGGCGACGACGATCCTGCTCTCCCTGCTTCCCGGTCCGCTCGGCGCGACGATGTGGATGTCGCTCACCGTTGGCGCGTCCGGCGCGATCTACGGTTTGCTGGTCGCCTACGCGCTCCACTTTCCCGACCGCCCGATCTACGTCTGGGCGCTGTTCCCCATTCCCGCGCGGGTCTTCGTGCTGATCATGGGCGCGATCGCGTTCATGTCGTCGGTCGGCGGCGATCAGGGCGGCGTGGCGAACACCGCTCACCTCGGCGGCCTCGTTGTTGGCTACGTCTACCTGAAGACGCGTGGCGGAGGTCCGCTGGCGGAGATGAAATACCGCTACGTCAAGTGGCGGATGAACCGGCTTCGCCGGCGGTTCGGGGTCCACGACGGGGGGCGGCACGACTGGGACCGCCGCGTACACTGACGCGAACGCGGCGGGTATAATCAACTCTCTCGATTTTTCAGCTGGTTTCTGGCCCGAACGGATCGCGCATGGAAACCTCGACCCCAATCCGCGATGCCGAGCGCGTCTCGCCGACGCCGGATGTGTCGCTCGCGGCCTACCGCTGGATGCTCCTGTCGAGGAAGCTCGACGACAAGGAGATCCAGCTCAAGAACCAGAGTCGGATCTTCTTTCAGATCAGCGGCGCCGGTCACGAAGCGGTGCTGGTCGCGGCGGCCCTCGCGCTACGTGCCAGCTACGACTGGTTCTTTCCCTACTACCGCGATCGCGCGCTCTGCCTCGCGCTTGGCGTGACACCGTACGAAATGCTGCTCGAGGCGGTCGGGGCGAAGGACGATCCTGCGTCTGGCGGCCGGCAGATGCCGTCGCACTGGGGCCACAAACGCCTGAACATCGTCTCGCAGGGAAGCCCCACCGGCACGCAGTGCCTGCAGGCGGTGGGCTGCGCGGAGGCCGGCCGTCTCTACGAGCGATTGGTTGACATTCCCGGCCGGGAGGCACGCCACTACCCCGACGAGGTGGTCTACGTGTCGTCGGGCGAGGGCGCGACGGCGGAAGGCGAGTTCTGGGAGTCGCTCAACACCGCCTGCGGCCAGCGCCTGCCTGTCGTCTACCTGGTGGAGGACAACGGATACGCGATCTCGGTGCCGAAGGAGATCGCGACGCCGGGGGGCGACATCTCCCGCGTCGTACGGTCGTTCCCGTCGCTCAACGTGCTGACGGTGGACGGCACCGATTTGGTCGAGAGCCTTCGGGTGATGCGGCAGGCCGTCGCCTACGCGCGGGAACGGCAGGGCCCGGCGCTCGTTCACGCCCACGTCATCCGTCCCTACTCGCACTCGCTGTCCGACGACGAGCGGCTCTACAAGACGCCGGCCGAGCGCGAGGCGGAGGCGGCGCGTGACCCGCTCCGCATCATGCGGCAGCGGCTCGTCGAGGACGGCGCGGCGACCGAGCCCGATTTGGATCAGATGCTGGCGGGGGTCGAGGCCGAGGTGAACGCCGCCGCCGAGCGGGCGCTCGCGGCGGCCAGGCCGGAGAGGGAGACCGCTCGCCTGTGGGTCTTCTCCCCCGATGTCGATCCGACGTCGTCCGCGTTCGACACCGCCCCGCAGCCCGAAGGGAAACCCGACACGATGGTGGCGGCGATCAACAGGACGCTGCGCGACGAGATGGCGCGCAACCCGGCCATCGTCATCTTCGGAGAGGACGTGGCCGACGCGACGCGCGAAGAGGCGCTGTCGGCGGTGTCAGGCAAGGGCGGCGTCTTCAAGGTCACCCACGGACTGCAGCGGACGTTCGGGGCCGCCCGCGTGTTCAACTCGCCGCTCGCCGAAGCCAACATCATCGGCCGGGCGGTCGGCATGGCGGTCCGAGGGATCAAGCCGGTCGTCGAGATCCAGTTCTTCGACTACATCTGGCCGGCCATGATGCAGCTGCGCGACGAGATGGCGATGATGCGCTACCGGTCGGGCAACGCCTTCTCGTGCCCGATGGTCGTGCGCGTGCCGATTGGCGGCTATCTGAAAGGTGGCGCGCCGTACCACAGCCAGTCGGGCGAGAGCATCTTCGCGCACTGCCCGGGGATCCGGATCGCGTTTCCGTCGAACGCCGTCGACGCGGCAGGCCTGCTGCGGACGGCCGTGCGATGCGATGACCCGGTGATGTTCCTCGAACACAAGCACCTCTACCGCCAGACCTACAACAAGGGCGCCTACCAGGGACCGGATTTCATGATCCCGTTCGGCCGGGGATCGCTCGTGCGGGAAGGAACCGATCTCGTCGTGTTGACCTGGGGCGCCCTGGTGCAGCGTACGCTGCTGGCGGCGCAGCAGGCGGAGAAGGAGGGAATCAGCGCGGCGGTGTTCGACCTGCGCACGATCATCCCATACGACTGGGAGGCAATCGCCAGCCTCGTGCGGCGCACGAGCCGGGTCGTCATCGCCCACGAGGACCAGCTCACGTGCGGTTTCGGCGCAGAGATCGCCGCCAGGATTGCCGGAGAGCTGTTCGAGCATCTCGATGCGCCGGTCCGGCGCGTGGCCGCGCTCGATACGCCCGTGGCCTACTGCCCCGACCTCGAGGAAGCCATCCTGCCGCAGAGCGGGGATGTGCTCGACGCCATCAGGCGGACCGCACGGTATTGACGCGCGGTGTCACTACTCTTCGGCCGGCAGGCTGGCGGGCTCGGTCGACGCCATGCGGGTGACACCAACGCCGATCAGGATCGCGACCGCGCCTACGACTTCCCTGGGTCCCAGGCGGTCGCCCAGGAACAGGACGCCGGTCGTCAGCGCCAGAATCGGCGTGAGGTTCGAGTACATCGCGGTCCGGACGTTCCCGATGCGCTGGATCGAGGTGTGCCAGATGAGGTACGCGACAAACAGCGCGAACACGGCCGAGGCGATCAGCGCCAGCCACGCCACCGCCGACACGCGCCCCCAGTCCAGCGCCGCGAGCGACGGGTAGCCGAAAGGCAGGAACATCAGCGTCCCCAGCGCCATGGTGTACCCGGTCATCGCCAGCGGCGAGTGTCGCCGCATCAGCGCGCGCGACCAGACGACGTAGACGGCCCAGCAAACGACGGCCCCGAGCGTCACGAGGTCGCCGACCAGCGAATCCCTCGACACGCCGGCCCCCGCTCCAACCACCAGGTAAATGCCCGCGAGTGACAGCGCCGCCCCCGCCCAGTAGCCTTTCGAAACGCGCTCCTGCCCCATGGCCGCTGCGAGCGCGGTGACGACGACGGGCGAGCAGCCGATGATGAGCGAGCTGTTGGCGACGGTGGTCAGCGCGAGGCCGCCGATGAACCCGAGTTGGTAGAGGAAATGGCCGGTCGCTCCGAGCGCCACCAGCGCCATCCAGTCACGGGCCGGGATGGTCCGTGCCGACGGAAAGAGCCGGCGATCAGGCGGGCGGCTGCTGCCTTCGGCCGGCTTCGCACGCTCGAATGCCAGCACCGCGAGGAACAGGAGCGACGCGATGGCGAGCCGCAGCGCGTTGAAGCCAAGATACGGGATCTCCCTCAGCGCGATCTTGATGATGGCGTAGTTGAGGCCCCAGATGAGGGTGCACACGAGCACCAGGAGGTCGATCCGCACGGAAAATCGTGGCGGGAAGAAGAGCGGCCCGGCAGGAGAAGCGACGCTGTCGCGCCACGCTCCTGCCGGACAAAGCGGCCCGCGATCCGTTCTAGACCGGGAACGGCTTCACGAAGAACAGGATCAGCGCGACCAGCAGCACGTAGATGACCAACGACTCGATCAGCACGAGGCCCAGGATCAGCGCGAACCGGATGTCGCCCGTCGCGGCCGGGTTGCGCGCCGTCGCCTCGGCCGCGGCCGCCAGGCCCCTCGACTGGCCAAGCGCGCCGAACGCCGCCGCGATCGCCAGGGCGAACCCGGCCGTGATGATCGACCACTTGGCGACTTCACCGCCACCCGCCGGGGAGGTGCCCTGGGCGAAGAGCGGCGCCACCAGCCCCGCGGCCACGAACAACACCGTCAGCGACAACATCAGCGATTTGCGCACGATTAACGCCTCCTCCGAGATTTCGGCAAGGCCGCGGCCTTGCGGTTGCACACCAGACCTGCGCGGGGACCCTCGCCCCGCCTTGCTGCTGCCCTGTCAGGCCGCCTGAGCCTCCGCCGCCGCATGCGCGTCGCCGTGCGACTCGTGCCCATCCGGCCCGTGGTCCACCACGACGGCGCCCGCCAGGTAGATCGTCGTCAGCATCGCGAAGATGTAGGCCTGCAGCACCGCCGTGACGATGCCGAGGACCATCATCGGCAGCGGCACCACGAACGGTACGAGGCTGGCCAGGATGATGATGACCAGGTCCTCGCCGAAGATGTTGCCGAACAACCGGACCGAGAGCGACAGGATGCGCGAGAAGTGGCTGATGATCTCGATCGGGAGATAGATCGGCGCGATCCAGATGGGCGCTCCCGGCGGCGCCAGGAAGTGCTTCAGGTACCCGAGGATCCCTTGCTCCTTGAAGCCCTGGAACTGGTAGTACACGAAGACTGTCAGTGCGCAGCCGAGCGTCACGTTGAAATTGCTCGTTGGCGACTTCAGACCCGGCACCAGCCCCATCAGGTTCCCGAGCAGGATGAAGATGAAGATGGCGCCCACCAGCGGCAGGTAGTTCCGGCCCTTGGGACCCACGTAGTCGTCCAGCATCCCGTGGAGGAACGAGAGCGCCTCTTCGAGGGCCAGCTGCAGCCGGCCCGGGTTGTCCACGCTCAGCCGCGAGCGGATGAACAGGCACAGGACCGACACGCCGAGCAGGATCAGCAGCGACATCACGATGAAGTCGGGGATGACATCCTGCCCCGGCTTGAACGTGAATCCGAACGGGCGCAGCGCCGCCGCGACGGCCGATCCGAAGACGGCGTTGAAGAGCTGCACGACCCAGAGCGAATGCTCGAGCTTCTCCATGCTGTTACGGATGTCCGCGGCGAGACGACACCACGGACGAGCGCACCACGTACACCGCCGCCGCCACGAAAGGTGACGTCGCGCCGACCAGAAGGCCGACCGGGTGCACGCGGAAACATGACAGCATAACGTACGCCCCGACGGCCAGTAAAGCGTACCTTCCGAAGAACTTCAGGGCCATCCAGGCGCGGCTGGCGACCGGAAACACGGGCTCTGGCCGCACGTGTTCGCCACCCTCCGTCGCCACGTCAGCCCCGGCCTGGCGCCCCACCCTGGAGGCGGCGTCCAGCACCGCGTTCACGCCCCCCTTGATCGCCCAGTACGAGAGCGCCGTCAGTGCGCCGCCCGCCAGAACGCCGGCCGCGCCGTCGGCCCTGCCCCGCTCGACGACCAGCGCGGCCGCTGCCATTACCACGCAGGCCACGATGCCGTCGCGCTCGAACCGCTTGAGGAGCCGGCTGGCTTCGTCGTCCGGTTTCACCGCTTCTCGTCCCGGCTCACGGCGTTCGCCGTCCGGACGACGTTGACGATGCCGGCCGCGACGCCGATGAAGAAGAACACGATGGTGAAGAGCGGCGTGGTGCCGAGCCAGCGGTCGAGGACGTAGCCGACGAAGAAGCCGATGGCCACCGCCAGGACGAACGCGATCCCCACCGCGCTCAGGGCGCCGAGAGAGCCGAAGGAGGACTTGTCGGGACTGGCCATGTTCTGCCGCGCAGGGCTTCAGCCCTGCGCCCCTACCTCAGTGTCAGGGAGATCCCCGCCACGCCCAGCGTCCGGGCCGAGAAATCGGCCAGGTCGAACAGCGGGCGCGGGTAGACGCCGATGGCGATGGTCCCGACAATCGTGATGGCCAGCAGGACGGCCATCGCGGGCGACATCACCGGCTCGGATCCGGTCGGCTCGCCCTTGAACCACATGAAGACCACGACGCGCATGTAGTAGTAGAGCGATACGGCGCTGTTGAGCACGCCGATCACCGCCAGCCAGTAGTACCCGCCGTCGATCGCCGCGCTGAACACCCAGAACTTGCCCCAGAACCCGGCCATCGGCGGGATGCCGCCGAGCGAGAGCATGAAGAGCAGCATGGCCGTGCCGGCCAGCGGGCTGCGCTGGAACAGGCCGCTCAGGTCCTTCAGCTCCTCGCCGATGACGTCCTGGCGCCGCAGCATGGTGACGACGGCAAAGGCGCCGAACTGCATGAACGCGTAGACCACGAGGTAGACGAGCGCCGCCTTGATGCCGATCTGCGGCACCCGCGTCGCCGCCACGACCGCGATGAGGAGGTAGCCGGCGTGAGCGATCGACGAATAGGCCAGTAGCCGCTTGATGTTGCTCTGCGTCAGCGCGGCGACGTTGCCGACGGTCATCGTCAGAATCGCCAGCGCGTAGAAGAGCAGGCCCCACTGGTCGTTCACCGCCGGGAGCCCCTCGAAGAAGATCCGCAGCAGCATGGCGAACGACGCGGCCTTCGAGCCGACCGACAGGAAGGCGGTGATCGGCGTGGGCGCGCCTTCGTACACGTCCGGCGCCCACATGTGGAACGGCACGGCGGCGATCTTGAAGCCGAGCCCGGCCACCACGAGGATCACCCCCAGCGGCAGCCACGGGTGGTGGCTCTCGCCCGCGAGCAGCGTCGCGATCACCCGGAGATTGGTCGTCGCCGTCAGGCCGTACAGGATCGACATCCCGTACAGCAGCAGGCCGAGCGAGAAGGTTCCCAGCAGGAAGTACTTCACAGCGGCTTCGTTCGAGCGCCGGTTCGGCTTGATGAAGCCCACCAGGATGTAGAACGAGATCGCCATCGTCTCGAGGCCGATGAAGATCGTCACCAGGTCGATGCCGCTCGCCATGAACATCATGCCGAGCGTGGCGGAGAGCACCAGGAAGTAGTAGGTCCCCGGTCTGGCGCCCTCTACCTGCAGGTACCGCGGCGACATCAGGATCGTCAGGCCGGCCGCGAACAGAAAGAGGAACTGGAAGAAGGTGGCGAATCCGTCGACCGCGATCATGCCGCCGGCGGCCGTCGTGTGCTCGCCGGCGTAGGGGACGAGCGCCACCGCGGTCAGCACGAGGCCGGCCAGCGAGATCCATGCGATCACGCCGTGCCGCGCCTTCGGGACGAACGCGTCCAGGAGCAGGACGACGAGCGCGATGCCGGTCAGCACGAACTCCGGCGTCAGCGCGGCGAAGTCGCTCAGCGAAAGACCCGCTGGCATCACCGTCCTCCCGTCGCCTTGGCGGGCGCGGCTGCGGGCTCAGTCTTCGTCGGCGCATCAGCCGGCACCGTCCCGGACACCGCTCCGCCGGGAGCCGCGGCCTCGTCGGGGCCGCAGGTCGCCGTCTGCCACTTCGACGCGGGCGTCTTCTGGTCGCAGTCGGCCGGCTTGACCGTCGCCGTCTGCGGCAGGTACTGCGGGCTCACCCGGGCGATGACCCGGTCCACCGAGGTGTTCAGCCGGTTCAGGAAGGGGGTTGGATAGATGCCAATCCACACCGCCATGATGATGAGCGGCACGAACGTCATCACCTCCCGGAAGTTCAGGTCGAGCAGCGTCTCGTTCTTCGGGTTCTCGATCTTGCCGAACATCGTCCGCTGGTAGAGCCACAGCATGTACGCCGCGCCCAGGACGATGCCGCTCGCGGCCACGGCCGCCCACAGGCGGTTGACCGTGAAGATCCCCTGGAGGATCAGGAACTCGCCGATGAAGCCGTTGAGCGAGGGCAGGCCGATCGACGAGAGCATCATCACGCCGAAGATCGCCGCGTAGATCGGCATCACCTTCGAGAGCCCGCCGTATTCCGAGATCTGCCGCGTGTGCCGTCGCTCGTAGACAATGCCGACAATCAAGAAGAGGGCGCCGGTCGAAATCCCGTGGTTGATCTGCTGGATGATGCTGCCCTTGATGCCGACCGGGTTGAGGGCGAACATCCCCAGCATCACCAGCGCCATGTGGCTGACCGAGGAGTAGGCGACCAGCCGCTTCCAGTCGCGCTGCGCCATCGCGACCAGCGCGCCGTAGATGACGCCGACGATCGACAACCCGGCGACCATCGGCACGAACGTGCGGCTGGCGTCGGGCAGGATCGGCAGGCTGAAGCGGATGAACCCGTACGTCCCCATCTTCAGGAGGACGGCGGCCAGGATGACCGACCCGGCCGTCGGCGCGTCGGTGTGGGCGTCGGGCAGCCAGGTGTGGAACGGGAACATCGGCACCTTGATCGCGAAGCCCAGGAAGAAGGCCAGGAACACCCACCACTGCAGGCTGGTGTCGAAGCCGTGCGTCTGGAACTGCACGATGCTGAAGGTGTGCTGGCCGGTCTGCGGGTCGGTGTAGTTGTAATAGAGCGCGAGGATGCCGAGCAGCATCACGACGCTGCCGACCAGGGTGTAGAGGAAGAACTTGATGGCCGAGTAGAGCCGGCGGTCGCTGCCCCAGATGCCGATCAGGAAGTACATCGGGACCAGCATCACCTCCCAGAACAGGAAGAACAGGAGGAAGTCGAGCGAGACGAACGCGCCCAGCATGCCCGCCTGGAGGATGAGCAGGAAGATGTAGTACTCCTTCACCCGCTCCTTGATCGCCGTCCACGACGACAGGACCGCGATCGTGCCCATCAGCGTCGTCAGCAGGATCAGCAGGACGGCGAAGCCGTCCACGCCGAGGTGGTACTCGGCGCCGATGGCCGGGATCCACGGCGCGCGCTCCTGGAACTGATACGCCGGGTTCGTGTAGTCGTAGTAGAACCAGAGCGGCAGCGACACCACGAAGCCCGCGAACGCGAACAGGTTCGCGATCCAGCGGATGGCGTTCTCGCTGCGCTTGTTCACGAACATCAGCACCGCGGCGCCGACCAGCGGCGTGAACAGGATCAACGACAGCAGATGATTCATAGCTCGTTACCGGACCATCAGCAGGTAGAGGCTCACGAACGCGAACACACCGAACAGCATCAGCAGCGCGTAGTTCTGGATCAGGCCGGTCTGCAGGCGCCGGAAGAAAAAGCTCGATTCCTGCACGATCGACCCGACCAGGTTCACCAGCCCGTCGACGATGTACTTGTCGAGGATGCCGGAGAACCACGAGGTGAAGATCGTCAGCCACCCCGACCCGTTGACGGCGCCGTCCACGACGTTGCGGTCGAACGCCCACAGGCCGTTGGCGCTCGCCATCGTGCCCTGGATGACCGTCGCGTCGTACAGCTCGTCCACGTAGTACTTGTTGGTCAGCACGCGGTGCGGCCCGGCGAGCCGCTGCTGGAGCATGGCGGCGATCTCCGGCTTCCGCACGTAGAACCGCCAGGCCACCGCGATGCCGAGGACGCCGATGAGGACCGACAGCCCCATCAGGCCCATCTCGCCGGCCCATGACAGCTCGGCCGCCTCGGATTCCGCCGGCGAGGACGCCGGCGCTACGAGGTGAGTTGCGGCACTGGCCTCCTGGCCGACGAGGGTGGCGGTCGCGTGCGCGGTAGCGCCGGCCTCCTGGCCGGCGGCAGCCGTCTGCGCCGGGTAGAAGCTCGGGCGCAGGAACTCCTCGATGGTGTTGCCGCCTCCCAGGGCCGCCGGCACGCCGACAAGTCCGGCCAGCGCCGCACCGACGGCCAGCGCGACGAGCACGTAGCTCATCGCCTTGGGAGCCTCATGTGGCCCGTGCCAGACGCCGTGGCCGGTGTGTCCGTGTCCGCCCGTCTCCCACGCCGGGCCGCGGTAAGCCCCGGAGAAGGTCAGCGACATCAGGCGATACATGTAGAACGCGGTCATCAGCGCGGCGAGCGCGCCGACGCCGTAGACGAACTTGTTCTTGAGGAACGCCTGCAGCAGGATCTCGTCCTTGCTGAAGAAGCCGGCGAACGGCGGAATCCCGGCAATGGCGAGGGTGCCGATCAGCATCGTCCAGTAGGTGATCGGCATGTGCTTCTTCAGGCCGCCCATCTTGAGCATGTTCTGCTCGCCGGCCATGGCGTGGATGACCGCGCCGCTGCCGAGGAAGAGGAGCGCCTTGAAGAAGGCGTGCGTCATCAGGTGGAACACGCCGGCGGCGAACGCGCCGACGCCCATCGCGACGAACATGTAGCCGAGCTGCGAGACCGTGGAGTAGGCGAGCACCCGCTTGATGTCGGTCTGCACGAGGCCGATCGTCGCGGCGAACAGCGCGGTGAGCACGCCGACAATGGCCACGATTTCCATCGTCATCGGCGCGTGCAGGAACAGCTGGCTGTTCCGGCCGACCATGTAGACGCCGGCCGTCACCATCGTGGCGGCGTGGATCAGCGCCGACACCGGCGTCGGGCCCTCCATCGCGTCGGGCAGCCAGACGTACAGCGGAATCTGCGCGCTCTTGCCCGTCGCGCCGACGAACAGCAGCAGCGTGATGAGCGACAGGACACCGAATTGCGCCGTCTCGACCGGCATCGTCGAGGCCGCGGCGGCCACTGTCTTGAAGTCGAACGTGCCGAAGGTGACGAAGATCAGGAACACGCCGAGCAGGAAGCCCCAGTCGCCCACGCGGTTGGTGATGAACGCCTTCTTCCCCGCGTCCGACGCGCTCTTCTTCTCGTACCAGTAGCCGATCAGCAGGTACGAGCAGAGGCCGACCCCCTCCCAGCCGACGAACATGACCAGGAAGTTGGCGCCCAGCACCAGCGTGAGCATGAAGAAGCAGAACAGGTTCAGGTAAGAGAAATAGCGTGCCACGCTCCCGCGCGGCTCGTCGTGCATGTAGGCGGTCGAGTAGACGTGGATCAGGAACCCGACGCCGGTGACCACCAGGATCATCAATGCCGACAGCGGGTCGAGCCGGAACGCCCACGGGATGTGGAGCGAGCCGATCCGGCCGCCGCTCATCGCCAGCGCCGTCGCCGGGATCCAGTCGAACAGCACGACGTCGTGGACCCGCGCCTCGGGCGACAGGCCGAGCAGCTGGGCGAAGGCCACGAGCGACAGGCCGAGCGCGAGCGCCATCGTCGTGCACGCCACCAGCCCGGCCACCCGCTTGCTGAAGAAGCGGATGCCGACGATGCCGTTCACGGCCGCGCCCACGCCGGGCAGGAGTGGAATGAGCCAGATCAGGTCCATTGCAATGTTCGCCCAGACAGAGACAGCCAACCCGCCAGATCCCCTACCACCGCATGATGCTCATCTCGTCGATGTTCACCGTTTCCTTGTTCCGGTAGAACGCGAGGATGATGCCCAGGCCGACGGCGGCCTCCGCCGCGGCGACGCACACGATGAACACGACGAACACCTGGCCGACCGCGTTCTGCCAGAGGTTCGAGAACGCCACGAGGTTGATGTTGACCGCGTTGAGCATCAGCTCGATCGACATCAGGATCACGATGATGTTGCGCCGGAACATGACGCCGACGACGCCGATGATGAACAGCGCCGCCGACAGCACCACGTAGTGAAGCGGGGTAATCGGAATCATACGGCCAGCCCCTAGAGTTCCCGCCGCGCCAGCACGATGGCCCCCACCATCGCCACCAGCAGCAGCATCGACGCCAGCTCGAACGGCACCAGGTAGTCCTGGTAGAGCGCCGTCCCGATGAGCGCCACGTTGTCGGCCCCCATCGCCCGGGCGGGCGCCAGGCCCGCCGCCGGCGACACGTACTTGTAGACGACGATCGCCAAGAGCTCGGCCAGCACGACGAGCGCGCAGATGACGCCGAGCCGCCCGCGCCGCCGCCGGTCCTGGTGCGCCTCCGTCGGCCGCTTGAGGTCCACCAGCATGACGACGAACAGGTAGAGGACGACGATGCCGCCGGCGTAGACGACCACCTGGATGACCGCGAGAAACTGCGCGCCCTGGAGCACGTACAGCGCCGCGATGCACAGGAAGTCGGCCACCAGGAACAGGATGCTGTGCACCGTGTTCCGGGCCGTCACGACGAGCACGCCGAACCCCAGGATCAGCGCGGCGAGCGTGTAGAACGCGACTTCTTGACCCATAGCCTCACAGCCATCTGCTAGTAACTCAGCATCACTTTCACGGCCGCCGTCACGAGGATGTTCGCGATGGCGAGCGGGATCAGGAACTTCCAGCCGAGCCGCATCAGCTGGTCGTACCGGTAGCGCGGCAGCGTCGCACGAATCCACAGGAACACGTAGAGCAGGAGGAACGTCTTGACGACGAACCACATCCAGCCCGGCACGTAGCCGAGAAACTTCAGGAACGCCACGTTCGAGAACGGCGCCAGCCATCCCCCGAAGAAGAGCGTCGTCGCCACGGCCGAGACGACGATCATGTTGGCGTACTCGGCCAGGAAGAACAGGGCGAAGCGCATGCCGCTGTACTCGGTGTGGAAGCCCGCCACCAGCTCCTGCTCCGCCTCGGGCAGGTCGAACGGCGACCGGTTGGTCTCGGCCAGCCCGCCGACGAAGTAGATGAAGAGCGAGATCGGCTGCACGAAGGCGAACCACACGCCGTTGGCCCGCTGGGCCTCCACGATCTTGACCATGCTCAGGCTGCCCGACGCGAGGATCACACTCACGAAGGTCAGCGTCACCGCGACTTCGTAGCTGATGAGCTGCGCCGACGCCCGCAGGCCGCCGAGCAGCGGGTACTTCGAGTTCGACGACCAGCCGGCGAGGATGATGCCGTAGACGCCGATCGACGCGACCGCCACGATGTAGAGCAAGCCGACGTTGATGTCGGCGACGTAGAGCGGCACCGGCTTGCCGAAGATGCTGACCTTGTCCCCGAACGGGATGACCGCGAAGGCGATGATGGCCGGCACGAGCACGATGATCGGCGCGAGCGTGAAGACCGCCCTGTCGACCCGGACCGGCGTCAGGTCCTCCTTGATGAACAGCTTCAGGACGTCGGCGATCGGCTGCAGCACGCCGTGCGGCCCGACGCGGTACGGCCCGAGACGCACCTGGACCCAGGCCTGGACCTTGCGCTCGAGCAGCACCAGGTACATCACCGTGACCAGCACCCCGGTGAGAACGATGACGATCTTGATGAGCGGAATGACGAGCAGGTCAATCATGCAACTTCCGTCGGCCGACAGCCGGTTACCTGTCCACTTCTCCCAGCACGATGTCGATCGTGCCGATGATCGCGATGACATCCGCCACCAGGTGGCCGCGCACCAGCCGGGGCAGGGCCTGCAGGTTGCAGAACGACGGCGGTCGCACGCGCAGCCGGTACGGGCTGGTCGACTTGCCGTCGCTCGCGATGAAGAACCCGATCTCGCCCTTCGGCGACTCGTTGGCGTGGTACGTCTCGCCGGCCGGCGGCTTGATGAGGCGGGGTACCTTGCCGATGACCGGCCCTTCCGGCAGCCCGCCGATGGCCTGGCGGATGATCCGCACCGACTGCCGCATCTCCTCGAGCCGCACCAGGTACCTGTCGTAGGTGTCGCCGCGCGAGCCGATCGGCACGTCGAACTCCATCTCGGCGTAAGCGGCGTAGGGTTCGTCCTTGCGCACGTCGCGCGCCACGCCCGAGCCGCGCAGCGGCGGCCCGCACAACCCAACCGCCGCGGCGTCCGCCGCCGAGATCACGCCGATGTTGCGCGTCCGCGCCAGCCAGATCCGGTTCTGGGTGAGCAGCGTCTCGTACTCCTCGAGCTTCTCGAGCTGGATCGCGCAGAACTGGAGCACCTTCTTGTCCCAGCCCGGCGGCAGATCCTGCGGCAGTCCGCCGATCCGCATCGAGTTATAGGTCAGCCGCGCCCCGCAATACTCCTCGAACAGGTCGAGGATCAGCTCCCGCTCGCGGAGGCAGTAGAGGAAGACGGTGACCGCGCCGATGTCCATCGCGTGGCTGCCGAGCCAGACGAGGTGGCTCGCCAGCCGCTGAAGCTCCGAGAGGATCGTGCGGATGTAGCGCGCGCGGCGCGGCACCTCGATCGACATGAGCTTCTCGACCGTCTCGACGTAGGCCAGGTTCGCCGCCGCCGAGGCCACGTAGTCCAGCCGGTCGGTCAGCAGCACGATCTGCGTCCAGTCGCGGTTCTCGCTGAGCTTCTCGACTCCCCGGTGGAGGTAGCCGATGACCACGTCCGCATCGACGACCTTCTCGCCATCCAGCTTGAGGACCACCCGCAGCACCCCGTGCGTGGCCGGGTGCTGCGGCCCCATGTTGATGACGAGCTCGTCGGTGTCGAACATCGGGCGGGCGACGTCCGGTTCCATTTACTCGGTCTCCGCTTCGTTGAACGACTGCCGCACCTTCAACCACTCCTGCGGGCTCTCGAGGATCAGCTCGCCCGGCCCCTCGAGCGGGTAGTCCTTGCGCTGCGGGTGCCCCTGCCACTCCTCCGGCATCAGGATCCGCCGCAGGTCCGGGTGGCCGTCGAACCGGATCCCGAACATGTCCCAGGCCTCGCGCTCGAGCCAGTTGGCCGCCGCCCAGATGCCCGCGACCGACGGCACGGCGTCGCCGTCGGCGACGCGGGTCTTCACCCGCACGCGCATCCGGCGGCCGGTCGAATACAGGCAGTAGACGACATCGAACCGCTCGCCGGGCCGCGTCAGCCAGTCCACCGCGGTCACGTCCGAGCAGTAGTCGAACGCGGTCCCCGAGTTGTCCCGCATGTAGCGGGCGACCTCGAGCAGCCGGGCCGGCGCGACGATCACGGTCCAGTCGCCGACCCAGTAGCTCACCTGCGTGACGGCGCCCGGCAGCGCGTCCTGGAGCGCACGGATGTAGTCGGGAACCGGCAGGTCGGCGGGCGGCGGCGGGTCGGGAGGCCCGGGCGGCGCCGGCGGGGCTTTCTCGACCTTCGGGGCGGCAGCCGCGGGCTTGGGCGCGGCGGCCGCGGGTGGCGGGACCGCGGGCGTCGTGCCTGCTGGATCGGTCTTCTCGGTGTCAGCCATTGAAGTCGCTTCGTGCTAAGGCGGCGAGCGCGCTGCCGAGTCTCGCCACGCGGGTCACGCCCACTCGAGCGCGCCCTGCTTCCAGGCGTAGGCGTAGCCGATGATGAGGATGAAGAGGAAGACGATCATCTCCACCAGGCCGAACAGCTTCAACCGGTGCATGATGACCGCCCACGGGAACATGAACACCGTTTCCACGTCGAAGACGACGAACAGCATCGCGATGATGTAGTACCGGATGCTGTACCGGTCGCGCGCGTCGCCCCGCGTCTCGATGCCGCACTCGTACGGCTCGAGCTTGATCTTGCTGTACCGCTCGGGCCGGATCAGCCAGGCGAGCAGGAGCGCCACGATGGAGAACCCGATGGCCACCACCAGGAACAGGACGACGGGGATGTAAGCTTCGAGCATGGTCCAGCGCCAGCGCAAGTTATGGAACGAAGCTGAACTCGTGTCTTGGGAGGCACGCTGCGCCCGCAGCGACTGTCTCCGCGCTGCAGCCGGGATCAGGCCCCCGGTGGTGCGAAGGGCCCTCGCCTTCGCACGGCACCGCCCGGGTACCCACTCCACGACCGCGAGACACACGAGGGCAGCAGCGTGATCGAAAGATGATCTCGGGTGTTTATAGCATGGCCCCCTGGGGGTGTCAAGAAACGGCGCACGCCTTTCAGACCGACTTCTGTAGCCGCAAGTAATTGAATATCAATGGGTTTTGGCCTGTCACCCGCCTTGACCCCTCCGGGCCCCGGTCCTATACTGAACGTGATCGACCAGTGCCAGCCTAGCGGAGAAGCCCATGTCAAACCCTGCGCGTTTGCCACGGTTCGTGCGCCCGTTCGCGGTGCTCGCGGTCGGCTCCCTCTGCGGTGTCGTGGCGGCGGCCCTCGCGCCGTCGCTGGCCGCGCAGGATCGAGCCGCCCGGTCGACCGACCGCGGGATGTTCGTGAGCGTGGTCGACAAGGACGGCACGCCGGCCGTCGGCCTGACCGCCGCCGACTTCTCGGTTCGCGAGGACGGCGTCGTCCGCGAGGTCGTCCGGGCCGAGAAGGCGACCGAACCAATCACGCTCGCCGTGCTCGTCGACACGTCCCAGGCCGCGACGCGCTCCATCCCCGATGTCAGGCGGGCCCTCGCGGGCTTCGTCACGCGAGTGGCGGTCCGCAACCGGGTGGCCATCATCGGGTTCGGTGAACGCCCCACGGTCCTGACCGACTACACGCGCGACGGGTCGCGGCTCGAGAAGGGCGTCAACCAGATCTTCCCCAACGCGGGCAGCGGATCCTATCTGCTGCAGGCCGTCGAGGAGACCTGCGACAAGCTGGCCAAGCAGGACTTCGATCGCGCGGTCATCGTGGCCATCACGGCCGGCGGGCCGGAGTTCAGCGATCGCAACTACCTGGAGGTCGCCTCGGTCGTCCGGAAGTCGGGCGCCACCTTCGATGCGTTCGTCTTCAACGTCGAGCGGCCGAACCTCGCCGACTCCGGGCAGCGCGAGCGCGAGATGTTCATCGACGCGGCCACCAGCGCCAGCGGAGGCCAACGTGTGCTGCTGCTGAGCAGCATGGGCATCGACGGCGCGCTCGCGCGGTTGGCTGACGAGCTCGCGAACCAGTACCGGATCACGTACGGGCGGCCCGCGAGCATGGTCCCTCCGCAGAAGATCGAAGTCACCGTCCGGCGTCTTGGGCTGACGGCCAGGGGGACGCCGATTCTCGTCAGGTCGCGATGAGCGTGGCCGGCCCGGTCGGGTGGATGCGCGCCGGCGCCGCCGCCGCTGCCCTCGTCTCGGCGTGGGGGATGCCCGGCAGCCGACCGCTGCGCGCCGGGGCGGCGATCACCGCCCCCACGACCCGCGCACCCCAGGTGCCCGCGTTCCGCGCGGGCATCGATCTCGTCTCGCTCGCCGTCACGGTGACCGACCCGGCCGGTCGCTACGTGACAGACCTGGCTCCCGGCCAGTTCCAAGTGCTCGAGGACGGGGTCCTGCAGAGCGTCTCCTACTTCGACCGCGCCAGCGGACCGATCGCCCTCGCGCTGCTGCTCGACACCAGCGCCAGCATGAAGGATCGGATGGCCACGGCGCAGAACGCCGCCGTGGGCTTCGCGCGCCGGCTGCATCCGGGCGATATCGCCGAGCTCGTCGGCTTCGATCGCGATGTGCGAATCCTCCAGGGCTTCACCGGCGACCAGGCGGCGCTCGAACGGGCTATCCGCTCGACGACGGCGGAGGGGTCGACGTCGTTGTACAATGCGGTCTACGTTTCCCTGCGGGAGTTGAAGAAGAACCGGGCCACCAGCGAGCAGGACGTCCGTCGCCAGGCCATCGTCGTTTTCACGGACGGCGAGGACACGTCGAGCCTGGTCGACTACGACGAGGTGCTCGATCTCGCCCGTCGGTCGGAAACCGCCATTTACGCGATCGGGTTGCGGCCGAGCGTCGATTCCGGCAGCAAGGCGTACCGGGAGGCGGATTTCGTCCTGCGCCAACTGGCCCAGGACACCGGAGGCCGCGCCTTCTTCCCCACTCGCATCGAGGATCTGGCCGGGGTGTACACCCAGATTGCGGACGAATTGGCCAGCCAGTACGTTCTCGGATATATCTCGAAGAACCCGAAGCGCGACGGCGCTTGGCGACGGATCGTGGTGCGGGTCGACCGGCCTGCCGCGGTCGCGCGGACGAGGCAGGGGTATTTCGGCCCCCGGGGGAAATGAGGCTCAGCGTGAACGCAATCCCTCTTCTGCTGTATCTGGCGGCCGGCGTGCTCTACGCCTTCCACTTTGCGACGCGCGACGCGGCGACGGGACGGGCGGGGACAGCCATCCTGACGCTCGGCGCCGTGGCGCATAGCTTCGTCACCGGCATGCAAACACAGGCCGCCGGCCACGTCCCGATCGCCGGGATCGCCCAGGCGATCTCGGTGTTCGTCCTGCTGCTCGCCCTGGCGTACCTCTACATGGAGATGACCACCGCCGAGCGCGCGCTGGGTGTCTTCATCGCGCCGCTGCTCGTGGTGCTCCAGGGGCTTCGCGTCGTGAGCCCGGTGGTCGAGAAGCGCGCGGCGATTCTCGAGAGCCCCTGGTTTGGCGTGCACGTCGCGTCGCTGCTGTTCGCCTACGCCTGCCTGGCGCTGGCCTTCGTCGTTGGCCTCACCTACGTGCTGCTCTTCAAGGAGATCAAGGCCAAGCACCTCGGCTTTTTCTACAAGCGGCTGCCGCCGCTCGAGTCGCTCGACCTGATGAACGCGCGCACGATCGTGCTCGGCTGGATCTTCCTGACCATCGGCATCGTCGTCGGCGTGATCTGGACCATCCAGGCCAAGCAGGGGCCCAACGTCGACCCGCGCATCCAGGCGATGACGCTCGCCGACCCGAAGATCCTGGGGTCGGCGGTCAGCTGGGCCATCTACACGTTCGCGCTCTACGCCAGGAGCCGGGGATTCGGCGGCAAGCGCGCCGCGTACATCTCGGTGATTGGGTTCGCCATCGTGCTCTTCAACTTCGTGCCGATCGGCTACTTCCTGACCCGCAGCCACAATTTCGGAGGGTGAGGACGCCGGCATGCACCTGTTCATGCTCGGAGTGAGCCACAAGACAACCCCGGTCGAGGTGCGGGAACGCCTCGACTTCGCGGCCAGGGGCCTGGGCCCCGCGCTTGCCGCGCTCTCGCGCCGGCCCGGCGCGAGCGAGGCCGTGGTGCTGTCGACGTGCAACCGCGCCGAGCTCTACGTCGCCTGCGAGGAGGTCGGGGCCGCGCGCGCCGATCTCCTCGCGTTCCTCGCGGAGTACCACGGCCTCGAGGCCGACGCGCTGTCGGCCCATCTCTACGAGCGGGTCGACGCCGAGGCGGCGCAGCATCTGTTCCGCGTCGCCGGGGGGCTCGATTCGCTGGTCGTCGGAGAGCCGCAGATCCTCGGCCAGGTGAAGGACGCGTTCGCGGCGGCCTCCGAGGAGCGCACGGTCGGCCCGGTCCTGAACAAGATGTTCCCCTGGTCGTTTACCGTCGGCAAGCGCGTGCGGACGGAGACGGCGCTCTCGGAAGGCGCGGTGTCGATCAGTTTCGCCGCGACCTCGCTCGCGCGGAAGATCTTCGGGGACCTGAAGGGCCGGACCGCCCTGGTGATCGGCGCAGGCGAGATGGGCAAGTTGACGGCGCAGCACCTGCAGGCGCACGGGGTCGGCCGGATGCTCATCACGAGCCGCACGCTGGCTCACGCCTCCGCGCTCGCCGATTCGATCGGCGGCACGGCCGTGCCCTGGCCGGACCTCTTCGTCACGCTCGATCACGCGGACATCGTCATCTCGGCCACGGGGGCCACGCTGCCGATCCTCACCCGGCCGCAGGCCGAGCAGGTGATGCGCAACCGGCGCAACCGGCCGCTGTTCCTCATCGACATCGCGCTGCCGCGCGACATCGACCCGGCGGTTGGCGACGTCGAGTCGGTGTTCCTCTACAACATCGACGACCTCCAGGCGGTCGTCCAGGAGAACCTGGCGCGCCGCACCGCGGAAGTGTCGCGGGCCGAGGGGATCGTCGCCGACGAGGTGAAGAAGTTCGAGGCGTGGCTGACCGCGCGCGGCGTGATCCCGACCGTCGTGGCTCTGCGCCAGCGGTTCGACGCCATCCGGCGGCGCGAACTGGAGCGCCTGCAGCCGAAGCTGGCGGGCCTGCCGCCCGAGGCCGCCGCGCGGGTCGACGAGATCACGCGGTTGCTCGTCGAGAAGCTCCTCATCACGCCGACCGAGCAGCTCAAATCCACCCCCGACCCGGAGCGGGTGCGAATCTACGCCGATGCGCTGACGCGGCTGTTCGCGCTCGATGCCGAGGAACCGGCCCGAGGCGAGCCGGGTCGGGACCCGGCCGCGCGCCGCGCGGACGACGCCGGCACGTCGGTGACATCGTGAAGGCACTGCGTCTGGGAACCCGGGGCAGCCAGCTCGCCCTGTGGCAGGCTCACACCGCCGCCGCCCTGCTCGAGCGGGCCGGCGGCCCGGCCTGCGAGATCATCGTCATCAAGACGAGCGGCGACCGGCTCGCCGAGGCTCCGTTGTCGGAGGTCGGCGGCAAGCGGTTGTTCGTGAAGGAAATCGAGGACGCCCTGCTGCGCGGCGACGTCGACTTCGCGGTCCACTCCTGCAAGGACATGCCGGCAATACTCCCCGATGGCCTAGTCATCGGGGCGGTGCTTCCGCGCGAGGACCCGCGCGACGTCGTGGTCCTCCCCGACGCCGCCGCGCGGCCCGCCACGCTGGACGACCTGCGCGGGACGCTCGGCACGACCCCCCGCGTCGGCACGAGCAGCGTGCGGCGCATCGCCGAACTGACGCAGGTGATGCCTGGGGCCGCGTTCGTGCCGATCCGGGGGAACCTCGACACGCGGCTGAGGAAACTGGACGATGGCCTGTACGACGCGCTGGTCCTGGCGGCGGCCGGGATGAAACGGCTCGGATTCACCGGTCGCCTCTCCTTCGCGCTGCCGGTGGACTCGTGCGTGCCGGCGCCGGGCCAAGGGGCGATCGCGATCGAGCAGCGGGCCGATGACGCGGTCACCCGCGCGGCGTTGTCGAAGATCGACGACGCGTCGACCGCCTGCGCGATCGAGGCCGAACGCGCGCTGGTCGCCGCGCTCGGGGGCGGGTGTCAGACGCCGATCGGCGCGGTGGCCGTGCCCGATGGCGCCGATCTGGACTTGCACGCGGTGGTAGTCTCGTTGGACGGTCGGCAGATCGTGCCCGGCCGAGGTCGCGCCCCGCGGGCGGACGCCGCCGGACTCGGGGCGCGCGTCGCGCGGAACCTGCTCGCCGTGGGCGCCGGAGCCATTCTCGAGGACGTGCGCCGTGCCCAGTCCTAGACGTGGGCGCGTCGCCGACGCCGTTATGAAAACACCGATCGTCTACCTCATCGGAGCCGGACCCGGGGACCCGTGGCTCGTCAGCGTGCGCGGCCTGCGCTACCTCCGCAGGGCCGACGTGGTGATCTACGACCACCTGGTGCACCCGCGGCTGCTGCGGCAGGCCCGCCTGGACGCCGAGCGGATCGACGTCGGGCCGGCCGCGCCCGAATCGCTCGAGCAGGAAGCCATCTGCTACCTCATCGCCGAGAAGGCGCGCGAGGGAAAGGTGGTCGCCCGACTGAAGTGGGGAGACCCGTTCGTCTTCGACCGCGGGGGCGAAGAGGCGCTCTTCCTGCACGAGCACGGCGTGCGCTTCGAGGTTGTCCCCGGGATTCCGGGCGCCGTCGGCGCCCCCGCCTACGCCGGCATTCCGCTCACCTACCCCGGCGCCGGCAACACCGTGACGTTCGTGCGCGGGCACGAGGCGGGCCACTCGAAGGCGCCGCGGGTCGACTGGGCGAGCCTGCACAAGCTCGGCGGCACCGTCGTCTGTTACTGCGGCGCCAGGCAGCTGCCCGGCGTACTCGACTCGATGATCTCCCACGGCTGGCCGCGCGGCGAGGCCGCGGCGTTGGTCTCCAACGGCACGCTCCCCGAGCAGGACACGGTGCAGGGGACACTCGGCGAACTGGCCGAGACGGCGCGCGAGCCGAGGTTCACGGACCCGGCGATGCTGATTGTCGGCCGCGTGGCCGCACTGCGCGAGCACCTGCGGTGGTTCGATGCCCGCCCGCTGTTCGGCAAGCGGATCGTTGTCACCCGGCCGCGCGAGCAGGCCGCGGAGCTGGTGGAGGCGCTCGAGCAGCTCGGCGCCACGGTCATCGAGGCGCCGACGGTCCGCATCGTCCCGCCCGAGGACTTCGCGCCGCTCGACGAGGCGTGCAGCAGTGTCGGGCAGTACCGACTGGATCGTGTTCACCAGCGCGAACGGGGTCGACTATTTCTTCGAGCGGATGCAGGCCGGGCCGACCGACGTGCGGGCGCTGTGCGGCGTGAAGCTGTGCGCCATCGGCCCAGGAACCGCGGAGCGGCTGGCGCGGCACGGCCTGAAGGTTGACATGGTGCCGCCCGAGTACCGCGCCGAGGCCGTCGTCGAGGCCCTGCGCGCGACGGGCGACCTGACGGGCAAGTCGTTCCTGCTGCCGCGCGCCGACCTCGCGCGGGAGCTGCTGGCCGTCGAGTTGCGGCAGTCGGGGGCCCTGGTGACCGAGGTGACCGCCTACCGGACCGTGCCCGTCGAGATCGAGCGCGACGGCGAACCCGACATCTACCGGATGCTGCTCGACCGCAAGGTGGATGTCGTCACGTTCACGAGCGCGTCCACGGTGCGCAACTTCGTCCGGCTCTACGGCGTGGAGCCGGTCGCCGACCTGCTGCAGGCGGTGGCGATCGCCTCGATTGGACCGGTGACGGCCGAGGCCGCGCAGCAGTGCGGGATTCACACGACGATCATGCCGGCCGAGTACACCATCCCGGGTCTCGTGCGGGCCATCGTGGAGTACTTCGAGCGGGCCTGAGCCGGCTTCGGCCCCCCACTTCAGGAAGGTTCATCATGTCCACGTCCGACGCGTCCGTCCGGCTCGATCTCACGCGCCGCGGCCGCCGTCTTCGACGGTCGCCCGCCATCAGGTCGATGGTCCGGGAGACCCGCTTGTCACCGGAGCACTTCATCTATCCGCTGTTCGTGTGCGAGGGCTCGGGCGTCCGCCGCGAGGTGTCGTCGATGCCCGGCGTCTTCAACCTGTCGGTCGACGAAGCGGTGAAGGAGTCGGTGGCCGCCAGGGCCGACGGGGTGCCCGGCGTGCTGCTGTTCGGCCTGCCCGCCTACAAGGACGAGCTCGCTTCGGCCGCCTACGACGCGAAGGCGCCGGTGCAGGCCGCCGTGCGCGCGATCAAGAAGGCCGACCCCGGCATCCTGGTCGTCACCGACGTGTGCTTGTGCGAGTACACCTCCCACGGCCACTGCGGCGTCGTCGTGGACGGCGATATCAGGAACGACGAGAGCGTGGCGCTGCTCGTCAAGACGGCGGTCTCGCACGCCGAGGCGGGCGCCGACATCGTCGCGCCGTCGGACATGATGGACGGCCGAATCGGCGCCATCCGGCGGACCCTCGACAAGCGGGGCTTCGAGAACGTGGCCATCATGTCCTACGCCGCCAAGTACTGCTCGGCGTTCTACGGGCCGTTCCGCGACGCCGCGGACTCGGCGCCGAAGTTCGGCGACCGGCGCACGCACCAGATGGATCCCCCGAACGTCGAGGAGGCCCTGCGCGAGGTGGCCGAGGACATCGAGGAGGGGGCCGACATCGTCATGGTCAAGCCGGCGCTCCCCTACCTCGACGTGATCGCCCGCGTGAAGGCGGAGTTCGGCTACCCGACCGCGGCCTACAACGTGAGCGGCGAGTACTCGATGCTGAAGGCCGCCGCGGCGAACGGCTGGATCGACGGGCCGCGCGCCATGATGGAGGTGCTCGTCGGCATCCGGCGCGCCGGGGCCGACATCATCATCACCTACTTCGCGCGCGAGGCTGCGCGCCTGCTCCGATAGATCATGAAGACACCCCGCTGGTCCACCTCATCCACGTTGTTCGCCAGGGCTCAGAAGATCCTGCCCGGCGGCGTCGACAGCCCGGTCCGCGCCTTCACCGCGGTGGGCGGCGACCCGCTCTTCATCAGGTCGGCGAAGGGCGCCAGGATCACCGACGTCGATGGCAACACGTACATCGACTACGTGATGTCGTGGGGTCCGCTGATCCACGGCCACGCGCCGGCGGGGCTCGTCAGGCTGATCGCCGAGACCGCCAAGACCGGCACGAGCTACGGCGCGCCGACCGAAGCCGAGGTCGTGCTGGGCGAGAAGGTGCGGGCACTGATGCCGTCGATGGAGCGGGTGCGCTTCGTCAATTCGGGCACCGAGGCCGCGATGAGCGCCGTCCGGCTGGCGCGCGCCGCCACGGGCCGGGACCGCATCATCAAGTTCGAGGGGTGCTATCACGGCCACGCCGACCCGTTCCTGGTGAAGGCCGGCTCCGGCGCGACGACGCTGGGGGCGCCGACGAGTCCGGGGGTGCCGCGCAAGGCCGTACAGCACACGCTGCTCGCGACCTACAACGACCTGGCGTCGGTCGAGCGCCTGTGCGACACCAACCGCCATCAGATCGCGGCCGTCGTGGTCGAGCCGCTGGCGGGCAACATGGGCGTCGTCCTGCCCGCCGACGGGTTCCTGGCGGGGCTGCGTGACCTGTGCGATCGGCACGGCATGCTGCTGATCTTCGACGAGGTGATCTCGGGGTTCCGGGCCGCGCCCGGCGGAGCCCAGCAGATCTGGAAAGTCAGGCCCGACCTCACGTGCCTCGGCAAGATCATCGGCGGCGGCCTGCCGGTCGGCGCCTACGGTGGGCGGGCGGACCTGATGGAGTACGTGTCGCCGGCCGGACCCGTCTATCAGGCCGGCACGCTGTCCGGCAACCCGCTGGCGATGGCCGCGGGCTTCTGGTCGCTCAGCCACCTGTCGAAGCCGCTCTACACGCGGATGGCCCGCCTGGGCCGGCTGCTGGCGACCGGCCTGGCCGAGGCGGCGCGGGAGGCGGGCGTGGCGCTCCAGGTGAACGCACACGGGTCGCTGCTGACGCCGTTCTTCACGAGCGGGCCGGTGCGCGACTACCGGTCGGCGCTGCAGGCCAACAGCGCGCAGTACGCGGCGTTCTTCCGCGGCATGCTGGCGCGAGGCATCTACCCGCCGCCGTCGCAGTTCGAGGCCTGGTTCCTTTCGGCCGCGCATACCGAGGCGGATGTCAGGCGCACGATCCGCGCGGCGAAGGCCGCGATGAAGGACGCGCTGGAGTCATGAAGCGGCACGAGACGATCGGCGTGCGCGTCGGCAAGGTGCAGGTCGGCGGCGGGGCCCCGGTGGCCGTGCAGTCGATGTGCAACACCGACACGGCCGATGTCGAATCGACCGTACGGCAGTGCCTCGAACTGGCGCGCGCCGGCTCGGAGCTGCTGCGCGTCACGGTGAACCTGCCGGCCGCGGCCGACGCGGTGCCTGACATCAAGCGGCGCCTGCTCGACGCCGGGTGCCAGGCGCCGCTCATCGGCGACTTCCACTACAACGGCCACCTGCTGCTCACGCGCCACCCGGCGTGCGCTCGGGCGCTCGACAAGTACCGCATCAACCCGGGCAACGTCGGATCCGGCGCGCGCCGCGACGAACAGTTCTCCGCCATCTGCAGGGTCGCCGCGTCCGAAGGCAAGCCGGTCCGGATCGGCGTCAACGGCGGGTCGCTCAACCAGGAACTGGTGATGCGGCGGATGCAGGAGAACACCGACCGGAACCTCGGCCTGACCTCGGAGGAGATCGTCGACGAGTGCATGGTCCTCTCCGCGCTCGAGTCGACCGACCTCGCGCTCGAGTCGGGCCTTCGCCAGGACCAGATCATCATCTCGTGCAAGGTGTCGCGCCCCTCGAGCCTCATTGCCGTCTACCGGGACCTGGCGGCGAAGACGCGGCAGCCGCTGCATCTCGGCCTCACCGAGGCCGGCATGGGAATGAAGGGCCTGGTGTGGTCCTCGTCGGCGATGGGCGTGCTGCTCAACGAGGGGATCGGGGACACGATCCGCATCTCGCTGACTCCGCGGCCTGGCGGCGACCGCCGCGAGGAAGTGTACGCGGCGCGCGAACTGCTGCAGGCGCTCGGCATCCGCGCCTTCGCGCCGAGCGTCACGGCGTGTCCGGGCTGCGGCCGCACGACGAGCACGACGTTCCAGGAACTGGCGGAGCGGATCCAGGGCTACGTGCGCAACACGATGCCCGAGTGGCAGGACCGCTACCCCGGTGTCGAGAAGATGACGCTCGCGGTGATGGGTTGCGTGGTCAACGGGCCGGGGGAATCCAAGGCCGCGAGCATCGGGATCAGCCTGCCCGGGACAGGCGAGGCGCCCAACTGCCCGGTGTTCGTCGACGGCCGGCACTTCACGACGTTGAAGGGGACCGCGGAGGAGTTGGCCGTCGCCTTCCGCCACCTGATCGACGACTACGTGGAGACGACTTACGGGCGGAGGCCTTGAGCCGTCAGCCCTCAGCCCGCGCGATCACCGCCAGAACATCAGCTTCTCGACCCACGCCACGCGCGTGAGGTCGTTGTAGATCACCGTCACCATCAGCAGCATGAGGACCGCGAAGCCCGCCAGCAGCATGCCTTCCTTGACCCTGGTGCTGAAGTCGCGCCGCGCCAGCCCTTCGAGCGCCATGATGAAGATGTGGCCGCCGTCGAGCACGGGGATTGGCAGCAGGTTGAGGATGCCCAGGTTCAGGCTGATCATCGCCATCAGGCTGAACAGCGCGACCCAGCCGAGCGCCGCCGACTCGCCGGACAACTGCGCGATGGCCACCGGTCCCATCAGCTGCTTGGGCGAGGTCTCCCTCGTCAGCAGGCCCACGAGCGTCTGGAAGATCAGGCCGCTCCACTCGTAGTTGCGCTGCAGGCTCATCTTCGCCGCCGCCCAGGGCCCCAGGTGCACGGCCTTGGACTCGTCGAGCACGCTGATGCCGACCCAGCCCTTCTTGCCACGCAGCATCGGCGTCACCTGCACGTCCACCTGCTGCCCTGCCCGCTCGACGCCGAAGACGACGGTCCGGTTCGGATACTTCGCAATCCGCTCGGTCAACTGCGCGCCGTAGGTGATGGTCTGGTGGTTGAAGCTGACGACGAGGTCTCCCGCCCGGAGGCCGCCCTTCTCGGCCGGCTCGTCGGACACGACCTGCGTGATCGTCGGGTGAACGTCCGGGTAGACGCCGATGTCCCCGATCTCGTACTTCGTCCGTGCGTCGGGCGTGACCGACAGCGTGATTGTCTCACCCTCGCGGACGAGGTCGATCGGGATGTCGCGGTTGGCTCTCGAGCCGACCGCGATCGACAGGTCCTCCCACGTCGGCACCGCGCGCCCCGCCACGCGGATGATCCGGTCGCCCGGGCGGATGCCGCTGCGCTCGGCCGGCGACCCCTTCTCGACCGCGCCCACGATCGGCATCCGGTCGAGGTAGGCCGGGACGCGGGCCGCCTGCATCAGCACGACCCACATCAGCACAACGGCGAGCAGGATGTTCATCACCGGTCCCATGACCAGGACCTGGAACCGCTCCCACTTGCTCTTCGACAGGAATTCGTCGGGCTGTCCGGTGCGCTGGTCCTCGGGCGTCTCTCCGGCCATCTTCACGTAGCCGCCGAGCGGCACGGCGCTGACGCAGGTACTCGGTGTCCCCCCGGTGGAACCCGACGAGCTTGGGCCCGAAGCCGAGTGAGAAGGTGATCACGCGCACGCCGATCCGCCGGGCCATCAGGAAATGGCCGAGCTCGTGGACGAAGATCAGCACGCCCAGCACGAAGACGAACGCGACAATAGTCAGCAGCAAGGAGACACCCTCAGCCTTCCAATTGTACCGTGGGCGAGAGCGCCTGGGAATACGCACGCGCCCAGCGGTCCAACGCGCGGATTTCGGTCAGCGTGTTCACCGGGGCAGGCGTGTGCGCGTCCATGACCTGCGCGATCAGGCGCGGGATCGCCGTGAACCCCAGCCGTCCCGCCAGGAACTCCTCGACGGCTACCTCGTTGGCGGCGTTGAACACCACCGGCAGCCCGCCGCCCATCTCGAGCGCCCGGTAGGCGAGGCGCAGGCCCGGGAACTTCTCGTGATCCGGCAGGAGAAAGTCGAGTCTCCCGCAGCGTGTGAGGTCCAGGCGCGGCAGCGGCGACGACCACCGCTCGGGATACGAGAAGGCGTACTGGATCGGCAGCCGCATGTCGGTGACGCCGAGCTGCGCGAGGATCGATCCGTCGGCCATCTCCACCATCGAGTGCACGACCGACTGCGGGTGCACGACGATGTCGATCCGGTCGGGCGGGACGTCGAACAGCCACCGCGCCTCGATCACCTCGAGGCCCTTGTTGACAAGCGTTGCCGAGTCGATCGTGATCTTCCGCCCCATCCGCCACGTGGGATGCTTCAGCGCGTCGGGCGGGGCCACCGCCGCGAGCGCCTCCGCGGAGTGCCCGCGGAACGGCCCGCCGGACGCGGTCAGGATGAGCCGGCTGATCTCGTGCGACGGCCGTCCGTGCACGCACTGGTGGACCGCGTTGTGCTCGCTGTCGACCGGCAGGATCTGCACACCGTGGCGCCTCGCGGCGTCGGTCATCAGCGCGCCTGCCATGACGAGCACTTCCTTGTTGGCCAGCGCGATGGTCTTCCCCGCCTCGATCGCGGCGAGCACGGCCTCGAGCGCCGCCGTGCCCGACGAGGCGCAGAGCACCATGTCCACGTCGGGGTGCGTCGCCAGCGCCACCAAGCCGTCCGATCCGTGGCCGACCACCTCGGCGGCGTCGCCGATGCCGTGCCGGCGCAGCCTGTCAACCGCGGCCCCTGACGCCATCGCGACCGCGCGGGGGCGAAACGTCTCGACCTGTTCGGCGAACAGGGCTGCGTTCCCACCGGCCGCCATCGCCACGACCTCGAGCCGGTCGGGGTGCGACTGGACCACCAACAGGGCGCTGCGCCCGATCGACCCGGTCGACCCGAGGATCGCGAGACGTCTCACGACCGGCACCTATCCCCCATATTTCAACAGCACGTAGAACACCGGCGCCGCGAACAGCATCGCGTCGATCCGATCCAGCACGCCGCCATGGCCCGGGATGAGCGTCGAACTGTCCTTGACGCCGGCGCTCCGCTTGAGCAGCGACTCGAACAGGTCGCCCGCAATCCCGAGACCGACCAGCACGAGCCCCACCAGCAGCGCCCACCCGGTCGTCCGCCCCGGCAGCCACCACCGGGCGATCGCGGCCATGGCGATCGGCGCCAGGACGAACCCGCCGAGCGCTCCCTCGACGGTCTTCTTCGGGCTGATCGCCGGGGACAGCTTCGTGCGGCCGAACAATCGGCCGGTGAAGTACTGAGCCGAATCGCTGACGATGATCGTCGCGAGCAGCAGCAATACGGCCTCGCGGCCGGCCAGCGCGTGAAGGGCGACGAACGAGCCGAGCGGCAGACCGAGGTAGATCGCCGGGAACACCGCGGCAGCGATGTCGCCCAGCACGCCCGGCGCCGGCATCCTCGACCCGACGATGACGGCGCACAGGCCGACCAGCACGGCCACCAGCACCAGGTCGAGCGGCAGGCCGAGGCCCATCGCGGCGCACGTCGCCATCGCCGCCGCCGCCGAGGCCGCGCGCGGCACACGGGCGCCCACGGCTTCGGCCAGCCGCGCGTACTCGATGAAGGCGAGCAGCAGCACCCCCTCGGCCACGACGAGCAGGGCCCCCGAGGGGAGGAACCAGATGCCGCAGAAGAAGACGACGATCAGGACCAGCCCGCTCAGGATGCGAAGCATGTCGTTGACTACCTGGAACCGGGCGAGCGGTGGGGCGGCTCGATCCCGCCGTACCGGCGGTCGCGTTTCTGATAGGCGACGATCGCCTCGAGCAGGTGGCGACACCTGAAGTCCGGCCAGAGCGTCTCGGTCACCCAGATCTCCGCGTACGCGATCTGCCACAGCAGGAAGTTGCTGACGCGCATCTCGCCGCTCGTGCGGATCAGCAGGTCCGGGTCCGGCTGGCCGGCCGTGTAGAGGCAGCTCGCAAACCGCGGCTCGTCGACCTCCGCCGCAGTGACGCCGGACGCGATGAGCTGCCGCGCGGCATCCACGATCTCGGCGCGGCCGCCGTAATTGAGCGCGATGTTGAACTGCATCCCCGCGTTGCCGGCCGTTCGCTCCACCGCGCGGGCGAGTTCCCTGCGCACGTCCGGCGCCAGTGCGTCGGGTCGGCCGACCACCTTGAACCGGATGTCGTGGCTCAGCAGCGTGTTCAGTTCGAGGCGGAGGTAGCGCTTGAGCAGCGTCATCAGCGTGGATACTTCCGCTCGAGGCCGCTTCCAGTTCTCCACCGAGAACGCGTAGAGGGTGAGCACGGGGATCCCGAGCCGGGCGGACGTTTCGACCGCGTCGCGAACCGCGTCGATGCCGGCCCGATGGCCCTCGACACGGGGCAGGTGCCGCCTGGCTGCCCATCGCCCGTTGCCGTCCATGATGATGGCCACGTGCGCGGGGAGACGGGCGAAGTCAACCTGATGCGCCAGCGCGGCTTCAGGTGACCCGGGCTCAACCCACTCCAGGATCTGTTCGAGAGACATACGGGTGCCCAGCGGGGCAAGGTTCGATCTTACAGGGTGCCTCCCGGCGGAGCAAGGGAACCAGGCCCCGCCACTCGGTCCCGAACATACTCGACGCCGACGAGGAACAGGCCCGACGCGGGCGCCGTCGGCCCGGCCAGTGTCCGGTCGCCCGAGACGAGCAGATCCGCCATCGATGACGCGTTTCGGCGGCCGAGGCCAATCTCCACCAGCGTCCCGACCGCGTTTCGGACCATGTGCCGAAGGAAGCCGTCGCCGCGCGTGTCGAAGGCGATCAACCGACCACCGCCTGGCCGCGCGGCCAGCGTCAGTCCGCCCGCCACCTCCATGGCCGCCAGCGACTGGACCTGCGCGCGCGCGATCGTCCTCACGGTCGTCTTCGCCGCGCTGCCCGCCCCCTGAAGCGCGGCGAAGTCGTGCCGTCCCTCGAGACATCGGGCCGCTTCGGCCATCGCGGCGACGTCGAGGGGCCGAGGCACGTGCCAGACGTAGCGCCGCTCGAAGGGGCTGACGAGGCTGTCGTTGAGGACCAGGTACCGGTAGGTCTTGAAGCAGGCGCCGTAGCGGGCGTGGAAGTCGTCTGGCGCGTCCTCGACGCGGAGCACCCGCACGTCCTCGGGCAGCCTCGCGTTGAGCGCGCGGGCCAGTTGGTCGGCGGGAATCGGGTGCTCGATCCGGCAGCTCGCGACCTGGCCGAGCGCATGGACTCCGGCGTCGGTACGGCCGGCACCCACGACAGCGACCATCCGGCCTTCGACCGTGGCCAACGCCTCTTCGAGCAGCGCCTGGACCGACACGCCGGTCGGCTGACGCTGCCAGCCGACCAGGTCGGTGCCGTCATAGGCGAGGACGATCTTGAGGCAGCGGGGCATGCCCCAACCTTACCGGTCGTGCGCCACGGCCACCTGTCGGGAACCGGGCTTCTGAATCGCCACGCCGCTCGCGCAGAGCGGGCACACCGCGGGGTCGTAGGTCGGAAGCTGGAGTTCGAGCAGCGCGTGCAGGGGGACGTCCAGCTCGGCGGCACCCCCGCTCCGGTTCACGATGGCTGCGGCCGCCACGACCTGCGCCCCGGCCGCTCTCGCCACTTGCATCGTCTCGCGGGTGGAATCCGCCAGTCGTCACCACGTCCTCGACGACGAGGACGCGCTCGGCCTCGTTGAGACTGAATCCGCGGCGCAGGCGCAGGACGGCGTCCTCACGTTCGGCGAAGATCGCCCTGATGCCAAGCGCCCGCGCGACTTCGTGGCCGATGATGAGGCCGCCGAGCGCCGGGGACAGCACGGTCGTCGGCCGGAGATCCCTCACGCGGTCGGCCAGCTCAGCGCCGAGAACGGCCGCATGCTGCGGATGCTGGAGCACGAGCGCGCACTGCAGGTAGCCGGGGCTGTGCAGCCCGGACGACAGCCGGAAATGCCCCTCGAGCAGCGCCGAGCACCGTCGGAACAGGTCGAGCAACTCCTCACGGTTCATGGTCCACTCCGCCGGCGAAGGACATGGCGGCAGCCACTCGTTCGGCGCGTCGTCGTCCTGGTCCGGGATCGCTGATCGTTGGTTGAGACGTGCACCCTTGTCAAGCGCCGTCGGTCCCCGGCCCCGTTGACCGACAGCGCCGTGGACGCGCAGAATTGGCGCATGGCAAACCGGCCTCCGGACGGGATCTTTCGGCGCGAGGCCCGCTGGCTCTTCGTCGTCGCCGTCGCCATCCCGGCCATCGGCCTGGTCATCGCGGTCCTTCTCCCGTGGGTGCTGAGGAGGCTCCATTGACCCGGCTGTGAACCGTGGACCCCGCTTCCTCGTCTATACAAGGGACCTGTTCTGGAGTCACATTCATGTCTGATACAGCCCGCCGCATCGCATTCAGCCTGTTATCGCTGGCGTTTCTCGTGCCAGCCGCCACATTCGCCCAGACCGCGGCCGCGCCGGCCGGCCAGCAGTCCGCCCCGGTCCGACGGCTCTCGGTCGACGATGCCGTCAGGCTGGCCCTCGAACAGAATCTCTCGCTGCAGGTGCAGCGGCTGAACCCGCAGATCCAGGACCTGGCCACCGACCAGGTCAAGACGGCGTGGACCCCCACGATCAGCTCGACCTTGTCGAACGCCAACTCGACGAGCCCGGTCAGCAGTTTCCTGTCGGGCGCCTCGAACGAGATGCTCAGCAAGAACTTCGGGGTATCGGTCCAGGAGAGCCAGGCCCTGCCCTGGTACGGGTCCAACTACAGCGTGGCCTGGAACAACTCCCGGAGTGAGAACAACAGCGTGTTCAGCAGTCCGAACCCGTCGCTCGCCTCGAGCCTCAGCCTCAGCTTCACCCAGCCGCTGCTGCGCAACTTCAAGATCGACAGCACGCGGCAGCAGTTGCTCGTCAGCAAGAAGAACCGCGAGATGTCCGACGTGCAGTTGCGGCAGACCGTGCTGACCACGATCCGCGCCGTCAAGAGCGCCTACTGGGACCTGGCCTACGCGATCGACAACCTGAAGGTCCAGAAGCAGTCGCTCGACATCGCGCGCGAGTCACTGCACGACAACAAGTCGCGCGTCAACGTCGGCACGATGGCGCCGATCGACATTGTCGAGGCCGAGGCCGAGGTGGCGCGCAACGAGGAGGCGGTGATTGTCGCCGAGGCGGACATCACGCGCGCCGAGGATGCCCTGCGGCAGCTGATCTTCGATCCGAAGGTCCCGGACTTCTGGGGGATGACATTCGATCTGACCGACGTGCCCGCGTTCCGCGCGCAGGACGTTGACGTCGATGCCGCGGTCCGGACGGCGCTCGACAAGCGCACCGACATCGTCAATATGAAGAAGACCCTGGAATCGGCCCAGATCGGCATCCGTTACTACAAGAACCAGACCCTGCCCGACCTCAACGTCCAGGCCGGGTACGGCCTCAGCGGGCAGGGCGGCACGTCGTACACCTTCAACGACACGTTCCCTCCGGTTCCAACGTCGGTCGTCGAGAACGGCTACGGGTCGGTGCTGTCGCAGATGCTGAGCAACGACTTCCACAACTGGTCGCTGGCGGTGACGGTGGCGTACCCGCTCGGCCGCAGCAACGCGGAGGCGGCGCTGGCGAAGGCCAAGGTGTCCTACAGCCAGTCCGAGCTGCAGCTGCGCAGCCTCGAGCTGTCGGTGGCCACGCAGGTGCGCGAGGCGGCGAGGACCCTGAACACGAACCGCAAGCGCGTGGATGCCACGCGGGTGTCGCGCGAGCTGGCCGAGCGGAAACTCACGGCCGAGCAGAAGAAGTTCGAGGCGGGCATGTCGACCAACTTCCAGGTGATTCAGGCCCAGCGCGACCTGGCGACGGCGCGCAACGCCGAGTTGCAGGCCGTGCTCGACTACAACCGCTCGCTCGTCGATTTCGACACCGTCCAGGAGGCCCCGCTTTCGGGCGGCGGCGTGACAATTGGCACCTCGGGACAGTGACGGCCTGGTGATGGCAGCGCGGCTGGCCGTCTCGAAGGCGGCCAGCCGTCCCCCCTTCGAATTCCCCTGACTCCCGAATCCTGACTCCCGAATCCTGCCAAGCTATACTTCCCGTGTAAGTGTTCTCCCTCCAGATCGACACCGCGCGCACCTGGCGGGGCGGCCAGTACCAGGTCCTCCTGACCGCGCAGGGGCTTGCCGCCCGCGGACATCGCGTGGTCGTGGTTGCGCATCCCGACGGCGAGCTGCGCCGCAGGCTGCCGCCCGACATGGCCGTCGTCCCGCTCGCGCCCAAGAACGAAGTGGACCTGCCGGCGGCATGGAAGCTCTCCGGCGTCATCCGCGACCTGCAGCCGGACATCGTCCACGCCCACGACCCGCACGGCGTGGCCGCGGCGGCCACGGCCCTGTCGATCGCATCGCCCCCGCGGCGGCCGGCCCTGGTCGCCGCCCGCCGGGTCGACTTCCACCTGAACACCAGCTCCTTCTCGCGCTGGAAGCACCAGCGGGTGAACCGGTTCGTGGCGGCCTCGGACGCCATCCGCGCGATGCTCATCGAGGATGGAATCCCGCCGGCGAGCGTCGTGACCGTGCACGACGGGATCGACATCGAGCGCGTGACCGCGGCCGAGCCGCTCAACGTGCGGGAGGAGTTCTGGTTCCCGCCGCACTCCCTCATCGTCGGCAACATCGCCGCGCTCGTGCCTCACAAGGGGCAGCGGTTCCTGGTCGAAGCCGCCGCCCTCGTGGTGCACGAGATGCCGGAGGCCAGGTTTCTGGTGCTCGGTGAAGGCGAGCTGCACGCAACGCTCGAGGACCAGATCAGGCACCTGCACCTCGCGCAGCACGTCGTGCTGACCGGCTTCCGCGCCGACGTGCTCGGGGTGCTGAAGGGACTCGACCTGTTCGTGATGAGTTCGGTCACCGAAGGCCTCGGTACGTCGCTGCTCGACGCGATGGCGGCTGGGCGGCCGATCGTCGCCACGCGGGCGGGCGGGATCCCCGAGGTGGTCGTTCACGGGGAGACCGGGCTGCTGGTTCCGCCGCGCGACCCTGCGGCTCTCGCGGCGTCGATGCTCGACCTGCTCCGCGATCGCGACCGGCGGGAGCGACTCGCCGCCGCCGGGCTCGCGCGGGTCCGCGACCGGTTCAGTGTCGATCGGATGGTGGACCAGACGCTGGCCGTCTACGCCGCCCTGGGCGGCACCAGCCCCGCAGCGGACACCGGGAATCCGCAGACGGCCGATTGAGCCCGCACAGGTCCTGCATCCCGACATGGCAGAGCGCGAAGTCGTAGCGGACCGGGTCGTCGCGGTCCATTCGGCGCAGCGCCGCCGTAATTTCCGACGCCATCCGCCACCCGGGGCTGAGGCGCCGCGTGAAGCCGAGACACCGGCCGACACGGATCACGTGCACGTCGAGCGGCACGATCAGCTGCGACGGGGACACGCCGGACCAGGTGCCGAGGTCCACGGCGTCGGCCCGCACCATCCAGCGCAGGTACAGGTTGAGGCGCTTGCACGCGCTGCCGGCCGACGGGCGGGGAAAGAAGTAGGACAGGCCGCGGCGTCGAGGATGCGCCTCGCCCGCCAGCGCGAGCGCGCGGCTCGAGAACGACTCGAGCGAGTGTTCGACATCGACCCGCCCGGCGTCGTGGCCGCGGAGGAAGAACCCCTCAATCGACCCGGCCTCGTCCATCATCCGCCGCAGCAGCAGCACGAGCGCCGACAGGTCCTCGCCCCGCGTCCAGCGGTGCCCGAGCGGCGCGATCGCCCCGCCGTCGCGCTGCGGATCGAAGCGCCGCACGAACGCCGATGGCGCGGGACCGACCGCGACCAGCAGGCGCTCGATCGACTGCAGGATGCCCGCCACCCGGCCGAAGGCCAGGCCGGCCGCGAAGAACCCGACCACTTCCCGGTCCGCGCCAGCCGAGTACCTCCGCACGAGGTTCACCGGGTCGGCGACGGCCCCAGCCCGGTTGTAGTGCGCGTAGAGATCGTCGAGCGTCGCTTTCAGGCCTGCTCGCTGGCGCGGCAAGCCCTGCCGCGTCGTCATCCCCGCCTGCCCGCGGCGCCAAATGCCGCGCCCCCGGCAATCTCGCCGTTCACGAACACCGTGCGGCCGCCGACGATGGTGGCCGCCGCGGCTCCGCGCAGCGTCCACCCGTCGAATGGCGAGTTGCGCGACAGCGATCTCGACTTCGAGATATCAATCATGACGGCGGCGGAGGGCGCGAGAATCGTCACGTCGGCCGGCCGGCCGGGCCGGAGGCTTCCTCCCGGCAGGCCGAGAATCCGGCACGGGTTGACCGACATCAGCTGAACGAGCCGGCGAAGCGTGATGACGCCGCGGTGGACGAGACGGTCGAGCGCCAGCGACACCGCCGTCTCGAGCCCGATGATGCCGAACGGCGCCCGGTCGAACTCCACCGCCTTCTCGTCGGCCTGGTGCGGCGCGTGGTCGGTAGCGATCGCGTCGACAATCCCCGACCCGAGCCCCTGCAGCAGGGCGTCCACGTCCGCCCGCTCGCGGAGCGGAGGGTTCATCTTGAGGTTGGTGTCGTAGCTCACCGGGCCGGTCAGCCGCTCGTCGGTCAGCGTGAAGTGATGCGGCGTGACCTCGCACGTCGCCGTGAGTCCCCGGGACTTGGCGATCTCCATCGCGCGCAGCGCTTGCCGCGTGCTGAGGTGCGCGATGTGGACCGAGCTGCCCGTCATCTCCGCGAGGGCGAGATCGCGTTCGACCATGATCGACTCGGCCGTCGCCGGAATGCCGCGCAGGCCGAGCATGGAGGCCACGTAGCCTTCGTGCGCGACCCCCTCGCCCTTGAGCGTCGCCTCCTCGCAGTGGTCGATCACCGGCATCCCGAACATGCCGGCGTACTCGAGCGCGCGGCGCATCAGGAGCGCCGTCGCCACCGGCTTCCCGTCGTCGGACACCGCGACGCAGCCCGCGTTGCGCAGGTCGGCGATCTCCGAGAGGCTCTCGCCCTTCATCCCCTTCGACACGGCGCCGATCGGGTAGACGCGCACGGCGCCCTCCAGCGCCGCCCGCTCGACAATCGACCGGGTAACCGCCGCGCTGTCGTTCACCGGCTGCGTGTTCGGCATGCACGCCACGGCGGTGAACCCGCCGGCGGCCGCCGCGGCGGTGCCGCTCGCGATGGTCTCCTTGTGCTCCTGCCCGGGCTCCCGCAGGTGCACGTGCATGTCCACGAACCCCGGGCAGACGATCATGTCCGCCGGCACGTCGATCACCTCGACGCCGGGGTCGACGGGCAGGTCCTGTCCGACCGCCGCCACACGATCGCCGTCCAGCAGCACGTCCCGCACGCCGTCGATCCCCTGCGTCGGGTCGACGAGATGTCCGCCCTTAAGCAGCCGCTTCATGTTCAGCTCCACCAGCCAACAGGTACAGGATCGCCATGCGCACCGCGACGCCGTTGGCCACCTGGTCGAGGATGACCGACGAGGGGCCGTCGGCGAGTTCCGAGGAAATCTCGACGCCGCGGTTCATCGGGCCCGGGTGCATGACCAGCACGTCCGGCTTCGCGTGCCGCACCCGCTCGGGCGTCATGCCGAACACGTTGAAGTACTCGCGCAGCGTCGGGAAGTAGCCGCCCAGCATGCGCTCGAGCTGGATCCGCAGCATCATGACGGCATCGGCCCCCTCGACCGCCTCATCGATCGACGACGTGACGTGCGCTCCGGTCCGATCGAAACCGACCGGCATCAGCGTGGGCGGCCCGCATAGCCACACCTCCGCGCCCATCTTCGTGAGCAGGAGGACGTTCGACCTGAGGACGCGGCTGTGGAGCAGATCGCCGCAGATCGCCACCTTCAGCCCGGCGATCCGGTGCTTCCGCTCCCGGATCGTGAACGCGTCGAGCAGGGCCTGCGTCGGATGCTCGTGCATGCCGTCGCCGGCGTTGATGACGCCGGAGCGGCAGATCCGGGACAGGAAATGGCACGCGCCGGAGGACGAGTGCCGCACGACCAGCAGGTCGGGCGACATGGCCTCGATGTTGTGCACCGTGTCGGCCAGCGTCTCGCCCTTGACAACACTCGACGTGCTGGCGGCGATGTTGAGCGTGTCGGCGCTGAGGCGCTTCTCGGCGATCTCGAAGGAGGTGCGCGTCCGCGTGCTGGCCTCGAAGAACAGGTTGACGACCGTCTTGCCGCGCAGCGCGGGGACCTTCTTGATCGGCCGGGACGAGATCTCCTTCATCGCCACGGCCGTGTCGAGAATGAGCGAGATTTCTTCCACCGACAGCTCGGCGATGCCGAGCAGGTCCTTTCTCCGAAGGCGGCTGGTCGGGATCTGAGGTTCCTCCGCCTGCGGCATCGCCGTCATCGGTGTGGTCTCGGAACTCATGCCTCGTCCTCCCCGGCTATCCGGTCGATGATCACTTCGTCGCATCCGTCGGTCTCGGCGAGCCGGACCGAGACGCTCTCGGCGCGCGAAGTGGGCAGGTTCTTGCCGACGTAATCGGCCTTGATCGGCAGCTCGCGGTGCCCGCGGTCGACGATGACGACGAGCTGGATGGCCCGCGGCCGGCCGAAATCGATCAGTTCGTCGAGCGCTGCGCGGACCGTGCGGCCCGTGTACAGCACGTCGTCGACGAGCACGATCACGCGGTCGTCGATCGAGAAGGGAATCTCCGTGCTGCGGACCAGCGGCTGCGGCCCGATGGGGTTGTGCATCAGGTCGTCGCGGTAGAGGGTAATGTCGAGCGCCCCTACCGGCACGTCCTGGCCGGTGATTTCCTTGAGCCGCGCAGCCAGGCGGCTGGCAATCGGGACGCCGCGCGTGCGCACGCCAACCAGTGCCAGGCGGTCGACGCCGCGATTGCGCTCCACGATTTCGTGCGCGATCCGGGCGAGCGTCCGCGCCATCCGGTCCGCGTCCATCACGACGGGCATACGAACTCCTTGAGGATGATCAGGAGATCCGGCGTGCCGCGGTGTGCGGCCGCCGATCGGGCGGGAGGCGAATCGAGCGGGCGTGGAACGTCGAACATGCAGGGTCTTGTCGGCCTCACCGGACCGCCTTAAAGAACAGACACAGTATAGCACGCCGGCTCGCGGCTCGCGGCTTGCGGCTTGCGGCTTGCGACTTGCGACCTGCGACCTGCGGCTTGCGACTTGCGGCTTGCGACTTGCGGCAGGCAGCGATACCTATCAGCTATACTGCGGGGCGATGCCTGTGGACGTGGACGCCGAGGTCCTGTTCTCGACCCGCCTGTCGGACGACTACGCGGTCATCGGCTTCCTGGCCCCCGCCATCGCGAGCGCGATCCGGCCGGGTCAGTTCGTGATGATCCGGACGGCGCCAGGCGACGCGCCGCTCCTGCGCCGGCCGTATTCGGTCTTCGACCGGCTGCGCGACGCGGACGGGCGTCCCATCGGGTTCTCAATCCTGAACAGGCAGGTCGGCGTGGGCAGCCGCCTCCTCTTGCAGGCGCCGGTCGGCGCAAGGTTCCCGTGCCTCGGGCCGCTCGGCCGGCCCTTCTCACCGCCGCCCGCGGGCTCGGACGCGTGGATGATCGCCGGTGGGAGCGGCCTGGCCCCGTTCGCCACGTTCAGCGAGGATCTGGCCGCCACGGGCAACGGCCGTCGCCTGTTCTACGGCGCGCGAACTGGCGCAGACCTCTTCTGCCTCGATCGCTTCGAGCGGTGCGGCGTCGAGACGCTGCTCTCGACCGAGGACGGCAGCCGCGGCGAGGCGGGACGCGTGACGGTGTCCCTCGCGCGCGAACTGGCGGCGCGGCCCGACGCGCCCCCCGTCGCGCTCTACGCCTGCGGCCCGGAAGCGATGCTGCAGGCGGTCGCCGAACTGGCGGCCCGATACGGGCTCGCCTGCGAGGTGGCCACCGAGCGGCGGATGGGCTGCGGCATGGGCGGTTGTTACAGTTGCGTCGTCGCGGTGCGGACGCCGGACGGGGGCACGCGCTTCGCGCGGTCGTGCCTCGAGGGTCCGGTGTTCGCGGCCGCCGACATCGTGTGGGACCAGCCGAAGGCCTGAGGACCGGCACTGGAGAACGGGCTCTCATGGATCTCTCAGTTCGGATCGGCGCGCTGCGGCTCAGGACGCCGATCATGTCGGCGAGCGGGTGCTTCGGTTACGGCGTCGAGTACGCCGATGTCGTCGACCTCTCCACGCTCGGGGCCGTCGTCGTCAAGGGCCTGTTCCTGAAGGAGCGGCCGGGACATCCGCCGCCCCGGATTGTCGAGACGCCGGCGGGCCTGATCAACGCGATCGGCCTGCAGGGCATCGGCGTGCGCCGCTTCGTCCGGGAGAAGCTGCCGGAGCTCCGCGCGCGGAACGCCACCGTCATCGTGAACATCTGCGGGACCACGATCGACGAGTACGTGGAGGTCGCCAGGATCCTCTCGGACGCCGAGGGCGTCGCGGCGATCGAACTGAACATCTCCTGCCCCAACATCAAGGAGGGCGGCATCTCGTTCGGGTGCCACCTCGGCAACACGCACCAGGTCGTCTCCGCCGTGCGCCGGGCCACGCCGCTGCCGCTCATCCCGAAGCTGACGCCGAACGTCGCCGACGTCGCGTCGTTCGCGCAAGCGGCCGAGGAGGCCGGCGCCGACGCGGTCTCGCTCGTGAATACGTTCCTGGCGATGGCCATCGATGTCGAGACCAGGCGGCCGCGGCTCTCGAACATCATGGGCGGGTTGAGCGGCCCGGCGATCCGGCCGATCGCGGTGCGGATGGTCTACGAGTGCGCGTGCCGCGTGACGATCCCGGTCATCGGGATCGGCGGCATCACGTCGGCCGCCGACGTCCTGGAGTTCATGATCGCCGGCGCCACGGCCGTGCAGGTGGGCACCGCCGTGTTCGTCGACCCGTTCATTTGGGGCAAGCTCGAATCGGGGATTCGCGACTACATGACCCGCCACGGCGTCGAGCGCCTGGTCGATCTGGTCGGCTCGCTCGAACTGCCCGGGGAGACCCGCTGATGAAGCAACTGCTTGTGGCCCTCGACGTGGATTCCGCCGACCGCGCGCTGGAGCTGGCGCGCGAGCTGTCGGGCGTGATCGGAGGCGTGAAGGTCGGCAGCCGTCTGTTCACCGCCGAGGGGCCGTCGATCATCCGCCGCCTGGCCGAGGACGGCCACCGCGTCTTTCTCGACCTCAAGTTTCACGACATCCCGAACACGGTCGCCGGCGCCGTGGCGGCCGCGACGCGCCTTGGCGCATGGATGATCAACGTTCATGCGTCAGGCGGGCTCGACATGATGCGCGCTGCCGGAGCGGCTGCCGCGGAGACGGCGGCGGCGGAAGGCTTGGCGCGGCCTCTGGTCATCGCGGTCACCGTGTTGACGAGCCTCGACCAGGCCACACTCGAACGCGTCGGCGTCCGCACGCCCGTGTTGCAGCAGGTGGAGGCACTGGCGGCGCTGGCCGCCGAGGCGGGGCTGGACGGCGTGGTGGCCTCGCCGCAGGAGACGCCGTGGCTGCGCGAGCGGCGCGGCCGCGAATTCGTGATCGTGACGCCGGGGATTCGCGGCCCTTCGACTCGCTCAGGGCCGCCCCGAGCAACGTCGAGGGGCGGGGCGGCGTCGGTCGGCGGGCGCACTGACGACCAGGCCCGCACGATGAGCGCGCCGGAGGCGCTGGCGGCAGGGACCAGCTATCTCGTCGTGGGACGACCAATCATCGGCGTCCCGCATCCTCGCGAGGCGGCCGAGGCGATCGCCGCGAGTTGCGCCGCCGGGGTGGGGAACGGGGAATAGGCACCATTAGCGGTCTCTGCCGATCTGCGGGCGGCGGGCGCGGTGGGCGGCGAACATCATGCCCGTTCTCAGACGCTGGTAATCGAGATTCGCGGCCCTTCGAGGGCCTCAGGGCGACCCTGAGCTTGTCGTCTTCGACGTCGCTCAAGGCGACCCTGAGTTTGCCGAAGGGTCGAGGGGCGGCGGCGCCAGCCGCCGCGCCACTCTCACACAGCTGCGGGCCACATGTGTGACGGTTACGAACGGAATGTGCTTGCTCGTGGTGGAATAGTCTGGTATTGTGTCAAACGGGTAAAACCAGAAAGACACACATGTACCTGCGAGGACACGCCCTAGCGTTGAGCCTTGCGTTCTGCGCCGTCGCCGCGTGTGGCGGCAACAAGACCACGGGACCAAGTCCCGGTTCGATTGCCGGCACCTGGCGGGCGACCCGGGTTCAATACGTCAGCACGACCGGCCTGGGCACAGTGGATGTCATCGCGCAGGGAGGGACGGCGACGTTGGTGCTCAATGCGGACCAGAGCTTCCAATACACCTGCGCTGTTGCGGGGGAGTTCCTGATCGGCACCTGGGACGTGTCCGACGTGCTGACCCTGACCATGTCGCCGACCGACAAGATGCAGTTTGACACCTCCCTGTCTGGGAACACACTGACGCTGACCGGCGCGGACCGGGGTTACGATTTCAACGGCGATAGCGTTCGCGACCCGGCCAAGCTGAATCTGACGCTCACGCGCTAACAGGCGGTAAAGTTGCTGCGCTGCATCGTCTACCGCAAGGCATCCCGATGACGCACTGCGCCGGAGAGGATGCGGGCTCTCGGCAGTTGGCACCAGGCGCTCCTCGGCCAGCCCGACACGCATCCGGGCCATGACGACTTTGGTCAGATTCTGGATACGGATGGGACCGTCCTGCTCGGCCCCCACCAGTGGGGCGCGCACCAGCATCCATCCTTGATGAGTCCGGACGAGGCTCCACCTGGCAACGGGCTCTTCTTGTTCTTGCGCGTCGACGACTAGGACAAGACCCTCAACAGGGGCCAATAGGCACTATTAGCGGCCTCTGCCGATCTGCGGGCTGCGGGCAGCGAACATCATGCCCGTTCTCAGACGCTGGTAATCGGGACTCCCGGCCCTTCGAGGGCTTCAGGGCGACCCTGAGCTTGTCGCCTTTCGACGTCGCTCAAGGCGACCCTGAGCTCGCCGACGGGTCGAAGGGTCGAGGGGCGGCGGCGGCGCCAGCCGCCGCGCCACTCTCACACAGCCGCCGGCACGGGTTCGACCCGGGTCAGCCACGGGGACTTTCGAAGGTGATGCGGACGGTCCGAGGCGGCTGACGGCAATTGCCTTCCGCCGTATGCCTCACGCCTAGTAATTCGGGTACACACCCATCGTGCAGATTCCACACGTATTGCCTCTCTTGAGGCGGATGTACCCATGCTCGCCAAAACTCGTCCCCCACGAATTCTGCACGATCCAGTAGTCCGGTGTGTAACCGACGACCAACACCGCGTGGTTGATCCTCGCGCTGCAAGCGGAGAACACGCCGCCCTTGTACGACGCGAAGGTCGATGCATCAACCGCCACCATCACGGGCTGCTTGGCGACGGCTGACTTGAGCGCGTCGCAGTCGCCCTCCGGGACGGTGGAATAACCTGCAATTTTCCCCTGGCCTCCGTCGATCCTGCAGCTTCCAGCGTTCGCCGTGTATGGATAGGCAGCCCTGCTGGTGAAACCGCGAGCCACGATATAGCGAAAACCCGTATCGACCTGCCCGCCGTTGCAGCCGCCGCCGCCGTAGGGAGCTGAGCAGTCGAGAATCTGCTGTTCCGAAACATCCGCCAGGCCCCTCCCGGCAATTGCGGAGGCGCTGGCAACCGCTGCGGCCGTCGTGAATGCGTAATCGCCGCCGCAGAGTCCCTGGTCCCTCACCGGCGCCACGACGCCGCGCGCGACCCAGTCGACCGAGTCAGGTGGCGAGCCTGCCGCGGCACCTAGCAGGAGGACAACCCCCAGCAAGGCGACGCCAAGATAAGGACGCGTCCGCATAGCACCCTCCGTTCTCAGACGCTGGTAATCGGGCGGTAGGGCCGGCGCCCACCACCCGTCGAGGGCCGCAGCCGCGCTACTTCGCCGTGATGATGAAGTGCCCGCGCCGGTTCTGTGACCAGCAGCTCTCGTTCTCCTCGGTGCAGAACGGCTGCTCCTTGCCCTTGCTGACCACCTGCAGGCGGTCGGCGCCGACACCGAGGCTCACGAGATAGTTCTTCACGGCGCTCGCGCGCCGCTCACCGAGCGCGAGGTTGTACTCGGCCGTCCCGCGCGAGTCGCAGTGGCCTTCGATCGTGGCCTTGACACTGGCCCACCGCTTCAGCCAATCGGCGTCTTTCTGGAGCGCCGTTCGCCCCTCATCCTTCAGGTCCGACTTGTCGAAGTCGAAGAACGCGTCGGCCAGCGGCTTCTCCGCGTTCAACTCGTCGAGCGTCTTGCGCGCGAAGATCTGGTCCTCGGTCAGCGGCGCAGGCGCGGGCGGCGGCGGCGGTGGTGGCGGCGGCGGTGGAGGTGGAGGCGGCACCGGCGCCGGAGTGGTCACCGGCGGAGGTGGCGGCGGCGGCGGAGCCGTCTGGGGAGGCTTCTTGTGACAACCGGCCGCACTGAGACCGATGGCGGCGACTGCCGCCACAGCGACCACGTAACGGACCACGCGCATCATGGTGACCCTCCTCGAATGTCGTCCCCCTGACTCGGCCAGGTTGCAGAATGAGGACCGCGGAGTCGATCATCGGCGGGCCGCTCAGCCGGGATGGGGCGGCAGAATTCGAGCGTAGCCCCTCAATCCCGCGGTGTCAAACGCGCGGCGCCTGCGCGGCGCCTACGACACCTCCCGCAGCGGCAGCACCTCGTTGAGGCTTCCCGTGCGGTAGCCCTGGAGGTCGAGACTGACGTACCGGAAGCCGATCGTCTTCAAGTCCGAGACAATGGCGTGCCGCACGTCGTCGTCGAGCGCGCGCGGCATGTCACCGGCCTCGAGCTCGAGGCGGGCAATCTCGCCGTGGTGCCTCACGCGGCAGTGCCGGAACCCGAGTGAACGGAGCACGTCCTCCGCCTGCTCGATCATCCGCAGCCTCTCCACCGTGACCTCGGTGCCGTACGGGATGCGGGAGGACAGGCAGGCCGAGGCCGGCTGGTCCCAGGTGGGCAGGCCGAGGCGGCGAGAGAGCTGACGGATCTCCGCCTTGGTGAGGCCGGCCTCGTCGAGCGGGCTGCGCACGCCGTGCTCGCGCGCCGCCGCCCGCCCTGGTCGATAGTCGCCCCGGTCGTCGGCGTTGTTCCCGTCGACGACGGCGGCCAGGCCCCGCTCCGCGGCGACGGCCGCGAGACGGCCGAACAACTCGTGCTTGCAGTAGTAGCAGCGATTGGTGGGATTGGCGGTGTAGTCGGGCGAGCTCATCTCGGAGGTGGCGATGAACTCGTGAGCCAGCCCGCACTGCGCCGCAATGGCGATGGCGAGTTCGCGATGCGCGGCGGGATAACTCGGGCTGTCGGCCGTCACCGACAGCACCCGACGCCCGAGTTCCTCGTGGGCGACAGCCGCCAGCAGCGCGCTGTCGACGCCTCCACTGAACGCGACGACCACCGAGCCGAGCTCGCGGATGATCTGCCGGAGCGCCTTCTCCTTCCGCGCAAGCGCGTCGGCCTCAACCGCCTGGAGTTCCCGGGGGCGTGGATCGATCACTCTTCCCAGTCCTCGTCCTCGTCTTCATCCTCGTCGAGATCGTCTTCGTCCTCGTCGAGGTCGTCTTCATCCTCGTCATCGTCGGACACGACGTCGAGCTCGATCGGGGCGACGCCAATCACCTCGAGACTGGTGCCACATTCAGGACAGCTGATCTGGTCGCCCTTGTCGACGTCGAATTCGTCCACGTCGATGTCGGCTTCACACTCGGGGCAAATGGCCATACCCCATCCTCCTGGAGGTGTCCGCCCGCGTCAAGAGCCGCGCGGGTCTCCGTACTAATTCCACGTCGTCGCGTCCTGAGATTGTGTCGAGGGCGGGTCGGGATTATAGCGGGACCCGACCAACCCTGCAATGACCCGGCCGCCGACTTCGGGCGGTTTCAACTGCCAGACCTAAGGTTGCGCCCGCACACTCCCGATAAGACAGATCGATGACCGCCGGGAGTACAGCCGCCAAAACCGTCCTCATAGCCGGCGAGTCCTCGTTCGTGCGCGACCGCTTCCAGGCGGTCCTGCAGGAGGCCGGCCACCGGGCCCTCGTCGCCCGCAGCGCCGCTGAGGTGCTCGGCCGGATCCGCGCGGACCTCGACGAGATCGACCTGCTCGTCCTCGACCTGCGTCTCCCCCAGACGCCCGGGGTCGACCTCGTGCGCGCCGTTCGAAAACTGGACAACGGACGCCTGCCGATCCTCGTCTTCAGCGGGACGATCACCAGCGCCGAAGAAGTCCGCGCGCTCGCCACGCTCGGGGTGGCGGGCTATGTCAACGAGTATAGCGCGGTGCAGCACATTCTCCCGTCGCTCGCCCCGCACCTGTTCCCCGACAACTTCAACCGGCGGTCGAGCCCGCGCGTAGTGCTCAGCATCCCCGTCGCCTACCGCTGCGGCGACACCATCACCGCGGTACTCACGCTCAACATCGGCAAGGGCGGCCTCAGTGTCCGGACGATGAGCCCGCTGCCGATCGGGGCGAAGACCAGGGTCCGTTTCGGCCTTCCGGGAGCCCCCCGCGAGGTCGAGGCCGATGCGAAGGTCACCTGGAGCGACCACCGGATCGGCATGGGCCTCCAGTTCGAGCGCCTCGAAGCCGGCGACCAGGCCTCGATCGACGAGTTCGTGGACGGCCACTTCTTCACCGCACGGGGCTGACCTCCTCTCCACGGCCGCCGGCGTTTGCATCCCACCCAGTCCCCGGCTAGAGTGCTCGCATGGACCAGAGCACGATCGCCGTAGCGGGGCGGCTGGTGGCTGTCCTGGCGCTCGTCTGCGTCAACGGGTTCTTCGTCGCCACCGAGTTCGCCGTCGTCACCATGCGCAGGACCCGGATCGACCAGCTCGTGGCCGAGGGGGATCGCCGCGCGGCCCGCGTGCGCCAGGTGTTCGGGGATCCCACCCGCTTCTTCGCGGCCACACAAGTCGGCAACACGATGGCGAGCCTGGCCCTCGGCTGGATCGGCGAGCCTGCGGTGGCCCGGTTGATCCAACCGATGCTGGGCTGGCTGTCTCCGGGCTGGGCCGCGGCCGGCGCGCACTCGCTCGCCGTGGGTATTGCCTTCGCGCTGATCACGTCGCTGCTCGTGGTCTGCGGCGAGCTGGCGCCAAAGACGCTGGCGCTGCGTCACGCTGAGCGGACCGCGCTGTTCGTCTCCGCGCCGACGCGCGTCTTCATGCTGGTGCTGTGGCCGTTCATCTCGGTGCTCAACGCCGCCGCCGCGCGCGTGGTCCAGGTGGTCGGGCTCGAGCCCCAGAGCGCCCGTTCGCTCGTCCACTCGGAGGAAGAGCTGAAGATGCTCGTCACGGCCAGCCAGAAGGCGGGCGTCCTCGAGGAAGACGAGGGCGAGATGCTGCACCGCGTTTTCGGCTTCGGTGACCTCACGGCCGAGCAGGTGATGGTGCCGCGCACCGAGATGACCGGCATCCGGGCGGACGCGACGCTGGCGGACGTCATCGACTGGGTGTCGACCCATCCACACGCGTGGCTGCCGGTGTTCGGCGTCGACATCGACGACATCCGCGGCTTTCTGCACGTCGAGGACCTGTTCCCCGCCCTGTCGAAACCGGCTGAGCAGTTCAGGGTCACCGATTGCCTCCGCGAGGCCCTGACGGTCCCGGAGACCATGAAGGCGGATGACGTGCTCGAGGAAATGCGCCAGAAGGGCACCCATCACGCGGTGGTGATCGACGAGTACGGCGGAACGGCCGGGCTGGTAACGTTCGCGGGGTTGATGGAGCGGATCGTCGGCGAGGTGGGGAGCGAGTTCAGCTCCGGCCGCACGAAGATCTCCGTGCTGCCGGGCGGCGCGGCGCTGCTCGACGGCCTGGCCCTGACGACCGACGTCAATGCGGCGTTCGGCCTGCACGTCGACGAGGACGTCTACACGACGGTTGGCGGATTCGTGCTGGGGCAGCTGGCCCGGCGGGCCAGGCTGGGCGACCGGGTAGAGGTCGAGGGCTGGACGTTCCGCGTCGAGGCGCTCGACGGGTTGCGGGTGGCCCGCGTCCACCTGTCCCACACCCCCAAACAACCGTGAGGGACGACTCCGCCGGCAGTGTTCCACGTCGTCGATTCGACGACGCACGAAGACCAAAGCTGGCCGTCGTGCGTCGATCTAACCGGAGCACTCCTGCGCGGACTCGGCCTACAGCGCGGCGATGGCCGCGTTCAGCCGGGAGTAGTCGGGTTCGTCGCCCGGCGTGGCGGTCACTTCGGCGTGCCGGATGACACCCTGGGCGTCGATGAGGAACACCGCGCGCTTTGACAACCCCTTCAGGCCGGCCAGTTCGTCGAGATAGACCCCGTAGGCCTTGATGACGTCCTTGCCAAAATCGCTCAGCAGCGGGAAGTTGAGGCCGTTCTGCTGGCCGAAGGCCTTGAGCGTGAACGGCGTGTCCACGCTGATCCCGTACACCTGGGCGTTGGCGCGGTTGAGCTGCGCCAGCTGGTCCCTGAACGTGCAGAGTTCCTTCGTGCACACCGACGTGAACGCCGCCGGGAAGAAGGCCAGCACGGTGTTCTGCTTGCCGAACCCGGCGCTGAGCGTCACCTCCTGCATGTCCTGGTTCCTGAGCGTGAAGTCGGGCGCTTTCGAACCAACCTGTACCGACATCGTCCCTCCTGTCCGTGCCGCCGATCCCCGCAGGCCCGGCGGCGATAACCAGTGTCCGGCGCGCCTCCGGAAGCGCGCGATGAGCTTCCATGGTAACCCGCCGCAGCGCTGCGCGGCGACAGCCCGCAGCCGCCGCTCGGCCTTGCCGCTGGTCGGAGCCTTCGACTACCATGAACGATTGGTTCGGTTTCAACGGAGCATCAGCGTGATTGAGGTCCAGCACCTGACAAAGCGCTTCGGCCGGGTGACGGCCGTCGACGATGTGACCTTCCGGGTCGAACGGGGGGAGATCCTCGGGTTTCTCGGCCCCAACGGCGCCGGGAAAACGACGACGATGCGCGTCCTGACCGGCTACATGCCGGCGACCTCGGGGCGCGCCATCGTGGCGGGATTCGACGTCTTCGACCAGCCGCTCGAAGCCAAGCGCCGCACCGGCTACCTGCCGGAAACCCCGCCGCTCTACCCCGAGATGACCGTCCGCGAGTACCTCGGCTTCGTGGCGCACATCAAGGGCGTGCCGGCCGGCGAGCGCAAGAGCCGGGTCGAGGCGTCGATGGAGAAGGCGTGCGTGACCGACATGGCCGCCCGCCACTGCGGCAAGCTCTCCAAGGGGTACCGCCAGCGCGTCGGCCTCGCGCAGGCCCTGCTCCACAACCCGGACGTGCTCATCCTCGACGAGCCGACGGCGGGCCTCGACCCGAAGCAGATCATCGAGACGCGCGAGCTCATCAAGCACCTCGCCGGCGACCACACGATCATCCTCAGCACGCACATCCTGCCCGAGGTGGCGCAGACGTGCCAGCGCGTGGTGATCATCAACCGCGGCCGGGTGGTGGCGGTCGACTCGCCGGACAACCTGACGCGCCGCCTCGGCGGCGCGCAGACGATGTACGTTCAGGTTGACGGGGCGCCCGACGAGGCGCCGGCCACTCTCCAGCGCGTCCCCGGCATCACCCGGGTGACCGAGGTCGACCGCCAGAGCGGCGTCGTCGGCTACGAAGTCGAGAGCGCGGCCGGAGAGGACCTGCGCCGCGACATCGCCCGGGCGGTGGTCACCTCCGGGTGGGGGCTGCTCGAACTTCGGCCGGTCCGCATGAGCCTGGAGGACATCTTCCTGCAGTTGACGACGGAAGAGCAGTCCGGGGAGGCGGTGATCCAATGACGAACATCCTGGCGATCGCCCGCAAGGAGTGGAGAGGGTACTTCGCGTCGCCCATCGGATACGTGGTGATCGGGATGTACGCGATTGTCTTCGGGTACTTCTACACGGTCGGCCTGAGCTGGTTCCTCCGTCAGAGCATGCAGGCCCCGGAGATGGGCGGCGGGTCCATGAACGTGAACCAGCAGATGATCCGCTACGTGTTCCTGAACTCGACGGTGATCTTCCTCTTCGTGGTCCCGCTCATCACGATGCGCACCTACGCCGAGGAGAAGCGGTCGGGCACGATCGAGCTGCTCATGACCTCCCCGGTCACCGACTTCCAGATCGTCATGGGCAAGTTCATCGGCGCGATGTCGCTCTACGGGGCGATGCTCGCCATCACGCTCGTGCACATCGCCGTGCTCTTCCGGTTCGGCAGCCCCGAGTGGAAGCCGATTGTCAGCGGGTATCTCGGCCTGGTGCTGCTCGGCGGGTGCTTTGTGTCGATCGGCCTGTTCTTCTCGAGCCTGACGAGGAACCAGATCGTGGCCGGGATGTTCACCTTCGCAGTGCTGCTGCTGCTCTGGGTGATCGACTGGATCGGGAGCTTCTCGGGCCCGTCGGTCGAGCAGATCACCAGCTACCTCTCGCTGACCGGGCACATCGAGGACTTTCTGCGCGGGATCGTGGACACCGCGCATGTCGTCTATTACCTGAGTGTCATCACCTTCGGTCTGTTCCTGACGGCCAAGGCGGTCGACAGCGAGCGGTGGCGGGGGTAGCGCGCGATGCTGAAACGAGCTTTCGATACGATCGGGTGGCTGGGCACGGCGCTCGTGTTCGCCGCCGTGGCCGTGTTCTTCCTCAAGGCCGAGTGGCAGCCGGTACTCGCGCTGGCTGGCGTGGGGCGGGCTCGTGTGCATCCTGCTGTACACGCTTGGACAGTGGCGCGAGGTGTCCAGGGTGTTCGCCGGCCGGTCGGTGCGCTTCGGCGCGGTCTCGGGCGCCGGCATCGTGGTGGTCCTGGCGATCCTCGTGGCCATCAACTACATCTCCTCGCGCGAGCACAAGCGCTGGGATTTGACCGCCTCGAGCCAGTTCACGCTGGCGCCGCAGTCGATCAAGGTGCTCAAGTCGCTCGACGCCCCGCTCAAGATGACCGCGTTCGCCAAGGACAGCGAACTCCCGACCTACCGCGACCGGCTGTCGCCCTACGAGTACGTGTCGAAGAAGGTGACAACCGACTACATCGACCCGGACAAGAAACCAGGCCCGGCACGGCAGTTGGGCATCCAGAGCTACGGCACGGTCGCCATCCAGTACAAGGGCCGGATCGAGCGTGTCGTTGGCAGCACCGAGCAGGAAGTGACCAACGGGATCATCAAGGTCGTCACCGGCGGGGAGCGGAAGATCTACTTCACGCAGGGGCACGGGGAGAAGGACACGACCAGTTCCGAACGGTCGGGCTACAGCGGCCTCGCCGCGCAGATGGCCCACGACAATTACAAGCTGGAGAAGCTGCCGCTCGCGCAGCAGGGGCAGGTGCCGGCCGATGCCGCCGCCGTCGTGGTCGCGGGGCCGAAGACCGACTTCCTGCCCGGCGAGATCGACGCGCTGAAGGCCGACCTCGCCAAGGGCGGACACCTGATGCTGCTGCTCGATCCGCCTGACAAGCTCGACAGCCCCCCGCTGACGGACCTGCTCGCGCTCGCCCACGACTGGGGCGTCGATGTCGGCAACAACGTGGTCGTCGATGTCAGCGGCGCCGGCCGCTATCTGGGCACTGACGAGACGGTCCCGGTCGCCGTGAACTACCCGTCGCACCCGATCGTGGAGGGCTTCGACCTGGCCACGGCATTCCCTCTGGCCCGCTCGGTGACGGCCGTCAGCGGCGGCGTGAGCGGCCATGTCGCGCAGTCGTTTGTCGAGACGAGCGCCAGGAGCTGGGCCGAGACCGACATGAAGACGTTCCTGACCGGCGGGAAGATCGCCTTCGACGAGAAGAAGGGGGACAAGCCGGGCCCGATCTCCATCGCGGCGGCGGCCTCGGCCCCCGTGACCGCGATGCCCCCCGCCGTCAAGCCCGGCGACAACGAGGCCAAGCCAGAATCCCGCGTGGTCGTTTTCGGCGACTCGGATTTCGCGTCGAACCTCGCGCTCGGTGTCAGCGGGAACAAGGACCTCTTCATGAACGCCGTCAACTGGCTCGCGCAGCAGGAGAACCTGATCGCGATCCGGCCGCGGGAAGCCGCCGACCGACGCGTCTCGATGACAGCGGGCCAGCAGCTTCAGGTCCTCTTCCTCTCGCTCGTCCTCGTGCCGCTGTTCGTGCTCGGCAGCGGCGTCTACTCGTGGTGGCGGAGGCGGTAGATGCGCGGACTGAAATCACTGCTGGTGCTGGTGGTCGTGCTGGCGGGGCTCGGCGCCTACATCTACTTCGTCGAATCGAAGAAGCCGCAGGGCGAAGAACCGGCGGCGGGGCCGAAGGTCTTCACCCTCAAGGCCGACGCGATCGACGAGGTCACGGTGAAGCTGGCGGGCGGCGACAAGACCACGCTCAGGAAGGCCGGCGGCACCTGGCAGATCACCGCCCCGATCGGCGCGCCGGCGGACGAAGCGGAGGTCTCGGGCATCGTGACCGGCTTGGCCACCGCCGACATCGTGCGCACCGTCGACGAGAACCCTGGCGATCTCAAGCAGTTCGGCCTGTCCGAGCCGCGGATCGACATCACGTTCAAGGCGGCCGGCAGCGCGCGGCCCCTGGAGTTGCTCATCGGCGACAAGACGGCGACCTCGGGTGACCTCTACGCGAAGCTCGCCGGCCAGAAGAAGGTCTTCCTGATCGCGGGGTCGTTCGACGCATCGTTTGGTCGTGGCACGTTCGACCTTCGGCAGAAGTCGGTGCTGACGTTCGACCGCGACAGGGTCGACCGGCTCACCGTGCAGTCCGCGGCGTCGCTGGTCGAGCTGAGCCGGACTGGCGGGGAATGGAAGATCGACAAGCCCTACCAGGCTCCGGCGGATTACGGCACGGTCGAGGGACTCGTCGGGCGGGTCCAGACCGCGCAGATGAAGTCGATCGTGGTCCAGGACGCCGCCGACCTGAAGCCATACGGGCTCGACAAGCCCGACGCCTCGGTGACCTTCGGGCTCGGCAGTTCGCAGGCGACGCTGCTGCTGGGCAAGAAGACGGAAGCGGGCACGGTGTACGCGAAGGACGCGTCGAGACCGATGGTGTTCACCGTCGACGCGTCACTGCTCGCCGACGTGAAGAAGCCGGCCGACGACCTGCGCCGCCGGGACATCTTCGAGTTCCGCGCGTTCAACGCGACGGCGATTCAGATCACCCGCGGCGCCGACACGCTGGCCTTCGAGAAGACTGCCGGCCAGGGCAAGGAGGCCGGCGAGAAGTGGCGTGAGACGAAGCCTGCCGCCAAGGACGTGGACGCGGCGGCGTTCGACACGTTCCTGACCAAGCTCTCGAACCAGCGGGCCGCGTCGTTCGTGGCGGCGGGAGCCAAGACGAAGACCGGTCTCGAGTCGCCGTTCATGACCGTCGTGGCACGGTTCGACGAGGGCGGGCGGAAGGAAGAGCGTGTCTCTTTCGGCCGCGTGGGCACCGATGTCTACGCCGCGGTGTCCGGACAGCCCGGAGCCGCCAAGGTCGACGCGACCGAGTTCGACGATGCCGTGAAGGCGCTCGACGCGGTCAAGTAGCATGCGTGGCGCCCTGATGACCCGCCCTTGCCTGACGCGCGCGTCCAGAGTGGCCGCCCGCCTGGCTCTCGTCCTTCTGCTCGCCGCCGGCGCCTGCGCGCCGAGAACCTCGCACGTCGCGGTCCAGACACCGGCCCCGCCTGCTGCACCGGCCACGCCAGCACCGCCGGCCGGGCGCACCGTGCCGGCCGCGCCAGCTCCAAGCCCCACGCCGGTCGAGCATCTCCGGACGTCGCTCGCCGCGGTCTTTGGCGCGCCCGCCTTCGATCGCATGGAGTGGGCGGTGCTCGTCGAGTCGCTCGCGACCGGAGAGATCCTCTACAGCGAGAACCCGTCGAAGCTGATGATGCCGGCGTCGAACATGAAGATCGTCACGCTGGCAGCGGCGGCGGAGCGCCTGGGCTGGGACTTCACCTACGAGACGAGGCTCGTCACCTCGGCGCCGATCGTGAACGGCGTGCTCGACGGCGACCTCGTCGTCGTCGGCAGCGGCGATCCGACGATCGGCGGGCGCGGCGGCCGCGCCACGCGAGTGTTCGAGGAATGGGCCGACCAGTTGCGCGCGGCGGGCATCACGCGGATCAAGGGACGGGTCGTCGCCGATGCGCGGGCATTCGACCGGGAGAGCCTCGGCGCCGGGTGGGCATGGGACTACCTGGCCGCCTATTACGCCGCCGGCGTCTCGGCCCTGCAGTTCAACGAAAGCGTCGCCGACGTGGCCGTGCGCCCGGGGCCCTCGGCCGGGACGCTCGCCTACATCGAGGTGCGGCCGATTGAAAGCGGCCTGATTCTCGACAGGCAGGTGACGACGGTCGCCCAAGGCGAGGCGGACATCGACGTGGCCCGGCTCCCGGGGTCCAACCGCCTGATCGTCCGCGGCACGATCCCGGTCGGCTCTGGAGAGGTCGTCCGCACGGCGACGGTGGACCGGCCAGCGCTCTACTTCGCGCGGATGCTGCGGGTGACGCTGGCGGCGAAGGGCATTCCGGTGACCGGCGAAGCCGCCGAGTTCGAGGACGTCTATCCGACGCCTCCGACCGAGCCTGTCAGGGTGCTGCTCACCCATCGTTCGGCTCCCCTCGCCGAGATCGCCCGCGTGCAGATGAAGGTGAGCCAGAACCAGTACGCCGAGACGCTGTTGCGGACGCTGGGCGCACAGTCGGGCGAGGGCACGGCCACGGCCGGCCACAAGGTGGTTCGTGAGGTGCTCGACGCCTGGGGCATTCCGCAGGATGGGTACGTCCTGGTGGACGGTTCGGGGCTCTCGCGCTACAACTACGTCTGCGCGGACGTGCTGGTGAAGATCCTGGCCCACGTCTACGGCGATGTTCGATTGCACGACCCGTTCATCGCGACGCTGCCTGTCGGCGGCCAGGACGGGACGCTGGCGAGACGCTTCGTCGGCACGCGCGCGGCCGGCAACGTCCGAGCGAAGACGGGTTCGATCGCCAACGTGCGCTCGCTGTCGGGCTACGTCACCTCGCTCGACGGCGAGACGTTCGTCTTCTCGATCCTCGCCAACCACTTCACCGTGCCGCAGGCCGAGATCGACGAGGCCGCCGACCGGGCGGTGGTGCAGTTGGCGGAATTTACGCGGGGCGCGCAGCGTTAAGCCCGAATCTTGCGATCGTGCGATCTGGGCACCTCGCAAGATCGCCACCTCGCAAGATCGCACGATTCTCCGTCATGGCTTCTCTAACTCCGCCCTGGCCGCCGCGAGAATCTGCGACAGGTCCCCGGTCAGGCCGCCGCACTGCGCCATCTCGGGTCTTCCCCCTCCACGGCCGCCGAAGGCGGCCATCAGCGCCTTGAGCACCGCCGCGCAGTCGGTTCGCCCGTCCTTCGATCGCGCCAGCACCGCCACGTAGGGCGCCGTCGCCGAAAAGAGCGCAACGCGGTAGCCTGGCGCGCCGCAAACGGCCAGCGCCCTCGTCCTCAGATCGTTCTGGTCGCGCCCTTCGATGGCCCGCACCACCTGCCGGACGCCGCCAACCTCCTCAGCCGCGGCAGCCATCGCCGCCGCTTCGAACACCGCCAGTTTCTCCTGGAGGTCCCGGATCAGCTTGCGCTGGTCCTTGCTCTCGGCCTGGAGGCGCTCGACCGCCAGCGGCAGCTCGTCGGGCGCGACCGACACGTGATGGATGCAGCCGGCCACCGCGTCGCGGAACCGGTGGAACGACCGGAGCGCCCGCCCGCCGCAGACGAATTCGAGGCGCGTGCCGCCGCGCAGCCGCTCGGCCGACAGCACAGCGACGAGGCCGACGGTGCCGGTCCGTGCGACGTGCGTGCCGCCGCATGCCGACAGGTCGTATCCCTCGATGTCGATCACCCGGAGGACGCCCCCGCGCTCGGGTTCCTTGCGCAGCGGCAGCGTCGCGGCCTCCTCGCTGCTGACGAAACGGATGGCAACCGAGCGGTCTTCCCAGACGATGCGGTTGGCCTCGGCTTCGGCTGCGGCAATCGCGTCGGCCGGCAGGTCCACGGAGAGGTCCACGGTGGACACGAGCGCCCCAAGGTGAAAGCCCACCGTCCGCGCCTGATACACATGGTCGAACGCGGCCGAGAGAATGTGCTGGCCCGTGTGCTGCTGCATGTGATCGAGCCGGCGGTCGCGGTCCACCACGCCGCGCACGTGGCGCCCAGCCTCGAGTTCACGATCCAGCACATGCCAGATCTCGCCCGACTCCGACTCGACGACCTCCACGACGCGCGCGTCGCCAAGCGTCCCGGTGTCGAACGGCTGGCCGCCCGAGGTCGGGTAGAAGGCCGTTTCGTCGAGCGCCGCCGCAGGCCGCCCGTCGAGGCTCGTCGCCGCCGTGACGACGGCGTCGAACTCCATGCGCTGAGGATCCTGGTAATAGAGGCGGTTCGCCATGCGTCAGTCCCCCGGGATCACAATAGCCGGCCGCAGGCGCGAGAGCGCGGGATCGGGCACGCCGGCCTCGGCGAACCCCTTCGCGCGGAGCAGGCAGCTGTCGCAGTGCCCGCACGGGCGACCGGTGACATCCGGGTCGTAGCAGCTGTGGGTGACCCCGTAGTCGAGGCCGAGCGCGAGACCCCGGCGGATGATCTCGGCCTTGGTCAGCGCAATGAGCGGCGCGTGCACGCGCAGCGGCGCCCCTTCGACGCCCACCTTGGTGGCCAGAGCCGCCAGGCGTTCGAAGGCCGCAATGAACTCCGGCCGGCAGTCGGGATAGCCGGAATAGTCGAGCGCGTTCACGCCGATGAAAATGTCGCGCGCGCCGAGCGTCTCCGCCCACGCCATGGCGAGCGAAAGGAACACGGTGTTACGGGCCGGCACGTAGGTCACCGGGATATCGGCGGCAGCCAGGTCCCGATCCTTCGGCACGTCGATCGGCGCGGTCAGCGCCGATCCCCCGAAGGCGGAGAGGTCCACGCGCAGCTCGACGTGGCGGGCCGCGCCGAGCGCGCGCGCCACCGCCCGCGCCGATTCGATCTCGCACGCATGCCGCTGGCCGTACTCCACGGTCAGCGCGTACAGCTCGAACCCCTCGCTGGCCGCGATCGCGGCGGCGGTCGCCGAATCGAGACCGCCGCTGAGCAGGACCACGGCGCGGGGCCGGCCGGATGTCTCAGAAGCCACAACGCACCTTCCCGCGTGTCGCCTTACACGCCGCGCGTGTCGGGTCCCCAGATGAACTTGTGCACCTGCAGCTGGAGGCGCACCGGCAGCCTGTCGGCGAGCACCCAGGCCGCCAGGTCGGCCGCGGACATCAGTCCATGAACGGGCGAAAAAAGGACGTTCGCGACGCGCGCGGGCAGCCCGTGGCGCTGCACGATCTCGCGCGCGTATTCGTAGTCGCGCCGGTCGGCAATCACGAACTTCACTTCGTCGCGCGGGCCGAGCCGCGCGAGGTTGCTCCAGTCGGTCCTGCCCTCCTCGCCGCTGCCCGGGCATTTCACATCCATGATCCGGACGACGCCGGCCGGCACGCGTTCGAGCGAGAGGTGACCACCGGTCTCGAGAAGCACGTCGTGGCCGGCATCTAGCAGGCGCTGCATGAGCAGGTAGACGTCGGCCTGCAGGAGCGGCTCCCCGCCCGTCACCTCGACGAGCCGGCATCCGTGCGACGCCACCTCGGCCAGCACATCGTCGACCTCGCGCTTGCGCCCCTCATTGAACGCGTAGGCGGTGTCGCACCAGCGACACCGCAGATCGCACGCCGTGAGCCGGACGAACACGCACGGGAGCCCGGCATGGCTGGACTCTCCCTGGATCGAATGGAAGATCTCGTTCACCGTCAGCATTCATCGCTATTGTAGTCCACGGCTCCGGGGTGTCGGCCCGCGCACCCGCGACACGGCTATAATCCCGGCTGTCAGGTCCCGGCGCGCGCCCGCCCGGGAGCCATGCCGCAGGAGGATCGACCGATGCCCAAACCCGTCTTCTACTGCAAGCCGACGTGAACGACCTGCCGCAACGCCAGGAGTTTCCTGGAGCAGCATGGCGTCGCGATCGACTTCAAGGACATCGTCAAGGAGCCGCCGCCGCGAGCGCTGCTCGAGCAGCACATCGACGGCAGCCACTTCCTGGACTTCGTGAGCCGTCGCAGCCCGGTCTGGAAGGAGCGGCCGCTGCCGGCGACCAAGAAGCAGGCCATCGACCTGATGCTGCAGCAGCCCAATCTGATCAAGCGCCCGGTCCTCGTCCTTGGGTCCGAGGTGATCTTCGGATTCGACAAGGCGCGATACGAGGCGATCAAGAAGGGGTGAAGGCGGTGGGCGCAGGACTGAAGTCCTGCGCTATCTGATGCTCGCGGCGCAGAACGGAGGGCGCAGGACGTGGGGCAGAAGACGATGAACAACGTTCGTGTCGGAACCTCCGGCTGGAGCTACCCGACCGGCCGCGGCACCTGGAACGGCCTTTTCTATCCCGCGCGGGGCACGAAGGGCTTCCGTGCCGCTGACGAGCTCGCGTACTACGCCGAGCATTTCGACACCGTGGAGGTCAACTCCACCTTCTACCGGCCGCCGGTGGCAGCCACCACCGCCCGCTGGGTTGCCGAGACGCCGCCAGGCTTCGTCTTCTCGCTCAAGCTGCACCAGCGGTTCACTCATGCGGTGCCTATCGGTCACGGGGCGCCGCCGCCCGACGAGCGTCGCGATCTCCCGGCGCTGCCGAAGCCCGCGGTGGAAGAGGCCGACCAGTTCAAGGCCGGTCTCGACCCGATCGCGCGCAGCGGCAAGCTCGGCGCCGTCCTGGCGCAGTTCCCGCCGAGCTTCCACTTCAGCCAGGATTCGCTCGCCCACCTCGCGCGCCTGCTGGAGACGTTCCGCGACTACCCGATGGCAGTCGAACTGCGCCATCGTTCGTGGAGCGACAGCGCCGCCGAGACGACAGATCTGCTCGACCGCTTCGAGGCGGCCTGGGTCCAGATCGACGAGCCGAAGTTCCGCCTGTCGATTCGCCAGGACCTCGCGCCAAACACCGAACGGTTCTATTACTTGCGCCTGCACGGCCGAAACGCCGCGCAGTGGTGGTCGCCAGGCGCCGCCGAGGATCGCTACAACTACCTCTACTCGCCTGATGAGCTTCGGACATTTGCCGACGTGGCGGCGACAGTCGGGCCAGCCGTCCGGAAGGCCTATCTCTACCTGAACAACCACTTCGCGGCCAAGGCCGTGGTCAACGCCACGGTGCTCAGGCATCAGCTGGGCCAGCAGGTCACCGGCGAGTATCGAGAGGAGATGCTCGACGCCTATCCTGAACTTCGCACGATCGTCCCGCCACCACAGGATGAGCTGTTCGCAAGACGGCCAAAGGCCCGCGACTGAAGCCTCCGAATTGCGGGCGGTTCAGAAGGTAAGCTACGATCAGGGGTTCCGAACAGTAGACGTGAGGAGACCATGCGAGTCGTCTTGGCAGATCTGAAAGGCCGCGGAGGTTTCGTGTCGAAGGACACGGTGGCGGGCGGCTACGGATCTCGCTTCAGGACCTTCTCGCGCACGACAGCCTGGGTGCACCGTTTCAAGAGCCAGTACCACTTCACTCCCAGCGTTCACCTGGCCTACATCGCGGCCGTTTTGGCGGATGCCGGCCACGAGGTGCTCTCGACCGACGAGGCCCTGGTGGACGCCGACGTGGCGATCGTCTTGTCGTCGCTGGTGGACTACCGCCACGAGACCGAGTGGGCCGACCGGATGCGGGCCCGCGGCGTCCGGGTCGGCTTCGTCGGGCTGACGGCTTCCAAAATGCCTCACCTGTTCGCCGACCACGCCGATTTCATCGTCGACGGCGAGCCCGAGGAGGCGGTGCTCCGCCTGGCCCGTGGCGAGCACTTGTCGGGCATCTGCAAGAGCGAGCCGGTCGCAGACCTCGACTCGCTCCCTTTCCCCCGGTGGGACCTGGTGGCCCAGAAGAACCGCTCCGGCATCAGGATGTCCGCTCGACCGGTAGGCGGAGGCTACCCGCTGCTGTCGAGCCGCGGCTGCCCGGAGTTCTGCACCTATTGCCCGCACCGGATCCTGGCGCCGTATCGCACGCGCTCGGTGGGCAACATCGTCGACGAGATCGAACAGATGTGCCGGCGGCACCGGCGTCCTTACATCATCTTCCGAGACGAGCTGTTCACCCAGTCGCGCGACCGCGTCCTCGAGTTCTGCAAGCAGATCCGGCATCGCGACCTGCGCATCCGCTTCGAGTGCGAGACGCGCCTGGACCGGCTCGATGACGATCTCCTGCGCGAGATGCACGGGGTCGGCCTTCGCATCATCAGCTTCGGCGTCGAATCGGTGTCGCCGGAGGTGCTCAAGAGAGTCGGCCGCCGGCCCATTCCGGAGATCCATCAGCGGCACATCATCGAGACGTGCCGGGACGTCGGGATTGCGACGTCGGGATTCTTCGTCCTCGGCTTCCTGACCGACGACTGGAACTCGATCATGGCCACGATCGAGTTTGCCAAGGACCTTGGCCCGACCTTCGCCCAGTTCAAGCTGCTGACGCCGTATCCGGGCACGCCGCTCTGGAAGCAGCTCGAGTCGCGCATCGTCGAGACCGACTGGGAGAAGTTCGACGGCTTCACGCCGACGTTCGAGCACCCCACGCTGAGCGCGGCGCAGTTGAAGTTCCTGCTCGGCGCGGGCTTCACGCACTTCTACATGCGGCCGTCGTACCTCGCGAACGTGATGCGGATCCACAACCGGCACGTGCGCGGGTGGGTCGCGTGGCTCGACCAGCGCGTCGAGGCCCGGATCAACCGTCTGGAGGCCGGCCTGATGAGACAGGTCGCATGCTGACCGGAATCTCCCGCTACGGCCCGCGCGTGCATCCGACGAGCCGGCAGATCGTCGCGGCGTGCCGGGAGCGAGGAGCGTTCATCGAGGGTCCGCAGGTGGCGGCATTCGAGCAGGCGTTCGCGGCGCGGCTCGGCGCGCGCCACGCCATCAGCGCGGCGTCGGGCCGGTCGGTGTTCTATTTCATCCTCAAGGCGCTGCAGCTGCCTCCCGGCTCGGAAGTCATCTTTCCCGCGCTGACCTTCTGGGCCGTGCCCGAGATGGCCCGTGCCGCCGGCCTCCGCGTGCGTTTCGTCGACATCGACCCCGCCACGTTCTGCATCGACCCGGAGGCGTTGAAGCGGGCCGTGACCGAGCAGACACGGGCGGTGGTGCCGACACACCTGTTCGGCCTGCCGTGCGACATGGACGCCGTCCTGGACATCGCGGGGAGGCACAACCTCGCCGTCGTCGAGGACTGCGCCCACGCGCTGGGGGCCACCTACCGGGGCCGCCCGGTGGGCACCTTCGGCGACGGCGCGCTGTTCAGCTTCCAGACGCTCGAGCCGCTCAACTGCTATGGCGGCGGGATGGCGGTGGTTCGCGACGGGTCGGTCGCAGGTCGCGTCCGGGAGCAGGTCGACGTTCTCCCCTGGCCGCACGAGAAGCGGATCGCCAACAAGCTGCTCGCCGGGCGGCTGATGCACGTCTTCACGAGGCCGCGCGTCTTTACGTTCACGGGCTGCCCGATCTACTGGGCTGCCAGCCTTGCCGGCGCGCAGCCCGACGCCTTCCTCCGCGAGAGGATCCGCCCGCTGACGCCGCTGCCCGACGGCTACCTGGAGCGGCTCAGCAATGTCCAGGCGGCGCTCGGACTGGCCGGCCTGGACCTGCTCGACGGGTGGACGGCTGCCACGCGTTCCCACGCTCACGCGCTGAGCGTCGCGCTCGGCGACATCCCGGGCATCCGGGTGCCGGCCGAGCCGGCGGAACGCACGCACGTCTATCACCAGGACCGTCTCGAGGTACCCAGGCGCGCCGAGCTCGTCCGCCGGTGCATGCGCCGGGGCGTGGACATCGAGATGCTGCACGTCGATGTCTGCCCGACGCTCGGTCTGTTCTCCGCCGAGCGGGCGGCGGCGCCGGCGGCCGAACGCGCAGCGCGGGCCATCCAGGTGCCGGTGTACGCGTCGCTCACCGACCGCCGGATGCGCCGGGTCACCAGCGTGGTGCGACGTGCGCTCGCCGCCGTGACGGCGCCCGTCTCGTTGCCTTCGTCGAAGGGGGCCTCGGTCGTGAACCCCGCGCATTGGCCGGGTGGCCTGGCCTACATCGCCGTCTTCATCGCCGCGGCCGTCGAGGGCGAGTTCGTGTTCGTCACCGCCAGTGTCCTGGTCGGACGAGGGGAATTGCATCCGCTCGGCGTGCTGCTCGCCGGCGCGCTCGGGGGGTCGGCCGGCGACAACTTCTTCTTCTACGTGCTGCGCGGCCGGCTGCATCGGTGGTTGGAGCGGTTTCCGCGCATCGCGCGGCACCACCGCGCGATCACTTCGCGCGTCGAGCGCCATTCGACCGCGATGGTGCTGGCCTGCCGTTTCCTGCCGGGCCTGCGCACCGCCATCCCCGCGGCCTGTGCCTACGCCGGCGTGAAGCCGCTCAAGTTCAGCAGCCTGAACCTGGTGAGCGCCTTGGCGTGGGCGTCGGCGATCCTGTCCACGGTGGCATGGGGTGGACCGACGGCGATGGCCTGGATCGGCCTGAAGGGCTGGTGGGGCATCGCCGTGCCGGCCGTCTTGATCGTCGTGTTCTTCCAGTGGCTCGGGCGATCTACTGCACTCCCACCCTCGGACACCAACGGCTGATCACGCAGGCCGCGCAGCGCGGCCGGATCGGCCGGCAGACGTTCTGTCCCCACGTGACCAGGTAGAGATTGATGTCGGCCCACCAGCGCCGGTCGGCCACGCGGTAGAGCGCCTGCTCGGTCTGCTCGGGGGTCTTCGTCTTCACCCATCCCAGCCGATTAGAGATCCGGTGGACGTGCGTGTCCACGCAAATGTTGTCGCGGCTGGCGAAGGCGAGGATGAGCACGAGGTTGGCCGTCTTCCGGCCGACGCCAGGCAGCGTCAGCAGCCTGTCCATCGTCGACGGTACCTGCCCGCCGAAGCGCTCGAGAACCAGCCGGCACGTGGCGCGCACGTGCCGCGCCTTGTTGCGATAGAAGCTGACCGGGTAGATCAACTTCTCGATCTGCCTCGCCGTCAGGGCGGCCATCGCTGCTGGCGTGTCCGCAACGCCGAAGAGACGCTCGGAGGCGGCGTGTGTCGTCGCGTCCTGTGTGCGCGCGGAGAGCAGCGTGCTGATGAGGACGTGAAAGGCGTGGCGCTGCCGCGCCACCGCGATCTTCTCGATCGCGGGCAGCTCGTGGTCTTCGATGGCGCGCGACAGCGCGCGCATCACCTGGGGAATGGGAAGAGTCCTGGACGGCATGTCGATCTCCCGCGGCGGTTCACCCGGCGACCGCCGTCAGCGGCTCCCGGCCGTCGAGCACGGCCAGGACGTTGTCGACGGCGAGTGCGGCCATCGCGGTGCGCGTCTCGGTGGTCGCGCTGCCCAGGTGCGGAGCCACGATGACGTTGTCGAGCCCGAGCAGGCCCGGATGCACGCGCGGCTCGTGCTCGTAGACATCGAGCGCGGCGCCGGCAATGAGGCGCTCGCCCAGGGCCCAGGCCAGCGCGTCTTCGTCCACCACTGGCCCTCGCGACGTGTTGATCAGGTAGCCGGTTCGCTTCATTCGCGACAGCGCTGTTCGATCGATCAGGTGCCGCGTGTCCGGCGTCAGCGGCACGTGCAGGGTCACCACGTCCGAGGTGGCCAGCAGGCGGTCGAGCGTCATCATCTCGACGTCAGGCCCCGCCGCCCCGGCCGCTGACGAGACAGCCGGCCGGCCGAGGGAGCAGGCCGCGACCTTCATGCCGAAGGCCGGCGCGCGAACGGCCACCGCGGAGCCAATCCTCCCGAGGCCGATGATGCCCAGTTGCTTGCCGCCGAGCTCCATGCCGAGCATGAAGTCGAGGGCCCAGCCCTTCCACGTCCCGCCGCGAACCAACCGCTCCCCTTCAGGAATCCGGCGCGTCACAGCGAGGATGAGCGCCCAGGTGAACTCGGCCGTCGCCCTGGTGAGCACGTCGGGCGTGTTGGTCACCGGAATGCCGCGTGCGCGGGCGGCGGCCACGTCGATGTTGTCGTACCCGACGGCGATGTTCGCGACGATCCTCAAGTCGGCGCCGGCCTCGAGCACCTCGCGATCCACGCGGTCGGTCAGCAGGCACAGCAGCGCCTGCTTGCTCCGGATGCGCGCCAGCAGCTCGCTTCGGGGAATCGGATCGTCACCCTGGTAGAGATCCACCGAACACGCGGCCTGGAGCCGCGACAGGACCGACGCAGGAATGCGGCGGGTGAGCAGGACTGAGGGTTTCACGAGCGGGCCTTGTAGGCGTCCCGGCACTTCTCCGAGCAGAAGTAGCGGATGCCCCCTCGCTCGGCGAGGGTGATCGCGTGCTCTGGAGGAAGAAACGTGCCGCACACCGGATCGCGGACCATCTGGACGCCGCGGTCGGGAGGGCCGCTCCGGCGGCCAACCGGCCGCGAGATCCCGTCGACCACGCCAGCCAGCACCCGCCAGAATGCCCGGACAACCAGCATCACCAGCACGAACAGGAGAACGAGGCGCAGGAGGATGCCCATGGACGGAAAGGGGAACGCGACTACTTGCCGGGCGGCGGCGGCGAACCGCCACCCATGTCCGGATGCGCCGAGCGCAGGCCGTCGAGTGCCTTCCTCGCCACGTCCGCTTCCGGCGAAGCCGGGGCCACTGCGATCAGCTTCTCCCACGACGCAGCCGCGCCCGTCAGGTCCTGCTTGCCAAACGCGAGCACGACCCCCTGGTTGAGCAGCGTCTTGGCGTGCCTGGGGTCCACTTTCAGCGACTCGGCGAACTGCTGGAGCGCCCGGTCAGGCTGGTTCATGTAATACAAGGCCACGCCAAGGTCGGTGCTGACGTCGGGGCTCTTCGGATCGAGCTTGAGCGCTTCCTGGTACCAGGAGATCGCCTCGGGATACCTCTCGGCATCGAAGTACAGATTGCCGAGGTCGACGCGGACGGCCGCATCCGCGGGGTTCTTCTCGGCATTCGCGCGCAGGGCCTGCGCCTGCGCCTCATCGAGGGGGCGCGCGGCCTGGCCTGTCATGGGCGCGGGGGTGGCGGCGGCCGGTTGAGCGACGGCGGCCGCGGCGGCGACGGCCCGCGGCGGCCCCGCCTGCTGTGTCCCGATGATCCAGCCGACGAGCAGACCGAAGAACGCGCCGGCAATGCCGAAGACGATCGATTCAGGTTTCATGCGTGTCCAGGGGATTCACTCGATCATAGCAGCGTGCGTCGGAACCAGTCCACCAGCGACGGCGTCAGGTCGGGCTGCCGGCCGAGCATGACGGTCCCGTGTCCTGCACCGTTCAGGATCCGGAGGTCGCGAACGCCGGCTCCCGCCCCGGTCAACTTCCGGGCCGACGTGGTCGCGTAGTTGTCCTCCTGGCTGGCCACGAGCAGCGCCGGCCTCTCGCCGTATTTGTTCATCGCCGCCTCCGGGCGCAGCCCCCGGTAGTCGAGGCCGGGCGACAGCAACGCCAGCGACCGCACGGCCGGGTCGCCCGCGGCGAAGAGAATTGCCAAGTTGGCGCCGATCGACGCCCCGGCGATGCCAATCCGGTTCGGGATCACTTCGCGGCGCGTGGCCAGAAACGCTCTTGCCGCCTTCACGTCGGCCACCATCCTCGTCAGGTCGTTGAGGTCGGTTCCCTCCGGCAGCGGTCCGGAGGCACCGTGACCGCGAAGGTCGATGGCCAAGGCTACGAACCCGGCGTCGGCCAGCCGGCTGGCAACAGGCTGCCAGTCCTCGCGGCTCCGGCTGAGCGCATGCAGCAGGATCACGGCCGGGCCTGGCCGCGCGGGCAAGTACAGCGACCCGACAATCGTCACGCCGTCATCGGTGTGAAACGTGACCTCCTGCACCTGGGCGGCCCGCGTCGGTGCCGCTGCCAGTGCCAGGAGCCAGACGACCAGGAGGGCCCTGCGGATCACCGCGCCTCCAGCAGCGCGACCATTTCGCGCACGGCGCGCTCGAGCCCGACCAGCGCGGCCCGGGCGATGATGCTGTGCCCGATGTTCAGCTCGACAATCTCCTCGACATCCACAATCGGGCGCACGTTGACGTAGGTCAGGCCGTGCCCGGCGAGCACCTCGAGCCCCCGGTCCGCGGCGGCGGCGGCGGCCTGGCGGACGGCGGCGAGGCGGGCGGGGCGAGCGGCGGCGGACGCATCGGAGTAGCCGCCCGTGTTGATCTCGATCGCCTCGGCCCCGATCTCGCGCGAGGCCTTGACCTGCGCCGCGTCCGGATCGATGAAGATGCTCACGTGGATACCGGCCGCCCGCAGCTTCTTCACGGCGCCCGCCACCGTCCGGCGGTTGACGACGACGTCGAGGCCGCCCTGGGTGGTGAGCTCGTGCGGTTGCTCGGGAACAAGCGTGACCTGGTCCGGTTTGACGCGCGCGGCAATCGCCGCCATCTCGGAGGTCGCGGCCATCTCGATGTTGAGCTTGGTCGAGATCACCTGCCGCAGCAGCTCGACGTCGCGCTCCTTGATGTGGCGACGGTCGCCGCGCAGGTGCACGGTGATGCCCTGCGCCCCGGCCAGCTCGGCCAGCAGTGCCGCCGCGACGGGCTCGGGCTCGCGCGCCTTGCGCGCCTCGCGGATCGTGGCGATGTGATCGATGTTCACGCCAAGTCGCATCAGTCCTCTCCTACCGCTTCCGCCTTCGCCCGCCGCTGAGATCCTGGCGAGCCATGGCGGACCCGCCGAGGCGCTTCGCGCGAAGGCGGGCAGGGCTCAAGGCTTCAGTCCGTCCTGTCACCGCGTCACCCGAGGTGCGTTCGCACCTCGGCCGCAATCTGCTCCGCCCACGCTCGGATCTCGTCCTGGTCCCGTCCCTCGAGCATGATCCGGAGCAGCGGCTCGGTCCCCGAGTAGCGCACGAGCAGCCGGCCGTTGCCGCCGAGCTTCCGCTCGACGTCGGCGCAGGCCGCCGCCACGGCCGGCAGCTCGCGCCAGTCCCGCCTCTCCCTCACGCGGACGTTCACGAGAATCTGGGGATAGGTGGTGAGCTCGGAGGCGAGGTCCTCGAGCTCGCGCCCGGTGGCGGCCATCACCTGCAGCACGTTGAGCGCGGTGACCAGCCCGTCGCCGGTGAAGAGGAACTCCGAGAAGATGATGTGCCCCGACTGCTCGCCGCCGAGCACGAGGTCCCGCTTGATCATCTCCTCCATCACGTACTTGTCGCCGACCGGGCAGCGCACGAGATCGATGCCGCTCTCGCGCAGCGCGATCTCGAGCCCGATGTTGCTCATCACGGTCGCGACAATCGCGCTGCTCCGCAGCCGCCCGGTTGCCTGCAGGTGCCGCGCGGCGAGCAGCATGATCGCGTCCCCGTCGACCACGCGCCCGCGGTGGCTCACGAAGATCGCGCGGTCGCCGTCGCCGTCGAACGCGATGCCCAGCCGGCATCCCCGCTCGACCACGACTTCGGCCAGGCGCGCGGGGCTCGTGGACCCGCAGCCCAGGTTGATGTTCCGCCCGTCGGGCTCGCAGGACAGCGGCACGACGTCGAATCCCAGGCCTTCGAGCATCCGTGGCGCGAGCGCCGATGTGGCGCCGTTGGCGCAGTCGACGGCCACGCGCAGGCCTTCGAGCGCGCCCGCGTCGGGGATGGCCGTCCGCGCGTGCGCCAGGTAGGGCCCGCTGAAGTCGTCCTCCTCGAGCGGCCCCGCCTCGCCGGCGGCGGCCGACCACGAGGAGTCGGCCACTGCCCGCTCGATCTCCTGCTCGAGGCGCTCGGTGAATTTCTCGCCGGCGCCCGAGAAGACCTTGATGCCGTTGTCCTCGAACGGGTTGTGCGAGGCGGAAATGACGACGCCCGCGTCGAACCGGTTCTCGCGCGTCAGATAGGCGATGGCCGGGGTCGAGATGACGCCGGCGCAGGCGACCGATCCGCCGGCGCCCCTTGCGCCGTGAGCCAGCTCGCGGCCAATCCACTCGCCCGACTCGCGCGTGTCGCGCCCGATGAGCAGGCGGTGCGTGTCGGACGCGCGCGGCAGGGCACGCACGAGCGCGGCCCCCAGCCGTCGCACGGTAGGCGGATCGAGCGGCGGCGAACCGGCGTGCCCGCGCACGCCATCTGTCCCGAAGAGTCGTTCGGCCATGAGTGTCGGAACCCGGTGGCGTGATGTTACCTGATCCTCACGTGCACGGTGGCTGGCTCGATCCTGAGCACCTCGAAGTCGGGCGGCGGATCCACCCGAACCGTCAGATTGTACCGGCCCGGTCCGAGGCCGGCAAGGTCGACGAACGCCGTAATCGAGTCGGGACGCAGCGCGTCGAGGACGTCCTTCGCGCCGCGGGCCGTGACCGTGACGCCGGCAGGAAGGGCCTCGGCCGACAGGCCGTGTCCCATGTTGCGCATATGCACCGGCACCGGCGTCACCTGGCGCTCGACCGGGGTGGGTTGGATCTGGACCGTCACGTCGGCTTTGCCGGGCGACGCAAGACGCAGGCTGGGGTCGGACAGCCCGACGGCGACCGACTCGTGCACCAGTTGCCGCGCCCCGAGCACCGAGATCGGCTCGGTGTTGGCCTCCTTGAGGCGCAGGACGGCGCTCTCCGGGCCAGCGACCTCGACCGTGTCCGGGCGAACAGTCACTGGACCGACGACGTAGCCGGGGGCGGGGTCCCCTTCGACGACCGGCACGACGGGCACCTGCCGCACCAGCGTCGGCTCGAACCTGAGGGAGATGATGGCCGGCGTGAGGTCGACGACCTCGACGCCAAACGGCGCACGCACTTGGGACCGGGTCATGTGAAAGAAGCGACGGCCCGGCCGCGCGCCGGACAGGTCGATCTCGGCGATCACCTCGGTGGGCGACAGCTGCCCGAGCAGCCCCGAGGCGCCACGGACCCGCACTTCAATCGTCGACGGCGGGTCCTCGACCAGCTCGAGCGTCGGCGGGCGGTTGCGGAGCTCGAGCGGCACGCGCAGGCTGCGCTCGACGGTCTGCTCGCCGGCCAGCGTGAACCAGAGGCCGAGCGCCACGGCGACCGATAGGACCTTCAAGCCGAAATGGCGGAACGGGTGGTAGGCCATCACTCGTCAACCGGGCGCGACAACTCGCGCGATTCCCGCCGCGGCGTGGTCAGCAGCTCGCGGAGCCGCTGGCGGAGCGTGTCGGTCGTCAGGCCGCTGTCGATGCCCCCTTCGAGCGCGAGCGAGATCCGCCCGGTCTCCTCCGACACGATTACCGTCACCGCGTCGGTTTCCTCGGTGAGCCCGATCGCCGCCCGATGGCGCGTGCCGAAGTCCTTGCTGACGCGCGGATTCACCGTCAGCGGCAGGAAGCAGGCCGCGGCGGCCACCCGATCGCCCTGGATGATCACGGCCCCGTCGTGCAGCGGCGTCCCCGGGCGGAAGATCGTAACGAGCAGGTCGTTGGTGACGGTCGCGTCGAGCGGGATGCCCCCCTCGATGTAGTTGCGCAGCCCGATGCTCCGCTCGATGGCGACGATGGCGCCCACTCGCTGGCTGGACAAAATCCCGGCCGCCACGACGACTTCCTCGATCATCTCCTCGGCCCGCTCGGTCCGCGTGAAGAACGCGCCGAACGGGGTGCGCCCGAAGTGAGCCAGCGCCCGGCGGATGTCGGACTGGAACAGCACGATCAGGGCGAACACCAGGTAGCCCACGATGTTGCGGATGATCCAGTTGACCGCCTGCAGGTGGGCCCACCGCGACACGTAGAACAGCAGCACGAGCAGGCCCGCGCCAACGCCCATCTGCACGGCGCGCGTCCCGCGGACCAGCGTGAGGATCTCGTAGATCGCGACCGACACGATGAGCACATCGATGAGATCCCTCCAGCCAAAATGGCTGAGCACGGAGAGGAGGGAATCGACAACGGTCACACTCTGCCTGCCCCCTTGAGAATCTCGTCGGCGACCCGCGCGACCTGGACCATCTCGCCGGCGGCGTGCACGCGCACGATGTGAGCCCCTTCGAGGATGGCGGCGGCGACCGAGGCGGCGGTGCCCCACTCTCTCGCCTGCGGCGGCCGATCCCCGAGCGCCCGCGTGAGAAACGACTTCCTCGAGCTGCCGACGAGGATCGGCCGGTCGAGCTCGGCGATCTCGGCCAGGCGCGCCAGCAGCGCGAAGCTGTGCTCGGCCCGCTTGGCGAACCCGAGCCCGGGGTCCACGATGATGGCCTCGCGGGCGACGCCGGCCGCCTCGGCGGCGGCCACGCGGCCCGCGAGCTCACGGCGCACGTCGGCCACGACATCGTCGTAGACCGCCTCGCGGTACATGTCCGCCGGGCGGCCGCGCATGTGCATCACGATCAGCCCGGCGCCGGCAGCGGCGACGACAGCCCCGAGGCCCGGATCATACCTCAGGCCGGAGATATCGTTCACGATCGCCGCTCCCTCGGCCAGCGCGGCACGGGCGACCCCGGCCTTGGTCGTGTCGACCGAGATCGGCAACCGGCTCCGCGCGGCAATCGCCTGCAGGGCCGGCAGCAGACGTCGAAGCTCCTCACCCTCGTCGATCGGCTCCGCGCCGGGCCGGGTCGATTCGGCGCCCAAGTCGAGAATGTCCGCCCCGGCCGCCTCGGCCGCCAGGGCGAGGTCCAGGGCGCGGCCCGCCTCGACCGAGAGGCCGCTGTCGGAGAAGGAATCAGGCGTGAGATTGACGACCGCCATCACGAGCGTGCGCTCGCCGAGATCGAGGCGGCGTCCGCCCGGCAGGGGCACGGTGTAGCGTCGGCGTACGTGCAAGGTCTTCGGGCGCCACCTCGCGACGGAAGGCGGGCGACGGCGCCTCTCGTCCGCCGCGGGTCATTCCTGCGGCAGGGGTTTCTGGATGGGCGGCAGCGGCGGCACGACCGACGCGCGGTCCCGCTGCCGGGCACGCGCCTCGTCATCGGCCCCGGCGCCGACCGCCTCGGGCACCGTCGGCCGGACGTCTTCGACCGAGTCGCCTGCGGCCAGCCGCCGCACCTGCTCTCCGTCGAGGACCTCGTGCGCGAGCAGCGCCTCGGAGATCCGGGTCAGCGCCTCGCGGTGCTCGGCGATCATCGCGTAGGCCCGCTCGTACTGCGTGCTGACGATCCCCTTGACCTCCTGGTCAATCTTGATCGCCGTGTCCTCGCTGTAGTCCTGGTGCTGCGCAATCTCGCGGCCGAGGAAGATCTGCTCCTCCTTCTTGCCGAAGGTCAGCGGCCCCATCGACTGGCTCATGCCCCACTCGCACACCATGCGTCGGGCGACGTCGGTGACGCGCTCGAGGTCGTTGCTCGCACCGGTCGTCACGTTGCCGGCGGTCAGCTCCTCCGCGATCCGGCCGCCGAGCAGGATCGCGATCTCGTCCTCGAGGTAGGTGCGCGAGACGTTGTGCTTCTCGTCGACCGGCAGCTGCTGCGTGAGGCCGAGCGCCATGCCGCGCGGGATGATCGTCACCTTGTGGATCGGATCGGCGCCGGGCAGCAGCACCGTCAGCAGCGCGTGGCCGGCCTCGTGCACCGCCGTGACCCGCTTCTCGGCGTCGCTGATGATCATCGACTTGCGCTCGGTGCCCATCAGCACCTTGTCCTTGGCGAACTCGAAGTCGAGCATCCGGACGACCTTCTGGTTGAAGCGCGCGGCGTAGAGCGCCGCCTCGTTCACCAGGTTCGCCAGGTCGGCTCCCGAGAAGCCGGCCGTGCCGCGCGCCAGCACGGTCACGTTGACATCGTCGGAGAGCGGGATCTTGCGGATGTGCACGCCGAGAATCCCCTCGCGCCCCTTCACGTCGGGCCGGTTGACGACGATGCGCCGGTCGAAGCGGCCGGGCCGGAGCAGCGCGGGGTCGAGCACGTCGGGGCGGTTGGTCGCGGCGACGAGGATGACGCCGTCGTTGGACTCGAAGCCGTCCATCTCAACGAGCAGCTGGTTGAGCGTCTGCTCGCGCTCGTCGTGCCCGCCGCCGAGGCCGGCGCCGCGGTGGCGGCCGACCGCGTCGATCTCGTCGATGAAGACGATGCACGGGGCGTTCTTCTTGCCCTGCTCGAACAGGTCGCGCACGCGCGAGGCGCCGACGCCGACGAACATCTCCACGAAGTCGGAGCCGCTGATCGAGAAGAACGGGACGTTCGCCTCGCCGGCCACCGCGCGCGCGAGCAGCGTCTTGCCCGTCCCCGGCGCGCCGACGAGCAGCACGCCCTTGGGGATCCGTCCGCCGAGCTTCTGGAACTTCTGCGGCTCCTTCAGGAACTCGATGATCTCCTGCAGCTCTTCCTTCGCTTCGTCGACGCCCGCCACGTCCTTGAACGTCACCTTCTTCTGCGCGGTCGACGACAGCTTGGCCTTGCTCTTGCCGAACGAGAGCGCCTTGTTCCCGCCGCTCTGCATCTGGCGCATCAGGAACACCCAGAAGCCGATCATCAGCAGGATTGGCGCCCAGGAGTAGAAGATCAGGGACCAGGGGCTGTCGCTGGCCTTCTTGGCCTGGACCTGCACACCCTTGTCGATGAGCTTGTTGGCGAGGCCGTCGTACTGCGCCGGCGCGTAGGTCCTGAACGTCTCGTTGGCCGCCTTGTAAATCCCCGTCACCTCGTTCCCGGTAATCGTCACCGAGGCGACCTGGCCGGCGTTGACCTTCTCCATGAACTCGCTGAAGCTGATCTCGCTGTCGCGCTGCTGGAAATTGGTCGAGAAATTCCAGATCAGCACGCCGACGACGACCAGCACCATCCAGAACAACAGACTCTTCAGCGTGGAGTTCACCCTCGTTCTCCCCTCAGCCTCAAGATTACCACGGCGCGCGTGCCCTCGCTCACGCGGAATTCCTCGGAAATCACGTGTCCGGCCACCCACACGATGCGGTCGTCCCAATCGACGACGAGCGGGATCCGGTCACGCTCGCCGCGAGGGACCCGCCAATCCACGAAGTAGTCCTGGAGCTTCTTGTGGCCCCCGAACCCGAGTGGGCGAAAACGGTCGCCGGGCTGGCGGAAGCGCACCGACAGGCCGGACACCAGAATCTGCGTCGACGGCTGCCGTTCGCCGGTCCGCCGCGGCTCCGCTCATGCCAACCGATTCGAGGCCCCCTGGGCGAAGCTCCGACGAAACAGAGAGTCCGTCTCCAACGAGGGCCTCTCCTGGAATAGACAACGGTTCGCTGCAAAAAGTTCTCGGCAGGGGGGCTGACGGTCCTCCATCTCGACCGCGACCCCTGGCCGCCACCACCTGCAGCCGCCCGGCGCCGGAAAGCGACGCGCGCACTCCGGGGAGCGCCAATGGCCCTGTGACCGACCCGCGACAGAGCGCCAGCAGGCGTTCTGCCTGCTCGAAGCCGACAAATCGCCCGCCCGACGCCTTCCTGAGCGCCTGGAGAGCGACCCGGCGCGCCAGGGCCACCGGCAGATCGGCCAGCACCCGCGCGTCGAGCGTGACGCCAGCGCCGGGATTCACCTCGGCAATTCGTGCTAGCTGCTCGGCAGCCAACCCGTCGAGGTACTCGGCGTCGGCCCGCGCGCTCTCCGCCGTGCGCGCCAGGGCCTCGCTCACCCTCGGCTCAATCTTCTGGAGAACGGGCAGCACGTCGTGCCTGATCCGGTTGCGAAGATGCCGCCTGTCCCGGTTCGATTCGTCCTCACGGAACTTCACGCCCGCCGACTCCAGGTACGCGACCAGTTCCCGGTGCCCGCAGTCGATGAGCGGCCGCACAAACGTCTCCCGACTGACGGGCATGCCGCCAAGGCCCAGCGTGCCGGCCCCGCGAAGCAGGTTCATCAGCACCGTCTCGGCCTGGTCGTCGCGCGTGTGACCCAGCGCCACGTGAGTGGCGCCGGCGCGCAGCCTCGCCTCGGCCAGGAACTCGTACCGCAGGCGGCGTCCCGCGTCCTCGATCGACGTGCCCCACCGCCTGGCGGCCGCACGCACATCTGCGCGGCCGGCTTCGAACGACAGAGAAAACCGCTCCGCCAGCCCACGGCAGAAGCGTTCGTCCTCGTCGGCCGCCTCCCCGCGCAGCATGTGGTTGAAGTGCGCGAGCCCCACGAGCGCGACCTCGAGGCGGAGCGCCGCCTCCCTTAGCAGGCAGACCAGCGCCGTCGAGTCTGCGCCGCCCGACGCGGCGACGATCACGCGCGCGCCAGGCGGAAGCAGGCGGTACCGATCGACCGTCCGGCAGACTCGCTCGGAGAGGAAGGACATCGAGAGCGAGCACACTCAGGCGAGAGGTGAATCTGGTGCCGGTGCAGGGACTTGAACCCCGGACTCCGCGGATATGAGCCGCGTGCTCTAACCAGCTGAGCTACACCGGCGTAAACCCTAATGATATCACGCCTTTTCGCCGCTCTCAACCAGCGCCGCGGCGAGCAGCGGGATGAGCAGTTCGTGATGGCCGACCAGGTAGTAGCCGCGGCCGATGCCCGCCGTCGGCCTGTTGACGACGTTGACTTGCGGCCGGTACATCCTCGCGAAATCAAGCGTCACCGTCGTGAGCCCCTCCAGGCGGCAGCCCCGATTGCGAGCCAGCGAGACGGCCTTGAGAAACACCTCCGGCAGAATCACCGCCGACCCGCAATTGAGATACACGCCCCGCTCGAGGCGCGAGACGTTCGACGCGAAGTAGCGGAAGTCTCGGAGGCTGCCCTCGCCGAGCGCGGCGCCCGAGGCGGACGGGTGCATGTGGATGACGTCGGTGCCGATGGCGACGTGCGCCGTCAGCGGGATCCCGAGCCGGAACGCCGTCGCGGCCACCGAGCCGTGCTCGTGCTGCGGATGCCGCTCGCAGAGAAAGCGGCCCACGGCCTGACCGAGGCCGAGCCCGGCAGCCACCCCATCGCTGATCGCGCCGTTCAGCAGTCGGCCGGTTTCCTCCGCCATGCCGAACCGACCTTCTCCCAGGCTCGAGTCCACGTCTTCGGAGGTCGCTCCCGACAACGCGATTTCAAAGTCGTGGATCAGGCCGGCGCCGTTGGTCGCCAGCGCCGACACGAAGCCGCGTTCCATCAGATCAATCAGGATCGGCGACAGGCCCGTCTTGATGACATGGGCGCCGATGCCCCACAGGATCCCGCGGCCGTCCGCCCGCGCCGAGCAGATGGCCGTGACGACGGCACGAAAGTCGGCGGCGGCGAGGATCGCCGGCAGCGATTCCAGCCAGCCGGCCAGACCAGACCCGGGCTGGTAGGGCCTGGCGAAGTCCTCCGCACGGGCCTTGCTCGGCCGGCTCTTCAGCGGATAGGTCTGGATCCCGGTCAGGTCGAATTCTTCGTAGGGGAAGGGCATGGGAATTCTCAGGGCCGATTGAATTCTACTCTCGCCGCGCGGCTCCGTCACAGGATCAGCATCGCGTCGCCGTAACTGTAGAAACGATAACCGCGCGAGACGGCCTCCCGGTAGGCCTCCAGCACAGCCTCGCGACCGGCAAACGCACACACGAGCATCAGCAGCGACGACCTGGGCAGGTGGAAGTTGGTCAGCAGCCCGCTCACGACACGGAACTGGTGCCCCGGATGGATGAAGAGCTCGCTCATCGCCGGACCGGCCGCCACGCGCCCGCCTCCCAACAGGCCCGCCGTCTCGAGCGCCCTCGTCGTCGTCGTCCCGACCGCGATCACGCGGCGTCCCTCCCCGATCGCGGCGTCGATGGCCTTCGCCGACTCCGCGGGCACATCGAAGCACTCGGCATCCACCTGGTGGTCCTCGACGCGCTCGGCTCGAACCGGCTTGAAGGTGCCGTAGCCGACGTGCAGCGTCACCTCGACGCGTTCGACCCCGGCCGACTGCAGGCGATCCAGAAGTCGCGTAGTGAGGTGGAGCCCGGCCGTCGGCGCGGCAATCGAACCCCGCGCCCGCGCGAAGACGGTCTGGTAACGCTCGCGGTCGCTTGAATCGTCGGACCGGTGAATATAGGGCGGCAACGGCATGTGCCCGATCGCATCGACCACGTGGTCCACGTCGTCGCCGTTCTCGCTCCACAGCCGAATGGTCCGGCGTCCGTGAAAGTGCTGCGCCAGGACCTCGGCCCGGAGACTCAGGCCGGCAGCGTCGAAGCGGACTCGCGCACCCGGGTGGAGCTTCTGACCCGGGTGCATCAGCGCCTCCCACTGATCGGCCTCGAGACGGCGGACCAGCAGGCATTCCACGGCGCCCCCCGTCGGGTCGCGATGGCCGAGCAGGCGGGCGGGAAAGACGCGCGTGTTGTTGACGACCAGCAGGTCGCCGCGATGGAGATACTCGGCCAGCGCGTTGACGTGGGTGTGAGCGACGATGCGGCCGGAGGTTCGATCCAGCACGAGCAGGCGCGCCTGGTCCCGTTCGGGAACAGGCTGCTGGGCGATCTGCTCGGGAGGAAGATGGTAATCGAAGAGGGACACGTCCACGGGGACAGTGTATCGCGGGGGATGGTCTACGCCTCACGCCCCACGACTTACGCTCTACGCCGGTGACTAGTGGACGACCGGCTGGGTCGTGATCTTCGACTCCCGCCAGTCCTCGGCGAGCAGGGACCACATCAACTGGTCTTCGTAGTGGCCCTCGCACTTCAGGGCCTGGCGGGCGACACCTTCGGGCACTGAACCCATCTTCCGGGCGGCACCGTTCGCCCTGCCGTTCTGAATGGCGGCCCGGGCTTCGAGACGATGCACGCCGACGTGGTCGAACAGAAAATCGAACAGGAGCTCGGCGCCTGCCGCGAAGATTCCGGTACCCCAGAACTGGGACCCCAGCGCGGCGCCCCACTCGCCCCTCTCGAACTGCGGAGCGACCTGGCGCACCTGGAAGATCCCGACCGCCACGTCGTAGCCCTTCGGCACGACGGCGAAACAGATGTAGCGTCCGGCCCGGCGCTCGGCCTGCGCCCACGCAATGAACCGCTCGAAACCGGCGACGTCCGCCGGCGGCGTCGACATGTGACGGCGCACTTCGGGAGTCGTCAGCATGGCAAACAGCGACGGCGCGTCCGAGCGGCGCACTTCCCGCAGGGTCACCACGTCGTCAGCCAGCTCGGGCAGTCTCGTGGTCCAGTGCGGCGCATCCACCGCGCTGGACGGGGCCGGCGACGGGCTGATTGTCTGCAGCCCGAGGTCCAGGTTGAACTTGGCTTTGGCTGTCATCGGATGGCCCCTGAGGCCTGAGCGTCGAAGACGCCCCACACGATGTTGTTGGACGTGACCCCCCAGACGATGTTGGCGGCGTCGAGGCGACCCCAGACCGTGTTCCCTGGGCCGCCGGCCTGCCCCCACGCGATCTGGTCGGGCGAATCGACGTTGGCGGCGCCGACGAGGTTCACGCCCCACACGATGTTCACGCCCCAGACGATGTTGACGCCCCACACGATGTTGACGCCCCAGACGATGTTGTTGCCCCACACGAGGTTGACGCCCCAGACGATGTTCTGGGCCGAGGTGCCGTCGGTGGACACGCCCCACACGATGTTCTGAGCGCTCGTCGCATGGTTCGAGACACCCCAGACGATGTTCTGGCCGCCCGAGACGCCCCAGACGATGTTGTTGCCCCAGCAAGGGGAGTTGGTGAGCAGGACCGAGCCCGGCACCTGCCAGACGCCCCAGACGATGTTCTGTTCCCAGAGCAGCGTTTCGCCGGCAATCGTGGTGCTCGGCATGGGCACGGGCGAGATCCAGGGGGTGTTGTAGGGAGCGTTGGGACGTGCGGCGTCGGCCAGCTGGACCAGGCCGACGGCGTTGATGCCGCCGCCGCCCTCGGTCAGTCGGTCGTACTCAAGGCCGCTCGCGTCGTGAACGGGAAACGCCGAGTACCTGGAGCATGGCCTTGACCGCGTTGGCCGTCAGGGCGTTGCCCTGGCCCCTGCCGGGGCCGCCAGCCGCTTCCATCGCCAGCGCAACCACGCCGGTGGCCACGGCCGTCGCCATGCTGGTCCCACTCAGGCGCAAGTACCTGTCCGCCGCGAGAATCCGGTCACCTGCAGCGTCGGGTAGTTCGTGTAGAGCGTGCTGCCCACGGCGCCGTCGGACACGAGCCGGTCGCCAGGGGCCACGACATCGGGCTTGGCGAAGGCGTCGTACCAGCTCGGTCCCCGCGAACTGAACGGGGCAACCTGGTCGTCGGACCGCGCGGGCGTGCCCTGTGTCAGCAGGGCGCCAACGGTGATGGCCGATGGCGAATTGCCGGGCGAAGTAATGCCGGCGTAGCCGGGCTCTCCGGTGGCCGGATTGATCCCGCAGTTGCCAGCCGCCACGACGACCACCAGACCGGCGCGCGTCGCCGCCTCGATGGCCTGGACGAGCGGGTCGGTCGCCGCAGGCTCCAGGATCGGGTGGCCGAGCGAGAGGTTGATGATGTCGATGTGCAGCCACTTCTGATTCGCGACGATGTACTCGATCGCGGCCACGACGTCGGACGTGCGTCCCTGCCCGGTCGCGTCGAGGACCTTGAATACCGTCAGGCGCGCATCAGGAGCGACGCCGGCGTACTGCCCGCCCGACAGCGTGCCGTCCCCGGCGATGAGGCCGGCCACATGCGTGCCGTGGCCGTAATCGTCGTACGCCGCACCTGGCCGCATCGTCCCGCCCGTCAAGTCGTAGAAACCGGCAATGTTGCCCGCCAAGTCGAGGCTCGGCTGGACGCCGGAGTCGATGATGGCAATGCCCACGTTCCTGCCCGTCGGCGAGCTGGCATCGAGGCCCAGCGTGGCCCGCAGGAAGCCGGGAGTCTTGGACGCCTGGCCGTACGAGGGGCTGCTGGTCGGCGTCACCACCGCGTCGGAGGAGATCGACAGGACGTTTGGATCCGCGGCCAGGCCGGCCAGTGCTGTCGATGGCACGACCAGCGAGATGGCGTCAATCGAGGCGTGCTCTCCCCTGACGCGATATCCCCGGGCGGTGAGTTTGTCCCTCACGGCCACACGGGCCCCCGGCACTGTGCGCACAATTACATGTTGTACGCCCGTGTCGCCGGCTGCCACGGCGGCCAGAGCCCGGTCGAGTTTCGGATTCCCGCGCTGCGCGGCGGCCGGGCTGGAGAGGCCCGAGAGGCCGAGCACCACGACTACAGAAATGAAGGAGAGAGAAGTGGCGCGTTTCACGAAGACCAGCAGAGCAATCCACCGGCCAGCTCTTCACCTGTCTCAATAAATTACTGTAACATATTGAAATATTTAGACTTATCTCATTTCACCAACGGCCGGTAATCGCCGGCTCCGTCCGATGTTGTGCAGTTATTGAACACGTCCCGGCCAAGCTGGGTGGCCAAACCTGCCATCTTGTTGTTTTTCCTAATGTTATTGGCCTTCTTGGCGTGTCTGATTGCTGGACACGACCATGTCCAGGCCGGTCGGAACGAGAGGACCAAGGCCAAGAAGCGCAGGAGTGCCGCAGGTTGTGTAGCCAACCCGGCTGTCGATCGGGGAAGGCTGGCTGGCGCCGTGTTCAATTGTGAGACAGGTTGAACGCCACGGCCTGGGAAGCGCAAAGCGCTCGAAACAGTGGGATCACGGGGTGCCCGAGCCGGGGGGCGGACAGGCCGTCCCCCGGGTGGCCAGTCAGATCGCCCAGCGCAGCAGGACGCCGCCGATGGTGAACCCGGCGCCGACCGAGGCCAGCAGGACGAGGTCGCCCTTCTTCAGCCGGCCTTCCTGGACACACTCCTCGAGCGCCAGCGGGATGGTCGCCGCGGTGGTGTTCCCGAATTTCTCGAGGTTGATGATGACCTTGGCCGGGTCGATCCCGAGCCGGTCGGCAGCCGCCGTGATGATCCGCCGATTGGCCTGGTGTGAGACGAACAGCGCGATGTCCTCGGACGTCAGGTGGTTGCGCTGCATGATTACCCGGCTGATTTCCTCGGTCTTGCGGACGGCGAACTTGAACACCGCCTGGCCGTCCTGCTTGACGTAGTGGAGTCGCTGCTCGACCGTCTCACGGCTCGCGGGCCTGAGGCTGCCGCCGGCCGGCATGTTCAGCGACGGCCCGCCGCTGCCGTCGATCTCGTGGGCGAAGTCGAGAATGGCGAGGGTCGGGTCCTTCGCGGGGCTCACGACCACTGCGCCGGCGCCGTCACCGAACAGCACGCAGGTGGCGCGATCGGTGTAGTCGATGATGCTCGACATCACGTCGGCGCCGACGACCAGCGCATGATGGTGGCGCCCGGTCGACACGAGCTGGCTGGCAGTGGTCAGGGCGAAGTTGAAGCCCGAGCAGGCGCCCGCCAGGTCGAACCCCCACGCGTGGTGCGCGCCAATCTTGTGCTGGATGAGCGCGGCGGTGCTCGGGAAGAACATGTCCGGTGTCGTGGTGCCGACGACGATCAGGTCGATGTCATCCGGCGTCAGGCCGGCCTGGGCGATGGCCTTGATGGCCGCCTGCGCGCCGAGATCGGAGGTCGCGACGCCCGGGTCGACGACATGACGGGTATGTATGCCGGTCCGCTGGAGGATCCACTCGCTCGTCGTGTCGACCATCTTCTCGAGGTCGGCGTTGGTCAACAGCCGCGGCGGCACGTAGGTCGCCAGGCTGGAAATCTCGGTGGGCCGACCGCAGCCGATGCCCGCGGGCCGGTGATCCGGAATGAGGGTCTGATGGTCGTCGCTCGCCACTCGTCCTCCTTACGAAAAGGCTCAAGGCTCAAGGCTCAGGGCTCAAGGCTCAGGGCCTACAGCAATCTCTGCTCTCGGTCGGGCACGCGCAGGCCGAAGTACTCGTAGGCCCGCGCCGTCGCCACGCGCCCGCGCGGCGTGCGGTCGAGAAAGCCGATCTGAATCAGGAACGGCTCGAAGATGTCCTCAATCGCGTCCTTCTCCTCCGAGATGGCCGCCGAGATCGTGTTGAGGCCGACGGGCCCGCCGCCGAACTTGTCGATGATCGTGCGCAGCAGTCGGCGGTCGATCTCGTCGAGCCCGTGCTCGTCGACCTCGAGCAGCGTCAGCCCCGCGATCGCGAGGTCGACGGTGATCTCGCCGTCGCCGCGCACCTGGGCGTAGTCTCGCACGCGGTGCAGCAGCCGGTTGGCCACGCGCGGCGTGCCGCGGGATCGCCGCGCGATCTCGTCGGCGGCGCGCCCGTCGATGCTGACGCCGAGCAGCCGGGCCGATCGCCGGACGATCTCCTGCAGGTCGACCTCCCCGTAGAAATCGAGGCGGTGGACGATGCCGAAGCGGCTCCGGAGCGGAGAGGTCAGCAGGCCGGCCCGCGTCGTCGAACCGATCAGCGTGAACTTCGGGACCGGCACCTTGATCGACCGGGCGCTGGGCCCCTGGCCGATCATGATGTCGAGCTGGTAATCCTCCATCGCGGGATAGAGGATCTCCTCGATGGTCGGCGACATCCGGTGGATCTCGTCGATGAAGAGGACCTCTCGTTCCTTGAGGTTGCTCAGCATCGCGGCGAGGTCGCCGGGCTTCTCGAGCACCGGGCCGGACGTCGAGCGGACCGGCACGCCGAGCTCGTTGCCGATCACGTAGGCCAGCGTCGTCTTGCCGAGGCCGGGCGGGCCGTAGAGGAGCACGTGATCGAGGGCGTCGCCCCGCTGCCGCGCCGCGGTGATCGACACGATGAGGTTCTCGCGGATCCGCTCCTGCCCGACGTACTCGTCGAGCGTGCGCGGCCGGAGGCCGGCCTCGAACTGCGTGTCCTCGTCCACGCGCGCCGGGGTGATGACGCGAGCTTCGCTCATGTCCGCTTTACGCCCCACGCCTTACGCCTCACGGCTGACCTCTTTGGGCTTTCGGCCTTCGGCTTCAGGCCGAACACGCCTGTCACGCAGTCGTCCGCTGCCGGCGGCGCCGCGCCCTGTCCTTCGACCCTTCGACCCTTCGGCAAGCTCAGGGTCGCCTCGAGCAACGTCGAGAGGCGACAAACTCAGGGTCGCCCTGAGCGAGCGAAGCGAGTCGAACGGGCGACCGTGATCCGCTGATGGCCGGCCCCTACGACATCCGCCGCAGCGCGTCCCTCAGCAGGCGCTCGAAGGTCCGCTCGCCGGCGAGTTTCAGAGCCCCGTCGACGGCTCGCTCCGCAAGAGCGCGATGATATCCCAGATTGAGCAGCGCCGAGAGCAGGTCGCCGCGCAGCTCGGCCTCGCCCGAGGGCTCGCCGGCGGCGGCGGCCGCTTCCGCGGCCCACGGCTGCCTGAGCCGATCCTTCAGTTCGAGGCCGATTCGCTCGGCCGTCTTCTTCCCCACACCCGGGATCCGCGTCAGGCGGACGACATCCCCGGACTGGACCGCGCGGATGAGGTCGGCCGGATCGATCCCCGAGAGCACGGCGAGCGCGAGCTTGGGCCCGATGCCGCTGATGGCGATCAGCCGCTCGAACACCTGCTGCTCGAGCAGGGTGAGGAAGCCGAACAGGACGATCGCGTCTTCGCGCACGTGCGTGTGGACGCGCAGCGTCACCGCGCCGCCCGGGTCCGGCAGCTGGTAGAAGGTGGACAGCGGCACGTGCACCTCGTACCCCACGCCGCTGACGTCAACGACGAGGCGCGTGGCCTGCTTTTCGACGATCTGTCCGGTGAGTCTGGCGATCATCTCGGCCCTCGGCTCTCGGCTCTCGGCTCTCGGCCCCGGCAGTGTCACGCGTGATACCGCCGAAAGCCGGAAGCCCAGAACCGAAAGCCCGCTTCATTTCCCCGGCAGTTTCACGTCCCGCCACGAGCGCGGCTTGCCGCGCACCTGGCGCAACTGCTCGGCCACGGCTGGCGTCCCCTGGCTGTGGATGTGGCAGATGGCCACGGCCAGCGCATCGGCCGCGTCGTGGGGTTTCGGCACCTCGGCGAGGCCGAGCATCAGCCTGACCATCTCCCCCACCTGGTGCTTCTCGGCGCGACCGTAGCCGACCACGGCGCGCTTGATCTCGGCCGGCGTGTACTCGGCGACGGCGTAGCCGCCTTCGACCGCGGCCAGGAGGGCGACCCCGCGGGCGTGTCCCAGTTTGAGGGCGCTCCGGACGTTCGCCGCGTGGAAGACGCTTTCGACAGCGACCGTCTCCGGCCGATGCTCGGCGAGCAGGGCCGCCAGGTGCTGGTGGATCCGGAGCAGTTGGGCCGGGAACCCAAGGCGCGGCGCGGTCACGATGGCGCCGCACGCCACAAGGCGGTGGCGGCTGCCGTCGCTTTCGACGCACCCGTAGCCGGTGCGCTCGGAGCCGGGGTCGATCCCGAACACCTTCACGAGAGCGAGGCCTCGATCTCCTTCTCGTCGATGTCGAAATTCGACCAGACGTGCTGCACGTCGTCGTGATCCTCGAGCACGTCCATCAGCTTCAGCATCGACTGGGCTTCCTTGCCCGTGAGCCTGACGAACTCGAACGGCACCATCGCCACCGCGGCGCTGGCCGGCTCGACCTCGAGCTTGCGGACGGCCTCGCGCACGGCGTCGAACGCGGCGGGAGCGGTCAGGATTTCCCAGCTGTCGTCGTCGTCCAGCATGTCGTCGGCGCCCGCCTCCAGCACCGCCGCCATCAGGACGTCCTCGGCCACCCGGGACTTCTCGATGATGATCTGCCCCTTCTTGCTGAACTTGCGGAGGGCCGTGTTCCGGTCGGCCATCTTGCCGTTGTACTTGTCCAGCAGGTGGCGGATCTCACCGACGGTCCGATTCTTGTTGTCGGTGAGCCCTTCGAGGATGATCGCCGTCCCGCCCGGGCCGTAGGCCTCGTAGATGACCTCTTCGTAGTTGACGCCCGGCTCCTCGCCGGTGCCGCGGCGGATCGCCCGCTTGATGTTCTCGGCCGGCATGTTGGCGGCCTTCGCGTCGGCGATGATCGTGCGCAGCCGGGGATTGGTGTCGGGGTCGCCCCCGCCCGCCCGTGCCGCGACGGAAATCTCCTTGATGATCCGTGTGAAGACGCGCCCGCGCTTGGCGTCGGCGGCGCCCTTCTTGTGCTTGATGGTGTGCCACTTGGAATGGCCGGACATGCTGGAACTCCAGGAAAATCAACAGGAAAATGGAGCAGGAATTGTACCACACCGCCGCCCTACTTGTTCCACGAGATCTCGAGCGTGCCCCTGAGCTGGCGCCCGGGAGAGTCGTAAACCTGCCCGAAGTCCGGCCGCTGCACGTCACGCTGCACGGCCCGGCCGTTGTTGTGCGCGGTCAGGTTGAACACCTTGAGACCAAGGCGGGCCGGGAGGCCGAAGGGCAGCTGCAGCGCCTTCTCGACGGCCACGTCCAGTGAAAAGAACGTCGGGAACCGCGCGTCGTCCCTGGTGCCGACGACGTCCCAGTTCTCGTCGATGCGGGTGTAGGGGAAGCCGGACCGGATCTCGACGAACGGGGATGCCGTCAGCCTCCACGGCAGCGAGATGACGCCCCACGCCAGGAACCGCCGTGGCACGTCGGCCTGGAGCGGGCCGCTGGCGCCCGGCAGCACCTGGGCCGGAGACCGGTTGCCCGCGACGGTATTGAGGTCGTTGAGGTCCCCTTCGGTCCACGACCGGACGAAGGACACGTAGAACTGCCGTTCGCCGTGGGCCGACCGGTAGCCGGTCGTGACCTCGACGCTCTTCGCGCTCGACGCGCCGTCGCCGGTCAGCAGGAGTTCACCCGTGGTCGGGCCGAGGATGACCGGGTTGACAGCCCATTCGCGGTGGCCGAGGCGCTGCTGGACGCCGGCGCGGGCCATCCAGCCGCCCTGCAGCGTCTGGTCGACTTGGAGGTTCCACGTGGTCGCCCGCGGGATGGCGAGCGGCCCGGCCACGCGGTTGGTGAACAACCGCGACGCCAGGACCACCTGCCCGGACTGATCAAAGAGCGTCTCGAGCCGCGCCTGGCGCTGGGCGAAAACGAAGGGGGCCAGCAGGGGCTTGTCGGCGAAGACGCCGATGCCGCCGGTCAGCTTGGTCGAATCCGGCCTGAGGTCGTAGCTCGCGACCACGCGCGGCCAGAGCGCCTGGCCGCGCGTGGCGGTGGTCGCGTCCCACCGCGCGCCCAGGCTCACCTTGAGCCGGGAGCGGACCGCCCAGTCGTCCTGCACGAAGGCCTGCCCCTCGGTGAGCGACGTGGCGAAGTCGCCGGGTCCACTGAACTGGTACTGCCGGGCCAGGGATCCGTCGCTGCGCACGTAATCGACCGGCCGATTCACCTCGAGGCCGGAGCCGGTGAGGTAAGCGACCGTGAACCCCGCCTGGACCAGGTGCTCCCCGTGCCACTGGATCGTGCCTCTCGACCAGGTGGTCCCGGCCTCGTAGCGCAGGGACGCCTGGTGCAGCGTTCTGAAGTAGTCGCCGTAGATCCGCTCGTGGGCGACCACGTAAGGCAGGTTTTCGTCGCTGGCCAGGTCCAGCGTCAGGCTCCTGACGTGCACGTGTGACTCGAGCGTCGAGTGCTCGCCGAGTGCCACGCGGTCAATCAAGGCGATGCCGGCGCCGGTCGTATGGAGGTTGGGCACAGTGTCGGCCGGCTCGAAGGCCCCGAGGCCGTAGTGCCGGTTCCAGTCTGGCATCGCGAGCAGCCGCAAGGTCAGGTGATGGGCCCCCCGGGGCTTCACGTCGAGCCGCGTGAACGACGACCAGCCGTGCAGGCTGCTGTCCTGCCGGCCGACGATCGTGTCGGTCTGGAACTTCTCGTAGCGGTACTCGACCGACTGGATGAGCCAGACGCGCCCCTTCACGATCGGCCCGCTGACGCCAAACGACGGCTGCCAGGATTCGAGGCTGAAGGTCCCGCCGCTCGAGAACCTGGGGCGGGGAAAGAGGCCGAAGACGCTGAACGAGTAGCTGTCGACGGCTGCCCTGGTGTTGACGATGGTCACGCCGCCCGTGCCCGGGCCGGCCTCGGCAGGCGGCAGCGGCGAATAGACCTGCACGCTGTCGATGGCCGCGATCGGCACCGACAGCCGCGGCTCTCCCGAGAACGGGTCGCTCTCCCGCATGCGGTCGAGGAGCACCGCGCCCTGCCACGACCGCGCGCCCGAGAGGCTGATGAGCCCGTCCGGCCCGCGCACGGCGCCCGGCAGCAGCGGGAGCGCCGAGTCGTAGCGCATCCCCTGGACCGGCGCCATCTTGATGATCTCCCGGTCCAGCGTGGCCGGCGCCGTCGGCTCCGCCGACGTGAACACGCGGGGCGCCTGGGCGACGACCTGGGTCTGCTCCTCGAACCCGCCGAGGTTCAGGACCACGTCCAGTTTCACCGGTTCCTGTCCGGCCTGCAGGTTGGGCCTGACGGCCGATGCGAAACCGGACAATTCGGCGGTCAGCGTGTAGATGCCGTACGGCACGTCGAAGACGAAGTGCCCGACCTCGTCGGTATGCAATACGAGGGGCGGACCGGCTTCGTGCGTCAGCGAGACGGTGACGCCGGGCAGCGGCAGGCCGGAGGTGTCGAGCACCCTGCCCTCGATGCGGCCGCGCGGCGCCTGCGCCGATGCCGCCACGACAAGCGCGCCGAGCAGCAAGGCCGGTACGAGCAGCGCCGTGCGCGTCATGCCGGGGGTTTCCTCCGAATCGATGGGCGCCGTGATTATAGACTCAGACGGGTCATCGGCGCGCCGCGAGCAGCAGCCAGACGTCCGCGCGGAGATCCCAGGCCCGCCCGCGATAGTCGCCGAGGATCGCGGACACGCGAAACCCCGCGTTCTCGACGCGCGCCACGACCTGGGGCAGCGGCAGCGTCCTGAAGGTCAGCGAGAACCGGTGGCGCCTGGTCCGCCCGCCGAGCGTCTCCACGTACTCCTGGTCGAAGATCGTCAGTTTCCGGCGGCGGTCCTGCCTGACCGATTCGACCAGCGTCAGGCGGCTGCCCGAGCGGCCGATCCGGCCCCTGAGTTTCAGGCGGTCACGGTACTCGTCCCACGCCGGCAGGTCTGGCACCAGATCGATGCCGAGCGTCCCGCCGCGCTTCAGCACGCGGGCCGATTCGGCAAGCGTCGCCGCGAGGTCGCGGTCCTTGGTGAGCGACTGGAGGATGCCGTAGGGCGCCATCACGGCCGAAAAGGAGCAATCCGGGAACGGCAGCGACCGGATGTCGGCGCGCACCAACCTTGGGCGCGAGGCCCGCGCGAGCCTTCGGGCCCGGGTCTTCGCGGAGGCCAGCATCGGCGCCGACCGGTCGACGCCCACCACGCGGGCGCCGGTCCGCGCCACGGGGATGAGGATCCGGCCGGTCCCGCAGCCCAGTTCGAGCAGCGGTCCCGCTTCCCGGCGGGCGAAATCCTGCCAGAACCGCACGTCCCTCCGCCCCATCGTCCGCGCGTTCTCCCAGTCGTAGAACCGCGCGTAATCGTCCCAGCCTTTCCAGCCCTCGGTAGCCATGTGTTCCCCGCCGGGATCGGGGATCGGGGGTCAGGGATCGGGGGCACGATCGCCTGCCCTGATCCCTGATCCCTGATCCCTGATCCCCGACCCCTGCGAATGATACTATCTGCTCATGAGCACCTTGTGGAATCACCGATACGCCCAGCGCACGCAGCGGATGACGAGTTCGGTCATCCGCGAGCTGCTCAAGTTCACCTCGCAGCCCGACATCATCTCGTTCGCCGGCGGCCTGCCGGGCCCGGACCTCTTCCCGGTCGAGGAGGTGAAGGAGGCCGCCGAGGCGGTGCTCGAGACCAAGGGGCGCATCGCCCTGCAGTACAGCACGACGGAAGGCTACCCGCCGCTGCGCGAGATGATCGTCCGCCACATGGCGCGGTACGGGATTGTGGTGGACATCGACAACGTCCTCATCACCAGCGGCTCGCAGCAGGCGCTCGATCTCATCGGGAAGATCCTGATCAACCCAGGCGACAAGCTGATGATGGAGGACCCGACCTACCTGGGGGCGCTTCAGGCCTTCACGATGTACGGCGCCGAGTTCGCCACCGTCCCTGCCGACGATCACGGAATGGTGACCGCCAAGCTGGAGGACGCGCTGCGGGCCGGGCCGAAGTTCATCTACGCACTGCCCAACTTCCAGAACCCGACCGGCGTGACGATGCCGCTCGAGCGGCGGCAGGAGCTGATCCGCATCTCGGACCATTACGGGATCCCGATCATCGAGGACGACCCGTACGGGCAGCTGCGCTACGAGGGCGATCACATCAAGCCGCTCGTCGTCATCGACGCCGAGAGCCTCGAGTGCGAGCACAACGGGAGGTACACGGGCAACGTCATCTACCTGAGCACCTTCAGCAAGACCCTCGCGCCCGGCCTCCGCATGGCGTGGATCGTGGCGCCCAAGGACGTCATCAACAAATTCGTCCAGGCCAAGCAGGGCACCGACCTGCAGTGCAGCACCTTCGACCAGATGGTGACCTACGAGGTGGGGCGCGGCGGGTTCATCGACCGGCACGTCCACCACATCCGCGAGGTCTACGGCCATCGCCGCAACGTGATGCTGGCGGCGCTCGAGAAAGCGTTCCCCGATCCGTCGATCGGCGTCCGGTGGACCCGGCCGCAGGGCGGGTTGTTCCTGTGGGCGACCGTGCCCGAGTGGATGGACACGGCCGACCTGCTCAAGGACGCCGTGAAGGAGAAGGTGGCGTTTGTGCCCGGGTCGCCGTTCTTCCCGGGTGGCGGCGGCCACAACACGATGCGGCTCAACTTCTCCAACGCGCGCGACGAGCAGATCGAAGAGGGGATCGCGCGGCTCGGGCGGGCCGTGATGCGGCGCGTCGAGGCGCGCAAGGTACAGTGATCCCATGAGGAGTCGTGTTGCCGTCCTTCGGGTGGAGCCGTCGACGGTCCTCGAGTCGATCGAGCGCCTGTGCGATCTGGCGGGGATGCGCCAGGCGCTCGCGCCGGCGGCGCCGACGATCCTGAAGGACAACATCTCCTGGCATTTCCCGTTCCCCGGGGCGAACACGACGCCCTGGCAGCTCGAGGGCACCATCCGGGCGCTGCGGGCCGCGGGGTACGGCGACCTCAGCTGCGTCCAGAACCAGACGGTCGTCACCGACGCGTTCAAGGGGGAGGACCTCAACCGGTACGTGCCGATCCTCTCCCGCTACGGCGTGCCGATCCTCTACAACTTCCGCGAGCAGGACATGAAGTGGATCCGCTACGAGCCGAAGGCGCGGATGCACGTCCTGCACAAGATCTTCCCGGAGGGGATCCACATCCCCGACTACTTCCCCGGCAAGAACATCGTCCACCTGCCGACGGTGAAGTGCCACATCTACACGACCACCACCGGCGCGATGAAGAACGCGTTCGGCGGCCTGCTGCACACGCACCGGCACTACACCCATTCGTGGATCCACCGCACGCTGGTCGATCTGCTGGCGATCCAGAAGGAGATCCATCCCGGGATCTTCGCCGTGATGGACGGCACGACGGCAGGCAACGGCCCCGGCCCGCGCACGATGTACCCCGTCGTCAAGAACCTCATGCTCGCCTCGGCCGACCAGGTGGCGATCGACGCGGTCGCCGCGAAGATGATGGGGTTTGATCCGATGGGGATCGAGTACATCCGGGTGGCCCACGAAGACGGCCTGGGCGTCGGCGACCCGCGCGACATCGAGATCGTCGGCGACGACGTGTCGAACGAGTCGTGGGGCTTCCACGTGGGGAACAACCTGGCCAGCATCGGCGGCGACCTGTTCTGGTTCTCACCCCTGAAGGTGTTCCAGAAGCTGCTCTTCCACACGCCGATCGTCCACCTGTTCGTGTTCGCGTCGGAGACCTACCACGACTACTACCGCTGGCCCGTGAAGGACCGCCGGACGTTCGAGCGGTGGAAGAAGGACACGGACTGGGGGCGGCTATTCACCGCCTACGGAGGGTAGGGGTGTCAACCTCGTCCTTCTACCCGCGTGTGTTCGCGACGGCCACGGCGGCCGTCCTTGGCTTCGCCGTCCTGCGGATTCTGGAGCCGTTCGTCGGCCCGCTGCTCTGGGCCGCGCTGCTGGCGTTCTTGCTGTTTCCGTTGAACCGGCGGCTGACCGCCGTCCTCCGCGGCCGGCGCGGCGCGGCCGCGGCCCTGTTGACTGTCGCCTCCGTGCTCATGGTGGCCGTGCCTGCCGTCCTGCTCGGCATGTTGTTCGGCTCGCAGGCCACGCATCTGGTCCACCGCCTCCAGGTGGAAGCGGCCCAGCGCCAGGCCCAGGACCCCGGCGCGTTCACGAGGCTCGTGGACGCTCTGGCGCAGCGGATCGGATCGTGGGTGCCTGTTCCGGTCGACCATGTCCGCGACTCGATGCTGTCGGCGGGCCAGCAACTGGTGCAGTCGGTCCTGTCGGTGGGCGGCAACCTCTTCGTTTCGTTTCTGAGCCTCCTCATGGCGATCGGCGTGGCGCTGTTCCTGCTCTTCTTCTTCCTTCGCGACGGCGACCAGATGGTGACGCGGGCGATGGTGCTCGTGCCGCTCGACGGCCGGCGGAAGGCGCAATTGCTGAACCATCTCTCCGACGTCACGCGCGCCATCGTGCTGGGATCCCTGGTCACGTCACTCGTCCAGGGCACGCTGCTCGGTATTGGCTTCGCGCTGGCCGGCGTGCCGGCGCCGGTGGTGTTCGGTGTGCTGGCGGTCGGGGCGGCGCTGATCCCTGCCGCCGGCACGGCGATCATCTGGGTCCCCGCCGTGGTGTGGCTGGGCGTGTACGGTCACTGGGGGGCGGCGGTGTTCCTTGCAATCTGGGGAATCGCCGTCGTTTCGGTGGCCGACAACGTCGTCCGGCCCTGGTTCATCTCGAGCCGGGCGAAGATTACGACGCTGCCGGTGTTCATCGGACTGCTGGGCGGCATTGCCGCCTTCGGCCCGATCGGCGTCTTCCTGGGCCCGGTCGTCATCGCCCTCGCGCTCGCGCTCTTCGAGTTTGCCGAGGAGGCGCGGTCGGAACCTGCCGAGCCGACTCCGACTAACGCCTGAAGGCTGATGGCCGGCTTCCGGCCCCGAATCCCGAATCCTGACTCCCGAATCCTGCCGATGTCATTTCTCGAGATGCTCCCCGGCGCCGTGATCCTCGGTCCCATGGCGAAAGGCTGCAATCTCCCCTACCGGCGGCTCTGCGTGGAGCTTGGCGCGCGCGTGACGTGCAGCGAAATGGCGCTGGCCAGGCGGCTTCAACAGAACCGGCGACCGGAGTACGCCCTCATCCGCCGCGCGCCGGAGGAGCCCTGCTTCGGAGTGCAGCTGGCCGGCAACAAGCCTGAGGAGATGGCGTGGGCCGCGGCGCTGGTCGAGGAGCGCGGCGCGAGCTTCGTGGATGTCAACCTCGGGTGCCCGATCGACTACTTCACGAGCAAGGGCCTCGGAGCCGCCCTGGCGCGGCAGCCCAAGCGCGTGGCGAAGATCGTCGAGGCGATGCGGCTCGCGGTGAAGGTCATCCCAGTGACGGTGAAGTTCAGGCTCGGCTGGAACGACGACCAGCGGAACTACCTCGACGTGGCGCGGGCGGCGTTCGACGGCGGCGCGGGCGCGCTGTTCGTCCACGGGCGGACGCGCGACGCCCGGTATCGCTTCGCAGCCGACTGGGAAGCCGTCGGCGAGGTGGTCCGCGCCGTGAGCGTTCCCGTCGTCGGCAACGGGGACCTGCTGTTCCCGCACGAGATCGAGGCGGCCCGGGCGCGGTCCGGCTGCGCGGCCGTGGCGGTGGCCCGCGGCGCGCTCATCAAGCCGTGGATCTTCCGCGAGGCGACCGAAGGCTATCGCGACGTGAGCGGTGAGGAGCGGCTCACGATCTACCGGCGGTACGTCGCGCTGGCGCTCGAGCACTGGGGAGACCACGACCGCGGCCGCGGGCAGGTAGCCGAGTTCACGCGCTGGCACTTCGGGTTCTGGTGCCGCTACGCGCCGCGACGGCCCGACGGCAGCTGGCCGGGGATGCAGGAGCGCGAGGACACGAATTTCGCGAGAACGCCGCTCGAGCAGATCCTGGCGCGGCAGGACCAGACCGCGCACGTCTGGCTCACCGATCGGCTGCTGGCCGGAGATGACGTGGACCCGGCCGCCGCTCCACCGCCGTCCGTGGAGGACGCGCAGCCAGCGGGCGACGCCGAAGTGTCAGGATAGAGAAGGCTCAAGGCTCAGGGCGATCGTTGGGCCGACCAACGCGATACGAACCAGAGAGAACGACGACTTGCGGCCTCGGGCATTACCGTGGTAATGTATACGCCATGCCAATCGCACGATCGCGGGTCACAGCACAGGGCCAAGTATCGGTCCCCGTCCAAGTTCGGCGAAGACTTGGTGTGGGGCCGGGTTCGCTCCTGGAATGGGACGAGGACGGGAACGCGGTGGTGGTCCGACGGGCTGGGCAGTACAGTTCCGTCGAGATTCACCGAGCGCTGTTCGGACACGAGCACCCCGCAACACGGAGCCTGAGCGAACTGAAGGCCGGAATCCGGCGCCATGTTCGGAGACGCCATGCGCGCGGTTGACACGAATGTCCTCGTGCGCCTGCTCACCAGAGACGACGCGAAGCAGGCCGCTGCCGCCGACGCGTTCGTCCAGCATGGCGCGTGGGTGTCGGTCTTGGCCCTGGCCGAAGCCATGTGGGTGCTAGCGGCGGTCTACGACCGTGACGCGGGTCAGGTTGCCGTTGCGGTTGAAATGCTGCTCAACCACCAGCAGCTCGCGCTTCAGGAGCCCGAAGCGGTAGCGGCGGCCCTCGACGCGTTTCGACGGCGGCCGACACTCGGGTTTTCGGACTGCCTGCTGGTTGAACTTGCGCGAAAGGCCGGACACCTGCCCCTGGGCACGTTCGATCGCGATCTCTCCAGGTTGGACGGGACCGCAAGACTGTAGACCATGGAGACTCGGCAAGGTCGATAACTACCCTCTGGGCTCGTACAGCATCGCCACCGCCCCTGAGCCAAGGTCCAGCCGGTACACGAGCTTCAAGTCGATACGCTTCGATAGCCCCGCGAACAACGTTGGCCCATGGCCCGCCAGCCTGGGATGCACCACGAACTCGTACTCATCGATCAATCCCAGCTCCGCCAACGCCAGCGGGAGCTTCACGCGTCCCACGAGCAGTCCCTTGCCCGGCTCCCGCTTGAGTTGCTGAACGGCTGGCGTCACGACAGCCGCCCGGCCCTGGGAGATTCCGGCGAGTTCCCGCGCGCTCCGAGCGGCACGAAGGCTGCACTGACGACGATGTACAATGCGAACGGTGGCCCGTGTTCCGCCGTTCGATCGCCGGGCGACGTACGAGGATCTCGTGGAGCTTCCCGACAACCTCGTCGCCGAGATCGTGGGCGGCGAATTGCCCTTGTCGCCGCGCCCGGCGCCGCGCCATGCGGTGGCCAAGGTCGCAATCGGCGCGCTCATCGCGACGCCGTTCCATTTCGGTCGCGGGGGGCCGGGCGGCTGGTGGATTCTCCCCGAACCCGAGATCCACCTCGCGGCCGACGTCGTCGTCCCCGATTTCGGCGGCTGGCGCAGGACACGCATGCCGTCGCCGCCAGAGACGGCCTATTTCGAGTTGGCCCCGGACTGGATCTGCGAGATCCTGTCGCCTTCCACCGCGTCGTTCGACCGCATCCGGAAGCTCGCCGTGTACGCCCGTGAGGGAGTGTGCCACGCCTGGCTCGTCGATCCGCTGGCGCGGACGCTCGAAGTCCTCCGTCCCGAGGCCGGTCACTGGGTCATCGTGTCGTCACACGAAGGGGACGAGACGGTCAGGGCCGAGCCGTTCGCCGAAGTCGAACTCGAGCTCTCGGACCTCTGGGTGGACTGAGGGAGCGTACGAGTTCGTGAGGTACGGCTCCCGGGCGCAATGACACGATGCTTCGCGCCCAGGACAGCCGCGAGGGCCGGCGTCTACAATGGAGCCGGTTCCGAGGAGAGCCGCTCGCGGCGGAGGAGAGCCCATGATTTACATCTTCGGCAAGGACACGTGACCGTACACCCTGGCCGCCCGTGAGGACTACGGAAGGCGGCGCGTGGAGTTCGAGTACGTCAACGTCAAGAAGGACCGGGCGTCGCTGGACCGCATGCTGGCGATCACGAAGGGCCGCCGCGACGTGCCCGTGATCGTCGACGGCAGCCAGGTCACGATAGGCTTCGGAGGCACGTGAGGGGTCTAGCCGGGCTGCCGTGCGCAGCCCACAGAGGCCGGAGACCACGAGCGGGAGCCGCGGAGGTCCGTAATGAGCCTGCCCGAATCGGTCATCGCGTGCGAATGCTGGGCGCGCGACGGCCTGCAGTCGATGCCGGTGCTCGTGCCCACCGACGACAAGGTCGAGATGCTCAACCGCGTCGTCGGGGCCGGCTTCAGGAAGCTCGAGGTCACCTCCTTCTCCCACCCCAAGCTGCTGCCGCAATTTGCCGACGCGGTCGACGTGCTGAAGCGCATCGAGCGGCGGCCGGGCGTCTCCTACGTCATCCTGATGCCGAACACGAAGGGGTTCGACCGGTTCGAGATCTGCCAGAAGGAGGGGTACGGCGGGGACGAGATCATCCTCATGATCTCGTCGAGCGAGGCGCACAACCAGATCAACTTCCGGATGACGCACGCCGAGGCCATGGCCGAGCACGCGGCCATCATGCGGCGAGCCCACGCGCTGGGCGTCCGGGTCATCGGGTGCGCAGGCACGGTCTACGGCTGCCCGGTGAAGGGCGACATCCTGACGTCGGACGTCGCGAAGGTCGTCCGCTTCTACCTCGAGGAAGGCGCCCAGACGATCATGCTCGGTGACACGACCGGCGTCGCCAACCCGAAGCTAGTGCGCGAGCGGGTGGGCGAGCTGATGGCGATCTTCCCGGGCGTCGAGTTCATCGCGCACTTCCACGACACGCGCGGAACCGGGGTCGCCAACTCCCTGGCGATGCTGGAGCTCGGCGTCCGCTACGTCGATTGCTCGATCGGCGCCATCGGCGGCCAGCCGGCGACCGGGCTCGCCAAGTACTCCGCGGGCTTCACCGGGAACACGTGCAGCGAGGACCTCGTGGCGGTGCTCGAGGAGATGGGGGTCCGAACGGGGATCGACATCGAGCAACTCATCGACGCCGGCCGCCGCGCCGAGGAGATCCTCGGCCAGCGGCTCCGGTCGAACGTGATCAGGAGCGGCCCGGTCATCCACGGTGAATCATCGCCGCAGAAGGAGCCGGGGGTGGCGATTGCAGCCACCGAGACGTCCGCTCGTTGAACGGGTGGCCGGCCCTGCCGCACAACCCCTACGACGGCATCAGGGCCAGGATTTCCGTCGCCGCCTCGGCCAGCGACCGCCCGAAGGCGATGACGCCGTCCTGGTGTCCGCCCATCACCACCACGCCATGGTCGGCGATGGGCGTCCGCTTCTGCAGGCGGATCATCTCGTACGCCATCTCAGGCGTGCCGTAAGCGACGTCGGCCCGCGTCGTCGGCAGCCGGTCCCGCCAGGCCGACCAGATGGCCCGGGAGTGGACGTGCACGACCGCGCGGATCGACGCCCGCGACTGGTAGAGCGCGGCGTGGGTCAGCGCTTCCGACGAGGGAGGGGTCTCGCCGGTCGATCGCAGCGAGTTTCTGTCGAGGTCGATCACGGTGACGCGCGCGAAGTGGCGCTGGTCGATGTCGGCCAGCCCGCTGGACTGGCTGCCGGTGATCAGGAACCCGGGGGACGAATAGAGGCGGATGCTGATGTTGCCGTAGCCGAGGCCCTCCGAGTCGGCGCCAATCAGCTCGAGTTCGCGGAGGCGCCGGCGCCACAACAGCAGTTCCGGCAGCTCCGGCGGCAGCGTGATTCTGGCCGTGACGTGCCGGACGGTGTACTTGACGACACCTTCCTTCTCGTGTGGCTGCTGCATCTGCCGCTAGTGTACCCTCTCATGGCCCTTGACGGGCAAGGCGATCGGTGAGGCTCGCCTCTGTCATCCGCTCGATCGCGGCGAGCGCCTTCTCGAGACCCTGCTTCGATCCGGACCGGGCCTTCGATTTCACGATGCCGCCGAACAGTCCAGTCAGTCCGTCGGACCTGGCCATGTTCACGATCACGATCGTCGAGCCTGTTGCCTCCGGCCCCTCGTCGGCCACCACGGCGCGCAGTTCGAGCGCCGTATGGAAGTAGTGGCTGGCGTAAAGCTGCTTGACGGCAACCACGTACTGAAGGCCAGCTGCGGCTTCCGTCCGGTAGACGACGACGTGGTTGAGGCGAATGACCGGCTTGAGCCCGAACTCGGCCAGGGACCAGTAGAAGAAGTCGCGGGCGCCAGGCGGCGCCGTTGTGGCCGGGTAGCCGAGCAGATAGTGATCGAGCGGGCGCAGCAGGTCGGGCCAGAGGCCGGCGCGGGCGATCATGTCGGCGAACTCGGCGGCGATGAACTGCGGCCGCTCGGAATCGCGATAGACGGCCAGCTCCGCGTTGCCGCCGCGCCGATAGGCATCGACGTAGTCCAGCGACATGCGCCGCGCGAGTTCGTTGACCCTGCCGGTCACGCCGGGGGCGGTCCAGTCGAAGCGCGCCAGCGAGTCGAAGGCGCCCTTGCCCAGCTTGACCTCGCAGGCGCCGGGGCGGCACTTGCGGAGCGCGGTGATGTCCTCGATGGGCAGTTCGAGATCCTTGAAGTCGTCCAGGCGCGGCGGGTCGCTGAGCCGCCGGGTCCGAATGAAGCCGTCACCCGACTCGAGCCGCTCGACGTCCTGCAGCACGTCCGCGACGCGCGCGGCCGGGACGTTCACGTGCACGGCGCCGCCGACCTGGATCTCGCGCTCCACGGGTGTCGGCAGCGCGAGGGCCACCGGGCGCCCCTGTCTGACGGCGGCCATCTGCGCGGCGGTCATCCCCAGTCGGCCTCGAAGGAACTGCTCGAGGCGCGCCTCGGGCTGGGCGGCTCGCGGAGAGGCGAGGACCGACGCGGCCAGGCACCAGACAACGAACGCCAAGAGACGGCACGGACTCATTCGGAGCACCCCAGGCCGTTACTCTACCACCCGGCGCGCGGCCGGCTGCAGGCCACGTCGCTCAGCGCCAGACGAGGCCCAGACCGCCGGTGACAGCGCTCTGGTCAATGCCGTCGACTCTGGACGAGCAGTAGACGACAAACGGCGTCAGGTAGAGTCGCCGGCGGACCTTCACGTCGTAGCCGGCACCGACCTCCCAGCCTGTTCCCCAGGAACTCAAGGTGCGCGCTGGTGTGGCGTCCCAGTTGTTCACCGCCCCGCCGCCCACGCGGATGTGGAAGGTCGACATCTTCGAAGGATAGATTCGCGCCGTGGCGAAGACCTGCATCACGCCGGCGCCCGAGTCGTAGTTGTACAGCTCCCCCGCCCGGAGCAGCCAACCACCGACCTCGGCGCCGATCAGGAGCTGCGGGGTCACCGCCACCCCTCCGTCAAGTCCCATGAAGAACCGCGGGGTGGTGTCGTCAAACAACCCGGGGACGGTCTGCCTGAGCCCGCCGACGCCGGCGTCGAACCCGGCCCACCAGCGCACCGGTTCGCCGGGCTCGCCCGGGCGCTGCGCCCACGCGGGGCGAGCCACCATGACGAGGAACAGGAGCGCCGCAGGGCGCAGTGCCCGAGAGACCATCGCTGTGCGTAGCGCGCGGACAGTCATGGTGCCGCTCCCTCCGGAGTCGTATGAAGCAACGGGGTCGGGTCGGTTACGCTTCGATCCCGGCTGGTTCTTGCGCCGGAGACAACAGGCCGCATTCACGGTCTCCGGCGGGCAGCAGGGTTCGGCCTTTGAACATAACGCCCGTTCTCAGGCGCTCGCCGCCGGATTTCGCGGCCGCGCCAGCCGCCCAGCCTGCGGAGATTCCAGCGAGTTCCCGCGCGTCCAGGCCAGGCACGCCGCGTGCAATGACGACGATGTACAATGCGAGCCGTGGCACGCGTCCCGCCGTTCGATCGCCGCGCGACGTACGAGGATCTGGTTGCGCTTCCCGACAACCTGGTGGCCGAGATCGTGGACGGGGAGCTGCACGCCTCGCCTCGCCCCGCGCCACGTCATGCCGTGGCCGAGGTGGCCATCGGGACGTTGATTGCGACGCCGTTCCACTTTGGGCGCGGCGGGCCTGGCGGCTGGTGGATCTTGCCCGAACCCGAGATCCACCTCGCGGCCGACGTCGTCGTCCCCGACTTCGCAGGCTGGCGCAGGACCCGCATGCCTTCGCCGCCCGAAACGGCCTACTTCGGACTCGCGCCCGACTGGCTGTGCGAGGTCATCTCGCCCTCGACAGCCTCGCTCGACCGGACGCGCAAGCTGGCCGTGTACGCCAGGGAAGGCGTACCTCACGTGTGGTTGGTGGACCCGCTCGCCCGGACGCTCGAAGTCCTGCGTCTCGAGGCCGGTCGTTGGGTGATCGTGTCCTCGCACGAAGGACAGGAAACGGTCCGGGCCGAGCCGTTCGGCGAGGTCGAACTGACGCTCGCGGATCTGTGGGTGGACTGAGGCGCCTGGCTCTCCAGCGCCGGCCGTGAGGCGTCAGCCGTGAAGCGCCCCCCGCCCGCCTACTCGCCCGCCACGGTCGGCTGCGCCTGGGGAACCGCCCGGCCGCGCGCCGCCAGCCACGTCTGCAACTGCGCCATGTAGGTGAAGAAGACCGGCGTGAGATAGAGCGTCACGATCTGCGAGAACATCAGCCCGCCGACAACCACCAGGCCGAGCGGGCGCCGGGCTTCTCCGCCCGCCCCGTATCCGATCGCGATCGGCACCGCGCCCAGCGCCGCGGCCATCGTGGTCATCATGATCGGGCGGAACCGGATCAGGCACCCCGAGTAGATCGCCTCCTCCGGCGACTGCCCTTCCCGCTCGGCGTCCAGCGCGAAGTCGATCTGCATGATGGCATTCTTCTCCACGATGCCGATCAGCATGATCATGCCGACAAACGCGTAGATGTTCAGATCCATGCGAAAGAGGATCAGGGTCAGCAGGGCGCCGAAGGCCGCCGACGGCAGGCCCGAGAGAATCGTCAGCGGGTGGATGTAACTCTCGTAGAGGATGCCGAGCACGATGTAGACGACGAGCACGGCGATGATCAGCAGGACGGCGAGGTTCGAGAGCGCGCCCTCGAACGCGGCCGCCGCCCCCTGGAACTGGCCCGTGACGCCGTCGGGCACGGTGGCCTTCGTCACCTGCGACACCCGGCTCAGCGCGTCCCCGAGCGACGCGCCCCGCGCGAGAGCGAACGACACGGTGACGGCCGGCAGCTGGCCGTAGTGGTTCACCGTCTGCGGGCCGACCTGCTGCGTCAGCGTCGCCAGCGTGTCGAGTGGAACAAGCGGACTGTTCGACGCGGTGCCCTTGAAGTAGAGCATCGAGAGGGCGCTCGGATCCTGCTGGAACTCCGGGGCGAGCTCGAGCAGGACCTTGTACTCGTTCACCGAGCCGTAGATGGTCGAGACCCACCGTGGACCGTACGCGTCGTAGAACGCGCTTTCGATCTGGTTCGCGGTCACGCCGAGCGCCGCGGCCTTGTCGCGGTCGATCTCGACGCCGACCTGCGGGCTGGTCACCTGCAGGTCGCTCGTCACGTCCTGGAGGCCCGGGAGCTCCGCGAGCGCCGATTGCAGCTTGCGCGCGGCCGCGTACAGCGCCGGCTTGTCAGGCGACTGCATCGAGAACTGATACAGGCTCTTGCTGACCTGGGCGCCGATGCGCACGGTCGGCGGGTTCTGCATGAAGACTCGCATGCCGGGGATCTTGTCCACCTGCGGCCGCAGCTCGTCCATGACCTCGTCCACAGAGAGCGCCCGCTCGTCCCGCGGCTTGAGGGTGACCACGATCTGCCCCAGGTTCGGTCCGCCCAGCGTCATCGAGGCGCTGCCGCCGATGGTCGACACCAGCCCCTCGACGCTCGGATTCCGCCTGATGATGTCGGAGACCTGGTCCTGGTACTCGACGAGCTTGGCGTAGGAGGTGCCCTGGGCGGCCTCCGTGACGACGGCGATCTGGGAGGCGTCGTTGTCCGGGATGAAGCCCTTGGGCACCACGACGAAGAGGACGATGGTCGAGACGAGCATCAGGACGAAGGTGACCATCGTCGCCAGGCGGTGCCGCATGATGACCCGCAGCGAACGGCCGTAGCCGTCGCGCCACGAGTTGAAGGCGCGCTCGGTCACCTCGTAGAAGCCCGAGCGGCGGGCGCCCTCGCCGTGGCTCCGGGGCTTTCTCAGGAACCGGCTGCAGAGCATCGGCGTCAGCGTCACCGACACCACGCCCGAGATGAGGATCGCGACGCAGATGGTGACCGAGAACTCGCGGAACAGCCGGCCGAGCACGCCCCCCATGAAGAGCACGGGGATGAACACGGCCGCCAGCGACAGCGTCATCGACACGATCGTGAAGCCGATCTCGCGGGAGCCGACAAACGCCGCCTCGAGCGGCTCCTGGCCCATCTCGACGTGCCGGTAGATGTTCTCCAGCATCACGATCGCGTCGTCCACGACGAACCCGACCGAGAGGATGAGCGCCATCATCGACAGGTTGTCGAGGCTGTAGTCCAGGAAGTACATCGCCGAGAAGGTGCCGATGATCGAGAACGGCAGCGCGAGGCTCGGGATGGCCGTGGCCCAGACGTTCCGCAGGAACACGAAGATCACCAGGATCACGAGCACCAGCGTCAGCCCCATCGTGAACTGCACATCGCGGAACGACTCGCGGATCGAGTTGGCGCGGTCGTACAGCATGTTCATGTGGACGCTGGCGGGCAGCTCGGCGCGCAGCCTCGGCAGGAGCTCCTTCACGGCGTCGGAGACCGCGATCGTATTGGTCCCCGGCTGGCGCTGGATCCCGAGCGTGATGGCGCTCTGCTTGCCCTCGGGGGTGTAGTACCAGGACCCGGTGCGCTGATCCTCGACCCCGTCGACGATGGCGCCGAGCTGCCCGAGCCGCACGGGCGAGCCGTTCCGGTACCGAGATGATCTGGTCCCGGAACTCGTCGGCGTTCATCAGCTGCCCGCTCGCCTGCAGCGTGAAGACCTGGTGCGGGCCGATGATCGAGCCGGTCGGCACGTTGACGTTCCAGTTCCGGAGCGCGGCCTCGACCTCGTTGATGCCGATCTGGCGGGCGGCGAGCGCGTGGGGATCGACCTGCGCGTGCATCGCGTACTTCTGGCCGCCCAGCACCTGCACCTGCGCGACGCCGGAGACCTGCGAGATCCGCTGCGCGATGCGCGTCTCGGCGTACTCGTCGAGGGTCCACGGCGGCAGCGTCGTCGAGGTGACGACCAGGTACAGGATCGGCTGGTCGGCCGGGTTGACCTTGGTAAAGACCGGCGGCGTGGGCATGCCCAGCGGGAGCATGCGCGAGGCCTGCGTGATGGCGCCCTGCACGTCCACCGCGGCGCCGTCCAGGCTGCGGTCCAGCGCGAACTCGAGTGTGATCTGCGTCGAGCCGAGCGAGTTCACCGAGGTCATCTGCTCGAGGCCGGAGATGGTGGAGAACTGGTTCTCGAGCGGCGTCGCCACCGACGCGCCCATCGTCTCCGGGTTGGCGCCGGGCAGCTGCGCCGTCACGAGCAGCGTCGGGAAGTCCACGTTGGGCAGGTCGCTGACCGGCAGTCCCCGATACGCCACCATCCCGAACAGGGTGATCGCGGCCATGAGCAGGCTGGTCGCGATCGGCCGTTTGATGAAGCCTTCAGAGATGTTCACGCGTGTCCCTTACTCAGCCGGCGCGACGGCGCCGGCCGCCTGGATCCTGCTCGTCTTGACCCACGTCGCCATGTAGGTGTACACGACCGGCGTGAGATAGAGCGTGATGACCTGCGAGACGATCAGGCCGCCGACCACCGCGATGCCCAGCGGCCGCCGCGCCTCGCCGCCGGCGCCGAACCCGAGCGCGATCGGCAGCGCCCCGAGCAGCGTGGCCATGGTCGTCATCATGATCGGGCGGAACCGGACGATGCAGCCCTGGTAGATGGCGTCGATCGGGGCGAGGTCCTGCTCGCGCTCGGCGTCGAGCGCGAAGTCGATCTGCATGATCGCGTTCTTCATAACCAGGCCGATGAGCAGGATCAGGCCGACGTAGGAGTAGATGTTCAGCTCGTTGCCGGTCACCCACAGCGTCAGCAGGCCGCCGAGGGCCGCCGACGGGAGGCCCGAGAGAATCGTGATCGGGTGGATGTAGCTCTCGTAGAGCATCCCGAGGACGATGTAGACCACGCCGATGGCGATGAAGAAGAGGATGTTGAGGTTGGCCAGCGACGCCTGAAACACCTTCGCCGACCCCTGGAAGTTGGTCGTCACCGTGGCCGGCAACACCCGGCGCGAGACCTGGTTGATTTGGTCGATCGCCGCGCCCAGCGAGGCGCCCGGCTTGAGCGCGAACGAGATGTTGACGGCCGGCAGCTGTCCGTAGTGATTGACGCTCTGCGGCCCGACGTCCTCCTTGATGTCCATCACCTCTTCGAGCGGGACCAGCGCGCCCTGCGGCGTCCTGAACGAGATCTTCTTCAGCGACTCGGGCCGTTCCTGGTACTTCGGGTCCAGCTCCAGCAGCACGCGGTACTGGGTCCGATCGCCGTAGATCGTGCCGACCAACTGCTGGCCGAACCCGTTGGACAGGGTGTCGGTGATCTGCGTCGCGGTCAATCCAACGGCGGCCGCCTTGTCGCGGTTGATGGTCATGTTCACGCGCGGACTCTTGATCTCCATGTTGTCCGACACGTCCTGGACCGCGGGCAGGTCGGCCATCGCCGCTTCGAGCCGCGGCGCCCACTCGAAGAGCTGCTCATAGTCCAGGCTCTGGACGGTGACGTTGTAGCTGCTGTTGCCCCGGAAGCCCCCGATCTGGAGCGACGCCGGCACGGTGACAAAGGCGCGGAACCCCGGGAAGCGCCCGAGCGGACCACGGAGCTGCTGCGCGATCTGCTGCGCGGTCAGGGGGCGTGTGGCGCGGGGGGTCAGCTGGATCGTAAACCCGCCGCCCATGCCGCCCCCGCCTGCGTTGGCCATCTGCGCGACGACATACGGGTTCTGCCGAATCAGATCGGCAATCCGCTGGACGTATCCGACCTGCTCGTAGAACGAGGTCCCCTGCGCCGTCTGCAGGTTGACGCTCAGCGTGTCGTTGTCGGTGTCGGGGATGAATCCCTTCGGGACGACCCCGAACACTTCCACGGTGGCGGCGAGGACGGCCACGAACGCGCCGAGCACCGCGAGGCGGTGCCGCAGGATGACCCTCAGGCTCCGTCCGTACGCCGAGCGCAGCCGATCGAACCCCCGGTCCATGAGCCCCGCGAACCCGCGCTTGACCAGGACCACGCGCAGGAACCGGCTGCAGAGCATCGGCGTGAGCGTGATCGAGACGACGCCCGAGATCAGCACCGTAACCGTGATGGTGACGGCGAACTCGCGGAACAGCCGGCCGAGAATGCCGCCCATGAAGAGGAGCGGGATGAACACGGCCGCCAGCGAGGCGGTCATCGTCACGATCGTGAAGGCAATCTCCCTGGAACCCGACAGCGCGGCCATCAGTGGCGACTCGCCGGCCTCCATGTGGCGCACGGCGTTCTCGAGCATCACAATCGCGTCGTCGACGACGAATCCGACAGAGAGGATGACCGCCATCATCGACAGATTGTCGAGGCTGTAGTGCAGCATCTTCATGACGGCGAAGCTGCCCAGGATCGAGAACGGGAGCGCCAGCGCCGGGATGACCGTCGCCGAGGTGTTGTGCAGGAAGAGATAGATGACGGTGACCACCAGGATGAGCGTGACGAGCAGCGTCATCCGGATGTCGGCGAACGCCGCGCGAATATTCACCGAGCGATCCTGACGGATGACGATGTGCACCGAAGGCGGCAACTGGGCCTGGAGTTCCGGCAGCACGGCCCGGACCGCGTCGGCCACCTCGATGACGTTGGTGCCGGGCTGTTTCAGGATGTCGAGGGTGATGGAGCGCCGCTGGGCGTCCTTCGTGATGTACCACGCCCGCTGCGTGACGACCTGGACGCTGTCGATGACGTTGGCAACCTGATTGAGCCGCACGGGCCGCCCGTCGCGGTAGGCGACGACAATCTGCGCGAATTCCGCGGCGTTGTTGAGCTGCCCTTTCGCCGCGATGGTGTAGGTGGACAGCGGTCCGAACAGCTGCCCGGTGGGCTGCGTGACGTTCCAGTCCCCGAGCGCCGTGCTGACTTCGTTCAACCCGAGCCTCTGCGCTTGCAGCCGTTCGGGATCGACCTGAACGCGCACGGCGTACTTGGCGGCGCCTTGCACGTTGACCTGGGCGACACCGCTCACCGTCGAGATGCGCGGGGCCAGGATGTCTTCCGCGTACTCGTCAACCTGCGTCATGTCGAGGGTATCGGAGATCAGGTTGATCGAGAGGATCGGCTGGTCGGCCGGATTCTGCTTGCGGAACGAGGGGGGCGCCGTCAGCGTGGCTGGCAGCAGTGGCATCGCCGCGGAGATGGCGGTCTGCACGTCGGTGATCGCGCTGTCGATGTTGCGGTTCAGGTCGAAGGTCAGCGTGACCGAGCTGTTGCCCGTGCTGCTGCGCGAGGTCATCTCGTCGATGCCCGCGATCGTTGTGAACTGTCGTTCGAGTGGGCTGGCGACCGATGCCGCCATGGTGGCCGGATCGCCGCCGGGCAGGCTGGCGTTCACGCTGACCGTCGGATATTCCACGGTCGGCAAGTCGCTGATCGGCAGCCCAAGGTACGCCACCACCCCGAACAAGGCGATCGCCGCCATCAGCAGGCTGGTGGCAATCGGACGCCTGATGAACGTTTCGGAGATGTTCACAGGCGACCTACTGCCCGCCCTGCCTGCCCTGTCCGCTCCGAGCGCCGCCGGTCTGGCCCTGTCCGCCGGTCTGGCCCTGTCCGCCACCCTGGCCGCGGCCCCCTCGGCCGCGACCGCCGCGACCTCCGGCGCCACCGGTGGCTCGGCCGGCGCTGTCGGTGGCCTGGATGCGCGTCCCTTGCTCCAGGCGAAGCTGCCCCTCCGTGACGATCCGCTCGCCAGGGGTGAGCCCCTTGCCGATCACGACGGTCTCGCCTATCCGTTGGGCGACGGTGACGGGCCGCACGTCGACGGTGGAGTCCTGCTTCACGACGAAGACGAACTGACCGTCCTGACCGGTCTGAACGGCCTGGCTCGGAACGACCGTCGCGTTTGTCAGCGTCATGAGCCGCAGGGTGACACGAGTGAACTGCCCGGGCCAGAGCCGGAGATCTGTGTTCGGAAAGGTCGCCTTGAGCTTGATCGTGTCGGAGCCCTGATCGACCGCGTTGTCCACGAACGTCAGGCGTCCTTCGATCGGCTGACCGCCCGCTTCAGGCGATGCCGCCATGACCAACAGCGGGTCCTTGCCGACGTGCTCCTTGACGGTCGCCAGGTGCACCGCGGGTACCGCGAACGTCACGTACACCGGCTGCAGCTCGGTGATCGTCACCAGCTCGGTGGAGTTGGCGCTGACGAGGTTGCCCGGCTTGACGGTGTTGCTGCCGGTCCGACCATTGATCGCCGCACGAATGTCGGCATAACTGAGCTGGACCTTCGCGTCATCCACCACCGACTGCTGCATCACGAGCTGGGCCCTGGCGCTTTCGACCGCCGCCTCGTCTGCCTTGATGGTCCCGGAGGTGGCGTCGGCCGCGGCTCGCGCCTGCTCGCCGGCGTCCCTCGAGATGAGCCCCCGGGCGGCAAGCTGCGCCTGGCGGTTGGCCGTGAGCTGCTGGTATTCCGCGTTGGCTCTGTCGCGTGCGACTTGCGCGACCGCCTGGTCGAGCAGCGCCTGGTCCCGGGCGAGCGTGGCCTCGGCCTGCTTCAGGGACGCTTCGAGCGGCCGCGGGTCGATCAGAAAGAGCCGGTCTCCCTTCTTCACCACGTCGCCTTCGCGGAAGAACGCCCGCTGCAGCTCGCCGGTCACCTGTGATTTGACCGAGATGGTGGAGTAGGCCTCGACGTTCCCGACCGCGACGATCTCGACCGGCACGTCGCGCTGGGAAACCCTGGCAGTGACGACGGGCTGCGCGGCCCCGCTGCCGCCCCGCCCCCCGCGGCCGCCGCGACCGCCGCCGCCCGAGGCGGCAGAGCCGGGCGCCGGGGAGCCGGACGTGCCGTTGCACGCCCAGGAACCGGCCACCAGCAGGGCCAGAACCGCGAAACCCGCCAGCCGCGCGAGGATCCACCCGGCGCGTAATTTCTCAGGACGACAATCCATGGGCATGGTGACAATCTCGGGGGATCCGAACAGGAAGCCTGGGCGCAGGGAGCGGCGACGACACACCACCCCTTAGGTGTCGTTACGACCCTGCCGTTGCCTGCGTTTACGTGGCGAGACGGAGATTCCTCTGGTTGCCGAGCTTCTGGTTCAGCGCTCGTAGAGCGCGCCGCCCCTGATCGTCAGCACGACCTTTCCGGCATTGCGGATGTCAGCCAGGGGGTCGGCGGCGACCAGCACCAGGTCGGCTGCCATGCCTTCTTTGATCTGGCCGAGGTCGGACGGCCGGCCGAGCAGGGCGGCGGCGTCGCGGGTGGCGGACAGGAGAATCTGCCCGGGCGTCAGTCCAGCGCCGGCCAGCAGCTCGAACTCCCGGTGCAGCGACGGCCCGTGGAACACGCGGTCCTCTCCGGCGCCACTGCCGGCCACGATCGTGGCGCCCGCTTCAACCAGCCGCCTGACGTTCCTCTGCTGCCCCTCGACCGCGCTGGCTTCCCGCGCCGAGGCTTCACCCGCCTGTCGCTTCGTCAACGTCGGCGCGAACGCCGCCAGGAAGTCGAGACTCGACCCAGGGGCGCAGGGCGCTTCGAACTCGGCCACCGACCCGTCGCCGGCCAGCAGCCTGCGCTGCAGGTCGTCCACCGTCATGACAGGAACGATGACGATGTGCTGGCGCACGATCCGCTGGATGGTGTCCTCGTCGATCGGTTCGGACACGCGGCTGACAATGACGTCGGCATGCGCAGTGACCGCGGCGAGCAATTCGCCGAGGACGGAGACCTCGGCGAGCGCCCGCAGATGGCGCGCGTGGGCGGCGGCCACGGCAGCCTCCGCCAGACCGGCCTCGGCCTCGCGTTCACCGGGTGACGCGCCGAAATGGAAGGCCACCAGGTCCGGCTTCGACGGCCGGAGTCCCTCGATGAGGCCGGCCGCCTGTTCCGAGCTGTTCGCCGCCAGCGCCCGTTCATCGGCCACGGTTGGTCCAGCCGGCGAAGGCGGAAGCAGCCGCAGCACCGGGCCCGTGGTTGCGACTCGCGGCGACAGCGCGTCGTCCGTCCTGCCGTCGCGCAGGTCGAACGTGGACAGCGGGCCGCCGATGTTCATCACCGTCGTCACGCCCGCGCACAGGTAGGCCCGCAGGTACTGCGCCGGCGCGCGACCGCTGTTGGGCTCCGCGAGACTTGCCGGCGCCGGGTCGGTGAAGATCGAGGCTGCGCGGTCGCCGCGAAGCGGTTGCGCGTCCAGGTTGCCGGATCGGTAGAGGTGAACGGCCGCGTCGACCAGGCCAGGGAGGATCCACTTCCCCGTGCCCTCGATCAGGCGGGCGTCCTTCGGCGCCTTTCGTGCGGCCGAGAGCCCCATGGCCGCGATGCGGCCATCCCGGATCACGATCGCGTCGTTCCGCCGCGCCGGCGCCCCGCTGCCGTCGATGAGCATGCCGCCGATGATGACGATGGGGCGCGGCATGGCGACGCGCATGTCCTGGGCTGCGAGCGGGGAAAGAACCGCCAGCCATCCCAGCGCGGCCGCCAGGGCGAAGCCTCTCAGCAGAGGTCGGGCGCGGCGCATGGCCTATGTACGGTCCTCCCGCCGGAACTCGCCGAGCGAGATCGGAACCGCCACCTTGAGCATCAGCGTGAAGACGAGGAACCCGAAGGCGAAGATGCCGGCAGCCACGCGCAGCTCGGTCAGCGACGGCGAGTACTGGTAGATCTCGCCGAGCGTGTCGGGAGTGAGGCCGGGGATGATGAGCCCCATCCCCTTCTCGATGTAGCAGCCGGCGTAGGTGGCCAGGCAGCCGATGTTGAGCGTGATCCAGTTGCGCCGCATCCTCGGCGTGATGAAGAGCGCGAACGCCGCCACGTTCAGCGTGACCGCCGTCCAGGCGTACGGCACCAGCGTGCGGTGCGCGCCCAGCCCCTGGTACCAGTAGCGCGTGAACAGCAGGTGCTCGGTGTTCGAGTAATACTCCTTGAACGCCTCCGCGCCGTGGAGGAACAGGTTCAGGAACATCGCGTAGGCCATCAGCTCGGCGATCTTGTGGATGGCCTCGTCCTGGATCTCGAACGACGTGAACTTGCGCAGCAGCTGGAGGACGACCAGCAGAATCGCGGGCCCCGAGCAGAAGGCCGACGCGAGGAACTGCGGCGCCAGGATCGACGAGTTCCAGTACGGCCTCGCGGCCAGCCCGTTGTAGAGGAACGCCGTCACCGTGTGGATCCCGACCGCCATCGGGATCGACAGCAGCACGAGCGGCACGACGAGGCGGGCGTTGTAGTGATGGCCGTGGTACGCCCTGTAGAGGATGTGCGTGGCGATGGTGAAGTTGAGCAGGAAGTAGATGTTCAGCACCAGGACGTCCCAGGCCAATAGCGACCGCGGGAAGTTCAGGTGCCCGACAAACGGCATCAGGTGCCAGAAGCGGTCGGGCCGGCCGATGTCGACGGTGACAAACAGCAGGCACATCACGATCGCGCTCAGCGCCAGCAGTTCGCCGTAGATGACGATCTCGCGGATCGGCTTCCAGTCGTAGATGTAGGCCGGGATCACCAGCACGACCGCCGCCGCCGCCACGCCGACGAGGAATGTGAAGTTGCCGATGTAGAAGCCCCAGCTCACCTGGTCGCGCATGGCGGTGACGATGAGGCCGGTCCGCACTTGGTTGGTGTAGGCCGCCGCGCCCGACGCGATCAGGATCAGCAGCGCGGCCACCCACGCCCAGTAGGCGCGGTTGCCGCGCAGCACGAGCCGCAGGCTCCCGGTCACGAATCGCGAGAACAGGTGGAGGGTGTTCACCAGGTACCTCTAGGTGGCGTAGAAATAGAAGAACTTGGGCATCGTGTTGAGATCCTCCTTCAGCACCAGCACGCGCTTGTGCTCGATGATGTAGCGGATCTCGCTGTCGGGATCGAGCAGGTTGCCGAACTTCCGCGCGCCGACCGGGCACACCTCCACGCACGCCGGGTACCGGCCGTTCCTCGTCCGCTGGATGCAGAAGGTGCACTTCTCGACCACGCCCTTGGGCCGCGGCCGGTTGCCGAACAGGTGCGTGTTCGGGTTGAGGTGCCCCTCCGGGATCGTCGGCTCGCCCCAGTTGAAGTGGCGCGCACCGTACGGGCACGCCGCCATGCAGTACCGGCAGCCGATGCACCAGTCGTAGTCGATGACGACGATGCCGTCGGGGTCGGTGTAGGTGGCGCCGACCGGGCAGACCTTCGTGCAGGGCGGGTTGCGGCACTGCTGGCACGCCACCGGCACGTAGAAGTGGTTCTCCTCGGGCACCTCCGCCGGGTGGTAGTAGGGGTCGGCGTGCGTGAAGTCGACGCCCCGCTCCTTGTCCATCTGCAGCACCCGGATCCAGTGGATCTGGGGGTCGCGCGACTGGTTGTTCTCCTCGACGCACGCGTAGACGCAGCGGCGGCACCCGATGCAGCGCGAGATGTCGAGCGCGTAGGCGAACTCCACGCCCGGCATCGGCGGCGTGTCGGCCACCGTGACGGCCGTCTTGTAGCGCGCGGAGTACTCGCGCTCGAGTTCCTTGATGCGGCTGCGGAGCGTCTCCTTCGACATCTCGTGCAGCCGCCTCGGCCCGCACGCGGTCATCAGCAACCCGCCCGCGGCCGCGCCGGCCAGCGAGGCGAACTGCCGCCGCGACACGCACGAGCCGCCCGGCTTGCGGCCGGTCTCGGACGCCAGCGCCGGCTCGATGGGAATCGACCGTCGGTCCATCAGGTTCTCCTCGTTACTTGCGCGGCGGCGCGGGGGGCACGGGCGCCGGCTTGGGCGCGAGCGGCTTGAAGCGCGGCTGGTGGGGGTTGTGGCAGTGGACGCACAGCAGGTACGTCTTGTGGCCGTTCCACTGGCCCGTCCGGCGGCCGTGGACGCCCGCCCGCCAGTCGCGGTACTTCTCGCCGTGGCACTGGCCGCAGAGCCGGTACGACTCGTCAAACGGCACCGGCTCACCGCTTGCCAGGTGCAGCACGTCGCGGTTGTCGGCGTTGTGGCAGTCGAGGCACCAGAGCTGCGCGGTCCCGTGCTTCAGATCGATGTCGGTGTGCATCTCGGTCAGCTCCCGCCTCGTGCGGTTGACCTTCATCGAGGCGTGGCAGGCCGAGCAGGGGAAGATCCCCTCGGTGAACGGCGGCGGGGGGACCTCGAGGTGCTCGGTCGGCTGGGCCGCTGCGCCCTGGCCGGCCGGCGCGGCCTTCGCGCCGGTCGCGCCCGCTCCACCCTGCGCCCGCGGCGTGGCGGCCGCCGCCACCACGCACACCAGCCCGGCGAGGGCAAGGCCGAAAAGCCGCCGCGTCGCGCGCATCATTTTTCCCCCCGGTTCCCGCCATGGTAAACGATTCCGCTTGGTCCTGAGGGCACAAATACGTCCCCGTCTTTGTGCATCGAAGGACTCCGTGAACGAGCGGCGATCCAGTCCGACAGTTGAGGACCTCGGGGGAAGGCAGGCTGATGAACGCCTCACCCATCTTGGACACTTTGAAAAGTGAAGGGCGGGCCTCTCCGCCTCCGCGCGCAGCGCTTCGGCGGATCCGCCGTAGCCGGGCGAAGGCGGACAGGCCCGCCGACGAACTGGCGCGGTCAGCGTCACGTCGCCAGATCGCTCGATCGCCAAATCGCGAGATGTCTACCTGTCATCGTCTGGCGTGGCCGGCCGCCCGCGCACGAACGCCGCGTGCACCGGCGGCGGCATGACGCTCGCCGGCCCCTTCACCGACTTCCAGATGATCTCGTTGAGCAGCTGCTCGGGCGCGCGATCGACCTCCGCGAAATCGATGCCGGCCGAGGCCGCCGCGCCCCAGGCATTGGCGCGGTTCTTCTCCGTCACGTCGATGCGCGCCGGCCGCATCGCGTAAGGCGCCAGCACTGGCATCGGCTGGAACGCCGCGTACATCGGCGTCGCGCCGGCGTCGAGGTTGCTCATCGGCGGCAAACCGAGAATCAGCTCGATCGTGCGCAGCATGCCCGCCGTGTCGTAGAGCGTCGAGTCCACCGCGCCGCGCTTCACGAAGGGGCTCGCGACCAGCGCGATCGAACGGTGGTTGTCCACGTGGTCCGGCCCGTCCTGAGCATCGTCTTCGAGGATGAAGATCGCCGATTCCTTCCAGAACCGGCTCTTCGAAACCGCCTCGACGAGCCGGCCGATCGCCGTGTCGTTCTCCGCCACCATCGCGCGGGGCGTCGGGTAGCCCGGGCGCGTGCCGGCCGTGTGGTCGTCGCCGAACGCGAAGATGTTCAGCCGCGGCAGGTTGCCGTCCTTCTCGAACTGCCTGAACTCCTCCAGCCAAGCGTCGACGCGCACGTTGTCGGGGACTGACAGGTCCCAGGGGGCGAACTTCGGGCTCACGCGCCCCTTCAGGCCCGGCACCGAGGCGACGACGTCGCCGACGCCGGTGTCCCGCTCCTCCTCGGGCTCGGCGCCGCGCATGGTGAACTCGCCGTAACTGCGCACGCTGACGCCCGCGCGGACGGCGGCGTCCCAGATATAGCCGTTGAGCGGCGCCGTTACGTTGCCGTAGGCGTTTCGCATCTTCCCGCCACCCTGGGAGAGGTAGCGCGCGCCGCGGCCGCCGTAATTGGTCGGCCAGATCTTCTGCACGAAGTCGTTCGCGTAGGCCCCGGTCGAGAAGGCGTGGCCGTCGTAGCTCACCTCGGCGTCCACGTAGAAGTTGTCGAGGACGACGAACTCCCGCGCGACGGCGTGTGCGTTGGGCGTCACCTCCTCGCCGAACAGGCAGAGGTTCGGGTCGCCGTTGCCGCGCTCGAGGTCGCCGAGAATCTGATCGTAGGTGCGATTCTCCCGGATGATGTAGAAGACGTACTTGATGGGCGAGGGGTCGCCGACCTTGCGCGGGATCGGTGAGCCGACCGGCGCGCCCGCCGGCGCGAGCATGGTGCTGGCGGCGAGCGGCGTCAAGCTGTACACCGTCTTCGTCATCGCCTGCAGTTCGGCCGTGTCCGGGGTGTGCAGGATCGACAGCGCGCCCTCGAGCATCGATCCGCTGTACTGACCCTCGGCGCCGGGGATGCCTGGGTTCTTCCCGCGCGGGTTCGCCGAAGAAGTGAGCCCCTTCCCCGACAGCACGTAGATCCGCGACCCGTCCCTGCTGAACTGCGCCGCCGTCGGATACCAGCCGGTCGGGATGAATCCGCTTACGGCCGAGTGACCCGGCGTGCTCACGTCCACCACCGCCACCGCGTTGTTGTCGGCGACGGCGACCAGCAGCGTCCTGCCGTCGGGCGAGAGGCCGAGGGCGTTTGGCGTCGCGCCGGGCGGGACGTTCGGGAACAGCGCCACCGAGATCTGCTCGGTCGTCGTCTTCGTCGCCACGTCGACGACGAAGACGCTGTTCGTGTTGGCGCAGGCGACAAACAGTCGCGAGCCGTCCTTCGAGAACATCATGGCGCTGGGGTGCTCGCCGACGACAATCTCGCCCCGCCTGTCGAGCGTGGCGGCGTCGAACACGAGAACCGTCGTTCCGCCCCACACCGAGACGAACACCGTCTTCCCGTCCGGCGACACCACGCAGGTGTACGCCTCGGCCCCGACATCGACGGTCCGCAGCACCAGACCCGCCTTCAGGTCGAGCATCGTCAGCGCCTCGCCGAGGACGTGGACCGCGTAGAGGTACCGCCCGTCCGGCGAGATGGCGAGGCCGCCGACGAAGCTCTGCTCGACCGGTTCCGGCCTGGCGATTCCGGGCAGCGGCTTCAGGGAGTCGCGGCCGAGGGCGTAGACGGCGCCTGTCGTGAGCTTGCCTGGCGTCCAGTAGAACTCGTTGACCGTCGTCTGGCCGGCGCCGGAGGAGAAGACGCGCCGCTTGTCGGGATGCCATGCGAGGCCGAGCCAAGCGTTGTCGAGGTGGGCCCTGCTGGCGACGACGCCCCTCTCGAGGTCCACGACCGTGAGCGTGGGCTTCTGGTAGCCGTTGTTGGTGACGACCAGGTACTTCCCGTCGGGCGATTCGACCATCGCCAGCGGCAGGTCGCCGATCTGCATGTGGCGGCCGGCGGGCTTGATCTTCCAGCCGTTGGGCAGGAGCGTCACGCCGCCGCCGAGGCTGCCGGGCAGCGCGGGCGGCGGCGGGGCGAGGCGGGCGACAGTGACGACGGCGGCCGCGACGAAAAGGGTGCAGGCCGTGGCGACGGCGGCGAAGTGGCGGTTGCTCATCCGGAGATTCTAGTCGCAAGTCGGAGGACGGGTCGAGTAGTCGGCGCTGACGATGAGGAGTCGGGGGACGGGGTGAGGAGTCGAAGCCCGGGCAGCGCGGTCAGGCAGGTCACTGCGTACGAAGAAAAGGCCCGACGGAGTTTCCTCGACGTCGGGCCTGAGATATCCCCGGCAGTGACCTACTCTCCCACAGAGTCGCCTCTGCAGTACCATCGGCGGTAGCAGGCTTAACTTCCGTGTTCGGAATGGGAACGGGTGTGGCCCTGCTCCTATGACCACCGGGAAATTCTTTGAACCGGCCCCGCCGACTGACGTCGTTGCTCGGCGACGATATGCGCCTGAGTGCGCGGGGCGATTCAAACTTGATAAAGAACGGTCCGCCTTCGCCGTGGCGACGGCGGACAAGCAACTGAACATCCTGCAAACGGCAGTTCCTGACGCGGGCGCACGCACCGCGTTAAGAATAGTTATGGTCAAGCCTCACGGCTGATTAGTACCAGTAAGCTTAGGATGTCGCCATCCTTACACACCTGGCCTATCACCTGGTAGTCTTCCAGGAGCCTTTAGGAGCCTTACGGCTCGGGAAATCTCATCTTGGGGAGGGTTTCACGCTTAGATGCCTTCAGCGTTTCTCCCGTCCGCACATGGCTACCCAGCGCTACCCTTGGCAGGATAACTGGTACACCAGAGGTGCGTCCATCCCGGTCCTCTCGTACTAAGGACAGCCCCCCTCAAATTTCCTACGCCCATGGCAGATAGGGACCGAACTGTCTCGCGACGTTCTAAACCCAGCTCACGTACCGCTTTAACCGGCGAACAGCCGGACCCTTGGAACCTGCTACAGCTCCAGGATGCGATGAGCCGACATCGAGGTGCCAAACCTGAGCGTCGATGTGAACTCTTGGCTCAGATCAGCCTGTTATCCCCGGCGTACCTTTTATCCGTTGAGCGATGGCCCTTCCACGCGGAACCACCGGATCACTAAAGCCTGGTTTCCCACCTGCTCGACTTGTGAGTCTCGCAGTCAAGCTCGCTTATGCTTTTGCACTCTCCGGCTGATTTCCAAACAGCCTGAGCGAACCTTCGCGCGCCTCCGTTACAGTTTAGGAGGCGACCGCCCCAGTCAAACTACCCGCCTAGCAGTGTCCCTCTCCTGGATAACAGGAGCAGGTTAGAACGCCGAAGCAGTAAGGGTGGTATCTCACCGTTGACTCCCCGGACCCCAAGAAGCCCGGTTCAAAGTCTCCCACCTATCCTGCGCATAATGCGTCAGCATTCACTACTAAGTTGTAGTAAAGGTGCACGGGGTCTTTCCGTCTAGCCACGGGTAACCGGCGTCTTCACCGGTACCACAAATTCGCAGTGCCCCTCGTTGAGACAGCGCCCAGATCGTTACGCCATTCGTGCAGGTCGGAACTTACCCGACAAGGAATTTCGCTACCTTAGGACCGTTATAGTTACGGCCGCCGTTTACCGGGGCTTCAGTTCGGAGCTTCGCCTTGCGGCTAACCCCTCCCTTTAACCTTCCGGCACCGGGCAGGCGTCAGACCCTATACGTCGTATTCGACTTTGCAGAGTCCTGTGTTTTTAGTAAACAGTCGCCTGGGCCTCTTTATTGCAACTCCTTCACGCTCTGCCGGGCGAACCGGCTCACGCTACTGGAGCACCCCTTCTTCCGAAGTTACGGGGCGAGTTTGCCGAGTTCCTTAACGAGGGTTCTCACTTGCGCCTGAGGATTTTCTCCTCGCCTACCTGTGTCGGTTTGCGGTACGGGTACCCGGATCACTCCCTAGAGGATTTTCTCGGCAGCGTGGCGTCACCGGCTTTGTAGCGCTAAGCGCTTCGCCATGGCACCTCAGGGAATGCGACCCGCCGGATTTGCCTGGCGGATCCCCCTACATGCCTGAACCCACACGTCCAATCGTGGGCCCGGTTAGCTTCCTGCGTCCCCCCATCGGTAATAACGTTTTCCAGGTAGTTCAGGAATATTAACCTGATATCCATCCGCTACGCCTTTCGGCCTCGCGTTAGGACCCGACTAACCCTGAGCGGACGAACCTTCCTCAGGAAACCTTAGGCTTACGGCGGAGAGGATTCTCGCCTCTCTTCTCGCTACTTATGCCGGCAGGGTCACTTCTCACCACTCCACCAGTCCTTACGGTCTGGCTTCACGGCTGTGAGAACGCTCCTCTACCACTGAGCAG
>CAVSGZ010000013.1:280000-637742 GCA_963727765.1 uncultured Acidobacteriota bacterium
TCGAAGTCGAGGAACCGCTCGAGCTGGACGCGAATCCCCTTCAGGTTCTCCTCGATCTGCTCGAGGCTCATCAACTGGCGTTCCTGCGTCTTGCCGCTCGGGTCACCGACCATGCCCGTGCCGCCGCCCGCAATCGCAATCGGACTGTGGCCGAACCGCTGCATGCGCGCGAGCGCCAGGAGCGGCAGCAGCGAGCCGACGTGCAGGCTGGCAGCCGTCGGGTCGAAGCCGATATAGCAGGTCACCTTCTCGCGCGCGAGCAGGTCGCGCACGCCCTCGGTGCCCTCGTACACCATGCCCCGCCACTCAAGTTCCTGGTAGACGTCGGTCGCCATCACCTCACCAGCCTCCCGTCGTTGGGTCCACGAGCCACTCATTCTAGCGCGGCCTGAACCGCCGCCCCTCGATCGTCCACCCGCCGTCCAGCACCAGCGCGATCGCCTCGGGGTAGAGGAGGTGCTCCTGCTCCAGGATCCGCGCCGCCAGCGTCTCCGCCGTGTCGTCGTCGAGCACCGGCACGGCCCGCTGGAGGACGATGGGGCCGGCATCGAGGTCTCGGTCCACCAGATGCACCGTGGCCCCGCTGACCTTCGCGCCGTGGGCCCAGGCCTGGTGCTGGGCGTCGAGCCCGGGGAAGGCGGGCAGCAGCGACGGGTGAATGTTCAGGATCGCGTTCGGAAACGCCCCGACGAACACCGGGCTCAACAGCCGCATGAAGCCGGCCAGGCAGACCAGCCCGACGCCCCGAGCCTCCAGCGCGGCAACCAGCGCCCGGTCGTACTCCTCGCGGCTCGCGTAGTCGCGGTGGCTGAGGCATAGCGTCTCGATGCCCGCGCGGCGGGCCCGATCGAGGCCTGCGGCGTCGGCGCGGTTCGAGATCACGACGCCGATGCGCGCGTCGAGCACACCGGCGGCTATCGCGTCGATGATCGCCTGGAGGTTGCTGCCACGGCCGGAAATGAGAACACCGAGCGTGCGATTCATAGAGGGCTCAAGGCTCAGGGCTCAGGACCACGACGGGCGCCTCACCGGCCGGCCGCCACTTCGCACGGTCGCCCGATCGCAAGATCGCCAAATCGCAAGATGCCGCCGCTATTCACGCGTAAGTGACGGTCCGCTCGCCCGCAACCATCTCCCCAATGACGCGTGGATCCTCGCCTTGGCTCGCGAGCATCGCGACCACGCGGTCTGCGTCGGCCGGGCGGCACGCGACGATCAACCCGATCCCCATGTTGAACGAGCGATACATGTCCTCGGCCGGCACCCGGCCCGCCTCCCACAGGAACCTGAACAGCGGCGGTACCTCCCACGCGCGGCGGTCGATGCGTGCGCCGACGCCGGCCGGGAAGATTCGCGGCAGGTTGTCGGTAATCCCGCCGCCCGTAATGTGCGCCAGGCCGAGCACGAGACCACGCTCGGCGAGCAGCGGCTCCACGGGCTTCAGGTACGAACGATGGACGGCGAGCAGCGCGTCGCCGACCGTGACGCCGCCCAGCCCTGGCACGAGCGATTCGACCCGCAGCCCCAGCTGCTCGAAGACGATCCGGCGCGCGAGCGAGTACCCGTTGGTGTGCAGGCCCGTCGACCTCAGGCCGACGAGCACGTCACCCGGCGCGAGCGCGCGCCCGTCGATGACCGCCGCCCGGTCCACGCCGCCGACGATGAAACCGGCGAGGTCGTACTCGCCCTCGGCGTAGAAGCCGGGCATCTCGGCCGTCTCGCCGCCGAGCAGCGCGCAGCCGTTGGCGCGGCAGCCGCGCGCGATTCCCGTCACGACCTGCTCGGCGACGTCGGGCGACAGGCGGCCGGTAGCCAGGTAATCGAGGAAGAACAGCGGCCTGGCGCCTTGGACGAGGATGTCGTTGACGCAGTGGTTGACCAGGTCCTCGCCCACCGTATCGTGGCGGCCGGCCATGAAGGCGACCTTGAGCTTGGTCCCGACGCCGTCGGCGCTGGCCACCAGCACCGGGTCGTCGAACCAGCCGTCGCCGAGGCGGAACAGGCCGCCGAACGAGCCGATCTCCGACAGCACGCCGGGCGTGAACGTCGATCGCGCCAGGCCCTTGATGCGCCTGACGACTTCGGTTCCCGCATCGATGTCGACGCCGGAGGATTTGTAGTCCATAGAGCAGGATTCGGGAGCCGGGATTCGGGATTCAGGGTCCAGCAATCGGGCAGTCACGCGGCTCCACAGTTATGGTGTCTCTATATTGCCCGGCGACGGCACCAGCTTCAGCGGCAGCTGGAGCTGGGCGGCCTGGTCCTTCGGAAACGGCACCGGGTAGCGGCCCGTGTAGCACGACGTGCAGAACTGCGACTCGTGCGAGTTCATCGCGGAGAGCAGGCCCTCGAGGCTCAGGTAGCGCAGCGAGTCGGCGTCGAGGTAGGTCCGGATCTCCTCGAGCGTGTGCGTCGCGGCGATCAGCTCCGACCGCCGCGGCGTGTCCACGCCGTAGAAGCACGGCGAGATCGTCGGCGGGCAGCTGATCCGCACGTGCACCTCGCGGGCGCCCGCCGCCTTGATCATCCGCACGATCTTCCTCGACGTCGTCCCGCGGACGATCGAATCGTCGATGAGGATCACGCGCTGGCCCTCGAGGATGCTCCGGACCGGGTTCAGCTTCACCTTGACGCCGAAGTGCCGGATCGACTGCTGCGGCTCGATGAAGGTGCGCCCGACGTAGTGGTTGCGGATGAGCCCCATGCGCAGCGGCAGGCGCGCCTGCTCGGCGAACCCGATGGCCGCGCACACGCCCGAGTCGGGCACCGGCACGACGATGTCGGCGGCGACCGGGGACTCCTCGGCCAGCCGGCGGCCGAAGGCGGTGCGCGCGGAGTTGACGCTCTGGCCGAACACGTAGCTGTCGGGGCGCGCGAAGTAGACGTGCTCGAAGATGCATTGCGCGCGGGGAGCCGGCGCGAACGGCGTCATCGACCGCAGGCCCGACCTGTCGAAGACCACGACCTCGCCCGGCTCGACATCGCGCTCCCACGTCGCCCCGATCAGATCCATCGCGCACGTCTCCGACGCCACGACGAGCGCGTCGCCGAGCCGCCCGATCGCCAGCGGCCGGAACCCGTGCGGGTCGCGGACGGCGACGATTCGGTCCACGGTCGCAATCACGAGCGAGAAGGCGCCGCGCACCTGCGCCAGCGACTCGATGATGGCGTCCTCCACGTGAGACGCCCTGGACCGGGCATACAAGTGGAGGATGACCTCCGAGTCGCTGCTCGTCTGGAAGATGGCGCCGTCGCGCACCAGGTCGTCGCGCAGCTCGTCGGCGTTGACCAGGTTGCCGTTGTGGCAGAGCGCGAACTGGCCGTGCTGGCAGTCGATGAGCATCGGCTGCGCGTTGACGAGCTTGCTCTCGCCCGCCGTGGAATACCGCACGTGGCCGATGGCCAGCGCTCCCTGGAGGCGCGTGAGCTCCGCCTCGCTGAACGCCTCGGCGACGTGCCCCATCGCCCGGTACGCGGTCAGGCGCTCGCCGTCGGAGGCCGCGATGCCGGCGCTCTCCTGCCCGCGGTGCTGGAGCGCGTACAGCCCCAGATATGCCATCTTCGACGCTTCGGGGTGCCCGAAAATGCCGAAGACCCCGCACTCTTCGTGGAGCTTGTCGAACATCGAACCTGGTCCCCTGGTTGGCGCTACGCCGGCGCCGAGAACACGCGCGCGAAGATGTCGTCAACGTGGCGCAGATGCACCGCCAGGTCGAACGCCCGCTCGATCTCCTCCGCCGACATCACCCGGCGCACATCCCCGTCGTCGAGCAGCAGGCGCTTGAACGACGCTTTCTCCTCGAACGACCGCATGGCGTTTCGCTGCACCCACTCGTACGCCTGCTCGCGCGAGACGCCGCGCTGCGCCAGCTCGAGCAGGATCGTCCCCGAGAACACGACGCCCCGCGAGCGGTCGAGGTTCTCGCGCATCCGGTCGGGGTGGACGACCATGTTCCGGACGATCTTCGTGAACCGGCGCAGCACGTGGTCGAGGGCGATGAAGCTGTCGGGCAGGATCACGCGCTCGACCGAGGAGTGCGAGATGTCGCGCTCGTGCCAGAGCGCGATGTTCTCCATCGCCGCCACCGCGTTGCCGCGCAGCAGCCGGGCGAGGCCGACCACCTGCTCGCACCCGATCGGGTTGCGCTTGTGGGGCATGGCCGACGATCCCTTCTGCCCCGTCTCGAACGGCTCCTCGACCTCGCCGATCTCGGTCTTCTGCAGCCCGCGAATCTCGAGCGCAAACGTCTCGAGCGACGAGGCGGTGATGGCCAGCGTCGCCAGCAGCTCCGCGTGCCGATCGCGCTGGATGATCTGGGAGGAGACCGGCGCCGGCTCGAGGCCCAGCCGCGCACAGACGGCCGCCTCGATCGAGGGACCGAGGTGGGCGAAGGTGCCGACGGCGCCGGAGAGCTTGCCGACGTTGATGACGGCGCGCGCCCGGCGCACCCGCTCGATGTTGCGCCCGGTCTCCGCGTACCAGACCGCCAGCTTGAGGCCGAACGAGATCGGCTCGGCGTGCACGCCGTGCGTGCGGCCGATCATCGGTGTGTGGCGGTGCTCCTCGGCCCTGGCCCGGATGGCCTCCGACAGGGCCGCGAGCCCCTGGAGGATCAGGTCGCACGCCTCCCGCATCTGCAGGGCCTGGGCCGTGTCGATCACGTCCGAGGAGGTGAGGCCGTAGTGCAGCCAGCGCGCCTCCTCACCCACCCGCTCGGCCACGGCCGTCGTGAAGGCGATCACGTCGTGCCTGGTCTTCGCCTCGATTTCCTCGATGCGCGCCACCTCGAACCCGCCGCGCTCGCGGATCGCCGCGGCCGCCGATGCCGGGATCACGCCGGCCTCGGCCATCGCCTCGGCCGCCGCCACCTCGACCTGCAGCCAGGTCTCGAACCGCCGCTGCTCGCTCCAGATCCGCCCCATCGCCGCGCCGGTGTATCTGGTAATCATGAGCACCTCGCTGAATGACTCACTGGCCCAGCCGCAGGCGTTCGGCCGGGTACTGCCAGCCGTCGAGCGGCCCCAGCACCGTGCCGGCCAGCGCGCCGTCGGAGAACAACCCGGCGGCGACGCGCTCGAGGTCGGCGGCGGTGACGCGTTCGATCCCCGCCAGCGTCTCGTCGAGGCCGAACTGCCTGTCGAAGTAGATCTCCTGCCGACCGAGCTGCGACATGCGGCTCGCCGTGTTCTCGAGGCCCAGCATCAGGCTGCCCTTCAGATGGTCCTTGGCGCGCCGAAGCTCCGCCTCCGGCACCGCCGAACGCTTGAGGCCGCGCAGCTCGTCCACGATCAGGTCGATGACCTTGTCCACCGAACCGGTGGCGCAGCCCGCGTAGATCGTCAGCAGGCCGGTGTCGCGGTACGCGCTCAGGCCGCTGAAGATCGAGTAGGCCAGGCCGCGCCGCTCCCGCACGTTCTGGAACAGCCGCGAGCTCATCGACCCGCCGAGCATCGTGTTGAGCACGTAGCCGATGTACCGGTCCTCGTCGCACTGGGCGTGCGCGGAGGTGCCAAGGCAGATGTGGCTCTGCTCGAGATCCTTGTTCCGGACCATGAACGCCGGCGCGGCGATCGGTCGCCTGTCCTCCACCGGTTCGTCCGCCGGCGCGACGGCGACGAACGCCCGTTCGACCAGGTCGCGAACCCGCGCGTGCTCCAGGTTGCCCGCTGCCGAAATCACGAAGTTGTCGGGGGTGTAGACTCGCCGGAAGTAGTGCCGCAACACGTCCTGGGTGAGCGCCTCCACCGACGCGGGCGTGCCGAGAATCGGCCGCCCCAACGGGTGCCCGTTCCAGAAGCTCGCGGTGAACAGCTCGTGCACCAGATCGTCGGCGGTGTCCTCGACCATCTTGATCTCTTCGAGGATCACCTTCTTCTCGCGCTCGATGTCGTCGGCGTCCAAGGCAGGGTGCAGGACGATGTCGGCCAGGATGTCCACCGCGCGGGGCAGGTGCTCGTCGAGGACCTTGATGTAGTAGCCGGCGTACTCCTTGGACGTGAACGCGTCGAGCTGGCCGCCAACCGAGTCGATCTCCTGCGCGATGTCCTCGGCGCTGCGCGTCGCCGTGCCCTTGAAGAGCATGTGCTCGACGAAATGGGCGATGCCGCTCCACTCGGCCGGCTCGTGGCGCGACCCGCGAGTCAGCCAGACGCCGATGCTGACCGAGCGCACCTCGGTCATCGACTCGGTGAGCAGGCGGAGGCCGTTGTCGAGGACTTCTCGGACAATCATCTGACGCCGCGGTCCCTTCGCCGCTCCGCACGCTCGACAAGGCACGGTTCCCGCGTCCCGCGCACGTCGCCGTCCAGTCGGCGTACTATCTGCAAGTAATTGACAGGTAATGAATTACAGCTGAGGGCCACAGGGCATCATAGCATGGCTGGCCCGATCCGGCATAATACCCACGACGAGACTGAAGTGCCCGATCACCAAGCCGATCCGCTGCCCGATATCGCCGGACTCGAACGTGCCGAACTCGAGTCACTGCTTGACGCGCACGGCATCGAGCCGTACCGAGCCCGCCAGCTCTTCCGCTGGGTATTCAAGCGCGGCGTGACCGATTTCGCGCTGATGACCGACCTGTCCAAGTCGCTCCGCGCCGGCCTGCCCTCGTTGTTCCGCATCTCGCGTCCGCTCGTCGCCGGATCCGAGCGCTCGGCTGACGGCACGACCAAGCTGCTGCTCGAGCTCGAGGACGGCCGCAAGATCGAGTCGGTGTACATCCCGGACTCGCCCGGCGACACCTTCTGCATCTCGACACAGGTCGGCTGCGCGATGCAGTGCGCCTTCTGCCTCACCGGGAAGATGGGGCTCGCGCGGAACCTGACGGCCGGCGAGATCGTCGGCCAGGTTCGCGCCCTCGCCGCCGCCGTCGGCCTGACCGGTTCACGCTTCAACATCGTCCTGATGGGAATGGGCGAGCCGCTGCACAACTACGACGAGACGATGAAGGCGCTGCGGATCCTCGGTGACGCCGACGGGTTCGCCGTGCCGCCGCGACGGGTGACCGTCTCGACGGTCGGGCTCGTGCCGGCGCTGGACCGCCTGGCGCAGGAGCCCTACATGCCGAACCTCGCCGTGTCGCTCCACGCCACGACCGAGGCGCAGCGCGATCTCCTCGTTCCCGCCAACCGGAAGTACCGCATCGAGGACATCATCGACGCGTGCCGCCGGTTTCCGGTCCGGCGGCGCGATCGGATCACGTTCGAGTACGTGATGCTCTCGGGTGTGAACGATTCGCGCGAGGACGCGCGGAGGCTGGTGAAGCTGCTCGACGGCCTGAGGGCCAAGGTGAACCTGATCCCGCTCAACGAGGCCGCCGGCATCCCGTTCTCGCGCCCGTCGGACGAGCGCGTCGACGAGTTCGCCCGCATCCTGGCAGACCGCGGTCTGACCGTGTCGGTCCGCAAGAGCCGCGGCCGTGACATTCGCGCGGCGTGCGGACAGCTCATTGTGGAGGGAACTCGCAAGTCGGCCGCGCAACGCCTCGCCGACTTGCTCGCGTAGGCATACGGCTTACGCCTCGCGCAGGGCTGAAGCCCTGCGTTATCTGGGTACTCTCTTCAGATAGCGCAGGCCTTCAGGCCTGCGCCTCTCGGCTCACGCCACGACTTCGCCGAGCGGAGGATTCGCCGACGTGGGCCGTACGCAAATCCGCTCGTTCCGCGCGTGGCCCGGCGCAATCCGCAGCTTCAGGTAGTTGTCGGTCAGCGCGAGCGTTCCGTCCTCGATGGTCAGCGCCGGTAACTCCCGCCCGAGCATGCGCTCGTAGAACCGGGCGGTCTTCTCGCGCCCCACCGTCCGCAGCCGTTCGGCCCGCCGACGAATCTCCGGGGCGGGGACCCGTTCACCCATTCGCGCGGCAGCCGTTCCAGGCCGGCCGGAATACGGAAACACGTGAACGTGTGTCAGGGGGAGGGCCTCGAGCGCCTGCAACTGCAGGTCGAAGTCGCGCCCGGTCTCGCCAGGAAATCCCGCCATGAGATCCGTGCCGATGGCGGCGTGGGGCATCCGGTCGCGAACGCGCAGGACGATCTCGCGGTAGCGGTCGGCCGAGTAGGGCCGACGCATCGCGGCCAACATCGCGTCGCTCGCGTGCTGCAGCGGGAGATGGAGGTGCGGGGCGAAGCGCGGCGAGGCCGCGACCAGATCCACGAGCTCGTCGCTGCAGTCCATCGGTTCGAGCGAGCTGAGGCGGAAGGTGAGGCCCAGCGACCCGGCCTCGCGGTCGAGCGCCGCGAGCAGATCGATCAGGCCGCGCCGCGGATCGAGGTCCCGGCCGTAGGATCCCAGGTGCACGCCGGTCAGCCAAACCTGCTTGAACCCAGCCTCGGCCAGTTCCCCCACATCTTCGATCACGAGGTGAATGGGCCGGCTGCGGCCCGGGCCGCGCGTGCTCGGGACGATGCAGTAGGCGCAGCATTCGTCGCACCCGGTCTGCACCCGGAGGGGATAGGCCGTGCGGCCGCGGTCGCCCGGCCGTAGCGACGGACGACGGGCGCCAGCTTCACCCGCGTGCCCGGGCGACGCCGCGTCGGCCTGACGCGGCACGATCGTCACGCCAGGCAGCCGGCCGACCTCTTCAGGTCGCCGCTCGGCGTAGCAGCCGGTGACATGGATCTTCGCCTGCGGGTTGAGTCGAGCCACGCGGCGGATGGCGTTCCGCGCGGCCTGGTCGGCGGCGGCCGTGACCGTGCAGGTGTTCACGACCACCACGTCGGCGGCCTCGGGCGCCGCGCTGACGCCGCCGTCCTCGATCATCCGGCGCTCGATGCGGCACGAATCGGCCTGGTTGGTGCGGCAGCCGAACGAGAGGACGGAGTACTTCATCCCCTCATCTTCTCGGCCGCCCGCTCGACCTTCTCCGCCAGCCGCACCTTGTAGCCCTCGAGGCGCGAGGAGAGCGCGGGATCGCCGACGGCGAGAATCTCGGCCGCCAGCACGGCGGCGTTCACCGCTCCCGGCTTCCCGATCGAGACCGTGGCCACCGGCACGCCGGGCGGCATCTGCACGGTCGACAGCAGCGCGTCGAGCCCCTTGAGCGCGGACGAGTCGATCGGCACGCCGATCACGGGCCGCGTCGTGTGCGCGGCCACCATGCCGGCCAGGTGAGCGGCCGCGCCGGCGCCGACGATGAAGACCTTCACGCCGCGCGCGGGGGCCTCGTCGAGCAGCCGCTGCACGCGGGCGGGCGACCGGTGGGCCGATGCCACCGTCATCTCGCAGGGGATCCCGAATTCCTTCAGCGTGTCGACCGCCGCCTGCATCACCGGCGCGTCGGAGTCGGAACCGATCAGGATGAGAATGGAGATGTTGGTCATGAACTGGTCGCCCTTATGGCCTTGAGTCCGATGTCCTTCCGCATGAACGCCCCGTCGAAGGCGATGCGCCGCGCGCCCTCGTAAGCGCGGGAGACGGCTTGCCGGTAGTCCTGCCCCTCGGCCACGACGGTGAGCACGCGCCCTCCAGCCGTGACGATGTCGGCCCCGCGCCGGGCCGTGCCGGCATGGAAGACGACGACGCCAGGGACGCTCGCCGCGGAGCCGAGGCCGCTGATGACCTTCCCGGTCTCGTACTTGTCGGGGTACCCGGCCGACGCCACCACCACGCCGACGCGCGGCCAGTCGCGCACGCGGCACGAGTCCTGGCCGAGGCGGCCGGCGGCCGCGTCACGCAGCAGCGGCGCCAGGTCGCCGTCGATCATCGGCAGCACGACCTGCGCCTCCGGGTCGCCCATCCGGACGTTGAACTCCACGACCTTGGGCCCTTCCGCCGTCAGCATCAGCCCCGCGTAGAGGAACCCGCGAAACTCGCGCCCCTCCTCTCGCATCCCCTCGAGGACGGGCATGATGATGGTGTCCCTGATCCGATCGAGCATCTGCTCGTCGACCAGCGGGCTCGGCGCGAACGCGCCCATGCCGCCGGTGTTCGGCCCCTGGTCGCCGTCAAACGCGCGCTTGTGGTCCTGGGCCGTCGGCAGCAGCACGGCGCGCCGGCCGTCGGTCAGCGCGAAGACCGACACCTCCTGGCCCTGCATGAACTCCTCGACGACCACCCGCGCTCCGGCGTCGCCGAAGCGACGGTCCACCATCATCGCCCGGATGGCCAGGCTGGCATTGAGCTGGTCGGGCGCCACGACGACGCCCTTGCCGGCGGCGAGGCCGTCGGCCTTGATCACGACCGGATAGCCGAATTGCCGCGTGGCCAGCGCGGCCAGGGCGATCTCGGGCGACTCGCACACCTGGTAGCGGGCGGTCGGGACGCCGTGCCGCGCCATGAACTCCTTGGCGAACGCCTTGCTGGATTCGAGCTCGGCGGCGAGCCGCGTGGGCCCCAGCAGCAGCCGGCCGCGGGCGGCAAACAGGTCGGCGACGCCGCGCGTGAGCGGCAGTTCCGGGCCAATGACGGTAAGATCGGCCTGCTCGCGCTCGGCGAGGGCGAACACCGCCTCCGGGTCGCCGGCATCGACCGCGACTACCCGCGCCGAGTCCTCGATCCCGGCGTTGCCCGGCGCGCAGACGATGTCGTGGCTGCCGCCGTCGCGGGCCAGCCGCCAGGACAGCGCGTGCTCGCGGGCGCCGGAGCCGACCACAAGGAGCTTCATGGGCGTCGGTCTACCGAAGGGATGTTGCTGGGGGACAAGGGCTTGGGCGCCCTTCCCAGGTGCGGGCCCGAAGCGGAAGTCGGGCAGTAATAAATTGACTCCGCGTCATCTTTGGGCCTAGAATCCGCCACTGCCTGTGATAGCCTAGCATATTCTCCGTTTTTTGAACGGGTTACGAATGTGCCAGCCGGGCCGGTGAGGGGGTGTTCAAGGGCGTGGCTGAAGTCAAGATCCAGGAAGGCGAGTCAGTCGAAAGCGCCCTGAGGCGTTTCAAGAGGAAGGTTCAGCAGGAAGATATCATCAAGGATATCAAGAAGCACTCCTTCTACCTGAAGCCTGGGGACAAGCGCCGGGCCAAGCAGGCGCTGGCGCGCAAGCGGAGCCGCAAGAAGCTCCGGCGGGAGTTGGAATAGCCAGAACGGGGGATCCACCGATGGAATTCCAGGACAAGACCCTGCACTGCGTGGATTGCGGGGCGGAGTTCATCTGGACGGCGGGGGAGCAGCTCTTCTTCGCCGACAAGAACTTCAAGAACGAGCCCAAACGGTGCAAGGCGTGCAAGACCAAGCGGGCCAGCCGTCCGGCCGGGGCCGGACAGGCGCGCGAGCGTGTCGAAACCCAGACAACCTGTTCGGAGTGCGGGCGAGTCACCACGGTTCCGTTCAAACCGACCCAGGGGCGCCCGGTCTTCTGCCGCGAGTGCTTCCAGCAGCGGAAGTTCGCGGGCGCGAGCGGGAACGGCGCGTAGGGAATTCGCATCGGGGAACCGGAGGGGCCGCGTCGACACGCGGCCCTTTTCTTTGTACGCCTCGAGTCCCGAGCCCTGATCCCTGCCCGCCTTCGCGCGTAGCGCTTCGGCGGGTCCGCCGTAGGCCGCCGCGATCTCGACGGCGGCCGGAGGCGGAAGCCCTGAGCCTCGAGCCTTCCTTGGTTGACGCTGTTTTCTTCGCTACGCTAAGATGGACTGCCTTGGTACGGCAGCCGGCGACCAGTCCAACGTCTTTCGGCGACAGGTTGCGCGCCGTGAGGCGGGAGGTAATGGCAGCATGCACATTCACGAACGATTCGTCGGAGACGTGACCATCATCGACGTCAACGGCAGGATGACGCTCGGCGAAGGCCAGGAACTGCTGCGCGACAAGGTGAACAGCCTCATCCAGCAGGGGAAGAAGAAGCTGGTGATCAACCTCGCGGAAGTCCCCTATATCGACAGCGCGGGGCTCGGCGAGATCGTGCGCACGTACACGACGGTCAGCCACCAGGGCGGCGCGATGAAGCTGCTGAACCTGACCAAGCGCATTCAGGACCTGTTGGCGATCACCAAGCTGCTGACGGTCTTCGAGACGTTCGACGCCGAGGCTGACGCAGTGGCCAGCTTTGGTGTGAAGGGCGCCTGACATTCTTCCCCGCGCTTCAATGGCGCGTCAGCCACTGGTGGATCCCGTGAGCCGGAACGCTTCTGCCGCCGGAGGCGTTCCGGGCCGTTCCCGGCTCGGCAGCCTGATTGCCTCGCTGCGCCCGGGCCAATGGACCAAGAACCTCGTCGTCTTCGCCGGCCTGCTGTTCGGCCGGCGGCTCTTCGACCCGGCCGCGGTGGGCGAAGCCTGCGCGGCGGTCGCGATTTTCTGCGCGCTGTCCGGCGTCGTGTACCTGCTCAACGACGTCGCCGACAGGGAGGCCGACCGGGTGCACCCGCTCAAGTCGAGGCGGCCGATCGCCTCGGGCGAGCTGTCGCCCCGCCTCGCGATGACTACGGCCCTGGCGCTGGCCGCCGTCTCGCTCGCGCTCGCCTACTGGCTGCGGCCGGCGTTCGCGCTGGTGGCGCTCTCCTACGTCCTGCTGCTCGCGGCGTACTCGGCGCGCCTCAAGCACGTCGTGATCATCGACGTGCTGACGATCTCGATCGGTTTCGTGCTGCGCGCGGTCGCCGGCGCCGTGGTCATCGGCGTGGCCATCAGCCACTGGCTGCTGGTCTGCACGGTGCTGCTCGCGCTCTTCCTCGCGCTGAGCAAGCGCCGGCACGAGCTGACGCTGCTGGCCGACGGGGCGACCGATCACCGTCGCATCCTCGGCGAATACAGCCCGTACCTGCTCGACCAGATGATCGGCGTCGTCACCGCGTCGACGCTCATCGCGTACATCTTCTACACGATCAGCCCGGAGACGGTGCAGAACTTCCAGACCGAGTACCTGGCGCTGACCATTCCGTTCCCGCTCTACGGCATCTTCCGCTACCTGTACCTCGTGCACCGGAAGGACGGAGGCGGAAGCCCAGCCGAGATGCTGGTCACCGACCGTCCCCTGCTCGCGTGCGTGGCCCTGTGGGCCGCGACCGTCGTGGTGATCGTGTACGGGCCGGCCGGGATGGCGGGCGTTTTCAGGCAGCACCCATGACCGCGCCGGCGTTCGCTGTGCCCCCGCCGGCCGCTGGCACCTGGCACGCTACGGCAATCGACGACTGATGTCCGATCCCAACTCTCACGCGCAGACGGTGAATGTCGAGCAGATCATGGCGCAGATCCGCGCGCGGATCCGCGACAGGCGCGGCGACGCCTCCACCGAACCACAGATTCGCGAGCTGGCCGCGGCGAGGCTCGCCGGCCTGATCGGCTCGCACGAAAAGCAGGCCGAGCTCATCGAGGCGCTCCGGCGCGGCGCTTCTTCGCCGGCCGAAGTTGAACCGATCGGCAGCCCGGTCCTCGGCCTCTTCCTCAGGCCGGGCGCCGTCGTCCGCGCGCTGCGGTCGCACGCCGAGATCGCCAGGCGGCACGAGCAGTTCGATGCCGCGCTGTTCGCGCTCATCGAGAATCTCGTGATCGAGACGACGCGTCTCGAGGTCGAGGTGAAGAAGCTCGAGATGCGTCTCGAGTCGCAGGCGGTTCGCTTCGATTTCGCCGAACGGCGCGCGCGTTCCCTCGAAGGCATGATCCGGCATCGCTCCGAGCCGGCATCCGAGCCCGAGAGGAGCCAGGCGAGAGTGGCACGCGACCAGGGTGCCCCGGCCCAGCCCGCTCCTGGCGGCCAGCAGCCGACGGGTCGGGACACCGAGTCGGCCGGCAGCGAGGCGCGGCGCAAGCGCCGGCGGCGGCGCGGCCGGCGCGGCGGCGCGAACCGGATGCCCGGCGAGAACGCCGCGGCCGGCACCGAACAGGCCGCCGCAGGCGATGCTCAGCCGGAACGCCAAGACGTCGAGCCGGTCACGGGCGGCGGCGAGAGTCCCGCGCCCGAATCACCGGGCCAGGAACCGCCCGTTCGCGCCGACCACGACGACCAGTGAACTGCGTCGTTCTCGTCTCACCCGACACATCCGCCGGCCCTTCCGGCCGGTCACCCGCCCGCGTGCGGCCAGGCTCGAGGCTACCGTGAAGATCGCGTTCATCGTTCCGCGCTACGGCACCGAGATCCTCGGGGGGCCGGAGTACTACTGCCGGCTGGTGGCCGAACGGATGGCCGAGCGCCACCAGGTCGACGTGCTGACGACGTGCGCCCGGGATGCGGCGACGTGGCAGAACGAGTACCCGGAGGCGCCAGACCGGGTCCGCGGCGTGATGGTCCGGCGCTTCGAGAACGCCCAGGCGCGCGACCGACAGGCCTTCGAGCGCCTGACGGCCACGGTCCTGTCGGCTGACCACACAGCCGCCGACGAGATGGAGTGGCTGCGGCAGCAGGGGCCCTGGTGCCCCTCGCTCCTTGAGTACCTGTCGCGGCACCAGGCGTCCTACGACGTGCTCGTGTTCTTCGGTTGCCTTCATGCGCCGGTGGTGCTGGGCCTCGGGATCGCTCCCTCCCGCAGCATTCTCGTGCCGGCGGCGCACGACGAGCCCGCGCTCGGTCTCCCAATCATCAGGAAGGCTTTCGAGCTGCCGCGGGCGATCGCTTATCACACGGGAGTCGAACAGCGGTTGCTCGCCTCACGGTTCCCGCTCCGCGCGGCGATCCAGGAGGTCGTCGGCTGCGGCGTGGATCTGCCCCAGCACCACGCCTATCCCCGACTGGGCCCCGGCGCGACCGACCTCACCGAGGGCGAGGCCGAGGCGGGACGCGAGGACGAGCCTGTCGGCGGCCGGAGGTTCAGGTCTCACCTCACCTCGCGCGGCGCGATGTTCAGGCGGCGCCACCGGCTGCACGGGCCGTTCGTGCTCTACGGCGGCCGCATCGAGCCGGGCAAGGGGTGCGAGGAGCTCATCGAGTACTTCAGCGCCTATGTCGAGTCTGGCGGCGAGGCGTCGCTCGTCCTGATGGGCGTGAAGCTGATGCCGCTGCCCGAGGAGCCGTTCATCACCTTCGCGGGGCTGCTCTCGGAGACCGAGCGCGGCCAGGCGCTCGAGGCGGCCACGGTCGTCGCGGTGCCGTCGCCGGTGGAGACGCTCTCGCTGCTCGCCCTCGAGGCGTTCTCGGTCGGCACGCCGGTGCTGGCCAACGCGCGCAGCGAGGTGCTCGTCGATCACTGCCTCACGGGTAACGCCGGGCTCTTCTACTCGGATCGCGACGAGTTCGTCGAGTGCCTCGGTACGCTGGTGGCCGACGAGCGGCTGCGGGCGGCGCTCGGCCGCAACGGGCGCGAGTACGTCCGCCGGAACTACCGGTGGGAGATTGTCCTGTCGAAGTACGAGCGGATGATGGGCGAGTTCAGGAAGTGAGAAGTAAGAAGTAGGAAGTACGAAGTAAGAAGTACGAAGTAGGCGGTGGGCAGCGGATCACGGTCGTCCTTTCGACTCACTGCGTTCGCTCAGGGCGACCCTGAGCTTGTCGAAGGGTCGGTGGCCGAGCCGCGGAGTTGCCGGCAGCGGATCGCGCCATCCGCTGACGGCTGTGCCGGTCCCCGGCATTTGTCCGTGGTCCGCTGACCGCTGACTGGTGCACGCCAGTAGCCCGCGTCTGTCTGAGTCGCCGCCCCCCCACGCCGTCCACCTGGCCATCTTCTTGCCTTCTGGAGATGGAGCTGGCCGTGGGCCCGCACCCAGGAATCTTGCTGTCTATTGTCTGCATACAATATACAATAGACATCGTGCCGAGGATCAGAAACGGGAGTCTGACATGACTTGGCGAAGATCAGCGGTGCTGATGTGCCTCGCCTTCGTCATGGCCCGGCCGGCGGAGCCCCAGGCCGGCGACGCCATCGCGCGAGCTCTGGCCGAAGACTTCTTCGCCGGACGGTTCGCCCCGATGGCGGCCCGGTTCGACGAGCGCGTGGCCCAGGCGCTGCCGGAGGCCGCGCTGACCGACATGCGCAACAGGCTCACCGGCCAGGTGGGCGCCTTTCAAGCCATCACCGAGACGCGCGCCGAAGACGCCAAGGGCTATCACGTCATCTACGTGACCTGCCGGTTCGAGAAGATGACGATCGACATGAAGATCGTGTTCGACTCATCGAACCGCGTCGCGGGGTTTTCTTTCCTGCCCCTCCCCCCCAAGGTCGCGTGGAGCCTGCCGGCCTACGCGGACCCCGACGCCTTCGTCGAGCGCGACATCGTCGTCGGCTCGGGCGAGTGGCGGCTGCCCGGAACGCTTTCGGTGCCGCATGGCAGCGGTCCGTTTCTAGCCGTCGTCCTGGTGCACGGGTCGGGTGCGGGCGACCAGGATGAGAGCATCGGTCCCAACAGACCATTCAAGGACATCGCGTGGGGCCTGGCCAGCCGAGGCATCGCCGTCCTGCGGTACACGAAGCGCACGTTGAAGTACCCGGCGGAGGTAGCCGCCGCGGCGCAGGCGGGACGGTTCACCGTTCGAGACGAGACGATCGACGATGCCCGCGCCGCCGTCGAGGCGATCGCGAAGGTCCCCGAGGTCGATCGGAAGCGCATCTATGTCCTCGGGCACAGTCTCGGCGGACGGCTCGCGCCTCGCATCGCCGACGGCACACCCGACATCGCCGGGCTCGTGATCATGGCCGGCGGCAGTCTGCCGCTCGACGAGAACATCGTCGAGCAGATTCGCTACCTCGCCGGACTCCGCAGCGCCGATGATGGCGGCAAGGCGGTTGCCGCTGCGGAGGCGGCCGCGCACGAGATGCGCAGTCCGACGCTGCAGCCGACGACGCTCGTCCAGGCGGCGGGGACGACCTATCCCGGGTCGTACCTGATCGATCTGCGGGAGTGACCATCCGGTCGAAACAGCTGCGCGGCTTCGGCTGCCGCTCCTGATCATTCAAGGTGACGCCGACTACCAGTGCACGTTGAAGAACTTCGAGGCGTGGAAGGCCGGGTTGTCGCAGCGTCCGCAGGCGACGTTCAAGCTGTATCCAGGCCTGACGCACCTCCTCATGCCGGTCCCGGCAGGCCGTTCGGGGCTGAGCACGCCGGCTGATTACGACGTGCCTCAGCACGTCAGCCAGGCCGTCATCGAAGACATCGCCGCGTGGGTCAGGAGTGCAAGGAACTGATATCAGAGGGCTGCTGGCAACTGGCAGCGGATCACGGTCGGTGGCCGTCAGCCCGCCTACGACTCCGCCGGCTCCTCGTCGTCCCCGTTCCCGGCGCCGTTCTCGCCGCGCTTTCGGCGGGAGCGGATCTCGTGCCGCTTGATCATCTCGTTGAGCGTGGTCGGCTTCAGGTGGAGCAGTTCGGCCGCCCGCTTCTGCACGCCGCCGACCTGGTCGAGCGTGGACTCGATCAGCCGCCGCTCGAAGTCCGCCGTCACCTCGTTGAACGAGATCCCCTCGGTCGGCAGGTTGAACTGCGGCATCCGGAACACCGGCCGCTTCCGCACCTGCTCGGGCACGAGGTCCTCCCCGATCGTCGCGCCGGTGGTGAGCACGACCGCGCGCTCGATCGCGTTCTCGAGCTCCCGCACGTTGCCCGGCCAGTCGTACTCGAGCAGCAGGTCGAGCGCCTCGGGCGTCAGGTCGAGGCCCGCCTTCTCGTTCTCCTCGCCGTACTTGTGGAGGAAGTGCTGCACGAGCAGTGGGATGTCCTCCTTGCGCTCGCGCAGCGGCGGCAGCTGCACGGTGATGACGTGGAGGCGGTAGTAGAGATCCTCGCGAAACCGCTGCTCCTCCATCATCTTGTGCAGGTCCACGTTGGTGGCGGCGATGATCCGGACGTCGACCTTGATGTTCTCGACGCCGCCCAGGCGCATGAACTCGCGCTCCTGCATCACGCGCAGCAGCTTGGGCTGCGTCTCGATCGGGATGTTGCCGATCTCGTCGAAGAAGATGCTCCCCTTGTCGGCCATCTCGAAGAGCCCCTTCTTCGGGTAGACGGCGCCGGTGAAGGCGCCCTTGACGTGGCCGAACAGGTTCGACTCGAGCAGGTCGGGCGGCAGGTTCCCCGAGTTCACCGTGACGAACGCCCGCGGGGCGCGCGGCGAGTTCGAGTGAATGGCCCGCGCCACCAGCTCCTTTCCCGTCCCGCTCTCCCCATTGATCAGGATGGTCGATCGGCTCGGCGCCGCCTGGATGATGAGGTCGAACACCTGCCGCATCCGCTGGCTGCGGCCGATGATGTTCCCGAATTTGCTGTAGCGCTCCTGGAGGTTCTGCCTGAGCGCGCGGTTCTCGGCGACGAGCTGGGAGCGCTCGACGGCGTTGCCGAGGACGACCAGCACCTCGTCGTTCTTGAACGGCTTGGTGATGTAGTCGAACGCCCCGCGCTTCATCGCCGCGATCGCCGTCTCGACCGAGGCGAAGGCGGTGATCATGATGACCGGGATGTCCTCGTCGATCTTCTTGATCTCGTCGAGCACCTCGAGCCCGTCCATGCCGGGCATCATCACGTCGACGATCGCCGCGTCCACGGGCACCGATCGCACGATATCGAGCCCCTCGGCGCCGCTCGACGCGAGGCGCACCGCGTACCCCTCGCGCGTGAGAAGCGCTTCGAGGATCTCGCGCATGATCTCTTCGTCGTCGATGACGAGCACGGTGCCGGTTCGGGCCATAGTCAGGGCGGACAGATCGCGGGTCAGACGGCTCGGCCCGTGCGCGGGATCGAGGCCGGCGTCGCGAGCGGGAACGACAGCGTGAACCGGGTCCCGACGCCGACCGCGCTGTCGCAGGCAATCGCGCCGTCGTGCTCCTGCACGATGCCGTAGGTGATCGAGAGGCCGAGGCCGGTTCCCTGGCCCATCTCCTTGGTCGTGAAGAACGGGTCGTAGATCCGGGCGAGGCAGTCGCTCGGGATGCCGGCGCCCGTGTCGTTGACCTCGACGACCGCCGCGCCATCGTCCGCCCGCGTGCGGATGGTCAGCCAGCCCCCCTTGGGCATGGCGTCGCGGGCGTTGATGAACAGGTTCAGGAACACCTGCTGCAGCTTGAACTCGGTGCCGAGCACGACCGGCCCGGGCGTGGACATCTCGCGCCGCACCTGGATGCGCGACACCTTGAACTGGTGCTCGAGCAGCGCCAGCACATCGTTGACGACGACGTTCAGGTCGACCGGGGCGCGCTCGGGGGCCGCCGTCGCCGGCCGGGAGAGGTTCAGCAGCCCGTTGACGATCTTCGCCGCCCGGAACGTCTGCCGCTCGATCTTCTCGAGCAGCCGCGTCTTCGGGTCCTCGGGATCGGCGCCGTCGAGCAGCATCTGGGTGAAGCTGGAGATCCCGGTGAGCGGCGTGTTCACCTCGTGCGCCACGCCCGCGGCCAGCAGGCCGATCGACGCCATCTTGTCCGAGATCTGGAGCTGCTCCTCGAGCTGCGCGCGCGCCGTCACGTCGTCGACGATGACCACCGTGCCGGTGTCGCCGCTGCCCGACAGCGACTGCAGCGGGACGGTGGTGATATTGACGAGCTCGCGGCGGTCGCCGGCCGCGCGGCCCTCGAGCGGGAACCGGTAGAACGTGCCCCCGTGCGGGGACTGCCGCCTGGCCGTCCCCACCGCGTCGGCGAACGCCGGCCCGAACAGCTCGCCGAGCGTGCGGCCGACGGCCTCGGCGCGTGCGGCCCCGTGCAGCTGCTCGAGCGCGCGGTTCCACCGCAGCACGCGGTCCTCCCCGTCCACCACGGCGAGCCCGGCGTCGAGCGACTCGAGGATGCTCTCGTTGAACTCCCGGAGGCGGCCGAGCTCCTCGGCCTTGACGTGCAGCTGCCGGTAGAGACGGCCGTTCTCGAGCGCGGTCGCCGCCTGCCCGGCCACGGCCGCGAGCAGCGCCAGGTCCTCCGAGCTGAGCGGCTCGGCGTGCTCCTTGCGACCCAGCGCGAGCACGGCGATCGTCGTCTCCTTCGAGACGCACGGCACGAAGTAGTACAGCTCCCGCTCGCGCCCCCATTCCACGTCGCCGGCGGCCATGCCGTGCGTGGTGGCCGGGTCGTCGAGATCGATCGTGGTGCCCGACGCCAGCCGCGCGCCGAGCGCCGAGGCGCGCGCCAGCCTGATTGGCGCGCCGTCCATCCCGGCCGAACGGATCGCGACGAAGTCGCCGGTCCGCTCCTCGGCCAGCAGCACCGCCATCCGGTCCACCAGCAGCGTCTCGGTCACCCGCGCGACGATGCGGTCGCCGAGGCGGTAGAGGTTGAGGTCGGAGCTGAGGTCGCGGGCGAAGCCGACCAGCGCCCGCCGATAGTCGTAGCGGTCCCGGTAGAACGCCCGGTCGAAGGTGGCCTGGATGACGTTCTTGAGCGGCCGCGCCACGAGGACGACGACCAGCGTCGCCAGGATCGCGATGACCGAGGTGTGCTCGCGCGAGCCCTCGAGGAACAGCCAGCCGGCCACCCGCAGCAGCACGGCGTAGATGGCCGCGATGGCAGCGAGCGCCGCGGCCCACACCATGCCGCGCTTGACGATCACCTCGACGTCGGCCAGGCGGTACCGGACGATCGCCGACGCAAAGGTGAGCGGGATCAGGCTCAACGGGATCGCCGACAGCTCCATCGGCAGCGACGGCGTGCTGCCGAACGTGTACGGCACGGCATAGCCGAAGGCGAACGGCAGCCCGCCGAGCGCGGTGCCCCACGCAATCCACCGCAGCTGCCGCCTCGCCGTCACCGTCCGGACCTCCGTGAAAGCCCGGATCATCACCACGAGGCCGACGCACAGGTAGATCGAAACGTAGAGGGGCTCGAACCGGTCGAGCGCCTGGACCACGCTGTCGATGTAGAACCGCTCGTTCTGCACCGACCGCACAATGGCGACGACGCGAACCGCCCCGAGCAGCAGCGCGGGCAGGTAGACCAGCGGCCACAGCCGGCTGCCGACCGGCGTCGTCACGAACGTGCGCGGGCGCTCCGGGAAGAAGAAGGTGAAGTGCAGGAACAGCGGAGGCAGCAGCAGCACGGCCACTGCGTCGGCCCAGTAGAAGAACCAGTCGAGCCGGTCCAGACGGCCCGAGAACGAGAAGACCGCCCAGCCGAAGAACGTGCCCGCCAGCCAGAGGAAGTGCAGCGTCGCCGGATGGCTCGGCCGGCGAAGGCGGACGCTCGCGCCCACGAGCAGCGTGAAGAGCCCGATCGGCGCGAGCACGAAGTAGAGCCCGACGTTGCCGAGCGGCACCGAGGCGAGACGGAAGCTGAAGGCCTCCGACGTCCCCAGCCGCAGCACCCGGTACTCGACCGGCTGTCCCTCTTTCGACTGGCGCAGGATCTCCGAGACGTCGGCGGAACGGTCGACCAACTGTCCGTTGATCGCTTCGAGCAGATCGCCCGGCCTGATGCCCGCTCGAGAAGCAGGCGTCCCCGACGCGACCTCGAACGCCGTCACTCCTTCGGCGCGGTTCACCCAGAGCACGCCGTCATCGACCTCGCGGGAGGTGGCCCGAATGGCGATGTTCGCCAGACCCAGGACGAGGAGAATCGCGGCGATGCCCAGCGTCAGCAGGGACGGCGTGAGCCGACCCCATCCCGGCCAACGCGCCAGGCCCTCCCGCCCGGATGCCGCCGCACTCGCTCGCGTGTTCATCGCCTCGCCACCGAACCTGCAATGCAGATATTACGAAACAGCAAACGGCATACCACTGATGAGATTGGCCGTTGTCACCGTAAACAACTATCAGACAACGGCTTGCCGCTCAAACCCAGCCCCCGTTCGTCCGTCCATCCAACCTGTTGGACCTGCGGTCCACAATTGTGGATAAAACGGGTGGTCTCCTGGCGCGCCAGACAACAAAGGCGGGCTTCCGGTGCCCGCCCCAGGAGTTCGCGTCCGAATACGGTCGCCCGAGAGGCAGCGGTCAGAAACGCACGACGAATCCTCCGAGGATTCGCGTCGGCGGTTTGACGACCAGCAGCTCGTCGTAAAACGAGCTGTCGCGCGCCACGTCCCTGAACACGTTCTTGACGACAAACAGCACCTGCCACTGGGCGGCCGAGAAGTCGAGGAACGGCAGCCGCTGCGTGAGCTGGACGTCGAACCGCGAGTCGACTCCCGTGCTGCTGGTGTCCCCCACCAGCCGCGTAAAACCGGTGTTGAGCCGATAGGCGACGTAGACGTGCGTCTCGGTCAGCGGCAGGTCGGTCTCGAGCGACGTGGCCACGCCGTGCAGCTGTTCGCGGTCGGGACGCGGTCCGAATCCGAGCACGAGCAGCTCCTGCCCCGACGCTGTCGGCCACCACCGGGCCTCAGTCAGCTCGTAGGCGATCGAGCCCCGCAGGCGCGACAGCAGGTGATGCGTGACGCCGATGCTCCATCCGCGCGTGAGCACGCTGCCGACGTCGGCGACGCCGTAGTGCCCGGGCTGGTTCGCCATCTCGTCGCCGAAGAACACCATCTGCTGGTGCGTGGTGTCCTGGTAGAACGAGCGCAGCGCCACCGAGATTCCCGGCGTGAGGTCGTGCTCGATCGACAGATCGTACTGCGTGGTCCGCTCGGGCACCATCGGCGAGAAGGCCACGAAGGTGTGCTCGGGCGGCAGCCACAGGCCCGCGGCGAATGGCTCGAGGAACTCCTCGGCGCCTGGGGCCAGTTGTCGCTGCGAGGCGCCGGCGCGGATCCTGAACCGCTGGACCGGCACCACCGTCACCACGACGCTCGGGCTGAGGAGGCCGCCTCCCCGCATGTAGTCGTACCAGGCAGCCCGCCCGCCGTAGTCGATGACCAGGCGCGGCGTGATCGTGAACCGGCCCGAGCCGTACAGGAGGCCGGCCGTGTGGTCCCCGGGGTCCGTCCGTTCGAGCGACAGGTGGGCCACCGACGTCGTCGATGTCAGCCGCTGCGAGCTGTACGCGAAGCCGACGTGGTAGAGATTCCTCGACGGCGCGTGGTTCTGGAAGCCGCCCGAGAGGAACCACGAACCGGGCGTCGCCTGCGTCAGGACGCGAGCCGTCCAGTCGCCGTAGCCCCAGGCCGGCCCGGCCAGCGAGAAGAACGCCGATCCGCGCATCGCCGAGTCCGATGCCGACGAACTCTGGCTGCCGTCAAATGACGCCGACGTCATCAGGTTGACCTGCCCGGTCACGGGCAGGTCTCCGAGGATTCTCGCGGGCGCCCCGAACGCGTGCGCGAGGCTGTTGCCCGCGGCCGGCGTGTTCCCCGAAGGGGCGAACTTCGCGTCGGGAGCCGTTGAGGCCCGGTCGGTGGTGTCCTTCAGGACGCTCCGCGGCAGGTGGCGGATGCGCCAGGCCGTCTCGCTGGCGTCCCCGCTCTTCTGGACCGAGCTGTCCGCGAGGCCGAACGGATTGAGCGAGAGCGGGTCGAACACGGTCTCGACCGGGGCGAGGCCGGCGGCCATCACCTTTGGCGGCGGAGGCGGCAGCCGGGGTCCAGGGGTTGGCGCGCTCTGAGACGACGCGTTTGCCGCCGCGGCGCGCTGCAGAGTAATCGAAGACCGTGCGGGAGACGTGGCCCGCACCTCGACGAACTGCCGGCGGGAGGACACGAACCCGGACAGGTGGGCGCGCAGCACGTACGAGCCGGGCGGCAGCGACTTGAACGCGAACGCGCCATGCTTGTCGGTCATGGCGACCGCGCTGGTCGTCCCCAGCGCGGACACCATCACGCCGGCGAGGGGCGTGCCGCGTTCGTCCGACACCGTGCCTTCGATCGAACCGGACGAGGCGAAGGCGACCCGGGGCCCCGGCCCGTCGGCGGCGGCGCGGGCATCACCCGGCTGGGCCTGCGCGATGGGGACCCACCCCACCACGCCGGCCACGACCGTTGAACCGACGATCGCCAAGAGGCGGTTCATAGGCTGGCTCTTGTCGGCCGGCTGTCGGCAGCCGGCCTGCTACTCCGCGACGACGGTGAACAGCGAATTCTGGATCTTCGTCTTGCCCGTCACCTTGTCGGTGATCTTGACCTCGAGGCGATAGTCCCCTTCGGGGAAGCTCTCGAGCGGAACCGCGGTCCCGACGAACACCCCGGTCTTCAGGTCGAACTTCGCGCCGAGCGTGGTCGCGTTCATCTGCTGCGTCGGCGTGCGGTTGAAGAACTTCTCCGCCCCATCGGCCTTGTGGTAGAAAGCGAAATCCACCGCGAGGTTCGGCGCGCTCGTCGCGCTGTCGAGGCCGGCGTTGTAGATGTAGAAGCTGACCGACAGCCACGCCTTCTTGCCGAACTTGGGATCGAGCGCGATCGAATCGGGCGACACCTGCAGGTAGACGTACGGGTTCTTGTTCGGGTCGTTCACCAGCTGCACCTGACCCGTGTCGCTGCTCTTCGTGAGGAGCACCGAGCTGGTTGCCAGCGGCGTCGTCGAGAAGTCGGGCACCGTCAGAGACGCCTTGAGCAGGCTGGCTCTCGGCTGCGCTTTCTTGTCCTTGACGTTCGCCGTGGGTTCCTTGAGCAGCACGTAGACGTCGTAATCGCCGGCCGCCACCATGATGGCCGCCGGAATCCGGAACGCCGACCCGGCCTGTCCGTTCAAGTTGAACGTCTTCATGTCCTCGAAGGCGTACTCGATCTTCGGGGCCTTCTCGCGCATCTTGGTCGCCGCCTCGGCGAGGTCGGTGTTCTCCGGGTCGAGCTTGGCCAGGTTCTCCGCCTTCTGGAGGTCCGCCTTGAAGGCCGCCTGCGCCTTCATCTGCGCGTCGATCGTCGCCTTGTTGACGACGCGGATGTAGTAGTTCACCGTCGGCGGAAGCTTCTGGTCCTTGTCGAAGAGCATCAGGAACGGCACGTACTCCTTGCCGTCCCGGCCGCGCATCGAATGCGTCACCCAGGTGAACTTGAAGTCCGACGGCGCGGGCTGGCCGGCCATCGTGTCGTCCACGATCTTGACGGTGGACGCGATTTCCGCCTGCTGCGCCTTGTCGATCTTCTGCGGTCTCTTGTCCTGAGCCGACGCCAACAAGGCGAAGATGAGGAGTGCGAATACGACGGCGCCGACACACGGCAGCGCCCGGCCACGGGTATGCATGACGACTCTACTCCCAAGTTACGTCGGAATGACGAATCGCTGGATCATAGCCGCCGGCTGTCGCGAAAGTCAAAGCCCCGGCCAGCTCAGCGGCGACCTCGCCGAAAGCCCGCGTGCTATGATTCGAGGTCGGTCGCCCTCCGCGCGCGCGGCGCGGGCGAGCGGCGCCAAAACAGGCACCATCAGGAGGGTTTTCGTGAAGATCACGCGCGTGCACGGACGAGAGATCCTTGATTCGCGGGGCAACCCGACCGTCGAGGTTGACGTCGAGGTGGAAGGTGGAGTTCGGGGACGGGCGGCCGTGCCGTCGGGCGCGTCCACCGGCGAGCGAGAGGCGCTCGAACTGCGCGACGGCGACAAGGCGCGCTACCTGGGACGGGGCGTGCTCCGGGCGGTCGCCAACGTGAACGGCGAGATCGCGGCCGCGGTCACCGGCCGGGACGCGACGGCCCAGCGGGCGGTGGACGACCTCATGAACGCGCTCGACGGGACGCCGACCAAGAGCCGCCTCGGGGCGAACGCCATCCTCGGCGTGTCGATGGCCACGGCGCGAGCGGCAGCCGCGGCGGCCGGCGAGCCTCTCTATGCCGCCATCGGCCGGATGGCCGGCTTGCCCGGCGACAGCTACGTGCTGCCGGTCCCGCAGATGAACATCCTCAACGGCGGCGCGCACGCCGACTCGAACGTGGACGTCCAGGAGTTCATGGTCGTGCCGCTCGGTCTCCCCTCGTTCCGCGAGGCCCTGCGGGCCGGCGCCGAGACGTTTCACGCGCTGAAGTCGATCCTCAAGCAGCGCGGCCTGTCGACCAGCGTCGGCGACGAGGGCGGGTTCGCCCCCACCCTCAAGGCGAACCAGCAGGCGATCGAGCTCGTGGTCGAGGCAATCGCGAAGGCCGGCTACCAGCCCGGACGCGATGTGTCGATCGCGATCGACACGGCGGCCAGCGAGCTCTGGGAGGACCAGAGCCCGGCCGGCACCGCGCCCGACGCGCGGATCGGCCGGTACGTCTTCAAGAAGTCCGGCGACAGGCCGAAGACGTCGGCCGAGATGGTCGAGATGTACGCCGCCTGGGTCGCCCAGTACCCGATCGTCTCGATCGAGGACGGGCTGGCCGAGGGCGACTGGGCGGGATGGGAAGGGCTGACACGCCAGCTCGGCGGCCGCGTGCAGATCGTCGGCGACGACATCTTCGTCACCAACCCGTCGATTTTCAAGCGCGGGATCGAGCGGAAGATCGCCAACAGCATCCTGATCAAGCTCAATCAGATCGGGACCGTCACCGAAACGCTCGATACCATGGCCATGGCGCGGGCTGCCGGCTACACGACGGTGATCTCCCACCGGTCGGGCGAGACCGAGGATTCGACGATTGCCGACCTGGCCGTGGGCACCTCCGCGGGCCAGATCAAGACCGGGTCGGCCAGCCGGTCCGACCGGATCGCCAAGTACAACCAGCTGCTCAGAATCGAGGAGGAGCTGGGCGCGCGGGCGCGCTACGGCGGCCGCGCGGTGTTCAACCAGATTCGCTAAGCCGGTGAGTGCCCCAGCACCCGCCCTGCTCGACGTCCAGCGACTGACCACGGTCTTCGACGTGGGCGGACGGGTGCTGCCCGCCGTCGATGGCGTCAGCTTCAAGGTGCGGAAGGGGGAGACGCTGGGGCTGGTCGGCGAGTCGGGCAGCGGCAAGTCGCTGACGGCGCTGTCGATCCTTCGGCTCGTCCAGCCTCCCGGCCGGATCGCAGGGGGCCGGGTCCTGTTCAAGGGCCGCGACCTGCTCACGCTCCCGGAGCGCGAGATGCGCCGGGTGCGCGGCGCCGGGATCGCGCTCGTCTTCCAGGAGCCGATGACGGCGCTCAACCCGGTGTTCACGGTGGGCGACCAGATCGCCGAGGCGATGATCGTCCACGGTCTCCAGTCCCGGGCCGGAGCCGGCCGCCGCGCGGTCGAACTGCTCGAGTCGGTGCGCGTCGCCGAGCCCGAGCGCTGCGCGCGCTGTTATCCCCACCAGCTTTCGGGCGGCATGCAGCAGCGCGTCCTGATCGCGATGGCGCTCTCCTGCCGGCCGTCGCTCGTCATCGCCGACGAGCCGACGACGGCCCTGGACGTGACGATCCAGGCGCAGATCCTCGACCTGCTGCAGGAGCTGCGCCGGGCGTTCGACCTGTCGATGCTGCTTATCTCGCACGACCTCGCCGTCATCGCCGGCACGGCCGACCGTATCGCCGTCATGTACGCCGGCCGCATCGTCGAGCAGGGACCCGTGCGGAGCGTGTTCGCCTCGCCGGCGCATCCCTACACCAAGGCGCTGCTCGCCTCGATTCCGCGCGGCGACGGCAGCCGCCGGCTGACGGCCATCGAGGGCGCGGTGCCCCCCATTTCCGACCTGCCGCATGGGTGCGCCTTTGCGCCGCGCTGTCCCGACGTGGACCTCAAGTGCCGGGTCGCGCGGCCGGACGAGACCGTCCCCGGCCCGGACCGCAGCGTCCGCTGTCACGTCCACGGACGGCCCGAGGAGGAGAGTTAGCGGCATGCCGCTGCTGACCGTTCGCGACCTCGTGAAGGAGTTCCCGCGCGGCCGCGGCCGGTGGGGGCGTCAGACCACCGTGCGAGCCGTTGACTCGGTGAGCTTCACGATCGAGCCGGGCGAAACGTTCGGGCTGGTTGGCGAGTCGGGCAGCGGAAAGACCACGACCGGCCGATGCATCCTCAGGCTGGTCGAGCCGACCTCAGGCGAGGTGCGGTTCAAGGATGTCGATGTCCTGGCGCTCTCGCGCGAGCAGCTGCGCCGCGCGCGGCGCGACATGCAGATCGTCTTCCAGGATCCGTACTCGTCGCTCAATCCGCGCATGCGCGCAAGGCGGATCGTCGAAGAGCCGCTCGTCATCCACAAGCTCGGCACCCGGGCCGAGCGGCGCGAGCGTGTGGCGGCCCTGTTCGAGCTGGTCGGCCTCGATCCTGAGCATCTCGAGCGCTACTCGCACGAGTTTAGCGGCGGCCAGCGTCAGCGCATCGGCCTTGCGCGCGCTCTCGCCCTGAATCCCTCGCTCATCGTCGCCGATGAGCCGGTCTCGGCGCTGGACGTGTCGGTCCAGGCGCAGGTCGTCAACCTGCTCATGGACTTGCAGGAGCGCCTGCATCTCACCTACCTCTTCATCGCGCACGACCTCAGGCTCGTGCAGCACATCTGCAGCCGCGTCGCGGTGATGTACCGCGGCAGGATTCTCGAGACGGGCGCCGCGGCCGACCTGTTCCGCAACCCGGCGCACCCCTACACGCGGGCGCTGCTCTCGGCCATTCCGGTGCCCGACCCGGACGCGAAGCCGGCGCGGATTCCATGGGACCCTGGCAGCGTGGACCTGAAGCTGCCGCTCAGAGAAGTTGAGACAGGACACCTGGCGGCGGTCTGAAGAAGGCTCAGGGCTACGCCGCCCGCCGAACGTCGTCCTCGATCTGCCCGTCGCGGATGTGGACGACGCGGTGGGCGTGCGCGGCGATGTCGGCCTCGTGCGTGACGAGGACGATCGTGTTGCCGGACTCGTGCAGGCGGGCGAACAGCGCCATGATCTCGATGCCGGTCTTGCTGTCGAGGTTGCCCGTCGGCTCGTCGGCGAGCAGGATCGACGGGTTGTTCACGAGCGCCCGCGCCACGGCGACGCGCTGGCGCTGGCCGCCGGAGAGCTGGTTGGGCCGATGCGTCATGCGGTCGGCCAGGTCCACCTTCTGGAGCGCCGCCCGGGCGCGTTCGAGGCGCGTCTGGGTGGGCACGCCGGCGTAGACGAGCGGCAGTTCGACGTTGTGGAGCGCCGTGGCGCGCGGGAGCAGGTTGAAGGTCTGAAAGACGAAGCCGATCTCCTCGTTCCGAATCCTGGCCAGCTCGTCGTCGTTCATCTGGCCGACCTGCTTGCCGTTGAGCTGGTAGCTGCCCTTGCTCGGCGTGTCGAGACAGCCGATCAGGTTCATCAGCGTGGACTTCCCCGACCCCGATGGCCCCATGATGGCGACGTACTCGCCCCGCTCGATGTCGAGGTTGACGCCCCTCAGGGCGTGAATCTCCTCGCTGCCCATCACGTAGGACTTCCAGAGGTCGCGCGTCTCAATCAGTGCCATCGGTACAGATCCCTTTCGCCAAGCTTACCCGGAGGATACGACGTCCCGCCACGGAATGTTCCTCGGCCGCCCAGCGGCGTCAGGCCTTCAGCGGATTGACGACGCGCACATCGCCGTAGCGATGGCCGTCGGACAAGTCCTCCGAATAGAGCACCTCGGCTCCAGCGGCCTGCGCGGCGTGGATGACGAGCGCATCCCAGAAGGAGACCTTGTGCCGCTGCTCGATGTCGAGCGCGGCCAGGATCGCGTCGCCGTCGTTGACCACCACGTGCCAGGCCAGGTAGTCGGCCACCAGTTCGCGGGTCTCCTCGCTGTCGAGCGGGTGCGCAGCCTTCCTGCGCACGTTGACGCAGAGTTCCTGCAGGACCTGCGTGCTGACCACTCCCGCCCGCGACTGCCAGAGCTGCTCGATGAGCGCCCGGGCCCGTTCGTGTTTGGGTCCAGCCGACGCGTCGTGCGCGTACACCAGGATATTGGTGTCGACGAAGCACCTACCGCTCATGGAGTTCATCCCGCGACGCGGGCCGGCGCCAGCCGATGGCCGGCGCGTGGCGGAGGCGACCGATCGCCCGTCGGCGCGCGCGGTCGAACCCCCGGTGGTCCCGAACGAGGGTCTCCACCTGGTTGGCGAGCAGCGCGCTGATCGACGAACCCTCCTCTGCGGCCAGAATCCTGGCTTCGCGGAGCAGATCGGCGTCGAGTTTGAGGGTGACATTGGTCTTCATGGCCATCGCCCGTGAGCACTGGTTGTCGTGCTGCACAAGTTTACGTGCCAGCGTGGCGCCCGTCAAGTTCACGGGGTGCGACTTGCGGCGAGCCGCGAACGGCCGCGCATTCGGCCGGCGAGGACTCCGGCTCCACCTCACACCTGGTAGCGCGGGCCTACGGATTGGCCGACCACTGCGGATCGGGCGGCGGCGGGGGCGCCACCTTGGTGCGGAACAGCCCCGCACCAATCAGCCCGCCGAGCGTCGAGAAGATGATGCTGACAAAGAGCGTGAAGAACCCGCCGAGCACGAACCGGACGATACTGAAGCCCGCGTTCTCGCGCAGCGTCTGAAAGACCTGGCGGACGTTCTCGGGGAGGTCGCCCGCGTCGAGCAGCCGCTCGATCAGCCTGTTCTGGATCGGCGCCATGACCAGCGTGACCGGCACGGTGAGCACCTGCCACACGACCGCGCCGATCAGGCCGGCGCCGAGTCCCACCAGCGCGCCGTCGGACGAAGAGATCGGCTCGGACTGGCCCCGCTGGAGCAGATAGGCCGCCAGCGCCCCGCCCGAGAGCACCCACAAACAGCAGCAGGCGTTGGCGATGTTGACCAGGGGCAGTGCCGACAGGACACCGAGCAGGAGTCCGCCGAGGAGGGCGGGTTGGAGCTTGGAGGACGGCATGGCTCCTCACCAATCGCGGTTGAGTCGAAACGCGTCGGGAGATAGGCACATCTTGCGATCGTGCGATCTAACGATCTTGCGGTCGCCAGATCGCACGATCGCTAGATGTCCCTGTCACCCGTCAGTCGTAGTACTCCCGCCCCAGATGCGTGATGAGCTCCTCGCCCCGGAGGTAGCGCAGCGTGTTCTTCAGCTTCATCAGCTGGATGAACAGGTCGTGCTCGGGGTAGAGGCCGCGGGCGTGCATCGGGCTCTTGAAGTAGAACGACAGCCATTCCTGAATGCCGCTCAGGCCGGCGCGGTGCGCCATGTCGAGGAACAGCACCAGGTCCAGCACGATCGGCGCCGCGAGGATCGAGTCGCGGCACAGGAAGTTGATCTTGAGCTGCATCGGGTAGTCCAGCCACCCGACGATGTCGATGTTATCCCAGCCTTCCTTGTTGTCGCCGCGCGGCGGGTAGTAGTTGATCCGCACGACGTGGCAGAGATCCTTGTAGAGCTCAGGATACAGGTCGGGCTGCAGGATGTAGTCGAGGACCGACTTCTTGCTCTCTTCCTTCGTCTTGAACGACTCGGGATCGTCGAGCACCTCGCCGTCGCGGTTGCCGAGAATGTTGGTCGAGTACCAGCCCTTGATGCCGATGAGGCGCGCCTTCAGGCCGGGGGCGATGATCGTCTTGATCAGCGTCTGCCCGGTCTTGAAGTCCTTGCCGACGATCGGACAGCCGTTCTTCACGGCCAGGTCCATCAGGGCCGGGATGTCCACGGTGAGGTTCGGCGCGCCGTTGGCGTACGGGATCCCTTCCTTCAGCGCGGCGTAGGCGTAGACCATGCTCGACGGGATGTTCACGTCGCTTGCCAGGAGCGCCTTTTCGAACGCCTCGATCGACTGGTGCACGTCGGTCTCGGTCATGTAGATCTCGGTGCTGCCGCACCAGATCATGACGAGCCGGTCGAGGTTGTTCTCCTTCTTGAACCGGCGGATGTCGGCGCGGACCTGCTCGGCCAGGTCCATCTTGTTCGCGCCCTTCTTGACGTTGGGCCCGTCGAGGCGTTTGACGTAGCGGCGGTCGAACACCGCCGGCATCGGCTTGATGGCCTCGAGTTCCGGCTTGATCTGCCCGAGCAGCGACGGCTCCAGCACGCCGGCCGTCGTCGCGGCCTCGTAGCAGTTGTCGTCGAAGATGTCCCACCCGCCGAACACGATGTCGTCGAGCGAGGCCAGCGGCACGAGGTCCTTGATGAGCGGGGTGCGCCCTTCGGTGCGCTTGCCCAAACGGATCGTGCCCATCTGCGTAAGCGAGCCTATCGGACGCGCGATCCCCTTGCGGACCGCCATGACGCCGGCGATGAATGTGGTGCTGACGGCCCCGAGGCCGACCAGCATGATGCCCAGTTTTCCCTTGGGCGGGGCGATTTCGGATGGTGAATTCACAAACGGGAACTATATCATGAGCTATTGTCCAGGTGCTCCCTGAAGCCCCTGGACGGCATCGGTGTCTAACCTGGTAGCGGCACGCTATGTCGAATTTCCGTGATTTCCTCTTCAACCGCGACCGTCAGACTCCCTACGCCCTGGCCCTGGCCATGGCGGGCCTGCGGATGGGCGAGCGCCTGCTCCTCGCAGGCGACGACGCCAGGCTGTTTGTCGCGCTGGCCGGAAAGGTGGGGCTGACGGGCCGGGCGGTCGTGGTGGCCGGATCGGCCGACGCGGCCGCCAGGATCGAGGCCGAGGCCGCGGCTCTTGGCGTCCTGCTCGAGGAGGTCAAGCAGGGGAGCTTTCCCGTCCTACCGATCGGTGACGGCGAGTTCGACGTGGCGGTCGCGAATGCCGGACCGGCGATGCTGTCTGGCCTCGACCGCGAGCGGCGCGTCGAACTCGCCCGCTCGCTCGGCCGGGCGCTGCGGCAGAACGGGCGGCTGGTGATCGTCGAAGGGCAGCCGAAGAAGTTCTTCGGTCTTTTCGGCGCCGGCCCGGTCTCCGGTCTCGACGCGTTCCGGGCCGAGGGGGGCGCGACGGGCCTGCTCGAGGCGGCCGGATTCCACCCGGTCCGGGTGCTCGCGGACCGCGACGGACAGCGGTTCACGGAGGGACTGAGACGGTAGGCGACCCTTCACCCCTCGGCGTTGCTCGGGGTGCCCTGAGCCTGTCGAAGGGCAGGGTTGCCGAACGTGTGACACGGCCGTAGAGGCCGGCTCCTGAGGCGCCAGTCGTGGCCCGGTTCGTCGCGCCGGGCTCAGCTCGGCGGGAACCTCGCAATTCGCCCTTTGCGCCGACCCGGTCCGCGCCTGGCTCTCCAGTGCCGGCCGTGAGCCTCGAGTCTTCAGCCGGGCACGACGAGGGCCGAGATCCCAGAATCAGCCTGGCGCGCCACTCGCATCTGACGGGTTCGGTTCCCGTTGGGGAGGCCACACCCCTTCTCCACCAGTCCGCCAGTCGGCCGCGTCCCTGCACCTCTTCCCGCTGCGATAGAATGCGCGCTTCATTGACTGGGTCGGCCGGCGTCTGGCGCCGCCCCGTCACCGGGGAGGCTGGTTCGCTCATGCGGGGTATAGGTGACGAACTCAAGTGATCGATGGGGTTAACCCGCCGGGCATCGGGCACGCGGCCCGGCGGGTCTCCCGACTAGGCTCCACTACGGCGGCCTGTCGCCGCGCACGTGCTACGTCGCGGGGACGACGGTGATGTTGTAGACGATATCCAGGGACCAGGTGAGGTTCTTCACGCCGAATGTGATCCGGTGCTTGCCGACCCGAAGCGGCTCCACCATCAGGAAGAAACCGCGGGCGGCCGAGGGACTCAGCGTGTAGAAGTTCTCACCCGCGCCGTTCTGCTCGACAGCGGCGCCCATGCCAGGGGTCAGGGGCCCGTACCAGGCCTGGAACACGTTGTTCTCGTAGGGCAGCCACACCTTGAAGAGCGGCGAGCAGGTCAGGTACGAGGCGAGCTCTTGCAGTTTCCGGCCGTCGAGCGTCGCATAGAGGTTGTTGTCGCGGAAGGCGTTCAACCAATCGTTCGTAGCCCAGAGTTCCGTGATGTTCTTGGCGTCCGGCACCTCGGGGAAGGTGTTCTCGCCGTTCGCGATCGGGAAGAAGAGTGCGGTGCCGGCCGGCACAGTGATGTTCCTGATGATCGGACTGGGCGGTGTGCTGCCTCCGGTCGCCCACCAGAGACCACCCAGGAACCACACCTTGCCGCTCTGTCCGACGGCCGCGTTGGCGCCGGTCGCGTCGTTGAGGGGATGGTGGCTGTCGAGCGGCAGGGAAAAGGCCCACTGCCACCACGCCGCGCCCCATTCCCCGTAGGTCATGCCGAGGTACGTGGACTGCGGCGGGACAACGCCGGCGTTGATCTGGGATGCACCGTTCGCGAAGGGTTCCCTCTCACCCTGGGCGAACGACACGGCTGCCAGCGGCATGATTGCCACCAACAGAGCGAGCGCCGCGATGAGCAGAAGGCGTTTCATGAGCCACTCCTTTCGCTCGGGCCAGATTGCCCGCGCTCTTGCCGCCTCCAGGCGCCGAGGTGATGTCCAGGACGCCCGTGGCGGATCAAGCTCAGCAGCAAATGACATGCCAGCTCAGCCATACAAATTGCTTGTGAAATCTGGTACATGCACCGGCCACATTCGGCCTTTGACATGACTTTTGTATGTGAATTCAAGGAATCTTCAAGAACGGCGAAGCTGCGGTCGAACGCACCACCGACGGTACGCCGGCACGTCCAACAACTGGAAGGAAGAGAACGAACAGGTGACCCGGGAACGCCAAACGTGCGCGAGGGCCGCAATGAGCTGACAGGTGGCGCCCTCGTTGGCGATCTACTTCTGATCAAATCGAGGGCGCAGGGATTCATATTCACCACCCCCGCCGGAACAGTCCGCCCACCCGAGTCGACTTCACCAAGCCCGTTGGTCTCGCGGTCACTCCAGCCCGGCTAGGCAGCCCGCCGGACTACGAAACCGCTCGTGGAAAAGGGTTCGGTTCCCGTTGGGGACGCCAACCTTCGCTCGTCTACATTGCTCAGCGAGCTTCGGTTGGCCAGCCACGGCCTACCGGGCCCGTGCGGCGACGTAGACGTAGCGCAGCGGCTCCTTCCCGGTATTCGCGACAAGATGCTCCGTCTGCGGTGGACAGTAGACGGCGGAGTACGGCTTCAGGCCGAGAACCGCGCCTCCGGTGATTCGCATCTCGCCGACACCGGCGAGCACGACCAGCACCTCTTCGTACTGCTTCGAGCTGTGTTTCTCGCCCGACGCCGACGGCAGCAGGACCACGTAGCCCGACTCCATCGTCACGCTCTCGGGCGGCCCGCCCAGGATGGGCACGTACCCGGTGCCGTTTGGCGGCAGCGCAACCACCTTGGGCACCGGATGGCTCGGCTTCGAGACCTGCCCGAAACCGATTGTTCCGTACGTCACCCAGACGACGATCGCCGCAACAGCCGCGCCTCGCACGGTCCCATTCATGACACTCTCCTCATCCGGCGCCGTGAGCGCCCCGAGCGACCGGGCCCTTCGCGGATGGCCGGCCAGGAGGCCGGCCCCACCAGATATCTGCCGTCAGCCGGCGCTGGAGAGCCAGGCGCGAACCGGGTCGGCGCAAAGGGCGACTTGCGAGGTCCGCCGAGCGGAGCCCGGCGCGACGAACCGGGCCACGACTGCCCTTCGACTGCGCTCAGGGCAGTGGTGAGCCCGCCGAACCACTGGCGCCTCATCAGCCCGCGAGCGCTAGAAGTAGAACAACTGCAACTGCGCGAGCACCTGCGTCCGGTCGGGCAGGCCATCGGTGTGCTGGCGGCCGGCTGTCACCTTGATGTTCCGCTGGTGGCCCGCGATCCAGTACGCCACGCCGGCCTGCCAGATGTACTGCCCTGGCGTCAGCGGGTTGGCGAACGTCTTCCTCGAGTACTGCACGAGCGGCGACACCTTCGCCTTCTTCACGTGCAGCGCCGCCTCCACGAGAATCGCGTCCTGCTTCGGCAGCGTCGTCAGAAACGTCCCGCCGTCGAACCGCATCCAGTCGAACTGCGCGGTCAGTCCGTACTGCCCCTTGCTCATCGGCTGCTCGACAAACGCATCGGCGGCGTACAAGTGGTACTCCTTCTGCGTGTCGAACCCGGCGCCGATCGCCACGATGCGCTTGGTCCCCTGCCAGGTGCCGCCGTAGAAGAAGCCCGTGTCGGCGGCGAACGGATACCACACGACGCGGCCGGCCACGCGGAAGCTGTTGACCGCCTCGGGGCCGCGAACTCCCTGGAAGACAGCGAGCCGGTACTCGAGGTGCTGGTTCAGCGGGTAGCCGCGGACCTGGGCGCCGTAGTCGCGCCCGACTCGCGTCGCCGTTGGCGTGGCGGACGTGAAGGTGTAGGGCCCGAAGTCTACCGGCAGCAGCGTGCCCGCCGACTGGCCGTAGTTGTGGCTGAACGGAACGATGATCAGCCCGGCGTCCACCTTGACGAGATCGCTCGCGTTGTAAGTGACAAACGCGTCCTGGATGTAGATGTTGCCAGAGTCCTTGGCCCCCGTCGGGTTGGTGGCCAGGTCGGGCGTGGCCTTCCCAAGATTCGGGTCGTCGGTCTCGACGAAGAACGTCCACTTCTCGGAGATCTTCCCGCCGAAGATGACCCGGAGCCGCCGCAGGAATACGTTCTTCGACTCGCCGGTTCCGTCCGGCGTGTCGAGGACCTCGAGCTGGGGCTGCGCGAGAAAGCCGATCTTGAGGCTGGCCTTCCCGTCCTTGCTGTCAATCTCCAACTGCGCCGACGCCGGACGGACGGACACACCGAGAGCCAGGCCGCCCGCCAGGGCGGCCACCGCGAGGAAACGATTTGTGTTCATAGCGAATCAGCCGTGCTCTTCTTCGTAGCGTGACTTCACGCGCGCGACGGCCCCGGGGTCGGCCAGCGTGGTGGTGTCGCCGAGCGCGCGTCCCTCGGCAATGTCGCGCAGCAGCCGACGCATGATTTTACCCGAACGCGTCTTCGGCAGATCGGCCGTGAAGAAGATGTCGTCGGGCCGGGCGATGGCGCCGATCTTCTTCGCCACGTGCTCCTTGAGGAGCGCGGCCATCTCCGGCGTCGAGGCCACGCCGTCCTTGAGGGTGACGAACGCGGCGATCGCCTGCCCCTTGATGTCGTGCTGCTTGCCGACGACCGCCGCCTCGGCGACGTCGGGATGATCGACCAGCGCGCTCTCGACCTCCATCGTGCCCACGCGGTGCCCGGCCACGTTCAGCACGTCGTCCACGCGCCCGAGCAGCCAGAAGTAGCCGTCGCGGTCGCGCTTGGCGCCGTCCCCGGTGACGTACACGCCCGCCCCCCACCGGTTCCAGGTACCTGGCGCACGTAGCGGGTCGGGTCGCCAAAGATCGTGCGCAGCATGCCGGGCCACGGCCGGGTCAGCGCGAGGTAGCCGCCGCCCACCCTCACCGTCTCGCCGCGCTCGTTAACGATCTCGGCCCTGACGCCCGGGAACGGCCTGGTGGCCGACCCCGGCTTGAGCGTCGAGAGGCCGGGCAGCGCCGTGATGAGGATATGCCCCGTCTCGGTCTGCCACCACGTGTCGACGATCGGGCAGCGGCCGCCGCCGATATGGACGTGGTACCACATCCACGCTTCGGGGTTGATCGGCTCGCCCACGCTGCCGAGCAGCCTCAGCGTCGTCAGGTCGTGGCGGCGCGGCCACTCCGGCCCCGAGCGCATGAAGGCGCGGATCGCCGTCGGCGCGGTGTAGAAGACGGTGACGCCGAGCCGCTCGATGATGTCCCAGAACCGGTCCTTCACCGGCCAGTCGGGCGCGCCCTCGTACATCACGATCGTCGCGCCGCACGCCAGCGGGCCGTAGACGACGTAGCTGTGGCCCGTGACCCAGCCGATGTCGGCCGTGCACCAGAAGACATCGTCGTCCTTGAGGTCGAAGACCAGCTTCGTGGTGGCGTAGACGCCCGTCAGGTAGCCGCCGGTCGTGTGGACGATCCCCTTGGGCTTCCCGGTTGTCCCCGACGTGTAGAGGATGTAGAGCATGTCCTCGGCGTCCATCGCCTCGGGCTCGCACCACGCCGGCGCGTCCTTCACGAGGTCGTGGTACCAGACGTCGCGCCCCTCGACCCACGCCACCGGCGCGTCGAGCCAGCCCCCGCGCCTCAGCACGACGACGTGCTGGATGGACGGGGTGCCGGAGAGCGCCTCGTCGGCCATCGCCTTGAGCGGAATCACGCCGCCGCGGCGGTAGCCGCCATCGGCGGTGACCAGCACGGTGGCCTGCGCGTCGTTGATCCGGTCGCGAAGCGACTCGGCGCTGAAGCCGCCGAACACGACGCTGTGCACCGCGCCGATGCGCGCGCACGCCAGCAGGACGACCGGGAGCTCGGGCACCATCGGCATGTAGACGGCCACACGGTCGCCGCGGCGGACACCGAGGCGCTTGAGCCCGTTCGCGAACCGGTTCACCTCGCGGTGCAGCTCCCAGTAGGTGAGTGTGCGCGAATCGCCCGGCTCCCCTTCCCAGACGATCGCGGCCTTGTTTCGGCGGGCCGTCCGGACGTGCCGGTCGACGCAGTTCACCGAGGCGTTGAGCGTGCCGCCGACGAACCACTTCGCGTGAGGCGCGTTCCACTCGAGCACGGTGTCCCACGGACGGATCCACTCGAGTTCGCCGGCAAACCCAGCCCAGAACGCTTCAGGGTCCAGGTCCGCCTGTTCGTAGATGGACGCGTCGCTCGCGTTTGCCTGTTGCCGGAACAGCGGGGGCGGATCGAAGACGCGGTCCTCGTTGAGCAGCGCATCGATGTCGCCCTGGGACGGGTCCGGAGTACGCGGGGGCTCCTGCATCGGTCCTCCTTCGCGGCTCACGGCTGACGGCATACGCCTTACGCTCCACGGACGGCGCTGGAGAGCCAGGCGCGGATCGGGTCGGCGCAAAGGGCGAATTCGAGGTCCGCCGAGCTGCCGCCTCCGCGCTTCGCGCTTCGGCGAGCCTCGCCGGAGCCCGCCACCGTTTGCACAGCGGGCGAAGGCGGGAGCCCGGAGCGACGAACCGGGCCACGACTGGCGCCTCACGCCGTCCGCCATGAACTGTGAATGTCTTTACCCAGCACCAGTATACGTGAGCCAGGGTCGACCTTTGAGGTGCGCATACCTTATGATCCCGGGGTGCATCTGTTCGCCATCGCCATCGGCCTCAGTGTCCTCGGCAGCTTCGGCAGCCTGCTCGTTGCCTCCGTGCTCCTGCTGCTCGACCCGAAGAAGCGGATGGCGCTGGTCCCGCACCTGATCAGCTATGCCGTCGGCATGCTGCTCGGCGTAGCCCTGCTGTCGCTCCTGCCCGAAGTGCTCCACGATCTCAGCCCAGCGCGGACCGGCGTGGTCCTGCTTGGCGGCATCATGGGTTTCTTCGTCCTCGAGAAGCTCGTGCTCTGGCATCACTGCCACAGCGAGGACTGCGAGACGCACGGCCGGCCGGGCGCGCTCATTCTCATCGGCCACGGCTTCCACAGCTTCGTCGACGGCGTGGCGATCGGCGCCGCGGTGCAGATCTCGATCCCGCTGGGCGTGAGCACCGCCGTCGCGGTGGCGCTGCACGAGGTGCCGCAGCAGGTCGGGGACTTCGCGGTCCTGCTGCACGCCGGGTACAGGCGGGGCCCCGCGCTCGGCCTGAGCTTCCTCTCGGCGGCCGGCGCCGTCACCGGGACCGTTGCGGCCTTCCTGGCGTTCGGGTCGCTGCCCGGCGTGCTGCCGTACGCGCTGACGGTGGCGGCCGCGAGCTTCCTCTACATCGCGATGGCGGACCTGATGCCCGACCTCCACAAGGGGCACGTCGACGTCAGCGCGTTCGAACAACTCCTGCTGCTGGCGGCCGGCATCGTCACCGCCTCGTGGCTCCGGGAGTAGCCGCCGCCCATGGACCGCGATCAACACCTCGCGTCACTTCAGAAGCTCTGGCGCCAGGAGGTCGAAGCCGCGACCACCTACCGCCTGCTCGGCGAGCGCGAGCCCGATCCGCGCCGGCGGGACATCCTGCGCCGGCTGGCGGAATCCGAGGAGCGGCACGCCGCACGGTGGAGCGCTCGCATCGAGGCGGTCACCGGGCAGGCGCCCGATCCGGAGTCGATCCACCGGTCTCTCACCTGGCTGCAGAAACTGGGCGATCAGGCGGTCATCCTCCACCGCCTCGAGGAGGAAGAGAACATCGCCGACGAGGAATACCGGCGGCTGACCGCCGAGTTCACCGATCCCGCCGACCAGTTGGTCGCCGACGAGGTGGCCCGCGAGGAGCGCGAGCACGCGCGCACGCTCGGCGTGCTGGCCGGGCCGGCGCCAACGCCGCGCAAGATGCTCGACACGATCCTCGGGCGCGAGCGTTGGCACGTCCGCGGCACGGGCTGGATTGGCGACGCGATCTACGGCGTCAACGACGGTCTCGGCGCCGTCTTCGGCATCGTGTCCGGCATGGCCGGCTACACCGGCGGCAGCAGCGTCGTCCTGGCTGCGGGCCTGGCCGGCACGCTCGCCAGCGCGCTCTCGATGGGCGCCGGCGCGTATCTGGCGTCGAAGTCCGAGCGCGAGATGTACCAGTCGGAGGTGGGGCGCGAGCGGCGGGAGCTCGAATCGGATCCGGACGAGGAGCGCACCGAACTCGAGCTCTTCTATCAGCTCAAGGGGTTCTCGCCGGCCGAAGCGCAGGCGATGGTGGCCCGGCTGCAGACGGACTCGAAGGAATTCCTCAAGGCGCTCGTGCACGAGGAGCTCGGTCTCTCCGAGGAGAGCTTCCCCAACCCGCTGCGCTCGACGATCTCGGCCACGCTGTCCACCGCCGTCGGCGGGATCATCCCGGTCATCCCGTTCCTCTTCACCCACGGGATGCCCGCAGTCGTCGCCTCGTTCATCATCAGCACGGCGGCCCACTTCGCCGTCGGCGCCTCCAAGGCGCTCGTCACGACGCGGCCGTGGTGGGCGAGTGGCGCCGAGATGACGGCCGTCGGCATCCTCGAGGCCGCCATCACCTACGGCCTCGGCATGCTGTTCGCCGGGCTCGGCCACTAGCCTCTCAGTCACGCTTCTGAAGCCGACTGGCGACCTCGTTGGGGTCGGCGTCCGCCACGTCGATCACCGCCGTGTCGGCCGCGCCCCACCGCGCCCTGACGGCGTCGACCACCGATTCCCGCACCACGAGCAGCAGCGCGCCTCCGAAACCGTGCGCGAGGGCGTCGAGCGGCTGCGCCCATCCGCCTCCCGACAGCTCGAACGGCCCCACCTCGTCCACCACCACCACGTCGGCACCGCGCGCGTCGTCGGTCAGCGCGCGGCGGCCCAGGGCAAGCCCCTCGGGAGAGAACGCGAAGCGACTCCAGCGGGCGTGAGAGCCCGAGACGTGCTCCTGCTCCCGCGCCAGCGAGGCCCGCGCTCCGGTCGCGAGATTGACCAGGTCGAACCCGGTGCGTCGTCCCTCCGTCATGATGCCCGGCGCGAGGATGCCGGCCACGCGAAGACCCCGCGAGCGCAGCCGCTCGATGACGGCCAGCGTCAGCGTCGTCTTGCCGGACCCGGTGGCGCCCGTGATCACGACCGCGCACCGCGCGGTCGTGCCTGCACTGCCAGCCGAGATGACGCCGTTGGCGGTTTCGAGGAGGCTCGTCACGAGCTGCCCGGGCCGGCGCCACAGGCCGCGCTGCTCGGCCAGCGCGGAGGTGAACGCCGGCAGCGTGGCAAAGGCGACGCCCAGCGCGTCGGACAGTCCGCGCAGGCCGCGGCGCTCGACGAAGGCGAGGATCGACGGGTTGCGCAGCTCGACGGAGATGGCCGTGAATCCGAACAGCACCATCGTCGCCCGTAGCACCATCGCTCCGCCGGCAGCCAGGCCGTCCAGCAGGCCGGCGAGGCCGTGGCGAACGCCGCCGAACAGCAGGCCGGCGAGCAGCATCACGACCGCGAGCTCGATCCAGAGCGAGGGGCGTCGAATCCGGGCGACGGCACGCGGGTAGACGTGCAGCACGAAGGCCGAGAAGACGACCGCGTAGATGGCGCTCGCCCACAGCGGGACCATCCCCACGCCGGTCATGCCCGCGAGCATCGCTGCGGCGACGAGCGCCAGCCGGGTCAGCGACCAGTCGCCCTCGGCCGTGATCGGCGGGCCGGGGAACCAGGCGACCGAGAGATGCCGGCACGGGGACGGTCGTGGCGGTCGCGCCGGCCCGCCGCGCAATGCGCAGGCCGAACAGGGCGGCCGCGAGACCCGCGCACATCTCGAGACCGACGAGGGTGGCGACCAGGTCGAACGGGCCGAACGACGAGACGCCGAGCGAACGCGACGCGTAGGTGTAAGCATCGACGTAGAGCCGCACGACGTCGGTCCCGAAGGCGACCAGCGCGTTCAGCATCCGCTGCACCATCGACCACGACACGGCGAGCGCCCCACCGACCAGGTAGCCGGGCACGCGACCGCGGAAGATCCGGACGGAGGACTCGAGCAGCACGCCCTCCATGAGGATGCCGACCATCGGTCCCAGGATGACCGCGCTCGGCGACACCGATTTCATCAGGGCGCAGACGAGCGCCGTGCGCCAGATGAGACCGCGCTCCGGCGACGCGCGGTGGCTCGCGGTCAGGATGGCCACGCCCACCGCGGCGAGTGCGCTGCCGGCGAACGGCACCCGGAGGTTGTGGAGGAAGCTGCCGACGACGATCTCGACGGCCGCCCACAGGCTGCCGTAGACGGCGGCGCGCTGCCACAGGCGGACCTGGCGGCTGCTCATCGGGTGATCGTATCGCGAGCCGCCCCTATCTCCCACGAGAACAGCGCCCAGCGCAGCGGCGACCCCGGCGGCCGATCGCGGTTGGCCTCGAAGTAGGCCGCGAGCCGCGGCAGTTCCTCGGCACGCAGTCCGCCGAGCAGCCGGTCGATCGTTCGCGCGGAACTGCTCGAAATCGGTGGCCTGCGTCAGGCGATTCTCGCCGGGCAGGTAGTCGAGCGTCGGGTGGAGCCCCATCTGGCGGAGGATCCCGACGACGCACAGGTAGTCCGGCAGCACCGCCACCTCGCGCCCGATGGCCTGCCGCACGTCGTCGCCAACGAGATGGCCGTCGGCCGGGTAGGTCACGTAGACGCGCCGGCGGGCCTTCGAGTGGAGCTTGGCGAACGCGGCCTCGAGGTCCGGCACCGCGGTGGATCTCGACGCGACCACGACATCGCAGGCGGGAACGTCGGCCCAGTCATCGTCCCAGGCGTGGAGGATCGGCGTCGCGGCCGTCACGCCTCGGGCCCGGGCGTTGTCGATGAAAGCCGTCAGCATGCTCGGGCTGTGGTCCAGCCCGTACACGTGCGAGAGGCGCGGCGCGGCGGACAGGCCGATCGTCCCCGGGCCGCAGCCGACGTCGAGCAGCGTCGAGCAGCCAGTCCAGGTTCATGCGCGCGAGGAACCCGAGGACGTACGGCGTGTCGAATGCGCGATCGCTCATCGTCGCCGCGCGGCCGTCCCAGTAGTCGGGCGAGCGTTCCGGCCGCCCGGCGGCCTTCATCCGTTCGCGGTAGAAGCCGGCGAAGTCGAACGTCGAGGGATCCATGGACTATTCGGACGCGGCATCCTCGTCGGGCAGCACGATCTCGAACACCGTGTCGACGCCCGGCAGGCTTTGGACGCTGATCCGGCCGCCGTGGCGCTCGACGATCGTCTTGACGATCGAGAGGCCGAGGCCGCTGCCCGCGGCGCCGGATCGTTCCGAGCGCGAGGCTTCGGCCTTGTAGAAACGGTCGAACACGTGCGGCAGATGCTCTGGCAGGATGCCCATCCCGTTGTCCCGCACCGACAGGGCGACCCCGTCGTTGCGCCGCTCCACGTCGAGGACGATGCGTCCGCCGGATGGCACGTGGCGGAGGGCGTTGGCCGCGAGATTCTGGAGCGCCTGCTCGAGGCGCATCGGGTCGGCACGCACGAGGATCGTCTGGTCGCCCCGCGATTCGAGTGTGACGCCGCGCTCCTCGGCCGCGTGCCCGTGGCGCTCGAGGACGCGCGCGAAGATCGGCCCGATCGGCACGTCCTCGAGGCAGAACTCGCCGCCGCCGGCCTCCAGCCTCGCGAGGTCGAGCAGGTCGCCGACGATCCGCTCGAGCCGCAGCGACTCCTCGTCCACGATGGCCAGGTAGCGGGTGCGCGTCTCGTCGTTGAGCGCGATCGAGGGCATCTCGAGCGTCTCGAGGTAGCCCCGGATCGCGGTAAGCGGCGTCATCAGCTCGTGGGAGATGTCGGCGAGCAACTGGCGGCGAACGCGGTCGGAGCGCTGCAGGGCGTCGGCGCGCTCGGTGAGATCTTCCGCCATGCGGTTGAAGGCCTGGGCCACGCCGGCGATCTCGTCGCCTCCCGACTCGGACGCGCGGGCCGACGTGTCGCCGGCGCCGAACCGGGTGGCGGTGGCGGCCAGTTCCTGCAGGCGCCGGTTGGCCGGGCGGAACACGAGCACGGAGGCGAGCGCTCCGAAGCCGACCACGAGCGCCAGCGCGATCAGCAGCATCACCGGACCGATCTCGCGAGCGACGTACTCCGAGGGCCGGCCGGCCTGTACGAGCACGGTGCCAATTGTCTGGCCGTGAACCACGACCGGTGCGGCGGCCATCCGGCGCAGACGCAGCATCCCCCGGCCCTCGGGGCTGCTCAGCGGCGGGGCCTGGGTGACGCTCGGCGGCCGCTGGCGCAGCCGGCGGATGAGCCCCGGCGGCGGCGGCCCCCAGCGCCCCGAGAAGACCGCCCCGTCCTCCATCACCAGCCAGACCGGCCGCGGCAGACTGCCGTAGCGCTCGGCCAGGTGCTGCTCGACGTTGGCCATCCCGTTCGCCTCGATCTCCGCCGCGACGCCGGCGGCGACCGTCGACGCGAAAGCCTCGAGCGCGGGCACCGTCACATCGCGCTCGGCGCGGACCACCACGACCAGGAACAGGCTGGCCTGGATGACGAGCGTGAGGCCGAGGAAGCACACGAACCCGAGCGCGATCCGCCAGTAGAGACTGCGATACCAGGCACGTTCGGGCATGGGGCTCACACGTCCGCGAGCTTGTACCCGACGCCCCACTGTGTGAGGATCAGCGCCGGGTTCGTGGGATCGGCCTCGATCTTGTGGCGCAGGCGCTTGACGAGCGTGTCCACGCTGCGCTCGGTGACGTAGGTGTCGCCCTTCCAGATCTTGGCGAGCAGCGCCGTGCGGCTGAAGACGATCCCTGGGTGTTCGGCAAACAGCAGCAGCAGGTTGAACTCCTGGTTGGTCAGGTCGACGTCGCGGCCCCGGACGCGCGCCGTCCGGCGCGCCGGGTCGATTTCCACGCCGTGCACCGACACCGTGCGCGTCGCGGGCGCGGTCTTGTCCCCGCCAGGCTCGGCCTCGGCAACCGCCGAGGCCCGCTGGACGCGGCGCAGCAGCGCGTGAACGCGAGCGACCAGCTCGCGGACGCTGAACGGCTTGACGAGGTAGTCGTCGGCGCCGCTCTCGAGGCCGAGCACCTTGTCCGCCTCCTCCCGCCTCGCGGTCAGGATGAGGATCGGAACGTCGCGGTTCAGCCCCTCGCGCCGGATGGCGCGGCACACGGTCAGGCCGTCGAGGCCCGGGATCATCAGGTCGAGCACGATGAGATCCAGCGCCTGTTCGCCCGCGATCTGCAGCGCCTGTCGGCCATCGGCAACGGGAACGCACGTGTAGCCTTCGAGCTGCATGTGCAGGCACACGAGCTCGCGGATGTGCGCCTCGTCCTCTACGACCAGTACCGTCGTTGCCATCGTCGCTCCCCGTTCAGGCCGCGTCCGGAGCGGGTCTATCATCGCCCAATTCAGCGGCCCTGCAGCCCCGGTTGCCGGCTGTCACATTTGTTTCACAAGGTTGCCATCCTGACGCCACCAACGACTTGTCTATCCTGTCAGAATCGAGAGGGCGTGGAGGACACAATGACAAAGGATAGCAAGGTTCGGTTGGTCGTGGGACTGGCAGTCGCTGCCGCCGTCGTCGGTTTCATTGCCGTGGGCGCGAGCTACGCGCAGCAGCCGCCTCCCCCGCCGCACCGCGGGATGTGGATGGGCCATGGCCCGATGATGGGCGGGCCGTTCGCGCAAATCCGCCGGGGCCTGAGGCAGCTCGGGCTGTCGGACCAGCAGAAGTCGCAGATCCAGACGATCTTCCAGGGCCACAAGACCGACCTCCAGGGCTTCGCCGCGAGGATGCAGCCGGCACGGAAGGCGCTCAACGACGCCATTACGAGCGGCGCCAACGAGGCCACGATCCGGCAGGCCGCGGGTGGAGTGGCGGCAGTCGAAGCGGACATGGCCGTCTTCCGCGCCGCGGTCCGCGCCCAGGTGTTCGCCGTCCTGACGCCAGACCAGCAGGCCAAGGCCGCGCAGCTGCAGCAGCAGATGCAGCAGCGCCGGATGGGCCGCGGCTGGGGCCCCGGCAAGGGACCGGGGTTCTAAGGCTCAGGACTCAGGGGATCGAGGCGAGTTCCAGGATCTGCTGGCAACGACAGACCCTGGAGCTCGTCCCGCTCGTCCCGTTCGATCAGCGCCCGGGCGCTGGACCTCGTGGGTCTCCTCCCTCGACATCACCCACACAGCCGATGTCCACCGCCGATGTCCATCAGTGGCCGGTGACCGGCCGTTGGTGGTAGCGTGTCACGCACACCCAAACGGTCATCAGGCACTGGCATCTGCCGCGGTCGCCTGTCGCACATGTTCCGAGCGGTTCTCCTCGCCTTCGTCGCGTTGACGCTCGTTCCCGGCACGGCTCGGGCCGGGGAAGCCGGGCTGTCGACGCTCGCGGGCGCTCCCTCCCGGATCGTCGGCCGCGTGGTTGACGCGAAGACGCGCGCCGGCATCGGCTCCGTGCCGGTGCGGCTGGACGGGGACGCGGCCGAAACCACGACATTCCCTGATGGGACCTTCACCTTCGGCGATGTCAAGCCCGGACGCCACCAAATAGTGGCCTCGCTGCCCGGGTTCTCGCCGTCTTCGCCGGTCATCGTCTCCGTGCGCGCCGAGGCCGACACCGAGGTCGAAGTCGCGTACAGCCTCCAGGTGAGCACGGAGGTCCGCGGAACGGCCTCCGCGCCGCCGGCGAGTCCGCCGCTGCCTTCGCTGGGCACGGCCGAGCTGAGCGGCCAGCAGGTGGCGTCGGCCATCGCGGGCCTCGGCGACGTCGCCCGAGTGATGCAGCTCCGGCCTGGCGTCGTACCGTCACAGGACAACCGGAACGACCTGATGGTCCGCGGCGGCGGCGCGTGGGAGACGGCGGTCCGCGTGGACGGCTTCGAGATGCCGACCGGGAGCCACTTCGCCTGGCCGGGCAGCGCGGGCGGCGGCATCAGCCTGATCCCGGCAGGGGCTCTGCAGAACGCGACGCTCGACACCGGCGGCTTCTCGGTGGCCTTCGGCGAGCGCGCCTCGGCGGTGATGGACGTGGCAACAAGAACCGGGGCGAGCGATCCCCTCCGCGGGCGCGCCGACATCACGGCCGGCGGCGTATTCGGCCTCGCCGAAGGCCGGATGCCCGCACCCGGCGGCCAGTCAGGTTCCTGGATGGCGGCGGCCCGGCGCAGCATCCTCGAATTCGCGGTTTCCCGCGGTGACTCGCGCGCGGCTCCAAGTTACGTCGACCTGACGGGAAACATCGACGTCCCGCTGTCTCCGGTTCACCGGCTACACGTGCTGGGGTTCGGGTCGTCGGACGGCCTGGAAGTGCGGTGGACGATGTCGGCCTCCACGCTCACCGGCAGCGAGACGCTGGGCCTCGGCGGGGTGAGCCTCACGAGCACGTGGTCGGAGCGGACCGAGACCGCCGTCGCGGTGAGCTGGTCCTCGAACAGGACCTCCCTCAGCGAGGTGCAGCAGACGGCCACCAGCTACGCGAATGCGTCGCTCGAACGGTTCGCGCGGGCACGCGGCGAGATTCGCCGGACGATCACGCCGCGCATCCGGGTGCTCGCGGGCGCTTCGCTCAAGCGGTCCGACGTGGACTTCGACCTGCAGGACGGCGGCTACCGCAACGAGTGGAACATCCAGGTGCCGCCGGTCAGAACGTCCTGGCACGACACGATGACCGACACGGCGGCGTACGTCGAGGCGACCGGGTTGTTCGGGCCGGCCGACATCACCGTCGGGGCGCGAACGGACTACTCCGGCCGGACTTCCCGCTCCTATGTCAGCCCGAGGACGCATCTCCAGGTGCGGATCGGGCCGCGGTGGCGTGTCACGGGCGGCTGGGGCGAATACCGCCAGGACATCCCGGATGTGTGGCTTGGCTCGAACATCGCCAATCGATCGCTCGATCCCGTCAAGTGCGTGATGCTGACCAGCGGCGTGGAAGGGGCGCCGTGGCCGGGGGCCTGGATCACCGCGGAGGGATTCCGCAAGCGCTACACCGGCTACCCGATCGATCCCAGCGTGCCGTCGCGGGTGCTGGTGAGCGCGGGCGCCGACTTCGAATCTCCGCTCGTGGGAGCCCTCGTGCCCTCGGGGCGCGTGAAAGCCAACGGCGTGGATACGTCATTCTCGCAGGACTTCCACGGCGCGCTCACGCTCTCGGCCGGCTACTGGTACTGGGACGTGCGGGAGTTCAACCTCGAGCAGCAGTGGATCCGCGCCGACTACGACATCCGCCACCAGGCGCGCGTGTGGCTCGTCTGGCACAAGCCGAAGCGGTGGTCGGCCTCGACGCTCTGGCGGTACGCATCGGGCCGGCCATACACGCCCTACGACGTGGCGGCATCCATTCGCGCCAATGCCGGCCGTTTCGATCACACGCAGACCAACGCGGCTACCTATCCTGCCTACCACCGCCTCGACCTGCGCGTCGAACGCCTCTTCGCCTTCAGGCACGCGGTGATGACGCTGTTCGCCGAGGCCGACAACGTCTACGCCCGCGACAATGTCTACATGTACGAGTGGTCGAAGACGCTGAACCGCGTCCAGCCGATCCTGCAGTGGGGGTTCACGCCGGTCGGCGGCGTCCGGATCGACTTCTGACGCTCCGTCGTCTGCTCCCATTGCCGCGCCCGCGAGGACGACCCGCCGCGCGCGGCCCGAGAGGGCTACCGGATGATGTTCATTTCATGAACCCAGTAGTTGGGGTTCTGGGGAGCGGTGGACGACTCGGCCCCGATGAACTCACTTCCGGAATTCACGCGGAAGTAGTAGTTGCTGCCCATCGGCACCTCGAAATGTTCGCCCGTTTCGGGGTCCTGCAGAAGGACCAGGCCGCGCCTGACCCGGGTCTGCTGGTCGAACATCCGGTCCTCGGCCGCAGACTTGTTCCTGAAGGTCTGGTCGATGATGCCCATGATCTCGTTGTGCGTCTGCGAGACGATCTGGGACACCTGGCCGATGAGCTGCATTTGCCGCTGGAACCAGTAGGGATCGTCCTGCCAGCCCTCGACCATCTTCCGCATGACGGCCTGGGCCAGCGGGTCCGACGGGGCATCAGCGAGGCACACCCACAACCGATCGACCCACCAATTTCCCCCATCGGGCGACCCGGGAGATTGTGTGAACCTGGTCTGAACGAGAGCATACCCTTTGCGGAGACCCATCTGCGTCTGGGCGTCGAACGTCATGGACGCCGTATCCACGCGGGACATGATTCCGGCCTGCCGGTCCCTCATCATGACGGCCTGCGACAGGACTGGATGGTCCTGGACCTGGATGTTGCTCACCGACCCGACACGCTGCGGGAAGTACCAGGAAGTCAGGAAGTAGGCCGACGGGAGATAGCGCATGACCTGCATCTTGAGCAGGCCGTTGGGGCTGTACCACTGTCCCTCGGGAGCGCCCGCCATCATCAGCATCTGCGTGGGAGTCACAAACGGGGGAATGACCGCGTCGCCGATCCGGATCCAGATCTTCTTGTCCGGACTCGACACCTGGACTTCCGGTCTCGTGTCGTTGACGGCGTATCTTCTCAGGCCGCCGTCGACGGTCCACCCTTGCGGCACCGGGACGGTGAACGCTCCCTCAACCGGGTCGCGCCACGAGACCATGGCGGGCAGTGCGGCCTGTCCTCCCTGTGAAGCGCCCGCGTAGAAGAAGTTGCCGAGGATCTGCTTGAGGATCGGCTCCGCCCTGGCCCACGTGTCGGTGGACGCGGCGATGACGTAGAGCACACCCTGTGTCCCCTGCCTGAAACACATGGCGACGCCCTGGAACGGAACGGTCCTCGGCGTGTAGGCGACGGTGGCGACGGCGACATCGGGATCCCCGCCGCTCGAGATCTTCCTGGCGCTCGTGACCTGGACCCCGGGGAATAATTGAGGGGCGATCTGTCCCAGCCCCTTGACGACGCCCAACGACTGGCCTTCGATCTTCGCGATCGGCTGGACGTAGAGGAAGGCCAACGCGCCGCCGTTTCGGCCGCTCTGGTCGTGGGCGATGAACGCGCCGTCGGCCTGTTCGACCACGTTCCATCCGGCCGGATGGAGAACGATCAGCCCTCTGGCGCCTCGGAAGACCTTCCATCCCGTCGGCAGCGGCCGCGACACAGTCGGCGCCGCTGCCTGCTGATGCTGGCGGAGATCGGCCGCGTGTCCCGTGTGGGAGATGAGACAAAGGGAAACCAGGACGAGGAGTCCGCCGGTCGCTCTCCGAGTTCTCGTGGCGCTGACCATATGGCCTCTCCTTCGGTCCGCGCCGAACTGCGTCGGCCGCAGGCGGCGGGACGCACTCTCTACTGGCGTGGCGGCTCCGCCAGCCGGTCCTTCCCCCGTTTGGCCACCCACCAGATGAGGATGGCCAGCACCGCGAATGCCGCGCCCATGCTGCCGATGAACAGCCAGAGGGTGTGGTAGAGGATGGAGGTGGGCTCCATCCGCGCCTCCATGTCGAGCGGCTCGCCCGCCAGGCGATCGGTCAGCGCCTGGTCCCAGGCCAGGATATTGCCGCGGAGCAGGTTGTTCTCGCCCGCGTTGTGGTAGGCGATCTTGCTCGGCAGGTGCAGCCTGAACCCGACCAGTTCCCTCCCCGTCCAGCCTACGTTGCCCACGGCCTTGCCGGCCGACTTGCCCAGGCCCTCGCGGAAGCGGAAGAGGCCGTCCATCCGGTCGAAGCGGATGGTGGCCCACGAGAACATCGGGTTCGCGCCGAGCTTCCGGACGTCGGACACCTCGAGGCGAAGATGCGCGAAGCGGCGTCCGTGCTGCCGCGAGTTGCTGACGCGGACGACGTGGACGTTCGGGGACTCGTAGAGGGAGGCAATCCGGTCGCGGTCGAAGCGCGCGGCCGGCGAGAGATCGAGAATCGACGCCGCGCAACGCGGCCAGCGCTGCGAGGGATGCATTGACATAAAGGGTCGCCGACCCGTCGAGCGACAGGTAGATGTCCTCGTCGTACTGGTCCTGCTTGAAGAACTCCGGCGTGCGGCAGCCGGCCGCCAGAGAGGCGGCGATGATGGCCGCCAGCAGGCACCCGGTCGCGCGCCGGCGGCGCGGCGCTCCCACGTTCAGCATGACGGCCAATGATAATATATCGAGTGAACCCGCCACGCCTCGATCGGCCTCGCCCATGACGACCGAACGCCGGAACGCCTCACTACCCGTTTTGTTCCTCATCGACGGCAACTCGCAGGTCTACCGCGCCTATCACGCCATTCGCGGCCTGACGGGCCCGGACGGCCGGTCAACAGGTGCCGTCTACGGCTTCGTCGCGATGCTCCGCAAGCTCATGACGGATCAGCGCCCGGATCTCATCGCGTGCGCGTTCGATCTGGCCGGGCCGACGTTCAGATCCGAGATGGCGGCCGACTACAAGGCCAACCGCGCGCCGATGCCCGACGACCTGGTGGCGCAGATCCCCTACGTGCACCGCGCGTGCGAGGCGCTGGGCGTCCCGATTCTCTCCTGCGAGGGATTCGAGGCCGACGACGTGATCGGGACCGTGGCCGAACGGGCCGTGCGCGAGGGCTACCAGGTCGCCATCGTCACCGGCGACAAGGACATGTTCCAGCTTGTGGGCGACGGCGTACGCGTCTTCAACCCGCGCGACGACGGGACCTGGTACGACGCCGAGGGCGTGAAGGAGAAGTTCGGCGTGCCGCCCGGGCTCGTGGTGGACGTTCTCGCGCTGATGGGCGACGCGGTCGACAACATCAAGGGGGTGCCGGGCGTCGGGGAGAAGGGCGCGCGCGACCTCATCGCGACGTTCGGATCGCTCGACGCCCTGCTCGCGCGGGCCGGAGAGGTCGAGCAGAAGAGGTACCGCGAGTCGCTCCTCGCCAACGCGGATCTCGCCCGGCAGAGCCGCGAGCTGGCGCGCATCCGGTGCGATGCGCCGGTGAGGTTCGACGTCGCCTCGTTCCGCTACAAGGGGCCCAACCAGCCGGCCTGCTTCGAGCTGTTCGGCGAGCTGGGATTCCGGTCGCTGCTCAACGAGTTCGCGCCGACGGCCGACACGGTCAGCAAGGACTACGCGATCGTTGACAGCCTGGACGGCGTGAGCGCGCTCGCCGCCGAACTCCGGGCGGCCGGCCGGTTTGCCCTCCGGACGCTCACGACGGCCAATCCGGCCGTTCGCGCCGACCTGGTGGGCCTCGCGGTGTCGATCGGCCATCGCGCGGCGCGGTACATCCCGCTCGGGCACCACGCGCTCGACGCGGGGCCGCAGCCCGATCGACGGGCCGCACTCGAGGCGCTCCGCCCCGTCCTCGAGGACCCGGACGTCGCCAAGGTCGGGCACGACCTCAAGCTCGACGTCATCGCGCTCGCCCGACACGGCGTCACGCTGCGAGGGACGGCGTTCGACACGATGCTGGCCAGCTACCTGCTCGACGCGACCCGCTCGGCGCACCCGCTCGAGGAGTGCGCGCTCGAGCATCTCCAGTACCGCGCGATTGCCGAGGAGGACGTGCGGGGGCGCGGCGCCAAGGCGCTCGGCATGGACGAACTGCCGCCGGCGGCGGTGCTCGATTTCGCGGGAGAGCGCGCGGACCTCGCCTGGCAGCTCGCAGCCCGGCTGGCGCCCGAGCTCGAGACCAATGGCCTCGATCCGGTCTACCGTGAGCTGGAGCTGCCGCTCATCCCCGTGCTCGCCGCAATCGAGCGCGTGGGGATCAAGGTGGACGCTGTCGTGCTCGGCGGGCTGTCCGAGCGGCTGGAGCGGGAACTCGGCGGGCTCAGCGCGAGGATTTTCGACCTGGCCGGCAGCCGATTCAACATCAACTCCCCCGCGCAGCTCTCCGAGGTCCTCTTCGAGAGGCTCAAGCTGCCGGCGGGCAGGCGGACCGGCAAGACGAAGACGGCCTCCACGGCGGTGGAGGTGCTCGAAGAGCTGGCCGCGATCCACGAGCTGCCGCGCCTTGTGCTCGAGTGGCGCAGCCTGCAGAAACTCAAGGGCACCTACATCGACGCGCTGCCGCAGCTGATCAACCCGGAGACCGGCCGCGTCCACACCTGCTTCAACCAGGCCGTGGCGGCGACGGGGCGGCTGAGCAGCAGTGACCCGAACCTGCAGAACATCCCGATCCGCACCGGACTGGGCCGCGAGATCCGCGCGGCGTTCGTCGCCGAGCCCGGCTTCACGTTCGTGTCGGCCGACTACTCGCAAATCGAGCTGCGGGTGCTGGCGCACCTCTCGGGCGACCAGGCGCTCGTCGACGCGTTCCGACGCGGCGAGGATATCCACGAGCAGACGGCGCGGCGCGTCTTCGGCGAGGCCAGCGGCCTCGACCCGCACGAACTGCGACGCCGGGCCAAGATCATCAACTACGCGCTGCTCTACGGGAAGACGGCGTTCACGCTCGCCAAGGACATCGGCGTGTCGCAGCAGGCGGCGCAGGCGTTCATCGACGCCTACTTCAACGGCTTCCCGGGCGTGCGGCAGTTCATCGACGGCCTGCTCGAGGACGCGCGCCGCACCGGCGTCGTCAAGACAATGACCGGGCGGCGACGGCTGGTTCCGGAGATCACGAGCCACAACGGGCAGGTGCGTGCGGCGGCCGAACGCGTGGCCGTCAACCTCCCCATTCAGGGCACCGCCGCCGACATCCTCAAACGCGCCATGATCGACGTGCAGCAGGCGCTCGAGCGCCGGCGGGCGAACGGGGGGCGGGCACGGATGATCCTGACCGTCCACGACGAACTGGTGTTCGAGGTGCCGACCGACGAGGTGGACGAGGTCCTGCCTCTCGTGAGGACGGGGATGGAGGGGGCGCTGCCGCTGTCGGTGCCGCTGACGGTCGATATCGGCGTGGGCGCCAACTGGATGGACGCCAAGCCGTAGGGAAGGCTCACGGCTCTCGGGGCCTTGGGCCGCCTGAGCCTTGAGCCTTGAGTCCTGAGCCGCCGTCGGCCGCCCGAGGCACGAGGGCGGCGTCTATCTATTCGGCCAGTCCTTCTTGACCGCCTCCCACGAGGCCCGCAGGACGGCGGCCACCCGCTCCCGTTCGGCATCACCCGACGCCATCTGGCGGACGCGCTCGGGGAGAATGGCTTGCAGCACGAGTTGGTCGATGTCGGCGCGCAAGGCGCGACCCTGATCGTCGGCCAGTGGGGCACGCACCCAGGCTGCGACAGCCGCATCCCAGGCCTTGGTCAAATCACCTAAAAACCTGTAAGATGCCGCCAGCCAGTAGGCTGCGGCCGATGACCCAGGGTTTCGCCCCAGGGCGATGACCGCCTGGTCACGGACGGTTTCGTAGAGATGCTCCCGGTTGCCGGCGGCCCCGGACTGCGCCTGGCGGTCGAGCGAGGTCGCCCACCAGTCGAACACCCGGTCGAACGTCTGCAGTCCAAGCTCTTCGCCCCGCTCGAGGACGCCCTCGAACAGCCTGGCGGCCGGCCCGAACTGGTCGTCCAGGTAGAGCGCCTCGCCGAGACCCACCAGGTAGTCGGTCCGGTCGCGGCCGGTCAGGCGCGCCGGCTTCACGTCGGTGAGCGCCTGCCGGGCGGAGTCCAGGTTGGCGCGGTCGGTGGTCTTCCTGAACAGCTCGAGGTAGGACCGGGCGATCAGGAGGTTGGCGGCGTCGGCCACCGGGGTCGTCCGCAGGTGTGCGGCGGCTTCGATAGCCTGCTCGTAACGGCCCTGATTGTAGAGCTGGCGGGCCGGGTCGAGGCCCTGCGGCGGGGGCGCGGCGAACGCTCCCGAGACCGCTAGAATGGCGGCCAGAGAGAAGCACACGCTAACCCTTTGCAGAGCATGGACTTGTGTGTGTTGACAGCCCGGCATTTGATATAATCCTCTCGCCATGGTGGAACCGATCGTCATTCCGCGGTCCGAGCACGCGCTCTCGCGCCGCGATGTCGATCCCGACGCGTTGAAGGTTCTGTATCGTCTCAAGGAGGCGGGGTTCATCGCGTACCTCGTCGGCGGCAGCGTTCGCGATCTGCTGCTGGGCCGACGACCGAAGGACTTCGACATCGGCACCTCCGCGCATCCCTATCAGGTCAAGCGGCTCTTTCGGAACTGCTGGGTGATCGGCCGGCGCTTCCGCCTGGTGCACGTCAAGTTCGGGCAGAAGATCATCGAGGTCGCGACCTTCCGTCGTCATTTTCCGCCGTCCGACGTCGTGGACGAGACGCAGCCGCACGATGGCGGTCATGCCGCCGTCGCGCCTGACGAGGCGCGCGACAGCGCCGCGCGCGATTTGCTGATCCGCCGCGACAACACGTTCGGCACGCCGGAGGAGGACGCGTTCCGCCGCGACTTCACCGTCAACGCGCTCTTCTACGACATCGCCACCTTCTCCATTATCGACTACGTGGGCGGCCTGCGCGATCTCCGCGAGCGCGTCATCCGCGCGATCGGCGATCCGGACGAGCGGTTTCTCGAAGACCCGGTGCGCATGCTGCGAGCCGTCGCGTTCGCCGAGCGGCTCGGCTTCACGATCGATCCGCCCGTCGTCGACGCGATTCGCCGCAACCGCGGCGAGATCGCCCGCAGCTCCCCCGCCCGGCTGATCGAGGAGTACTACAAGATCCTGCGCAGCGGCGCCAGCGCGGCGTTCTTCAGGTCGGCGGCCCGCCTGGGACTGCTCGAGGCGGTGACGCCCGAGTTGCAGCACGAGGCGGAAGACGACGCGCTCCGGCAGTCGCTCGAACGGCTGGACGCGCATCGCCGCCGCTTCGCCGCCGTGCCGGAGAGCTTCTCGAACCCGGTGCTGCTGGGCAGCCTGCTGGTGCCGCTCGGCTTCTCGCCCGCCGACGGACACCCCTCGGTCGAGGCCGGCGCGTCGTGGCTCGGCGTGCTGCCGGTGGCGCGCCGCGACATCGAGCGGCTGGCGCAACTGCTCGCGCTGCAGCGGCGGCTGCGCGATCCCAACCTCTCCCCGCGGTCGGCGAGGGCCCTGCTCGCGCGCGGCGCGTTCGCCGACGCGGCGGCGTGGCTTGAGATTCACGGCGACGCTCCCGACGCGGTGGCCCGCTGGCGAGCGCTGATGAGCGAGCTGGCGCAGACCGGCTCGCTCCCCGAGCCGCCACCTCGCGTTCCCGCCCGCCGGCGGCGGCGGCGCCGGCGACCCGTGCCGCAGGGGTGAGCGTCAGCCGTCGGCCGTTCGCTGCATAGTTTCTGCCCGTCCTGCATAACCTTCCGCTTGCTTGACCTTCCGTCGCATGCTGGGGTGTAATCGCCGTCTGCACGATGATCGCCGGCGCGGCTGCACGTCCCGCCCGCGGCATTGACCACTGCATGGAGCACACATGATCGCCAACGACTTTCTCTCACTGCGCGACTTCACCCCGGAACAGGTCCGTCACCTGCTCGACCTCGCGTCCGACATCAAGAAGCGGCGCGAGACCTATTCGGCCGCGCTCAGGGGCAAGACGCTGGCCCTCATCTTCGAGAAGCCGTCGCTGCGCACGCGCGTGTCGTTCGACGTCGGCATCCAGCAGCTCGGCGGGTTCTCGGTCTACCTCTCGCCGGCCGAGATCAACCTGGGCAAGCGCGAGTCGATCCACGACGTCGCCAAGAACCTCGAGCGGATGGTGCAGGGGATCATGATCCGCACCTTCGCCCACGAGATCGTCGAGGAGATGGCCCGCGAGGCCTCGATCCCGGTCATTAACGGCCTCACCGACTACAGCCATCCCTGCCAGGCGATGGCCGACTTCCTGACCATCCGCGAGGTGAAGGGCCGGACCGAGGGGATCAAGCTCGCCTTCATCGGCGATGGCAACAATGTCGCCCACTCGCTGATGTTCGCGGGCGCCCTGCTCGGCGCGCACGTCTCGGTCGTCACGCCGGCCGGCTACGAGCCGAAGGCGGACGCGCTCGCCTGGGCCACCGCGCAGGCCGCGAAGACGGGCGGCAGCTGCACGGTCACCAACGACCCGGTCGCGGGCGTGCGTGGCGCCGACGTCATTTACACCGACGTCTGGGCGAGCATGGGCCAGGAGACCGAGGCCGCGGCGCGCAAGAAGATCTTCCTGCCCTACCAGGTCAACGAGACGCTGGCGGCGCACGCGAAGCCGGACTACTCCTTCCTGCACTGCCTGCCCGCCCACCGCGGCGAGGAGGTCACGACGGGTGTCATCGACTCGCCGCACTCGGTCGTGTTCCAGGAGGCCGAGAATCGGCTGCACGCCCAGAAGGCGATCATGCTGGAACTGATGGCCTAGCCCATGGCTCCGAGCGCGCTCGTCGCAATCGGCGGCAATTCGCTCATCCGTGCCGGTGAAAAGGGCACGATCGAGGAGCAGCTTGCCAACACCCGGCGCACCGCCCACGCCATCGTCGGGCTGATCCAGGACGGGTTCAGCCTGGTGGTGACGCACGGGAACGGGCCGCAGGTTGGGGCCGCCCTGCTCAGATCCGAGCGGGCGTCGGACCAGGTCTACAGCCAGTCGCTCGACGTCTGCGATGCGACGACGCAGGGGGAGATCGGCTACCTGCTGCAGCAGTCGCTGCACAACGCGCTGGCCGCGGCCGGGCTGAAGGTGGCAGTGGTCACCGTGCTCACGCAGGTGGTCGTCGACGCCGACGACCCGGCGATGCGCCACCCCACCAAGCCGATCGGGCCCTTTTACTCGCGCGCCGACGCCGAGCAGCGATCGCGCGCCCTCGGCTGGCAGGTGGTCGAGGACGCGGCGCGCGGCTACCGCCGCGTCGTCCCGTCGCCCGAGCCGATCGAGGTGGTTGAAGAGCAGGTGATTCGGGATCTCCTGACCGAGGGCGTGCTGGTCATCGCGGCCGGCGGCGGCGGGATCCCCGTCGTGCGGACACCCGCCGGCCTCATGGGGGTCGAGGCGGTGATCGACAAGGACCGCGTGTCGGCGGTGCTCGCCAGCCGGCTGGGCGTGGACTGCTTCATGATCTCGACCGATGCGGACCGCGTGTACGTGGACTACCGCAAGCCGACGCAGCGGCCACTCGCGCGCGTCACGGCCGCCGAGATGGCCGAATACTACGCCGCCGGCCAGTTCCCGCCCGGCAACATGGGGCCCAAGGTCGAGTCGGCGCTCAGGTTCCTGGAGCGGGGCGGGCGCGAGGTGATCATCACGTCGTACGACCACCTGCGCGCGGCGGCGCACGGGGACGCGGGGACGCACATCGTGAACGCGTGACGGGTTTCCTATGAAGCTGAGCCACGTCGTCGAGTCGCAGCAGTTCACCGTGCCGCTCCTGATGGACCTGTTCGCGAGAACTCGCCAGATGGAGAAGGTGGCCGCGCGGGGCGGGACGCACGACTACCAGAACCGGATCATGGCGTCGCTGTTCTACCAGCCGTCGACGCGCACCCGGTTCTCGTTCGAGGCGGCGATGTACCGTCTCGGCGGCCGTGTGCTGTCCACCGAGCAGGCCGGCTACTTCTCCTCCGAGGTCGAGGGGGAGCAGCTCGAGGACACGATCCGGATCCTCGGCGGCTACGCCGACGTCATCGTGATTCGTCATACGCAGCCCGGCGGCGCGAAGCGCGCGGCCGAGGTGTCGAAGGTGCCGGTCATCAACGCCGGCGACGGCAACGGCGGCCAGCACCCGACGCAGGCGCTGCTCGATCTCTACACCATCTACCGCGAGCGGCCGATCGAGGGGCTGAGCATCGCCTTCATCGGCGAGCTCGACCGCGGCCGGACGGCGCGGTCGCTGGCCTACCTGCTGAGCAAGTTCGAGCGGGTGAAGATCTACTTCGTCAGCCCGCCCGAGATGCAGATGAAGCCGGACATCCTCGAGCATCTCGACGAGCACGACACCTGGTACGCCCTCGAATCGGACGCGGCCAAGGTGCTGCCGGAGGTGGACGTCGTCTACCAGACGCGCATCCGTCCCGAGCGCCTCGCCGACCGCGGCAGCCACGGACGCTACACCATCGACGCGACCGTGCTCGAAACGATGAAGAGGAACGCGCTCATTTTGCATCCGCTGCCGCGGACCGTGGAGATCGACAAGGCGGTGGACGCCGACCCGCGCGCGCTCTACTTCCGGCAGGCGAACAACGGGTTGTTCGTCAGGATGGCGCTGCTGACGATGCTGTGGGACGAGTAGAAGCGTGGACGCCTTACGGCTTACGCCTTACGACTTACGGCGGTGTCACGCGTGACCCGGCCGTGAGGCGTAGGGCGTAAGGCGTGAGCCGGTGAGCGAAGGAGCCAGTAATGCAGACGAAAGACTACATCGAGCTCGAGAGCCAATACGGCGCTCACAACTACCACCCGCTCGACGTGGTCATCTCGCGGGCCGAGGGCGTGTGGGTGTACGACGTCGACGGCAAGCGCTATCTCGACTGCCTCGCCGCCTACTCGGCGGTGAACCAGGGGCACTGCCACCCGGCGATCATGAAAGCGATGCTGGACCAGGCGCACAAGGTCACGCTGACCTCGCGCGCGTTCCGGAACGATCAACTCCCGCTGCTCTACAAGGAACTGCACGACCTCACCGGCTTCGACGTTGCGCTGCCGATGAACTCGGGGGCCGAGGCGGTTGAGACCGCGGTGAAAGCCGCGCGCAAGTGGGGATACAAGGTCAAGGGGATCCCCGAGGGCAAGGCCGAGATCATCGTCTGCGCCAACAACTTCCACGGCCGAACGGTCACGATCGTCAGCTTCTCGACCGACGCGCAGTATCGCGACGGCTTCGGGCCGTTCACGCCCGGCTTCAAAATCGTCCCTTACGGTGACGCCGTGGCGGTCATCGACGCCATCACGCCGAACACGTGCGCCTTCCTGGTCGAGCCGATCCAGGGCGAGGCGGGGATCGTCGTCCCGCCGGCCGGCTTCCTCCGCGAGACCTGGGAGGCGTGCCGCAACCACAACGTCCTCTTCATGGCCGACGAGATCCAGTCGGGGCTCGGCCGCACGGGCAAGCTGTTCACCTACATGCACGAGGGGATCCGGCCCGACCTGGTCATCATCGGCAAAGCGCTGTCGGGCGGCTTCTACCCGGTATCGGCCGTGCTCTCGTCGATCGAGGTGCTCGGCGTGTTCAAGCCGGGCGATCACGGCAGCACGTTCGGCGGCAACCCGCTAGCCTGCGCCATCGCGCGCGCGTCGCTGCGGGCGCTGGTCGACGAGAAGATGATCGAGAACTCGGCGACGCTCGGGGCGTACTTCCTGGAGCGGCTGCGCGCCATCAAGAGCCCGAACGTGAAGACGGTCCGCGGCCTCGGCCTGTGGATCGGCGTCGAGATGACCGGGCCGGCCAGGCCGTACTGCGAGAAGCTCAAGGACGAGGGGATCCTCTGCAAGGAGACGCACGAGCACGTCATCCGCTTCGCCCCGCCGCTCGTCATCACGAAGGACGAGATCGACTGGGCGGTTGAGCGGATCGGGAAGGTCGTCGGGGGGTAGGGATCAGGGATCGGGGATCAGGGATCGGGGATCGGGGATCAGGGATCGGGGGCTACTCACGCGTGACTTGCGTGATCGTCCCTGACCCCCGATCCCTGACCCCTGATCCCAGTCGTACATCACAACGTCAGTGAGGACTTCATGCACCGCACCAAGACCATCATCATGGGCGCCGCCGGGCGCGACTTCCACAACTTCAACACCGTCTACCGCGACAGCGAGCACTACGACGTCGTGGCGTTCACGGCCACGCAGATCCCGAACATCGACGGCCGCAAGTACCCGGCGTCGCTGGCCGGGAAGCTCTACCCGAAGGGGATCCCGATCTACGACGAGAAGCAGCTCGAATCGCTCATCAGGAAGCACGCCGTCGAGGAAGTGGTGTTCGCCTACAGCGACGTGCCCTACCAGTACGTCATGAGCCGCAGCTCGCTCGTCAACGCGTGCGGCGCCCACTTCAAGCTCCTCGGCGCGCAGCCGACGATGATCAAGAGCACCAAGCCGGTCATCTCGGTGTGCGCCGTGCGGACCGGGGCGGGCAAGAGCCAGACCAGCCGCCGCGTCGCCCACCTGCTGCAACGGCAGGGCCTGAAAGTGGCCGCGATTCGCCACCCGATGCCCTACGGCGACCTCGAGAAGCAGAAGGTGCAGCGCTACGGCAGCCTGGCCGACCTCAAGAAGCACAAGTGCACCATCGAGGAGATGGAGGAGTACGAGCCGCACATCGTCGAGGGGATCATCATCTACGCCGGCGTTGACTACGGCGCCATCCTCGAGCAGGCGCAGGCCGAGGCGGACGTCATCCTGTGGGACGGCGGCAACAACGACATGCCGTTCTACAAGCCGGACCTGGCGATTGTCGTCGCCGACCCGCTGCGCGTCGGCAATGAACTGAGCTACTACCCGGCCGAGGCCAACCTGCGGATGGCCGATGTCGTCATCATCAACAAGATCGACAGCGCCGAGCCGAAGGCGGTGGACCAGCTGCGCGCCAACATCCGCAAAGTGAACGCGAAGGCCACGATTATCGACGCCGCGTCACCCATCTTCATCGAGCACCCGGAGAGGCTGACGGGCAAGCGGGCGCTGGTGGTCGAGGACGGGCCCACGCTCACGCACGGCGAGATGAAGATCGGCGCCGGCGTGGTGGCGGCACACAAGTACGGCGCGAGCGAGCTGGTGGACCCGCGGCCTTACACGGTCCGTTCGATCACCGAGACGTACAAGAAGTACCCGGGGATCGGAATGCTCCTGCCCGCGATGGGGTACGGCACCGAGCAGGTGAAGGACCTCGAGACGACGATCAACCGGGTGCCGTGCGACGTGGTCGTCATCGGCACACCGATCGACCTCAACCGGATCGTCAAGATCAAGAAGCCGACCGTCCGGGTGACCTACCAGCTGCAGGAAATCGGCACGCCGGACCTGGAGCAGGTCGTCGGGGAGTTCGTGAAGAAGAACGTGAAGAAGTAGCGGGCAGCTTGCCTGCCGAAGCCCCGAGGGCGAAGGCAGGCGGATCACGGTCGGAGGACGGTTGGCGGAGCAGCTGGCAGCGGATCACGGCCGTCAGCCGGCAGCCGGCGTGATCAGTCTTCCGGCCTCTCCCCCGCCGGCGCCATCTTGACCAGGCGGGGCTCGAATTTCGCGACGATGGTGACGAGGTCATGTTGCGCCGCCATGACCTCGTCGATGTCCTTGTAGGCCATCGGCACCTCGTCGAGGCCGGCCGAGATCAGCGTCACTCCCCGCTCGGCCAGCACCCGCCGCACGTCGTCCCACGTGAACTGCTTCTTCGCCTGCGTCCGGCTCATCCTCCTGCCCGCGCCGTGTGCCGCAGACCGCAGTGAAGAAGCGTCGCCCTTGCCCTGGACGACGTACCCCGGCGCGGCCATCGAGCCGGGAATGATGCCGAGCACGTCGAGGCCTGCAGGTGTGGCTCCCTTGCGGTGGACGACGACGTCACGCTCGGAGCCGTCGGGGAGGACGTGCCGCTCTCGCCAGGCGAAGTTGTGGTGGTTCTCGATGTCGAGGACGACCGACGCGCCCAGCGCGCGGACGACGTGGCGGTGGATCAACTCGTGGTTGGCGGCGGCGTAGCGGCCCATCAACTCCATCGCCGCCCAGGTACTCCTGCCCTTCGTGCGTGGAGAGGTCGAGCCAGGCGAGGTGCGCCAGCTCCTGCGGCAGTGTCGGGTGCACGCGCCGCGCCAGGCGGCTGAAGTGATCCGCTACTTTCGCGCCGGTGCCGCGGCTGCCCGAGTGGCTGAGCAGCGCGAGGTAGTCGCCGGGCTCCAGGCGACCGATCCGCTGCTGGACGGTGAGCAGGCCGAACTCCACGAAGTGATTACCGCTCCCGCTCGTGCCGAGCTGGGCCCACGCCTTGTCCTTGAGGCGCGCCGTCATCTCGCTGATCGACCAGTCGGCGTCCATCACGTCGTGGGCGCGCCGCTGGCGAAATTCGGCGCCGACGCCGAATCGCGTCTCCTGTTCAATGGCGCGCCTCAGATCAACCTGCGCGGTCGTCAGCGCCGAGGCCGGCAGGTCCAGGACGCTCATCGTCATCCGGCACGCAATGTCGACGCCGACGGCGTAGGGCACCACCGCGTTGTCAGTGGCGAGGACGCCGCCAATCGGAAGCCCGTATCCCTGATGCGCGTCGGGCATCAGGGCGCCGGCGACGGCAACCGGCAGGCGGCAGGCGTTGAACATCTGCCGGAGCGCGGTGGGTTCGGGCGCTTCGCCAAAGATGCGGTACGGGACGGGCGTCGCCCGTGGCTGCTCCGCCTCGGACCGGGTCGCGGTGGGACGGGGTTTGCGGGACAGCTGCCTACTTTCCCCTCACCGGCGCGGCCGGCGGCCTTTCGTTGAAATAGAACGTGATAGTGACCGGACACGTCTCCGACGGGTACGCGTCCGGCAGCGGCTGGGTCAGACTCGCCGCGAAGATCGCCTTGCGGGCCGAGTCGTTGAACGTCGCCACGTCGCTCGGCGTGGCGACGACGATGTCGGTCACCGAGCCGGACTTGTGGACCACAAAGGTGACGACGACGTGACCCTTGATGGCTTCGACGGTCTTGGGCATGGTCCAGTTCCGGTTGACCGAAGCCATGAATGTCTTGACCCAGGGCCCGAGATCCACGCCCTTGCCGTCGAACTTCACCGTCGTGATTCCGAAGGCGGAGACCGGCGGCGCCGTCGTTTCTCCATGTTCGAACCGCGCGTAGCTTCCCGACACGAGGCTGTTGAGCGAGAGGATGCGCGCCTGGAGCGCCCCGCTGAGGATCCGGTAGCGATCCAGGCGAGCCTCGGTCGGGCGTCCCCCGGTCTCGACCTGGGTCCTGAGCGCGGCAAGCGCCTGGTGCAGCGCGACTACGCCGGCCTGGGCCGGCATCGTCTCCCCCGGTGCGCCCTCGATCTCGTCGAGCCGCCTGACGAGCGCATTGCCCGATTCGATCGTCGCCGGGTCGGTCGTGCCCGTCATGCGCGTTCTGACACGCTCTTTCAGGGCGCGGACCCTTCTGATGGCGAGGCTGGCGGCGCTGGCGCTCCCGCGGATCTGCATGGCCAGGTCGAACTGGGCCTCGAGATCCGCCTGGCGTGTCGCGGCGAGCGGCAGCTGCGACACGACGGTCAGCGGCTGGCTGACCGTCTGGCCGAGCGCCTTGATCTGGACGACGTAATGACCGGGTGGCACGAGCGGACCCGGCGTGTACCTCGGTGGGGCGCCTTCGGCCCCCGCGGCGAAATAGCCACTCGCGTGCAGGTCCCACGTCACCGTCTGCTGTCCCGGCCTGGTCAGGGCCTCCGACAACAGCAACCGGTCGGCGGCGTCCGCTGCCTGCCGGTACTTCGCGCCGCCCGACCAACCTGCCACGACGGCGCCCTTACTGTCCAGCACGTCGATGTCGACGAGGTCGGCCGGCTGTTCCAGCGAGAACTCAATGACGGCGTGGCCGGATGGATAGGCCGCGTCGGCGGGCGGGCGCAGCGTGACGACGGGTTTCGCGGCTTCCTGCGCGGAACCGGCCGCACAGGGCAGAAGCAGCGCACAGACGGCCAGGGCGGCGAGCGGTCGGTTCATGGAAGGGGATGTTATCAAAAAGGAAAGGCCGCCCGACCTGAATCGGGCGGCCCCTTCTTGAGCCTTGAGCTCTGAGTCCTGAGCCTTCTTACCCGTTCTTCTTCTCGAACTCCTTCATGAACGCGATGAGCGCGTCGACGCCCTCCTCGGGGAACGCGTTGTAGATCGACGCGCGCAGGCCGCCGACCGAGCGGTGCCCCTTGAGGCCGTCGAGACCCGCCGCCTTCGACTCCTTGACGAACTTCGCCTCGAGGTCCTCGTTCGGCAGCCGGAAGGTGACGTTCATCCGCGACCGGCAGTCCTTCGCGGCGTGGCCTTTGAAGAACCCCGTGCGATCGATCTCGGCGTAGAGCTTGGACGCCTTGCGATCGTTGATCTTGTCGATCGCCTCGAGGCCGCCGAGCGAGACCAGCCACTTCATCACGAGGCCGATCATGTAGATCGTGAAGACCGGCGGTGTGTTGTAGAGCGAATGCTCCGGCACGTGCGTGCCGTACTGCAGCATGATCGGCAGAACGGCGTACGACGGCCGCTCGGCCGCCTTCTTGACCAGGTCGTCGCGGACGATCACCAGCGTGGCGCCGGCCGGGCCGAGGTTCTTCTGCACGCCGGCGTAGATCAGGCCGTACTTGGTGACGTCGATCGGCCGGCTGAACATGTGCGAGGACGTGTCGGCCACGACGGTGGCGTCACCCAAGTCGGGCAGCTTCTGGAACTCGACGCCGTGGATCGTCTCGTTGGTCGTGATGTGGATGTAGGCGGCGCCCGGCGTCAGCTTCAGCTCTTCCTTCTTCGGAATCCGGACGTAGTTCTCGGCCTTGTTGTCGAAGGCGACGTTAACCGCGCCGACCTTCTTGGCCTCCTTCACCGCCTTCGACGACCACGCGCCGGTGACGATGTAGTCGGCCCACGAGCCGGCGGGCAGCAGGTTCATCGGCACCATCGAGAACTGCGTCGTCGCGCCGCCCTGCAGGAACAGGACGTGGTAGTTGTCGGGAATGCCGGCCAGCTTGCGGATGTTGGCCTCGCATTCGCCGATGATCGCCTCGAACGTCTTGGACCGGTGGCTGATCTCGAGCACCGACATGCCGACGCCGGGGAGCGCCACCAGGTCGCGCTGCGCTTCCTCCAGGGCGGGCAGCGGCAGGACGGCGGGTCCGGCCGCGAAGTTGAACACTCGGGTGGTGGTTGCCATGGATGATCTCCTCAATGACGATGTGAATGCGCTTGGTCCCGCAGACCGGCATTCGGCCTTCGACTCTCGGCCTTCGGCATCGTGCCGAAAGCCGAACGTCGATCGCCGAGAGCCGGGTTCTCCTACCCCGCCAGCTCGACGACGCTGACGTCCATGATGCCGCTGCAGCCCTTGAGCGATTCCAGCAACTCGGCCGGCGGCTCCTTGTCGACGTTGACGCGCGCGATGGCGGCGCCGCCGCTGTCGAAGATGATGTTCTCGGTCTCGTGGGCATTGATGCCCGCGGCCGCCAGCTTGCTGAACACGCAGGCGCCCACGCCCGGCTGGTCGCCGTGGCGCACGATGAGCGAGTACTTCGCCGCGCTCTTCTTGGCGAGGTTCACGACGTTCGGCACGCGGCCGGTCTCCTTGAACGTCTTCACGATGCGCACGGTCTCGGCGGCAATCGCCTCCTGCGCCTGGTCGGTGGACGCGCCGATGTGGTGCGTGCCGTAGACGCCCGGCAGGCCGATGAGTTCGTGCGTGAAGTCGGCCGTCGCGCTCGCCGGCTCGCCCGGGTACACGTCGAGGCCGACGCGGATCCCCTTCTCCCTCACGGCCTTCGCCAGCGCCTTGTAGTCCACCACGTCCGGGCGCGCGGTGTTGATGACGCACGCCCCCGGCTTCAGCTTGTCGATCACCTGGGCGTTGACGATGTTCTTGGTCAGCGGGCTGGCGGCGAGATGGATGCTCAGGATGTCGCACCGCTCCGCCACCTCGGCCGGCGTCTCGACCACCGTGATCCGCTCCTCGATGAGCGCGCCCGGCCCCGGCCTGACCTGCAGCAGCAGCGGCAGGTCCACCGGGATGGCGTCGCGGTCCACGCGGACGCCCATCTCGCTCCAGATCACGAGGTTCATGCCGAACCCCATCGCGCGCCGCGCCACTTCCTGGCCGATCTTGCCGAAGCCGAGGATGCCGAGCGTGGCGCCGTAGAGTCCCTTGGCCTTCGAGTACTCCTTCTTGTTCCACTTGCCGCGCAGCAGCTCCGCGACGTTGTCGGGGATCCGCCGGTCGAGGGCGAGGATCAGGCCGAAGGCCAGCTCGGCCACCGCCAGCGAGTTCTTCCCCGGGCAGTTCGACACGTAGATGCCGCGCTTGCTCGCCGCCTTCACGTCAATGGTGTTGTAGCCGGCGCCGGCGCGGACGATCAGGGCGAGCTTGCCCGCGTCCATCATCGGCTCGGTCACCTGCGTGGAGCGCACGACCAGCACCTCGGCGCCGGTCTTGGCGAGGGCCTCGGTGAGCGTGGCGTCCTTGAGATCCGGCTCGAAGATGACCTCGCACCCCGCGGCTTTGAGCCCCTCGATCCCGCTCTTCTCGAACTTGTCAGCAACGAGCACTTTCATGGCTGTGCACCCCTCGGCGTGGCCGGCCACGCCCGGTTAGATGAGATGACTGAGAAGACCATCGCGCAGTTTCGGTTCGAACCACGTGGACTTGGGGGGCATGATCTCGCCGCCGTCCGCGATCCGCATCAGGTCGCCGACGCCGACGGGGAACAATGAGAACGCCACCGCCGCCTTGCCGCCGTTCACGAGCTTCTCGAGCTCGGCGGTGCCACGGATGCCGCCGACGAAATCGATCCGCTTGTCGGTGCGCGGATCGCCCACGCCGAGCAGCGGCGAGAGCACCTGGTCCTGGAGGAGGCTGACGTCGAGCGTGCTGCCCACGTCGGTCGAGTTCGCCGCCGCCGTGAGGCGTAAAGTGTACCACTGCCCGCCCAGGTACATCCCGACCTCGCCCTTCTTCGCCGGGCTCGGCGTCCCGGCACCGACGGCCACGCGCGACTTCAGCGCCGCCAGGAACGCCTCGGGGGTCTGCCCGGCCAGGTCCTTGACCACGCGGTTGTAGGGGAGAATCTGCGTCTGGTTGTCGGGAAACGCGACGGCGAGCATCCAGCTCGCTTCGTCGTTGTCGGTCGACGGCGACCGGTCGGCCAGGTACTTCCGCGTCCGGCTGGCGCTGGCAGCCCGGTGGTGCCCATCGGCGATGTAGAGGCAGGGCAACTCGCCGAACGCCTTCACGACCGCCTCGAGGTTGGCGCCGGTAACCGCCCACACGGTGTGCCGCACCTGGTCGGCCGATTCGAAGTCGAACAGCGGCGCGCCCGCCGTCACCTTCGCGGCCACCGCGTCCACGGCCGCCGAGTGGCGGTAGGTCAGGAAGACCGGCCCAGTCTGGGCGCGCAGCGTGCCGATGTGGCGCGTGCGGTCGTCCTCCTTGTCGCGCCGCGTCTTCTCGTGCTTCTTGATCAGGTCGTGATCGTACTCGTCGATCGAGTAGCAGGCCGCCAGCCCGGTCTGATAGTGGTTCCCCATCTTCAGGCGGTAGAAGTAGACGGCCGGCGTGTCCTCGACGACCAGCGGCGCCGTGCGGCGCAGCGTCGTGAAGTTCTCGAGGGCCTTCTCGTAGACCGCGGGCGAATACGGATCGGTGGCCGGCGGCAGATCGATCTCGGCGCGCGACACGTGCAGGAAGCTGAGCGGGTTGCCGGCGGCCAGCGCCCGCGCCTCTTCGGTGTTGACCACGTCGTACGGCACGGCCGACACGCGTTCGACGTTCGAGGGTGAGGGTCTGAGCGCACGGAACGGACGGATGATGGACATCTGATGACTCGCGGCGGGCCGCCCGGTATTCCGAGCAGCGCAGAGGGTTACGAAGGGGCGGACACCGGCGGCGGCGAGACCGCTGATTAGCCTTAATTACCGGAAGCGTGGAGGAGTGTCAAGGAGTAGTGCCGCCGCCGTGCGAGGGGCCCTGCCGGGCCAGCAGCGCCAGCAGCCGGTCGCGCTCGGCCGAGAACTCCGGGAGCAGCTTGGCCGGGATCGGCTCGCCGGGCGGAAGCGACCGCAGGAGCGTCAGTGGATTGATGGCCGTCCCGTTCTTCTTGACCCGGTAGTCGAGGTGAGGGCCGGTCGCCATGCCGGTCATGCCGACCCGGCCGATGAGGTCTCCTTGGCCCACGCGCTGGCCGGCGCGCACGGCCACCTTCGACAGGTGCATGTAGTAGGTCTCGTAACCGCCGGCGTGCCTGAGATGCACCATCAGGCCTCCTTCCCCGCTCCACCCGGCCGAGACGACCGAGCCGTTCGCGACAGCGAGGACGGGGCTGCCGGCGGGGGCGCCGTAGTCCACGCCGAGGTGCGGCCGGACGATTCGCAGGATCGGGTGCATTCGCGCGCCCGAGAACTTCGAGGTTACCGGTGCCGCGAACTTGAGCGGCGATTTCAGGAATAGACGCTTGAGCGAGCGTCCTTCGCCGTCGTAGTAGCCGGGCTGACCTCCCGGCACGGTGTAGCGGAAGGCCTTGAGCACGCGGCCACCGTTGGTGAATTCGGCGGCCAGTACGCCGCCGTACGAGGAGAACTTCCCCTCGCGGTAGACCTGCTCGAAGGTGAGGTTGAAGGAATCGCCCGGCTGCAGCTCGGAATTGAAGTCGATCTCCCCGCTGAAAACGTCCGCCAGCTCGATCGAGAGGTCCGGCCCCTCACCCGCCTTGTCCATCGCCTCGAACAGCGACGGCGCCTCGGCCGAGATTTCGCCGTGAGCCCACGACGGCACGCGGTCCTTCTTGTAGGGCACGATCTCGACGGTCAGGTCTTCGGGCTGCCGATCCGAGGGGCCGAGCACGCGAAGGAACCGGTCCTCGTCGATCTGGTACTCGAACTTGCGGATCAGGCCGGCGAAGGTGCGCTCCACCAGATAGGCGTGGTTCGCTTTCAGCTGGCGCGGGTCGAACATGCGGCGCGTGAGCGACGCGATGGCGGGTACGAGATCCGCTCGAAGGTGCGAGGAGGCCAGCAGCGCAGAAAGCGTCGTCCGAGCGGGTACTTGCCCGCTCGTCGACTCGGTCTCGCGCGCCAAGAACACGTCAGGCCGGCTGGGCGCCTGGCGCGGTGGGGCGTTCGTCCGAGCGCACGCCGCCCCAAGTCCCACGGCAAGCGCGAGACCCAGGGCGGCAGCAGGGCGGCAGATCAAAGGTGGGGCCAGCCTCCTGGCCGGCCGTGATGTCGTCGCCCCATCCTACTTGCTCGGCTCGCTCGAGGGCGGCACGAGCCCCTTCAGGCGCAGGTAGGTCACCAGGTTGCCGTAGTGCTCCTGGTCATGCGTGATGTTGCCGAGCAGGAAGCGCAGCTTCAGCGCGGGCTGCTGCGGCGGGCGGGCGGGCGCGCTTGCCGTTGGCGCGGGCGCCGGGGGCGCCGCGACCGGTTCGACCGCCATGGCATCGGTCATCGTGTCGTAGACGGCCGAGCAGTAGGCGACCGAGTCCTTGAGCGCCTTGACGAGATCGTCCTTTGCGGTCTTCTTCTCGAAGTCGTTCCCCTGGTTGGGGTTCTTCTCCCCCTTCGCGCGGGCGCAGTACGAGAACTGCGAGTTGGCCACGTGGCCGATGATCTGGCCGAAGCTGCGCACCTCGGGCGTCGGCTTGAACGAGAAGTTCGACTCGGGCATCTTCTCGGCCGATCCTACGAGATAGCGCGCGACGGTATCGAAGGAAGTCTTCAGCGCCTTGCTGAAGGGGTCGGCCATTGCGCCAGCACCCTGAGCGGGCGGCTGTGCGAAGGCCGGAAGCGTCATCACGACCAGGCACACGACGACGAGCAGCGTTCGTTTCATGGATGTTCCCCCAGAACCGAAATGCTACAGCGGATGGCGTGGCGCGGGCAACATCGCCGGGGGACGGCTGGCGTCCGGCTCGAGGGACTGGAGGTAGGCGACCACTGCCGATGGCAACGACTTGTGGCGAGGCTCGTCCGCGACGACCTCTTCGAAGGCGGCGGCGGCCTCGACCGCCGTGCGGAACGCCGACCGGATCTGGGGCTGGCCCGCGCGCAGCAGCCACGCCCGCATGGCCGGCGATCCAACAGAGAGGAGTTCGACAGACGGCGAGGAGCCGTCCGAGAGGGGTGGCTCGATCTCGCAGGGATACTCGTCGCGCCCGATAGGCCGACCCAGAACGAGCGCCAGCATGACCATCCCCAACTGGACGACGTCGGTCACCTGGTCGAACCGGACGGCGCCCGCGCTCGGCGGCACCGCGATCCGGAACGTCCTCCAGAAAGCCACCCGATTCATCCCGAGCAGCTCGAGGGCCGGCGCCAGCACGTATTCAACGATAACCGCTCGCCCGTCGGGGCCGACAACCACGCGCTCGGGCCCCAGCGCACCGTGCGCGAGGTCGGGAAACGCGCGATGGAAGTCGGCCATCGCGCGCACAATCTGGCGACCGAGGTTTCGGACCACGCCGGGACTGGGAGTGATTCCCTTCTCGGCACCGCGACGCAGGAGGTCGGATAGCCGGACGCCCGGGACGGCGGTTGAGACGATGGCGAGCTGGTCGGCCGCGCCAGGGACGCGCTCGATCCGGCGAATTGGGGCGAATCCCGGGTGGGAGAACGTCGACAACCGGCTTGCCCGCGCCACGAGTCGGGCCTCGGCGGCCGTGCCCGACGAGAACGGCAGGCTGAGCCGGAAGAACTCGACAGCCGAGCCGTCTGGGTCGGTGGCCCAGAACCTGGAGCCGAGCGCGTCTGCGAACGAGTCCTTCACAACAGTGGCTCCCCAGGTACTTCGACTCGCAATTACGGCCACGATCGTCCTTCGACGCCCGTGGCCGGCGTGGCTCGCTCAGCACTGAGTCCTGAGGGCACAGATACGTCGTCGTATTTGTGCATCGAAGGACTCAGCGACACGATTCCAGGATACGCCGCTCTAGTCGAGTAGGAAAAGAGAGAAGGGCCAGATGCAAGACCGGCACCAGGGGGCTCCTGGGCGGGCTCGCTGAATTTCTAGACTTTTCGAGGAGAGATAGCTGAGCTTGGACCGTCTTGGGCCCCTGGGCTTCACGCTTCGCGGGACCGGGCGTCAGAACTGTAACTGAAGGACAGAGAGTCGCCGGATACGGCTCAGGCGTGCCGGTAGCGCGAGCCTCACGGCTCGCGGACCCTAGACAAGAGGGGGCATTCGCGCGGTCCGCAGCAAGAGCGTATAGGCCGGCGTAAGAACGTCGGAGGAGAGTGGCGAGTCGTTATCGATCGCGTGCGGCTGATCGCGGCGGTTCGCCGTTCGGCGTCAGCAGGGTTGAGTGATTTGAACTTGGAGTCATTTGTCTGCTCGGGCAGCGACTTTCCAGGCGTCAAGAAGACTCGAGACCCTCACATCATGTTGATTTCAAACCGATTAGACGGCACAGCCGTAGGAATGAGCTACGGCATCGGACTTGCTGTCAAACTGTAGTATCGAGCATCGAGGCTCTTGTGCTGCGGCGCTCTGGCGCCTGATCCAGTCGTCCATCCTGGCAGGTCGTCATACGTCGCGCGGAGACCGACTTTATGAGCAAGACGTTCGGAAGCATTGCCCTGGCGCTGCTGCTGGCGGCGACGGTCATGGCGGGGCCGGCAAGCGCCGCCACCATCACGGTTTCAGCCTCGGTGGGGGGCGCTGCAACCGGAACGATCCTGGATAACCTGAACTGGCTCACGGCTGGCAGTAGCAGCGGTGGGACTGGTTCGAGCGGCATTTCCGTCGCCTTCACTTCTGACGGCAAGGCCGTGACGGGCAGCTTGTCGGGAGAGTACGCCGCGCCGTACCTTTCCGGCGGCAATGGAACTGGCTTCGGCAACGGCGACGGCGTGGACACGACGACTTACGTGACGACAGGCCTCGGCGCCGTCACCCTCACGATGCCTGGTGACGAGCTGTACTTCGGTCTGTTGTGGGGCTCGGTTGACACCTACAACACGCTGAGCTTCTACGACGGCAACACGCTCATGGGCAGCGTGAGCGGCTCCGACGTCCTCGCATCACCCAATGGCAACCAGGGCGAGGCGGGGACCGTGTACGTGAACCTGGGGTTCGACTCGCCGTTCAATAAAGTGGTCGCAAGCAGTTCGCAGTACGCGTTCGAGTTCGACAACGTGGCGTTCAGCCCGACCGACCCGGTGCCCGAACCCGGTTCGCTGCTGCTTCTCGGCACCGGCCTGATTGGCCTCGGCCGAGTCTGGCGCAAGCGCCGCAGCTGAGTCGCACCGTGCGCACATCGCACGCTCGAAAAACGAAGGGCCACCACCGGGTGGCCCTTTTCCTTTGTACGGCGCGCCCCGTCCTCCGCCGTTCGAAACACGTCCGGCGGTCTGAAGCGCGTCACGAAACCGCCGCTTCACGCTCGGCGGCCAGCAGGTCCTCGCGCGCGCGGGCGACGAGCACGTGACCGACCCACTGAAACTGCCGGCGAAATAGAGGTCAGCGCTTCGACTCCAGCGCCTTCACCCTGTTCGGCGCATGTGCGGGCAGCTTGCGGTAGCAGTCACACGTCTCTCGCCGCCTGCCGGACCGCACGTCGGCCAGCACGCACTTCATCCCCAAGTGGAGCGGCCCGGTTTCATACGCGATCCGCTTGCCGTCATCCCAAAACATCCACTGCCAGATGATCGGCTCGCCCTCGATCCGGCGCACGATCCTCCCGTTGTGCGCGATGACCAGTTTGAAGGCAAAGCGCTCGTCTCCGTAACTTGAATCGGGAGGCGGCCACTTCAGGGCCTACGCTTCGAGCCCGTGGGGGTCATGGACATGCTTGGATTCGGTCGCCTTTTCGTCGGGCAGCTTGAGTTGTGCGTGCACCGTGAGAACAGCCGTCCCCGGGATCGCGATCAGAAGGAGTCGTGGCATCGACGTACTTCCGGCTTGTGCGGTCGAGGTCAGCACGAACAGAAACCCCGCACCCCCGCGCCACCAGCCACGCCTCGGTCAGCGACGACGGGCGATATGAAGGCCCTGCGGCCGTGGCGCCGCCGGGGTCCGATCCGACTCTGACACAACTGATCTCCGGCACTGGACAGCCAGGAACGGACCGGGCCTCAGGCCCGCCCAGAGTTCCTGGCAAACTGCCGGAGCACCTCGGCCCGCTCGCGGGCTTCGGGCTGGTCGGCCAGCGTGTCGGACGGCCACGGCAGCCGCCAGGTCCAGTTGTGGTTGTCGATGAGCGCGGGCACGTTGATCCGGTCCCGCCAGCCGAAGACGTCCTGGATCGGCAGCAGCAGGATGTCCGAACCCGAGGCGAACAGGATCTCGAGCAGCACGTCTCTGAGTCCGGGCGTGAACGGCCCTCCGGGATTCTCAAGCGCGGCCGCGCGCTCGCGGACGCCCGGCGCCTCCAGCACCGCGGCCCGCTCCGCGGCGTCGAGGCCGTCCCACCAGGCCGCAACCGTCTCCGTGTCGTGGGTGCCCGAGGTCGCCATCGACACGGCCGTGTACGCCGCCGGGTCCCGGTAGGGGCGGCCCGGCTGATCCCAGTGGCGCTCCCACCGGAAGACCTTGCAGCCGGGCACGCCGAGCCGCGCGATCGACTGCCGGACGAAGTCGGGGACCGTGCCGAGGTCCTCGGCGATGATCCGCGCGTCCGACCCGGCGAAGATCGAGAGCACCTTCTCGCCGAGCGCAAGTTGCGCGGGCTCGTCGGCCGGATCGAAGCGCGCGGGAGACCCGTCGCGCGGGAAGAGACAGGTGCGATAGAACCCCACCAGGTGATCCACCCGGTAGCCGTCGTAGAGCGCCGCCGTTCGGAGCGCCCGCCGCCGCAGCCAGCCGAAGTCGCGGGCGGCGAGTTCGTCCCACGCGTAGGCCGGCATGCCCCAGTTCTGCCCGGTCGCGCTGAAGGCGTCAGGCGGTGCGCCGATCGACACGTCCAGGCGGAACGACGAGGCGTCGGCCCAGACATCGGCGCTGTCGCCGTCGACCATGAACGGCAGGTCGCCAAACAGGCAGAGCGGGCGCGCGCGCGCTTTCGCCTCGCGCCACTGCAGGTCCGCCAGCAACTGCAGCCACTGCCGGTAGCGCATGTCGGCGGCCAGCTCCCGGGCGGCGCCGACCAGCGCTTCTGGTTCCCGGTTGCGGAGCGGCGCCGGCCACTCGTGCCAGGGCCGCTCGCCGAAACGCGCGTGCAGCGCGCGGAAGAGCGCGTACTCGTCGAGCCACCAGGCCTGGCTGACGCGCCACGCGTCGAAGGCGTCGGCTTCCTGCGCTCCCCCGCCCGCCGATCGACGCTCGAACTCCGCGAACGCGGCCCGGAGCGCCGGCTCCTTCACGCTCCTGACGAGCGCGTGATCGATCACCGGCGACCGGCGTGCCGCGTCCAGCCGCTCCCGCCACTCGCCACCCATCGCCGCCTCGCCGCCCAGGTCCTGGAATTCAGGGATCGTGCCGACGCTGATGAAGATCGGGTCGACCGCCATCGCGCTCATCGCGGAATAAGGCGACCGCTGGCCGACCGCCATCTCATGAATCGGGAGAAGCTGCAGCAGGTCGAAGCCGGCCTCGCGCAGCCACGAGGCGAACGCCGGGATGTCGCTGATCTCGCCGATGCCCCAGCTCGCGCGGGCGGGGATCGAGAAGAGCGGCACGAGCAGCCCGGCGTGTCGGCCTGAGGCAAGTGGCATCGGGTTCCTCACGCGGATGCCCGCGCCAGCAGGCGCGCGGCGCCTTCACGAAACTCGGCCGGCGGCGGCAGCAGGCTCACCACGACGAACGCCTCGTGCGGGAAGTCGAAGAAGTAGCCCGGGTGCGCGAGCACGTGGTCGCGCTCCAGCAGGTCGAGCACGAGCGCCTCTTCCGTTCTCGTCGCCGGCACGCGGACGACCGCAGACCAGCCGCCCTCGACGCGCAGCACCGAGCAGGCCGGGTGCCCGGCGGCAAGCGACTGCAGGTCGCGCAGGTTCGTCGTCACGCGGTCGAGGATCTGGGCGCGGACTTCACTCCCGGCCGCGATGAGCGCCTTCGCGGCGCGCTGCACGGGCGTCGACACCGAGAGGAACGTGTCGCAGATGATCTCGAGGCGAGCGAGCGCGGCATCGACCAGCGGCGCCGGGCCGCCGACTGCCATCCACCCGAGCTTCATCTGCGGCATGCCGGCCGACTTCGAGAGGCCCCCGAGACTGAACGCCAGTGCGTCGTCCTGCTCGAGCACGCGCGCCAGATCCGGGCGCGGGTCGATGAGGTAGTCGCAGAACACCTCGTCGCCGACGAGCGCGATCTCGCGCGACGCGCAGAGGCGGGCCAGCACGGCCAGGTCGCCGCGCGCGATTACCGAACCGGTGGGGTTGTTCGGGCTGACGACCAGCACGGCCCGCGTCCGCGGCGTGATGGCCGACTCGACCGCGTGCGCGTCGATCGACCAGGTGCCGTGGAAGTCGAGCGAATAGGGACGGACGGCGACCAGCTCGAGCCGCGTCAGGTGCTCGAACAGCGGGTAGCTCGGCACCGGGACCAGCACCTCGTCGCCGGGGTTGCACAGCAACTTGAAAAGAAACGCGTAGGCCTCGCTCGTGCTGGCCGTCAGGACGACGCGCGCGGGATCGACGGGCGGACCGGTTCTGCCGATCTCGGCGGCAACGGCCTCGCGGGTGATCGACAGGCCGAACGGCTGCGGGTCGTAGTCAAGCCCTTCGGGCGCCGCCAGTGCGGCCAGCGCCCGATCCGGGTAAGCCAGGCCGACCCTGGTCGGGTTGGTCTCGGTGAGATCGATCGGCCGGACGCCTCGAGCCCGGATCGTCAGCTCGGCGCTGGTCAGCCGGTTGGGCGCGAGGTCGGACGGGGTCCGCGTCGAGAACATCTATCTACGTTAGACTAGCTCTCAGGCGGGGCAACAGTGTTTTCCGCCGGGGCCGCTACGTCATGACCGACCTGTTCGCCGAGATCGCCCGCCTCAAGCGCGACCTGAACGCCGTCATCCTGGCGCACTACTACCAGGAGCCGAACATCCAGGACATCGCCGACGTCATCGGCGACAGCCTGGCGCTCTCGCAGGCGGCCGCGAAGACCGCCGCCTCGGTGATCGTCTTCTGCGGCGTGCACTTCATGGCCGAGACGGCCAAGATCCTCAACCCGGACAAGCTGGTCCTGCTGCCCGACCTCGCCGCCGGCTGCTCGCTCTCGGACAGCTGCCCGGCGCCGGAGTTCGAGGCCTTCGTGCGCGCGCATCCCGGCCATACCGTCATCACCTACATCAACTCGAGCGCCGCCGTGAAGGCGCTGAGCGACATCATCTGCACGTCGAGCAACGCCGAGCGGATCGTGCGGCAGATCCCGGGCGACCGTCCGATCATCTTCGCGCCGGACCAGCATCTTGGGCGTTACGTGATCAAGCAGACCGGCCGCGACATGGTGCTCTGGCCCGGGTCCTGCTCGGTGCACGTCACCTTCTCCGCGCGGCTTCTGATCCGCCTGAAGGCGGAGCATCCGGGCGCCCTCGTGCTCGCGCATCCCGAGTGCGAGGAGCGCGTGCTGCGCCTGGCCGATCACGTGGGGTCGACGACCTCCATCCTCGAGTACGCCACCACCAGCCCGGCCCGGAGCTTCATCGTCGTCACCGAGGCGGGGATCATCCACCAGATGAAGAAGGCGTGTCCGGACAAGGAGTTCATCCCCGCGCCGCCCGACAGCGGCTGCTCGTGCAACGAGTGCCCCTACATGCGCCTGAACACGCTCGAGAAGGTCTATCTCTGCATGCGCGACCGCCGGCCGGCGATCACGCTGCCCGAGGACCTGCGCAAGCGGTGCCTCGTGCCACTGCGGCGGATGCTGGAGATGAGCGCATGACCGACTTCGACCTCGACCCGGTGTTCGTCCGCGAGCAGGTCCGGCGGTTCCTGCGCGAGGACCTCGGTGACGGCGACCTGACGACGCTGTGGACCGTCCCCGAGGGCGCGCTGGCCCGCGCGTGGGTCGTCGCGCGCCAGCCCTGCGTCGTCGCGGGGCTGCCGATCGCCGAGGTCGTATTCGCCGAGCTCGACGAGCGGATCGTCGCCGACGCCCAGGTGCGCGACGGCGCGGAGGTCGCTGCGGGTGGCCGGCTGATGAGGGTCACGGGGCCGGCGGCGCCGGTGCTGTCGGGCGAGCGCCTCGCGCTGAACCTCCTTCAGCGGCTCTCGGGCATCGCGACCCTCACGCGCCGCTACGTCGAGGCCATCGCCGGAACCAGGGCCTCCGTCTCCGACACGCGCAAGACCACGCCCGGGCTGCGGGCGCTCGAGAAGTACGCCGTCCGCGCGGGCGGCGGGCGCAATCACCGCTCCGGTCTCTACGACGCCGTCCTCATCAAGGACAACCACGTGACGGCGGCAGGCGGCGTGGCGGCGGCGCTGCGGTCCGTTCTCTCGCGCAAGACGGGCGACCTCACGGTGCAGGTGGAAGTGGACTCGGTGGCACAGCTTGCCGAGGCGCTCGACGCCGGCGCGCGCGCTGTGCTGCTCGACAACATGTCACCCGCCGTGACGGCCGAGGCCGTGGCCCTGGTCCGCCGGCGGCCGGCCGGCCACTCAATCTGGGTAGAATCGTCTGGCGGCATCGCCCTCCAGAACATCCGGGCCTACGCCGAGGCTGGCGTGGACACCATCTCCGTCGGCGCCCTCACGCATTCGGCGCCGTCGGTGGACATCGCGCTGGATTTCGAAACATGACCGACCGGATCGACGTGCTCGTCATCGGCAGTGGCCTGGCCGGCTGCTCGACCGCGCTGGCCGCCGCACGGCGCGGCGCGCGCGTCGTCATGCTCACCAAGGCGGGGCGCGCCGAGGACTCCAACACGTGGGAGGCGCAGGGCGGCATCATCTACCGTGCCGAGGACGACTCCCCGGACCTTCTGGCGTCCGACATCCTCACCGCCGGCGCCGGACTCTGCAAGCCGGAGGCGGTGGAACTCCTGAGTCGCGAGGGGCCGCGGCTGGTCGAGGAGATCCTGCTCGGCGAGGCCCACGTGCCGTTCGATCGCCGTCCCGACGGCTCGCTCGACCTGACCGCCGAGGCCGCGCACTCGCGGCCGCGGATCATTCACCGCGCCGACGGCACCGGGCGCGCGATCGAGGAGTCGATCCTGGCCGCGGTCCGGCGCGAGCCCGACATCTCGATCCTCACCGGCCGCACGGCCGTCGATCTGCTGACGCTCTCCCATCACTCGCGGAACCCGCTCGACGTCTACGCGCCGCCGACGTGCGTGGGGGCTTACGTGTTCAACCAGGCGTCGGGGCGCGTGGAGACGCTGCTGGCGAAGGAGACCGTTCTCGCCACCGGCGGCCTTGGCCGAATCTTCCTGCACACGACCAACCCGGCCGGTGCGTGCGGCGACGGAGTGGCGACGGCCTACCGCGCCGGCGCGCGCTGCCTGAACATGCAGTTCATCCAGTTCCACCCGACGACGCTCTATCACAGCGGGGAGCGGTTCCTGCTCTCCGAGGCGCTGCGCGGGGAGGGCGCGCGGCTGGTGGACGGGAGCGGCCGCGAGTTCATGACCGACTATCACCCGGACGGCTCGCTGGCGCCGCGCGACATCGTCGCGCGCGGCATCCACCAGATGATGCACGAGACCGGGTCGTCGTGCGCCTACCTGGACATCAGCCACAAGCCGGCGGCCTGGATCCTCGAGCGCTTCCCGACCGTGGCGGGCAAATGCCGTGAGGCCGGGTTTGACCTGACCACTCAGCCGATTCCGGTTGTGCCGGCCGCGCACTACAGCTGCGGCGGCGTCGTGGTGGACGGCGAGGGGCAGTCCAGCCTGCACCGGCTGCGCGCGGTCGGCGAGGTGTCGTGCACGGGGCTGCACGGCGCGAACCGGCTGGCGAGCACGTCGCTGCTCGAGTGCCTCGTGTGGGGCACGCGCGCCGGCCACGCGGCGGCGGAATCCTGCCGGGACGGCTCCTGCGACTACTTCCCCGAGATTGCGCCCTGGCAGTACAAGACCGAGCCGGTCGACCCGGCGCTCATCGCGCAGGACTGGCTCACCATCCGCCAGACGATGTGGAACTACGTCGGCCTGGTGCGAAACCGCCGGCGGCTCGACCGGGCGCAGGCCATCCTCAGGGAACTGAACATGGAGATCGGGCGCTTCTACGGGAAGGCGGCGCTCGGCGACGCGCTCATCACGCTGCGCAACGGCGTGCAGACGGCGCTGGTGGTGCTGCTGGCGGCGATGGAATCGCGCGAGAGCAGGGGCTGCCACTACCGCACCGATTGACGCCTGTCTTTGTGGGCCGTCCCTTCCCGCCTCCGCGCGAAGCGCTACGCCGGGTCCGCCGTAGCCGGGCGAAGGAGGACACGGGCGGCGCGTGTGCGGGCTGTGGCGCCGGTCGGGTTGCCTGTCGATACATCGTGACAACGTGACGCCGTCGTCGGCCGTCAGCCTGCCTGCGCGAGCGTGTCCGTGTCAGCGCGCGAGCGCTTCAACGTCCTCCATCTCGATCGGAATCGGCTTCCCGAGTATCCGGCAGCCGGTGTCGGTGATGACCACGTCGTCCTCCACGCGGATGCCGCCGAAGCCGCGGAACTTGTCGATCACGTCGTAGTTGAGGAAATCGGTGAACTTCCCCTCGGCCCGCCACTTGTCCATCAGCGTCGGGATCATGTAGATGCCCGGCTCGACCGTCATCACGAAGCCTGGCTCGAGCGCGCGTCCCATGCGCAGCGACTTGAGGCCGAACTGCGTGCTGCGCGTCACCGTGTGGTCGTACCCGACGTGCTGCTCGCCCAAGCCCTCCATGTCGTGCACGTCGAAGCCCATCATGTGGCCGAGGCCGCACTGGAAGAACATCGCGTGCGCCCCCTCGCGGACGGCCGCGTCGAGATCGCCCTTCATGCAGCCGATTGCCTTGAGGTCCTCGGCCAGGCTGCGGCAGGCGAGCAGGTGGACGTCCATCCACTTGACGGCCGGCTTCGCGGCGGCCAGCGCCTTCTTGTGCGCGCGGAGGACCGCCTGGTAGAGGTCGCGCTGCGGGCCGACGAACTTCCCGCCGATCGGAATCGTGCGGGTGATGTCGCTCGCGTAGTGCAGCGGCGAGTCGCCGCCCGAGTCGTTGACCGCCATCTGCCCGGCCTGCATCAGGTTGTCGTGCGAGTGGTTGTGCAGCGTCTCGCCGTGCACCGAGAAGATGATCGGGAAGGAGAGCTGCGCCCCGCGCGACTCGACCAGGCCGGCCATCGCGCCGGCCACCTCGCGCTCGTACATGCCGGGCCGGGCGATCTTCATCGCGAGCACGTGCATGTCGTGGGCCAGGTCGACGGCGGCTTCGATCTCGCAGATCTCCTCCGGCCCCTTGTAGGCGCGCTGCGCCACGACGGCCTTGACGAGCGGGATCGATGCGTGCGCGTTCACCATGCCCGGACGGATCCCCACGTGGTAGGTGATGACCAGCACGTTGTCGTGGCGGTACTGGGGCAGGTAGTGAATGCGCCGCCCCTGCCGAACCGCCGCGTCGAGCGCCGCCGCAAGGTCTTTCCGCGAGCCGGTGGCGGTGACGCCCGCCTTCGCGGCTCGCTCCGCGATGGTCGGCTGCGGCCCGCGCCAGACGATGTCGTCGATTGTGAAGTCGTTGCCGTAGATAGTGTGCGTGCCGGCATCAACGTCGATGACGGCGGCCAGCTCCGGGTCGTCGAGGCCCCAGTAGTAGAGGAACGACGAGTCCTGCCTGAAGTGGTAGGTGTTATCGGTGTAGTTCATCGGCGAGTCGTTGTTGCCGATGAAGAGGAGCAGGCCGCGCTTGAACTGCTGCTGCAGCTTGGTACGGCGCGTGGTGTAGATCGTGGCGTCGAACATGATTCCTCCCGGAGCGTAACGGTTTAGCGGCCTCCGACAATCGTCGCACTCTGCGTGAGCTTCAGCTCGCCGGCCTGTATCGTCACGACATAGCTGCCCGGCGCGACCTGGCGCTCGTGGGCATCGCTCATATCCCAGCTTGCCCGGTTCATGCCGGCTTCACCGGAGCCTGTGAGCGTCCTAATCTCATTGCCCGACATGTCGACGACCGCGATCTTCACTCCGCCGTCGGCCTTGTCCTTCAGGTAGTAGTCGAAGTTCAACCCGTCGTCGTTCGGGACGAGCAGCGCACGGTCGCCGTAGAACTCGAAGTTGCCGAGCGGCCCCGGCGCCGGCAGCGGGCGCGGCTGCACGGCGAAGAAGTGCGCGGGGCCGTCGAACGCCCCCTGCTTCGCCTCGGCCACCCACGCGGTGTTCGCGATGTAGAGACCGCGGCCGTAGGTCGCCACGACCAGGTCGCGCTCCCGCGGGTGGATCAGCATGTCTGTCACCGGCACGGCAGGCATGTTCCCCTTCAGCGCCACCCACCGCTGCCCTCCGTCGAGCGACAGGTAGATGCCCTTGTTGCTGCCGACGTAGAGGATGTCCGGGTCCTTCAGGTCCTCGACAATCACGTCGATCGCCCGGTCGGCGAGGTTCGCGGAGATCGATGTCCACGTGGCGCCGAAATCCGTCGTCTTCATCACCACGGGTTTGAACTCGTCGAACCGTCGCCCGTTGCGCGTCACGTAGGCCGTGCCCGACGCGAAGGCCGACGGCAGGACGCGCGTGGTGGCGTAGTAGGCCGGGCCGCCTCCGGCCGCCACGACCTTCGCCGTCGCGTCCGTCCATGTGGCCCCGTGATTGCGCGTCACCTGCACCTTGCCGTCGTCGGTCCCGACCCAGATGACGCCCGGCGTGACTGGCGACTCGGCAATCGTGGTGATCGTGCAGGTACTGGACCGTTGCGCCCGGCGGCGAGATCTTCGACGTGTCGTTGCCGGTCAGGTCGGGGCTGATCTCTTCCCAGTGATCGCCTTGATCGACCGACTGGAACAGCACCTGCGCGCCGGTGTAGATGATGTGGCTGTTGAACGGCGACAGCGCGAGCGGCGGTGTCCAGTTCCAGCGCAGCGGCGGCTGGCCTGGCGCTCGCATGGGGGTGATTGCCTTGCGCATCCTGGTCCGCTGGTCGAGCCGGTAGTGCCCGCCCCACTGGAACGTGTTGTAGACCCAGCGGCTGTCGTTCGGATCGACCCGGTTGTACTGGCCATCGTTGTCGCCCACCGTCACCCAGTCCTCAGGCCCGACGCGCCCAGCCGGCCCGTTGATGGGGCCCCGCCACGAGTCATGGTCCTGCAGGCCGCCGTAGATGTGATACGGGCGATCCATGTCAACGGCAATCGAGTAGAACTCGCCGCCCGGGATGTTCGAGTAGTGGTCGCACGTCCTGCCGGCGTCGTAGGAGATGTGGACGCCGCCGTCGCTGCCAAGGATCCAGCGGTCGGAGTTCTGCGGGTCGATCCACATCGTGCGGAAGTCGCCGAACCCCTTGGCGAACAGGTTCCTCGCGTCCCACGTGAGGCCCTTCCACGTCCTGCCGCCGTCCTCCGAGCTGAGCAGCGAGTCGCAGTTGACGATGATCCGCCTGTCGTTGTTCGGATCGACCCGGATCTGATTGAACGAGTACCCCGCCTTCGAACTCACGTCGTCGGTCGCGGCGTTCATCTTCCGCCACGTCCTGCCGCCGTCGTCGGTTCGGTAGACCTCGCCGCCGATCGCCCTCGGTTGCGGATCCTGGCCGCGTGCACGATCGCGCTTCGCCTCCTGCTCCGTCGGCGGACGGGTGGCGAAGTTCTCGGTCACCGCGTAGAGGATTTCGGGGTTCTTCTGGTAGATGTCGAGGCCGATTCGGCCCTGCTTCGCGGGCAAACCGGCCGTCAGCTTCTTCCAGGTCCTCCCGCCGTCGGTCGTCTTGAAAATGCCGCTGCCCTCTCCGCCCTCCAGGAGTTTCCACGGCCGTCGCTGCACGTCGTACATCGCCGCGTAGAGCGTGTCGGGGCGCTTGCGGTCGAGCACGAGGTCGATGGCGCCGGTCCGATCGTTGAGGTAGAGGACCTTCTTCCAGGTCTTTCCGCCGTCGGCCGTCTTGAACACGCCGCGCTCCTCGTTGGTCGACCAGAGGCGGCCCATCGCCGCGACGTAGACGATGTCGGGGTTGGTGGGATGGACGACGATGCGGCCGATGTGCTGCGTCTCGCGCAGCCCCATGTGCTGCCAGGTCTTGCCCGCGTCGATCGACTTGTAGACGCCGTCGCCCGGGTAGGCCACGCGCACGCTTGACGCGTCGCCGGTGCCGACCCAGACGATGTTCTCATTCGACGGCGCGACGGCGAGGCAGCCGATGTCGGTGACATCCTGCGCGTCGAAGATCGGCTGGAACGTGGTGCCGTTATTGGTCGTTTTCCAGACACCGCCGTACCGGACCGCGACGTAGAAGGTGTAGAGGTGCGACTTCTCTGGCGCCTCGGGCACGGCGATGTCGGAGACCCAGGAGCCAGCGCGGTACGGGCCAAGCGCGCGATACGTGAAGCCGGCCAGCTTGTCTTCGGTGAACGAGCGCGTCGGCGACTGCGCAAGGGCGGTGACGCTGGCAGTGGCCAACAGGAGGAGGCCGAGCGCGATTCTGGTTCTCATGATCACGTCCTGAGTCCTGAGCCTTGAGCCCTGAGCCTCTTTCATGCCACCGCCTTGTCAATCGCCGGACTGGGCGTCGTGAAGAACTTCGGGCCCTGCTCGGTCATGTGGAAACAGTCCTCGATGCGGATCCCGAACTCGCCCGGAAGAACGAGCATCGGCTCGTCGCTGAAGCACATGCCGGGCGCGAGCTTCGTCTTGTTGCCGCGCACGAGGTTGGTCCACTCGTGCCCGTCCATGCCGATGCCGTGTCCCGTCCGGTGCGGCAGGCCCGGCAGCTTGTAGTCGGGGCCGAAGCCGTGCTCGGCGTAAAGTTTCCGCGGTGCCGCATCCACGTCCTCGCACGCCGCGCCGAGCTTCGCCGCGGCGAACGCCGCCGCCTGGCCGCGCTTGACGAGATCCCAGATCTCCCGCTGCCGCCTGGTCGGCGCGCCGACGACGACCGTGCGGCTCATGTCGGAGTGGTAGCCATCCACCGTGCAGCCGCCGTCCATGAGAACGATGTCGCCTTCGCGGAGCGGGCGGCTCTTGATGCTCCCGTGTGGCGAGGACGTCATCTCCCCGAAGGTGGCGCCGATGCCGCCCTCCGCGCCGAGCGCATGATGCGCGGCAACGGCCAGCGCGCCGAACTCCTCTTCGGTCATGCCCGGCTTGAGCAGCGGGATAATCGCGCGGTACGCCTCGTTGGTGATGTTGTTCGCGCACTGCAGGAGCGCGATTTCCTTGGGCGTCTTGAAGATGCGACAGCCGGCGGTCACCGGGGTCCCGCTGACGATCTCCACGGCGGGCGCAGCCTTGCGAAGGCCGTCCGACACGAAGAACCGCGCGTACTCCTCGAAGCCGACGCGCGAGACGCCGCGGTCCTTCAGCGCCTGGGCGATTCGCTCGAACGGGCTCTCGTGCTCCTCCCACGTGCGCACGTCGCTGCCGATCGTGATCAACTCGCGCGCCCTGCCTTCCTCGAACTTCGGGCAGACGTAGGCCACCTCGCCGCGCGCCGGCAGGATGGCGACGAATGTCCGCTCGCTCGGCCACCAGCTCACGCCGGTGAAATATACGAGGCTCGTGCCCGAGTCGAGAATGATGGCGTCGATCTTGTTCTCGACCATCAGGCGGCGCGCCTTCTCGACGCGCGCCTTCCGGTCCTCGGTATCGATCCGGACGATGCCGCCGGTCATCGGCTTGAGGTGGCTGAACGGGCCGGCTGAAGCGGGCGTGGCTTGCGGCGCCGCGCCCGTGCCCGGCACGAGCGCCGCGGCATCCAGTGTGACCCCCGCCCCGACGGCCAGGGCTGAAGACTGCAGGAATCTACGTCTGTCGATCGACATGGTCGGCTCCAGGATACTGACGCGCGCAGGCTTCGGGCTCCAGGCTTCAGGCGGCGGGCTGAGCGCCTGAAGCCGGATCATACGTCCCCCGGAGGGGTTGGGGCGGTTTTTCTCGAGCGCTGCCATCTGGCCGTCGTTCGCGCAGCGCCCCCTGAGCCCTGAGCCTTGAGCCCTGAGCCCTTTCCCCTCCCCCATCCGGGTGACCCATTTCGCGAAAGCCGGGTGATGTGCGATGCTGCGCCCAACTCGTAGAGTGGGCGCATGTACACAGCAACCTACGACGTCACAATCAACACGCGACTGGTCTTCAAGGTCTACGCCGTCGTTGCGTGGGCTACGGGCGCGGTGCTCTACGGGTGGGGCGGACTGCTTTCCCCCCTGCCGCTTGCCGGCCTGCCCTCTGCCGACCACGTCGTCGTCCGGCTGGCCGGCTCGGTCCTTCTCTGCCTCGGGTTCCTCGCGTTCGCGATGGCGCGCACGCTCGACGAGGACGGCCGGCGCAAGGCCCTCGGGTGGTGGGCCGTCGGTCACGCCGTCGCAGCGCTTGGCGTCGGCGTCCAGTTGCTGGCCGTTGTGGGTTTCCACCGCCTCGGGTGGGGCGGCGCGGTGACGCTCGGATGGCTGACAGCCGGATCCTACCTCTTTGCCGATTTCTGGCTGTACCCGAACGGAATCCCCTGGGGCGGGCTTGGGATGCAGCGGCACGACTCCGTGCTCCAGGAGCTTCGGCAACCGAGCGTTCGTCGCCTTCGATCCACCTACGAGGAGAAGATCCGGGAGGTTGCGAGCCAGGAGGAGCGCAACCGCCTGGCGCGTGACCTCCACGATTCAATCAAGCAGCAGATCTTCGTCATGCACACTGCAGCGGCGACGGCGCAGGCGCGGTTCGACGCCGACCCGGCCGGGGCCCGGTCTGCCATCAACCAGGTGCGCAATGCCGCGCGGGAGGCGACGGCCGAGATGGAGGCGATGCTCGATCAGCTTCGCGCGTCGCCACTCGAGAACAGCGGGCTCATCGAGGCGCTCAAGAAGCAGTGCGAGGCGCTGCGCTTCCGGACCGGCGCCGATGTCCGGCTGGTGGTAAAGGACCTTCCGTCCAGCGAGACGCTCCCGGTCGGCACACAGCAGGTGCTCTTCCGGGTGGCGCAGGAGGCGCTCGCCAACGTCGGACGGCACGCCCGGCCGAAGCAGGTGTCGATAACGCTCGAGTCCACGCCAATCAGTGTCCAGTTGCGCGTGGACGACGACGGTGTCGGTTTCGATCCTGCGCAGCCTCCGGCGGGCATGGGACTCGGGAACATGCGCTCGCGCGTCCAGACGCTGGGCGGAACTCTCGCGGTTACCAGCCAGCCTGGTTCCGGAACGGTGGTCCGGGCGTTGATTCCGTATGCACCCGCGGATGACGTGGATCTCGGCGCGTACCGCCGTCGTGCGATCTTCTGGTCTGGCCACACGCTGGCTTGGGCGGCTGTGCTCGCCTGGGCCTGCACGCGCGAGAGGGATCCGTACTTCCTGCTTCTGAACGGTGCCTTCGTCCTCCTGATCTTCTCCCAAGCCGCGCTGGTGGTGGCCGCCTACTTCCGGGCACGAACAGGGTTGTCTCACCAGCCGGAGAAGGATGGTGCGCGATGAGTGGTCCCATCCGCGTGGCGCTCGTGGACGACCACCGCGTGGTCTCGCGCAGCCTGAAGGCGTATCTCGAGTCGTTCCCGGACCTCGTCGTAGTGGGAAGCGCCGTCAGCGGCGAGGATCTGCTCGAGCACCTCGACGAGTGGAAGCCGCAGGTCGTGCTCCAGGACCTCCTGCTTCCCGGCGGCATGGACGGCATCGAGGCGACGCGACGCGTGCTCGAGCGGCGGCCGGAGGTTCGCGTCGTCGCGCTGACCGCGTCGATCGACGAGGCGCGGATGATGGGCGTGCTTCGGGCCGGGGCCGTCGGCTACGTGCGGAAGAACGCCGAACCCGAGACGCTGCTGGCGGCGGTGCGTGCGGTCGCCCGCGGCAAGACCTACATCGACCCGTCGGTGAGCGACCAGGTGCTGCATGCCTCGTCGCCACACGATGGGTTGACGGCGCGGGAGCGCGAGGTCCTCCGGCGACTCGCGCTGGGGCTCACCAACCGCGAGATCGGGGACGCGCTGTGCATCAGCGAGGAGACGGTGAAGACGCACGTGGCGAGCGTGCTCGGAAAGCTGCAGGTCGAAAACCGCGCCCAGGCCATCGTGCAGGCGCTAAGGCGCGGCCTGGTGACGCTTGAAGAACTGGAATAGATCGGCGTTCGGCCGTGTCCTCGTCACGCGCGACACCGCCGAACGCCGAAAGCCGTAAGCCGAACGCCTGCTATTTCTTGTTCTCCACCGCCATCGCATCCATCAGCCACACGCCGCGCCCGTGCGTCGCAATCGCAATCATCTTGTCGCGCGGCTGGATGTTCAGGTCGAGCACGAACACCTGCGGCAGGTTGCCGCCCAGCACGTTCCACGTCGCCCCGCCGTCGGTCGTGACGTAGACCCCCATGTCGGTCCCCACGTAGAGGATCTTCGGATTGGTGGGATCCTCGCGGATCACGTTCACCGGCCCGGCCGGGATGTTGCCCACGATGCTCTTGAACGTCTTGCCGAAGTCGGTCGACTTGTAGATGTAGGCCGCGAACTCGTCGTCTCGCTTCCCGTTCTGGGTCACGTAGACGGTGCCCTCGTTGAAGGCCGACGGCGTCACGCGCGAGATCCATTTGCGCTGCGGCAGGTTGGCCGTCAACTCGGTCCACGCCTTCCCGCCGTCCCTCGTGACCCACAGCCGCCCGTCGTCGGTGCCGGCGTAGAGAAGTCCGAAGCGCATCGGCGATTCGGCCAGCGCGAACAGCGTCTGGTACGGGATGTCGCCGAACATCTTCGGATCGTTGCCGGTCAGGTCCGGGCTGATCCGCTCCCAGGTGTCTCCCTGGTGCATCGAGCGGAAGACGTACTGGAGCCCGTGGTAGACGATGTCGGGGTCGTGCGGCGAGACGATGGTCGGCGCCATCCACTGGCCGCGCAGCGCCGGTTCGCCAGGCCCGACCTTCGGCATGATGTTGGCAACCTCGAACGGCGCCGAACCCCAGAGCGTGCGGCTCCGGGCTGGTTTGGTCACGTCGGCACGGTCGAGGTTCCCGTAATAGCTCGAGGCGTAGATGATGTCGTTGCTGCTCTTGTCGATCGCGTGCGTCGTCCCCTCGCCGCCGAGCGTTTCTTCGAACGCCTGCGTGGGGATCTTGTCGCGCCCCTTGCTCAGGTCGACGACGGCGCGGTAGCTGCCGTGGTCCTGCACCGAGCCGTAGACGCGCAACGGAGTTCCGTTGTCGAACTCGATGTTGAAGAAGGTGGAGATCGGCAGGTTGTCGATGAACAGACGCCACGTCTTGCCGCCGTCGTACGAGATCACCACGCCGCCGTCGTTGCCGTCGATCAGGTTGTCGGGATTGGCCGGGTCGATCCAGAGCGCATGATGGTCTGTGTGGGGTCCGCGCAGGGCCTTGAACGTCCTGCCGCCGTCGGTGGACTGGTTGAGCATCAGCCCCTGGAAGTAGACGACGTTTTCGTTTGTCGGGTCGACGCGGATCTGCGAGAAGACCCATCCGTAGGTCGCCGCCGCCCCTTCCATGAACGCGTTCGACTCGCTCACCTTCCGCCAGGTCTGTCCCTTGTTGTCTGACCGGTAGATCTCGGCGCCCCTGATCGTCCCCTCCTTCTGCCGGCCTGTACGAGTCCAGATCGCCCGGCTTGGCCTGGTGCGCGATCTCGTAGTCGTCCACGAAGGCATAGACGACGTTCGGGTTCGATCGCGCGATGTCGATGCCGATGCGGCCGCGGTGATCGGGCACCGGGAGGCCCTCGTTGATCGGTGTCCAGGTCTTGCCAGCGTCGATCGTCTTCCAGATGCCGCTGCCGGTATAGCCCTTCAAGGTGCGCGGGTCGTTCCACTTCTGCCGGATGCGCTGCCAGGTGGTCGCGTACAGGATATTCGGGTCGGTGGGGTCCATCACGAGGTCGTTCGCCCCGGTCTTCGCATCGACGTAGAGCACCTTCGTCCAGCTCTTGCCGCCGTCGGTCGTCTTGTAGACGCCGCGGTCTTCGTTGTCGGTCCACTCGTGTCCGCCGGCCGCGACATACACGATGTCCGGGTTGGTCGGGTGAATGATGATGCGTGGGATGGTGTGGGTCGAGGCGAGGCCCATGTGCTGCCACGTCTTGCCCGCATCGGTCGACTTGAAGATGCCGACGCCGGCGTTCGAGCTGCGGAAGATGTTGGCCTCACCGGTGCCGAACCAGACGATGTTCGGATCAGACGGCGCGACTTCGACGTTCCCGCCCTGCACCGATGCCGCCTGGTCGAACGCCGGTTCGAATGTGGTCCCCTCGTTCTCGGTTTTCCAGAGGCCGCCTGAGGCCGTTGCGACGTAGATGATCCGGGTCTTGCCCTTGCGGTTGGCGACCGCCACGTCGACGACGCGACCGCTGATGCTGGTCGGCCCGAAGAACTGCCACTTCAGGTCTTTGAAGGGTGAGTTGCCGCGCATCGAGACGAACGAGTCCCAGGCCTTGAGGCGGAACGCCGCATCGGCCACGGAAGATGCGGGACCGGCGGTCGAGGCGGCGGCGGTTGCCGCGGCTTTCGGTGGTTGCGCCTTGGCGGCCGGCGCCTGGGCGGACACGGGTTGCGAAACGCTCAGTGCCAGGACAGCGAGGACGCCAAGCACTGGGGCCGTGCGGTTGAGGCAACGGAAGTTGGTCATTGATAACCTCAGACAAGTTACTGACACGAAATGGCTTGTCAAACAACTACGAGCAGGGCGACACATATTGTATACAAAAACACGTGCAATACGAGATGCAAAAGAGTACATTGGTGGACGTCATGACGCCCGCTCCTGGACAGGCCGTCGCCCGCCGGCCGGCCGCCCCGCACCGGCGCCCAGCGGCCACCAGCCGCAAGACCCGTCGCACTCCGCGCCGCGAGGTCACCTCGTCGGCGTATCAACGGTTGCGCGACCTGATTGTAACCGGTCGGCTGCCCCCCGGCGCTCCGCTTGTCGAGACCGAGCTTTCCGCGCGCCTCGGCGTGAGCCGGACGCCCGTGCGGGCCGCGCTGCAACGGCTGCAGCAGGAGGGGTTCGTCCACGTCGCGCGGGCCGGCTCGATGCTGCGCGCGGCGGTCGCGCCAGTGACGGCGGAAGACATGCGCGAGGTGTTCCTGATGGCGGGCGCGCTCGAGGCCTCAGCGGCCCGGCTGGCCACCGGCCTCGACGAGGCCCGGCGACGGGCGCTGGCCGACGAGATGGCGCGGCTCGCCGATGCCGTGGACGCCGCGACCTCGTCGCGGCCGCCGGAGATGCTCGACGCCCTCGGGGCGCACGCGCGCTTCCACCGCGCTTACACGGTGGCCGGCGCGGGACCCCGCCTGCTGGCCGAACTCGACGTGCTGCAGCCGCAGGCCGAGCGCTACGAGCGCATCTACGCAAGCGCCATCGCCCGCGCGCTCGATGACGGTTCCCGGGAGCACGCCGCCATCGTGGACGCGATCCGCGCCGGCGACAGCGACGGGGCCGAGAGCGCCGTGGAGCGCCACTGGCGGGCGTCTGCCGCGCGCTACGGCCAGGTGGTGACGATTCTCGGCGAACGGGGAAACTGGTAGGGGATTCACGTGACCTGCGCAGCCTGGACCGACCCGGCGTTTCTCGGGATGCCCGACATCCAGGGGACCATCCTGCGGATCGAGCGTTTCGCCATCCACGACGGCCCCGGCATCCGCACCACCGTGTTCCTCAAGGGCTGCCCGCTCCGCTGCGCATGGTGCCACAGCCCGGAGAGCCAGTCGACTCATCCCGAGTTCATGCCGCACAAGGACCGGTGCGTCCAGTGTGCCTCCTGCACGGACGCCTGCCCGTTCCACGCGGCCCCGCCGGCGGCGAGCGACGGCCCGGTGGCGCCCGCCGAGTGCACGACCTGCGGCGCCTGTGCCGAGGCGTGCCCGACGGGCGCGCGCGAGCTGGTCGGCCGGACCATGAGCATCGAGGCCCTGATGGCCGAGATCGAGCGCGACCGCATCTTCTACGACGAGTCGAACGGCGGCGTCACCTTCTCGGGCGGCGAGCCGTTCATGCAGCCGGTCTTCCTGGCCAACATGGCCCGGTCCTGCCGCGCCGCCGGGATCCACGTCGCCATCGAGACCTGCGGCCACGCCGACACGCGCGCGCTGCTCGACGTCGCCGACGACACTGACCTTTTCCTGTTCGACCTGAAACTGCTCGACGATCGGCGTCACCGTGAATACACCGGCGCGTCCAACGTCCTCATTCTCCGCAATCTCGAGCGGTTGATCGAGACGCCCGCCGAGATCCGCGTCCGCTTCCCGCTCATCCCGGGCGTCAACGACGACGACGGCAACGTGCGCGCCGTGGGCGCGCTGCTAGCCTCGCTCGGACTGACCCGGATCGACGTGCTGCCCTATCACCGCGCGGGGCTGGCCAAGTACGACCGGCTGCACCGCTCGTACCGACTTCCCGAGACCGAGCCGCCGACCGCCGATCGGCAGACCCACGTGGTCCGCCTCCTCGAGTCGTGCGGGCTCATCGTGCAACCAGGAGGAGCGTCATGACCGAGCGCGTAGCCAGGCTGCGCCAGGAGAGCCTCGACCGCCACCCCACGCTGTCGACCGAGCGCGCCGAGCTGATGACGGCGTTCTACCGTGAGGCCCCGTCTGCATCGCTGCCGATCCTGCGGGCGCTCTCGCTGCAGTACCCTGATGGCGCGCAAGGCGCTGTGCATCATGCCGGGCGAGCTGATCGTCGGCGAGCGCGGACCCACGCCCAAGGCGACGCCCACCTACCCCGAACTGTGCTGCCACACCCTCGAGGACCTCGACATCCTGGACTCGCGCGAGAAGATCTCCTTCGCCGTCGACGACCACGCGCGCGCGGCGTACCGCGACACCGTCATCCCGTACTGGCGCGAGCGCTCGATGCGCCACCGGATGTTCCACGAGCTTCCCGACGCGTGGAAGCACGCCTACGAGGCCGGCGTTTTCACCGAGTTCATGGAACAGCGCGCGCCCGGCCACACGGTGGCCGACGGGAAGATCTACGCGAAAGGCCTTGCCGGGCTGCAGGCGGACATCGACCGCGAGCTGGCCGCGCTCGACGACCTGCACGATCTCGACGCGTACGACAAGCGGCAGCAGCTCAAGGGCATGCGGATCGCCGCCGACGCGGTGATCCACTTCGCGCGGCGCCACGCCGTGGAGGCCGCGCGCCACGCCGCCGCCGAGGCCGACCCGGTCCGGAAGGCAGAACTCGAGCAGATCGCCGCCACCTGCACGTGGGTCCCCGAACACCCGGCGCGCACCTTCTGGGAGGCGCTCCAGGCCTACTGGTTCATGCACCTCGGCGTGATCACCGAGCTGAACACGTGGGACTCGTTCTGCCCGGGGCGGCTCGACCAGCACCTCTATCCCTACTACAAGCGCGAGATCGAAGCCGGCACGCTGACGCGCGAGCGGGCGAAGGAACTCCTGCAGTGCTTCTGGGTGAAGTTCAACAACCAGCCGGCGCCGCCCAAGGTCGGTGTCACGGCGGCCGAGAGCGGCACCTACACGGATTTCGCCAACATCAGCAACGGCGGCCTGAAGGCCGACGGCAGCGATGGCGTCAACGAGGTCTCGTACCTCCTCCTCGAGGTCATCGACGAGATGCGCCTCCTGCAGCCATCGTCGAACATCCAGCTGAGCAAGAAGAGCCCGGACCTCTTTCTCAAGAAGGCGTGCGAGGTCATCCGGAAGGGCTGGGGCCAGCCTTCGATCTTCAACGCCGACATGGTGGTGGCCGAGCTGGTGCGGCAGGGCAAGGCGGTCGAGGACGCGCGGTGCGGCGGGACGAGCGGCTGCGTCGAGGCGGGCGCGTTCGGCAAGGAAAGCTACATCCTCACCGGCTACTTCAACCTGCCGAAGGTCATCGAGATTACGCTCAACGACGGCTACGACCCGCGCACCGAGCGGCAGATCGGGCCGAAGACGGGCGACCCGTCCGCGTTCACGACGTTCGAAGAATTCCTCGACGCGTTCAGGCGCCAGCTCCAGCATTTCATCGACGTGAAGATCGCCGGCAGCCAAGTCATCGAGCGGATGTACGCGACGATGATGCCGGCGCCGTTCCTGTCGATCATCACCGACGACTGCATCAGAAACGGCCGCGACTACAACGCCGGCGGCGCCCGCTACAACACCCGCTACATCATGCCGGTCGGGCCGGGCACGGCGGCCGACAGCCTCTCGGCCATCAAGTACCACGTGTTCGATCACGGCCACGTCACGATGCCCGCGCTCGTCAAGGCGGTGCGCGACGACTTCGTCGGCCACGAGAGCCTGCGCCAGCTGCTGCTCAACAAGACGCCCAAGTACGGCAACGACGAGGAGTACGCCGACGCGTTCGTGACGCTGCTGTGCGACGAGCTGTTCCACCGGATCGACGGGCGGCGGGGGCCGACCGGATCCACCTACCACGTCAACTACCTGTCGACCACGTGCCACGTGTACTTCGGATCGGTGTGCGGCGCGACACCCGACGGCCGCCACGCCTGGGTGCCGGTGTCCGACGGCATCTCCCCCGCGCACGGCGCGGACCGTCACGGCCCGACGGCGGTCATCAAGTCGGCCTCGCGCATGGATCACGCGCGCAGCGGCGGCACGCTGCTCAACCAGAAGTTCACGCCGGCGCTGCTCGAGGGGCAGGAGGGGATCGACCAGCTCGCCCACCTCGTGCGGGCGTATTTCAAGCTCGACGGGCACCACATCCAGTTCAACGTGGTGACGGCCGACACGCTTCGCGCCGCGCAGAAGGAACCGGAGAAGCACCGCGATCTGATCGTCCGCGTCGCCGGCTACAGCGACTATTTCTGCGATCTCACCAAGGGGCTGCAGGACGAGATCATCGAGAGGACCGAGCAGAAGGGGTTCTGACGCCGGCCGACGGCTGGGCGCGTATAATGCGCGTCCATGAGACGCCTTTCGAAGTCGCTGTCGTTCGCCGCGGCTCTTACCCTCCTGGGTTCGGTCGCATTTCTCGCCACTGACGTCGGCGCGCAGCGCGCGCCAGCCCCCCAGGCCGCGTCCGAGAGCTGGCTGATTCGTCCGCAGCAGGTCTTCGACGCGACCAGCGAGCAGGCCCATCCCGGCTGGGTCGTCCTCGTCACCGGGAACACGATCGCCGCCGTCGGCCCGACGGCCTCGGTCACGCCGCCGGCCGGTGCGCACACGGTCGATCTGCCGGGCATGACACTGCTGCCCGGCCTCATCGAAGCCCACACGCACATCTTCCTCCACGCCTACAACGAGACCACCTGGAACGACCAGGTGCTGAAGGAGTCGGAGGCCTACCGGACCATCGAAGCGGTGAAGCACTGCGAGACCACGCTGCTCGCCGGGTTCACCACGCTTCGCGATCTCGGCACCGAAGGCGCGGGCTTTGCCGACGTGGACGTGAAGCGCGCCATCAACGAGGGCCTGATCCCGGGGCCGCGCCTGTTCGTCGCCACGCGGGCCATCGTCGCAACCGCCAGTTACGGCCCTGGGCCGTTCGGTTTCGCGCCCAACGTGGACACGCCGAAGGGCGGGCAGGAAGTGAGCGGCGTCCCCGAGATGCTCAAGGCGGTCCGCGAGCAGATTGGCCACGGCGCCGACTGGGTGAAGCTGTACGCCGACTATCGCCGCGGCGCCGGTCCCTCGGTGCCGACCTTCAGCCTCGACGAGCTGAAGGCGGCGGTCGAGGAGGCCCACAGCGCGGGCAAGCCGGTCTCCGCGCACGCCTCCACCACGGAAGGCATGCGGCGCGCGGTGGTGGCCGGCGTCGACACGATCGAGCACGGCTACGGCGGCACCGACGAGGTGTTCCGGATGATGGCCGAGCGCAACGTCGCGTTCTTCCCGACGCTGACAGCCGTCGAGGCCTCCGCCGAATACTCAGGCGCCTACAAGCGCGGCGGCGCGCCAACCCGCTCGATGGAGCAGGCAAAGCAGGCGTTCCAGCTCGCGATGAAGAACCACGTGGTCATCGGCCTCGGCGGCGACATCGGCGTCTACAACCACGGTGAGGACTACCGCGAGGCGGAGTGGCTCGTGCGCGACGGAATGACGCCCGTGCAGGCGCTGCTCGCGGCGACGGCCGTCAACGCGAAGGTGCTGCGCCAGGCCGACCGGATCGGCACGATCAGGCCAGGCCTGCTGGCCGATCTCGTGGCGGTCCCGGGCGACCCGACATCCGACATCACGACGCTCGAGAAGGTGGCGTTCGTGATGAAGGACGGTAAGATCTACAAGCGATAGAGATCGGGATGTCCACTTCGCGCACGCTCGCCGACACCGCCTACGTTCGCCTTCGCGACAGCATCGTCACGCTCAGGCTGGCGCCGGGCGCCCGGCTCACCGAGGTCGAGCTCGGCCGGCGCCTCGGCATCAGCCGGACGCCTGTTCGTGCGGCGCTGCTCCGTCTTCACCAGGAGGGGCTGGTCGAGACGCGCGGCGTGAAGCGGTCCGGCCGCGTCACGGTGGCCCCAATGACCGCCGCCGACATGCGCGAGCTGTTCCTCATGGTCGGCGCGCTCGACGGCGTGGCGGCGCGGCTGGCCGCCGAATTGCCCGAGACGCCGCGGCGGGCCGTGGCCGGCGAAGCCCAGGCGATCAACGCGCGCCTCCGGGCCCTCTCCGGGACAGGGGCCGCCGACATCCGCGCCGCGCAGGAGCTGGATATCGCATTCCACCGCTGTTACGAACAGGCGGCGTCGGGGCCGCGGCTGCTCGCGAAGCTGGCCGCCCTGCACGCCCGACGGGAGCGCTACGTCCGCGTGTACACGGAGGCGCTCTTCCACACGCACCACGAGCAGGAGTCGCTCGACGAGCACGGCGCCATCGTGGCGGCCATCTCGCGCGGAGACGCCGAGGCGGCCGAACGGCACGCCGTGTTCAATCACCGGAACGCGCTCGAGCGGTACCGGCGAATCGCCGCGAGCCGCGGCGATCGCGAGGGTTGGAATTGACCACGTCACTCGACGGGAGACGATTATGTCGCTCATTCAAGAGAAGATCGCCCAGGCCGCACTCATCCTGAGGGAACTCGATATCCCCTGCTGGCTCACCTTCGTGCGCGAGACGGGCATGAACGGCGATCCCGTGATGCCGTTTCTCGCGCCGTCCCAGCTCACCTGGCACAGCGCCCTCCTCGTGATGGCCGACGGAGAGGCGTACGCCATCGTCGGCGAGTTCGAGCGCAAGACGATGGAGGACACCGGGGCCTACCGGCAGGTCGAGGGCCACGTGCAGGGCGCGAAGGCGCCGCTGCTCGAGTTCCTGCGGAGCCGGAACCCGGCATCGATCGCCATCAACTACTCGACCGACAGCGAGGTCTGCGACGGCCTGACGCACGGGATGTTCCTCACGCTGCAGTCCTGGCTCGCCGAGATCGGGTTCGAGAAGCGCCTCGTGTCCGCCGAGCGGATCGTCTCGACGCTGCGCGCGCGGAAGACCGACGAGGAACTGGGGCGCATGAAGACCGCCATCCTCCTGACCGAGGAGATCTTCGGAAAGGTCGGCCGGTTCCTGGCGCCGGGCGTCACCGAGCGCGACGTCGCGGGCTACGTGGCGGCCCAGGTCAAGGACGCCGGCCTCGAGGTCGCGTGGGAGCCCGGCACCTGCCCGGCCGTCTTCACGGGGCCCGACACGGCGGGCGCGCACTACTCGCCCACCGGCCGCCAGGTCGAGCGCGGCCACATCGTCAACATGGACTTCGGCATCAAGTACCGCGACTACTGCGCCGACCTGCAGCGGACCTGGTACGTCCTCCGCGACGGTGAATCGGTGGCGCCCGCCGAGGTGCAGCGCGGCTTCGACACGATCGTGCGGGCGATCGAGGAGTCGCGAAAGGCCCTCAAGCCCGGCGTGACCGGACAGGCGGTCGACGAGGTGGCCAGGACGCTCATTACCGGCGCCGGCTACGCCGAATTCCCGCACGCGCTCGGCCACCAGGTCGGCCGCTACGCCCACGACGGCACGGCGATCCTCGGCCCGGCGTGGGAGAAGTACGCCCGCCGGCCGTTCGTGCCGGTCGAGGCCGGCATGGTGTTCACGCTCGAGCCGCGCTTGACAGTGCCCGGCTACGGCGTCGCGACGGTCGAGGAAATGGTGGTGGTCACGCCGACCGGGGCGGAGTTCATGTCGGGGCCGCAGACCGAGCTGATTCTCATCCGCTAGGCGCACCTGTCGCCGGCCGGATGCAACCTTCACGCGCCGCGCTGCGTATTGCAGGTATGTGGCTCGTGAAGACATCCGGCCTCATCGCCATCACGTGCGCGGTGCTTGCCGTGTCGGCGATCTGGTTGGTGCTGAGTGACCCGATCGCCGTGGCAACGGCCGTGCAGGCGGGCGACCTGTCTTCGGCCTACACCCTCGTTTCCCACGCCTTTCTCGAAGCCCTCCGGACGCTGCTGAAGTACCTCTAGGGCCACCGCGCCCCGGGGTCCGCCGGCCCGTGATAGCATCCTCGCCATGGTGACCAGACCTTCCCGTCGCGTGCTGCTGGCAGCCCTCGCCGTTGCCCTCGCCCTCGCCGGCGCGACGTCGGTGCCGGCCCAGCCGGCACCGGCTGTCGGTGCGCTTCCCGCCGACTTCGATGCCTACGTCCAGCGGGTCATGAAGTCGTTCGATGTTCCCGGCCTCGCGGTCGCCGTCGTGAAGGACAACGGTGTGGTGCTGGCCAGGGGATACGGCGTCCGCAAGATGGGCGACCCTGTACCTGGTCGACGCGAAGACGCTCTTCGGCATCGCGTCGAACACCAAGGTGTTCACGGCCACGGCGCTCGGACTGCTGGTCGAGCAGGGCAAGCTCCAGTGGGACGCGCCGGTCGTCAACTACCTGCCCTGGTTCCAGCTCTACGACGCCTGGGTCACGCGCGAGCTGACCATCCGCGACCTGCTGGTCCACCGAAGCGGCCTCGGCCTGGGCGCGGGCGACCTGCTCTGGTGGCCTCCCAGCACGTACAACCGGAGCGAGATTGCCGCGCGCCTGCGGTACATCAGGCCGGCGACGAGCTTCCGGAGCGCGTATGCCTACGACAACGTGCTCTATCTCGTGGCAGGCGAAGTGATCGAAGCCGTCAGCGGCCAGTCATGGGAGGATTTCGTGTCCTCGCGCATCCTCGCGCGAGTGGGCATGACGAACAGCAACGTCCGGCACTCGTCGGCGGTCTCCGGCGGTAACGTCTCGACGACGCACGCCGTCGTCGACGGAAAGGTGCAACCGATTTCGCCGTTCGTCAGCGACAACACGAACCCGGCGGGCGGCATCAACTCCTGCGCCGAGGACATGGCGAAGTGGCTCAAGCTGCTGCTCGCCGAGGGTCAGCTGTCGGATGGATCCCGGCTGTTCGGCGCTGCGACCTGGCGGCAGATCTCGACGCCGGTGACGCCCGAGCCGAACAACCCGCCGCCTCCTGATCTGCCGGCTCTCCGGTCGAACTTCCGGGGTTACGCCCTCGGCCTCGAAGCCCGCGACTTCAAGGGATACAAGGTGCTCACGCACACGGGCGGCCTTCCAGGCTACGTCTCCCGCGTGCTGATAATCCCGGATCTCAAGCTCGGCGTCGCGGTGCTGACCAACCAGGAGTCCGGCGAGGCGTTCGACGCGATCGCCTACGCCGTGGCCGACGCCTACGCGGGCGGCGCCCGCACCGACTGGCTGGCCGGCTACGAGAAGATCCACGCGCGGACGGCTGCGGCCGTGGCCGAGGCCGACCGCAAGACAACGTCAGCGCGCAACAGCGAGTCGAAACCGTCGCTGCCGCTGGCCGCCTACGCCGGCACGTATCGCGACGCGTGGTACGGCGACGTCGCCATCGCGGTCGAGGACGGGAAGCTCGTCATCCGGTTCACGAAGACGCCCGCGCTTGTCGGCGAGCTCCAGCACTGGCAGCACGACACGTTCGTCGCCAGGTGGCGCGATCGCGAGTTGCGCGCCGACGCGTTCGTCACCTTCGCCCTCAACCCGGACGGCACGATCGACCAAGCGAAGATGCGGGCGGTGTCGCCGTCCACCGATTTCAGTTTCGATTTTCAGGATTTGCTGCTCAGGCCCGTGAAGTAAGGGGTCGCGTACCACTTTGAACTTCCGAGGTCACCAATGAAGCCTTATCTGCTCGTCGCCATCACAGTTGCCATGGCCATGCTCTCCGCCCAGCCGAATGCCCAGAAACCGACCTATCCCGTCGCGCACAAGGGCCCCCAGGTTGACACCTTCTTCGGTGTCAAGGTGGCCGATCCCTACCGGTGGCTCGAGGACTCCGACTCGACCCAGACCCGCGCCTGGATCGACGCCGAGAACACGGTCACCTTCGACTACCTGTCGAAGATCCCCGAGCGGGCAGCGATCAAGGCGCGCCTGACGAAACTGTGGGATTACGAGCGCTTCGGCACGCCGTCGCGCGAGGGAGCCTGGTACATCTTCTCGAAGAACAGCGGTCTGCAGCCGCAGGCCGTCGTTTACAAGACGAAGTCGCTCTCGGCGCCGCCCGAGGTGCTGATCGATCCCAACACGCTGTCGAAGGACGGGACGGTGGCGCTGGGCGGCGTCTCGTTCACCGAGGACGGCCGCTACATGGCCTACTCGCTCGCGGCGAGCGGGTCCGACTGGATCGAGTGGCACGTGCGCGAGATCGCGACGTCGAAGGACCTGCCGGATCTCGTGAAGTGGTCCAAGTTCAGCGGCGCCTCCTGGCTCAAGGACGGCTCCGGCTTCTACTACAGCCGCTACGACGAGCCGAAGGGCGAGGCGCTCCAGGCGCTCAACAAGAACCAGAAGGTCTTCTTCCACAAGCTGGGCACGCTGCAGGAGAAGGACGCGCTGGTCTACGAGCGGCCGGACAAGCCCGACTGGGGCTTCGGGGCGGATGTCACCGAGGACGGCCGCTTTCTGCTCATCACGCAGACCGAGGGGACCGACAACCGCAACCGCGTCTTCGTCCGCGACCTCGGCAAGCCCGGCAGCGCGATCCAGCCGTTCCTCGACGCTTTCGACGCCAGCTACTCGGTGGTCGGCAACGACGGCGAGACGTTCTACGTGCTGACCAACAAGAACGCGCCGAGGTTCAGGCTGGTGGCCATCACGCTGCAGCATCCGGCGGAAGCCGCGTGGAAGACGCTCGTCGCCGAGGCGCCCGGCAAGGCCGTCCTCGAGAGCGTGGTGATGGTGAACAATCAGTTCGTCACGCTCTGGATGACCGACGCCCACCACGCGCTGCGCGTCTACGGTCTCGACGGCAAGCCCGGCGCGGAGGTCGCGCTGCCGACGCTCGGCTCGGTCGCCGGGCCGACCGGCCGGCGGTCGCAGAGGGAGATGTTCTACTCGTTCGGCTCGTTCCTCTATCCGACCACCGTCTACCACTACGACTTCGCCACGGCGAAGAGCGAGGTCTTCAAGAAGCCGGCGCTCGCGTTCGATCCGGGCCAGTACGAGACGATCCAGGTCTTCTACCCCTCGAAGGACGGGACGAAGATCCCGATGTTCCTCACCTACAAGAAGGGGCTCAAGAAAGACGGCTCGAACCCGACGCTGCTCTACGGCTATGGCGGCTTCAACATCGCGACCATGCCGGCCTTCTCGCCCGCGGCGGCCGGCTGGCTGGAGATGGGCGGCGTCTACGCGGTGGCCAACCTGCGCGGCGGCGGTGAGTACGGCCAGGCCTGGTACGACGCGGGCCGGCTGCAGCACAAGCAGAACGTGTTCGACGACTTCATCGCGGCGGCCGAGTACCTGATTCGCGAGAAGTACACGTCGACGCCGAAGCTGGCCATCCAGGGCGGCAGCAACGGCGGCCTGCTCGTCGGCGCGTGCCTCACCGAGCGGCCCGATCTGTTCGGCGCGGCGCTGCCGGCGGTCGGCGTGATGGACATGCTCCGGTTCGACAAGTTCACGATCGGCTGGGCGTGGCGGTCCGACTACGGCGAGCCGGACAAGAACAAGACGGACTTCGACACGGTGATGAAGTACTCGCCGCTCCACAACATCAAGCCCGGCGCGAAGTACCCGGCCACCTTCGTGACGACGGCCGACCACGACGACCGCGTGGTGCCGGCGCACAGCTTCAAGTTCACGGCCACGCTCCAGGCCGCGCAGGCCGGGTCCGCGCCGATCCTGATCCGGATCGAGACCAAGGCCGGGCACGGGGCGGGCAAGCCGACCGACAAGATCATCGAGGAGCGCGCGGACATGTACGGCTTCCTCGTGCGCGAGTTGAAGATGACGCTGCCGGCAACGTTCGGAAAGTAGGAAGCGCCGACCATCACCTTCCCAGTTGCGATCTTGGCGAGTCTGAGGTGAAATGCGCCTTGCATCCTCGCCAACAAGCTCATCTGGAGGGTCCGATGGAGGACCGTCTCGCGTCGCTGGAGCGGCAGGTGCGCGACCTGTCGGGCGCCGTGGCGTCTCTCGAACAACGGCTGGCCGCCCTGGAATCCACGCCGGCGGCGGTTGTCGGCGACGGTTCGCCGGAGGCGGCGCCCAGGTCTTCGGCGTCGGCGGCCCACGCGCCCTCGGGGGGCGCGGTCTCTTCCGGGTCCGACATCACGGTGGTCACCGTGCTGTCGCTCGTCGGACGCACCTGCCTCGTGCTGGGCGGCGCCTACCTGCTGCGGGCGCTGACCGACGCCGGCACTCTTCCCCGGATCGGCGGCACGGCGCTCGGCCTGATCTACGCCGTGGCGTGGCTCGGCCTCGCTTATCGCCTCGACGCGACGGGGCGCCGGCTGGTGGCGCCCTTCTACGGAATCGCAACCACGCTGATCGCCTTCCCGATCCTGTGGGAGGCGGCGGTCCGCGTGAAGCTGCTCACGCCGGCCGCGACGGCGGTCGCCATGGCGGCCGTCACCGCGCTGGCGTTTCTCGTCGCCGCCGCGCGGCGCATCCAGTCGCTGGCCTGGATCGTCACCCTCGGCGGCGTCGTGACGGCGCTGCTGCTCCTGCTCGCCGTCGAACCGCCCGACATCTCGCTCGGCTTCTACCTGGCCTTCCTTGGGGTCAGCACGCTGTGGCTTGGGTACTCGCTCGACTGGATCTGGCTGCGGTGGCCGGTGGCCTTCATCGCCGACGGCTACGTCCTGCTCATCGCCGGGTCGGTGGTCGGCCCGTGGCAGAAGGGCAGCCCCGGCGCGGTGATGGCGCTGCAGCTCGCGATGTTCGCCGCCTACCTGATCAGCATCGCGGCGCGGACGCTCTGGCGATCGCGCGACGTGGTTCCCTTCGAGGTGGTGCAGACCGTGGCGCTGCTCGTGGTGGCTTTCGGCGGGGCTGTGTACGTCATGCAGGCGACTGGTGCCGGCGCGACGCCGCTCGGCCTGGCCAGCCTCGTCTTCGGCGCGGGCTGCTACGGCGTCGCCTTCGCGTTCGTCAACTGGCGAGCGGGGCGCTGGAAGAACTTCACTTTCTACACGTCGCTCGCCGTGGTGTTCACGCTCGCCGGCGTCGGCCTGACTGTCGGCGCGCTGGCGCAGGCCGCTTCGTGGGCGGTCCTTGCCATCGTCGTGGCGTGGCTCGGATACCGATACTCAGCGATCGCGATCGGATCGCACGCCGCCGTCTACCTCGTCGCGGCGGCCGTGTCCTCCGGCCTGCTCGACATCATCACCAACGGTTTCACTGCGTCGGCCGACCACGTGTGGGCGGGCGTGCCGCTGGCGGCGTGGGTGGTGCTCGCGGCGACGGCCGTGTGCGCGGCGGTCCCGGTGACGACGCGCGTGGAGGCGCCGCCGCGCCACCTGCGGATCCCGAAGGTCGTCGTGGTCATCCTGCTGCTCGCCGGCGTGGGAGCCGTGTGCATCACCTATGCGGCATCGCTGCTCGCGGGACAGCCCGGAGGCACGGCAGATCCGGCGGTGACGGCGGCGATCCGCTCCGTCGTGTGCGCGGCGGCCGTGCTGCTGCTGGCGTTTCTCGGCGGGCGCGGGTTGTTCGCCGAAGGCCGCTGGCTCACGTACATCGTCCTCGTCCTGGGCGGCCTCAAGCTGCTCGTCGAGGATTTTCCGCAGGGACGGCCGGCGACGCTGGTCTTCTCGCTGGCCGTCTACGGCGCGGCGCTCATCGTGGCGCCGCGGTGGGCGCGGCGCGGAGGGGACGGCCGGTAGCGCAGCCCGGTGTCGGGCGACGTCGGACCGACGTCAAATCGTCGGCCGGTCGTGGCACGTATCGATCAGTTCGCGCTTCACGAGGTCCTTGCTGCCGATCACGGTGAAGAACTCCTCCAGGTACTCCGCGGCCTTGCGCCGCTCGGCGTCGTCGAGCCCGGGGATGGAACTGACGAGCGTCAGCATCTCGGCTCGCTTCGCACGGAAGGCGGCCAGCGTCGGCTCGAATTCCTCCGGGCTGCGGCAGGGCCCGAGGTAGGACCGCGTCCGGACCTCCGCGATCTTCTTTCTCACCTGCGGGATGGGGATCGCGTACTGGGGGTCGACCAGCCCGGTGACGTCGAAATCCCACGTGATCGGATAGCGCACCTTCGCGGCCGTCTGCACCAGGCGGACGTTGTGCATCGCGGAGATCGAATAGTCGGGATTGCCGATCATGTACTGGAAGACCGTCATCAGCGTGAGCGACTCCTGGTCGAAGTCCTTGAACGCCAGCCCGGTCATCGCCACCGCGCGCCCTTCCATCCGCCGCGCCACGTCGTCGTCGTCCTCGATGAACACGGCGTTGTGCGTGGACAGCGTCCGGCCGCTGTTCGAGTCGACGTACGTGGCTTGCGCGAGCCGCACGCGGAACGACCGCGGAGTCATCAGGTTGTAGAGGCGATAGGCCAGGTACTCGAGCAGCACGAGCTGGTCGGACGTCTGGTTCTCGTTGCAGTGCGCCACGAGCTTCAGCTTGCTCTGCCCGTCGAACACCGTGCGTGTCGCGCCCTGCTTGACGAACTCGATGCTGAGCGGCGCGAACGCACACACATCCGATCGTCGCCTGATGCTCCCGCGCGTGCGCAGGTTCACGTGGAGCGGGACGGCGGGGACGGAGCCCTCCTGGCCCTTGACGGTGAGCACGGCGGGGAAGGTCTTGGTGCTGGCGTAATCCCGATCCCGGTTCACCGCCTTGAAGTCGGCCGCGAGGGTGAAGGCGAGCGGCTCCACGTCCTGGAACAGCCGGCGCGCCTCCGCGTCCTTGCGGCGTTCAGCCAGCGTTGCGGCATCGGGCCACGGCTCGGCCAGCTTGGCGGCCGCCGGCTTCTTCGGCTTCTGGGTCTGGCCGGGTTTCGCCTGCGAACCATGCGCCACGCCGGCCGTGCCGAGAGCGGGCACCGTGCGAAGCACGGGGGAGGGCAGCAGCATCAGGAGCGCACCGGCCATCGGTGCCACGCGCGGAGGGAGCATCACAACCTCCTGGCCAGGGGGGAATCCGCTCCAGTATCCACAGGCGCCGCCGCTCGTCAAGCCAACCAGCCGGGTTCGCCCGCTCGCTTGACTCGCCATCGGGCGCCACCTACGATGGCGACGGGTTCACATCGGCATGGTCCACAACGTCGGCGAAGGGCCACATGGCGAGATCTCATCGATTGGCACGGCAAGCGCTTTCGGCGTATCTCGCCGTCGCGCTTCTGCTGACCCCGGCCGCGCAAAATCGGACTCCGGCCCGGGTGGTCGCGGTCGCGGACGTGCACGGCGCCTACCAGCAGTTGGTAGCCCTGCTGCAGCGCGCCCGGCTGATCGACGCCCGCCTTCGGTGGATCGGCGGTCCGGCGTCACTGGTGCAAATTGGCGACGTCCTCGACCGGGGGGCGCGATCGCGCGAGTGCCTCGATCTCCTGATGGCGCTCGAACGCCAGGCCCCGAGAGCGGGCGGCAAGGTGATACCCCTTCTCGGGAACCACGAAGTCATGAACGTGATGGGCGAGCTCCAATACGTCACCCCGGCCATCTACCGGAGCTTCGCCACCGGCAGCTCGGAGAAGCGGCGCCAGCAGGCCTACCGGGACTACCTGAAGTTCCTCGCCGCGCACGCCGGCCACGGCCACGCGGCGGTCCCGCCCGGCGACGACGTGGAGCGCGCGAAATGGATGGACGAGCATCCCCCGGGCTTCGTCGAGCACCGCGACGCATTCGGGCCCAACGGCAAGTACGGCCGCTGGCTTCGCACGCACCATACGGTCGTGCAGATTGGCGATGGCGTATTCGTTCACGGCGGCCTGGACCCGACGTTCGAGATTCCCGGGATCCGTCAACTGGACGAACGGGTGACCGCCGAACTGGCCGTGTTCGACTCGATCTGGCAGGCGCTCGTCGACGGGAAAGTGATCTGGCGCTATATGACGCTGCCCGAGGCGGTGAAATTCGTGGGCGAGGAGTCGGCGTGGTTGCAGGCCCGTGGCCTAGCGGCGGCGCCCGGTGTGGGCGTCGCGATGCAGCGACTGCTCGACCTCGAGAGCTGGATGGTGGCGGCCTCCCCCGACGGCCCCCTGCGGTACCGCGGATTGGCCGAGGCGCCGGAAGACACGCTCATCGACGCCGTGACGGCGATGCTGGCGCGCCTGCACGTCCGGTACATGGTGGTCGGTCACACGCCTCAGCCGAACGCGGAGATAGTCCCTCGTTTCGGCAGCCGCGTCTTCCTGCTCGATACCGGGATGCTCCCGGAGGTGTACCAGGGGCGCGCGACCGCGCTGGAGATTCAGAACGGACGGTTTACCGCCCTGTCCGCTGACAGGGACCCGGTCGAACTCCCTGCGCCCCCGACCGCGACGAGCGCATCGCCGGTTGTGCGGCAGCCCGGAACGCTGTCCTTGACTCACCTGCTTCGTTCCCGTTTCGAACTCAATGTGAATAGCGGCCCGCTTTCAGTGCCATTCCTGTTTCTTTCTGGGATCCCCCGCACTAGACAATAGACAGCATTCGCGGTCTCTGGCGGCCAGCAGGGTCCGGCCTGTGAACCTCAGCCCGTTCTCAGACGCTGGCTCCCGGGATTCGCGGCCCTTCGACGCGCTCAGGTCCGCCCCGAGCAACGTCGCCCTTCGAGGGCCTCAGGGCGACCCTGAGCTTGTCGAAGGGTCGAGGGGCGGCGGCGCCAGCCGCTGCGCCACTCTGACACAGTCGCGCGGTATAATCGCGTCGATGAAACGGCGTGCACAGTCTCATCGTGCAGCGCGACCAGCGCGAAGCGTGGCCGCGCGCCTCAGGGAGGCGGAACGCCTGTTCGCGGATTTCAGGGCGCTCACGCCGCACCGGTTCCGGCCGTTCACGCGGTCGTTCGCCTCCTTCGCTCAGTACCAGCGGTGGAAACGTGCCCAAACCAACCCCTGGTACAGATAATCGCGTGCTCCGCGTGTGCCGGCTGCTCAACCGGCACAGGGCTCGCTACCTGCTGGCGGGAGGCGTTGCGGCCAACCTGCACGGGTCGGTGCGTGCGACCAAGGACGTCGACATCCTGGTGCCGCGAGAAGGCGCGAACATGGCGCGGGTGCTGGCAGCGCTCGGCGAACTCCCGTACGGCATCGCGCGCGAACTGGACGCGTCCGCGATCTCGAACAACCCCATCACCATTGTCGGGGACGATCCGCGCGTTGACATTCTGACGATCGCCTGGACGGTCACATTCGAGCACGCCTGGGGTTCGCGCGTCGTGCGGCGCATCGAAGGCGTCCGCGTCCCGTATCTCGGGCGCGACGACCTCATTGCCTCGAAACAGACAGGCCGTCCCGCCGACCAGGCCGACATCGAGGTCCTGACGAGTCTCCGCCAACGGTAGGGTGTCGGGCACGGTATTGAGCGCCCGTTCTCAGACGCTCGCGACCGGGTTTCGCGGCCCTTCGACGCGCTCAGGTCCGCCCCGAGCAACGTCGCCCTTCGAGGGCCTCAGGGCGACCCTGAGCTTGTTGAAGGGTCGAGGGGCGGCGGCGCCAGCCGCCGCCCCACTCTGATACAGCGGCGATCGCGAAACGCCTCGATTGGCGGCTGCGCTTGGAATGCACCGAGTATCGCCCGTTATCGGCCCCGCTCGCGATGCCGATTAGCCGGCTTTCGGTGTTTGGCGCTCGCGAGCCAGGCGTCTCGCGCCAGAGCAGGTCGTGTCTGGATGCAGGCCATCCCTTCAGGGGCAGCGCTCTCGGCGGAGTTCTATGCCGGGGTCGCTCGTGGTGTGCCTGAGAAGATCACCCCTCGTGATCCTGCGCAAGAGGGAAGATACTCGCTCAGACGTGTGATTTGTCCACGGGCTCCATGGCTTTTCTGACTACGCTCCCTAGGTCGAGCACGTCGATCGGGCTCTCTTTCCAATCGTGCACCCAGCAGACAATCAAATCGCACTTCGCGGGATCATGCTTGTGCTTGAGGAAGTTGGAGCTCTTGAACTCGAATTCAACCGCGATCTTCCTCCACAGCCGACGCTTCTTGTCGTAGGCCTTGGCTTCGCAATCTGGAAAGCCGGCACCAATCGCCTCGACGACGAAGCCCAGTTCCTTTGCAATCATCCCGAACAGGAAGACGACACCGAGTTCGTTCAATGGGGCGTGCTGCATCCCGCGGAAGTTGATCAAGTCGCCGTAGCATCGCGCGCCCTCGCGGGCGGGCCGAATGCTCATCCCCTGAGGCGCCGTCACTCCAATCGGCGCGGCACCATCGGTTCTCTCCGGTTCGCCGCCATCGGCTGACTTGATGAAACGCTCTAAGGCCCTGGCGTGCCCGCCAAACCGCTTCTTGAGTAGTGCGCTGCTGACGGTCGAGAGTTCGTCGAACTCCTCCCTAGAGGGACTGTGCCCCAGCAGTGTCCATACTCGCCCGATCTCAGCGAGGATCTCGTCGTCAGGGATGTCCATTCGCTTCGACACATGCAAGCCGGCCTTCTTGAGTGCGTTGTTCCATGTTCCGAAGCGCTTCTTTATAAGCGAGACGGATATCAAAGCGTGCTCGGCGAACTCCGCTTGCGTGAGGCTGTCCTGCCCGAGCCTCGCGGCGACGCGCCGCAACTCCTCCAGCAGGGATTCGTCCGAACGCTCTGCGAGAAAGTCCCGTTGGAATCCCAAGTTCCCTCCAATGCCTGCTGATCCGGACGGGGTTGTCGTTCTCGGCGGCTTATGATCGCGCGAGGGACACCCAGATGCAAGCGCACGTCAGGCTGGATTGCGGCGTTCTCGGCCGCTGGCGACCGGGACTGGCGGCGGCGCCAGCCGCCGCGCCACTCTGACAGATCACGCTCTGACCGCGACGGCGAGGCGGGTATGAATCCGACCCCTGACCATGTCAGAGCGTGATGGTGCCGGTCAGGTACGGTACCGCCCGCCCGGCGATCTCCACGCGGTCGCCCGCCATGCGGCAGCGCAGGCGTCCCTGCCGCTTCGATAACTGCATCGCCGAGAGGACCGCCTTCCCGAGCCTCGCGGACCAGTAAGGCGTCAGCTTGGTGTGCGCCGAGCCGGTCACCGGGTCTTCCGGAACCCCGACCCGCGGCGCGAAGAACCGCGAAACGAAGTCGACCTCGCGCCCGGGCGCGGTCACGATGACGGCGCGGCCGGGGATGGCGCCGAGCGCCGCAATGTCCGGCGTGAGCGCCGCGACGTCCTCTTCGGCCCCGTAGACCGCCATGTAGTCGGTCTTCCCCAGCCAGACCTCGACCGGATCGCGGCCGAGCGCGGCGGCGAGTCCCGCCGGCGGCTCCACCTTCACCGGCCGTTCGGCCGGGAAGTCCAGCACGAGAAGATCGCCCTCGCGCCTCACTCTCAGGGGTCCGCTCTTCGACTCGAACTCGATCACCTCGCCCGGGTAACGGTCGTAGTTGAAGACGACGTACGAGCTCGCCAGCGTCGCGTGCCCGCACAGGGCGACCTCGACGGCGGGCGTGAACCACCGGATGTGGAAGCCGCTCCCGGTCCGAACGTAGAACGCGGTCTCCGAGAGGTTGTTCTCGGCCGCGATCTTCTGCATCGTCTCGTCGGGCAGCCACGCCTCGAGCGGACAGACGGCGGCAGGATTGCCGCTGAACAGGTGATCGGCAAAGGCATCGATTTGATAAAGACGAAGGTCCATTACGCGTCCTCCCCAACCGACCCGTAGTAATCCGCCACGCGCTGCCGCGATCCCCGGCGCGTGTAGACGTCCGGGCGACGGGATTCAATCACATCGGCGATGATTTCTGCCACTTCTCCAGGGGTCTGCGCGTCGGGAATCGTGCGCGAGTCGGGCCCGCCGTGGCGCGCGTTCTTCCCGAAGTCGGTGTGGACCACGCCCGGCGAGACGATCGAGAACTGGATGCCGGGATGCGACTGCTGCACCTCGGCGCGGAAGTTGGCGGTCAGGGCGTTGAGGTAGTGCTTGGCCGCGCTGTACGCCGCACGGCCGACGAGATAAGGAACCCGCCCGAGCATCGAGGACACGTTGATGACGTGCCCCGTGCCGCGCGCGCGGAAGTGCGGCAGCACCTCCTGCATCCCATAGAGCGCCGACTTCACGTTGACGCGCATCATCTCGTCGATGTCGTCATCGGTCAGTTGCGAGGGCGGGCGGGTGATGCCGCGGCCGGCGTTGTTGACGAAGACGTCGATGCGGCCGAACGTGTCGAGCGCCGCCTGCACGAGCCGGCGCACGTCCTCGCGCCTCGTCACGTCGGCAACCACGGCGTGCGCGCGAGCGCCGCACCGCGAGGCCACGGCGCCCAGTTCCGCCTCTCTCCGCGCAGCGAGCACCAGCGAGGCCCCGCGCTCGGCCAGCAACTCGGCCAGCGCCGCACCGATTCCGCCGCTTGCGCCCGTGATTACCACGACTTTGTCGGTCATCTTGCTCCTTCCGGCTGACGACTTACGCCTTGCGGCTCACGGCCAGCCCTCGAGAGCCAGGCGCGGACCGGGTCGGCGCAAAGGGCGAATTGCGAGGTCCGCCGAGCTGAGCCCGGAGCGACGAACCGGGCCACGACGGGCGTCTCAGTGCTGGCCGCCCCGCTGGCCGCTGTCCCCGATCCCCATTCTCCCATCCCCCGCTTCCTGTAGTAATGTTCCCCGCATGAGAACCAGATTCTTCGTCCTGTTCGTACTGCTGGTCGGGCTCGGCCTGGCCGTTTCGGCTCAGCGGACCGTGAAGCCCGTGCTTCACGGCCGGCACTGGGTGGCGATTACCGGCAAGCCGCTCGGCGCCACCGCCGGCGCGATGATATTCCAGAAGGGCGGCAACGCGGTCGATGCCGCCTGCTCGATGCTCGCGGCGGTCTGCACGATGTGGGACACGCTCAGCTGGGGCGGCGAGACGCAGGCGCTCATCTACAACCCGAAGACCGGCAAGGTCATCGCGATCAACGGCCTCGGCGTCGCCCCGACCGGCGCGACGCCGGAGTTCTTCCGCAGCAAGGGGATGGCGTACCCGCCCGAGTACGGCCCGCTCGCCGCCGTCACGCCCGGCACGCCGGGCGGGCTGATGACGATGCTGGCCGAGTTCGGCACGATGAGCCTGAAGGAGGTGCTCGCGCCGGCCATCCAGATGGCGGACGGTTATCCGATCGAGAAGCAGTTGACCGACACCATCGAGCACGACAAGCGGGAGATCAAGAAGTGGCCGCCGTCGGTGGCGGTCTTCCTCACCCACCCGGGCGAGTCGCACGAGGCGCCGCAGCCCGGCGAGATCTTCAAGCAGGCCGATCTCGCGGCCACGCTCCGCAAACTGGTCGACGCCGAGCAAGCGGCGCTCAAGGCCGGCAAGAGCCGGAAGGCGGCGATCTATGCCGCCTACGACCGGTTCTACAAGGGGGACATCGCGCGCGAATTCGTGCGCGGCTCGCACGAGCTCGGCGGCCTGATCACGGAGGCGGACCTCGCCAACTGGAAGGTGCACATCGAGGAGCCGGTCGTCACCCGCTACAAGGGGATCGACGTCTACAAGCTGAACACGTGGGTGCAGGGGCCGGTAATGCTGCAGGCGCTGAACATGCTCGAGCCGATGGATCTCAAGGCCATGGGCTACAACAGCGCCCGCTACATCCACACGCTCTACCAGGTGATGAACCTAACTTATGCCGACCGCGATTTCTATTACGGCGACCCGTACATGCCGCCCGCGACGCCGATCAGGGGACTGCTGTCGAAGGAGTACGCCAACGAGCGCGCGAAACTGATCAACTGGGAGAAGAACGACCCCAACGTGAAGCCCGGCGATCCGTACCCGTTCCAGGGCGGGACGAACCCCTACTCGAAGTTCCTGGCCAATTGGCCGCCGCCGCCGCCCAAGCCGACAGGCGCCGAGGGGAGCCGCACGTTCGAGGAGGGATTCACGGCCGGCACGACATCGATCGAAGCGGCGGACGAGGAGGGCTGGGTGGTGTCGGTGACGCCGAGCGGCGGCTGGGTCCCGGCCACGATCGCCGGCAAGACCGGCATCGGCATGAGCCAGCGCATGCAGGCGTTCGTCCTCGACGAGGCGATGTGCCCGTTTAACGTCGTCACGCCCGGCAAGCGCCCGCGCTCGACGCTCACGCCGGGGCTCGCGCTCAAGGACGGCAAGCCGTATCTGGCGTTTGCCGTGCAGGGCGGCGACACGCAGGATCAGAACCTGCTCCAGTTCTTCCTGAACATGGTCGAGTTCGGCATGAACGTGCAGCAGGCGACCGAAGCCGCCAACTTCAACAGCTACCAGATGCACAGCACGTTCGGCGACCACCGGGCGGAGCCGGGACGCATGACGCTCAACGAGGGAACGCCATCATCGGTGCGGGAGGATCTCGCCCGGCGAGGATACAGGCTGGACTACTTGAGGCTCACCTCGGGACCGATCAACGCGATCTTCTTCGACCGCCTCCACGGGTCCATGTGGGGCGGGTCGAGCAACCACGGGGAGGACTACGGCATCGCCTGGTGAGGCGAGGCCCGGTGGGCCGACCGCTCCACCGATTCGACCCAGACGACGGTGACGAGCGTGTAGGCCAGCACGAGGAAGACGTCTCCGACGAGCGGCAGCGCGGGGCCGGCAGCCCACAGCCGGTCCCGCACGACCGCGAAGACGACCATCACTGAGAACAGCGCCACGTACGCCCGGGCCAGCCGCAGCACGGTCCCCCGCCACGGCGCTTCGGACAAGCCGCGCGCACCCGCCAGCAGCCAGATCCACGTCGCCAGCGCCAGGGGGAACGACGCCACGCCCAGCGCCCGGCGCAACGGCGTGAACAGCATCGTGCTGGCCTGGAAGTGATACGCGCTCCACCCGACGATGAGCAGCGCGGAGTAAAGCAGCGCGACATGCTTCGCGCCGCGGCGCACGCGCCGGGCCGTGCTGCCCCCGAGAAGCTGGTGCACCACCGACACGCAGCCATAAAGACAGCCGACCGCGAACAAGGCCTGGACGAGGAACACGAATGCCACCAGACGCATCGCGGAAGCCGGTGTCATCGCCGTCAGGATGAACTGGCGCAGGCACTCATAGGTGAACCACGCCGACATCCACAGGTTGTAGAGGACGAGCGGCACGGGAAGGAACGTGATGGCGTGCGGCACGCGCCCGAACGCCGTGCGGACGAACAACACTACGGAGAGAAACGTCGCGGCCAGCGTGAAGACCAGGCCCAGGATGATGGTCGGCGCCACGGACGGATCGTATCACTGGTAATCGGAACTGACGGTGAGGGATCGGTTCTGACGATTGTCAATCGAAACTGACGCCGAGGGATCGAGGCTGCTTGTCCGCCGAAGTTGCGACAGCGACGAAGGCGGAACGATGAGGGATCGGAAGAAGGCGCTTGACAATGTATTAGTATATTAATAAACTCATATTAGGATATGAATAGCACAAGCTCAGCCCAGCTCTTCCGGCGCGACATGGCGAGCGGCGTGCCTGTGTATCGCCAGATCATCGACCAGATCCTGGGCGGCATCGCCGCCGGCACGATCAAACCCGGCGACCAACTGCCCACCGTCCGCCAGCTCGCCGTTGACCTCGCCATCAACCCCAACACCGTCGTCCGCGCCTACCGAGAGCTCGAGATCCGGGGCGTCCTCAGCACCCAGCAGGGCGTGGGCACCTTCGTGACGACGGCCCCGGTCGAGCCGAACGATGCCGAGCGGCAGCGGCAGCTCGACCAGTTGGTGGGCGAGGTCATCGCTCGCGCGGGCGGAGCGGGATTCTCCGCCGAAGCCCTCATCGAACGCATCTGCGAATTCGTTGCCGACCAGGGGAGGCAATCATGAACAGACCGGTGGAGCTCTTTTCGTCCGGCGTCGGCCGCAACTCGTCGTTGAGTCCTGTCGGCGGCGCGTTGTTCTTCGCGTGCCTGATTCTCGGCGGCCTCGCCGCCGGCCTCACCGGCCACCCGGCGCCCGTCGTCATCGGCACCGTCCTCGCCTTCTACTTCCTCTTCGCCATCCGCGTGGCGGCGCAGTGGGACAAGGCGGCCGTCCTGCGCCTCGGGCGCTACCGCGGGCTGCGGGGACCGGGCTGGTTCCACATCATTCCGATCGTCGATACGGTCAGCGAATACGTGGACCAGCGGATCCGCGTCACCGACGTGCGGGCCGAGACGGCGCTGCGCGAGTCGATCGGGCGGCACGAGCTGGCACAGATGATCACCGAGCGGGAGACGCTCGGCCACGAGCTGCAGCGGATCCTCGACGAGAAGACCAACCCGTGGGGGATCACGGTGCAGTCGGTGGAGATCCGCGACGTGAACATCCCGAAGGAGCTCGAGGACGCGATGTCGCGCCGCGCGCAGGCCGAGCGCGAGAGGCAGGCGCGCATCATCCTCGGCACGGCCGAGACGGAGATCTCCGACAAGTTCGCCCAGGCGGCGCTGGTCTACCGCGACAACCCGATCGCCCTCCACCTGCGCGCGATGAACATGCTCTACGAGGCGATCAAGGAAAAGGGCTCCATGGTCATCGTCCCCTCGTCAGTCGTGGAGACGATGGGGCTCGGCGGGATGTTGGGCACGGCGGCGCTTGGTGGGGCGGCACCAGGCGCGACGGCACCCGGCGACGCCACAAAGGCCCGATAGCACCAAGCCGGGCGGAAGGAGGCACTATGGGCTCCGAGGGCCACGGCGGCCGCACCCGCGAAGACGACTACCCGGAGATCAACATGTCCCGGATCAAGGTGGGCGGCGATCTGGGCGGCTTGATCTTCGTCGTCGGCGTGGTCGTGTGCACGCTCATCGGCGTGCCCGAGGCGCGAGGGTTCTTCGGCGGCTCGCTGGCCGGCGGGGTGGTCGTGGCCGCCATGCTGCTCTGGTGGCATCGGAGGAAGAGAGGGCGACGGGTCTGAAGACCCGGCCTACACCCGGCGGAACTTCTTCCCGACCCGCTTCGTCACGCCGCTGACGATCCACTGCGGCGTGTACCGCGCGAGCGCGACGACCGCGCGGTTCACGCGGCCGTTGACGTAGACGATGTCGCCGCGCACAACCGCTTCGTACGCCTGGCGGGCGACCGTGCCGGCGTCCATCCACATCCAGCGCGGCAGCTTGCTCACCTGGCTGCGCATGCCGTTCACGTCGTGGAACTCGCTGTAGGTGAAACCCGGGCAGAGGGAGGTCACGTGCACGCCGTGGGGCCGCAGCTCGAGCGCGAGCGACTCCGAGAAGCGGATGACGAGCGCCTTGGCCGCGCCGTAGAGGGTGTGACCCGCGGTCGCCGGCACCAGTCCCGCGACCGACGCGACGTTGATGATGAAGCCGCGGCGCCGTTCCACCATCCCCGGCGCGAACCGGTGGCACAGCTCGGCGACCGAGGTCACCATCACCTGGATAAACGCCCGGTGCTGCTCCCAGCCCGAGCCGAGGAAGCCGCCCGGCAGGCCGTAGCCGGCGTTGTTGACGAGAGCGTCCACGGTGAGGCCCGCGCGCGCCACCTCGTCGAAGATGCGCGCCGGCGCGGCTGGGTCGGAGAGGTCGGCCACGATCACGTGCGCGGCGCAGCCGTGGGCGGCCTTGAGCTCCTTCACGAGCGCCTCGAGCCGGTCCGCCCGCCGCGCCGTCAGCACCAGGTCGAATCCGTGCGCCGCGAATTCGCGCGCAATGGCGGCGCCGATCCCGGCCGAGGCACCGGTGACGAGCGCCGTCATTCTCGCCGTATCTTCAGGCATTACCGGAGTGTAGCAAACCGGGCGGACGGCTGACGACTGACGGCTGATGGCCGTTCCACGGGACAGTTGTGATACGGCCGTCGGTCGGCTGCCGTCAGCCGTCGGCCGGTCCCTACTTCTTCTCCTCCGGCTTCGCGGCCTTCTTCTGCTCCTCCAGCCGCTGCTTGATGTAGTCCTCCATCTCGAGCCGCGGCACGCCCTTGGTCCACCAGTCGGGCGCTGGCTTGCCCATCAGGAAGTGATCGAAGAACTCCTTCATCCGCACCGTGTAGTCCTGCTGGTTGGGCGGCTTCGCCAGGCCGTGGTTCTCGCCCGGGTACTCCAGCATCACCACCGGCTTGCCGAGGCGGCGAAGCGTGTTGAAGTACTCCACACCCTGCGTGAAATCGACCGCCCCGTCCTTGTCGTTGTGCAGGATGACGAGCGGCGTCTTCACGTTCCTCGCGAAGTTGACCGGCGAGTTGCGCACGTAGGCTTCCCAGTTGTCCCAGTAGCCGCCGAGGAACCGCCCCTGGCTGCTCTCGAAGATCGCCTGGTTGGCCCCGCCGCTGTTCTTGTAGATCAGGCTGTACATGCTGACCATGTCGGTCAGCGGCGCGCCGGCGACGGCCGCCGCGAACAAATCGGTCTGCGTCACGGTGAATGCCGTCTGGTAGCCGCCCCACGAGTGCCCCTGCAGGCCGATGTGCTTCGGATCGACGACGCCGGTGGCGACGGCCGCCTTGACGGCGGCGGTGATGCACCAGACGGCTGACATGCCGGGGTCGTTGAGCCGGTAGGTGATGTCCGGCATCAGCACGGCGTAGCCGTTGCTCGTGTAGACCGATTTGTTGAACCCGTTGGCCGTCGGCGTCGTGAAGCCGTAGTGCCCCTGCGAGAGCTTCTCGTAGATGTAGACGAGCGTGGGATAGCTCCTCCCCTTCACGTAGTTCGCCGGCAGGAAGAGCGACGCCTGCAGCTTCCTGGTCGGACCGTTCTTGCCGAGGGTCACGGCGTAGTCGACGATCTGCGCGCCGCTCGACCAGGTGAACGCCTTGACCTGCTCGTCGAGGTCCGTGAGCTTCGCGCCGGCTTTCAGAGTGGCGTCGGCCAGGTAGTAGTCGCCCGGCGCCGACGGCGTCGCCTTCGTGTAGAGATAGACGTCCGCCTTCTTCGCCTTCGTCAGGCCGAACGTCGCTTCCTCGAACAGGAGCCGCTGCACGCCGGCCCGGCCCGGCTCGATCCTGGCGATGCCCCCCTTCTTGGTGTACTCGCCGAACATGTCGACGTAGCGTGGCGCAGACAGGTCCCACCCCTTCTCCTCGGGATCGAGGCGCAGGATCCGCCGGTACCTGATCCCGTCCTTCCTGCCGTTCACCGTCAGGTTGACTGCCTGCCCTGCGGCGGCCGGCACCTTCCAGAGGTCCCAGCCGTCCGACAGGATCACGGCGTCACCGTTCTTCGTCCAGCCAAGCGCGGGCACCGGCGGCTTGACGACGTTGTGGTCGTCGTCGACGTTGACGAAGGAGGTCGGCACGGTCTTGGTGATGTTGGCCGACTGGCCGGTCGCCATGTCGTACACGAAGTAGTTCCCGTCGTCGTAGTAGAGGAACTTCGTGCCGTCGGTGGACGGCTGGTTCACCCAGCGCGCCTTCTTGAGCGCGAGCTTCCGCTCGCCGGTCCGCAGGTTGATGACGTACACGTCTTCGTAGTTGCGGCCGTCGAGGTTGCCCTCGAGTTCGTACTCGCGGATGTCCGAGCCGATCGCGTACTTTCCCTTGGGCGCCGCCGCCACCGAGCGCACGTTCTCATCGGCGAGGCGGATGAACTTCCTGTCGTCCACCCGGTAGATGGACAGGAAACTGAAGTTCTTGTCCGCCTCTTCCTGCACCTGCTGCTCGGACTGCAGCCGCGGATCCTGGTAGTTCCAGATCACGATGTCCGGCTTCTCGTCGTCCGGGGCGGCGTCGGCCGCGACCGGCGTGTCGGCCGCGGGTTTCTGGTCGGTCTTCGCGGCAGCCTCCGCGTCCGGTTTGGCGTCGGGCTTCACGTCCGCCTTCTTGGACTTGCGGATCCCGAACAGCAGCGCCGAGAGGTCCTCGGTCCACGCCGGCGTCCGGTTGGGGCTGATGGCCATCCCGTCCGGAAACGTCTTGTCGGTGGCCGGGTCGTAGACGACCTTCTCCGGCTTCGGCAGGCCGAATTTCGTGAACGCGACCACGGCGTAGACCTTGTCCTTGTAGCGCTTGTCCTCGGTGCCCTTCAGCACGGCGAGGCCGTCGCCCTTCTCGGTCCACGCGAGGCGCTCGTAGGACGCCTTGCCGCTGTCGAGCGGCAGCACGGCGCCGGTTTCCATGTTGTAGAGGACGACGGCGTTGCCCAGTTTGTCGGCGGCGTCGACGGTGACGGCCAGGAACTTGCCGCTCTTGTCGAAGGCGAACTCGTTGACGTTGCCGATGTTCAGCTCGGAGCCGGTGGCCAGTTCGTAGAGGACGAGGTCGGTGCCCTTCGGCCGCTCGTCGGCCGCGGCGCCGGACGACCCGGCCGCTGCCGCGGGTCCAGCCGAGGGGGCCGCGCCACCGCCCGGTCCATCGGCGCCGTACTTCTTGAGCGCGATCCACCCGCCGCGCTCGCCCGCGAAGGCGAACCGCTGGATCTTGTCGATTCTCGTTTCGCTGCCGTCGGCCAGTTTGACGATGACGACCTTGTTCTGCACGGGCTTGTGCTGTTTCTTGAGCTGGGCCGCGTCCTTCTTGGTCGGCGCCACGCTGAAGGCCAGCCATTGCGAGTCGTCGGAAAAGGCCAGCATGCCGGGCGTCGTCCGCGTGTCGCCGACGCGGAAGTGCTGGCGCCTCTTGCCCTGCGTCTCCACCACCATCAGGTCACTATCGCCCTCGAGCGGCGACAGGCGGTAGGCGAACCAGCGGCCGTCTGGCGACAGCATTGCCATGTTCGCGCTCTTCCAGGCCAGGATGTCGGCCAGTTCCATCGGCCGGGGCGCGGCCGGCTTGGCCTGCGCCGCAGAAGCCGGGGATGTCGGGGCTTGAGCCGGCGGCGCCTGTGTGGACGCGGCACGCGGCGCGGGCTGCAGCAGGAAGAGGAGGGCGACGGCAAGCAGGATGGGCGTCGACAATCGGCAGCGAGTCATGGCTGAGTTCTCCAATTGCGGTTCGGTCGGGCTACGTCAGCGCAGGGCTGAAGCCCTGCGCTATCCGAGGCTGTCCGGTCGGGGCATTTCGAGAATGCGGTCGGCGAAGTTGATCATCTCCCTGACATACGCCCGCTTCTCGAGGTAGGTTCCCGGGAAGAAGCTGCGCTTGAAGCCGTAGATCAAAATGTCGCGCACCTCGCGGTCGGTGAGCGCGAACGCCTCGGTCGCCCGCCGAATCTCATTCGAGACCGACGTGTTCGACACCAGGCGGTTGTCGGTGCAGATGGTGGTCGACAGCCTCCGCTTCCGCATCTCGCCGAACGGATGCCGGGAGAGGTCGGTGCCCAGCTCCGGCACGGTTTGCTGGTTCGACGTCAGGCACACCTCGATCGTGATCCGCTTGTCGGCGATGAACTGCGCGAGGCGTTCAACGTAGGCGCGCCTGTCGGCAATGCGGCCCCCCTCGATCTTCGACTCGTCGAACAGCCAGGTGCCGTGGCCGATGCGGTCGGCGTGCAGCATGCCGATCGCCTGGAAGATCGACTCCGGCCCGTAGTCCTCGCCAGCGTGGACGGTCTTGCCGAGAAACGCCTCGTGCGCCACCTGGTAGGCCAGCGTATGCTCCTCGGCCGGGTGGCCGTGCTCCTGGCCCGCCAGATCCACGCCGACGACGAGGAGCCCCTCCTCGTGCCTGAGGCGGGCCGCCGCACGCGCCACCTGGATGCTGGCAGCCGAGCACAGCTCTCTCGGGGATGCCTCGGGCAGCGCGGCGAAGATCCGCCGGTACCCCTCGGAGTACTCAGGAGTGAACGCCCGCAGCGCGCACAGGATGATCCCTGCCGCGAAGCGCGGCTCCGCACCCGAGGCGACCTCGGGCCTGGCGTTGAACACCCGTGTCGCGCGGCGAATGCCGGTGTCGACGGCCCTTACGACTTCCGAGAAATCGAACCCGGCCCGGACGTGCAGCTGCGGCGCAAACCGGATCTCCACGTAGCGCACGCCCTCATCCTGGCAGTCCTCGCACAACTCGAACGCCGCCCGTTCGAGTGCTTCAGGGTCCTGCAGCGCGGCGACGGTGTACTTGAACCCCTCGAGGTATTCGGGCAGGTTCGCGTAGTGGTCCCGGAAGACGATCTCGCGCAGACCGGCCTCGGTCGACGACGGAAGCGACGCCCGCTGGCCGCGGGCCAGCTCGATGAGCGTCGAGAGGCGCAGCGAGCCGTCGAGATGGACGTGGAGGTCGGTCTTCGGCAGCCGGCGAATCACCTCTGGCGTCATAGCGGGCATGATAAGCCCGAACCGGCCGCGCGGCCAGCATCGGCGCGGGCTTCATCGACACGGTGCTCGCCGCCGCTACTGCACCTTGGTGAATTTCTCGTGCCGCGCGCCGCACACCGGACAGACGTCCGGCGCTTCGCCGACGACGGTGTGGCCGCAGACCTCGCAGACGTAGAGGTCGGCCGCCGGCAGGTCCTTCCCCGCCTTGGCCGTCTCGAGCGCCTGGCTGTAGAGCACGTGGTGGGTCTGCTCGACTTCGTTCGCCCGCTCGAAACTCGACTGCGCGCTCTTCTTGCCCTCGGCGACGGCGGTGGCGATGAACTCCGGGTACATCGTGGTGAACTCGTAATGCTCGCCGGCGACCGCGGCCTGGAGGTTGGTGACCGTGTCCTTGATGTGCCCGGCCACGCGGAAATGCGCCATCGCGTGCACGGTCTCGGCCGCCGCGGCCGCGCGGAACAACTTCGCGATCTGCGGGAAGCCTTCGGACTCGGCCTTCTTCGCGAATGCCAGGTACTTGCGGTTCGCCTGGCTCTCGCCGGCGAATGCCGCCATCAGGTTGTCGTCGGTTTTCATAGCGTGGCTCCTTTATGAGACCGATACGGTCCACATGTAAGCCTATCACAGGCCCGGCTTCACTCTTCGAGCTTCGGCGAGGCAGGCTCCGCCGTCCCTGAAGAAGGGAGCAGGGCCGAAGCCCTGCTCCAACAGTGTGGAACCTTGTGTGGCCTGAAGCCCTGAGCCTTCTTCCTACTGGTTCGGTCTGAGCAACTCGCGGAAGGTGAGCGCGTTGATGTCGCGGAACATCGGCGTCCTCGGCGGCAGCTGAGAAATCGTCAGGAAATCGGAATCGAACTTGTAGCCGCGTGTCGGCGGTGAGTAGACCACCTCGCAGCACTTGTAGGTGCCGACGGCCTGGCGGCTCGTGTAGAAGCTCACGATCGAGCCGCGGTAGTTGAGCGTGTCACCGCCCCAGTTCTCGATGTAGCGCAGGAAGTTGTGCGCCCCGCCGTCGGTGCCGAAGTCGATGTTGTCGTTGCTGTTGCTCGTCGGATGCGGGAAAGTCAGTCCCTTCCCCGCGATGACCGCCATCCGGTACCACGTCGTGCTCGCGGCGCGGACCGCGTTGGTGACGTCGTGCGGCGCCTGGAAGCTCCCGATGTCGTTGAACGCGTTCGACAGCAGCGTGACGGCGTCAGCGATGACGGCCGCCGAGACGTGGTCTGTGCCAGGCGTCGAGCCGAAGTCGGTGCCCGCGGAGTTGGGGGCGTTGAAATCGCCCTGCACGTAGGCGGGGTTCTCGGCCACGATCGCGAGGCCCTGTGTTCCGTTGTGCGGCAGCCTGAGGAGCGTTGTGGGGGTCGTGTACGCCGCATCGACGATCTTGAGCGCCCGGCGGAAGAACACGGGTGGGTTGACCCGCACCTCGTCAGGCACGATTGGCGTGGTAAGCGTGACTGTCGTCCCCACGGCCCAGTAACTGTCTGTCGACGGTCCCGTCGTCGTGCTGGCCTGGTAGCCCTTCGACGGGGGCCACGCCAGAACGGCTGCGGTCAGGGCTGACGGCCACGCCGGAGTGTGCGTTCCCGACCACGCCGAGTTGTTCGCCAGAGTGTAGGCGCTGCCGGCGGTCGGATAGAGCCTCGGCACGCCCCCGTAGGTGTCCAGAATGCCATTCCCGTTGACGTCCTCGCCGGTGTCGAGGATCCCGTTCGACACACTCTGCGCGGAGGCGGGGTTGACGACGTCCTCGAACCCGAGTTCGCCAGTCTCCTGGTCGTCGCCGAAGTCGTCGGTGCTGTAGAGAATGCCGTCCGCCCCGGCCCGCGGGTTGGCCACACCGTCGCTCCCCAGGTTCTTGTTGCCCCTGCGGTCGGAGAAGTAGACCACGAAGCCGGTCGTGTTCTGCGTGTCCGAATGGGTCGCCAGCCAGACGCGCAGGTTGTTGACGTCGAGTTCCACGTAGTGCATGACGCCGCCGGCCAGCGGGACAGTGCCGGCGCCGGTCGGGTCGTCTCTCCTCGCGCCTTCTCTCGGGTCGTAGAGCGCGAGGGGCAGGTAGTCGGTCGGCGCGGTCGACCAGGTCCCGGCGCTGCCGTTGTTACCCGAGTGGCCGCAGGCCCCATTCGTGGCCGAGCTGTAGGTCGAGGGCTTGTCGCGCACCCTCTGCAGCCGTATGACAGCGTTTGGACTCGGGTCGTCATTCGCCGAGGTCGCGCACGTTGTGCCCTCGGTGTCCCACGTGCCGGCATTGGCCAGGTTGCGGCCGGTAAAACCGAGCTTGAGGATCTCGACGGTCACGTCCGTCCAGTTGCCGCTCTGGTCCTGGCGCTCGATCTTCAGGTAGCCGTCGGCTGTCGGCGTGCCCGGAGGCAGACGGTACCCGAAGCCCGCAGTGGTGGCGGGCTTGACGTAGGTTCCCTCGAGCGCGAGCGGGATGTTGTTCACGAACGTCATGCCCAGCGACGTCTGATACGTGGCGTCGCGCGCGAGTTTCGCGAGGCTGACCGGCGCCGTGGCGGTCACCGTCTGCAGGCCGGTGATGTCGGACGCCCGGTCCGACAGCAGGATGCGGACGCTGGCCATGCTGAAGTACCGCTGGCCGAGCACCGCGGCCGAGTCGGGCGCGGAGATCGAGGGGCGGCGAATCAGGTCGATCGGCATCGCGCCGTCGCTGACCAGGGGCAGGTCCAGTCGCGTGACCCCGGTGCGTCCGTTTCGGATTCGGTTGTTGTACGTGCCGGTGGACACGTTCGTCCACGTCGGCTCGTTCGCCGTGTTGCCGGCCACAAGGACCATCGTGAGGTTTCCGTTGACTGTCTGCAGCGTGCTCGGCGGCACGCTGGCCACGTTGACGCTGCCTTCCTGTTTCGTGACGCCGGACGGCGTGGTGCTGCAGGTGCCCCCCTGGCCGTAGCAACTCAGGTTGCGGAACACCGGGTTGCTCCCGCTGGTCGTCGCCAGGTTCACGAGGCCGGTATGGCCGCTGGTCGAGATCGGGATGCCGTTGGGCAGGTAGGTCCGGACGACTTCGCCCGCCGCTGTCACGATGTCGCGCATCGTGAGCGTCGCCGACGTGGCGAGGTAAAGGTTCTGGTTCGTGTGCACGCGACCGCCGAAGTCGAAGTCGGCCCCGGGGAAGAAGCTCAAGTCGTTTTCCGAGAACATGCCGAACTGGAAGACCGGCACCGCCGCGGTCTGCAGGATGCGCCGCATCTTCACCTCGGCGGCTCCGCCGCCGAACGGGTCCACGCTGGCCCGCGCCGTGACGTCCACCTGATACGGCGTGAGCAGCGCCTGTAACCCTTGGTACGCCCCATTGGGAACCGTCGCGGTCACCTGCGGCTGCGGGGTGATGGTGTATCCGGAGGTGCCGTCAGGCGCCAGGTAGCTGAACCCCGTGAGGGACGGCGGCTGGGCGGTCAGCGCACTGAGTTGGGCGGCGGTGGGGCTGTAGTTGCCCCCGATGAACAACGCGCCGAGGTCGGCGGTGAGCTTCTCCAGCCCGGCATGAGCGGCGGCGTAGGCCTGCGTCTGGTCGCGGTTGACGCCGCTGGCCTGCTGGTCCGCCCGGATCATCGCGAAGAACCCGATCAGCAGACCCGACATCAGCGCCATGATCAGCAGCGCCGACAGGAGCGCCATCCCCGACTCGCTCCGGCCGCGCGTCGCGTGCCTCCGCCGGGCACGCGTGTTCGCGTCACCTGTCCGTCGTTCGCCGTTCGCCATTCGCATCATCGTCGTGCCTCTCGTCCGGGGACTCCCGGCTTACTGATATCTGTTGACGAGCGCCAGACTTCGAAGGCTGACCTGCGTCTCCAGCGAGTTGCGGAAGAACCGCTTGGTCAGCGAGAAGGCTTGCGTCGATCGCCCGGCCATGTACATGTTCACTTTTCGAATCTGGTTCGGCGAGCACGCGTTGGGCGCGCACCGGCCCGTGCCGGCCAGATCGGCCGCCGTCATCTCCACGCCCGCCGGGTTGGTCACGCCGTCCACCATGTCGTAAGTGAACTGCAGGTTGTCGATCGCGAAGGCGACGGTGAGCCCCCGCTGGTTGACCGGCAGCGCGTTGTTCCCCCAGTTCATGTGCCGCATCAGCCTGGGCGTGGTCGGGTCGATCGTGTTGTCCAGGTAGTACCAGATCATCCGGATGCGCGAGACGAGCGCCGTGTTGTTCCCGGTCGGCGTGGTCGCCTCCAGGTCGTCGGCCGTCCCGTTCAGCACGCCGCCGAACTGGTTGACGTTCATCGGGTCGCCGGTCGCAAAAGTGAACGTCTGGACGCCGTCGAAGGCCGTCACGTACACCAGGGCACTGACGCTGCCCTTGGTGAACATCATCAGGTCGCCCACCTCGATGTCGTCCCCGCTGCCGGTGCTGACATCGACGCCGTTGGTGTAGGTCCCGGCAACGAACGTCGTGCAGTTGGGCAGCGTCCCGGTAGCGCACTGGGCGGGCAGCGCGACTCTCGCCGTGTGCGCGGCCAGCATGGAGGAGCTGTAGACCGGCACCGAGTCGAGCATCGAGTCCACGGCGAGTGTCGTCACCATATCGGTGGCCGTGCCGTTGATGACGGGCCCGCATCCGGGGCCGACGGTCACGGCCGATATGGTGGTGATCCCGGCGGCCCACTGCGTGCAGGCGCTGCCCTGGGGGTGAGGACGCTGGATCTGCAGGGCGCCGTTGCCATTGGGCACCTGCACGACTCGTCCCGTCGGCAGACCCTGGCCGACCTGGATGAAGTCGCGGACCATCAGGTCGGCGCCAATCCGCAGGTTGTTGTTCACGTCGATGATGCCGCGCGAGTTCTCGGCGCTCCGGTAGGCGTTGGTCAGCGCGGTCACCGCGCCGCCCATGACGGCGAGCACGATGACCATCGCGACCAATAACTCGACGAGACTGAAGCCGGCCTCCCTGGCCGCCCGCTGTTCCGGCCTGCGCATGGGCATACCTCTACGAATACGACGAGATGTAGGTGCGAAGCGTGTAACTGCCCGTCATCGGGCCGACCTTGTACGTGATGGTGACCACGATCTGGCGCAGGTCCGCGTTGACCGGGCTGAACTCGAGAATCTGGATCTGTCGCGTGAACCCGGTGAGCGGCGTGACGATGTCGTCGGCCGTGTTCAGGATCCCGTCCGGCCCCGGATCGCGCACGGTCTCGAGACCGGCGGCGGCGTCGTCCGCGGTGTTGACGAGGCCGTCCGCGCCGGCGGCGTAGAGCGGCTCCGCGGCGTCGAGGAACACGCCGCCGTTGGACACGTTCTGGATCTGCGCCCAGGTGATCGTGCGCGTGTCGCGGGCCGTGTGCACGCTTTCGACCGCCTCGCGCGCCTTCTCTCTCGCGATCAGGAGGGCCGACGATGTGGACATGTGGCGCATGCCCAGGTAGAACGCCTGCGCGACGCCGAGCAGGCCGATCGTCAGGACGAGCATGGCCACGAGGGCTTCGATCAGCGTGAAGCCCGCTGTCGCGCGCGAAGTGGTGCGATTCGACACCGTCTCCTCCATCCGGCCCGTCGCCATCGTCAGCTCGCCCACTGGAGCCCGTTCCAGCGCCACTGCCGGATCAGCGCCGTGGACCCGAAGATCGTCACCGCGCGGGCGCTGTTCGTCTCGTTGTATCGGCCCAGGAAGATGGACCCGTTCAACGGGTCCCCGTGCTGATCGATCAGCCCACCCTCGCTCGTGAAGGCAATCGTCGTGGCCGTCCCGAACGACGTGGCCGAGGCGTTGCCGAAGGCGTCTGGCGTATCGGGCAGGCCGTTGAACAGCAGGTACCTCATGCCGCTCTCGAGCCAGACAGTCGCGATGACGGTCGTGGACCCACTGGGCACTTCCACGCGGGACACGACGATCTGGTTCGGAGCGTTGAACACCACCTGGATGTTCCGGCGTTGACTGATGGCCTGTTCGCGGGCCGTCCGGAGTGTCGAGACGACCTTGCTCATCGCGCCGTCCGCCGTGCTGGTGCGGACGGCGGAGGGCATGATGACGGCGGCCATCGCTCCGAGCGCGCAGATGATGCCGAGCACCACGACTATTTCGAGCATCGTGAAGCCGTGGCTTGTCGTCGAACACCGGGGCTGGTGCAGGTGGTTCATGGTCTCAGCTCGCACACACACTCGCACCCCCCCACCGCAAGGCGCGAGCCATCGGCCTCTTCCGGCGGGACTTGCAAATTGTCTAGGAATACCGGCCAATCCGGCTCAGGTGGCCAGCTCGAGTGTTTCAGGATTGGACAGGGAATGACGTTTCTGTCAGAGCCAACCAAGCTGGAGCCGGGCCGCTTCGGACATCCGATCGGGCGACCAGGCGGGCTCCCAGACGACGTCGACGAAGACGTCGGCGACGCCCTCGACCCCCCGGACCCTTCGTTCGACCTCGAGCGGGAGCGCCTGCGCGGACGGGCACGCCGGAGCCGTCAGCGTCATGGTGATCTGCACGCGGCGAGCCTCGTCGATGTCGACCGAGTAGATCAGGCCCAGCTCCCAGACATTGACCGGGATCTCGGGGTCGTACACCGAGCAGATGGCGTCGATGACCCTGGGGCGCAGGGTGAGGGCGAGGACGGGGTCGGACATGGGTAGCCTTACCGGCCTGCGGCTGGCGGCTTGCGACTGGTGGCCGTGTCACGCGGGTCGTGTTGAAGGCCGCAAGCCGCGAGTCGCGGGTCGCGAGCCTATTCCGTGCTCACTGTCTTCTTCTCCGCCTCGAGCGCGGCGTGCAGCGTGTGCCACGCCAGGCTGGCGCACTTGACGCGCGACGGGAACTCGCGGACTCCGCAGAGCACGCCGAGCTTGCCGAGACTGGCTTCGACCGGGTCGTCGGGGCCCGAGACGACCATCCGGCGGAACTCATCGACCATCTTCTCGGCGTCCTCGACGCGCTTCCCTTTGACGGCGTCGGTCATCAGCGAAGCCGAGGCGCGGGAGATGGCGCAGCCCGCCCCCTCGAATGCCACCCCCTTGATCACGCCGTCCTGCACGTCCACGTGGACCGCAAGGTGGTCGCCGCACAGGGGATTGAGCCCCTCGGCGTGGTGGTTCGCCTCGGCCAGCGGCCCGAAGTTCCTGGGCCGCTTGTTGTGGTCCAGGATCACCTCCTGGTAGAGCTCTCGAAGGTCCGACATCAGCCGAACATCTCCCTGACGCGGGCGAGCGCGTCGACGAGCCGGTCCACGTCTTCGTGGGTGTTGTAGAAGGCGAACGAGGCGCGGGCGGTGGCCGCCACGCCGAGGCGGCGCATCAGGGGCTGACAGCAGTGATGGCCGGTGCGGATGGCCACCCCTTCGCCGTCGAGCACGGTGCCGATGTCGTGCGGATGCGCGCCCGACATCACGAAGGAGACGATGCCAGCCTTCTCCCTCGCCCGACCGAACACCGTCACGTCGTGGGACTCGGACAACCGCTTCTCGGCGTAGCGGGTGAGCGCCGCCTCGTGCGCCGCCGCCGCCTCGCGGTCGAGGCCTTCCAGGTACTCGATGGCCGCGGCGAGGCCGACCGCGCCGGCGATGTCCGGCGTCCCGGCCTCGAACTTCGCGGGCAGCGTGTTGTAGCGGACCTCTTCGAGCGTCACCGAGCTGATCATGTCGCCGCCCCCCTGCCAGGGCGGCATCCGGTCCATCACGGAGGCCTTGCCGTAGAGCACGCCGATCCCGGTCGGACCGAACAGCTTGTGGCCCGAGAAGGCATAGAAGTCACAGTCGATCGCCCGCACGTCGACCTTTACGTGCGGCACGGCCTGCGCCCCGTCGAGCAGCACTGGGATTCCGCGCGCGTGGGCAAGGCCGACGATGTCGGCCACGGGATTGACCGTGCCGAGGGCGTTCGACACGTGGCCGATCGCCACCAGCCGCGTGCGGTCCGACAGCAGGCGTTCGTACTCGTCGAGGCGCAGTTCGCCGGCGTCGGTCATCGGGACCACTCGCAGCGCCGCGCCCGTGGCGTCGCAGGCCATCTTCCACGGCACGAAGTTGGAGTGATGCTCGAGGATGGACACCACGATTTCGTCGCCCGGCCCGAGCAGCGGCCGCGCGTAGGCCTGGGCCACGAGGTTGATGGCTTCCGTCGTGCCCCTGACGAACACAATCTCGCGCGCTTCGGCCGCGTTCAGGAACCGCTGCACGCAGACGCGGGCGCCCTCGTAAGCCGCCGTGGCCCGCTCGCTGAGGGTGTGGACGCCGCGATGAATGTTGGCGTTGTCGGTCAGGTAGTACTGCGTGACGGCGTCGATGACCGCGCGCGGCTTCTGGGACGTCGCCGCGTTGTCGAGGTAGACGAGCGGGTGGCCATGGATGTTCTGCTGCAGGATCGGGAAGTCGCCGCGGATCTTGGCCACGTCGAACGGCTGCCGCGCCTCGGCCGCCGCCAGAAGCGGTGCCCGCGCCGCGCCTGCCCCCGCTCTCATGCCGCCCTTTCCGTCACCGGCGCACCGGCGAGTCTGTCGGCCAGCAGCCGCTCGGCCTCCGCCCGGACCGGGTCGAGGCCGATCCGCCCGGTGACGTCGGCCGCGAAGGCGCGGATGAGCATCCCGCGCGCCTCGTCGAGGCCGATGCCGCGCGCGCGGAGGAAGAACAAGGCGTCCGCGTTCAACTGGCCGACGGTGGCGCCGTGCGTGCATTTCACGTCGTTGGCGAAGATCTCGAGCTGCGGCTTCGTGTTCACCTGCGCATCGTCGGAGAGGAGCAGCGTCTTGTTGGTCTGCTTCGCGTCCGTCTTCTGCGCATCCGGCCTGACCCGCACGCGTCCGTTGAACACGCCCCTCGCGCGGCCGCCGAGAATCCCCTTGTAGAGCTCCCGGCTCGTGCCGTGCGGCATGGCGTGATCGATCTCGGTGTGGTTGTCGATCAGCTGGACGCCGCCCCCGAAGTAGAAGCCGTTCAGCGTGCAGTCGGCGCCTTCACCGCCGAGCACGGCGACCGCGTCGGTCCGCGCGATCAGGCCGCCGATCGCCACAGCGTGGGCCGACAGGCGGCTCGCGCGGCCGAGGTCGTACTGCGTGTGCCCGATGTGAAAGGCCGACTCCGCTTCGCGCTGGATCCGATAGTGCTCGAGACCGGCGCCCTCGCCGATGACGAACTCGGCCACCGCATTGGTGAAGCCCAGCGCAGGTCCGAGACTCGCGAAGGTCTCGACGACGCGCGCCTGGCTGTTGCGGCCGAGCACGGCCAGCACCCGCGGGTGCGACGCCGCGGGCGCGGGCGTGCGCGTCGAGAGAAACAGCACCTGGACGGCCGTGTCGACGACCGCGCCGTCTGCCACGGTAATGAGGGCGCCGTCCTCGAACGACGCGGTGTTGAGGGCCGTGAAGGCGCGCCCGTCAAGGCGCGCATGGCGGCCCAGCCAGGGCTCGATGGCCGCGGGGCGGTCAATCATCGCGTCGGCCAGCGACGAGAACGTCAGGCCGGGAGTCGCCGCGCCGGGGGTGGAGAGCCGCGGCGCGAACCGCCCGTTGACGAAGACCAGCACCGGGCCGATGAGGCCGGCGACGACGAACCTCTCGACGTCGGCGCGCGGGACAGCCACCGCCGGAGCCGACGCGAACGTCGTGTCGGCGATCGGCGCCACGCTTGTGACCCGCCACTCCTCGTCTCTCGTCGTCGGGAACCCCTCGCGCCGGAAGACGCCGATGGCCGACTCTCGGAGTGCCCGGAGCCAGGCGGGTTCGTTCGAGCGCGCGTCCTGCGCCCGGTCCAGCATCGAAAGGGAGGTGCTCGCCTTGGTCGCCATGTGTTGAGAGTCCCCGCTACTGCCGGCGCAGGGCTGAAGCCCTGCGCTATCTGACGTCAGGCCTGCGCCGCCACTCAATTCCAGATAGCGCAGGCCTTCAGGCCTGCGCTGCTGCTTCGAGCCAGCCGTAGCCCCGGTCCTCGAGCTCGAGCGCCAAGTCCTTGCCGCCCGACCGCACGATCTGCCCCTCGGTCAGCACGTGGACCTGGTCGGGGACGATGTAGTCGAGCAGGCGCTGGTAGTGCGTGACGACGATGGTGGCGCGGTCCGGGCTGCGCAGCGAGTTGACGCCATGCGCCACCACCTTGAGCGCGTCGATGTCGAGGCCCGAGTCGGTCTCGTCGAGGATCGCGAGCGTCGGCTCGAGCACGGCCATCTGGAAGATCTCGTTGCGCTTCTTCTCGCCGCCGGAGAATCCGTCGTTGACCGGGCGGCTCATCAGCTCGTGGTCCATGCCGAGCAGCGCCATCCTGTCGCGGACGAGGGCGGTGAACTCCATGGCATCCAGTTCCGGCTCGCCGCGATGCCTGCGCACCGCGTTGAGCGCGGCCTTGAGGAAGTACATGTTGTTGACGCCGGGGATCTCCACCGGGTACTGGAACGCGAGGAACAGCCCTTCCCGGGCCCGATCCTCGGGCTGGAGGGCGAGCAGGTTCAACCCCTTGTAGGTGACCGACCCCTCGGTGACCTCGTAGTCCGGCCGGCCCGCGAGCACGCCGGCGAGCGTGCTCTTTCCCGAACCGTTCGGCCCCATGACCGCGTGCACCTCGCCGGCCCGCACGGTGAGGTCGATCCCTTTGAGGATTTCCTTGTCGCCCACCCGGGCGTGCAGGTTCTTGATCTCGAGCATGTCTCTCCTCGTCCCTGAGCCCTGAGCCTTGAGCCCTGAGCCCGCCCTACCCCACCGATCCTTCCAGGGTCACCCCGAGCAGCTTCTGCGCCTCGACGGCGAACTCCATCGGCAGCTCGCGGAAGACTTCCCGGCAGAAACCGCTGACGATCATGTTGACGGCGTCCTCGGCCGAGAGCCCGCGCTGCCGGCAGTAGAAGATCTGGTCCTCCCCGATCTTCGACGTGGACGCCTCGTGCTCCATCTGCGCCGAGGTGTTCTTGATCTCGATGTAGGGGAACGTGTGCGCGCCGCACTGGTCGCCGATGAGCAGCGAGTCGCACTGCGAGTAGTTGCGCGCGTTCCTGGCGTGCTTCCCGATCTTGACCATGCCGCGGTAGGTGTTCTGGCCGTGGCCGGCCGAGATCCCCTTCGACACGATCGTGCTGCGCGTGTCCTTGCCGAGGTGGATCATCTTGGTTCCCGTGTCGGCCTGCTGGTAGTTGGCCGTCACCGCGACCGAGTAGAACTCGCCCACCGACCGGTCGCCCTGCAGGATGCAGCCCGGGTACTTCCACGTGATGGCCGAGCCGGTCTCGACCTGCGTCCAGGTGATCTTCGAGTCGGCGCCGCGGCAGTGGCCGCGCTTGGTCACGAAGTTGTAGATGCCGCCCTTGCCGTTCTTGTCGCCGGGATACCAGTTCTGCACTGTCGAGTACTTGATGGTCGCGCGCTCGAGCGCCACCAGCTCGACAACGGCGGCGTGGAGCTGGTTCTCGTCGCGCATCGGCGCCGTGCAGCCCTCGAGGTAGCTCACCTGCGCCCCCTCGTCGGCGATGATGAGCGTCCGCTCGAACTGGCCGGTGTTCTGCGCGTTGATGCGGAAGTAGGTCGAGAGCTCCATCGGACATCGAACACCCCTGGGCACGTAGCAGAAGGAGCCGTCGCTGAAGACCGCCGAGTTGAGCGCGGCGAAGAAGTTGTCCGAGTAGGGCACGACCGACCCGAGGTACTGGCGGACCAAGTCCGGGTGCCGGCGCACCGCCTCGGAGAACGAGCAGAAGATGATGCCGAGGTCAGCCAGCCGGGCCTTGAAGGTGGTGGCCACCGACACGCTGTCGAACACGGCGTCCACGGCCACGCCGGACAACGCCTTCTGTTCATCGATCGGGATGCCGAGTTTCTCGAACGTCCGCCGGATCTCGGGATCCACCTCGTCGAGGCTGCCGAGCGCCTTCTTCTGCCTCGGCGCGGAGTAGTAAATGATGTCCTGGTAGTCGATCGGATCGTAGTGGACGTTGGCCCAGTCGGGGTCCACGAGCGTCAGCCACGTCCGGTAGGCCTTGAGCCGCCAGCTCAGCAGCCACTCGGGCTCCCCCTTGAGCGCCGAGATCTGTCGGATGACGTCCTCGTTCAGTCCGCGGGGCACCGTATCGGCTTCGATGTCGGTGACGAAGCCGTACTTGTAGTCCTGGCTGGTGAGCGCCTCGATCGTCGTGGTTTCCGTGCTCATCGGCAGTTCCCTCGAACGGCCGCCGTGGAAGACGAGCTGACCGGGATTGGGGGCCGGCTCCCGGTCAGCCTGCTTATACGACCGTTATGGTCTCCAATATAGCACAATACAGGACTACAACAGTCCGTTATTTGAAAATGCCAGGGAAACTGGCGTTCGGCCGGCGATCGGCGGGGCTAGAGCCCCGCCCTACATGCGGTCCGCCCGGGCGTGACCGCCGTTGTACGTAGGCCGGCCCTTCAGGGCCGGCGCGAGGCGTCGCTCGGGAACGCTATAATCGCCGCGATGCGTCACACTCTTCGCACTCATCCTCCTGTCCTTCCGTTCATGCTCGCGACCATCGCCTCGGTCGCCGCGCTCACGGCGATCCTCGCCGGCCAGGCGGCGTTCACGCCCCCGCCCGCGCCGGTCGGCGTGAACACCCTCGCGCGCGACATCTACCGCGAGCTGATCGAGATCAACAGCACCGAGTCCTCCGGTGGATCGACCAAGGCGGCCGAGGCCATGGCCGCCCGCCTCCTCGCCGGCGGCTTCGCGCCGGCAGACGTGCAGGTGCTCGGGCCGAACCCTCGAAAGCAGAACCTCGTCGCCCGCTACCGCGGCACCGGCTCCGCGCGGCCGCTCCTCCTGCTGGGCCATCTCGACGTGGTCGAGGCGCGGCGGGAGGACTGGTCGCTCGACCCGTTCACCTTCGTCGAGCGCGACGGCTACTTCTACGGGCGCGGCACTTCCGACATGAAGGACATGGACGCCGCGTGGGTGGCAAACCTGCTCGAACTGAAGCGGCAGGGGTACCGGCCGAACCGCGACATCATCCTCGCGCTGACGGCCGACGAGGAAAGTGGCGACTCGAACGGCGCCGAGTGGCTGCTGCGGACGCACCGCGAGCTGGTGGACGCCGAACTGGCGCTCAACGAGGGCGGCGGAGGGCAGATCAAGGACGGGCGCTACGTCTCCTACAGCGTGCAAGCGGCCGAGAAGGTCTATCAGAGCTTCTCGCTCGAGGTGCACAACAAGGGAGGCCACAGCTCGCTGCCCACCAAGGACAACGCCATCTACCATCTCGCCGCCGGCCTGACGCGGCTGTCGGCGTTTGACTTCCCCGTCCGCCTCAACGAGGTCACGCGCACCTTCTTCGATCGGATGTCGCGCGTCGAGCGGGGCGACGTCGCTCGCGACATGCGCGCCGTTGCCGCCACGCCGCCCGACGCCGCCGCGGCCGGCCGCCTGGCGCAGACGACCCATCTCAATGCGCTCATGCGAACCACGTGCGTCCCGACGATGCTGCAAGGGGGCCACGCCGAGAACGCGCTCCCGCAGCTCGCGCGCGCGGTCATCAACTGCCGCATGCTGCCCGACGACACGACCGAGAACGTGATGCAGACACTCGTCCGCGAGGTCGCCGACAGCGAGATCGTCATCACGCCGGTGGCCCAGGCCCGACCGGGACCCGCCTCGCCGCTCTCTCCGGCATTGATGCGCGCCCTCGACCAGGTCGCGTCGGAGATGTGGCCCGGCGTCCCGGTCGTGCCGGTGATGGGCACCGGCGCCACCGACGGCAAGTGGTTCCGCATGGCCGGCACCGCCACCTACGGGCTCGGGGCCTTCGAGAACGTGGACGACATCCGGGCGCACGGCCGTGACGAGCGGATGGGCGTCCGCCAGTTCTACGAGGAGAGGGAGTTTCTCTATCGCTTGATTCGGGCGCTGACAGAGTAGGCCGGCCCTACTTACGACACCATGTCATATCGCGCCATCGCTCGTCCGCCGCGCGGCCTGATGGCCGCCCCACCGGTCCAGGCCGATCCGGCGGTTGTTGCGTCGTTTCTCGACGACGCGGCGCACTTTCCGGGCGGACGTGCCGACGGAATCGTCTTCCCGCGGTCCGAGGCGGAGGTGGCTGCCGTCCTTCGTGAGCATCGAGTGGTGCTGCCCATCGGCGCGCAGTCGTCGGTGACCGGCGGCGCCACGCCTCGCGGCGGCATCGTCCTCAGCACGGCGAAGATGGCGTCGATCGTCGAGGTCACAGACACCTTCGCCAGGGTGCAGCCCGGGCTGCCCATCGTCACGCTCAAGCAGGCGCTCGCGGCCGAGCGGCGATATTACCCCCCGGCGCCCACCTATGACGGCGCGTTCGTCGGCGGCACCATCTCGACCAATGCCTCGGGCGCCGCGACGTTCAAGTACGGCAGCACGAGGGACTGGGTGCGCGCGTTGACGGTGGCCCTGGCCTGCGGCGACGTGCTCGAACTCGAGCGGGGCCGGGTGCGCGCGCATCCAGACGGCTTCTTCGAGATCGAGACGTCGGCCGGCGTGATCCGTGTGCCCGTGCCGACCTACCGGATGCCCGACGTGCCAAAACGGTCGGCGGGGTATTTCGCGGCGCCCGGGATGGACCTGATCGATCTCTTCATCGGCGCCGAGGGCACGCTGGGCGTCGTGGTCGAGGCCACGCTGGGGATCGTGGCCCCCGCGCCGGCCGTGTGCCTGGCGCTCGTCCCGTTCGAGGACGAGACGCAGGCGCTGGCCGTGGTCGCCGATCTGCGCGAGAGGTCCAGGCGCACATGGCGCGAGCGGGATCCCAGCGGCCTCGACGTGTCAGCCATCGAGATGCTCGATCGCCGCTGCCTCGCCATGCTGCATGAGGACGGGAGCGACGCAAAGCACGGCGTCTCCCTGCCGCCCAACACCGACATCGCGCTGCTCGTCCAGATCGAGCTCGCGGCAGGAACGACTGGCGAGGAGGCCTACGGGCAGGTTGCGGAGGCCCTGGAGCGCGGCGGAGACGCGACGCCGCTCGGACTCTTCTGCCGCCTGCTCGATGAAGCGGACGCGCTCGATCATGTGGACGTGGCCGTGCCCGGCGACCAGGCCCGCTCGCAGCAGTTCTTCGACTTCCGCGAGTCGGCGCCTGAGGCGGTCAAGCAGCGCGTGGCCCTCGCCAAGCAGGACGTAGACCCGGGCATCCAGAAGACGGCGGCCGACATGATCGTGCCCTTCGACCGGTTCGGCGAAATGATGGCGATCTACCGGCGTGGCTACGAGCGGCGCGGCTTGCCCTACGCCATCTGGGGGCACGTGTCGGACGGCAACGTCCACCCGAACGTGATCCCGCGGACGCTCGCAGACGTCCAGGCTGGCCAGGAGGCGATCCTGGAGTTTGGCCGGGAGGTGGTCGCCCGCGGCGGATCGCCCCTCTCCGAGCACGGCGTGGGCCGCAGCCCGGTCAAGCAGGCGCTGCTACGGCACTTGTACGGCGACCGGGGCATCGAGGAGATGCGCGCCGTCAAACGCGCCCTCGATCCGGATGGGAAGCTCGCACCCGGCGTCATCTTTCCGTAGGGGTCGGAGCGGTTTTCGCGGTAGGCGTCTGTCTCGGCGACAGTACCGTAATCAGGGGGAGGATGGGCTCCCGCCTTTCTATTGACGCACGGATGAGCCGCCGATATGATGTGCCAACCTTGTCCGTGGCGGGAGACGGACATACTGGCGCTTCGATGATGTGAATCTCCCATCTTGGAGGTCGGCACATGCGAAAGATTTCGCTCGGACGGGTTCTGGCAATCGTCGCCCTGACGCTGCTCGTGGCGGGTCCGGCGTTCGCGCAGGAAACCCAGCAGGTGGTGGCGGGCGGATGGGCTCCGACCGTGCAGTTCGGAAACGGGTCCAGTTCGACGTACGGCAAGGTCTTCTTCGGCAACCTTGGTATTCCTGTCGCGTCGAAGTTCCAGATCGTCGTCGATTTGACCTACCTCCACCTCTCCGGCCAGCCCGCCTTCGACGGCGGCTTCGGGATGCTCGGGCTTCGCTTCCCGCTTCCCTCCGGCAGCAAGTCGATCTACCCGTTCGTCGAGGGTTTGGGCGGGGTGGGCTACGTGAGCTTGGGCGACAACACCTTGTACCTGTTCAGCCTCGGCGCCGGCGCCGATTTCAAGACGTCGGCTCCCGTGGCGTTCCGGCTCCAGGTCAACTACATCAGGACCCAGGCGGCCAACGGCAGCGGCGGCGGCAACGAGATCCGGTTCGGCATCGGCATCTCGAACAAGAAGTAGCGGGCGACGCACCCCCGCCCCAGGGTTTTGGCCCGTTCGGGCGGGGGACGTCGAGTATAGAGGACAGACATCGTCAGGGCCCCTCGCGGCGGGTGTCTTGGAGATGGCAGAATCGGCGTGATCGGGTCCGATCACGCCGAGGGCTGGTTGGCGGGCAGGGTGACGGCCACCAGCCGTTTCAAGTCGGCGGCCGCGGCCGCCGGGTTCTTCACCGCCAGCGCCGACTCCACCTCGTAACCCACCTTCCAGCCGTATCGTGCGGAGCTTGCCACGGTTACCGAACCACAACCGGAAGAACGATCTGCGACGGCAGGTCGCGCGAGACGTAGACGCGCTCGGTGGCCGTCACGAAATCGGACGGCTTTGCCTTGTAGATGCTCGGCACGAACGTCTGCGGGTTGCGGTCGATGACCGGGAACCATGTCGACTGCACCTGCACCATGATCCGGTGGCCCTTGAGGAAAACGTGGTCGTGCGACCTCAGCGGAACCTCGAATTTCGTCGGCTGGTTGGGAACGAGCGCCTGCGGGCGCTCGTAGCTGACGTTATAGCGGCCGCGCCTGACTTCCATCGCGATAGGTAGTTGGTAGCCGTTCAGCGACTTCGCATACTCCCCGGGCGGCGGCCCGGCCGCCGGCTCCCACGCGTTGGGCTGGGCGTCTTCCGGGAAGACGTCGATCAGCTTGACGACGAAGTCGCTGTCGGTGCCCGAGGTCGAGGCAAACAGGGTGGCGGCCAGTTCGCCCGTCACGGTGAGGTCGCGGCCGAGCGGCGCGCTGACCCACGTGGCCACGTCAGGGCGGTTCTCGACGAACCGCTGGTCGGCAACCTCCCAACGGCGCCAGTCTCCCGACGGGTAGGTCGGTGAAATCGGCCGCGCGCGATAGGGAACCGGGTTGGCCGGGTCGGAGACGTACTGGACGAAGCCATCCCTGTCGCCGGGCGGGTCGAACGACAGCGAACCGTCCGCGTGCAGATACAGTTTCGTCGGCGTTGACGGCGGCGGCCAGGCCGCGTAGGTGTGCCACGTGTTCGAACCGGTCTGGAACGTCGAGGCCTCCCACAGGATCTTCGTCCCCTCGCCGTGCAGCCAGTAGCGGAACCACGGCGCCTCGATGAGCTCGCGAAACTCGACCGCCGTGTCGTGCCCGCCGAAGGTGACGAGGCCGATGGACCGGGCCGAGGGACTGCGCCACTGTCCGTGGAACCACGGCCCGGCCACGATGACGTTGCGGTGGTTCGGATCGCTGCGCTCCGAGCGGCGGTAGATCTCCCACGGGCCCCACGGGTCCTCCTGGTCCCAGAACCCGGCCACGTTCAGGTTCGGCACGGTCGCGGCGTTCACTTGGTTCACCCACGCCTCGGCCTTCCAGAACTCGTCGTAGTCCGGGTGCTTGACGACCGAGTTCCAGAAGGGCACCTTGCCCGACAGGTAGCGGGCGTTGATGTTGGCGAGCGGACCCAGCCCCAGGTACCAGGAATAGGTGTCGTAAACGTCGAAGGCAAAGTGCGTGTTCGCGTTCGGGTCGGCCTGTTCCATCACGGCGTACTCGAACGCATAGCTCTCCCTGAGCGCGCCGTAGCGGTGAAAATCGTCGTTCATCCACTGGTCGGCCGGCGAGGCCTGCTCCGAGATCGCCTTGAGCGCGGGGTGGGGCTGCAGCAGCGTCATGCCGGCAGTCAGCCCGTCGTACGACACGCCGTAGATGCCCACCTTGCCGTTGTTGTTCGCCACATGCTTCACGAGCCAGTCGATCGTGTCGTAGGCGTCGGTCGTCTCGCTGGTCGCCTTCGGGTTCTTCAGATCCACCCGCGACGACAGGCCGAAGGTGCCCTCGGACTGAAATCGCCCGCGCAGGTTCTGCACCACGAAGATGTAGCCGTCGCGAACGAGCGCCTGGAGGTCCGGTTCGTCCATATAACGGGCGTCGGGCGGGACGCCGTAAGGCGTTCGGGTGAGCAGGATCGGCAGCGGCGCGGGGGCGTGCGCGGGCGCCATGATGACGGTCTCGAGGCGCACGCCGTCGCGAACGGGGATCATCACGTGCTGGTAGGTGAAGACGGGCTCCTGGGCCACCGCGTGGAAGCCCAGCGCCGCCGCCGTTGCCATCAGCACGACCGCACGAATCAACCGCTGCATCGTCAGTCCTTTCACTGCGCGTCCGACGCGGGCCCGAGGGCCGCCGCTGGTCCGGCCGCGGCGAGCAGACATTCTGCGCCCGGCGGGGTCCGGTCAGCAAGACGCGGCGGCCTGGGCGTGCGGATCGATCCCGCACGGCGTGAGGGGAGTAGACTGACTCGTGAGGTGATGCCGATGACGCGAAGGTGCTCGCGCGCGTGCGCCGTCTTTGCCGCCGTTCTCGTTGCCGCACTCGCCGGAGCGGGCAGCTCGCGAGCCGCCGGACCTCCTCCGGCGCCGCTCGACGCCTCCGTGGCGTCGGCCTTCGACGGCGTCTCCATTCACTACCGTGTCGAAGGCTCAGGGACGCCGGCCATCATCCTGATCCACTGCTGGATGTGCGACAGCAGCTTCTGGGCCAGCACCGTTCCCGCCCTCGCCAGCCGCTACCGCGTGGTCACCCTCGATCTCCCCGGCCACGGCGCCTCGGGCAGCAATCGCAAGGCCTGGTCGATGGCGGCGTTCGGGCGGGACGTCAAGACAGTGGCGGACGCGCTGCGCCTCGACAGGGTCATCCTCGTCGGCCACTCCATGGGCGGCAACGTCATGCTCGAGGCGGCGCGCGTGATGCGGGGAAGGGTCGTCGGCATGATCGCGGTGGACACCCTGCACGATGCCGACCGGAAGGCTGACCCCGCGGCAATCGACGCTTTTCTGGCGCAGATGAAGGCGGACTTCCGCGGTCAGACCACGGGGCTCGTTCACGCGATCGCCGGAAAGTCCGCCGACCCTGCCGTCGTCGAGCGGATCGCGCGGAAGATGAGCTCGGGGGACCCCGCCATTGGCATCGCCCTCATGGACGCCCTCCAGCACTACGACGAGAAGGCGGGCATGCTGGCGGCGGGCGCGCCGATGATCGGAATCAACTCGGCGATGTTTCCGACGAGCGTCGAGGCGAATCGGAGGGTTCTGCCGCGGTTCGAGCTCCTGCCACTCCCCGAGGGTGTCGGGCACTTCCCCCAGCTCGAGACGCCCGAAGCGTTCAATCGACTGCTCGAGCAGGCGATCCGACGGCTGGTGGAACCCCCGAGATGACGAGATGTCTCATGCGCCGCCGAATCGATACGCCAGCGCGATCATCACCAGCGCCAGCACATAAGAAAGAAACATCCCCGTGAGATAGAGCCGGGCCCGCGCGCCGGCGCCGCGGAATTCGCGCCAAACGACCACGCCCCAAAGCGCGGCGATCATCGGCGAGGCCTGCCCGATGGCGTAGGAGATGGCCACGCCCACCAGACTCGCCGCGACGAAATTGAAGACCGTCCCGGCACCCCAGATCGCCCCTCCCACCAGCCCGAGTGCGTGATACGCGGCGGGCGCCTGGAAATAGCGGGCCCCCTCCACCGGCGCGCCTACGATAGGCCTCTTCATCAGATACACGTTGAAGAAGCCGCAGCAGATCACGGCGCCGAGCGTGAAGAACACCGCCACCGTGTAAGGTGTGAGCGGGCGCGCGGCCGTCATGGCGCGCGTCACGAAGGGAGCGAATATTCCCATCAGCACGCCGGAGATGACGCACACCACGACACCGCGGCGCGACACCGCCCGGTTCGCCCCCTGCAGCGCACCGTAGGCCTTGCCGATGAGTACCACGGCCAGCACCGCCAGCAGCACGCCCGCGCCCAGCAACCACGCGTTTCCTTTGGGCTGAATGGCATAGCTCAACACGACGCCTTCGACCAGCGCGATCCCGATGGCGATCGGAAAGGCGACGGCGAGTCCCGCAATCTCGATGCCCGCCAGGAGCAGCACATTGGCGATGTTGAAGATGAATCCCCCGAGCGCGGCATAGAAGAGATTCGCCTTCGCGGCTGACTGCAGATTCGCCGGAAAACTGAGCGCTCCCCCGGGAATTGTCCCGAGCGTGAACGCCGTCACCAGGGACATCAGGAAGATCCCCGCAGCGTAGTCCCAGTAATAGAGTTCGAAACGGTAGTTGCGCGTGAGCTTGAACGTGTTGGCGAACGATCCCCAGCAGATGGTGCTGAGGATGGTCAGGACGAGCGCGGCCGCGAAAGTGTGAGGAACATACATGATCACCACCCCCGCTTCAGCAACGCCTCGACTTCCGGTCGTCGCGGCATCGACGGCGCCGTGCCCAGACGGGTCACCGAGATGCTGGCCACCGCACAGCCGAAGCGAACAGCGGCGACCACATCCATGCCCTCGGCAAGACCGACGGCGAAGCCGCCATTGAACGCATCGCCGGCACCGGTGGTTTCGGCGACCGGGCCGGCATCGAATGCGGGAACCCGTTCCGTCGTGCGCGAGTTCTTCACCAAGGCGCCCTCGGCACCCAGGGTAATCACGACATTGCCGGCGCCTCGCGCCAGCAGCGCATCGGCGGCACGCTCGGCGTCGGCGAGGTTCGCCACCGTCTCCCCGGTCAGTCCGGCGGCTTCGGTCTCATTCGGCGTCAGATAGTCGCACAGCGGATAGACGCTGTCCGGCAGCGCCCGGGCCGGCGCCGGGTTCAGGATCGTCGTGATCCCCAGCTGCTTGGCGAGCTTCAGGCCATGCTCGACCACCGGGATCGGCAACTCCAGCTGGGTCAGGAAAACCGCCGCCCCCTCAATCAGAGGACTCGCGCGATCGACCTCGTCGGGCGTGAGGTGAAAACAGGCGCCGGGCACCACCACGATGGCGTTTTCGCCGCTTGCCTGATCCACGATGATGGCCGCCGCACCCGTTGCCTCTTCCGTCGTCTCGAAGACGAACCGGGCGTCGATTCCTTCTTCGGCGTAGGTGCGGCGGGCGAGTTCGCCGAAGCCGTCGCGTCCGAGCTTGCTGATGAAGACCACGCCGCCGCTCAGGCGCGCGGCGGCCACCGCCTGGTTCGAGCCCTTGCCGCCCGGGCCGAGACGAAAGGCCGTTCCCATCACGGTCTCGCCCCAGCCTGGCAGGCGCGGCGTGCGAAACGCCAGGTCAGCGACGAAACTGCCCATGACCGTCACGCGGCAATCACCCATGATTGGTGGATATTACAAGATCTGGATAGGCGATATCAGGGCTCTGCCGGGTCGGTCGCCGGGGAGACAGCAGAACCGGCTGTACAGGGCGCGCGCTACTTCGTATCCGCCGCCCCGGGGAAGAGGTACGGGAACACGATGCCGGTCGTGAACATGCAGCGATCGTTGTGGCCGCATTCGGGCACGATGATGATCTTGTGCTTCGCGCCGAGCACCTCGTCGACGTACTTGACGAACGCCTCCCCGCGCGCCCGCCGCGTCGGGCCCTGCGCCATGGCATTCGGCGAGCTGTCGAATCCGCCAAGCGGCAGCGTGTCCACCTGCCCGAGCAGGAACGTCGTCGGACGCTCGACGAGCTGCTTCCTCAACTGGTCGTCGGTCATCTGCGCGGTGTAGCCGGTGCGGTGCGCCAGGCCCGCCGGCCAGTTGTCGTAGTTCGGGGCCTTCGTCGCATCGAACGGGCCGAACGTGAAACTGGTGTGGGCCGGCATCGGGTTGGCGTTCGGCATGTAGTTCCATCCGTCTTTCGCCGCGGCGGGATCCGCGTCGCCCTGCGGGAGCGGCCGTTCCGCCACTGGCCACGCGTAACTGGACGGATTCGCGACCACGTAGCTCACCGCCACGCCGAGCGTGTCGTGCACCTTGTTCGACATCGCGTAGCGGTTGGCGAACTGCCCCCCGGCCGAATGTCCCGTGACGACGATGTTCCGGAGGTTCGGGAACGTCGACTTGCTGGCCAGCTTGCGCAGGATCTCGTCCACGAAGTCGAACGACGACAGCGCCGGATTGTCCCGCGCCGGACCGCCAGTCCGCCAGCTGGTCTGCCAGACGACTTCGTTTGGCTCCGCGTGGTCGCTGGCGTCGATCATGTGCGGCGCAATCACGACCGTGTCGTCAAGCGCCCCGGCGAGGAAGGCCGCCGACATCGTCGTCAGGAAGTAGTGATCGGCGTTGCGGCCGGTGCCGTGGACCATCACGATCGCGCGGATGATGCGAGGGTTGGGCACGTCGAGCGAGTACGAGCGATAGAACATCGCCCGCCCGGGTCCGCCTCCGAGCGTGACCCACTCGGTGCACGCGGCGGTGGCTGTTGTGCAGGGCGCGACCGGCTGGGCCACCGGGCGCTGGGCCGACGGCATCAGCGAAAGGGCAAGAGCGGCGGGAAGAACAAGGTTGCGCATCCGAAGACGATACACGAAAGAGGGGTCGGGACGTCAGCGAGCGCCGACGTCGACCTTTCGGGCCTGTATCGCAAGCCGCGCGAGCGGCGGCGTCAGGAGATTTCCCACCTGCACCTGGAAGTACTCCTTGACGGTGGCCCAGTCGGCCCGCCCCTCGCCGGGCAGCGGCGCCTCGCGGTCGGCATCATCGAAGTAGGTCAGCGCGCGGAGCAGGAGGCTGTCGTCGATGTGCCCCTCGTAGACGCTGCGGATGGCGGCGAGCGCGGCGACGATGCCAAGCTGATGCTGCTGGAGCATCACGTAGACGTCGAAGAAGTCGCGCCGCAAGCCGCGGTCCAGGATGGCGTGCAGCTTCGTCGCCAGCACCCCGGTGACGTCGAGGTGCCGCGCCTCGGCATGTGGGACGAGAAACCCGAGGACGAACGCGGAGACCTTGATCCCGTTCCACAGCAGATGCACGGTGTCCGGACCGCGCTCCTGGATCTCGACCGCCCCGCTCGTGGCCAACTGACTGACGAGGTCGCTGAGGTTGCCTGGCGAGTCGAGGCCGAAATCGACGTCCCGGCTCGGCCGGTACGGCGCGAAGCAGCGAACCGCCTGGCCACCGATGACGAACCAGTAGGAAAGCGGTTCGACGGCCGTGGCAAGAGGCCCGGGCATCACCTGCAGCGGTCCGTAGGGCGCGCTCATGAGCGGCCTCGCGCGCGCATGACGGCGTCGAACAGGCCGCGGCTCCGCGGCCGCCAGCCCCGCAGGCGCCGCGCCTGGTACAGGTTGAGCCACGGCAGGCCGGCAGCGAAGCTCAGCGCGGCCAGCGACCCGTAGTTGAAGCAGTAGAAGGCGAGCTGCGAACCCGGGACAACTGTGTCGGGCGCCAGGTTGTACAGGGCCTCGACCACGTAAGGGGGCAGCGTCGAGACACGGTAGCGACGCGGCTCGAGCCGGTCGAACGCGTTGTACAGCGTGGCGCGCGCGGGCGGCTTCAGGCCGGAGGCGGCGCACAAGTCGGCAACGCGCCGCTGGAGCGCCGCCATGTTCGGCCCGCGCGGGCCTAGTGCCGCCTGGCGCACGACCGCCAAGACAGGCACCGGGAGCCGCGAGCGGCCGGCATCCGCCCGCCGGCGGCGCTTCGAGGCTCGGCCCAGCCGCGCCTCAGCCCTGCGCTGCGACTCTTGAATGTCGAGCATTCCTGAGTTTAACTATAGACAATCTGCCTAATATTTCAAGACATAACGAACCGGCCATGGAAGCCGAGTCTCGGTCTGCCCGGGCTCGCTGTGGTCTGGCCCGATTGTCGGCGTCGGCTGGCTGTCACGCCGCGTCCCTCACATGCCGTCGGGGTCCTGCTTGACGCGCCGCGCGTGCAGGTCCTCGAAGAACTTGACGACCGCCGGGTCGTCCATGAAGTCGTAGAGGTAGCGCGGGCCGTAGTCGACCCACAGCTCCTCGCCGGCGGCAATGTCCCTGAGCGTGACGATCTTCACGAATGGGGCTTCACAGAATCTTCTCGAACTTCACGTTCTGGAACTCGGCCGGCGCGTAGTTCATCCGCGTGAAGACGTTCCCCTTGATGCCGTCGATTGTCGTGATGCCGTCGGTGTGCGGCTTTGCGCAGTCGAGCAGGCCCATCATGTACTGCCACTTGTTCTCGCTCGCGCGGCGCTGGTACTCCTCGTCCGTGATGAACTCTCCGGTGTAGGCCCCGAGGTAGGCTCCCTTGGGGATGGCCACCTTCGTGAAGACGCCGTTTCCAGCGTGTGGAATCTGCGAGGTCCGAATCTCGAGGTTCTTCTCGTACTGGGAGGACTGGCCACGGGCCAGGGCGACGGCTGTCGCGAGTGCGATCGCGACAACAAGATACCGGAACCTCGTTCGCATCATCTCGGCCTCCTCTCATCGGGCGGCGATCATCGCGCAGGGGGCCGGCGCCCGCGCGGGCGTCGGCGCATTGTCATGCCGATCGGGATTGTCCCACGACCGGGGAGGCCCGGCGAGCCTGATCGTCCGGTGCTGCCTGACCCCACACTGCGACGACACGCAGCAACTGCGGCTGCGGTAAACTCCTCTGCGCCCTCGAGACCCACCTCCAAGAGGTGTCCATGCCGAGGGATGACGCCGTGGCCCGCTGCTCGAGGTGGCGATGAAACTGCAAGGCGAGATCAGCATCAACGGGAGGAACTACGCCAAGGGCAGTGACGTGCCCTGGTACAGGGTCTACCCGTTCTTCATCGTCCATATGCTGGCGTTCGGCGGGTCGGGGTTCCTGATGGCGTACTCGACACGCCCCGCCCCTCTGCCATTTCTCTACCTGCACGGCGGGATCGCGATTACCGTCTACGTCATCTTCTACCTGACGCTGTTCGGGCGTGACGAAGTCAAGTGGATGTTCATCAACGCCGGGCTCGGCGTGCTTGGCATCTACGGCCAGATGGGGTGGCTGCTCTCGAAATTCGGCAAGAGCATCGGGGGCTATCCGCTCTCGAGGAGCGTCATCCCGTTCCTGTACTTCGTGCTGTACACGTTCCTGCTGCGCCACGCACTCCTCGACCTCACCGGCGCTCGCGAGGATGAGGGGAGGAAGCAGAAGGTGGAGTACCTGGTACATCGCCACCTCGGTCCTCGTCTCACTGCTCCTGTACTACCTGGACCACCATCGACTTCATGCGACGCCAGGGTTCTGAAAAGCGGTGTTACCCTGAGGTCAGTGACGCGCCCGGCACGACGCTGGCGTGTCCTGACCCGCTCCGACGATGACCGACAAACCCGCCCTGCTCCACCGCCTCTCTGCCGTCGAGTACTTCACCTTCGGCTTCGGCACCATGGTCGGTGTGGCGTGGCTCGTCCTCATGGACGACTGGCTCGGCCGCGGCGGGCCGGCCGGCATGATGCTCGGCTTCGCCCTGGGCGGCCTGCTGCTCCTGCCGATCGCCCGCGTCTACGGCTCGCTCGTCCGCCGCATCCCCGACGCGGGCGCCGAGATCGCCTACACCGAGGGGGTCTTTCCCCCGCTCCTCTCCTTCGCCACCGGCTGGACGATGGTGCTCGCCTACGCGATCGTCTGCCCGTGGGAAGCCGTGGCCATCGGCAACATCCTCGCTCGCGTCGTCCCCTCGCTGAACTCGTGGCCGCTCTACGTGCTCGCCGGGAAGACGATCTACGCGCCGCGGCTGGCGGTCGGGCTGGCGCTGACCGGCCTCATCGTGTTCGTGAACCTCCGCGGGATCCGGCCGAGCGGGCTCTTCCAGGACATCACCACGTTCGGACTGCTCGGGGCCTTCGCGGTCTTCGTCTCGCTGGGCGTGACGCGCGGTCACGCGGCGAACATGCTGCCGGCCTTCGCGAGGCCGGGTATCTCCGGCGCGCTGCTCTCGATCCTGCTGGCGATGCAGATCGTGCCCTACTTCATGGTCGGCTTCGAGTCGGTCGTGAAAGGATCGGAAGAGGCGCAACAGGGGTTCGATCGGCGCCAGTTCGCCCGCCTGATGTACCTGGCTGTCGTCGCCGGCTCCCTGTTCTACGTGGTCATCATCGGCGCCGTGTCGTTCGTCTACCCGTGGCGCGAGATCGTGTCGGGGCATCTGGGCACGGAGGTGGCGTTCGAGCGGGCGTTCGGGTCGCGCGCCATTGCGCATCTGATTCTCGCCGCGGCCTTCCTGTCGCTCCTGAAGGTGTTCAACGGGAACTTCGTGGCGGCAACCCGGCTCACGCTGGCGATCGGGCGGCGCGGGCTGGTCCATCCGTCGCTGGCACGCGTGCACGCGCGGCATGGGACCCCCTCGGCTGCCATCTGGCTCGTCGCCGGCCTGACGGTGGCCGCGGCGTTCCTTGGAGACGCCCTGCTGGTTCCCGTCACCGAGGTCGGATCGCTGGCCGCCGGAGTCGGTTGGCTGTCGGCCTGTGCCGCCTGGCTGCTCAGGGTGGATGACGAACCGCGATGGCCCGCATACACAGGGGCCGCAGTGTCCGCGATTTTCATCGCCATGAAGGTGCTGCCGTTCGTGCCAGGCAGCTTCACGTGGGCCGAGTGGCTCGCGCTGGCCGGATGGCTTGGGCTGGGGTGGATGTTCTGGAGGAGCAAGAAGACTCAGGGCTCAGGACTCAAGGCTCAGGGCAGTGGTGAGCCTGTCGAACCACTGGCGTCTCATGGGCCAATCGCCGTCGGCCTGTGTGATACATTTCCCGGGGACAATCTATGAGCGACCGCAAGTACCGCCAGCGCGGGTACCAGGACGACGAGCGCGACCGCAAGCCGGCCCCCAAGCCGCAGGGTCCGCCCGGGCCTCGTCCGCGCGGTGATCGCCCCGAGGGTCCGCGCACCCCGAATCTGATGCCCACCCGCCAGGTCATCCGGTGCGCGAAATGCGGGGCCGAGATCGCATCTCCGTACGCTTCCGAAGGCCGTTGCTCGAAGTGCGGCGCGGACGTGCACACCTGCGCCCAGTGCGTCTACTTCGACCCCGGCGGTCGCTTCCAATGCATGCAGCCGGTGCCGGAGCGGATCGCGCCAAAGGACGTGAAGAACGCCTGCTCCCTCTGGGAGCCCCGCAAGACGGTGGAGCGCGAAACGCATTCGGTGTCGGTCGGTTCGGCCCGCCAGGCGTTCGACGACCTGTTCAAGTAGAAGTCGGCCGGGGACTCTCGCCTTTCGAGTCGGAACCAGTTAAGCTGATCGGCGGGTTTTCAGAGAGTGGAACGGCATGGCGCAAACCTTCCGTCGTAGTGCCAATACCGTCTTCATCGTGACGCTCGTCGGCCTGGTGCTGGTGGTGGGCGGCCTCATCGGACTGGCCTACGCCCTGCAGAGTTCCCCCTACGTCACGCGCGCGTTCGAAGCCCGGACGCAGCCCATCCAGTTTAGCCACGAGCGGCACGTCGGCGGCAACGGCATCGACTGCCGCTACTGCCACACGTCGGTCGAAACCTCGGCCTTCGCGGGGATTCCCCCGACCAAGACGTGCATGAACTGCCACGCGCAGATCTTCAAGGACTCGCCGTTCCTCGAACTGGTGCGGTCGAGCTTCCGCGACGACCGCTCGATCGAATGGGTGCGCGTCCACGACCTGCCCGACTTCGTGTACTTCAACCACAGCATCCACGTGAGCAAGGGGATCGGCTGCGCAACCTGCCACGGCCGGGTCGATCTCATGCCGCAGATGTACCAGGTGCAGACGCTGCAGATGTCGTGGTGCCTGGACTGCCACCGGAATCCGGAGCGGTACGTGCGCCCGCGGGACGAGGTGTTCAGCATGACCTACGCTCCGCCCCCCGACCAGCTGACGCTGGGGAGGAAGCTCGTGGCGGAGTACCGGAATCCAGAAGCTGACGGGTTGCTCGACGTGCCATAGGTAGGGGACGAGGGGCGAGGAGCGAGGGACGAGGGATGAGCGACGTACGCCGCGGACGCGAGTACCTGGCGGAGTCTCGACGAGTTGGCCAATACGCCAGATTTCCGCGAACTGCTCCACCGCGAGTTCCCACAAGGAGCGTCGGAACTTCTCGATCCGGTGAGCCGGCGGACGTTCGCCAAGTTGATGGGCGCGTCGCTGGCGCTGGCGGGCGTCACCGCCTGCACGCGCCAGCCGGCCGAGAAGATCGTCCCCTACGTGAAGCAGCCCGAAGAGATCGTCCCGGGCAAGCCGCTCTACTACGCCACCGCGATGCCGATGGCCGGCTACGCGGCGCCCCTGCTGGTCGAAAGCCACGAGGGCCACCCGACGAAGATCGAGGGGAACCCGGACCATCCAGTCAGCCGCGGGGCGACCGACCTCTACGCGCAGGCGTCGATCCTCGGCCTCTACGACCCCGACCGGACGCGGACGCTAACGTACCGCGGCGAGATCCGCCCCTGGAGCGCGTTCCGTTCCGCCCTCAGGGCCGCCGTCGATCTCTCGCGCGGGCGCGGCGGCGAGGGCGTTCGCCTGCTGACCGGCAGCGTCACCTCCCCGACGCTGGCCGCCCAGATCCGTCGGCTGCAGGCCGAGCTGCCCAACATGGTCTGGCATCAGTGGGAGCCGGCCGGCCGCGACCAGGCGCACGAGGGAGCGCGTCTGGCGTTCGGCGACTACGCGGACGCCCAGTACCGTTTCGACCAGGCGCAGGTGGTCCTCGCGCTCGACGCCGACGTGCTCGGCAGCGGCCCGCTCTCGGTGCGCTACGCCAGGGAGTTCGCCGACGGGCGCCGCCTCACCGGCTGGCGCCGGGAGATGAACCGCCTCTACGTGGTCGAGCCGACGCCGTCGGCGACCGGCTCGATTGCCGATCATCGGCTGCCGCTGCAGGCGGGACTGGTTGGCCCGTTCGCTCTGGCGCTGGCTGCCACCCTGCAGGTCCCGGGGGCGTCGACCGGCCCGGTGTCGAAGGAGTTCGCCGCGTGGATCGAGCCGCTGGCCCGCGACCTCCTGCGCCACCGGGGCTCGAGCCTCGTTGTTGCCGGCGACGACCAGCCGGCTGCCGTGCACGCCGTGGTCCACGCAATCAACCAGGCGCTCGACAACGTCGGCCGCACGGTCGTCTACACCGAGCCTGTGGAGGCGAACCCGGTCGACCAGGTGACCTCGATCCGGAAGCTCGCCGCCGACATGAACGCCGGCAAGGTCGGCCTACTGGTTGTCATCGACGCCAACCCGCTCTACACGGCGCCGGCGGACCTGCATTTCGACGAGCGGCTGATGGCCAAGGTGCCGCTGCGCGTTCACCTGGGGCTCCATCACGACGAGACCGCGGCCTACTGCCACTGGCAGGTTCCCGCGGCGCACTACCTGGAGTCGTGGAGCGACGCGCGCGCGGGCGACGGCGCCGTCACCCTGATCCAGCCGCTCATCGCCCCGCTCTACGACGGCCGAACGGCCCACGACATCGTCGGCGCGATGCTGTCGTCAGACACCGGCCAGTCGAGCTACGACATCGTGCGCGCCTACTGGCAGGAACGGACGAAGCTGCAGGGGGGCGAGTTCGACACGTTCTGGCGAAAGGCGTTGCATGAAGGGATGGTCCCGGACACGGCGGCACCGGCGAAGACGGTGACGGCGCGCGTGGTGGACCCCGCGTCGATCCCGCGCGGCGGCAAGGGGCGCGAGATCGTGTTCCGCGCCGACCCCACGGTGTACGACGGGCGCTTCGCCAACAACGGCTGGCTCCAGGAACTGCCAAAGGCGCAGACCAAGCTGACGTGGGACAACGCGGCGCTGGTCAGCCCGGCCACCGCCAGGCGGCTCGGTGTCGATCGCCAGCAGGTGGTCGAACTGGCGTACCGCGGGCGCGTGGTCAAGGCGCCGATCTGGATCGTGCCCGGCCAGGCCCCTGACTCGATCACCGTGCATCTGGGTTACGGCCGCAGGCGCGTCGGGCAGGTGGGCAACGGGATCGGGTTCGATGCCTACGCCCTCCGCACGACCCATGCGCTCGGATCCGACTACGGCGTCGAGGTCCGCCCGACCGGCGACCGCTACCTGCTCGCCACGGCCCAGAACCAGCAGACGATGGAGGGCCGCGCCCTCGTCCGATCGGCGCCGCTCGAAGAGTTCAGGCAGCATCCCGATTTCGCGCACCGCGTGGCGGAGGCGCCACCCCCGTCGATGACGCTCTACCCTGGGTACGAGTACAAGGACTACGCCTGGGGGATGGCGATCGACCTGAGCACCTGCATCGGCTGCAACGCGTGCGTTGTCGCCTGCCAGGCCGAGAACAACATCCCCGTCGTGGGCAAGACCGAGGTCAGCCGCGGCCACAAGATGCACTGGCTCCGCGTCGATCGTTACTACAAGGGCGACTCCGAGCGGCCGACCGTCTACAACCAGCCCGTCCCGTGCATGCAGTGCGAGAACGCGCCCTGCGAGCTCGTCTGCCCGGTGGCGGCCACGTCGCACAGCTCCGAGGGGCTGAACGACATGGTCTACAACCGCTGCGTGGGCACGCGGTACTGTTCGAACAACTGCCCCTACAAGGTGCGGCGGTTCAACTTCTTCCTGTTCCAGGACTGGGACACCCCGACACTGAAGATGATGCGCAACCCGGACGTGTCGGTGCGAAGCCGCGGCGTCATGGAGAAGTGCACCTACTGCGTGCAGCGGATCAACGCGGCGAAGATCCAGGCCGAGAAGGCCGGACGCAAGGTCCGTGATGGCGAGATCGTCACCGCCTGCGAGGCCGCATGCCCGCCGCAGGCGATCGTGTTCGGGAACGTCAACGACCCGGCGAGCCGCGTGGCCAAGTTGAAGGCCGAGCCTCGCAATTACGGCCTGCTCGAGGAGCTCAACACGCGGCCGCGGACGACGTACCTGGCGGCGGTGAGGAATCCGAATTCCGAGATGCCGGACGCGGGCCAGGAGGCCCGCGCTATCAACCACTCTGACGGTAGGGCCGACGTCCTCGCCGGCCAGGCGGAGAAGTGACGATGCCGACCGATCGCCCGCCGACCGCGGCGCCGCCCGTCACGCCGATCATCGCGCCGGGCCACACGTTTGCGACGATCAGCGACAAGATCGGCGCGATCGTCCTGACCAGGCGCACGCCGCTCGGCTGGCTCGTCGGTCTGGGCATCGCGGCGTCGCTCCTGATGGTCTTCCTGATGGCGGTGACCTACCTCTTCATCAGGGGCGTCGGCATCTGGGGAATCAACATCCCCGTCGGGTGGGGCTTCGCGATCGTCAATTTCGTCTGGTGGATTGGGATCGGCCACGCCGGCACGCTCATCTCGGCGATCCTGCTGCTGCTGCACCAATCGTGGCGCACCTCGATCAACCGCTTTGCCGAGGCGATGACGCTGTTCGCCGTCGCGTGCGCCGGCATGTTTCCGATCTTGCACATGGGGCGGCCGTGGCTCGCCTACTGGCTGTTCCCCTACCCGAACACGATGTCGGTCTGGCCGCAGTTTCGGAGCCCGCTCCTCTGGGACGTGTTCGCGGTCTCGACCTACGCCACCGTGTCGGCGCTCTTCTGGTTCATCGGTCTCGTTCCCGACCTCGCCACGCTGCGCGACCGGGCGACGTCGGCCACCAAGCGGGTCATCTACGGCGTGCTGGCGCTGGGCTGGCGCGGGTCGGCCCGCCACTGGGCCCGCTACGAGACGGCGTACCTCCTGCTGGCCGGCCTGGCGACGCCGCTTGTCATCTCCGTGCACACGGTGGTCAGCTTCGATTTCGCCATCGCCATCGTCCCCGGCTGGCACACGACGATCTTCCCGCCGTACTTCGTGGCGGGCGCCATCTACTCCGGCTTCGCGATGGTGCTGACGCTGGCGATCCCGATCCGCGCGGCGTACGGCCTGAAGGACTTCATCACCGATCGCCACCTCGAGAACATGGCGAAGGTCATGCTGGCCACCGGCCTGATCGTGGCCTACGGCTACAGCATGGAAGCGTTCATGTCGTGGTACAGCGGGAACCCGTACGAGCGATTCATGTACTGGAACCGGATGACCGGGCCGTACTGGCCGGCGTTCTGGGCGCTGATCGCGACCAACATCGCCATCCCGCAGCTCCTGTGGCTGAAGCGCGTGCGGCGCAACGTGCCGCTGCTCTTCCTGATTTCGCTCGTCATCAACACGGGCATGTGGCTCGAGCGGTTCGTGATCGTCGTCACGAGCCTGCACCGCGACTTCCTCCCCTCCTCGTGGGGGATGTACTACCCGACGATGTGGGATTGGTTCACGTACGTGGGGACCCTCGGCCTGTTCGTCTTCCTGCTGTTCCTGTTCCTGCGGTTCCTGCCGATGATCTCGATCTTCGAGATGCGCACGCTGCTGCCGGAATCGAAGGTGGACCATGGGCGCTGACACGCAATCGTCCCGCCTCTACGGCCTGATGGCGGAGTTCGACAGCCCCGCGGCGCTGGTGGCGGCCGCGCGCCGCACGCGCGAGGACGGCTACCGCGAGTTCGACGCGTACACGCCCTTCCCCATCGAGGAGCTGCACGAGGCGATGCACGCCCACAAGACGGCGGTGCCGCTGCTGGTGCTCATCGGCGGGATCGTGGGCTGCCTGACTGGTTTCGGCCTCCAGGACTGGGTGTCGGCCTTCGCTTACCCGCTCAACGTCGGCGGCCGGCCGTACCACAGCTGGCCGTCGTTCATCCCGGTCACCTTCGAGCTGACGGTCCTGTTCGCCTCGCTGACGGCGGTGTTCGGGATGCTGGCGCTTAATCGCCTGCCCAAGCCCTATCACCCGGTCTTCAACGCGCCGCGATTCGAGCTGGCGACGCGCGACCGCTTCTTCCTGTGCATCGAGTCGGCCGACGCAAAGTTCGACGCGGCCGCGACGCGGAAGTTCCTTCTGAGCCTTGGTCCTCGCGAGGTGACCGACGTTGAGCCGTAAGACTCCGACATTGCTCCTGGCGCTCGCCGCCGCGGCGCTCCTCGCCGGCTGCCGCCAGGACATGCACAACCAGCCGAAGTTCACGCCGCTGCGTGAGAGCGACTTCTACAGCGATCATCGGTCCGCCAGGCCGCTGGTCGAGGGCACCGTCGCGCGCGGCCACCTGGACGACGACGAACTGCTCGACACCGGGAAGGTAGCCGGCAAGGACGCGACCGAATTTCCGTGGCCGGTCACGAGCGAGGTGATGGCGCGCGGGCGAGAACGCTACGACATCTACTGCTCGCCCTGCCACGACCGGGCGGGCAGCGGCGACGGGATGATCGTCCGGCGCGGCTACCGCCGCCCGCCGTCGTTGCACATCGATCGGCTGCGCGAGGCGCCGGTGGGCCACTTCTTCGACGTGATCACGAACGGATTCGGCGCGATGCCCGACTACCGGGCGCAGGTGCCGGCGCCGGATCGCTGGGCGATCGCCGCTTACATCCGCGCGCTGCAGGCCAGCCAGCACGCCACACTCGACGCCGTGCCGCCCGCGGAACGCGAGAAGCTCGCGCCGGGAACGGGGAGGTAGCGCACCGTGAACGACTCGGCCATTCCTGAGCTCTCGGGCCTCGGCCGCGCCACCCTGATCGTGGCCGCGGCGGGCGTCGTCGCCTCGCTGGCCGGCGCCTGGCTTGATCCCGAGCAGTTCTTCCGCTCCTACCTCGTAGCGTTCCTCTACTGCGCGGGGCTGTCGATCGGATGCCTTGGCATCCTGATGATCTACCACCTGACGGGCGGCAGCTGGGGCGTGGCGATCAGGCGGCTGCTCGAAGCGGGCGCCGGCGTGTTCCCGCTGGTGGCGGTGCTGTTCGTCCCGCTGCTCTTCGGCCTCCCGCACGTCTACGTCTGGACCTCGCGCGCCACGATGATGGCCGACGAGGTGCTGCGGTTGAAGGTCCCCTACCTCAACGTGCCGTTCTTCGTGGCGAGGGCGGTAATTTACTTCGCCGTCTGGCTTGCGCTCACCTTCCTGCTGGCGCGGTGGTCGAGGGCGCAGGACCGCACGGGCGATCCAAGGTACGCCGACCGGATGCAGAAGCTGAGCGGCGCCGGCATCGTGCTGCTCGGGTTCACGGTGACCTTCGCCACATTCGACTGGGTGATGTCGCTCGACCCGAAGTGGTTCTCCACCATCTTCGGGTTGCTCTTCCTGGGCGGCCAGGGACTCGGGGCGATGGCCTTCGCGATCGCGGTCGCCTACCTGCTGTCGCGGCGGGCCGAGTACGCGCAGGTGCTCAAGCCGACGATCCTGAACGACCTCGGAAACCTGCTGCTCGCGTTCGTGATGATCTGGGCGTACCTCTCCTTCTCGCAGCTGCTCATCATCTGGGCGGGCAACCTGCCGGAGGAGATTCCCTGGTACCTTCGCCGGATCAGCGGTGGCTGGAATTTCGTGGCCATCGGGCTGGCCGTCTTCTACTTCGCCGTGCCGTTCCTGGTACTGCTCGGCCGCGGGAACAAGCGCCAGCACCGGCGGCTCGCGGCGTTGGCCGTGGTCATCCTGGCCGTCCGGGCCGTCGACATCTATTTCCTGGTCGCGCCGGAATTCTCGCCGGGGCGGATCACGGCACATTGGCTGGACCTGGCGACGCTCGCGGCGCTCGGCGGCCTCTGGGTGACGATGTTCCTGCGGCGGGTGCGGGCGCTGCCGCTGCTGGCGCCGAACGACCCGGTCCTGCCGGGGACGCTGGCGAGAAAGCACTGAGGAACGCGGGCGTATGCATGACAGCCACGATATCGACGAGGCGCCGCCGGACGTGACGAAGGGCCACGAAACGCGTGACATCTCCACGCGCGTGGTCGCGACGTTCGGCGTCGCCCTGTTCATCGGCGGCCTCGTCGTGGTGGCCGCGGTCGCGCTGCTCTACCAGCAGTTCGCGCGGGAGGCCGAGCGGGCCTACCCGCGGGAGTACCCGATGGCGCGCGTCGGGGCGGCGCAGTTGCCGGCCGAGCCGCGGTTGCAGACCCAGCCGCGCGAGGAGCTGCAGCGGATGCGCGCCGAGGAGGACCGGATCCTGAACTCCTACGGTTGGGTCGACGCGCAACGCGGCATCGTGCGCATCCCCATCGCGCAGGCAATGGCCATGACGGTCGCGCAGGGGCTGCCGGCACGAACGGGCGCAACGCCGTACGCGCCGCAGGGCCTGCCGGAGACGTCCGACTCCGGGCGGACGCTGCCGCCGTCCGGGAGGTGAGCATGAGACACGTGGTGATTCCGGTGGTGATCGTCCTGGCGCTCGCTGGTCTGGCGCGTCCTGCCGGAGCCCAGTACAACGGCGTGCCGCCCGAAGGGATGATGACGAAGGGCACCATGCCGGCCGGCATCACGCCGAACGAGCTCAAGAAGGTGTCGTTCGACCAGAAGCTGGGCGTTCAGGTGCCGCTCGACCTGCCGTTCCGCGACGAGACCGGCCGCCCCGTGCAGCTCTCGCAGTACTTCACCGGCCGGCCGGTGATCCTGGCGCTGGTCTACTACGAATGCCCGATGCTCTGCGTCCAGGCGCTCAACGGGCTGGTGAAGTCGTTGAAGGTCCTGGCGCTCGAGCCGGGCCGCGACTACACGATCGTCACCGTGAGTTTCAATCCCGAGGAGACGCCCAAGGAGGCGGCGGCCAAGAAGGACGAGTACGTCGGGCGGTTCGGCAGGCCCGGGGCGGCCGACGCGTGGCACTTCCTGACCGGCACCGAGGCGTCGATCCGCGTGCTGACCGACACGGTTGGATTCCACTACGTCTACGACCCGGAGACCAAGCAGTTCGCGCACCCGACCGGCATGATCGTTCTCACGCCCGAGGGCCGGGCGTCGAAGTACATCTACGGCATCGACTACGGGCCGCGTGACCTCCGGTTCGCGCTCGTCGAGGCGTCTGACAACAAGGTGGGGACGCCGGTCGACCGGCTCCTGCTCTACTGCTATCACTACGACCCGACCACCGGGAAGTACGGCCTGGTGCTGCTGAGCGTCCTCCGCATCGGCGGCGTGCTCACCGTCGCCACGATCGGGGGGCTCATCCTGCTGATGCGGCGCCGCGAGAAACGCGTCCGGGCCGAACAGGGCGGGCCGGCCAGGCCCGCGGCGAACTGACGTATGCCTGCTCTACCGCTGTTCCCCGTCGAAGCGTCCACGATGGCCGGGAGGGTCGATGCCCTCTATTTCTTCCTCGTCTCGGTCAGCGCTTTCTTCGTCGTTCTTATCGCATCGCTGGTCGTCTTCTTCTCCGTCCGCTACCGGCGGCGGGCCAAGGACGAGGTGGGGCGCAAGGTCGTGCCGTCGCTGGCGCTCGAACTGACATGGACGATCATCCCGCTGTGCCTCGGGCTGGTGATGTTCGCCTGGGGGGCGCGTCTCTATTTCACCGAGTCGCGGCCGCCCGGCGAGACGCTCGACATCTACGTCGTCGGCAAGCAGTGGATGTGGAAGTTCCAGCACATGGACGGGCGCCGCGAGATCGACGAGCTGCACATCCCCGTGGAGCGGGCGATCCGGCTGACGGGCACGTCGGAAGACGTCATCCACTCGTTCTTCGTGCCGGCGTTTCGCATCAAGGCCGACGTCGTCCCCGGCCGCTACCGCACCATCTGGTTCAACGCGACCAAGGTGGGCAGCTACCACCTGTTCTGCTCGCGGTCCTGCGGGACGAGGCACTCGGAGATGCGGGGCGAGATCATCGTGATGTCGCCGGCCGACTACCAGGCGTGGCTCGCCGGCGGCGCGGCGGACGTGCCGATGGCCGCGCAGGGCCAGAAGACGTTCCAGGAGCTGTCGTGCTCCACCTGCCACCGCCCGGACGGCCAGGGCCGCGGGCCCGCCCTCGAGGGGGTCTACGGCAGCAAGGTGCTGCTCGACAGCGGACAGGCCGTCGTCGCCGACGATGCCTATATCCGGGAGTCGATCCTCTCGCCGACGGCGAAGATCGTGGCCGGCTACCAGCCGATCATGCCGACGTTCCAGGGCCTGGTCAGTGAGGAGCAGCTGCTGACGCTCATCGAGTACGTCAAGTCGCTGAAGACACCCGAACCTCGGACTCCGAAGAAGTGACGCGCATGGACACCCAGGCTTTGCCCGAAACGAACTTCCTCAACGCCGACTACGGCCTGAAGTCGTGGCTGCTGACGACCGACCACAAGCGGATCGGCCTGCTGTTCCTCGGGACGATTACGACCTTCTTCGTCCTCGGCGGGATCTTCGCGGGGATGATCCGGCTGGAGCTGCTGTCGCCGTCGGGCAACTTCGTGTCCGACGAGACCTACAACAAGCTGTTCACGATGCACGGCATCGTGATGATCTTCATGTTCCTCATCCCGTCGATCCCGGCCGTGCTCGGCAACTTCCTGGTGCCGCTCATGATCGGGGCGCGCGACCTCGCGTTTCCGCGGCTGAATCTGCTCAGTTGGTACATCTTCGTCATCGGCGGGATGTTCACCCTCTACGCGATCGTGACCGGCGGCGTCGACACCGGCTGGACCTTCTACACGCCGTTCAGCACCGTGGCATCGCAGACCAACGTGATGACGGCCGCAATCGGGATCTTCATCATGGGGTTCTCGTCGATCCTGACGGGGCTGAACTTCATCGTGACCATCCACGCGATGCGGGCGCCGGGGCTGACCTGGTTCCGCATGCCGCTGTTCCTCTGGGCGATCTACGCGACGAGCCTCATCAACGTCCTCGGCACGCCGGTGCTGGCCATCACGCTGGTGGCGGTGGCGCTCGAGCGGGCGTTCCACATGGGGATCTTCGACCCGGCCTACGGCGGCGACCCGCTGCTGTTCCAGCACCTGTTCTGGTTCTACTCGCACCCGGCCGTCTACATCATGATCCTGCCGTCGATGGGCGTCGTCAGCGAGCTCATCGCCTGCTTCGCGCGCAAGAACATCTTCGGGTACAAGTTCGTCGCCTTCTCGAGCCTCGCCATCGCGGTCTTCGGCTTCCTCGTGTGGGGCCACCACATGTTCGTGGCGGGCATCTCGGTGTATGCGGCGATGGTCTTCTCCATTCTCAGCTTTCTGGTTGCCGTGCCGTCGGCGGTAAAGGTGTTCAACTGGACGGCGACCCTCTACAAGGGATCGATCTCGTTCCAGACGCCGATGTTCTACGCGCTCGGGTTCATCGGCCTCTTCACCATCGGCGGTCTGACCGGACTCTTCCTCGCCTCGCTCGGCATCGACGTGCACGTCACCCAGACCTACTTCGTCGTCGCCCACTTCCACTACATCATGGTCGGCGGCGCGCTGTTCGGGTACCTGGGCGGCCTGCATTTCTGGTGGCCGAAGATCACCGGGAAGATGTACCCGGACATCTGGGGGCGCGTGGCCGCCGTGGTCGCATTCCTCGGGTTCAACCTGACGTTCTTCCCGCAGTTCATCCTGGGCTACCTCGGGATGCCCCGGCGCTACCACACCTACCCGCCGGAGTTCCAGGCGCTCAACGTCCTGTCGACCGCCGGCGCGTCGGTCATGGCGCTCGGGTTCATCATCCCGGCGATCTACCTGGCCTGGTCGCTGAAGTACGGACCGCCCGCGGGAAAGAACCCGTGGAGGGCCACCGGCCTCGAGTGGACGACCAGCTCGCCGCCGCCGACGTTCAACTTCGAGACGACGCCGGTGGTGACCGAGCCCGCGTACGCCTACGAGGCGAGGGAGGCCACGCGTGGTTGACATCGCACCTGCCCCGTCGCACGAGGAGCGGCTGAAGCATCATTTCGACGACTCTTCGCAGCAGCACGAAGCCGCCACGCTCGGCATGTGGCTGTTTCTCGCGACCGAGTTGCTGTTCTTCGGCGGCCTGTTCGCCGCCTACATGGTCTACCGTGTCTGGTATCCGGAGACCTTCGGGCAGGCGAGCCGCTCGCTGGACATCGTGCTCGGCTCGGTGAACACGCTGGTGCTCATCACGAGCAGCCTGTCGATGGCGTTCGCGGTGCGCGCGGCGGCGACCGATCAGCGCAGACAGCTTCTGACGCTGCTCGTCATCACGATGGTCCTCGGGCTGGTGTTCCTCGCCGTTAAGGGGGTCGAGTACCACCAGAAATTCGTCGAGCACCACATCCCGGGGTTCGGATTCCACTTCGAGGGGACGGCGCCGGAGCGGGCGAACCTGTTCTTTTCGCTCTACTTCGCGATGACCGGGCTTCACGCGCTGCACATGATCATCGGGTTCGTGGTCCTGACGGTGATCTTCGTGATGGCGTTCAGGAGGAAGTTCTCGGCGGCCTGGCACACGCCGGTCGAGATCAGCGGGCTCTACTGGCACTTCGTGGACATCATCTGGATTTTCCTGTTTCCGCTCCTGTACCTGGTGGATAGACACCGGTAGTCGGGGGCTCACGCAGAGTAGTCGGGTTCTTCGCAGAGTAGTCGGGGGCTTCGCTGAGAAGTCGGGGGCTCACGCAGAGCAGTCGGGTTCTTCGCAGAGTAGTCGGGTTCGTCGCTGAGAAGTTGGGGGCTCACGCAGAGTAGTCGGGGGCTTGGCCGAGAAGTTGGGGGCTGACGCAGAGGAGTCAGTGATGGAACACGTGGTCGTGCCGCGGTCGACGTATTTCGGCGTCTACATCGCGCTCGTCGTCCTCACCGTGCTGACGACGACCGTGGCGTTCTTCGATCTCGGCCTGGCCAACCCGGTCGTGGCGCTGAGCATCGCCATCCTGAAAGCGACACTGGTCGTGCTGTTCTTCATGCACCTGAAGTACGGGACGCGCCTGATGTGGGTGGTCGCCGGCGCGTCGGTCTTCTGGCTGCTGATCCTGCTGCTGCTCATCCTGAGCGACTACGGGACCAGGGTGCCCGTGACCGTCTAGCACAGGCTCAAGGCTTCCGCCTCCGCCAAGGCTGCGGCGGACCCGCCGAAGCGCTTCGCGCGAAGGCGGGCAGGGCTCAAGGCTTGCCCGCCGTAGCCCGAAGGGCGAAGGCTGGGCTTCGGGCTCAGGACGCGGCCAATTACCGCGCGATGTAGCCCCACCGCCCCGTCCGGCCGTCGCCGACCCGAACGGCCGCCATCCCCTCGCTGAAGGGCGAGGCCATGCCGAACTGCGGCGCGACGACCATCGCGCCGGTGCTGTCGACGTAGCCCCACGGGCCCTGGTCGCCTTCGCCGACACGGACCGCGGCCAGCCCTCCGCTGAACTGTCCGGTCTCGCTGAATCGCGGTTCGATGACGACCTTTCCGTGCTTGTCGATGAAGCCCACGTGGCCCGCCGCGTCGTCGCCGACGCAGACGGCGGCCAGCCCCTCGCTGAATGGCCTCGCCCAGACAAACCGCGGCTCGATCGTGAATCTCCCCGTCCTGTCGATATAACCCGCCTTGCTGCTCGCCGCGTCACCGATGACGACGGCGGCCAGCCCTTCCGAGAAGGAGGCGGCTTCCTGGAAGCGCGGCGAAACGACGAGTCGTCCCGTCTTGTCGATGAAGCCCCATTGTCCCCCACCCACACTGGCCACGCGAACCGCCGCCAGCCCTTCGCTGAAGGGCTGGGCCCAGCGGAATTTCGGCCGGACGACGAGAATGCCGGCCTTGTTCACGAACCCCCACTTCGCCGCCTGTTCAACGCCGAGCGCGACCGGGCCGAGTCCTTCGCTGAAGGGTCCGACGGCGTCGAAAAGGGGATCGACGAGGAACCGGCCGCTCGTACCGATGTAGCCCCACTTCCCGGTGTCCTCGGCGCCGAGGTGGGCGCCGGCAATCCCGTCCCTGAACCTCGTCACGTTCGCCCACCTGGCCGTGAACCGTGGGGGGATGACCGCCTTCCCCTGCCGGTCGATGTAGCCCCATCGTCCCGTCCGCTCGTCGCCGGTGCCGACTTCAGCCAGGCCGCCGCTGAAATCCCCGGCCCAGTCGGTACTCGGCGGGAATCACCAGCCGGCCCGACTTGTCGATGAACCCCCACTTCCCGGTTCCCTGCTCGCCGACCTGGACGGCGGCAAGCCCTTCGCTGAACGAGGAGGCTCGAGCGAACTGGGCGGCGATGGCGAGTTTCGCGGGAGGGGCCTCGGTTGCGGCGGTGCCTGGCCGGCCCGCCGGGCCAGCCTTCCCGCCCTGGGACGATCCGCACGCCGCCGCGAAGACCGCCGCCAGCAGCAGGACGCAGTTCGGGAGCGCACGACCGACGGATTGAATTCTATACACGCCCATCCTCCGAATGCGCGGCTGATCCCTGAGCCTTGAGCCCTGAGCCTATTTCTTCGCCATCCGCGCGAGGATGGCCAGTTCCTTCAAGTACTGCTTGATGGGCCGGGCCGGCGTGCCCCAGAAGAGCACGCCCGGTCCCCGGATGACCTTGCCGCTCGGCACGCCGCACTGGGCGCCGAGGATGGCGCCGCTCTCGATCCGCACGTGGTCGGCAATCCCCACCTGCCCGGCCACGATCGCGCCCTTCTCGATCACCGAACTGCCCGCGACGCCGGTCTGGGCCGAGATCACGACATCCTCTCCGACCGACACGTTGTGGGCCAGGTGGACTTGGTTGTCGAGCTTTGTCCCCCGCGCGATCCGCGTCTCGGCCAGCGCACCCCGGTCGATCGTGCACGCGGCGCCAATCTCCACGTCGTCTTCGATGACGAGCCGGCCGACCTGAGGGAACGCCTCGTACCGCCCGGTGGCCGTATCCCGGACGTAGCCGAAACCGTCGCTGCCGAGCACCGAGCCGGCATGGACGACGACGCGCGCGCCGAGTGAGGTACCCGAATAGATGGTGACATTCGACTTGATGACGGTGTCGTCGCCGATGACAACCCCCGGGTTGACGTGGACCCCGGGGCCGATGACGACGCGGTCGCCCAGGCGGACGTTCGCGTCGATCACCGCGTGCGGGGCGATCGAGACGTCGGCGCCGAGAGCGGCCGAGGGTTCGATGACGGCTGACGGGTGCACGCCCGGCGCGGGGCGCGCCGGGGGATACAGCTGCCTGACGACGCGCGCGAACGCCAGTTTCGGCTGCTCGCAGGTCACGAGGGCTCCGGACTCGCGCGACGCACCGACAGCGAAGGCGCCGGCGATGACAACGCCGGCAGCCGACGAAAGCGCCGCGGGCAGCGCCTTCGCGTCTTCAACGAAGACGACGTCACCCGGACCGGCGCCGTCGGGCTTCGCCGCGCCACTGACTGCGATCGCGGCATCGCCCAGGACCGCCCCGCCGGAGAGTTTCGCGATCTCGCGCGCGGTGAGCGTCATATCGTCGGCACCGGTTCGGTGGACTCGGCCAGCTCCATCCACGAGAACCATAGCGGGTGGCGCGTCTTGTACCACTGGAGGACCTCGACGAGCGTCTTCTGCTTGTCGCAGGGGATGACCTCCGGCGGGATCCGGTCGAAGTGCACGCGGATCGTCGTCGAATCGACGAACTCGAGCGCCTCGGCGCAGAGCGTCTGCAGCTCGTTGCGGATGCGTCCCGAGTCGGAGATCCGCACCGGCCTCGTCTTGAACGGCTCACCCGCGAGGAAGCGGCTGAGCAGCGGGCTGAACACCAGGCGACTCTGCTCGAGCGTCTCGCCGAGGCGCAGCGTCAGGGTAATCCGCTTGTCGCCGCCAGACGAGGCAAGCCTCACCGTCGAGCGGTAGATGCCGGGGCTGACCTCCTCGACGCCCGGCGCTCCCGAGTACGGATCGGGGCTCATGTAGCCGGATACCGCCAGCACCTCCCACCGCTTCTCGGGGAAGAAGTCGTCGGCGGTCAGTGTCGATCGTTCACACAGCAGCCCGGCGGAGGCCGCCTCGCGGATCATGCGCGCGTAGTGGCTCACCGTCCCGCCGTCGGCCGCGCTTCCGACGAGCGCCCGGATTCGGCCGGCGAAATCCGGCGCGTCCGGGTCCAGCCGCATCACCTCCTGCTCCTTCTCCCAGGACAGGTCGAAACGCGAGGTGAACGGCACCATCGACACGTCGAGGCCGAGCATCGGGCCGAGCGTCGCCGACTGCACCGCCTCGGCCGAGGCCGCGTAGCCGTCGATGATGAACAGGTGCAGCGCGCCCCCGGCGTCCTTCCAGGTCCCCACCCTGAACGTCGGCGCGTAGGTGCCGGACTCGGTGAAGGCCGGGATGCCGCTCGGCAGCATCCAGCCGTCCTCGACGATGTGCACGCCGTGGTCCTGCCACGCCTTCCACAGCGTCGAGATGCGAGGCGCGCGGGCCTTGCCGCCGAGCGTCCACACGTGGATGTGATCGCGCCGAATCCCCGGGTAGGTCTTCTCGATCGCCTCCACGATCCGGCCGCGCGGCGTGCGGAAGTTGACGAGCCACGCCTGGTCGGCGGCTGTCTGCACGACCTCCTTCGGCATGACCACCATGCCGACGTAGCCCTCGTAGGGGCGGGAGATGTGCAGCGGCTGGTCGAACAGGTGCAGCACGGTCATCGGCCCGCTCGGGCTCCCCTTCGCGAACCGCGAGGTGTTCTCGAGCGTGTCGATCGCCGCGCCCCAGACGGTGATGCCCGACGATTTGATCTCCTTGTAGAACCCGCACCAGCCGTAGGTCGGGTCGTTGAGGAGCCGCACCACGCGCTGGTCGAGCCACCGCGCCACTTCAGGCCGCGCGTAGACGCGGCCGAAGCCGATCTGCGGGTTCGACCCCATCTCGGGCGTCTCGCCCGCCTTCGGCATCAACCCCTCGCCGAGGCACACCATGATGGCGTGATTCTCGGGCAATTGCCGCGACAGGTACCACAGGCTCTCGCTCATCGCGTACGCCGAGATGGCGTCCGCGTCCTTCTTCACCTGGTTGAGCGCCGCCTTGTCGAGGTGAGCGCCGGCGCCCGGCTTGCCGAACACCTGCGTGCCGAGCGCGGTGACGGCGCCGGTCATGGCGAACAGCCGCTCCATGCCGCCGCCGAGGAACGACAGCTCCCGCGTGAACTCCTTGGCGGGCTCTCCTCTGACCCACTCCACCTCCACGTCGTCGAGCCAGATGTGAAAGCGGCCGAGGATCGGGCGAGTGTCGAACGACCACTGCGCGATGATGTCCTGCTTGTCCTGCAGCTTCTGGTTCATCGAACGCTCCGGGTCGGGGCTCGGGTCCTAGGTGGACTGAGCCTGGGTTCGCGCCCAGGTGTCGCGCAGCGGCACCGTCCGGTTGAAGACGAGCGAGCCGGGTGTCGTGTCGGGATCCACGCAGAAGTAGCCGAGCCGCTCGAACTGGAAGCCCGCGAGCGGCGCCGCGCGGTCGAGGCCAGGCTCCACCTTGCAGCCCTTCAGCACGTCGAGGGAGTCCGGGTTCAGGTACGACTTCCAGTCGCGGCCTTCCTCGGCGTCGTGCAGATCGGGGACGGTGAACAGCCGGTCGTAGAGCCGGACCTCAGCGTCGAGCGCGTGCGCGGCCGACACCCAGTGAATCGTGGCCTTCACCTTGCGTCCGTCGGGAGAGGACCCGCCGCGCGTGGTCGGATCGTAGGTGCAGCGCAGCTCGACGACCTCGCCCGCCGCGTCCTTCACCACCCGCTCGCACTTCAGGAAGTAGGTGCCGCGCAGGCGCACCTCGCGGCCCGGCGAGAGCCGGAAGTACTTCGGCGGCGGCACCTCGCGGAAGTCGTCCTGCTCGATGTAGAGCACCTTCGAGAAGGGCACCGAGCGCGTGCCCATCGAGGCGTCCTCGGGGTTGACCGGGATCTCGATCGGCTCGACCTGCCCCTCGGGGTAGTTCTCGATCACGACGCGCAGCGGCTTCAGCACCGCCATCGCGCGCCTCGCGCGCCGGTTGAGATCGCCGCGGACTGCGTCCTCGAGCAGCGCCACGTCCACCATGTTCTCGCGCTTGGCCACGCCGATCCGGGCCGCGAACTCGCGGATCGACTCGGGCGTGTAGCCGCGCCGCCTCAGGCCGACGAGGGTGGGCATGCGGGGATCGTCCCAGCCGGACACGAGCCCCTCCTGCACGAGCTGGAGCAGCTTGCGCTTGCTCATCACCGTGTAGGTCAGGTTCAGCCGCGCGAACTCGATCTGCCGCGGCCTGCTCGGCACCGGCAGGTTGTCCACCGTCCAGTCGTAGAGCGGACGGTGATCCTCGAACTCCAGCGTGCACAGCGAGTGGGTGATGTGCTCGATCGCGTCCGAGATGGCGTGCGTGTAGTCGTACATCGGGTAGATGCACCACGCGTCGCCGGTCCGGTGGTGGGAGGCGTGCCGGATGCGGTAGATGACCGGGTCGCGCAGGTTCAGGTTGGGCGACGCCATGTCGATCTTCGCGCGCAGCACCTTCGTGCCGTCCTCGAACTCGCCCTTGCGCATCCGCTCGAACAGGTCGAGGTTCTCCGCCGCCGCCCGGTTGCGCCACGGGCTCTCGGTGCCCGGCTGGGTCAGCGTGCCGCGGTGCTCGCGGATCTGGTCGGCCGTCAACTCGTCGACGTAGGCCTTGCCGTCGCGGATGAGGCCCAGCGTGTACTGATAGATCCGCTCGAAGTAGTCCGAGGCGTAGTAGAGCCGGTTTCCCCAGTCGAAGCCGAGCCAGCGCACGCTGTCGATGATCGAGTCCACGTACTCGACGTCTTCCTTGGTCGGGTTCGTGTCGTCGAAGCGCAGGTTGCAGGTGCCGCCGAACTCGTGGGCGACGCCGAAATTCAGGCAGATCGACTTGGCGTGGCCGATGTGCAGGTAGCCGTTGGGCTCGGGCGGGAACCGGGTGGCAACGGTCGAGTGCTTGCCCGACTCGAGGTCGCTCCTGATGATCTCGCGGATGAAATCCGACGGGGCGGAGGCCTCGGAACTGGTCATAGGTAGGGAGTATATCAGGCGCCTTGCGGCACCTTCACGCGAAGCGCCGCCGGGTATACCCGCGCAGAAACCGTGGTACCGCCCGCGTGCGGCTCGCCGTCCACGTGGAAGGCCAGCGGGCCCGGGCCGGTGACCGTGACCTTCGTGCCCTTGAACATGGTGACGCCCGCCGCCTTGTCGATGGTCCGGTCGAACAATCGCGGCGCCAGGCCGATCCTCGCCAGGAGGCCGCGCTCCTCGACCACCACGACATCCAGCAGCCCATCGTCCGGCATGGCCCCGGGGGCGATGACCGCGTTCGAATCCGTACTGCGGGAGGTTGGCGACGGCTACCAGGAGCGCGTCGGCCTCGACCCGCTGGCCGTCAACCTCGATGGCGTAGCGGCAGGCCCCGTAGCCGGCGGCGGCCTGCAGTACGCAGAGGGTGTAACGCAGCACCCCCCGGCGCTCGGAGCCCAGTCGGTTGAACGCATCGGCCATCTCCGCGTCGAAACCGATGCCCGCGACGTTCAGGAAGGGCCGGCCCTCGATTTCCCCGACGTCGATTCGGCGCTCGCCGCCAGCCAGCGCGACCTCCAGCGCAGTCTCCGGTTGCCTGGGGATCCCCAGTTCCCGCGCCAGGCCATTGCCCGACCCGGCGCGGATGATCCCAAGCGCCGTCCTGGTGCTGACGAGCTGGGATGCGATTTCATTGATCGTGCCGTCGCCGCCCCAGGCGACGACGACTTCGGCCCCGTCGTGGACCGCCCGACGCGCGAGTTCGGACCCGTGGCCCGGACGCTCGGTCAACTCGATGCGACCGTCGACGCCGTGCCGCCCGAGCGTCTCTTGCGCCAGGCGGACGCGCTTGTCGGCCGACAGGCCGCGCCGCCGCCCGCCGGCTACGGGATTGATGATGACGACGACGGACATCGGCGGGAATGTAACACGAACAGGCTGACGGCCGACGACTGCCGGCCGACGGCAGGCTTCGGGCTACGGCCTTCGGGTCGCGTGCGGCCGGCGAGGACGCCGGCGCTACACAATGTGCTGGTGGCGCGAGCCTCCTGGCTCGCGTCCGCTGCCAGCCACCCTGGAGTCCGGCCTCTGACCGTGTTCCGCTGCCAGCCACCTGAGCGGTTGCGTCCCCGGCGCCGCCGGGGAGATGATGTGCCGAGCAAATTAAGGGAGGACCGATGTACCGCACCGTCGAGGACTTCCGGAAGTCGATGAACAGCGAGCGCGAGAACACCCTGAAGGTGCTGCGGGCGCTCACCGACGAGTCGCTCGCACAAAAGGTCGGCCCCGGCGGCCGGACGCTCGGGCGGATCGCGTGGCACATCACGCAGATGTTCGGCGAGATGGGCGGCCAGATGCACATCCCGGTCGAGGCGGCCGGCGAGAAGACGTCCCAGCCCGCGACCGCGAAGGCGATCGCCGACGCCTACGAGGCGGGCTCCGCGTCGCTCATCAAAGGCGTGGAGGCCACCTGGTCCGACGCCGACCTGCTCGTCCTGATCGACATGTACGGCGAGAAGTGGGCGCGCGGCTACGCGCTCTGGGGCCTCATCGCGCACGAGATCCATCACCGCGGCCAGATGACGGTGCTGATGCGCCAGGCCGGCCTTGCTGTGCCCGGCGTCTATGGGCCGTCGAAGGAAGAGTGGACGCAGTACGGGATGTCCGTGCAGGAGTAAGCCCGGACGCCTCGCCGGACGGGCTCGGCCCAATCGGAACTGACGGTCGTCAATCGGCTCTGACGATGAGGAATCGGACCGTACGTAGGCCGGGTCTTTAGACCCGGCGAGACGACGAGGAGTCGGCTCTCACGTGGCAGGCTACACCGGGGGAGGATTCTGTGCCTGATGTCGAGAACGGCACCTACATGGGGTGCTACGTCTGCGGGCTCGAGAACGAATCCGGCCTGAGAATTCCATTCCGGAAGGCCCGCGAAGGCGCGAGCCGGGCGGAATACATCGCGCGCGCCGAGCACGCCGGGTGGCCCACCGTCATCCACGGCGGCCTGCTGTTCACGCTGATGGACGAGGCGGTCGCCTGGGCGTGTACCTACGCGGGCAAGCGCTGCGTGACGGCCAAGGCCGAAGCCAGGTTCCGCGAGCCGGCGCGCGTCGGCATGCCGCTCGTCATCACGGGGCGGGTGACGAAGAAGAGCGGTCTCGCGCTGCGCGCCCGCGCCGAGATCCACGTCGGCGACGACTCGGGCCCCCTGCTCGCTGAACTCGATGCCGTGATGGCCGTCACCCGCGAGCCGCGAGCCGGCGAAGAGTAAGACTGGTGAGGCTCATGCTCCTCGCGCTCCTGTGCCTGCCGCTCGTGGCCAGCGACGCCAGGCAGGGCGTCCGCGTCGTCGACAGCGTCGACATCTCGGTCGCGCGCGATGAGGCCGCGCACGTTTTTGTGGGGACGGACACGCAGGTTGGAGAGGCGGCGGGGCGAAGGTGGCGCAACGCGGCGGGTTGGTTCAGCTACGTGCTGCGGACCTATGATGACAGTCCGCTGACGCTGGTCTTCCTGTTCGCCGAAGGTGCCGGCGTGCGGGAGACGTTCGACATCATCGTGGACGGCCAGGTCGTGGCGCGCGTGGACCGCGAGGCGAACCGGCAGAAGGTCGAGGAGGTTCGGGTGGACGTTCCATTCGTGCAGACGAAGGGAAAGTTCTCGGTCACCGTGAGGATCCAGGCCCATGCCGGCTCCCGCACCGCCCGCGTGCTCGAGATACGGACGGTCCAGGAACACCTGGAGTAGGCCGGCCCTTCAGCGCCGGCGGCCGATCTCGGCGAGATCCGCCAGCGTTCCTTCCAGGTCCGCGGGCGGCATCAAGAGAGGAGTCCTGTTCGAGGTCTGAGAGAACCGAACGTGGAGACATGGTCTATACGGTACTGAAATTGGTGCTTCTGTTGCACAGGGCTAGAGTTGGTCTCTCTGTTGCACAGGGCTGAAGCTGCTGTCTCTGCTGCACAGGGCTGAAGCCCTGTGCCGACCGTTGCATCAGGGCAGTTCTGTCTGTGGCTGTGGCTCTGCCTCTGTTTGTCTCTGTCTCTTGCAGGGACAGTTCTGCCCGGGATCAACGGTCGGAGCAGGCCTTCAGGCCTGCACTTCAGTGACAGTCAACCCAACATCCCCAGCTAGAACCGAGCCTGGACATCTGCTACTTGACAATCCGATCGGTCAGTTCCTTTTCGATGTTGTCGAAGAACACGCCCTGCCACTGGCCGGGGCGGAACTGCGGCACGTCGAGTTCGAGCACGTGCTCGCGGTCCGATGCGATCGACGACAGGTCCGCGTAGAAGCCAACGAAGGTCCGCGGCACCGCGCGCACCGCGGAGTAGGCCTTCTTGAGCTCGACGGCTCGCCCGTCGATCACGAGCCTGGCCTCCCAGGACGCGTCGGGATCCGCGATCTGCACGAACAGCAGCAGCCGCTCGGGCGCCAGCCATGTCGTCTGGTAATCCTGGGCGGTCCAGGGAATCGGCCAGGCGCGGCGGCGCGCGGCAAGCTGGTCGAACACGCGCGCCGGCACGGTGAAGTGCGCCGTGAATCGCCCGTCCGTGAAGGCCGGGGCGTCGGCGCCGACCTGTTGGGAGTGGCGGAACGGCGCACCGGCGAACGACACGGGGACCGAGATCTCGCCGCCAGCCGTGCGGACGAACGGCATGGGCTGACCGTTCACCCTGACGCTCTTCACCGCGGCATCGGCCGGCGTCACGACGAGCAGGTCCTGCTTCGTCCCCGTCTCGCCGCGCACGCCCTCGATCGACACCACGCCTTCACGCAGGGTCGCCGAGCCGATGGAGCCGAATAGGACGGGCGCGGAGACGCTCGCCGCCGTGGGTTCGATCTCGAGCACCAGCGCCGAGGCGCCGTCCATAGCCAGGGACACGCGGTCCCCGGGCTGCCAGAACCCGATGCCCGGCTTCCCTACCAAGCGTTCTTCGTTCGGAAACAGCTCCCGGATCTGCAGCGCGCGATTCGCAGCAAGCCCGATCGACCCGTCGAGCGTGAACTCCGCCTCGAGGCGGCGGCCGTTGGGATTGAACAGGAAGACGTAGCCCCGGTCACCGATGATGGCCGACGTGCCGTCGATTTTCCCGATCGCGGGCTGCCCGAGGATCGTACGTGTGTGGCGCAGGTAGTCCTTGTGGGCTGCCGTCCAGTCGATCCAGCGGCGGAACCACTGCCGGTCCGCGTCCGAGAACGCCCTGTGCTCTTCGATGTCGCGCGCCGGGATCATGTCGATCACGTTGTTCCACCCGGCGACTGCGATTGACGACAGGAGCGAATACCGCCACCCGAGATAGTCCCAGTCGCGCACGCGGAACGGCACCAGCATCACGCCGCGCTGGGTCTTCTTCTCGGGCATCTCTCCGGTGTCGTCGCCGCGCGACGTCTGGTGGGTGATGAAGCCGGGCACCAGCTCGCTCGGAGCGAACTCGTAGTTGCGGTAGCGGTAGGCCGTCCAGCGCTCCCGGTCGGCCGACACCCGATCGAAGTGCAGGTCGGGAAACGGCACGAAGCTCTCCGGCTGCTCGTCGTTGAACGTCGGGTGCGGGTAGGTGCCGGCCAGCCAGCCCCACGGCCCGTAGAGGTGATACGCCTGGCGGCCGTCGATCACGATGTCCGGGATGCGGCGGCGGAGTTCCTCCATCACGCGGCGCCAGCCGGCCCACTGCGCGTAGTGGCTCGTGCCGTCCAGGTTCAGGAACGTGTGGTCGAACGAGTAGCCGCCGAGGCCCACGCGGTCGTGGAACGCCACGAGCGTCTCAATCAGCCAGTCCTGCAGGCTGCGGTTTCCGAGGTCTGCATAGCGGCGTCCGGCCTGCCGCGCCGCAGCCGAAGGCGAAGGCGGGCCGCCTCGCGTCGTGAGCCACGCGGGATTCTGCGAGAAGGCGAGTACCGGATAGACGTAGGCGAGCAGCTTGATCCTCCGCGCGGATGCGTAGTCCAGCATCTCGCGGACCGACGACGGGATCGCGCCCGTCGCGGGGCTCCACTCGTTCTTCCGGACCTTCTGGCCGAAGCCGGCCCAGAGAAGGTTCTCCCAGCTCCAGTCGTCGGTGCTGTCCTCGCGTTTCGCGAGGTCGGAATTCGTCGGCGCGAAGATCGCGTAGTCGGCGCCGAGCTCGGCAGCCGTGTCGAGGATGCGCTTGTATTCGGCGCGCCCTTCAGGCGTCGCGATGTCGATCTGATAATCGTTGAGGCACCAGGGCACGAACACGTTCACCGGCCGCTCGGGGCGCGAGAGCCTGAAGGCGCGGACCATGCCGGTGAACGCTCCGATCTCCGCCTCGTCCATGCCCGGCGCGGCGTCGCCGGGGCCGACCTTCCACTCCGCGAGCATGCGCTCCGGCAGCTTGCGCCCGGTCATGTCGTAGAGCGCAATCAGACCGCGGTCGGCAACGAACGGCCCGTCGGCCGGATTCCAGTCGAGGGCGGGCTTGTAGCTCAGCGAGAACGACGAGCCGTCCCGCCGGAACTCGAGAAACGGGTTCTGCGCGACGACGAGCATTCCACGATCCGCGCCGAACCTGAGGCACGCGCCGTAGTCGCCCGTGCCGAGCGTCGGCCTTGCGCTTCGCGGCACAAACTGGCTCGTGACCTGTTCGCTCACCGCCGTGTCGAACACGACGATTTCGGAGACGCGGTAGGGCCTGGTCCCGCCCTCGATCGAGATCTGCTTGCTGAGGAAGCCCCAGGCCGCCGCGAGTTCGTAGCCGACGCGCACGCGGTAGGGTGCGGCCGACCAGGTGTAGGTCACATGGTTCCTGTCGGCTTCTCGTTCGGGGGGCGGCAACCCTCGGCTCGCGATCACCCGGCCGTCGATCGTGACCTTGAACTCGTCGCGCGGAAGCCGCACGGCGAGTTCGGGCTTCGTGGCGGCGATCATCACGAGCCTGCGCTCGGCGATCGCCACGAGCCCGCGGTCGCCGAATTCAGCCGACACAAGCCCGTTCCCAAGGCTCACGGGTCCGGGCGAGCCGGCGGCTCCGAAACACAGCCGGCCGAACGCAATCGCGAAGAGCAGGACGAGCGCTGAACGCTTCATGTCACGGGTATTCTAGTCCGAGGCTGCTGTTATCATGGTCCCTCCCATGGCCGACACGCCCGTGTATCAGGCGACCGAGCTGGCGTCCGCGTACGACGGCATCGATCCTCTTCCCGTCGTCGTCCTGCTCGACCAGGTCCGGAGTCTCTACAACGTCGGATCCTTCTTCCGCACGTGCGACGCGGTGCGGGCGACGAAGATCGTGCTCGCGGGCATCACGGCGGCGCCGCCCAATCCGCAGATCGCCAAGACCGCGCTCGGCGCCGAGCGGACGATGTTGTGGGAGAAGTCCGATGACCCGGTCAGGTCGCTTGACGCCCTGCGCGCCACTGGCTGCCAGATCGCTGCGATCGAGACCAGCCTGAGGGCGGTGGACCTGTTCGACTGGCGTCCCGAGTTCCCCGTGTGCGTCGTCTTCGGCCACGAAGTCGACGGCATCCGGCCGGAACTGCTGGCCCGCTGCGACAGGCACGTGCGGATTCCAACTCTCGGGCTGAAGCAGTCGCTCAACGTCGCCACGGCCGGCGGCGTCGTCCTCTACGAACTGCTGCGCAAGTACCGTCGGTTGAGAGAGCGGGCGCCCGCCGGGTGACGATCGCGAGCTTCTAGGGGTCGCTTTCCCGGAACGCGCCTCCCTCGTCGGCCAGCCCCGGTACGAACATCAGTTCGTTCACGGACACGTGGCGCGAAGGGATGTCGACCGGGAGTTCGCTGCAGCCACAGCGGAGTTTGACGAACATCGCGGACAGGATAGCTCGGAACGCCGCTTGACGCCCGCTCCGCGCCCCAGGTACTGTTGCCACAGCGATCGTCCCACTCGCTGTCGATCAGCCCACTCCAAGGAGCGGTTGCATGAATAAGATTCGTCCCGTCATCAAGACGTGGGGTGTCGCGGCCGCCGCGATCCTCGCCATCGTCCTCTTCGCCGGCGATCTCTCGGCCCAGGCCCTCTCGCCCGAGGTGCTCAAGGCCTTCAGCTTCCGCGCGGTCGGCCCGACACGCCAGAGCGGGCGTTTCACCGACATCGCGGTGCCGGAGCTTGAGCCCTGGACTATTTACGCCTCCACCGGCTCGGGCGGTCTCTGGAAGTCGGTCAACAACGGCGAGACCTGGGAGTCGATCTTCGACAACCAGCCGGTCATCTCGATCGGCGACATCGCCGTCGCCGCCGCGAACCCGAGCGTCATCTACGTCGGCACCGGCGAGTCCACCTCCTCGCGCAGCACTTATTGGGGCGACGGCGTCTACAAGTCGATCGACGCCGGCAAGACCTGGACGAACGTCGGCCTGAAGGACAGCCAGCACATCGGCCGCATCGTCATCCACCCGAAGAACCCCGACATCGTCTACGTGGCGGCGCTCGGCCACCTCTACTCCGAGAACGACGAGCGCGGCGTGTTCAAGACGATCGACGGCGGCAAGACCTGGACCAAGTCGCTCGACGTCAAGGCGGACGGCAAGGCGATCGGCGCCTGCGACATCGTGATGGACCCGAAGAAGCCCGAGGTCCTCTACGCCGCCACCTACGACAAGGAGCGCAAGCCCTGGACGTTCAACCTCGGCGGCCCCGGGAGCGCCATCTACAAGACCACCGACGCCGGCAAGACCTGGACGAAACTCACCACCGGCCTCCCCGGCGGGATCCTCGGCCGCATCGGCCTCGACATCAACCTGAAGAACCCGCTGGTCCTCTACGCCAACATCGAGAATGCCAACAAGCCGAAGATGTCAGACGCGGACCGGCTGAAGGAGCTGCGCGAGGGCAAGGCGAGCGCGGGGATGATCGGCGAGGAGGTCTACCGGACAGACGACAGCGGGAAGACGTGGAAGAAGGTGAACGAGAAGAACCCAGTCGGCGGCGGACCGGGCTACTACTACATGCAGATCCGCGTGGACCCGAACGACGTCAACCATCTGTACGTCCTGACGGTCGGCGTGGTCGAGTCGAAGGACGGCGGCAAGACCTGGGCGGCGGCGTTCCGCTTCGGCGGCGACAACCACGCGCTCTGGATCGACCCGGCCAACTCGAAACACATGATCCTCGGTTTCGACCACGGCATGGGGATCACCTACGACGGCGGGAAGAACTGGCACCACCCCGACGAGCTGCCGCTCGCGCAGTTCTACGGCATCGGCTACGACATGCAGGTGCCCTACAACGTTTACGGCGGCCTGCAGGACAACGGGTCAATGCGAGGGCCGAGCAGCAAGCGCGGCGGCCGCCCGATCGCGTTCGAGGACTGGCAGACGGTCGGCGGCGGCGACGGCCAGTTCAACGTGATGGACACGGTCACCAACCGCTACCTCTACAACGAGTCGCAGTTCGGCGCCATCACCCGGACCGATCTCTATACGGGCGAGACCAAGAACATCGCCTTCCGTGACGACTCGCTGCGCCACAACTGGACGGCGCCGATCGTCGTCTCGGCGCACGACCCGAACGTGATCTACCACGCGGCCAACCGGCTGCTGAAGTCGACCAGCCGGGGCGACGACTGGGAGTTCATCAGCCCCGACCTGACGACCAACGACAAGTCGAAGCTGACGGTCGACGGCAAGGGCGGCGACGGCAACATCGAGTACTGCACCATCAGCACCGTCTCCGAGTCGCCCATCGCGCCAGGCCTGCTCTGGGTGGGCACCGACGACGGGAACGTGTGGGTGACCAAGGACGGCGGGAAGAACTGGACGAAGCTGAACGACAACATCAAGGGGAACCCGGGCTACTGGGTGAGCCGGATCGAGGCGTCGCACCACTTCCCGGGCACGGCCTACCTGACCTACACCGGCTACCGCAACGACGACTTCCGGGCATTCGTGTACAAGACGACCGACTACGGCCAGACCTGGGCGTCGATTGCCGGCAATCTTCCATCGAAGTCGATCAACGTCATCCGCGAGGATCCGAAGAACCCGAACCTGCTGTTTGTCGGAGCGGAATTCGGCCTCTACGTGTCGGTCGATGGGGGGAAGACCTGGAACGACATGCACGGGAACATGCCGACGCAGCCGGTCTGGGACCTGGCGATCCAGCCGCGTGACGGCGAGCTCATCGTCGGCACGCACGGCCGCGGCCTCTTCATCACCGACATCGCGCCGCTCGAGCAGATGAGCGACGCCGTGCTCGGCGAGAGCCTGCACCTATTCGACCTCAAGCCGGCCGTCAAGTGGGTGACGAGGACCGAGCACGTGGCGGCGTCGACGAACTTCGCCGGTCAGAGCAACCCGGCCGGCGTGGTCATCGCCTACTACCAGAAGGCGCCGGCGGCCGGCGACGTCACCGTGCAGATCCTCAAGGGCGCCCGCGTGGTGGCGGAGAACAAGAAGGCGCCCAACGCCGCCGGGCTGAACAAGCTCGTGTGGAACCTGCGGATGGACGCGGTGATGCTTCCGGGCGTGCCCGCGGCGCCGGCCAGGGGCCGCGGCTTCGGCGGCGGCGGGCGGTTCGGAGCGGCCGAGTCTGCGATCCCGACCTTTGGCGGCATGGTGCCGGCCGACCCTGGCGAGTACACCGTCGTCATCTCCGCCGGCGGCACCACGATCTCGAAGACCGTCACCGTGCTCGACGACGTGTGGTTTGACAAGGTGTTCTAGCCGGCCGGGAGGCGCGCGTGTCCCTCGTCGAACAGTTCATCCGCACGGCCAAGCGGCACGAAGGCAAGCTGGCCATCATCGATCGCGCGACCGGCCAGCGCGTGACCTACCGCGACGCGCTGCTTCGCACGCTGATCCTCTCCCGAAAGCTCAGGCGCTACGAGCCGGGGATGATCGGCGTGATGATGCCGACCTCAGCCGGCGCGATCTACGCGGTGATCGCCTCGCTGATGAGCGGTCACACGCCGGTGATGATCAACTACTCCACCGGCGCCGCCCGCAACTGCGAGATGGCGCAGCGCCGGCTCGCCTTCCGGACGATCATCACGACGCGCGTGCTGCTCGAGAAGGTCAAGTGCCCGGTCGTCGACGGGATGGTCTTCATCGAGGATCTGGCCGCGTCGGTGTCGACGATCAACAAGCTGTCGGCCTTCGTGAACGCCTCGTTGCCCGCCGAGTACATCCGCCGACAGGTCCACCTCGGCACCGACGATGACTGGGCCGTGATCCTGTTCACGAGCGGCAGCGAGCAGGACCCGAAGGCCGTGCCCCTCACGCACCGGAACATCCACGCCAACATCGAGGGGATGCACGACGTGCTGGAGTTCGCGCCGAAGGACCTGATCCTCGGCAACCTCCCGCTGTTCCACGTCTTCGGCCTCACCGTCACGCTCTGGCTGCCGCTCACCAACGGGATGACGGTGGTCACCCACCCCAACCCGCTCGAGTTCCGCGCCATCACCACCGCGGTCCGCGAGGAGGGGGTGACGATGATGGTGGGCACGCCCGCCTTCCTCGCCGGCTACCTTCAGAAGTCCGACCCCGGCGACTTCGCCAGCGTGCGGCTGCTCATCACCGGCGCCGACAAGTGCCCCGAATCGCTGCGCCAGGGCTTCCTCGCGCGCCACGGCCAGGTGCTGCTCGAGGGATACGGGACGACGGAGACGAGCCCGGTCATCTCGGTGAACACGCCCGAGCACAATCGCCCCGGCAGCGTCGGCAAGGCGCTGCCCAACGTGCAGGTGCGGATGGAGCACTACGAGACGGGCGAGTCGTGCGGCGTCGGCGAGATCGGGAAGATTCTCGTCAAGGGCGACAGCGTAATGTCGGCCTACTTCGACGACTTCGAGGCGACGGCGCTGCACATGCGCCACGGGTGGTACGACACCGGCGACATGGGCTACCGCGACGAGGAAGGCTACCTCTGGCACGTCGGGCGCCTGGGCCGGTTCCTGAAGATCGGCGGAGAGATGGTGTCGCTCGGCCAGGTGGAAGATGCCCTGCAACGCACACTGCCCGAAGGGGTGGAGTGCGGCGTCGTCGAGGTTCCCGACGCCGTGCGCGGCGCGCGGATCGTCGCCGCGGTGACCGAGAAGGTGGACGAGAAGACGGCGATCGCGGAGCTGTCGGAAAAGCTGCCGCGGATCGCCGTGCCCAGGCAGTTCCTGGTTGTGCCGTTCCTGCCCAAGGTGCCGAGCGGCAAGGTGGACTACCGCGCCCTGACCGAGATGGTCAGGGACGCGACGGCTCGGGCTCGTTAGTTCGACAGCTGCCCCTCCCACGGAGTGATCTCATGCACAGCTCTTCACGCGTGACGCGCGCGCTGATGGTCCTGCTCGCTGCTGCCGTCCTGCTTTCGACGACCGGCCTGTTGGCCCAGGCGCCGAAGACGGTGACCTCGCCGGAGAAGTACTTCGGGTTTGAGATGGGCGCCGACCGGAAGATGGCCCGCTGGGACAGGATGGTGGATTACTACAAGCAGCTTCAGGCCGAGAGCAACCGGGTCAAGGTGGTCGACATGGGGCCGAGCACCATGGGCAACCGGTTCCTGCTCGTCGTCATTTCCTCGCCGGCCAATCTCGCGAAGCTCGATCGCCTGCGCCAGGTCAACCTGCAGATCAGCGACCCGCGCGGGCTCGCCGAGGCCGACGTCAGGAAGCTCGTCGCCGAGGGCAAGGCGATCATCTGCCAGTCGATGAGCCTGCACGCCACCGAGATCGGCGGCACGCAGATGGCCGTCGAGCTGGCCTACGACCTGGCGACCAGGCAGGACGAGGAGACCGAGCGCATCCTCGACAACGTCGTCTTCCTGATGGTCCCCTGCTTCAATCCAGACGGCGAGATCATCGTCCACGACTGGTACGAGAAGACGCTCGGCACCGAGTTCGAGGGGAGCGCGCCGCCGGTGCTCTACCACCAGTACGCGGGCCACGACAACAACCGCGACGCGTTCATGACCAACCTGATCGAGTCGCAGTACATGGCGAAGATTCTCTTCACCGACTGGAGGCCCGAGGCCTACGTCGACCACCACCAGATGGGGTCGTACGGCGCGCGCATCTACGTGCCGCCCTACGCGGACCCGGTCCGCCCGATGGCCGACCCGCTGGTCTGGCGCGAGCTGAGCTGGTACGGCGCGCACATCGCTTACAAGGAAGAGGAGGCCGGGCTCTCCGGCGTGCTCAACGACGCGGAGTACTCCGGGTGGGGCCACTTCGGCTTCCACTGGGTAACGCCGTTCCACAACATCGCCGGGATGCTGACCGAATCGGCCAGCGCAAAGCTGGCGACGCCGATGTTCATCCACGCCGACCAGCTCCAGGGCGGCGTGCGCAACCTGCCCGCCTACGAGGCGCAGACCAACTTCCCCGACCCGTGGCCGGGCGGCTGGTGGCGGCTGCGCGACATCCTCGAGCGCCAGAAGACGGCGGCGTGGGCCACGCTCGACCTCGCGGCGCGAAACCGCGAGACGGTGCTCTGGGACGCCTACCTCAAGGCGAAGCGGCAGACCGAGCGAGGCGCCGAGGGAAAGCCGGCCGCCTACGTCATCCCGGTGCCGCAGCACGACACGCTGACGGCGTCGGAGCTTGCCGCTAAGCTGCTCGTTCAGGGCGTCGAGGTCCGCGTGGCCGACAAGGCGTTCACCGGATCGAACGGCGTGGTCTACGCAGCCGGCAGCTACGTCGTCCCGATGGCGCAGCCCAAGATGGGGCTGGTCCGCTACCTCCTCGGCCAGACCAACTACCCCGACAACACCTACACGCGCGACCGCGACGGCTCGCCGATCCGGCCGTACGACATGGCCACCGACACGATGGCCGAGTTCATGGGCGTGCGCGTGGATCCGGTGGACGTGGTGCCGGCGGGTGAGATTCGCAAGATCACGGCCGTGAAGCCTGTCGGCCGCGTGGAGAAGAACGCGATCGGCTACCTCGTCGACGGGCGGGAGAACGAGGCGTTCCAGGCCGTCAACCTCCTTCTCGACAAGGGCGTTGCCATCCGCCGCGTCGACAAGGCATCGGCCGGGCTCAGCACCGGCGACTTCCTCGTCGCGGCTACCGCGCCCGACGCGCTGTTGTGGACAATCGCGAACGAGACCGGCGTCGACTTCCTGGCGCTGAAGGCCGACCCGAAGGACGGGGTGCACAACCTCACACGCCTCCGCGTGGCGATGTACCAGCGCTACTACGGCGGGAACATCGACGAAGGCTGGACGCGCCTGCTGCTCGAGCAGTTCAGCTTCCCCTACACGACGCTCATGGACGCCGAGATCAAGAAGGGCGGCCTCGAGGCGAAGTACGACGTCATCGTCATCCCGGACGACTCGACCGCAATGATCACCGGCGAGCGGGGGGCGGCGGGCCCGGGGATGCGCGGCGGCCCGCCTTCGCCTGCGGCTACGGCGGGGCAAGCCGGGGGCGGCGGGCGCGGAGAGACGTCGGTTCCGCCCGAGTACCCGGAGCGGCATCGGCGCCGATGGCGTGGCCGCGCTCAAGACGTTTGTCCAGAATGGCGGCACGCTCGTCGCGCTCGGCGGCGCGAGCGCGTTTGCCATCGAGCGCTTCAGCCTGCCCATCCGCAACGTCGTCGCCGGGCGTCCGAGCAAGGAGTTCTTCTGCCCCGGCTCGACGCTCCATGCGAAGTTCGACACCTCGAACCCCCTGGCCTACGGCATGCCGGCCGAGGGGCTCGTCACCTTCCTCGGCGGAAGCCCGGCGTTCGAGATCGTGCCCAACGACTTCAACGAGCGGTACGAGGTGGTGGTGTCGTACCCGGATCGCGGCCTGCTGCAGAGCGGATGGCTGATTGGCGAGGAGTTCCTGGCGAAGAAGGCCGCCATGATCTCGGCGAAGTACGGCAATGGGCGCGTGGTGCTCGTCGGCCACCGCACGCAGCACCGCGATCAGACGGCCGGCACATTCAAGCTGCTGTTCAACGCACTCGTCAGGTAGGAAGTCGTGTCGGACGCATCAGCCGGTTTACCGACGCGGCGATGCTTCCTCGGCCTGATGGTGGGAGCGTCGGTGGCCTCGATATTCGGCGAGATCCCGCTCGCCGCCACCGACCTCCCGGACGCCAGCCAGGGAGCCGCCGCCCAGACCGCCACGCGCATCCTCCGCGTCGGCTGCCCGTCGCACAACTGCGGCGGTCGCTGCCTGCTCAAGCTCCAGATCGAAAACGGCATCATCGTCCGCATCGAGACCGACGATCGCCCGACCGACACGATCGAGGCGCCGCAGCTGAGAGCCTGCATCCGCGGCCGCGCCTACCGCCGGCGCCAGTACCACCCCGACCGCCTCCTGCACCCGCTGAAACGGGTGGGCCGCCGCGGCGAGGGGCGCTTCGAACCGATTTCCTGGAACGAGGCGCTCGACAGGGTCGCGGCCGAACTCCTGCGCGTGAAAAAGGCTTACGGCAACTCTGCGATCTTCGTGCCCTACGGGACCGGCAGCTACAACCAGACCAACGGGCGGCAGGTCGCGCAGCGCTTGATGAATCTCTTCGGCGGTTCGCTCGGCTTCTACAACAACTACTCCTGGGCGGCGATGGCGCGAGCCACCGAGACGGTGTACGGGACGACCGTCACCGGGAACCAGCGGCAAGACTGGGTGAACGCGAAGCTGGTCCTGATGTGGGGGTGGAACCCGAGCGAGATCCGCGACGGCACGAACACCGAGTTCTTTCTCCGCAAGGCGCGCGAGAACGGCGCGCGCATCGTCTGCATCGACCCGCGGATGACGCTGAGCGCCGTGGCGCTGGCCGACGAGTGGGTGCCGATCCGGCCGGGCACCGACGTCGCGATGATGACCGCGATGGGCCACGTGATGATCACGGCCGGCCTGCACGACGCCGCGTTCGTCGCGAGCCACTCGGTCGGCTTCGACCAGTCGCAGATGCCGGCCGAGGCGCAGGGCGCCGAGAGCTACAAGGACTACGTGCTTGGCGTCCGCGACAAGGTGGCCAAGACACCGGCCTGGGCCGAGAGGATCACCGGCGTCCCGGCTGCCACCATTGAACGCCTAGCGCGCGAATACGCCACGCGCAAGCCGGGAATCCTCTACCAGGGCTACGGCATGCAGCGGCGCGCCTACGGCGAGCAGGTGGTACGCGCCGGGTGTGTGCTCGCCGCGCTGACGGGCAACATCGGGATCCCGGGCGGCTGGGCCGGCGGCCTCGCACTGCAGGCCCCGTCTGGCGGCCCGCTCTGGAACGTGTTCCCGGTCGGCGAGAACGCCGTCAAGGCCAGCATCCCGACGTTTCTCTGGACCGAAGCGGTCGTCCGCGGGAAGCAGCTCGGCCCCGAACACGGCGTTCGCGGCGCGGCGAGGCTCGACAGCGACATCAAGCTGATCTACGCCGTCGCGTCCAACGCGGTCGTCAACCAGCACGCCAACATCAACCGCACGGCGAAGCTGCTGCAGGACGAACGCCTGGTCGAGTTCCTGGTCGTCCAGGACAACTTCCTGACGCCGAGCGCGCGGTTCGCCGACACCGTGCTGCCGGCCTGTACGCAGCTCGAAACGTGGGGCGTCGAGGACGGCTGGAAGTACGGCGACGAAGTGCTGCTGATGCCGAAGGCGGTCGAGCCAGCGGGCGAGACGAAGAGCGACTACGAGATCTGCGCGGAGCTCGCGGGCAGGCTGGGCCTGCGCGACGCCTTCACCGAGGGGCGGACCGAGCGCGAGTGGGTCGAGGCTGCGTTGTCGGCCATGCGGCCGGCGTACCCAGGCCTGCCTGCGCTGGCGGCATTCGAGGCGGGAAACGCCGGCGTCCACGCCGTCCCGGTCGTGAAGCCGGCCGTCGCCTTCGCCGACTTCAGGCAGGACCCCACCGGCCATCCCCTGCCCACTCCGTCGGGAAAGATCGAGATCTTCTCGGCGGCGCTTTACGCCCTTGGTAGACCGGACGAGATCCCGCCGGTGCCGAAGTACATCCAGGAGTGGGAGAGCCCGTTCGGACCCGAAGCGCGGCGGTTCCCGCTCCAGGTCGTGGGCCACCACTCGCTCGCCCGCGTGCATTCCACGATGAGCGGTGTGGACTGGCTGGAGGAGGCGTTCCCGCAGCGCGTGTTCGTGAATCCGGTGGACGCCTCGGCGCGATCGATCGCCAACGGCGACAGCGTCCGCGTGTTCAACGACCGCGGCGAGCTGACGATCAGGTGCCGCGTGACGCGCCGGATCATGCCCGGCGTCGTCGCCATCCCGCAAGGAGCGTGGTGGACGCCGAACGACAAGGGCGTGGACACAAGCGGCTCGGTGAACGTGCTGACATCCGAACGCTGGACGCCGCTGGCGTTCGGCAACGCGCAGCACACTGTTATGGCGGAACTGGCGAAAGTGCAGGATTCAGGAGCCAGGATTCAGGAGTCGGTTGGCTCCGGCGTCCCACTGAATCCCGAATCCTGAATCCCGAATCCTACATGTCGCAACTTGGCTTCTTCATCAATTCGGATTCCTGCTCCGGCTGCAAGACGTGCCAGGTGGCCTGCAAGGACCACAACAACCTGGCCGCCGGCATTCACTGGCGGCGCGTCTACGAGGTGACCTCCGGCACGTGGGAGAAGCGCGGTGAGGCGTGGACGTCGACCGTTCTCGCCTACAACCTCTCGGTGGCCTGCCACCACTGCGCCGAGCCGGTTTGCGGCAAGCAGTGCTCGGTCGACGCGATCTGGAAGCGTCCCGACGGCATCGTCCTCATCGACCAGTCGCGGTGCATCAAGTGCAACAAGTGCCGCGCGGACTGCCCGTACGAGGCGATCCGGTACGAGGCGGCCACCAACCGCGTGAGCAAGTGCGACTTCTGCGTGGATCTCATCGAGGCCGGCCAGCCGCCGGCCTGCGTGGCGGCCTGCCCCAACCGCGCGCTGGAGTTCGGCGAGCTCGACGACCTGAGGCAGCGCCACGGATCGCTCGACCGGGTCTTTCCGCTCGAGGACCCCGCCATCAGCCGGCCCGCCCTCGTGATCAAGCCGCACCGCCACGCGGCGCTCGTGCAGGAGAGCGAGCCGGAGGTGGCGAACTGGGAGGAACTCTAAGGCCTCAGAACACGTGCGAGTCCTGCCGGCCCACCAGGTCCGCCCCGTAGTCGTAGACGATGAACCGCACCAGGCGGACCGACGGGTTGACCTCCAGGTGACCCTTGTACGGGACGCCGCTCTTGGCCACCTGCGGCCAGACGTCCTGGTTGAAACTCAGCGTCACGCGCTGGTAGCTCTGCGCAAGGCCCCTGCCCTTCTCGTCCAGGCACAGCACCAGGACGTCGATCGCGCCTGTCCGCACGCCGTCCATGATCGGCAGCGTGAGCCTCGACGGATCGATCGACGCGTCGATCACCGCCTGGAAGGTGCCGTCGGGCTGGCGCTTCACGTCCGCCCGCAACTTCACCCTGATGTCGCTGATTTCCCGCGAGTACGACGCGGCGGCCATAAGCCTGTCGTTGGTAATGAACGTGCGCCGGTCGAACGGGCTGATCTCTTGTTCGGCCAGATAGCCGTGGCGGTAGAGCACCCTCACGCCCGGCCGCTTCACCTTGACCTCGATCTCATGGTACCGGCCATCGATCCGGGCCATCGGCGGGTAGAAGCCGAGCACGTAGCCGGCGCGAGACGAGTCGTCGATGCGGTCCACCGCCACATCGCCCTTCTCGGCGATCGACGACACGCCGCCGCTCATGTCGGCGATCGTGCGCAGCGCCTTGAACGCGAACGTCTCGTTCCAGTTGTTCTGCACCGCGCCGCCCATCTGGGGGTTCAGCCCGCCCGTCTGGAACGTGTCGACCGCGACCTGGGCGACGCTGGCTGCCTGCGCCAGCGACAGGTCGTCCTCCATCCGGGGCAGGATCATGCCCCGCTCGGTCACGAAGACCAGGTGCTTCTCGCCTTCCAGGTGCCGCAGGTACTCGACCCCGGCAAAGCAGTTGCTGAGGTCCGTCAGCGACTGCGCCGTGTACTGCATGTAGTCGTCGAACGAGATGCCCGCAAACTGCTCGTTGGTGACCTCGTCGAGCGACGTCCACGTGCTCAAGCCGCCGCCCGATGCGGAAGCCCCCATCGAGCCCGCAGTGCCGTTATAGGCGTTCTGCATGTCCACGCCCGCCTGGTTGATCGCGGCGAGCTGCAGCTTCTCCGCCTGCCTCTGCACGTCCGCATCGGCCCGCTGGGCTCCCGGCGGCTGGCCGCTCTTCACCCGAGTGGACTCCAGCGTGCCCACGCCCAGGAACAGGTTGTCGATCTTGTCCTGGATCTTCTTCGGCAGCGTCCGGCTGCCGTAGAGCGCGGACAGCCCGCTCTCCACCTGGAGCCGCACGTCCATGTCGATTTCGTAGTGCTTGCTCCGGAAGCGCTCCAGGAACGCCGCGATCGCCTCGTGGTCGGTCGTGAACTTCGTCGCGCGGTCGTAGGCGAACACGGCAAGCTGGTCCTGCGGCAGCAACCGCTCGCGTACGAACCGAATCAGCGCGTCGAGCGCGCGCGACGGCTCCTGCAACCGCCCGCGGCCAAGGACGAGCAGGAAGACCCGGTTGTTCACCGGCGAGATGCCGAACGACGACCGGCGAAGGGGAATGTTCTCGACGACGCCCGGCTTGACATCTTCGGGCACCAGCTCCCGCCGCTGGAACAGGCGGATGGCCTGCAGGTTCCCGTCCTCGAGCAGCGTGAAATCGTCAATCGACAGGTCGCGCACGGGCTTGCCGGTCTTCTCGTCGACCACTCGGACCTCGACGGGAACAACGACGGTGCCGCTGCGGAACTGAGGCGCCTCCTGCCCGGGGGCCTGGGACCCCCCGTGCGGGCTTCCCGGCCAGGCCGCCGCGACGGCCATCCAGGCTCCAGCGCCGGAGACGAGGATCAGGGTGAACAACCAGACGAGGGACGTCGGCGTACGTCGTGGCATCGGTCTCCTCCGCCTCAGGGCCACCGCATGAGCTGGATTTCAGGGGACCGGCGACCGACCGGCCCTGGTCATTTTACAACGCCCCGCATGATACCCGGATCCCGCTCGCGGCGATCCACTCGGGGCAAACGCCTCTGAATTTCCGTGCAAAGATCTTTGTGCTTCCCCGACTTGATGGCACACTGCAGGAGTCCGGCCCGCCGGACGCCGGAAAGGGACATGCGCCGCCGCCTGACACGCTTCTCGTCCGCGCTGCTGCTCGCCGCCCTGGTCGCCGTCGTGGTGCGGATCGCCTATCTGGTGGAACTCAGCGGCAGCCCCTTGCTGTCCGTCCTAATGGGCGACAGCCGCCAGTACGACGAATGGGCGGTGCGGATCGCATCTGGCCAGTGGATGGGCACGGAGGTTTTCTACCAGACCCCGCTCTACCCGTACACGCTGGCCGTCATCTTCAGGTTCGCCGGCCGCAGCCTCGGCCTCGTGCGGGTCGTGCAGATCGTCCTCGGCTCGGCCTCCTGCGTGCTCCTCGGCCTGGCCGGCCGCCGCTTCTTCAACCCGCGCGTCGGCGTCATCGCCGCGCTGCTGCTGGCCCTCTACCCGTCGGCGATCTTCTTCGACGGCCTGATCCAGAAGTCGTCGCTGGACATCTTCCTGATCACCCTGGTGCTCGCACTGCTCGCCAGGTTCCAGAGCCAGCCTCACTGGAAATGGCTGGCGGCTGTCGGTGCCGCGACGGCCGCGTTCGCGTTGAACCGCGAGAACGCGCGGGTCGTCTACCCGATCGTCGCGGCCTGGCTGCTGCTCGGTTTCCCCGATGTCGCCGTCCGGCGCCGGCTGGCATGGGTCGGCCTCTTCCTCTCGGTCTCCTTCGTCGTGCTGCTGCCCGTGGGGCTCAGGAACTACTGGGTTGGCGGCGACTTCCTGCTCTCGACCTCCCAGCTCGGGTCGAACTTCTACATCGGCAATCACAGCCACGCCTCGGGCAGCTACGATCCCCTCGTGCCGGGGCGCGGGGACCCGCTCTACGAACGCGAAGACGCCACGCGTCTGGCCTCGACAGCCGTCGGTCGGCCGCTGTCGCCTTCCGAGGTGTCGGACTACTGGCTCCGCCGCTCGCTGACCGACATCAGGGACCACCCTCTCGACTGGATCGGTCTGATGGGGAAGAAGCTCTTCCTCACCGTGAACGCGGCCGAGATACCGGACACTGAGTCGATCGAGGCCTACGCGGATTACTCCTGGACGCTCGGCGGGCTGCTCTGGCTGGATTTCGGGGTGGTCCTGCCGGCCGCGGTGCTCGGCGCCTGGTTGTCTCGCCGCGAGTGGCGGAAGCTGCTCATTCTCTACGGCCTGTTTCTGGGCCTCGACATCTCGGCGGCCTTGTTCTACGTCGTCGCTCGTTATCGGCACCCCCTGGTGCCGGTCGTGCTGCTCTTCTCGGCGGCCGGGCTGGCAGGTGTGCTCGATCTGCGCTGGGCGCGGTCCGCGCAGCCGGCGAGCGCCGGGCCGGAGCGCTGGACCGCCCGGAAGTCGGCAGCCGCCGGCCAGCCGCAGCCAGCGCGGCATTGGACTCGCCAATGGATGGCCGGGCTCGCCGCCGCGGCTGTGGTAGCCGTCGTCGCGCGCGTTCCCATGAAGGTGACGCAAGACGAGACGTACGCCAACGTCGGCTCCATGCTGGTGCGGGCTGGCAGGGCCACCGACAGCATTCCGGTCCTCCTGAAAGCCGTTGCCGTCGATCCCAGTTACGCGGCTCCCCATTTCAATCTGGGCCTGGCCTACCGTGACACGGGGCAACCGCAGGCCGCGCTGGCCGAACTGGAGACGGCCGTGCGCCTGCGCCCGGACGATGCCCCGGCGCAGAGCACGCTCGGGGTCATGCTGCAGGCCGCGGGCAGGTCGGCCGAGGCCATCGAGCACCTGCGGGAATCGGCGCGGCTCGCGCCCTCCTCGGTCGAGGCGCACACGAACCTGGGGCTGGCCTTGATGGAAGCGGGCCAGCCGAACGAAGCGGTGGCCGAGCACCAGCGCGCCGTCGCCCTGGCTCCCAACGATCCGAAGCCTCACAACAACCTCGCGGGAGCGCTTCAGCAGGCGGGCGACGTCCAGCAGGCGATTGTCGAGTACCAGAAAGCGCTGTCGCTTCGGCCGGACTATGCCGAGGCGCATGCCAATCTCGCACTGGCCCTCGGATCCATCGGGGATCGGGAAGGCGCGTTTCAGCACTTCCGCGAGGCGGTCCGGCTGCAGCCCGACAACTATGCAGTCCACGTTGCGTTCGGCAACGCCCTCTGCGAGAGCGGGCGGCTCGCCGAGGGAATCGGGCAGTACCAGGAAGCCTCGCGCCTGTCGCCAAGCGCCATCGACCCTCCGTACCTCTCCGCCCGCGCCTACGCCCGCGCCGGCCGTTTTGCGGACGCCCTGACGAGCTTGCAGACGGCACTCGACATCGCGAATGCCACCGGCCAGGCCGATGCGGCCCGGCAGATCGCCGAGGATCTGCGACAGGTCAGGGTCCAGGCCGACCGCCGGACGCGGTGACGTGGTCGGCGTGGTCGGCGTGGTCGGCGTGATCGGCGTCGTCGGCGTGGTCGGCGCGACGCAAAAAAAAGGGCACGCGATCCGAGACCGCGTGCCCCATCTGAAGCCTCTAGTCTAGAGCGCGACTAGAAGTTGATTCTCCACGACAGCTGCAGAATCCGGCCGCCCGGGTCCTGCGTGTTGCTCATGTCGCTGTAAGCCGAGGTGATCTGGTAGCTATTGGCCGTGGTGCCACCCAGCGTGGTCACGCCCAGCCAGTCGATGTTGTTGAGCACGTTGAGGGCCTCGATGCGCAGCTCGGCGTTGACCCGCCGGTACACATCGAAGCGCTTGGTGACGGCAAGGTCGATGCGCATGAACGCCGGCCCCGTCACGTAGTGGTGGTCCGCCGGCCCCGTCACGATCTGACCGTTGACCACGCACGCGCCCGCGTACGGCTGCAGGCAGCCGGAGGACCGAATCGGCGCGAAGTACCGGCCGCTCGGCGCCGCGCCGCTATAGCCGGTTGGCGAGGTCGCGCTCGTGCTGTACGCCAGGATGGTGTTCTTGATGATGTCCTGCGGCAGCATGAAGACGCGGAGGATGTTCGGATTTCCGCCGGAGTTAACGGCGGAGTCCGCCATCGTGTAGACGCCAATCGCGTCCTGCAGTTGCTGATCGGTCATCCCGACCAGCAGCACGTTGCCGAAGTCGAGGATGTTGCCACTCTGGAGACGGGCGTTGCCGTCGATCGACCAGCCGCCGATCGCTTCGTTCAGGATCCGGCCGGCGCCGCCGCCCCACCGTCTGCCCTGTCCGAAGGGCAGCTCGTAGTTGAAACCAAACTTCACGGCGTGCTTCGGCGAACTCTGGCTGATCATCTCCGGGCCGGTGCGTACCGACACGTAGCTGGTCGTGTTCTGCCGAATGATGTACTGGTAGCTGGCCGACACCTGCAGGCCGCCGCTCATCCTGCGGCGGAATTCCAGCTGCGTGGCGTCGAAGTTCGACATCAACTGGTCCTGTGGCCGCCCCGTCACCCACACGTTGCCGCTGATCGCCGGGTTCATGTAGAAGAGGTTGGTCGGCTCACCCGCGTTGGTGCCATTGCCTCTCAAGGTCGCATCGGTGAAGAAATTGGCCGCCATGCCGGTCGGGTTCGGGTTGGTCGGCGTCAGGTAGTTCAGCCACGTCGAATTCGCGTAGTTGGCCGACGTGTAAAGGGCCGGGTTGTTGGCGGTGGTCTGCGCCACCCCGGTGAAGTACGACTGGATGAGCGGCAGCGGGTACTGCCCTGTCAGGCCGTTGTAGGCGAAGCTGCCCGCAACCTTCCCCGTGACCGGCGTGCCGCCCCAGGTCGTGTTGTATGTCTTTTCGTTGACCAGGAGGTTGGCCTGCGCGTGCTGGAATTCGGTCATCCAGCCGTTCTCGACCACGTTCAGCTCGTTGATGCCCCGGCCGCCGTCCACCCAGCCGCCGCGCGCCCGCGTGCCGACGTAGCGCAGCTCGATAACCGAGTTCTTCGTGATGGCGCGCTGGAAGCCGATGTTGAACGAGTGCACCCACGGCGTCTGCGTGTCGGGCGCGAACGCGTTGATGGAATTGGCGAACGATACCGTCAACGGGTAAGACGGTGTGCTCGCGAACGGTGGCGGAGCCAACTGGTTGGTCTGCCGTAAGAGCAGCGGCCATGACTGGCCCGGGTTGATCAGGTTGCCGAGCCCTTGGTTACGGGAAGCCGGAATATTCCCACCGGGGTTGGCCGCGAAAATGTCCGCCACGGTGGACAGGCCTTCACGGGTGTAGGCCCTCGAATAACCGCCTCGCAGCACCGGGTCGTCGCTCAGGAGCCAGGACAACCAGCCGCCCCGTTTGACCGGGACCTTCCAGGCCACGCCGAAGCTCGGCGCGATGTTGTTCTTGTCGGCCTTGAACGGCTGCGATCCTGGCGTCAGTGAGACCACCGTTGGCGTTGCGATGCCGTTGTTGGCAAGGCCCGGACTCCAGAAGTAGTTCGGCTGTCCGGCAGCGTTGAGGCCGCTGATGCCGTACAGCATATTGTAGTCACTGAGCTGCGTGAAGAAGAGATTGGCCGAGGTGAACGGCATCTGCAGCTCGTACCGCAACCCGCCGGTCAGGGTCAGGTCCGGCCGGATTCGCCAGCTGTCGGTCAGGTAGAACCCGAGTTCCTTCTGCTTGGCCCAATACTGCCACGGGCCCATGTACCTGGTACTGGCCCGTGCTCGGGTTGAGGTACGCCGTGTCGTTGAGCGAGGTCACGCGGCCGGTCAGCAGCCCGTAGAGCTGGCGGGCGTTGCTGAGGTCCGAGGCGCTCGATCCCGGGAAGTTCGTAGAGTTGAACATCGACGCCGCGGGGTCGTTGGTCGCATCGAACCCGACGCCCGCGAGCGGCACGTAGTACTGGTAGGTGTCCTTGTAGCTGATGGCCGAATACGAACCGCCGGCCGAGATCGTGTGCTTGCCCTTCATCCAGGTCAGCGTCTCGTCGATGTTGAACACCGGGGCAGCGCGGGTTTCCCAGTTGCTCCCTGCGTACGGCAGCGAGATCAGCGGCATGGAGATGCGCACGCCGCCCGGGAACTGGTCCGGGGTGATGTTGTCGGAGAAGTGTGTGGGCGTCCAGCCCATATACCCCACGCGCATCTGGTTGACGAAGTTCGCCCCGATCACCGACCGCCAGTCGGCCATGAACGAGGGGCGCCAGCCCACCTGGTTGCCCTGCATCGGGTAGCCGGGGAACGCGGGGTCGCGGCTGTTGAGGATGTCGGGGAAGGACGTGAAGCGCTGCATGTAGGCCGAGAGGCCAAGCCGGTTGTTCTTGGTCACGTTCACGTCGAACCGCGCCGTCGGGTAGACGCGATGCGCAGGGCCGGTGTTCTGGAACGTGAGGTTCTGGGTGACCGTATTCACGCCCGTCGTGAGGGTCCCGAGGGGCAGCGTGGCGTTGATGGCGTTCAAGAGCCCCATGATGGTCGGGTCGGTCGTGGAGACCTGGCTGTTTGCCGCGGCCAGCGTGAGGAGATTCACCTGGCGGTTCACGCCGGAAACCGTGTAGTCGAAGAGCCCGGCCAGCGAGTCGGCCGTCAGCACCGTGCGGGTGCGCGACACGCCCTGGGGCTGCTTGAAGTCCTCGTAGTTGAAGAAGAAGAACGCCTTGTCGTGGACGATGGGACCGCCGATCCGGCCGCCCCAGGTGTCGAGGTCCGCCTTGTTCTTGGGCAGCGCGGGGTAGCTCTGGTACTGGTTGAACCAGTAATTCGTGTTCCACGAGGTCCTGCGAAGGAACTGGTAGATGCTGCCCCGGTACTGGTTCGTGCCCGAGCGCGTCTGGAAGCGGACCTGCACGGCGCCCTGCCCCGAACTCTCCGCTCCCGGGTTCGACGTGGACAGCGTGACTTCTTCGACGGCGTCGATGCGCGGGTTGATGTAGGCGAAGAAGGAGCTGCTCGTCGAGCTCTTCAGCGTCTGGTCCTGCACGTTCAGGCCGTCGATCGTGATGTTGAGGGCGCTGCCGGGCAGGCCCATGATCGTCGAATAGCGCGGCGCGCCCGTCGTGCTGACGCCGGGCAGCATGATGACGAAGTCCATCGTGTTGCGCGTGGGGAGCGGCGTCTTCGACACCTGTGCCGTGTTCAGCGTGGTGGCGACCGTGGCCGACTGCGTCTGCAGGAGTTCGGTTGAACCAGTGACGGTGATGGTCTCGGCCACCTGCCCGACCTCGAGGACGACCGGTTTGACGCTGTTCGCCAGGTTCGGGATGACGACGACGTCCGGGAGGGACACGGTCTTGAAGCCCATCAGCGATACGGTCACCGTGTAAGTGCCCGAGGACAGCGCCGCAATGTTGAAGTGCCCCGTACCTGTCGGTGACCGCCCGGTACTCGGTGGCGGTCGCGTTGTTCTTCGCGACAACATCCGCGCCCGGAATCATTGCACCGGAACTGTCAACGACGGTCCCGGCCAGCGTGGTGGTTGCAGCGCCCTGCGCGTCCGCACGCGCGCTGAACGAGATCATCAGCGCGGCACAGAAGAGCACGCAACAGAGCCATCCCCTGCTTCGTCGTCTCATGAATCGCCTCCTCCTACACCCTCAATCGAGCCAATTGGCCGCTTGCACAAATCACAGCCTGAACAGGCTGCAACGAAGTAGAAACGCCCGCCCGGCGACACCGCACCCGCAGTCAGCGCGGCCTGGATACGCACGTTGTGAGTTAAACGAATAGGGTCCGAGCCAGTCCGGAAATACACGATCCCTTGACCCTAGCTCAGCGCGGGGACGATATGTCACAACGCTGAGCGAAGTCAAGAAACTTGTTCGCGCGGCGGGACGACACCGCCGCTGGCGAAGCTCCGGATTCATCCGCCGGTAAGCATACCGGAGGCCATCTTTTCTTGTTCGGAATCGGCCTGATTTTTCTCTGATTGGCTCCGCTCGAGGCCGGCGGATCCGGAACCTTGGAGACGGAAGATCCGGAATACCGGATGGCGCGGCGTGACCAGGCCGCGCAGGGCGGCGCTTCGACAACGTGCCCGGCCGTCAGCGGCCTTCCCGCAGCTTCTGGCCTGCCTCGCACTGGGCGATCTCCCGCGCAAGCGGCCCGGCGAGGATGCTGCTTCCGTGCGCGCGAGCGAGGGCCAGGGCTTCGCGGCCGGCGGCGGCAGCCTCGGTGTACCGGCCCTGCTCGGCATATGCCGCCATCAGCGCTTCGAGCGCCATGATGTCGCGGCGCCCGGTCAGTCGGACTGCCCGCTCCGCGAGACCGACGGCCCGACCGCCGTCCCGGATGCCCGGGTCCGGCGCCGTGGCCAGGAGCCACGCGACGCGGCGCAGCACCGCGACATTGTCGGGAAGCCCATTCAGCGCCGTCGTGAAGTGGGTGACGGCCAGCGCCAGTTCGCCCCGTCCCGCATACGCCTCTCCGAGCAGGGCGTGGGCTTCGGCGAGCGTCGGGTCGAGCGAAAGCGCCTGGCGCAGGTGCGCGACCCCTTCCGCGGTCTTCTGTCGAGCGCAGAGCGCGGCCCCGAGATACATGTTGGCCTGCGCGAGCGCCTTGTCCGAACCCTCGAGCCTGGCGGCTTCGCGAAGCTCGGTTTCCGCGTCGGCAAAACGCCGCGCCGCCAGCAGGTCCGCCCCATACGCGACGCGGGGCCGGATGTTGAGCGGCCGTTTCCAGGCGGTGTCGCGCATCAGGCGCTCGTCGGCCTGGTAGTCGCGGTTCCTCGCGTAGGTCATCGCCCCTAGCGTCGCCGCGACGGCCACTCCGGCCAGCAGTCCGGCAATCGCCGGCACCCGCCCCAGCGATCGGCCTGGTCGAACGGCCAGCGACAGGACACGGCGGCCGAGCGCCCAGGATGCCGCCACCACCAGCGTGATGACGGCGGCGACGGGAAGGTACATGCGGTGTTCCGCGGCGACCTCGGTCGGAATGGGCAGGATGCTCGACGTCGGAGCCAGGACGAGGAAGAACCAGGCGCCCACAAAACCCAGCGGCTGGCGCCGGACTGCTACCACAACCGTCACGGCGAGCAGCCCCGCCAGTAGCAGCGCCTGCGGCGCCACCTCCAGGAACGAGGCCGTCCGCGGCCAGCCGTAGTCGAACACGAGCGGATACGGCACCACGGCAAGCCGCAGGTAGTGGGCAACGACGCCGGCCTGCGTCTGCAGAGACGACCACCAGGTCCAGCCGCCCAGGCCAAAGCCCGCCGAGTGGGGCCGCGGGTTCCCGGCCACGAGCACGGCCAGGATGACCCACGTCGTCGCCAGGCCCGCGTAGAGAGGCCCCCTGTCGCGCCACCAGCGTTTCGTGTCGCCAGCCCGAGTCGCTTCCTGCGCGGCGGGTAGCGGCTTCTCAGCCGCGGCGTCGGCCGGCGGCCGGCCGATCAGCCAGTCCCAGAGCGCCACGACCAGGGGCGCAGTCACCATGGCTTCCTTGGAGCCCATGCCGAGCGCGCACGCCACAATCGCGCCGGCGGTCCACCATCGCCGGTGCGAGCCCCGCTCGGCGGCGCGAATCGCGCAGTAGAGCGTCAGCAGGTAGAACAGCCCCATCAGCGCCTCCACCCGCTGCACGACGTAGGTGACCGACTCGGTCGCGAGCGGATGGACGATCCAGATGAGGGCGACCAGCCAGGCGAACAGGGTCGATGAGGCGCCGAAGCGCCCGCGGAGGGCCGGGGCGCGCAGTGACCGTCGCACCACCCCGAACAGGGTGAGGCCGGCCAGCAGGTGCACCAAGATGTTCACGGCGTGATAGCCCCAGACGTTGCGCAGGAAGCGCTCGGCGTCCTCGGGAGGGCTGTCCGGACCCGGCGGCGCCAGGGCATCGCGGGCATCCGCCGGCGCCAGGGCGTAGTTGAGGGCGAGCGTCAGGGCGGGGACCGGCCGGCCCGCCACCGTGACGTCCTTGGGGGCTGACATCGCCTCGCTCAGCGGCCACAGCGACTTGATGTGAGGGTTCGCCGTGATGGACCCGATGTCGTCGAAGACGAACACGCCGTCGAAGCTGTCGGAATAGGCGGCCGCGCCGCAGACGATCAGCAGCGTCGCGGCCGCGACCGTCGTCCATCCGCGCCATCTGCCTGCGCGCCGGTCCTCGGCCCGCCGCCCGGCATCCGGCCGGGCCACGCGCGTCCGGTCGCGCCTCCGCTCTGTCCGTGAAGTGGCCGTTCTGGACACCTTGTCCTTGGTCATCGCGAATCTGCTCAGAACCGGTCGCGGCGGCTCAGGCCGTCGAGGGCGCGGCGCGCGTCCTGGTTGCCCGGGTTCAGACGCAATGCCTCGTTCAGTTCGCGCACCGCGTCGGTAGAGCGGCCCGAGCGGGCCAGCGCGACGGCGAGGCTGCAGTGTGCCGCATCCGACTGCGGGCGCAGCCTCACGGCCTCGGCAAAGTGCTCCCTCGCCTCTTCCAGCCGTCCCTGGCCGCCGAGCGTCGTCCCCAGCGACATGTGCGCATCGTACTCGTCCACGTGCAGCGTGATCATCGTGGCCCGCGTGAAGAGCGCCACGTTGTCTCTCCAGTAGCCCGCCTGCACACGCGTGGTCAAGACGCAGCCGACCATGGCGACGATGGCCAGGGCGGAGGCCACCATCCGGAGGATGGGGCTGGCGGCCCACGAGCGCGGCAAGGCCCCATGCAACCATGATGAAGATCCCGATGAGCGGGACGTAGGTGTAGCGATCCGCCCTCGCCTGGACGCCAACCTGCACCAGGCCCGCAACCGGAACCAGGGTCCCCAGATACCAGAGCCATCCGACGATCAGGTAGGGCTCCTTGCGCGCCAGGCGATACGCCGCCCAGGAAACGACAGCGAGAACCGCCAGCGCCATCACCACCTGGCCGGCCGGCACGCCGTCCGGGAACGGATAGATCATCGTCAGGCCCGAGGGCCACAGCGCGTCGCGCAGGTACGCGACGATGGACACGACGGCGTTTTGCAGCCGCAAGCTGAAGGAATGGACCTCGAACGGAGTCACGGCTCCGCCGCGCTGCTGGGCGACCAGGGTGACGATGCTCGACGCGGCCGCCATGGCGAACAGCGGGCGTTTCTCCCGCACCAGCGGCCATCCCGCTTCCAGGAGGCCAAGGGCCCCGAGCGTTCTGGCCTGGGCCGGCCGGTCCTTCGAGCGGTGCTTCTTTCCGCCCCTTCTTGACGAACTGGTTGCCGGGTCGAGTCGCTGCAGCGGCCAGACGTCGAGCAGCAGCAGCACGAAGGGCAGCGTGACGAGCATCGGCTTCGCCATCAGGCCGAGGGCAAAGAACACCAGCACGAGCGCGTAGCAAACGCGCCGCGAGCGACCCGCTGTCGCGCCCGCTGCCGGCGCGGCCGGCCCCGAGTAACGCACGAACCCCGCATACGCCCACAGCGTGAGCATCAGGAAGAAGGTACTCAGGACGTCCTTGCGCTCGGCGACCCACGCCACCGATTCGACGTGCAGCGGATGGACAGCGAACAGCGCCGCCACCAGGGCGCTGCGCCACAGCGCGCCGGTGAGCAGGACGAGCAGCCCGAACAGGAGGAGGGTGTTCCCCGTGTGCAGGGCCAGGCTGGTCAGGTGGTGCGCCCCCGCGGCGACGCCGAACAGCTGCACGTCCAGCATGTGCGAGAGCCAGGTCACCGGGTGCCAGTTGGCCGCGTGGCCCGTGGTGAAGGCCCAGGCGAGGCCCTCCCAGGTCAGGCCTCCCAGGACGTGCGGGTTCTCGGTGACGTAGGCAGGATCGTCGAGCTGCACGAAGTCGTAGTGCCCGACCGGCGCGTACACGGCCACCGTCAGCGCCGCGAGGGCCAGAGCAACGAGGATCGTTCGACGACGAGTCATTGCAGCGTCCCGTTCACCTGCGCGCTCCCGGCACCGCCCGCATGCGGCTGGCCGCCATCTCCAATGCGCGTCGGGCAGTATCGTTGCCGGGGTTGAGGCGCAACGCCTCGTTGAGCTCCGCCACCGCTTCCTGGAACCGCCCGGCGGCGGCCAGCGCGATGCCCAGGGTACTGGTGGGCGGTGTCCGAGGCGGGCTGGAGGCGGACGGTCTCCGCGAAATGCGGGATGGCCTCCGCGAGCCGGCCTTGGCCCGTCAGCGCCAGCGCCAGGCTCGTGTGGGCGACCGCGAGGTCGGGCTGCAGGCGCAGCGCTTCCTCGAACTGCCCGACCGCTTCCGGCGCGCGCCCCTGGCTCGCGAGCACGGTGCCCAGATTGTAATGGTAAGCGCTGACGTCGGGCTTCAGCCGGACGGCCTCGGCCGAGCGCGCCACCGCTTCTTCACTCTCGCCAAGGGTGGCCAGGGCCACGCCGAGGTTGGTCAGCACGTCGGGCTGGCCGGGTTGCACGCGCAGCGCCTCCCGGTACTGCGCAGCGGCCTCGGCCGTCCTCCCCGCGGCCGACAGCGCGACGCCGAGGTTGTTGCGCGCGTCCACGAGGCGGGGATTGAGCCGCAGCGCCTCGCGATACTCCGCGATGGCGTCGTCGATCCTGCCCTGGCTGGCGAGCGCCTTCCCGAGGCCGCTGTGGGCCGAGGCCAGGTCCGGCTGGGCACCGAGAGCGGTCCTGAACTGGCGGATCGCCTCGTCGGTCCGACCCTGCGATGCGAGCGCCTTCCCAAGGTTCTCGTTGGCCGCCGCGAGGTTGGGGTTGAGCGCCAGCGCCTTGCGGTACTCCGCGATCGCCTCGTCCAACCGGCCCTGACGTGCGCGCGTCAGGCCCAGGTTGTTGTGGGCTTCGGGATAGTCGGGGGCGAAGCGAATTGCGCCTGAGAAATACCGGGCGGCCTCGTCAGTCCGGCCAGTTTCGTTGCTCAGATATCCGAGCGAGTTCAGCGCGAAGTAGTTGCCGGGATCCACAGCCAGCGCGTGCTGCCACAGGAGCGTGCTGTCGGCCCACCAGCCGATCTGCGCCCGTGCCGACACGGCGTAAAGCGCGATGATGACGGCGGCCGCTGCCGGCAGTGCTACGCGCCGCGCGGACCAACGGCCCATGGCGTCGCACGCGCCCCACGCGACCGCAATGAACAGACCGACGAGCGGCACGTAGGTGTAGCGATCGGCCATCGCCTGCCGGCCGACCTGGACGATCCCGATCACGGGCGCGATTGTGATCAGGTACCAGAGCCACCCGGCGAGAAGATACGGCCGGCTGCGCGCCAGCCTCGCGGCGAGAATCGAGACAGCGATCAATGACAGGATCGCGCCGGCAACCTCGGCGGCCGGGATCGACGCCGGATACGGGTAGAACGCGCTCAGGCCGTTCGGCCAGATCGCTTTCAGCGGATAGGCGGCGCAGGCCACCGCCGCGTTGGCCAGGCGACGGGCGAGCGGAATGACGGCCAGCCCCGAAACGGCGCCTCCACGTTGCTGGACCAGGAAGGTGACCGCGCTCGACACGGCGGCGAGCGCCACGAGCGGCACCTTTTCGAGAACGAGGCCGCGCCAGGTGCGCGTGCGCGCGGCGCCGGGCGCGTCACCGGCCGGGCCCGTTCGTCCCAACCGCCCGAGCGGCCAGACATCGAGCACCAGCAGCACCAGCGGCAGCGTCACCAGCATCGGCTTGGCCATCAGACCGAGCGTGAACCAGAGCAGCATCAACGCGTAGGACCAATGTCGGGATCCGCTGTCCGTCGCGGCCGCCACGCCTCGGCGGAGGGCCGGCAGCCCGGCGTACGACAGGTAGGCCCACACCGCGAGCATCCAGAAGAACGTGCTGAGCACGTCCTTCCGCTCGGCGATCCAGGCCACCGACTCCACGTGCAGGGGATGCACGGCGAACAGCGCGGCGACGAAGGCGCTCGGCCCGGCACGTCCTGTCATCCTCGACAGCAGGAGAAACAGCAGGAGCGTGTTGAGGACGTGCAGGACGAGGTTCGTGACGTGGTGCGCGCCGGGGGCCATGCCGAACAGCTGCACGTCCAGCATGTGCGACAGCCACGTCACCGGGTGCCAGTTCGCCGCGCGGCTGGTGGTGAAGGCCCACGCCACCCCGGCCCACGTGAGGCCGTGCGCGACGACGGGATTTTCGCTGACGTAGACGGGGTCGTCCACCGACACGAAGTCGAAGTGGCGCACCGGCTCGTAGACGGCGACCGTGAGCGCCGCAAGCGCCAGGAGGAGCCACAGGGTCGGTCCCGATGCCACCGGGCGGGACTTCAGCACGGGATCAGAGATTATCACGCGCTCCGGGCAGGCAACTGTGCCGTGGCCTGCCGACGGCCTGCGCCGGGCCTTGCATTAGAATGTCGGGGTCGCAAGAGAGGCGGCCGCTCCCGCGACCATTCAATGACCAGGACGACAACGAGACACCGGCGACCCGCGCGGGACGAACGGCCGGCGGGACGAACCGCTCCGACCCCTAGCGCATTGTGGGACTACCACGCCGTAGCGCTGGCGGCGGTGGTGGCGCTCATCAGCCTCATCCGGTGGCGGCTGCTCGCCACACCGTTCGAACGCGACGAAGGCGAGTACGCGTACATGGGCAGCCTGATCCTGCACGGCGGCCTGCCCTACCGCGACGCCTACAACATGAAGCTGCCGGGCACCTACGGCATGTATTCGCTGATCGTCGGCGCCTTCGGCAGCTCGCCGACAGGCGTGCACGCGGGGTTCGCGATCGTGTCGCTCGCCACGATCGTGCTCGTCTATGCCGCCTTCAGGCGCTTGTTCACGCCGATGGTCGGCCTGGTGGCCGCCACCACGTACGGTCTTCTCTCGGTCAGCGGCCCGATGCTCGGCCCGGCGGCTCACGCCACTCACTTCGTCAACTTCTTCGTCGTCCTGGGCCTGTGGTGCTACTCGCGGTGGGACGACCGCCGGCCGTGGCTTTCCGGCGGGCTTGTCGGATTGATGTTCGGCCTCGCGGTCCTGATGAAGCAGCCCGCTGTCTTCTTCGTGGCGTTCGGCGGCCTGATGGTGCTGGTGCGGGCGGGAACGGTGGTGCCGCGGTCCTGGAAGACGATCGCGGCCGCGCTGGCAGCCTTCGTCGCCGCTGCGGCCGTGCCGTACGGTGCTGTCGTCCTGGTTGTGGTTGCAGGCGACGCGTTCGGCAAGTTCTGGTCCTGGACCGTGACCTACGCGATGAGCTATGCGTCGGCCGACACGTCATGGGCGCTCGGAACGACGCTCGTCGGCCTGTCGTTCGGCCCGATGTTCAGGGAGTATCCGCTGGTCTGGCTGCTGGCGCTCGCCGGCCTGGTGGTGGTGTGGATCGCCGGCTACGACTGGCGGCAGAAGCTCTTCGTGATCGCGCTGTCCGTCTGCTCGGTCGGCGCGGTCCTGCCCGGCCTCAACTTCCGCAGGCACTATTTCGTCGTGCTCTTGCCCGCCGTCGGACTGCTCGTAGCCTTCACCCTCGAGTTCGCCGCACGTCTGATCCCGGGCGGACGCAGCCGTCGGGTGGTCCGGGCGTTGCCGTTTGTCGCGATCGTCGCGATGGGACTCGTCGCGATCGCGAACGGACGGGCCTATTACATCGACGACCCGCCCGACGAGGTGAACAGGAAGATGTACGCGGGGAATCCGTTCGTCGAGACGAAGGCGGTCGGGCTGCGCCTCGCGGCCGATACGACCCCCGCGGACACGATTGCCGTCCTCGGATCGGAACCGGAGATCTTCGTCTATGCCGGACGACGATCGGCCACCGGCTACATCTACGTGTATCCGCTGGTCGAACTGCAGCCCGACAACCTGAAGATGCAGCACGAGATGATGGCCGAGATCGAGGCCGCGCGGCCCAAGTATCTCGTGTTCTGCAACGTCCCGTTGTCGTGGGCCGCCAGGCCGGGCGTGCCGGACGACATCCTCCGGTGGTTCGATCGGTACGCGGCTGCCAACTACGACATCGTGGGACTCGTGGAAATCGGCTCGAGCGGATCGCCCGCGGCGTACTTCTGGGACGCCGAAGTCAGAGGCCGGCGGCCGGGCGAGAATTCGCTCTGGGTGCTACGGAGGAAGGGGGCCTGAGCCCAACGCCTTCCTGTAGCGCGAGCCGTCCTACAGATCTCGCCTCTGGAATTTCCAGTACGCCACAGCCGCAAGGACCGCCGCGCTCGCGACCAGCACACCAAGGTCGCTCGCCGTCGGCGCCACTCCGCTGGCGACGTCGAAGCCGGGGAAATAGTGGAACGGCAGCCAGGGCCGAAGCGGCGCCGCCTTCTCCCAGGCATCCGCGATGAAATTGAGCAGGTACAGGCACACCATGACCACGGCGACGCCGCCAAACGCCGCGCCGCGCCGCCGCGCCAGGGCCGACGCCACGAGGCCTGCCGCCGCGAAGACCCAGGCAAGGGCGACCACGTGCGCGCCGAGGCTCAGCACCCGCGAGAATGGCGGCCAGGCGGATCCGGCAGGCGCGATGGCGGCAAGGCCGGCGAATGTCCCCGCCATCATCGCGAGACCCACCACGGCGACGACGCCGAGCGAGACGATCAGGCTACGCGTGATCACCGCGCGGCGGGGCACGGGCCGCGCGAGCTCAAGGTCGAACAATCCCCACTCGACTTCTCCCGCCGGCTCGGTGGCCGCGTACGCGCCGAGCAGGGTCAGCGCGAAGACCACGACCGGGTGGAAGTAGCCGAACATCGTGATGCCGGCGAAGGAGGCGAGCATGAACACCGAGGGGCCGAACGCCTGCTGCACGCCCATCGGCATCATCGCCGACAGCAGCGCGAACGACCGCGCCGTCTGCAGCGCCGAGGCGATCACGACGAGCATCACCTGGAACACGGTCAGGATCGCGCCGACCGCGAGGAACACCGGTCGCCCGCGGGCGAGCGACCTGAGCACGAGCGTGCGCAGAAGGGTGCCGCGCATCAGTTCCTCGCGTAGATCCGGAGCACGTAGTCCTCGAGCGACGGGCGGTCGACGTCGATGTCGGCCACCGGCAGGCCCCGCAGGTTCCCGACGAGCGGCCCCAGCGGCCCGCTCACCTCGAGCGACCACTCGGTGGCGGTGTACGAGACGATTCGCACGCCCGGCAGGTCCGGCGGCGGGAACAGCTGCCCCTCCGCGAATCGGACATTGACGCGGCGCGGAAGCGACTCGCGAACCGCGGCCACCGACTCGACCGCCACGAGGCGACCCTCGCGGATGACGGCCACGCGGTCGCACGTGCTCTCCACCTCCGACAGCACGTGCGACGACAGGAAGACCGTCGTCCTCCCCTCGCGCTTGAGCTCGGCCATCGTCTCGGCAAAGGCCTCGATCATCAGCGGGTCCAGGCCGGAGGTCGGCTCGTCGAGGATCACCACTTTCGGCCGCGTCATCAGCGCCTGGACGATGCCGAACTTCCGACGCGTGCCGTGGGAGAGATCGCGCAGCTTGCGTTTCAGGTCGTGCGCGCCCAGGTTGAACCGGCGCAGCAGGTGGTCGATCGTCTCCGGTTCCGGCCGGCCGGCGCCGAGCGAGGCGAGATAGCCGAGGTAATCGGCGCCCGTCAGTTCGGGGTAGACGGGCATCTCGCCGGGCAGGTAGCCAACGAGGCGCCTGGCTTCGAGGCTCTGCCGGTGGCAGTCGAAGCCGCCGATTGCGGCCGAGCCGCGGGTGGGCCGGATGAGGTCGAGCAGCAGCCGGATCGTGGTCGTCTTGCCCGAGCCGTTCGGCCCGAGAAAGCCGAGGACCTCGCCCTCCTGCACGTCGAGCGTCAGGCCGTCGAGCGCGCGCAGGCGGCCGTAATCCTTGGTCAGGGCGTCGAGGCAGATGACCGGGGCCATTGGCAGGGAACCATTGTGCGCCAAAAACCGTCTCTAGGATACGGAGACCGACAATGACCTTGTTCAAGAAGATATTGAGTTTCGGCAACGGGCGGCCGGTGGAACGCGTTCGGATCTGCCCGGAGTGCGGCATGGCCGTGAGCGACCACAAGGACTGGTGCTCGATCTTCCGCGCGCGCCAGGCGATGGCGGCGCGCGAACAGGCCAAGAGGGCTACAGCCTGACCGCGCTCGCTTGTCTTCGGTTGCTCTCCTGATCGGCGTGAGCCTTGAGCCTCCGAGCTTGGGCCTTGGGCCTCCTGCCTTCGTTCCTGTAACATTCCCCCGCCCCGGCCCCCAATGACCAGGAGGTTCTCTTGAATCGGCCAGCTCTTCGGTTTTCGCAGTCGTTCGTGGTCGCGATGGCTGTCGCGGTCGCCGGGCTCGCCACCCTTGTAGGGCAGGCGCCCCAGGCGCAGCCGCCCGCTCGCACGCCGCAGCAGGCACAGGCACCGGCCGCTCAGCAGCCTCGCCAGAGCCCGCGTCAGCAGGTCCCGTTCGATGACGCGCGGGCGCACCGGCTGTACGTGCCGACCGACCCGAAGTTCCAGTCGCTCGGCACCAACTACCAGGCCGACATCGCGGCGCGCGAGAAGGACGCCGCACGCTATCCCGAGCTCTGCAAAGGGATCATCGACTTCAGCATCGTCAAGTACCGGAGCAGCGTGGGCGACATCGACGTCCCGGCCTACCTGTTCCAGCCGATTCAGAAGCGCGGGCCGAAGGGACACGCGGCGATGGTCTGGGTGCACGGCGGCGTGCACGGAAACTGGGGCATCACGATGTTCCCGTTCGTGAAGGAGGCGGTCGCCCGCGGCTACGTGATCATCGCGCCCGACTACCGCGGCAGCACCGGCTACGGCGAGGCCTATCACCAGTTGATCGACTACGGCGGCAAGGAGGTGGACGACACGATCTCGGCGGTCGACTACCTGAAGACCCTGCCCTACGTCGACCCGGCGCGCATCGGCATCATGGGCTGGAGCCACGGCGGCTACATCACGCTGATGTCGGTCTTCCGGAAGCAGCATCCGTTCGCGGCCGGCGCGGCGATTGTCCCGGTGACCAACCTGGTGTTCCGGCTGTCGTTCAAGGGACCCAGCTATCAATGGGATTTCGCGACGCAGAAGGAAATCCAGGGGCTGCCGTTCGAGAAGCCGGAGGTCTACATCGAGCGCTCCCCGCTCTACCACGTGGACAACCTGAAGGTACCGCTGCTGGTGCACGTGGCGACCAACGACCTCGACGTGAACTACGTGGAGGACCAGCAGATCGTCGACGCGCTCCGGTCGCGCAAGCCGGACTTGGCCGAGACGAAGGTGTACGTGGATCCGCCGCGGTGGGGGCCGAGCGGCGGCCACTCGTTCAGCCGGCGGGTCGACCCGGCGACGCTGCAGCGCGTGGAGTCGCCCGCGCAGCTCGACTCGTGGAACCGAACGTGGGCGTTCTTCGAGTGGAACCTGCGGCCGTACGAGGACCGCTCGAAGCCGGTGACCTACATCGACCAGGCTCCCCGTGGACAGAGACAGTAGGGGGTAGCCAGCAGGCGGCACGCAGAGAGACAGGACCGTACGTAGGGCGGGTCTTCAGACCCGCCAACGTCGGCGGCCCTAAAGGACCGCCCTACATCCGGAATGCCCCGCTGACCGCTAGACGAGGTACTTCCGCAAGAACGCGACCGTCCTGCCCCACGCCCGCTCCGCCGCCGCTTTGTCGTAGCGCGCGGCGTTGGTGTCGTTGTTGAACGCGTGGTTCGCGCCCTCGTACATGAACAGCTCGTAGGTCTTGTGGTCCGCGTCGAGCGCGGCCTTGAAGTCGGGGATGCCGGCGTCGATCCGCTGATCGAGCCCCGCGTAGTGCAGCAGCAGCGGGCAGGAAATCTTCGGCACCTCCGCCGCCGGGATCTGCATGCCGTAGTAGGCCACGCCGGCAGCCAGCGTCGTGCCTGCCGTGGCCAGGCGGTTGACCATCCCGCCTCCCCAACAGAAGCCGACCGCGCCAACCCTGCCGGTCGACTCCGGGTGCGCGGAGAGGAACTTCACGGCGGCCGCGTAGTGCGCCACCGTCTCCTCCGGCTTGAGCGTTCCGATCAACTTGATCGCTTCTTCCTCGTTCGGCGGCGTGCCGCCGAGCGGAGAGAGCGCGTCGACCGCGAAGGCGATGAACCCCTCCTTCGCGATCCGCCGCGCCACGTCTTCGATGTGGGGGTTGAGGCCGCGGTTCTCGTGGATGACGATCACCGCGGGACGCTTCTTCCCGCCCTTCTCGCGGGCGAGGTAGCCGGACATCTTCGTGCCGGCCGCGTCGTACGAGGCGCGCTCGATCTCCAGGCTCTTGTCGCCTGCCGCGACGATGGGTGCCTGGCCGTAGTTGTTCTCGAGCGTCGGCAGCAGCGCGAGCGCGGCCGCCGACCCGCCGACGGTCTGGCCCAGCCGGTCGAGAAACGCTCGCCGGCTGATCCCGCCGTGGACGTACTGGTCGTACAGGTTGATCACGTCTTGGCGCATGGGGGCTCCCTTCAAAGACAGTATGCAGCAGGCAGCTATTGCTGTCTCTGCCCCGTTCCCGTCCCCGTCCCTGTCGGCGGCTTCTTCGCTCCCGTCTGCGGCGTCTCGCGCTGCAGCTCGAGCATGTCCACGGTGTCGGCCTTCACGCCTAGCAGGTGCTCGGCGAAGTAGTCGGCGCGCACCCAGAAGAAGTAGTCGGCCATCGGGCCGTAGCCGTGCCGCTGGCCCGGCAGGATGAAGAGGTCGAACCGCTTGTTCGCCTTGATGAGCGCGTCGGCCAGGCGCAGCGTGTTCGCCGGGTGCACGTTGTTGTCGATGTCGCCGGTCGCGAGCAGCAGGTGGCCCTTCAGGTTCTTCGCGATGTCCGAGTTCCGGTCGATCGTGTACTCGAACTTCACCTTGCCGTCCTTGTCGGTCACTTCCTTGACGCCGTGGTGTTTCTCGCTCCACCACCGGTTGTAGATGTTGTTCTCGTGGTTGCCCGACTCCGACACGGCGACCTTGAAGAAGTCCGGGTAGACCAGCATCGCGGCCGTGGACATGAAGCCGCCGCCCGAGTGGCCCCAGATGCCTACCTCGTGGATGTCGATCCACGGATACTTGCGCGCGAGCTGCTCGATAGCCGCCTTCTTGTCGGCCAGGCCGTAGTCGCGCAGGTTCCCATAACCGAAGTTGTGGTACCACTTCGACCGCTGCGGGTTGCCGCCGCGGTTGCCGACCTCGACGATGATGAAGCCCATGTTGGCGAGGGCGACGTTGGCGTTGCGGGGGGAGAACGTCTTGGTGACGCTCTCGGTCTGCGGCCCCGGGTAGACGTAGGCGATGATCGGGTACTTCTTGCCCGGATCGAAGTCGAACGGCTTGTACATCACGCCGTAGAGATCGGTCACCCCGTCGTCCGCTTTGACCTTGAACGGCTCCGGGAACTTGAAGCCGGCGTCGACGAGCGCGCTGACGTCGGTCTGCTCGAGGTCGGCGACCTTCAGGCCGGCGGCGTCGAACAGCTCGGACTTCGGCGCCGTATCCACGCGCGAGTAGGTGTCGATGAAGTACTTCCCGTTGTCCGACAGGACGGCGGAGTGCGAGAAGTCGCCAGGGTCGAGCAGCTTGAGGCCGGTGCCGTCGAGGTTCACGCGGTAGAGATGCGTGAAGTACGGGTCCTCGCTCGCCTCGCGGCCGTTGCCCACGAAGTACATCACCCGCAGCTTCTCGTCCACGTAGTGGATCGGCCCGGCGACGAACTCGCCCGAGTCGATCTGGTTCTTGAGAGTGCCGCTCGCGTCGAACAGGTAGTAGTGGCCCCAGCCGTCGCGCTCGGACCAGTGGATGAACTCCTGCCCGTTGTTCACCGTCCAGAGCGGCTGCGTGTCGATGTACGTGTTGAGCCGCTCCTCGATGATCACCTTCACCGCGCCGGTCGTCGCGTTGACCGAGCAGACATCCACGCGGTGCAGGTCGCGGCTCGACCGCCAGAAGTAGAGCGTGTCGGCGCTGTCGCCGAGCCACTTGGGCTCGGTTTTCTCGGCGGCTCGCTCGCGCGCGGTAGTGACGCCGGTCGCGATTTGCAGGCTCTGGTCCTTGAAGGCGTCGGCCTTGGCGGTGACGCGCTGCTTGCTTGCGCGGTCGAAGACGAGCAACTCCTCCTGGTCCACGTTTTCTTCGCCGGGCATCGCATAGCGGTAAGTCTCGAGCGTCGGCCGCGGCTGTGCCAGCGAGTTGATGACCCACAGGTCGGCCACCTTGCGCTGGTCGGTCCGGGTCATGGCGAAGCGGCTCGAGTCCTTCGACCAGACGGCCGTGATCGCCGGCACGCGCGGGCCGTCCTTGTGCTTGGTGTCGCCCTTCTGGTCCTTCTTGAGCGTCGTCTTCACCTCGTCGGTGAGCTGCCTGGCGAAGCTGTAGTGGTCTTCGCCGTCGGTGGTGAGCTGCACCTCCTGGATCTTCGGGTCGCCGAAGTCCTTCTGCGCCAGCTTGTAGTTCTCCGCGTCCATCATGAAGAGGTTGAAGCCGCGGGCGAAAAGGGCGGTCTTGCCGTCGGGCGACACCTGCGCCCAGCCGGGCTTCTTGGGATCGGCCTTGAAGTCGGGCAGGAGCGCGATCTTGGTGGTCGCGAGGTCGTACTCGAAGTAGAGCGTCTTGGTGGTCTTCGGCTCTTCCTTCGGTTCGTCCTTCCTGGCCTCGTCGGTCTTCACGTCCTCTTTCTTGACCTCTTCCTTCTTCTGCTCGTCGGCCTTGACGGTCTTGGAGGTGTCGGCGGCTTTCTTCTCCTCGACCGGAGGCTTCTCACCGACGATCTTCGCGTCCTTCGGCACTTCGATTTCGAACCGGATTGCGGTGTCGTTCTTCACCCACTTCATCGTCGTCGGCTGGATGGGCAGGTGCTGGGAGTCGTAGGGGATCCGCGTGATGTTGGTCAGCATCGCCGCCATTTTCGCGTTGTCCCAGAGCGGGGTTTTCGTGCGCTTGACCGGGTCGACGAGCATGAACTGGCGGCCCTGCGCCGTTTCGAAGGCGTACCAGAAGCGGTCGCTCCCCTCGGCCCAATGCGGGGAGACCGTGGTGTCGAACACGAGCTTTCCGACCTTCGAGGCCATCCAGCGGGCCGCGAGGTCGTAGTTCGGTTTGGGGGCCACCCGTTCGTCGGTGGCCAACATCCCGGCCGAAAGCGCGAGGACGACGAGCGCGAGGGTCAGCAGGAGAACGCGGCGGGACCTCTTCGGAGAGCAGGCCAGGTGACGCAGTCGCATAGAACGATCCTCCACGGGACGTGACGACATGGACCCTGCAGGAACGCAAGGGTGGGGGAGATTGTAGACCGACGGGTTAAAATTCGCCCATGAGACTCGCACTCGTTCAGCAGCGCGCCACTCCGGACAAGCAGGCCAACCTCGCCCGCGGGCTCGCCGCGCTCGAGACCGCGGCTGCAGGCGGGGCGAAGCTCGCCTGCTTCGCGGAGCTGGCCTTCGAGCCGTTCTACCCGCAGCACCCGGCGGGCCCGGACTTCGCAGGGCTGGCCGAGCCGGTGCCGGGACCCGTGACCGAGGCGTTCCAGGAGAGGGCGGCGGAGCTCGAGATGGTGGTGGTGCTCAACCTGTTCGAGCGCGACGGGCACCGCACCTTCGACAGCTCGCCGGTGATCGATGCGGACGGCCGGCTGCTCGGCCGCACGCGGATGATTCACATCACCGAGTACGCCTGCTTCCACGAGCAGGGCTACTACACGCCGGGCGACACGGGCGCGCCCGTGTACAAGACCGCCGTCGGCCGGATCGGCGTGGCGATCTGCTACGACCGGCACTTCCCCGAGTACATGCGCGCGCTGGCGCTGGGCGGGGCCGAGCTGGTGGTGGTGCCGCAGGCGGGCGCCGTCGGCGAGTGGCCGGAGGGGCTCTACCAATCCGAGTTGCAGGTGGCCGCGTTCCAGAACGGGTACTTCACGGCCCTCTGCAACCGGGTGGGCGAGGAGGAGTGCCTGACGTTTGGCGGCGAGTCGTTCGTCTGCGCGCCCAACGGCGCGGTAATCGCCAGCGCGCCGGCGCTCCAGGAGACGATCCTGTACGCGGACGTCGATCTCGAGAAGGTCGAGCGGTCGTACGCCCGGCGGCTGTTCATGAAGCACCGGAGGCCGGAGCTCTACGGGACGTGGCTCGCTCGTCGGTAGGGGTTCTACGTACAGGCGGCGTTACAGCTGTCTGAGCGCGTCGATCGTGCGGTCGATGACCTGCACCGGGAAGATGCCGCCCGCCTCGAATGTCGCCCGGTGCTCTGCGAGCCGGTCGGCCACTTCCTGGAAGCTTCTCGGGACCGGCTCCGCAATCGATCCCTTCTTGGTCAGCGCCCAGGTGTGTTCGAGCAGGTCGTCGATCTTCTCGACCGACTTCCCCGCCACCATCGTCTGCGCGATGCCGGCCAGAAGGAGATGCGGGTGCGCCGATCCGTCCGGGAGGCGGAACTCGACGGTCTCGGGGCTGACCGACTGCCCGTTGTCGTCGGTCGCGACGACGGGCAGCCTGATGAGCGCGCGGCGGTTGTAGTGGCCCCACGTCACCGTGCTCGGCGCCTCCTTGGCCTGCAGCAGCCTGACAAACGAGTTGGTCGCCCTGTTGCCGAACGCCATCAGAGCGCCGGCGTGCTGCGCGAGCCCCGCGATGAGCCAGCGCGAGACGCCGTCGAGCTTGAGGTCCGGCGTGCTGTGCTTCTGGTGCACGCCGCCGATGACCGGAGAGAGATGGAAGTGCAGGCCGCTGCCCGCGTGGCCTTTCCTCAAGATCGGGTCGAAGCTGCACCGCCAGCCCGCCTTGTGCGCCAGGTTGCGCACCAGCCACTGGGCGACGAGCACCGAGTCGGCCGCCTGTGGCAGCGGCTGCAGCGCCAGCTCGATCTCGTGCTGCTCCCAGATCCTCGCGTCCACCTCGTCGGGCTGGATGTAGCCAACCTCGCTGTGGCCGTACTTCACCGGGATGCCGATCTCCGACAGCATCACCATCGCGCGCCGCCGCAGCGGCTCGCCGAAGACGAACGGCGAGCTGGCGTGGTAGCCGCGTTCGGTGGCACCGTAGATGTCGGTCTCGTCGGGCCGTTTGCCCAGGAAGAACTCGAGCTCGCCCAGCGCCTGCAGCTCCACGCCGAGCTCGGCCTGAAGGCGCGCGAACGCCCGGCGGATGATCGTGTCGGGTGACTCCGGCAGCGGCGCCCCGTCGCGGCCGTAATGCGCGCAGAACACCACCAGCGTGGGATACGACGCGAATGGATCGACGAAGGCGGTCGACAGGCGCGGGCGCAGCACCACGTCGGAGGCGGTCACCGGGATGCCCATCGCCCCGAACAGGCTCGAGCCGTCCGCGCGCTCGCCGAACGAGAGTACGTCGCGAAGGTGGACCTGGTCGCGCGGCACGAAGTCGAGCGTCTTCAGCCAGCCGTCGCCGCCCACGTGCATCAGGCTCACCAGCCGGATGCCCAGCCGGCCGACGATCCCGACCAGGTCGTCCACCGTCCACTCCTCGGACGACTTGCCGATGATGCGGGCGAGGCGGCAGGCGGGCCAGAGTCGCAGATCTTCCTGCGCGCCGTTGAGTGAAGAGACGGTTGGCGTCTGGTCGGACATAACGGACAGATCTCCAAGGGGCTCAGGAATCAAGGCTTCGGGCCGTGTTACGCTGCCCGATCCGTCGTCCCTCGCCCCTCGTCCCTACTTCTCGCGAATCACGATCGGATCGATCTTCTTCTTCGCCAGCTCCGCGTTGAGCGGCGCCAGGTCTTTCGTCTTCGCGGCCTGGAACGTCGTGACCGCGGCGTCGAGCTCCGCGGCCAGCGTGGCCATTCTATCAATCTGCGATTTCGTCGGCCGGCCGTCGAAGCCGTTCACGTTCCCGTAGAGGGTACCAAGTTCCTCGCGGAGTCGCTCGTCTCCAGAGATGCCCTCACCCCGGCTCGTGGCCACGAGCGAGGTCCGCTGCTTCTCCATCGCCGCCGAGAACGCCTCCAGGCGCTTGCGCAGCGGGTCCGCCGCCGGCAGCTTCATCGCCCGCGCCGCCGCCTGGTCGCGCGCGTTTGCGATCCCCTCGATGAGGTCGGTCGACTTCTCGACGAGCACGAACAGCTTGTCCACCACCTCGCGCTGCGCGCGCCGATCCTCGGCCGTCGCCTTCGACCGCGGATCTGGCACGAGCGTGACGGTCGTGGTGTAGGTGTCCGAACCCTTGATCATCTTCACCGTGTAGCTGCCCTCGAGCGCACGGGGCCCCATGAAGGCGCCCAGGTTGGGAATGATCCCGGCGCCCGCCGCGAACCGCGGCGCGTCGGACCGCATCGTCCACTCCACGCGGTTGATCCCCTTCCGCTTCCCCCCGTTGATCGACGCCACCCGCTTGCCGGCCGAATCGTAGATCTCCAGTTTCAAGTCGCCGAACATGTGGCGCTTCTTGAGGTAGTAGGTGATCACTGCCGAATCCGCCGGGCTGTGCCCGACGAACTCGCCGTCGCCGCCAAACCCGAAGTCGGAAACGCCGTTGACCATCCACTGCGGCCGGCCGTCGAGGAAGGCCACGTCGGACTCGAGCACCGCGGGCGTCAGCTTGCGCAGCGGCGTGATGTCGTCGATGACGTACAGCGCCCGGCCGTGCGTGGCCAGGACGACGTCGTTGTCGCGCGGGTGGATGGCGATATCTCGCACAGCCACGTTCGGCAGGCCCGACGTGTAGTGCGCCCACGCCTTCCCGCCGTCGAGCGAGATGAACAGGCCGAACTCGGTGCCGGCGAAGAGCAGGTCGCGGTTGACCAGGTCCTCCTTCACGACGTGCGCGTAGCCGGTCACGTCGGAGGTGGCCAGGTTCTGCCAGGTCCTGCCGAAGTCGGTGGTGCGGAACACGTACGGCTTCATGTCGCCGGTCATGTGGCCGTCGAGCGTGACGTAGGCCGTCGCCTCGTCGAAGTGGCTCGGCTCGACCGACGTCACCCACGTGGACTTGGGCACGCCGGGCAGGTTCCCTGCCACGTTGGTCCACGTTTTGCCGCCGTCGCGCGTCACCTGCAGGTTCCCCTCGTCGGTCCCGACCCAGACGACGTTGCCGTTCTTCGGCGATTCGCCGATCGCGAAGATCGTGCAGTGGTTCTCGGCGGTGGAGTTGTCGGGGGTCAGGCCGCCCGATTCCGACTGCCGCTGCTTGGACGGGTCGTTGGTCGTCAGGTCGGGGGAGATCCGCTCCCACGACTCGCCCTGGTCCCGCGAGCGGAAGAGGAACTGCGCGCCGTAGTAGATCGTCCCGGGGCGCGTCGGGCTCATGTGGATCGGCGTGTTCCAGTTGAAGCGATACCTCGGCTCCCCCTTCTGGGGCGACGGTGCGATGTCCTTGCTCTCGAGCGTCGACCGCCGCACGCGGAAGAGGTTCCCGCCCTGGATCTCGTCGTAGATGATGTCGGGGTCGTTCGGATCGGGGAACGCCCAGAACCCGTCGCCGCCCGACAGCGACTGCCACAGCCGGTTCGGAATCCCGCCCGATCGTCGCGACGGCCCGAACCAGGAGCTGTTGTCCTGCAGGCCGCCGTACACGCCAAACGGCCAGTCCATGTCGGCGCTGACGTGGTAGAACTGCCCCACCGGCAGGCTGGCGACGAAGCGCCACCCGGCGCCGCGGTCGAGCGAGATGTAAACGCCGCCGTCGGTGCCGATGACGAGCTGCTCGGCGTTCTTCGGGTTCACCCAGATGTCGTGCACGTCGCTGTGGTAGCTCGAGCCGTAGATGTTCAGGCTGCCGAGGCCGCTGAACGTCCTGCCCCCGTCGTTGCTGACGGCGGCGATGGTGCCCATCTTGTAGATCCGGTCGGGGTTCGACGGGTCGACGAGCATCCGCGAAAAGTAGAACGGGCGGTTGTTCACGAGGCTCGACGAATTCACCTCCGTCCATGACTCACCGCGGTCGTCGGACTTATAGAGCGCCGTCTTCTTGGCTTCCACCGTCGCGTAGACGAGGCCCGGCTTCGAGGGGGCGACGGCCAGCGCGATGCGGCCGAGGTCGCCTTCGGGCAGCCCCTTTCGGACCTGCTGCCAGGTCAGGCCGCCGTCGGTCGAGCGGTAGAGTCCGCTCTTCGGGCCGCCGGAGGTGAAGAAGGACGGCGTCCGCCTGAACTGCCACATCCCGGCGTAGACCACGTTCGGCGTGCCGGGGTCCATGGCCAGGTCGCCGCACCCGGTGTCGGGCGCGACGTAGAGCACCTTGTCCCAGCTCTTGCCGCCGTCCTTGGTCCGGTAGACGCCGCGGTCGACGCTGTCGTCGAAGAGGTGCCCGGTGGCGCAAACCAGCACCGTGTTGCTGTCCTTCGGGTCGACGAGGATGCGAGCGATCCGCTCGGTCGCGTCAAGGCCGAGTTTCGTCCAGTTGTCGCCGCCGTCGGTCGATCGGTAGACGCCGTCGCCGACCGACACGCTGTTGCGCGCCCAGGTCTCGCCCGTGCCTACCCAGATCGTGGACGGCTTCCCCGGCTCCACCGTCACCGCGCCGATCGACTGGTTGTACTTGTCGAAGATCGGCTTGAAGGTGAGCCCGCCGTCGACCGACTTCCACAGCCCGCCGCCGGCCGCGCCAGCGTAGATGGTCAGTCGATCGCCGACGACGGCGTCGATTGCCGAAATCCGCCCGCTCATCGAGGCCGGACCGATCGGCCGCGCCTCGAGGCCGCCGAACGTGTCCGTGTCGAACCTGACGCCCTGCGAGAAGGCCGGCGCGGCGCACACCAGCGCGGCCGCCACCAGCGCGACGATTCCCCATCGCGGCTGCCGCGATGGGGGCCCCACGATTCCCCGTCGCGGCTGCCGCGATGGGGGCCCCGTGGCAATCTGGACTCGCTTCATGGCCTGGCTCCTATTTCACCACCGGCATCTTGAACGGCGCGTCGTCGATCGGGACGTTGAGCTCGATCTTGTCGACCGTCATCTTCATCTTCTGCGGACTGCCCTTCTGGCCCGACTCGACGGCGAACGGGAACATCAGCCCGCCAACTTCCTTGTAATCGCCGATGGTCGTCTCGCTCTCGACGTCGGTGCCGCGGACCGTCGACTTTTCTTCAACGCGGACCTCGAGATACGAATCCGCATCGAGGTAGATAAAGCGGAGATCGCCGGTCTTGAGCGTCACCTTGAGCTTGTAGGCGTCGCTCCCCTCGACCTTCTCCTTGCCGATCAGTTCGACCGTGTTTCCCTTCGCCTTGTAATCGACGAGCGGGCCGTCGAAGTCGGCCTGCTCCTCGACCTGCTTCATCGCGTCCTCGGGGAGCGGCTCCGGGTCTTTTCGGCCCTGGAACGGCATGAGCTGCCAGCCCGTCTTGCCGTCGTAGGCCTGGATGCCGGTCATTCCCTGGAGGGTGAATTCCATGCGGAACATATTGGGCCGCTTCTGCTCGAGCACCAACGGCGCTTCCATCCCCGGGCCGACGGTCATCGTTCCCGTCATCCGGACGGTCTGTACCGCCTTGAGCTTGTCGAGGCCGCCTCTGGCCTTGTAGTTCTTGGCGAGCACCTCGTCGAGCGTCTGCGCCGAAGCCGGGACGGCCACCAGGGCGGCGAGGGCGAACCCTGCCAGGATCTTGCGGAACATGAATCGACCTCCTTCTGTGAAGCGGGACACGTCTTTTGAGTCTAACTCTTTGTAGGACGTGCGGGGCGGCCGGAAGTTCCCGGGGGCAAGGGCTCAGGACTCAAGGCTCAGGGCTCAGGGACGGCGCTGGAGAGCCAGGCGCGGACCGGGTCGGCGCAAAGGGCACTTTGGCAGCCGCCGAGCGCCAGGACGAGCACGAGCAGCGTCCAACCCACAAGCGCTCTTACAGCGGCCATGATTGTCCCTCACTGCGGTTGACCACGCTGGTGGAAGCGCAGCAAGAGTAGCGCAGATTGTGACGCAGAGGGTTCAAGGGTCAGGCACGACTGCCCTTCGACTGTGCTCAGGGCAGTGGTGAGCCTGCCGAACCCCTGGCGCCTCACCGGCCGGCCGTCGGACCCCGACTGGAGCCGATAACCGTCCTTTCGTGTACGATACGCGCACTGCCCTCCGGCCCCCAGAGGAGATCCGCCATGCGATTGCGCTTTCCGATTCATCTCGCGGCGCTGCTGGTCCTGCTGGGCGCGACGGCGGCCCTGGCGCAGACGCCGGCCCCGGCTCCCAAACCCAATCCCGATGACAGCTTCTACAGCAAGAGCCTCCACTTCACCGACCGCGGTCTCATCTACAACTACGACAAGGGCCTTCGGCGCCTGACCGGCTTTCCGGCCGAGCAGATCGGCTGCGCGAAAGCCTCATGCCACGTGAAGAGCTGCGACGTCTGCCACAAGGTCGAAGCGAACGGGAAGGCCGCCTACTCGACGACGCAGGCGAAGAGCGAGAGGGCTTGCGCGGCCTGCCACGGCGCACCCGACCCCAAGGACACCGACGTGCACGTGCGCAAGGGGATGAAGTGCCTGGACTGCCACGCCGTGCGCGACATCCACGGCGACGGGACGCCCTACGACAGCGCCTGGCAGGACGGCGCGATGCAGGTCCGCTGCGAGAACTGCCACAAGGACCTGTCAAAGTCGCCGAGCCACACGGTGCACCACGGGAAGGTGGACTGCAGCGCGTGCCACACGAGCGAGGTCCCGGCCTGCCTCAACTGCCACATCGACTCGCGCCTGGCCGGCGTGTCGGACGTGTCCCTCAAGGCCGACGGCCTGGTGTACCTCGTCAACCACGGCGGGCGCGTGACGCTTGCCAACGTGCTGACGTTTGTCTACAAGAACGGGACGGCCATCACCGTGGCGCCCGTCTACGCGCACAAGATCGCGCGGAAGGGGCGCGCCTGCGCCGAGTGCCACGGCACCGCGAACGCGAAGGCCGTAGCTGCCGGCACGTTCGTGCTCTCGACGTTCGAGCACGGCCAGATGAAGACCGCCTCCGGCATCGTCCCGGTCGTGGACCCGACCGCGTGGAAGGTGGCGTTCCTGGGCCGCGAAGCCGGGAAATGGGTTCCGCTCGCCAACCCGGAGAAGCCGATCGTCGCGTTCTCGGGGTTTTCGTCGCCGCTGACGAAGGCACAGGCGGCCAGCCTGGCGATCGAACGGAAATAGGAACTGTGAGCCGCGGACCGCGCGCTCGCCCTCTACGGTGCGTCAGCGCTCGCCCTCCTCGGAGACAGGCACTCCCGCACTTCGAGGAGGCCGTCCGCATGCAGAGGGGCTGGCTACTTGGCTGCCGGCAGCGAGTCGAGCGCGTGCCGGGCGTCCGCGTTCTGCGGATCCAGCTGCAGCACCAGCGTGAAGGCCCGGCGGGCGTCCACGATGTCTCCCTGCTTGATGAAGGCGAGACCGAGGTTGTAGTGCGCGGCGGCCAACTCGGGCCTCAACCGCACGGCCTCGAGGTAGTGGGCGATGGCGTCGTCGGTCCGCCCCTGGGCGGCCAGCACCAGGCCCAGGTTGAACTGCGCTTCGGCGAAGTCAGGGCGGAGTTGCAGGGCCGTCGCGTAGTGGCCGACGGCAGCGTCGGCCTGGCCCATCCTCACGAGGGCGAGGCCCAGGTTGTTGTGCGCGGCCGCGAACTTCGGATCCAGCCGCAGTGCCTCCGTGAACTGGGCCACCGCGTCCTCCGGCCGGTTCTCGTTGGCCAGCGCCTGTCCCAGGTTGTTGTGCGCACCCGCGAAGTCCGGCTGCGCCCGGAGTGCCTCCCTGTAGTGGGCGGTCGCTTCGGCCATCCGGCCGCGGCTGGCAAGGACGAGTCCGAGGTTGTTGTGTGCGTCCGCCAGATCCGGCTGAATACGCACGGCCGTGGAGAGTTCCGCGATCGCCTCGTCCATTTTCCCCTGGTAGGCGAGCGCGACACCGAGAAGGTCGTGTGCTCGCGCCGGATTCGGATTGAGCCGGATGGCCTCCTCGAGAAGGGGCACGGCTTCCTGGTAGCGGCCCTGCTCGACCAGCGCCTGGCCCAGACCGCTCGCCGCCACGTAGTTGTCGCTCGTCGCTTGCAGGGCGTGCCGCCAGAGCGTCGCGGTGTCCTGCCACACCGCAACCTGATTACGTGTCAGCAGCGCACACGACAATATCGAGGCGCCGGCGGCAACCGACAGCACGGGTCCGCGCCACGACCAACGCCCGCAGAGGTCCCAGGTGCCCCACGCCACGATCACGAACAGGCCGATCAACGGCATGTAGGTGTACCGATCCGCCATCGACTGATCGCCAACCCGAATCAGGCCGATGACCGGAACCAGCATCCCGACGAACCAGAACCACCCCGTGAACACGTACGGACGCCGCGCCACCATGAGGACGGCAGCGGCCGACACGGCGACGAGCACCGCCAGGCTGGCTGCGACCGACCATGCGGAGATGGCGTGCGGGTACGGATACATCGCGGCAAGCCGCACCGGCCAGATCATCTGCCCCATGTAAGCTACGTAGGCCGTCACGGCGTTCTCGAGGCGGAGCAGCAGGGGCACTGGCTCCATGCCGTTCCCGTTGACGGCGCCCCCCGCCCGCTGCACGAGGAAAGTCACGATGCTGGAAACGGCCGCTAGCGCGACGAGCGGCAGCTTCTCCAGGACGAGCGGCCACCATGGTCGCAGGCTTCGCCCTTCGGTTCGCGGTCCCAAGCGTTCGAGCGGCCACACGTCCAGGAGCAAGAGGACGAATGGCAGCGTGACCAGCATCGGCTTGGCCATGAGCCCGAATGCGTACGCGAGGACCACGATCGCGTATCGGCGCCACCCGGGCCGCGACACGAAGCGGACGTACGCGCCGATCGTCAGTAGGCCGAAAGCCGTGCTGAGCAGATCCTTGCGTTCAGAGATCCACGCCACCGACTCGACATGCAGCGGATGAAGGGCGAACAGCGCCGCGACGAACGCGCTGCGCCCGGAGGCGCCGGTCATCCGGCGAAGCAGCCAGAACAGCAGGAGCGCATTGATGACGTGCAGGCCGAGATTCACCAGGTGGTGCGCGCCCGGGTCCAACCCGAACAGCTGCACGTCCGCCATGTGCGACAGCCATGTCACGGGATGCCAGTTCGTGGCGTGGCCGGTCGTGAACGCCCAGGCGGCAGCGGCCCACGAAAGGCCGCCCGTGACGTGGGGATTGTCGACGACGTACTCGTAGTCGTCGAAATCGAGGAAGGCGGCATGGCGCACCGGCTCGTACGCGGCGACGGACAGCGCGACCAGCAGCACGGCAAACCAGAACGTGCGCCCGGTCAGCACGTTCAGCCAGCGCCGCACCGCGCCGGCGGCGGGCTTCGCGCGTGGTTTCCCTGCTCGCGAGCGGCGTGCGCGTTTGGGCACCGGCTGAGCCGTCCCGGCCGGGCGCACAACTCGGTGACGATCAACCATGTCAAGGCCCTGTTGCGGCGCCGGCCGGGCCACGAGTCCTGACCGGCGTCGCGGAACTGGTAGAAGGGGCATCATTGTACCCCGCGCTCGCTCCTGTACCCCTCGTCGGCGCTCGCCGCCTCGGAGACAGGCCGTTCATATCCTCTGTTCGTGGCGTCCGCTCACGCGAGCGGTGCCTCGAGGACCGCCTGCGCCTCCGTCAGGATGTCGTCGGCCGAGATCCGATCGGGCGTCGGGCGCGCGATCATGCGCCAGCGGCCTTCGCCCTGTGGGAAGGTGCGCTCCGGCTCTCCCGGCGCGAAGATCCCCACCACGGGCACGCCAAACGCGGCCGCCACGTGAAGTGGGCCGGAGTCGTGACCGATGAACAGCGATGCACGGGCGACCGCGGCGGCCGTGTCCGCTAGCCGCGTGCCGAACTGGTCCACACAGATCCAGCGGGCGTGCCCGCCCAAGCCGCGAATCTCGTTCAACTCGGCGGTGTTGCCCAGCCAGAGCACGTCGAAGCCGCGCGCTTCCAGGGCGCGCGCTACGGTAATCCACACGGGCACTGGTACGCACCGCTGCCGCTTGCTGGCGAAGGGATGGACGGCGGCCACGCGGCGCACGAGGGCCCTCTCCACGTCGGGGCGCGGCGCCAGCCGCCGCGCATCGAGCCGGTAGCGCAGCGGCTGTGGCGCAATGCCGAACGCAGCGAGCAGCCGCGCTTCCTCGTCGAGCACGGGGCGCAGGACGTCCTCGGGCGGGAGCACGTGGGTGAGCCACCGCGCATTCCTGCGCCGCTCGAGTCCAATGCGCACCGGCACGCCGCACAGCGCCACCGCGCGCGCGGTGCGCCAGGGCGCAGCGGCGAGCACGGCCGCATCGAACCGACCGCGCCGAACCTGCACCATGGCGGCGGCGAAGCGCAGCACGCTGCCACGGCCGCGGCCCGGCGCGCGGTCCCAGAACGGGTCGCTGGCGATCACGCGCTCCACGTGCGGCACCAGGGCGCCGATGTCCCGCGTGTAGTCCTTGCACCACAGCGTGATGGCGAGGTCGGGGAATCGCGCCGCGAGCGGCGGGGTGAGCGCCGAGGCGAACACGAGGTCGCCGAGGTTGTCGAGGCTGACGAGCAGTAGGCGCATTTCTGCGGAACAGCTTCGCCGGATAGCTCCGGCGCAGTTCAGAACTTCCGGCCCAGCATGTGCCCGGCGATGGCCCTGGTCACGCCCAATTTGCCGTAGCGGTCGGCCAACATGGTCGTGAACAGCGCCCGCATGTCCTTGGGCGGAGGCCGACGGCCGTCCTTCCTGTGCAGGATCATCGCGCCCGAGGGACACGTCGTCACGCACAGGCCGCAGCCGATACACTTGTCCTCCAGCACCTGCGGCGGCCCGTCGGTCCTGGCAACCGCGCCCATCTGGCAGCGGGTCTCGCACTCGCCGCAGGACTGGCAGGTGTCCGAGTCGACCCTCGCCACGAAGTCCGTCTGGAAATGGCTGGCGGGTTTTGGCAGCTTCTTCGCGCTGGTCAGCACGCCGCAGCAGCAGCCGCAGCAGCAGCAGACGAAGATCGGATTCAGCGTGTTCTGAGGCTGCAGCACCAGCCCCTCTCGGTCGGCCTGCTCCAGCAGTCCGAGCATCTGCTCCTTGGTGACCGGCCGGGCGACTCCCCTCTTCAGCATCATCGTGGCCGCTTCCGCAATCATCAGGCAGTTGCGCGGTTCCTGGGTCTGGCGGCACGGCTCGCCGAGCAGTTCCTTGCCCTGGCGGCAAATGCAGGGGATCGCGGCGAACGGGCCCGCGCTGGCCTCGACGAACTGGCGTATGTCCACGTGACTGGCGACCGGATGCACCACGGGAATGGACTGGTTGACCGGGACGATCCGCATCTGCGGCGTCTTCAAGCCGTGCAGCGCGCGGCCGAACGCCTCGTCCGAGTAGGCGCGCATGTCCCGCTCGAGTTCGGGCGTCAGCCGGTCCACCTGCGCCTCGTACATGCCGAGCACCAGCGGCGCTTTGCAGTACACAAGACCGTCCTTGCGGGGGAGCTTGTTGATCGAACCCTTATCGGCCATCCGGTTCAGGATTTCGCCCAACTGTTCCGGGTTCAACCCGTGCCCGCCGCGTCGGTGGATCGCTTTCAAGGGCTCCGGGATCGCGCTGAGGCAGAGCGCCACCTTCGCCTCCTCCGGCGTGAACAGGCGTCTGAGGATCCTGAGTTCCACGCCGGATTCGGTAGCCGGAAAAGGTACCGGCATGTGGTCCAGCGCTTGTCGTAGCTCGCGGTAAAGAGCGTCGCCTTCCATCAGAACCTCCTCACAACTTCCTGCTCGTACACCGTCCTGCCGGGCGACGACAGACCAAATCAGGGCCCTGTTGTGGCGGCGGCCAACGTGGGCGCGTTCGATGCGGGGCGAACGCGCGGCCGGACGCCAGCGGTCACCGGGCATCTTCGTCGATCAGCGCCTGAAGAAGAGGAGATCGATGTCCTTGGTGGTGCGTGCGCCGCCGTGGGCGATCACGGCAAGGCCGCCGATCAGCACGTACCGGACGTGATGCGCGTTCAGCGCTCGGCCGAGGCGGGCGAGGTCGTCGAGCTGTGGCTCACGTGCGTACGCACCATCATGCGAGTCATCCACGTGTCGGCCTCCTCGAAGCTCCGGAAGCGATACACGCCACGGGGCACGAGCGCGCCGGTCCGACGTACGGCGGCCAGCGTGCGCTGTAACGCCGCCGGGTCGCGTCCGAGCGTGCGGCGATGGCCGACCGTCTTTTCCATGGGGCGATGATAGCACGCTCCCGCCGGCGCCTAGCCGGATGGAACCGGAGAGCCAGCAGCCGTCCCTTGTGCGCCCTCCCCCACAGACGCCGCGGTTATCGACTGCGCAGGTACCGTCTCAGGAGTCCGGCGGCCACCAGGTCGGGAATGAGCAGGACGGCCCTGTCGTGGCGCCGGCCTGACCCCGAGTCCCGACCGGCGTCGCGGAGTGAATCGAAGGGGCGTCATCGGAGCCCGCGCTCGCTCCCCGCAGAGACAGCTCAGCGTGGCCGCGACCAGCGCGTGATGCTGTTCACCGCCTTCTGAAGCACCGCCCGGTTCTTCTCGGCGCTCGAGTCACCGGCCGCCTTGAACCGGTACGTCCTCGCGTCGGACTTGATGGTGAGGACGTCGCCGGAGAGCGCGAACGTGAACGCTTGGTACTTGAGGGTGAATCTGTCCTTGCTCGTGTCGGGGACAAATGACAGACCGGTCGGGGTCACGACAAGCCGCCCCGTGCAGCTTCCGAGAATGTGCTGGTGGACGACGGGAAACGATTCAGCCACTGGTCCCCGCACAACGGTAGTCGGCGGTGCGGTCTTCGTGGTGTCCTGCTGACCGGCGTCAGGCGGGGGGAGCGACGCCGGGGCCGCCGCGTCGACCCGGGCGGACCCGGCAGGGTGAACGAACGTCTGCGGAGACTGATCCCCCGGAGCCTGCGCCAGAAACGAAGCCGGGGACAACGACGGTCCCGTCGCCGAATGACGTCCGGAGGCGACACGCACCGCGAGGCCGGCCGAAAGGAGCAACACCGCTGCCGCGAGCGCGAACGCGAGGGACCGCCGGCGCGTGATCCTGCCCGCCAGCCTCGCCAGGAACGGGATGCCAGGCTCGCGTTCACCGGCGGGATCCGTCGCTCCAACCCCCTTCGACTCCGGCCTCAGATCCAGGCCGGATTTCAGGAGCGCCTCGGCCTGCTCACAATCCAACGGGCGGGCGAGCAGGAAGCCCTGCACGTAGCCACATCGCAGCGAACGGACCACCTCCAGTTGTTCCTCGCACTCGATGCCCTCGGCGATCACCTCCAGACCGAGCCGATCGGCGAGGTCGTTCACGGTTCGGACGATGTCCGCCATGTCCTGGCTTGCTTCGAGGCCGCGGATGAACGATCGGTCGATCTTCAGCACATCGGCCGGGAACTGGTGCAGGTAGGCAAGCGCCGAGTGCCCGGTGCCGAAATCGTCCAGCCCCACGCGGATGCCCATGACCCGCAGCTGCATGATCAATCCCCTGGCCGCCGCGGGGTTTTCCATCAGGGCGCCTTCGGTCAGCTCCACCATCAGGCACCGCGGGTCGAGTCCGGCTTCGCGCACGGCGCTGCCGATCTGCTCAAACAGCCCCGGATCGCGAAACTGAACGCCCGAGAGGTTGACCGACATCCAGACGTCCCGAGGGATTGACCGGCTCCCCTGCCACGCGGCCAGCTGCCGGCAGGCCTCCTTCACCGTCCACGCGCCGAGGCGCAGGATCAACCCCGTCTTCTCGGCGAGGGGAATGAACTCGAGCGGAGAGACCAGGCCCCTCGAGGGATGCTGCCATCGCACGAGGGCCTCGAAGCCTGCGATCCGGTTCGTCGCCAGCGACACGATGGGCTGGTAGAACAGGACAAATTCGTGGCGCTCGAGGGCCTTCTCCAGGGCGGCTTCCATCTCGAGCTCGGCGCGCGTCGAGTCGAGGAGTCCCGTATCGAAGACCTCGCAACGCGCCTTGCCAAGCGCTTTCGCCCTGTGCAGCGCCGTGTCGGCGTCGCGCAGCACGTCCTCGGCCCCGGAATAGCCAGTCACGCTCACCGCGATCCCGACGCTCGCCTGGACGAACACCTCGCGTTCGCCGACCGAGAACGGCACGAGGATCTCCGCCAAAACGCGCTGCCCGCTCACGAGCGCGTCGCCGACCTGCGTCAGTCCCTCGAGCAGGATGCCGAACTGGTCCCCTCTCAACCTCGAGACGACGTACTCGTGGCCGAGGCTGGCCGGCGCGCCGCCGGAGCGCAGGCCGGTCTCCAGGCGCCGGGCCGCGGCAGTCAACAGGAGATCGCGCCCGCCGGGTCCTACCGGCTCGGGCGCGCAGTCGGGGCGGTCGAGGTCGACGACGATGACCGCGAAGATCAGCTCGGGGCGCCGCTTCGCTTGCTCGATCGCGCGCGCGAGGCGGTCGAGAAAGAGCAGCCGGTTGGGGAGCCCGGTCAGGTCGTCCGCCACCCTCTCGGCCGTGACGTCGGTGTGAGAACCCATCATGCGGATCGCCCGCCCGCCGTCGTCGCGCATGACCATGGCGCGGCAGTCCATCCATCGGTAGGTGCCGTTCTTGTGCAGCATCCGGTGACGGAGGCTGAACTCGCAGGGGCCTGCTTCCAGGTGCGCGGCTATCTCGCGACTGACCTGCGGCCGGTCCTCGGGATGGACCCGTTCCAACCACTCGTCCGGCGAGTGGCCCACTTCGTGCGCCTCGCATCCGATCATGGCAATCCACCGGGGAGCGAAGTGGACCCGGTTCGACGCCAGGTTCCAGTCCCAGAGCCCCTCACCGCCGCCACGAGTGGCCAAGTGGTAAGAATCCATACGAACACCGCGCCGACAGAGGTCCCCCTGCGTGTTCTCGGCATCGGAGACGGTTGGGTTTAGTCTCGCGGGCGCCGGCACCGGGGGCGGGCTCAGTAACGCCAGCTCGTGAGGTCAGCCCCCTTTGGCGCCGTCTCGAGGATCCGCTTCTCGAAGCTCCGGAACCAGTAGGCCTGGTCGTGGCCGCTCCAGCAATGCTCGGCCCTGTTGCCGTACTCGACGACCGCGTCGGCGGGAGGGTTCGCGGTCTTTTTGAGGAAATCCTCCATCAAGTACACGGCGTTGTTCAGGTACCAGGTGTCCATCTCGCCGACGTAGATGTGGATCTTCCCGCGGACCTTGGGCCCGAGCGTGGCCCAGCCGCGCTCGAGGATGTCGCGGAGGTCGTAGTGCTCGCGCCAGTAGGCGGCCACCTCGTGGTCAATCGCGCCGGTGGCCGGATCCCAGATCGGCTTCGGGTAGCCGTCCGGGCCGACCGGTCCGTACACCGCTTCCCAGATCGCCCACTGCTCGCCCGACCGCGACTTGCGGCCCAGGACCTGCTCCCAGCGCGTGTCCTCCTCAATGGTCGCCTGGATGTGGCCCAGGTGGTTGCGGCCGTCCGGGTGCGGCGTCTTCTTCCAGTCGCTGTCGATGAAGAACGCGTTCGCTTCCTTGTAGATGTCGATCGTTTCGTACTGGCGGAAGTCGATCGAGTCGGGACAGGCGGCCCATGTGCCGTTGTAGTTGTCCGGGTAGAAAATCTGCGAGGCCAGCGCCTCCCATCCCCCGGTCGATCCGCCGAACAGGCCGCGCGCCCAGCCCTGCCCGATGCCCCTGAACCGCTTCTCGACGTAAGGGATCAGCTCCTCGTTGATCGCATCCCCGTAAGGGCCCACGTTCGCGGAGTTCACCGCGTAGGAGTCGTCGTAGTACGGATTGGCGTGCTGGATGAGCAGCATGATCATCCGCGGAAACGCCGGTCCCGTCCACGCGGCGAAGAGCTGTCCGCCCCGTCCGCCACTCGCCGCGCCAGGCGCGGGCGGGAATCCCCGCAACTCGCGCGTGAAGTGCCCGTGATTGATCATCAGCGGGTAGCGGGCATCGGGGTGGTCGTCGAACCCTTCCGGCAGCACGACGATCGCGCCGAGGTACATCGGCCGTCCCCAGAACTTCGTCAGCCGTTCGCTCTTGATCCGCACGTACTTCACGTACTTCGTGTCCTTCGGCTCCGGGAGCGGCGGGATCTCCTGGTCGAGCGAGAGATGGACCACGCCGACCGTTCGGGGATCGAGGTGCACCTTCAACGGCTTGTTCAGGAGGTTGCCGGGTGCGCGGTTCCAGTGTTGTCCCTCGCCGCGGTCCATCGGCAGCTTCACGGTATGGCCGTCCGCACGGTGGAACGTCTCGTACTGGTGAAAGACGGCCTGCACCCAGTAGTCGCCGGCGGGAATCCCGGCGATCGACGCCAGCGGGTAGCCGGAAACCGAGGCGTCGATGACGGCTTCGTGGCGGGGTTTCAGCCCGTCGACGTCGAGGCCGAAGGCCAGCTGCGTCCTTGCGTCGTAGACATCGTTTTCGAAGCGGGGCTCCCGCTCGTTGTTCTTCGACACGACCAGGATGATGCGGCCGTCGCGCGGGGCCTCGCCGCGGGCGGCGGGGAAAGAGACGGCGAACCGCATCCCGGTTGTTGCCGCAGCGCGGGGACCCGGCTGCGGGTCGATTGCACGGAGCGCGATCCCGGCCGACAACGCGAGCACCAGCGCGACGACGAAGCGTCTGACCATGTCATGTCACCCGTGCATGTGATCTCAGCGTGTGTGTGCGCGAATCGTAGCATGGACCGGCCATCCGACCACCCCGGCCGCGTGGCGGCGCTGCAACCGTACCGACCGGAGATATCGAAGAAAGTCCGGATTAACCCGACAGCGCGACCCGCGCCAGGCGGAAGAGCACGCGCGGGAACCGGCGCAGGATCCGGCTGCGGGCCTCGGCATAGGGAATCGTGCCCGACGCGTAGGCGATGATGAGGTCCGCGACGTCGCGGCAGGCCTCGGCGTTGCGGACGACGCCTTCGATGCGGGCCGGGTCGCGGAAGAGATACCGTTGGATGAGGAGGGAGTCGCGCAGCTCGCCGCCGATCTCCCTCCGCCACGCGTCTTCGTATCGCTCGGCCGCCGTGAGGCCGCGGCGGGGATCGTCGAACGCCGCGTCGGCGAGAATGGCCTTCGCCGCCAGCTCGCCGGTGACCATGGCGTAGTAGATGCCCTCGGCCGTGTACCCGTTGACGAACCCGCCCGCGTCACCCGCGACAAGCGCCCGGCCGCGCGCGGTCCGTCGGATCGGGCCGCTCATCGGGATCCGGTACGGCGTGAAATCGCTCCGGCTCGACACGCCTTCCACCAGCCCGCGCCGGCCGAGCTCGGAGACGAAGCGCTGCTGCATCTGGTAAGGCGTGACCGTGATGCGCGCGCGGAAGTGCGACTGCAGGCAGCCGATGCCGAGGTTGGTGTGGCCGCGCTTGGGGAAGACGTAGCCGTAGCCGTCGGCGCCCCCCTGCCCGTAGGACACCCAGAGCGTGTCGGGGTCGAGCGCGCGCAGCCGTTCGTTCGGCGCCTCCTCCATCATGTCGAGCGCCACGCCCGACTCGTCCCATCCCGCGTGGAGTCCGAGCCTCCGCGTCACCACGCCGTTCACGCCGTCGGCGGCCACTAGATGGTCGGCGCGGAACTCGCGGCCGTCCCGCGTCACAACGCGCGCGCCCTCCTCGTCCGCCTCGGCCTGCGACACCCACGCGTCCTCGACGAGCTCCGCGCCAGCTTCAACTGCCAGCCGCGCCAACAGATGGTCGAACTCGACGCGGCGAACGGTCACAACGGCCGGCGCGGGCGAGGTCAGGACAACGCCACGGCCTGAGGGCCCTTCGAGATAGAGGCGTGAAATCCGGTGGGTGGGAATCCGCTCGAGCGCGGGGCCGAGATGCGGGAACCGGACGAGCGCGCGCGAGGTCAGGCCGCCGCCGCACGGTTTGCTCCGCGGGAATCGCGCACGTTCGAGCAGGCGGACGCGGGCGCCGCCGAGCGCGAGCGCCCGGGCGGCCGTAGACCCGGCGGGCCCGGCGCCGACGACGAGAACGGTTGGCGGGACGTCCACGAGCCTGGCGATGCCTCCCTGGCGCCAGTTGAAACCGGCGAGGGGCGCGCGCCTCATCACCCCGTCTTGCCGGCGCCGGCCATCTTCTGCTCGATGGCGAGCAGGCGCTGTTTGCGCGCCACCCCCCAATGATAGCCGCCGGCGCCCCCGTCCGACTGCACCACGCGGTGGCAGGGGATGAGGAGCGCGGCGTGGTTGGCCGCGCACGCCCGCGCGACGGCCCGTGCCGCGCCCGGCTGCCCGATGGCGCGGGCCACGTCGCCATAGGAGCGGGTCCGCCCGACCGGGATCCGCTGGAGGTGCCGCCAGACGCGCCGTTCGAACGCGGTTCCCTGGACGTCCAGCGGCAGGTTGTCTGGCGGCCGCTCTCCTGCGAGGAACCCGAGCAGGCTCGTCACCGCCGGCGACAGGCGGCCGAGGTCGCGGGCGATGGTCGCGCTGGGGTATTCGCGGCGCAGGTCGGCCTCGAGTTCGCGCGCCGAATCCCCGAGCTTGATGCTGCAGACGCCGCGCTCGGTGGCCGCCACCAACAACTGCCCGAGCTTCGAGCGCACGACGATGAAATGGATATGCATGCCTGGTCCTCCGCGCCGGTAGGCGTCCGGCGTCATGCCGAGCTCGGCGTCGGCTCGTTCGTAGAGCCGGCTGCTCGACCCGTAGCCGGCTTCGTAGAGCGCGGCGGTGACTGGCTGGTTGTCGCGCAGCAGTGTCTTGAGGCGGCCGGCGCGCAGCGCGTCGGCGTACTGCTTCGGCGAGATGTCGAGCGTGGCGCGAAAGGCCCGATGCAACTGGAAAGGGCCGACGCCGAGGCGCCGGGCCAGGTCGCCCAGCGAGGGGGCGCGCCCGTCGGCGGAGGCCTGCACGAGCGCGCACGCCCGGCCTACGAGTTCGGACGCCGCCGCCGCGCGCACGGTCCGCGAGGACCCGCCCCGGTGCGGGGAGTTCGTGCGCCGGGTCGCGTCGTTCGCCATGCGGTCATTCTCGACACTTGCGCCCGCCGGGTCTATCCGGATATTGCGGGATGACTACTTCACCGTCTCGAGCGGCATCACCTGCCGCTTGGCGACCCTCAGGAACGGGAACGTGGCGCCCTTTTCCGGGACGAGCTTGAACATCTGGTAGCGGATGAACCCGAATTCCGCCTGGGGCTCGAGCAGATTCGGGATCAGGTTCGCGGCCGGCTGCGCCCCGCTGACGTAGTAGTCGCCCTTCCTGGCCGTCACCGTCACCGTCTGCTTTGTCACCACGATCTTGTCCGGCGCCACGTAATCCTCTGCCGCCGGCGCGATGTCGTCCACAACATATCGCTCGACCTCCACCTCGGCGTCCGTCGTGAAGGTCTGCACCGCGATCCCGTGCGCAATCATCGTCTGCACCACGTCTTTGTGGGCCGCGGGGACGATGTAGCCGTAGGGCCGCGGTACCGAGACGGTCGGCTCGACGTTCGGGAACCAGTTTTTGACGACCTCGTGGATCACCTTGGCCGCGCCCGGGGCGGCCGCCGAGGCGTCCGGAGCGGTTTCGAAGTGCTCGATGGTGATCTGCGGCTCCTTCGGGTCGCGGGCGTGGACCATCCGCAGGTGGACGAGATCTCCCGGGGCGGGAGCGCTGGCCTTCTGGAGCAGAGCGGCGCGGCTGGTGGCGACCAGGGTCCGTACCTCCTCCGCGTGGCGTGCCACCGATTCCACGAGCGCCTTGACGCCGAGATACTGATACGCCGTTCGGTCCTTCAGCGTCGGGATGTCGTGGCGGGACGCGCCCTCCTGGATGAACGAGATCGTCTCGTAGATGCCGAGGCCGTTGCGGCCGTCGTTGAGGTCGACGGTGCTGGGACGAGTCAGTTCCTCGAGGTTCGCGCCCGTCGGCTCGGCGGCGCCGGCCGCGCCCTGGCTGCCCATCGCCTCGGTGACGAGGTACTCGTGCCACGTGTAGCCGGCAGCCGTGACGAGCGCTTCGATCTCCTTGTAGATCGTGTCGCGGGCAAACGCGCTGATCGCGGGCGCGATGTTGGCGTTGGTCACGCGGCCGGTGTTGACGCGGTAGTAGTTGTCGTCCTGCTCGTGGACGTCGATCGAGACCTCCGGCATCCAGGCCCGGAAGACCGCGTGGATGGCTCGCGTCTCGGGCGCCTCGAGCTTGACGTGATCCCGGTTGAGGTCGAGATCCTGTTCGTTCGTCCGGCGGTCGAAGAAGTTCCCGTAGGGATTCGCCTGCGGGATGACGAGGACGTTCACCTGTTTGAGGAGCGGTCTCAGGTCGCCGACCGCCAGGTCGCGGACAAGCGTGAGCGCCGCTTCCTTCCCCGACTGCTCGTTGCCGTGCTGCGAGCCGATGACCAGGATCGTCGGCTTCCGCCGGTTCAGGGCCTTGGGGGCGTCGACGCCTTCTTCGGTGAGGATCACGAGCGGCAGGTTCGCGCGGAGGTAGTCCCGGGCTTCAGCCGTCCTTCCCACAATCTGCACCCTCGCCTGTTTCGACGCCCTGGCGATCGTGTTGAGGAACGCCGTGATGTCCTGGTCGTTCGTGTAGCGCGAGTAGTTGGATGCCTCGGCCGGCGTCTCGATGGACTGCGAGAGGGCGGGGGCCGCGAGGACGGCCAACGCCACGACCGAGACCAGCGCCACTACGGTTGTCCGCATGATGAGATCTCCCAGTTCTTCCGGGGGCCGGAGTGGACTATACGCAACCGGTCGGCTTGGGCAGGCCCGCCACCTTGCAGGCGCCCTTGGCCGGGCCGGAGGGGAACAACTCGTAGATGTCGGTCAGCTTGAGGCCCGTCTCCTTGCACAGCTTCCGGATCATCGGGGCAATCCCGAACTCGAGGTAGTACTTCCGCAGGTAGCGCACGAGCTTCCAGTGGTTCTCGCCGAGCGCGGTGATTCCCTCGGTCGTCGCCAGGTCGGCGGCCACCTGGTCGTTCCAAATCGTGGGGTCTTCGAGGAAGCCGTCCTCATCCACTGCGTAAGGGTGTCCGTTCAGTTCAATCGTCGGCACGAGTCCTCCTGCCTGTCGCCTGGTCCGCGGTGCGGACTCCCGACGTTACCACACGGCCGAGGCGCCGACCAAGGCGGGAGGCCTGTCGGCAAAGGCCCGGAAGTGTTACGCTGACTGTCTCTTCCGGAGGCACCGATGCCCAGGCTCGTCGAATGCGTCCCGAATTTTTCTGAAGGTCGGAACCGCGCCGTCATCGACGCCATCGCCGACGCGATCAAGGGCGTGGCCGAGGTCAAACTGCTCGACGTCGATCCCGGCGCCGACACCAACCGCACGGTCTACACCTTCGTCGGCCCGCCCGATGCCGTGTCCGACGCCGCGCTCAAGGCGGCCCGCAAGGCGTCCGAGTTGATCGACATGGCGAAGCACCACGGCGCCCACCCGCGCATGGGCGCCATGGACGTCTGCCCCATCGTCCCCGTTTCCGAGGTGACGATGGACGAGTGCGTCGAGATCTCGCGCGCGCTCGGCCGGCGGATTGCCGACGATCTCCAGCTCCCGGTTTACTTCTACGAATACGCGGCCACCTCTGAGGCCCGGCGCAGCCTGGCCAACATCAGGGCTGGCGAGTACGAGGCGCTCGAGCGGAAACTGCAGGAGCCGGCGTGGGTACCCGACGCCGGGCCGGCCCGGTTCGACCCGAAGTTCGGGGCGCCGGTGGTTGGCGCGCGCGAGTTCCTCATCGCCTACAACGTCAACCTCAACACCCGCGACCGGAAGCTCGCCAACGAGATCGCGCTGAACATCCGCGAGAACGGGCGCGTGGCGCGCGACGCGGCGGGCCACCCGCTCCTCGACGACCAGGGGCGGCAGGTGAAGAGGGCGGGCCGGCTCAAGGCGGTCCGCGCCATTGGGTGGTACATCGACCAGTACCGGCAGGCGCAGGTCTCCATCAACCTGATCAACTACAAGACGACGCCGCTCCATGTCGTCTTCGAGACGGTGCGCGAGGAGGCGGAGAAGCTCGGCCTCATTGTGACCGGCTCGGAACTGGTTGGGCTGATGCCGCTGCAGCCGCTCCTCGACGCCGGGAAGTTCTACCTGCAGAAGCAGGGGAAGTCGACCGGCGTTCCCGAGCGCGAGGTTGTCGAGGTCGCCGTCCGCTCGCTCGGCCTCGACCAGTTGGCTCCGTTCGACCCGGACAAGAAGGTGATCGACTACCAGTTCCGGACGCGCGGCCCTCTCGTCTCGATGGCCGTCGATCGTTTCGTCGACGAGGTTTCGTCGGAGTCGCCGGCCCCCGGCGGCGGATCGGTCGCGGCGCTGGCCGGCAGCCTCGCCGCGGGCCTGTCTGCGATGGTCGCCAACCTGACGGTCGGAAAGAAGGGGTACGACGCGGCGTGGGCCGAGTTGTCCGCGATCGCCGAACGCGCGCAGGCGCTCAAGGACCGGCTGCTCCGCGCCGTCGACGAGGACACCGAGGCGTTCAATGTCGCGATGGCCGCGATGCGGATGCCGAAGGGGACGCCCGAGGAGCAGGCCGCACGCGACGCGGCGCTCGAGGCCGGCTACCAGCAGGCGGCGCGCGTCCCGCTCGGCTCGGCGAAGCTGTGTCTCGAGGCGATCGACCTTGCGGGGCTGGTCGCGGCCAAGGGCAACCGCAATTCGGCGTCCGACGCGGGCGTGGCCGCGCTGATGGCACGCGCCGGCGTCGAGGGGGCCGTGCTGAACGTCCTCATCAATCTCGGGTCGGTGAAAGACGGTGCGTTCGAGGCCGGATGCCGCGCCGAGACCGACGACCTCTCCCGCGCGGCGCACGTGCGCTCGGACGAGGTGCTCGCGACGGTGCGTTCCACGTTTGCCTGATCCCGGACCGGAGGTGCGCATGCCTGCCACGCGGCGTCAATTTCTCGAGATGGCCGGCGCCACGGCCCTGGCGTCGGCGGCTGCCGGAACGGCCATCAGCCAGACGCGCACGGGCGGCGGGACGGCGGCTGGGCCAATCGTCAAGCCGCCGCGTCTGAAGCCGGGCGATACGCTCGGCCTCATCGATCCGGCCAGCGCGACGTTCGAGTCGGTCAAGATCGAGATCGCGGTCGAGGCGGTCGAGGCGATGGGATTCAAGGCCCGCCCGGCGCCGCACATCGCCGACCGGTACGGCTACCTCGCCGGCAAGGACGACGACCGCGCGCGCGACGTCAACCAGATGTTCGCGGACCCATCGGTGAACGCGGTCCTGGCGCTGCGCGGCGGCTGGGGCTGCGCGCGGCTGCTTCCTTACCTCGACTTCGACGTCATCGCGAAGAACCCGAAGGTCCTCGTTGGCTACAGCGATTCTGACGGCGCTGCTGCTGCCAGTGCACGCGCGCACGGGCCTGGTCACCTTCCACGGGCCGATGGGCGGCTCCACCTGGAACAGCTTCAACCTCGACTACTTCAGGCGCGTCCTCTGCAACGCCGAGGCGGTGACGTTCGAGAACGTCCACGAAATCAAGGACACGCTGGTCCAGGTCGAGAACCGGATCCAGACGATCACCCCGGGTGTCGCCCGCGGCCGGCTTCTCGGAGGCAACCTCACGGTCCTCGCCGGCATCGTCGGCACTGGGTACTTGCCGGACTTCTCGGGCGCGATCCTGTTCATCGAGGAAGTCGAGGAGAACATCTACCGCGTCGATCGCCTGCTGACGCAGCTCGCGCTCGCCGGCATCCTCGGACGGCTGAAGGGGGTCGTGTTCGGCAACTGCACCAAGTGCCTGCCGGGCGAGGGCTACGGGGCGCTGACGCTCGAAGAGGTGCTGAGGGACCACATCAAGCCGCTGAACGTGCCGGCGTGGTCGGGGGCGATGCTCGGCCACATCGACCGGCAGTTCACGATCCCGGAGGGGACCGAGGTCGAGATCGACGCCACGAAGGGGACGATCACGATGCTGGAGGCGGCTGTCGCTTGAGGGCCGAAGGCTGACGGCCTACTTCTTCGTCTTCGCCGGAACCAACTCGACCTTCTGCATCACGTCGCCCTCGAGGATCGTATCGACGATGTCCATGCCGCTCGTGACCTCGCCGAAGATCGTGTACTCGTTGTCGTAGCGGGGCGTGTCCACCAGGTTGATGTAGAACTGGCCGTCGCCCGTGTCTCGGCCGCGCGTCGAGAGGCCGACGGTGCCCCGCGTCTGCGAGGTGCGCCCGAACTCGTCGCGCCAGTAGCGCGCGACGCCCGCGTACTCGTTGGCGCCCGGGCTGCCGCCCTGCAGCAGCGCGTCCGGGATCACCCGGTGGAATGTCAGGCCGTTGTAGTAGCCCTGGCCGACGAGGGCGGCGAAACGGGCCGACGAAAGCGGCGCGAGGTCCACGAGGAACCGCATCTCGAATTGCCGTCCGCCCTCCATCGTGAACCTGACCGCGGTCTTCGACAGCCGATTGAGATCAGCCTCGGTCAGCGAGAAGAGCTGAGCCGGGCGCGGCTTCGGCGTCGCCCTGACCGGGCTCCCCGTCCATTTCGTCAGGATCTCGGCCGCGAGGCCGGCGACGCGCGCATCCGAATCCTCGAGGCAGGGCCTCAGCTGGCCAGCCTGCTCGGGCGATCCCAGTTCCCCGATCCGCTCGAGCACCGCCATGCGCGGGTCGCGCGACGTGTCGCTGTCGATGGCCGTGAGGCGCGAGAGCGCCGCAAGAAGCGCCGGAACGGCAGCCGCGCGATCGGGGCTTCCCGCCAGCGCCTTCGCCGCCGTCATCACGAGCTGGAAGTCGGCGGCGCCGAGAGCCGAGACGTACGCAGCATCGGCCTCGTGTCCGGCTACCCTCGAGAGTTCAACGACGGCCGCCTCGCGGACGTTGTCGTTGGTGTCCGCGGCCAGCCGCCTGAGCGCCGCAACATCGCCGAGCTGTCCGGCCGCACGCGCGACGTACGTCCGCGTGTGCCAGTCGCCGGCCGACAGGAACCGCGCCAGCATGGGGCGCGACCGCTCGGGCGAGGCCTTCACGGCCGCCACGATCGCGTGCGCCGGGCGGTGCCAGTCGCCCTCGCCCACTCCGGCGGCCAGATCGAGCAGCGTCTCGACGGCATGGTCGCCGGGGCGGCATCGGCCGCCAAGCAGATCGATGGCGAGCAGCGACTGGTGATCGACTCGAGCCCCGATGGCATTGACGATTGGCTCGCATCCCTCGGCGGCCTGGAACCGCCGGCCGTAGCGCAGCAGCGCCTCGTAGCGAACCATCCACGTGGGGTCCCTCAGTCCCCGCAGGATCGTCGGCAGATCTGCTGCCGACGAGGTCAGGGCCAGGCGCCTCACCTGGAAGTCCGGGTCGTCCATCGCGCGGGCCGCCAGGTCCTGGTCGGCCGCATTCACCGGCAGCAGGCAGAGCATCGCGAGCACCCGGACGCGCGGCGGCAACGTCGTGTTGCCGAGGACGATCGCCTTGAGCAGGTCGACCGTCTCGGGCATGAGCGGTTGATGAGCGCGCGCGCGGTTGCGGGCGAACGCCTCGAGGCCGCGCAGGGCACCGACCAGCGCCGCCGTCGGCACGGCCACGACCCGGCTCGGGATGAGCGTAAGACCGATGATCCGCGGCCCGGCCGACGACTTCCCGAGTCGATGGGAGACCTCGGTCCGCGAGGCCACTTCGACCAGCGCGCTCTCGGTCTGGCTCGCCACCAAGGGTGAATCGATCGGGAGCCGGCCGAGCGCTTCCGCCAGCGCACCTCTGACGTCGTTGTCGCGTTCGCCGACGAGCCGCCGCTGGAGCGCCTCGCGCGCCGCGCGGGCCGCCGTCGTATCGGCGCCGGCCGATTGCGCCATCGCCCAGGCCGCCTCGGCGCGCACCGCTGTCGTCGGCGCGTCGAGCAGCGGCACGAGCGTCGCCACCAGGCTGGGCCGTTCGAGCCGGCCGAGGGCTCGAATCGCGATCGCCTGGATCGGCGCCCCGCCCGAGACAGCGATCGTCGTCAGCAGCTGCAATTGGTCGGCTGTCGCCGCCCGCGCGTCCTCGGCCTGGATAATCGCGGCGCGCGCGATCGGGGGTGGCGCCGCCTGCGTCCCTCCGACCGACAAGGCGGCCAGGACCGTCGAGACGCCGACACCGGCGAGAAGCCGCGCGCGCATGGCAGAATTTCGCTTCACGGGGAGATCTTTCCCGAGTATTCCAGCATCTGCGCCTTCAGGTCCATGGGATACGAGACCAGCACGTCCGTGATGGTGCCCGCCTCGTCGCGAACCGGCCTCAGCCGCGGCATCACGAAGCCGATGTACGAGGGCAAGCCGATCGCGTCGACGCGGGCGAGCACCTCGTTCCTGAGCGCGGGATCGAAGTGCACGCCGTAGGCTTCGACCAGCGTCTTCGCCGCGTCGAAATCCCCCGTCGCCTTGATGCGCTGGACCTCGGCGAGCAGGCGCCCGACCCCCTCGCGAAAGGCCGCGGCGTCGGTCAGGACGTAGTAGGTCCTGCCGTCGCGCACCCGCCCTTCCACCGCGCTCGTGTGGCACATGATCCAGTGCACCACGAGCTGGCGGTTGCGCATGTGGTCTTCCTCGATCTGCGTTCCCTCGCGGATCCGACGAAGCTGCACCAGCGCCGCGCGGCAGTAGGCTTCGTAGCCGGTCAGGACGATGTCGTCGCGACTCTCGGCCGGGATGAGGCCGAGATCGACCAGCTTCGGGTCGGCGAGGAAGTAGAGGCCGACCAGGTCCGCGCGGGCCTCCTCCAGCGCGGAGTAGTGCTCGCGCAGGAACGCGTGCGGATTGCCGTTCAGCCGGGCCTCGACCTGGCCGGACCCGTGACCGATCACCTCGTGCATGTTGGTGGTCAACTCCGAGGTGAACGCGGACCACCGCTCGGCGCGCTCGGCCTCCTCCGTCGTCCAGGAGAACTCGCGCCGGAAGGCCGATGGCGTCGACCTCTCGTGGGCCTCGGAGACGTTCGACAGCCAGACCGACTTGCTGCCGTACCGCTCGCGGACGTGCTGGTCGTTGGGCAGGTTGATGCCGATGGGTGTCACGGGGCCTGCGTGGCCGGTTTCAATCACCACCTCGACGGCGTGCCCGGTGGTCCCGCTGACGCCCTGCCGCCTCCAGGAAGGACCCCAGGGCATGTGATCCTCGAACCATTGCGCCTCCCGGGCCAGCGTCCGGATCGCCTCGGTCTTGTCGTGGTTCACGTAGAAGACGATCCCTTCCCACGCCCCTTTCGCGCCGCGCGCGTCGAGGTAGACCTCGACGAAGCCGTTGATGGTGTCCACCAGCGACGACTCGGCCGAGACCCAGGCGATGTCGTGCGCCACGCGGTCGGTCTCCTCGCCGCTTCGGTAGAACGCCACCAGCGCGCCGAGCGCCTCGGCCAGCGGCGCGGGCGCCCAGGGGATGGCCGCCTCGAGGTGCGCGACGATGGCCGCGATCTCCCGGCCGTAGCGTCCGTCGATCCGGTACACCTCCTCGACGAGCCGGCCGTCGCGGCCGACGAGCCTCGAGTTGAGCGCGTAGCGCTCGGTGAACCCCTCGAGGTCACCCACCCTCACGTTGTCGTACAGGTTGTTCGCGCTCGCCGCCAGGATGTCACGGTCGTAGCCCGGCGTCTTGTTGGTGCAGATCGGCTCGAACGACAGGTCGAAGAACATCGGCTCGAGCCTCGCGAGAAGGCCGTCGAGCGGCTCCCCGTCCCGGACAGGGAGTCGCGCGCCCTGCCGCGCGGCAGCGGCTGCCGCGGCGCGCAACGCGTCCGGTGTGCAGCCGAGCACGAATTTCCTGGCCGTCAGGTTGTTGAACGGGCCGCTGTTGATCCAGAACAGCTTCGTGTAGCGCTCGATCTCGGCGAGCGTGGCTTGGTCAACGCCCCCGGCGTGCGTCAGGATCTCCTCGAGCACCTCGCGCATCTCGAGGCCGTGCGCGTAGCGCTGGTCGTAGAAGATGTCGCGGCCGGCCAGCGCCGCGTTGTACAAGTGCCAGGCCAGGATCTTATCGCGGCGCGGCAGCGCGGCGAACCCGTCGGCGTACAGCTGCACGACGCCTGCTTCACCCACGCGTTCGAGGAGATAGGGCCGGTCGGACGACACGGTCGGCTCAGGGCTCATGGCTTACGGCTTCCGCCTTCGCCTGCCGCTGCGATCCACGCAGGCTACGGCGGACCCGCCGAAGCGCTACGCGCGAAGGCGGGCAGCGTTCAGGACAATTCCATCGCCTGCAGGTACTCCGGGACGGTCACCGTCCAGCCCAACTCGCCGCGGACGCGGGCCGCGAAGGTGGCGGCCGCCTGTGGTTCTCCGTGCACGACACATGTCAACCTGGGCGGGCGCGAGAATCCGCGCAGCCAGCGCATCAGCTCGTCGCCGTCCGCGTGGGCCGACATCGAGTGCAGTTGGACGATTTCGGCGGCGACCGGGACCATCTCGCCATGGATCTTCACCTCGCGCTCGCCGTCGACCAGGCGGCGTCCGCGCGTGCCCTCGGCCTGAAACCCCGAGAACAAGATCGTGTTGTGCCGGTTCGGGAGCGCCGTCTTCAGGTGCCCGAGCACCCGGCCGCCGGTCGCCATGCCGCTCGACGAGATGACGATCGCCGGCGTCTTCGACGCCGCGAGGTCGGCCGACTCACGGCCTCTCTCGACAACCTGGAAGCGCCGCGTCATGAAGGCCGAGACCTGGCCATTCACCATCCTGACGTCGGGGTCCAGCTCGTTCGCGCGCCCGGTGTAATACTTGAGGGCCTGCTCGGCCATCGGGCTGTCCAGGAACACGGGGACCTGCGGGATGCGGCCCTCGTCCTCCAGCTTCTTGAGCCAGTAGATCACTTCCTCGACGCGGCCGATCGCAAACGCCGGGATGATGACCTTGCCGCCGCGTCCGATGGTGTCGGTCACGACCTTCGCCAGCGCAGCGCCGTCGCGGTCAGGCTCGTGCGTCCGGTCGCCGTAGGTCGACTCGACCAGCAGCGTGTCGGCGTGGTCCACCCTCAGCGGATCGGGCAGCACCGGCCGGTCGTACCGGCCGACGTCGCCGCTGAAGACTATCTCGCGGCCGCCGTCGGCGTCGAGCGTCATCACCACGAACGCCGATCCGAGCAGGTGGCCGGAGTTCACGAACCGCACGGTCACGCCCTCGGTCACCGGCACGGGCCGGTCGAAGCCGACCGGCTGCAGCCGCATCAGTGCGTGGAACGCGTCGGCCTCGGTGAACAGCGGCAGCGCCGGGCTGTGCTTCGAGTAGCCGTGGCGGTTCGCCTCGCGTGCGTCCTCCTCGGCGATCCGCCCCGAATCCGGCAGCACCAGCTTGCAGAGGTCCGCCGTCCCCGGCGTGCAGAACACCCTCCCGCGGAATCCTTCGGCGCACAACCGCGGCAGGAACCCCGTGTGATCGATGTGCGCGTGCGTGAGGACGACGGCGTGGATGGTGGAGGCGGGGACCGGGAGCGGCCGCCAGTTGCGCTGCCGGAGCTCCTTGAGTCCCTGGAACAGCCCGCAGTCGACCAGCACCCGTCGGTCTTTCACTTCGAGCAGGTACTTGGAGCCGGTCACCGTGCCCGCGGCACCGAGGAATGTCAGCGACGGCATACGGCAAACTATAGCGCGAAAATGCCGACCTGCCCGCCCGTGTGCCAGAAGAGGACGGTGGCGTCGGGATCGATGCGCCCTTCGCGGATCCACCCGATCATCCCGGCGAGCGCTTTCGCCGTGTAGGTGTGGTCGACCACCAGCGCTTCCGTGCGCGCGAGCAAGGTCTGTGCTTCGCGCGACGCATCGCTCGGCGCGCCGTAGCCGTCCCCAACGAACCTGTCGTCCGCCTCGATCTCGCCCGCGGCGGCGAAGGCGGCGCCGTCGAGCCCGAGCATTCCGCCCATCCCTTCGAGGATCCCGCGCACCGTCCGGCAAATGCCGTCGGCGGTTTCGTCGGCGCTGATGCCAATGACGCGCGTCGCGATCCCGTGCAGCCGGCAGCCGGCAACCAGTCCGGCCTGCGTACCGCCGGACGACGTGGAGTGGAAGATGTAGTCGGGCGGCGCGGGCAGCTGTGCGATGATCTCGCCGACGGCCCGCGCGAACCCCAGCGCGCCAAGCGGCGTCGAGGCCCCGAGCGGGATGACAAACGGCCGGCCGCCGCTCGCGCGCCAGGCGGTCGCCGACTTCTCCATCGCCGGCGCGCGGTCCTCGCGCGTCGGCACGTAGCGCACCTCGGCCCCGTACATCGAGTCGAGCAGCGCGTTGCCTGACAGCCGCTCCGGCGGGGCGCCATTGGCGACGATCAGGCAGCGCATCCCGAGGCGGGCGGCCGCGGCGGCCGTGACGCGGCAGTGGTTCGACTGCACGCCGCCGGTCGTGATGAGCAGGTCGGCCCCGATGGCCTGCGCCCGCGCCGCCAGCATCTCGAGCTTCCGGACCTTGTTTCCGCCGAACCCGAACGCAATGGCGTCGTCGCGCTTGATGAGCAGGCGCGGGCCGCCGCCAAGAGCCGCGCGCAGGCGCGGGGCCTCTTCGATCGGTGTGGGATAGGGCGCAAGGCCGATCGTGGGGATCGTGCGCAGGGCCTTCAGCGCCGGGCTGTCCGAGTGTCGCACCATAGCCGGTATTGTATACTCCGGACGGATCCTCTCTTTGGTGAGCCACTTCCTCGACACCCTGCGCTCGGGCCGACTCGTCGTCGCCGCGGAACTGCGGCCGCCCCGCGCCGAGCTCGCCTCGGCCGACGGGATGGACGCGTGGATCGACACCTACCACGCCGTCCGCACGCTGACCCGGCGTGACACGTTCGTGTTCCTGACCGACAGCGCCGTCGGCGTGCCCGAGGAGGACAACCTTCGCCATCTCATCGTCAACCTCGGGGAGGACGCGCCGCTCGAGCGCGTGGTGCCGTTCCTGACGAGCAAGCACCCGCTCGACTACTGCCTCTCCTATGCCGACCGGGCGAAACAGCACGGGTTCGAGTCGCTGGTCGTCCTCGGCGGCGACGCGCGGGTCGGCGTGCCGCGCTCGGTGGAACACGCCTGGCAACTGCGCCGGCAGATCAGGGCTCGCGCAGTGGACCTGTCGCTTGGCGGCTGGGCCAATCCGTACCGCGATCCGGCCCGGCAGGTCGACTACCTGCTCGGTCCCGACTTCACTGGCGAGTTCTTCCTGACGCAGGTCGTGTCGCACCACGATCCGGCGCCCGTAGGGCGGTTCCTGAACGAGGCCGACCGGCGCGGCGTGAGCCTGCCGGGCGTCTTCGGCGTGTTCTACTTCCGCAGCGCGCGGCCGGGCACGCTCGCCCTGCTCGGCGATTTCATCCCGGTGCCGGCGGCGGGCCTGACGCGCGAGTTCGACGCCGGCGTGCCGGCCGAGGAGATCTGCGCCCGCACGATCCGCACGATGATGACACTGGGCGCGCGGCGCTTCTACATCAGCAACCTTCCCCTCACCCGCACGCACGAGACGCTGAAGGCGATTCTCGATCGCGTCTGAGCCAGACCCGGATCGATCTCATGTCTCATTTCCTCGACTCGGTGCCGTTCTCGGGAATCATCCGCATCCGCGACATGATGTATGCCGTCGAGCGCCCCTTCAGGCTCGACCAGGGAGACGTCAGCTTCGACGCGCCCGATTCGGTCAAGCAGGGCATGGTGCGCGCGATCGCCGACAACCGGTCTCACTACCTGCAGACGGCCGGCGTGCCGCGCCTCCAGGAGTTGCTGGCCGAGAAGCTGCGCGAGAGGAACGGCGTACCAGTGGGATCGCCCGACGAGGTGCTGGTCACCAACGGCGGCATCCACGCGCTCTACATCCTCTTCCAGGCGCTGCTCGACGCGGGCGACGAGGTCGTCATCCCCGACCCTCTCTGGCCGCCGGCCGCCGGCACCATCCTCTCGGCCCGCGGCGTGGTCGTCCGCTATCCGCTGCACGAGTCGGCGGGGTGGCGGCTCGACATCGAGGAGGTCGAGCGCTGCGTCACACCGAGGACGCGCGCCATCTACGTGAACTCGCCGCAGAACCCGACCGGCGGTGTGCTCACCCGCGGGGACATCGAGGCGATCGCCCGACTGGCGGACCGGCGCGGGCTGTGGCTGATCTCGGACGAGGCGTACGAAGACGTGGTGTTCGACGTGGAGCACGTGTCGGCGGCGTCGCTCGCGGGAATGTACCCCCGCACGGTGCCGGTCTACACGTTCAGCAAGTCGTACGCGATGACCGGGCTGCGGCTCGGCTACCTGGCGGTGGCCGACGCGGCGCTCCGGGACCGCGTGCGCAAGGCGCTCTTCTTCACGACGAGCAACGTGTCGTCGGTCGTCCAGTACGGCGGGATTGCGGGGCTGGAGGGGTCTCACGCGGTGGTCGAGGCGTTCCGGGACGAACTGCGGGCGCGGCGCGATCTATTCTACAAGGGCGTCGCGTCGCTCGGCCGCGTGTTCTCCGGGCAGCCGCCGCGCGGAGCGTTCTACGCATTCCTCAGGTTCGATCCCGACTGGAAGGCGCGCGTCGAGCCGGCGAGGCTCGCGGCCGCGGCCGCCAGGGTTCAGGCCGGGTCGCCGGTGCCGTCGTCGCCGTCGTGGGAACTGACCTCGTTCCTCATCGGAGCCGGCCGGATCGGCTGCGTGCCGGGGGTCGACTTCGGGCCCGGCGGGGAGGGCTACCTGCGCTTCTGCTTCGCGCGGGATCGGGCGGAGCTCGCCGGGGCGATTGAATCGATGAGACGGGTCTTTTCGCGGGGGTAACTGGCGCTCGACCCCCGGCTCAGGGCTTCGGGCCGTGTCACGCGTGGTCCGCTGTCAGCGAAACTGGAACCTGTCCTTCTTCCGTGATCCGCTGCCGGCTGCCCGCTACAGGTACTCCATCGGATCGACGTCGTACACCTTCGGATCGAGCACGGCCTCGACCCTGATCTCCTCTTCGTCCTCGACGCGGGCCCACAGGTGCCGGACGCGGGCCGCCTTCAGCCGGGTGCCGTCCGGGTCGAACAGCACGTTGACCGTCGGCCGCGAGGGATCCGAGCCCCCGGTCCTGACGACCACGCCAATCTCGCCGTTTGTGAGCCGCGCGAGCGTGGACGGCGGGTACACACCCATGAGGTCGATGAACAGCCGGACGAGGTGCTGGTCGAACTGGCCCCGGTCCTTGTGGGTCATGAACTCCATGATCCGTTCGGTGGGGGAGGTGGCCTGATACACCCTCGTAGACCGCATCGCGTCGTACACGTCGGAGATCCCGCACAGGACGGTTCCGAGGTTGAGCGCGGCGCGCCGCACGTCGGCCGGGTATCCCTTCCCGTCCAGGCGCAGGTGATGTTCGAAGGCCACGATGGCGGCGAGGCGCGGGATGTCGCGCCCCCCCTGAGGATGGCCGCTCCATCGAGCGGGTGGCGCTTGATGATCGCGCGTTCGGCCGGCGTCAGGGCGCCGGGCTTGTTGAGCACCTCGAGCGGCGTCAGCACCTTGCCGATGTCGTGCAGCATGGCCGCCAACCCGAGGGCGCGAATGTCCCGGCCGTCGATGCCCAGGTTCCGGGCCTGGGCCATGGTGAGGATCGCGACATTCACCATGTGGGTGAACGTGTACTCGTCGTGCGCCTTCATCCCGGTGAGCCCGATCATCTTCGCCGGCGATGAGTCGACCGCCTCGGCCAGATGCTCGACCGTCTCGTGCGCCGTCGGCGCGTCGGGAACCCCCTCGAGCCTGGTGCTCTCCCAGATCAGGCGCGCCGCCTCGACCGAGCCGCTGTACATCTGTCGTATCGTGATCGAGCTGGTGCCCCAGTTCCCCGCCGTCGTGTCAACCGGGATCCGGCCCGCGCGCAGATGCTCGGACTTCACGAAATCGACGTCCGCCTCTTCCCCGCCATTCTCGGCGCCAACGCTCGGCTGCGACGCCGCGCGCACGAACTCCCGGAGCTCCTCCAGCGTGACCCCCCGATTCAGCAGGATGCGGTTGATGCCCAGGGCCTGCATGTAGCGGATGAATTCCGTCCGATACGAGGTCGTCGCGAGCAGCGGCGTGTCATCGGCGATTACCTCTCCGCCAATCAACCCGATGAGCACCGACGGCTCGACCTTGTGCAGGCGCTCGATTGCGTCGAGAAGCGCGCGGACATGCTCGTCCACGCTCGGGTGCGCGATCGAGTAGAGGGCCGCCGCCCGCAGCGCGCCGCTCAGCCGCTGGACGATGTCGGCGTAGTGTTTGAGGCGAGTCGTCCTGTCCATCATCATCGGCGGCGCTCCTTGGCGGCCGAGGCAGGCTTCGCCTCGTGGCCGGCGACCGATGCTATCTCTCGTGGGACAGCCGCGCGACCGCGCAGCGTCCGGAGAGCCGACTTCGCCGCGGCCCGGAAGCGCCACGTGCGGATCGGCGTGCTCCAGTGCGTGCGGTGGAACACCGTCGTCAGCAGCTGCGCCGCGTCGGCGCGCCCCGTCCGTTCCACGGCGGCGATCATCGAAAGGTACACGGGCACCGACACCGTTCGCGGATCGGCCTGGGAGAACAGACGCTGGATGACGGGCCATGCGCGGCGGTCGCCGAGAGCCAGGAGCCAGGTCAGCAAGGCCGCCTGAATCTCGGCCTCGGCCCGGGCGATGCCGCGGGTCAGCGTCTCGGCGGCACGCGCGGAGGCCGAGTCGGCGAGCGCGCTGAACGCCTCCCGGCGGATGTCCTCCCGCCGGTCCAACAGCGCCGCTTCGAGCGCCGGCATGTGGTCCGTACCCGCCGTGAGCCGGAGCAGGCGGATGGCGGCCACGCGCACGTCGGGGGGCTCGTCTTCCGACGCGAGCAGGCGCCGCAACGGCTCGCGTCCCGGCTGCCCGATCGCCGCGGCCACCGCTTCGAGGCGGGGACGCAGGACCGTCCCGCGATCCGCCGCCCAGCGGGCCGCGATCGCGGGCAGGAGAGGGGCCCCGATTCCGGAGATCGTGCGGGACAGCGGGTCGCGAAGCGCAGGCTCGGCGTCGGCGAGCCTGTCGAGCGCGCGCGCCGACAGCGGCGCCTTCGACAGTTTCTGGAGGATCTCCGCGGCAGTCTGGCGCAGCATGCTGTCGCCCGATTCCGACGCCACGCCGCCGACGAGTTCGACGGCGCGTGCGACGCCCGACCAGTCATCGCCGTCCGCAGCCTCGATCGCATGAGTCTGCAGTATCTCCAGCACCTTGCGCGAGCGGCCGTACTCGGTCTCGAGACGCGTCAGATCCCCCAGCAACTGAGAATCCAGTTCTCGGACCGCCTCGTCGTCGATGGACCGCGCCCACGCCGCAAGGAGCTCCGGGGGAACCGACACGGCCGGCCCGAAGCGGTCGGCACGGGCCTGCACCGAATGCAGATCATTCGAGTACTCGCTCGAGACGAATTTCGGGTCGGAGTACGTCTCGAGGTTGCGCTCGAGTTCCGCCCACTGCTCGACCACGTTGCCCGCGAGGGCCACCGTGTGCGCCCGCTGCGCAATCGCCCGCCGCCGCTCGGCATCCGAGACGAGGCGCTTGAAGAGATCGACGGGGGCCGCAGCCGCGGCGGTCTCTCCCATGATCTTCGACAGGAGCGTCGAGACCGTGGAGTCGGACATCCGATCGACAAGGGCCGACACGACGTCCACCTCACCGACCCTCGCGTCGGCGGTCCCTCGACGATCGAGCAGTCCGTTCAAGACACCCTCGCCGAGGTACTCGCCGACTTCCGAGGCCCGGCGGAACACGTCGTCGAACTGGTCCGGCTGCGTCCAGGTGAGCTGGGCTGCCGCCTTCAGCTCGCGAAGCACGGCCGCGACCGCCCGGGCGTCGTCCGGCGCGTTCTCGATGGCCCGGCGAAGGGCGCCGCACGGGTCATCTAGAATCGAGCCGCCGACGCCGGCCGTTTCCAGGTAATGGCTGATGACGCCCGCGAGCTCGATGAAGTCGCCACCCACCTGGCCGCGCAGCAGGGCGCCGAAGTCGATCTCGAGGATGGTCGGGCTCACGTGGCCCAGGGCCTTCCACTGCCGCTGGATACCTCCCGCGTTGCGCGCATCCTCCGGCTTCTGGGCCAGGAGGGTGAGGAGCGCGCACCAGCCGTCCGGGGTGTCGCGGCCGTCCAGGTTCAGGGCGCCGACGCCATGTCGATGGCAGAGGTTGGCGACATCGACGATGGCGGTCTGGGACGTGTCGATCGGCACGCCACGGACGAGAAGCGTCTTGGGCAGGATCGTCAGGCAGAGTGACCCATCGGCCGTGGCGGCGCGCGCCGCGGTCACCACGCGCTCGAGCGCCGTGGCGACGGCCTGGTGAGCGGGCGGATAGAAGCTCACGGCGCGGGCCGCCGAGCGGAATGCCCGCGCAAACTCCTGGACCGCGGGCTCTTGGGGAGCCCGCGTGGCGCTTGCGTCAGCTGGCATCGCGAGGATCAACCTCCGGGACGTGAAACCCGGTCCACTACCGCCGGAGCAGTCGCCCCAAGAGGGCAGACCTCCGCTGGTTTTCTTATCGGATCGAGCGGGTGGGAACTGGAGGGGGCGTGATGGCCAGCGATGCGCAGGGCTGAAGCCCTGCGCTATCTGAGCAAGATGTTCCAGGTCTGTTCCGGTCATTCCAGATAGCGCACGGCTTCAGCCGTGCGCCACGGCCGGTCCCTGCCGCCTACTGCAGGTGCCTCCCGCCATCGACGCGGATCGTCTCGCCCGTGATGAAGTCGGTCTCGATGAGGGCCGCCACCGCCTTCGCGATCTCGCCGCCGCCGCCCCAGCGCCCGAGCGGCGTCGCCTGCTCCACGGCTGCCAACTCGGCGTCCGGCAGATCCGGAGGCGCCAGGATCGGACCTGGCGCGACCGCGTTGACGAGAATGTGGTCCCCGGCCAGCTCCAGTGCCAGCGCCGAGGTCAACCCCATCACTGCCGTCTTGGCGACGTAGTAGGCGACGAAACCCCTGTAGCGGGGGCGCTGGCTCACCGCCAGCCAGTCGGAGACGTTCACGATCCGCCCGCCGCCCGCCGCTTTCATGTGCGGCACGGCGGCGCGGGCGCAGTTGAACGCCGACTTGAGGTCGACGTCGAGGCTCGCCTGCAGGTCCGCGTCGGTCATCCGGTCGAACGGCACCGATCGGTACACCGACGCCATGTTCACCAGCACGTCGAGCCGCCCGAGGCCAGTGACGACGGCTGCGACCAGTTGCTCGCAGGCTGTCCACGACGACACGTCGGCCGCCGAGACCAGCGCGCGCCGGCCGAGCGCCCGAATGGCTTCCGCTGCCGCTTCAGCCTCGGCCCGCGAGCGGTTGTAGCTCAACGCGACGTCGGCTCCGCGCCGCGCCATCTCGAGCGCGACGGTCGCGCCGATTCGCTTTCCCCCGGTCAACAGGACGACGCGGTCGCGGAGTTCCATGATGGCGCCTCGCTTGCTTTCGTAGGCCGGGGCTTCACCCCTCGGCGTTGCTCGGGGTGCCCTGAGCCTGTCGAAGGGCAGCCCCGGCAGGCGGGCCTAAAGGCCACGCCCTACATACGGTCGTACCGCACTGCCTACTGCCTACCGCCTACTGCCTACTTCTCCTCCGCCGGCTTGACGAACGCCGCCCGCCGCGGCGGCGGCATCGCCGCCGTCGCGCCCCTCACCGACTTCCAGACAATCTCGTTGAGCAGCAGGTCCGGCGCCAGGTCGGGCGCGCTGAAGTCCATCGCGGCGGATTCGGCCGCGCCCGGCGCGCCGCGCTTGTTCCGCTCGGTCAGCGGGATGGCGGCGGGCACCACCGTGTAGGGCCTCGCGTCCGGCCGCGCGACGAACCCGTTGTAGAGCGGCGTGGCGGCGGCGTCGTACTGGGACATCGGCGGCAGGCCGAGAATCAGCTCGATTGTCCGCAGCACCCCCGACGTCGTGTAGAGCGTGTGGTCCACTGCCCCGCGCCGGGTGAACGGGCTGGCCACCAGCAGCACCGACCGATGCGCGTCCACGTGATCCGGCCCGTTCTGCGCGTCGTCCTCGAGGACGAAGATCGCGGATTCCCTCCAGTACCGGCTGCGGGAGATCGCCTCCACGACCCGGCCGAGCGCGAGGTCGTTGTCGGCGACCATCGAGAGGGGCGTGACCGAGCCGACGCGCGTGCCCGCCGTGTGGTCGCGCGGCAGCCGGATCACGGTCAGGCGCGGCAGCGTGTCCGCGGCCTCGAATGCCTTGAACTCCTTCAGCCAGATGTCCGCGCGCGTCTGGTCGGGGATGTCGAGGTCGAAGGGCGGGAACTCCGGGCTGATGGCGCCCACCAGGCCGGGCACCGACGCCTTGATCGGCGATGTCGTGTCGCCCCACTGGTCGCCGTGCTGCACAAACTCGCCGTAGCTGCGCACTGAAAGCCCCGCGCGCGCGCAGGCGTCCCAGATGTAGCCCTGCGCGGGCGCCGCGACGTTGCCGTACGGGTTTCGCATGGCGCCGCCGCCCTCGCTGAGGTACGCGCCGCCGCGCTTGGCGTAGTTGGCCGGCCAGATCTTCTCGACGACGTCGGTGGCGTAGGCGCCCGTCGAGAACGCGTGCCCGTCGTAGCTCACCTCGGCGTTGACGAAGAAGTTGTCGAACAGCGTGAACTCGCGCGCGAGCGCGTGGGCGTTGGGCGTGATGTTCTCCCCGAACAGACAGAGCGAGGGGTCCCCGTCGCCCTGTGGCACGTCGCCCAGGACCTGGTCGTAGCTCCGATTCTCGCGAATGATGTAGAAGACGTACCGGATCGGCGACGGCCTGCCGACCTCGGCCGGAATCGAAGACGCGCGCGGCGCGCCTGCGGGCGCCAGTCTCACGGTGTCGGAGTACGGCGACAGGCTGACGGCCTGTGCCGTCATCCGCTGAAGCTCCTCGCCCCGCGGGAGCGGCAGCGTTGACAGCGCGCCTTTCAGCAGGCCCGCGATGTACTGCTCGCCGCGCCCCTTCATCGGGTTCGGCCCGCGCGGATTGGGCAGCGATGACAGGCCCTTTCCGCTCAGCACGTAAACGTTTCGGCCGGCGCGATCGAACCCGACGGCGGTCGGGTACCACCCGGTCGGGATGAACCCGGAGACCGTGCTGTGGCCAGCCTCCGAAACGTCCACGACAGCGACCGTGTTGTTGTCGGCGTTGGCGACGAGCAGCGTGCGGCCGTCAGGCGAGAGCGCCAGGCCGTTCGGCGTGGTCCCGGCGGGCGCCTGCGAGAACATGGCGACGCCGATCTGCTCGGTGGCCTTCAGTGAACTCGTGTCCACCACCCACACCCCGTTCGTATTGGCGCACGCGACGAACAGCCGGTCGCCGGACAAAGAGAGCGCCATCGCGTTCGGGTGCTCGCCGACGGCGGCCTCGCCCACCGGTTCGAGCGAGGTCGCGTCGAAGACCATGACCTTGCCGCCGCCCCACAGCGACACGAACAGCCGCTTGCCATCCGGCGAGAGCAGGCAGCTGTACGCTTCCGCGGGCAGGTCGATGGTCCGTTCGATCACGCCCGACTCGGTCGACAATTCGAGCAGCTTCTGCTCGAGCACGCGGGTGACGAACAGGTGCAGCCCGTCCGGTGTCACGGCCAGGCCACCACCGAGCGCGGTGGGCGACGCGGGCAGCGGGAATGTGCGAAGCAGCCTCAGGCCGTCAGCTTGGTACGCGAACTCCTGCACCAGGTTGCCGCCCGTCGAGTACAGCCGCCGGCCGTCCGGGTGCCACGCCAGGCCCAGCCACGCCTGGTCCAGCGGCACCGTGGATTTCACGGTGAAACGGGTGGCGTCGACGAGGGTCAGCGTGGGCGTGTCGTAGCCGTTGTTGGTGACGATCAGGCTGGACCCGTCCGGCGTCCAGACGAAGGCCAGCGGCAGGTCCCCCACCGGGAGATGCCGGCCCGCCGGCGCGATCCGCCACCCGTTGGGCAGCAGCACCGTGCCGTCGCCCATCGCGCCGGGCCGGCGCGCGGCCTCGGCTGCCCGCTGAGCTGCCGGGGCCACGCCGAAATAACCGCAGACGAACACGGTTGCCGCCGCCAGGCCGACGAGGAGATTCTTCATCGTTCTCATCGTATAGTAGTGTCGGTCTCGAGATGAACGCCAACGACGGCCAGCATCCGATTCGTCCCGTGGAGGCCCAGAGAACCGCTGAGCTCGAACAACTTGCGGACCTCGAAGCGGTCCCGCTCGGCCTGTTCGCCCGGGTCGGGAACGGCCTGCTGTGGCTGGTCGGCCACGCCTCGAAGATTCTCCCCGTCCTCGTCATCGGCATCGTCGGGCTCCTGTCGTGGAACGCGCTGCGCGCCATCCACCCGCGCGAGGTGCGGGCGGCGTTCCACGCGCTCGACCCCTTGTGGCTGGTCGTCGCGGCCGGCGCGACGGTGCTCAACATCGGCGTCATGGGGCTCTACGACGTCATCGCGTTCGAGCATACGCGGTCGCGATGGTTCGAGCGCTGGCGCTACGGGGCGGTGTCGTTCGCGTGGAGCAACTTCCTCACGCTCGGCCCCCTGGCCGGGCCCGCCATCCGGTTCTGGCTCTATCGCCCAGCCGTCGACAAGCCGTCGGATCTCGAGGGGGGCGTGGTCTCGATTGCCACGGCGTTCACCGCCGGTCTCGGCGGCTGGGCGGTCGCCGCATGGCTGCTGCCTCCGGTCAGCGACGTCCGTGTCGAGCTCGCCCTGGTTGGCGTCGCCTTCCTGACGACGCTGGCCGGCGTGCACGTCGCCCGCGCGATCTTCAATCGGATCGAGCGGCTTGCCACGCCGAGCGGCGGGGCGACCGACGCGCTGCACCTTGCCGTCGTCGGCTGGCTCGACTGGCTGCTCGCCGCCTTCGCCTTCACGGCGTGCATGCGGGCCACCGGCGTCACCGGCCTCTCGGTCATCGAATCGATCCGGGCCTTCTTCTTCGGTCAGGCCGTCGGCCTCGCCAGCCTGGTGCCCGGGGGATTCGGCAGCGCGGACGCGTTCTGGATCGCGCGGCTGCCACTCGGCACCAGCACCACGACGGCCGCGCTGCTCGCCTACCGGCTGATCTACTACGTCATCCCCTGGGTGATGGCGTCACTGCTCCTGCTCAGCTGGGCCACGCATCGGGCCACCAAGCGGCTCGAGCTCGCCCGCCGGCTGATGGGCGGCATTGTCGGGGCCGCGGGCTTGCTGATCCTGCTCAGCGCGGCGACGTTCTCGATTCACTCCAGGTTCACGACCGTCAACCAGCTGCTGCCGCTTCCCATCGTCGAAGTCTCCCACCTGGCCGCCGCGGCCACGGGCATCCTGCTGCTGGTGCTGGCGCGGGGGCTGGCTCGCGGCTACCGTGCTGCGCTCCACTGGACGGTGAACCTGCTGCTGTTGGGGGTCGTCTTCTCGATCCTCAAGGGCCTCGACTGGGAAGAAGCGGTGATCCTGGCCCTGGTCGCGGTGCTGGCCGTGTCGCAGCGGCCGTTGTTCACGAGGAAGAGCCGGGGCGACTGGGTCGAGTCGAGGGACGTCGGCGTGGCGTTCCTGGCGCTGCTGGTCTTCATTGTCGTCGGCACCTTCGCCTACCACGTGCGGACGCCCAGCGTCTCCGACTTCGAGACCTTCCGGTCCGTGCAGTGGGCGGAGATGGAGCGCAACCGCTTCCTGCGGTCGGCCACGACGCTCATGCTGGCGGTCTTCGCCGGCGCGGCCTGGGTGCTGATCCGCGTGCCGACCCGTTTCAAGCGGCCCGCCAGAGCGCAGATCGACCATGCGCTCGACCTGCTCGCGGAGTACGGTGCGGACACGAGCCCCCAACTCGTGGCGTGCGGCGACAAGGAGGTGTTCGAGGATCCCGGGCGCGGCCTCTGTCTCTACCGGACGATCGGACCCTACCTGGTGGTGTTCTCCGACCCGGTGGTCCGCGGCACGGCCGAGCGCGGAGCGTTCCTGAACGCGCTGTTCGATCATGCCGGCGATCTCGACCGCCGTCCCGTGTTCTACCAGGTCTCGCTGGACTGGATCCCCGCGCTGCACGACCGGGGCTACGCCTTCTTCAAGCTGGGGGAGGAAGCCCACGTCTCGCTCGAGGCGTTCACGCTCGAGGGCCACGCCGGGAAGGAGTTCCGGCAGTTCCTGCGGCGCGCCGAGCGGGACAAGGTCCGCTTCCGCGTCCTGGCGCCGTACGACGTCGAGCGCGCCCTGCCCGAGCTCACGGCCATCTCGGCCGCGTGGCTCGAGAGCAAGGGGGTGCGCGAGCGGCAGTTCTCCGTCGGGTTCTTCGACCCCGATTATCTCGCTCGCTTCCCGTGCGCGGTGGTCGAGGACGCGTCGGGGCGGATCATCGCGTTCGCCAACCTGCTGCTCGGCCCCGGCCGCAGGGAACTGTCGATCGACCTCATGCGCTACCGCGACGATGCGCCGCGGGTGATGGACTTCATGTTCACCTCGCTGTTCATCTACGGCAAGGAGCGGAGCTACGAGCGCTTCAACATGGGGATGGCGCCGCTCGCGAGCGTCGGCGAGATTCGCGGCGCGCACACGCGCGAGCGCCTGGCCAACCTCTTCTTCCAGCACGGCGAGACCTGGTACAACTTCCAGGGACTGCGGCTCTACAAGGAGAAGTTCAGCCCCGAGTGGGTGCCGCGCTACATGGCCTACCAGAACGCGTGGGAGTGGCCGGTCACCATCGCGAACGTCAGCGCGCTCATCGCGGGGGGGTGGGGACAGGTGCTGCGGGGGAAGCGGTAGGGACTACTGCCCGTCCCCGTCCTTGAGATCGAGCCCAAACCTCTCCGCCATGCGGTACAGCGTGCGGCGGTCGATGCCCATGACCTCGGCGGCCTTCGTGCGGTTGCCCGCCACGCTCTCGAGGACGTGCAGCAGGTAGCGCCGCTCGATCTCGTCGAGCGGCGGAAGGTCGCCGAACAACTGTTCCTGGAGGTCCGGCGGCGCCTGGTGGAACGCCGGCGGCAGATCGCCGAAATCGACGACCGCGCCGCGGCTGAACAGCACGAGGCGCTCGACCGTGTTCTCGAGCTCGCGGACGTTGCCGGGCCAGTTGTGAGCGGTCAGCGCCTCGAGCGCGGCCGGCGTGAACTCGACCTGGCGGCCCGCGCGGGTGCACGCGTTGAGGAGGAACTGGCCGACGAGCAGCGGGATGTCGGCCCGGCGCTCGCGCAGCGGAGGCACGCGGATCGCGATGACGCTGAGACGGTAGAACAGGTCCTGGCGGAACCGCTGCTCGCCCACCTCCTTCTCGAGGTCGACATTGGTCGCGGCCACGACGCGCACGTCCACGCGCGTCGCGCGGCTGGCGCCGACGGCCCGGAGCTCGCCTTCCTCGAGCACGCGCAGCAGCTTCACCTGCAGGGCCGGGGAGGTCTCCCCGATTTCGTCGAGGAACACCGTCCCGCCGCTCGCCTGTTCGAAGATCCCCTTGGTGTCGCTCACCGCGCCGGTGAACGATCCGCGCACGTGGCCGAACAGCTCCGACTCGAGGAGGCCCTCGGCGATGGCCCCGCAGTTGACCGGGACGAACGGCCGCTGGGCGCGCCGCCCGTGCGAGTGGATCGCCCGCGCGACCAACTCCTTTCCGGTGCCGCTCTCGCCGACGATCAGCACCGGCACGGCGGCGTCGGCGGCGTGGGCGATCTGCTTGTAGACGGCCAGCATCGGCGCCGTCCGCCCGAGCAGCCCCGGCGGCCGGACGCCGCGCGCGGGCGCCGCCGCCTGGCTGGCCGGCGCGCCGGTCTGCATCAGCGCTCGCTCGACGGTCGCCTTGACCTCGTTGATGTCGAACGGCTTGCTGATGTAGTCGAAGGCGCCGGCGCGCACCGCGTCGATCGCCGTCTCGAGCGTGCCGAAGCCGCTGATGAGCAGCACGTGGCCGCGCGGGCTCGACTCGCGGAAGGCCCGCAGGATGTCGAGGCCGGATTGCTCGGCGTTCAGGTTGATGTCCGAGATCACCAGGTCGAACGCCTGGGCCCGGACCAGCGCCAGGGCGGTCTTCGGGTCGTAGGCCGACTCGATCTCGCGGTCCGGGCGCGCGAGCAGGTCGGCCATGAAGCGGCACGTCTCGTGGTCGTCGTCGACAATCAGGATTCTCGGCATAGTTCCTTCAGCGTTCCCGCCTTCAGCCTGAGCCTTGAGCCAGTCATGCGGCCGGGGCTTCATCCGGCCGCTGTGCCCGGGCCGCCGGCAGATCGATCGTGAACACCGAGCCGACGCCCACCTCGCTCGTCACCGAGATCGTGCCGCCGTGGTTCGCCAGCACGTCGCGCGTGATGCTGAGGCCGAGGCCGGTGCCGCGGCCGGCCTCCTTGGTGGTCACCCACGGCTCGAAGATCCGGGGCAGCAGCTCGGGCACGATGCCCGTCCCGGTGTCCGCCACCTGGATCCGGACGCGGCCGTCGCCGGCGCTCGCGAGCGAGATCGACATGACCCCGCCAGACGACATAGCGTCGAGGCTGTTGGTAACGAGGTTGAGCAGCGCCAGCTCGAGCTGGACCGCGTCGGCCATGACCGGCGGCACCGCCTCGGCCGAGAGGTCCAGGCGGACGCCGAGTGCGTCGAGCTTGGGCCGCGCCACGTCGCACACCCGGCGCAGCAGTTCGGCCAGGTCGGTCGGCTCCTTCGGCATCGGCCGCCGGGCGTGGTCGAGCATCGTCCGGACGACCGACGTGACCTTGGCGATCTGCTCCTGCACGATCTCGAGCCGGCGCGTGACGCGCGAGTCGACGCCCTCGTCCTCGCGAATCATCTGCACGTAGCCCGAGATGAGATTCAGCGGTGTGCCCACCTGGTGCGCCACGCTGGCGGCCATGTGCCCGACGGCCGCCATCTGGTCCGCACGGGCCAGCGCCTCGCGCAGCGCGAACACCCGCTGGTAGCTCTCGACGAGTTCTTCGTTCTTCCCGCGCAGCTCGCTGGTCGCCTCCCGGATCCGCTCCTGGAGCGAGACGTTGACCCCTTCCAGCTCGGCCAGCATCTCGTTGAGGCCCTGCGCCACGGCCCCGATCTCGTCGTTGCGCAGCACCGGTGCCCGGGCCCCGAGGTCCCGCGATCTCACGCGCTGCATGGTCTTCCGGATTCCGTCGATCGGCTTGTGCACCAGGCGCCGCATCAGGAGGTCGAGCGCGAGGGTCATCAGCAGGACCGCCGCAGGGACGAACCAAAGGACGACGATGCGCCCCCGGCGCCTGAGTTCCTCGACCGATGCCAGCGAGTAGGTCACGACGACGGCGCCCCACACGCGGCCATCGCGCTTGGCGGGCACGCCGACCAGGTGGATCTGCTTCACCGGCTCGGCGCCCACGATCTCGTCGCGTTTGACCGTCTCGCGCGCGAGCGCCAGCCAGTCCTGGCCCTCGGCCGACGAGGTGCTGGCGACGACGGTCGGCGTGTCGTTCTCCACGCTCGCCACCAGAATCGAGCGGATCGACGGGACGGCGTAGGTGAAATCCCGAAGGCTGTCGGCCAGGTCCTCGCGCCGCACCGGGTCGTCGCCGACCTCGATGTCGTCGGCGACGGCCTGGCCGGTCGAGCGGGCGACGCCAACCAGGTCGGCCGTGATGCTCGTTTCAAACGTGCGGAGTTCCCAGTAGCCGGCTGCGCCGATGACAATCGACAGGACCAGGGCCACCAGCAGCGGCAGGCGCACGCGGAGCGGCACGAGCAAGGCTGCCACGTTGGGGCGGGATTGCCGCGGAGAGGACGTGGGCCTGGCGCCTCGTATCTTCATCTAAGTCCCTTGGCCAGAGTAATTTACATCATGTTGCCTGGCCGTGGCCAGCCTGGTACGTGTCTTGTGAGTGCAAAGGCATGCCGGAGCGCTGTGCGCCACCGGCCGCGTCCAACACATCCATCACTGGAGGATTTCCAATGCGCCGTGTTATTACCGTTCTGACCGTTGCCATCGCCATCGTCGCGTTCAGCTCGATGGTGTTCGCCCAGGCGACCACCGCCAAGCCCGCCACCGCCACCGCGCCGGCCGCGGCTGCCAAGCCCGTCGCAGCGACGACCCAGGCCCCGGTGGCCAAGCCTGCCGCCAAGCTGTCGGTCAAGGGCGAGGGGAAGTACGACGAAGCGACCAAGACCCTGACGGTCGGCGACAAGACCTTCACGCTCGCCCCGGATGCGAAGATCACGATGGGCGCCAAGGCCGCGACGGCTGCCGATATGACCGGCAAGAACGTCCTGGTGACCTACACCGTCGTGGATGGCAAGAACGTGGCGTCGAAGGTGACCATCGCGGCCGCCAAGCCCGCCGCGAAGACTGCCGCGCCGAAGAAGTAGATAGTAGGCGGTAGGCGGCAGGCGGCAGGCAGTGCGAGCGTAACATCGCCGGAACTGCTTACCGCCTACTGCCTACTACTGGATTCGTTCCCTCGTCCCCGATCCCTGATCCCCGATCCCCCGTCCTTGCGATCCCGCCCCTCGGCATTTGTGCTAGATTGCCTTCATGGCCATTCGCACCGAACTCACCCTCCGCCTGCAGAACAGCCCGGGCACACTGGCCCGGGTGTGCCAGGTGGTTGCCGAAGAGCACATCAACATCGTCGCCATCAATCTGGCCACGGCACTGATGGTGCGGATCCTCGCGGACAACCCGACGCACGCGGCCGGCGTCCTGCGCGAGCGGGGCTATCACGTCGAGGAGCGCGACGTGATCTACACCACCGCGCCGAACGACCCGGGCGCGCTGCTGCGCGTCACGCGCCTCATCGCCGAGGCCGGCATCAACATGGAGTATCTCTACGCGACGGCCATCGAGGGCCAACCGATGGCGAGCGTGGTAGTGGGCGTGCCGGACGCGGAGCGCGCGGCGGCGGCGGCGGGACTGTAGGCCAAGGGCCATGGGCCCAAGGCTCAAGCCAAGAGGCTTAAGGCTCAGGGCTTAGGACTCAAGCACGAGCAACCCGCGAGAGGTTGCTTGAGCCGTGAGCCCTGAGCCCTGAGCCTCCTAGCCTGAGCCCTGAGGCTCAAGCCCTGCGTCTAGTTGAGCACCTTGATCACGACGCGCCGGTTCTGCGCACGGCCGGCCGTGGTCGTGTTCGGCGCCACCGGGTTCTCCGGTCCGTAGCTGATCACGCTCATCCTGAACAGCGGGATGTGGTACTGCTCGTAGATGTACCGCTTGACCGCTTCCGCGCGATCCAGCCCCAGCTTCATGTTGTAGTCCTTCGAGCCGATGTTGTCGGTGTAGCCCTCGATCTCGAAGTAGTTGCCGTTCGGGTTGGTCAGCAGCGGCTTCACCAGGTCGTCGATCTTGGCCTTCGCCGCGTCGGGCAGCACGGCGCTGTCGAACTTGAACTCTCCCTGGCCCTCGCTGAGCGTCACCTGGTAGAGGATCCGCTTCGACGCCTTGTCGAGCGCGTCGGCCTTGGTGACGGCCGTGTCTGCCGTCGTGCGCGCGCCAGCCGCCGCCGTGTTTGCCGCCACGGCCTTCTGGTCGACCTGGCCGATCCTCGCGTTGGCCTCGGCAATCGCGGCCTCGTTCTTCTTGGTCCGCTCCTGCGTCTCCTCGAGGGACTTGGAAACCGCCTCGACCTTCCCATTCACCTGGCCGACCTGCTGGTCCACATAACTCTTCTTTGCGCAGGCAGTGGAACCGGCAGCCAGAGCGGCCGCGACCGCAGCGACAACGAACATCCTCATAAGGTGCCTCCTTCAATCCTCGCGATTAACTTGAGCTAGTGTAACCTGTCTCGTCGGTCCAGTGAAATAGCCACTTCTCGCGCGCACCACGAGGTGGCGGCCGTTCGCCCGCACCTCGATGGCATGCCATCCCGCACGGTCTGCCGGCTCGAAGGCGATGAAATACTGGTGGCGCAGCTCCTCGGCGATATCGCGGGCCGCCAGGCCCGACTGCACCTGCTCGCTGGTCAGGAAGAACTGGCCGCCGGTCCATCGGGCCAGGTCGTCCAGGTTGCCCGACGGAGCGAAGCGGTCTGAATTGATCGCCGCGGCCGCAGCGCTCTTGTCGATCGGCGCGACCACGGCCATGACGTAGACCGGCACGTCGATTGCGCTGGCAATCCCCGAAACCTCGGCCGGTGTCAGGCGGCTGTTGTTGTCGAGCCCGTCGGTCAGGACAATCACGGCCCGATGCGCGTTCGGCCGAAGGGCGACGTCTTTGGCGGTGGCGGCGATGGCGTCGTTGAGCGACGTCATGCCGAACCCTTTCAGGCCGAAGAGCGATCGCTCCAGCGTTCCGTCGCCCTTGTAGGGCGCGAACGCCTGCAGCTGGTGGAGGCCCGAATCGAACGAGTAGATGGCAAGTTCGTCGAGCCCTGGATGCAGGTAGGCGAGGAATTGCCGGGCGGCTCGCCGGGCTTCCTCGAGCTTCGACCCGACCGCCATGCTTCCGCTGGCGTCGAACAACAGGGCCACGCTGACCGGAGCTTCCTCGGTCCGGAATTCCTTGATGGGACGCCAGGCGCCGCCGTCGACGACGTAGAAGTCACTGCGCTTCAGATTCGTCACCACGCGGCCGTGGTCGTCCCGGACGACGGCGTTGATGGTGACCAGGTCGACGCCTGAACGAAACGTCGGCACGTTCACCGCGACCGCACCGCCATCCTGTCCAGTCGCGACTCGACCCTGAAGCAGGAGAAGCACGAGCGGGAGCAAACAGAGCCGTCTCATCACTTTCCAGCTATAACACATTCCGTGCCACAAGGCTAACTTATTAACTGGTAAACACTTGACGTCTTCTCGCACGGCTTCGGCCACCTGAAATCACCATGTTGACGTAATAATTACACGCTCGGTGGCTGGCTGACCCGTTCGTTGTGAAGTCCACAGACGCTCATGTGGCGCCAGTCGAATGCAGGCTCTGCTGTTGGCACAACTGTTGTTTCTACAACGGTTTAGAGGCCTGTTTTGAGCCAGAAGTCGCCTGGCGGGGAGACCAATGGTTTCCTGGCACTGGATATTCAACAGATCCACGGACTCTCGCTTCGGCAACGGCATCGTTCTCGTCTTCATGCTGGCGCAGGCGCTTGACGGCGTCCTCACCTACGTCGGCATGGCGTCTGTCGGCCACGTGACGGAGGCGAACCCGCTCGTGGCCGGACTGGTCGGCACGCTCGGGCTGGGTCCTGGACTCATGTCGGCGAAGCTCTGGGCCTGTGGACTTGGCGCGGCCTTGCACGTGTCGGGAACCCATCGCCTCGTGGCGCTGCTGACGGCCGTCTATTTCGTCGGCGCCATCCTTCCGTGGACGATCGTCCTGGCGGCCGCTTCGTAGGGCCGGCTAGACAACCCCCAGTTCGATCCCGACGCGTTTGAGCGTGTCGAGCGCGTACTGCAGATCGTCCTTCGTGTGGGCGGCCGTGACAATCGTTCGCAGCCGGGCCTTTCCGCGCGGCACGATCGGGAAGCCCATCCCCTGCGCGAACACCCCTTCCTCGAACAGCCGCGCCGAGAATGTCATCGCGCGGTCCGACTCGCCGACGATGATCGGCGTGATGGGGCTCTCGCTGGCGCCGGTGTTGAATCCGATGGCGCGCAGTCCGTCCTTGAAGAACCGCGTGTTCTCCCAGAGGCGGTCGATAATCGCCGGCTCCTCGAGCAGCACGTCGATGGCGGCAATCGACGCGGCCATCACCGACGGCGGATGGGAGGTCGAGAAGATGAACGGGCGGGCGCGCTGGCGGAGGTAGTCGATGAGCGTCCGGCTCCCGGCCACATAGCCGCCCAGCGTGCCGATGGCCTTCGACAGCGTCCCCACCTGGATCTGGACGCGGCCGTGCACGCCGAAGTGGTCCACCGTGCCCCGGCCCTTGCGCCCGAACACGCCGCTTGCATGGGCGTCGTCGACCATCATGATGGCGCCCGACTCCTCGGCAATCTCGCAGAGCGCCTTCACCGGGCCGACGTCGCCGTCCATGCTGAAAACGCCGTCAGTAATGAGCAGCTTCCGCTGCTCGGCCGGCAGCCCGCGCAGGATCTTCCGCGCCGCGCCCACGTCGCGGTGCGGAAACACCTTGATCGTCGCCCGGCTGAGGCGGCAGCCGTCGATGATGCTGGCGTGGTTCAGCTCGTCGGACACGACGACGTCGTCGCGGGTGAGGATCGAGGAGACCGTGCCGGCGTTGGCCGTGAACCCGCTCTGAAAGACCACCGCCGCCTCGGTCTGCTTGAACGCCGCGAGCCGCCGCTCCAGCTCCTCGTGCAGGTCCATCGTTCCGGCGATTGGCCGGACCGAGCCGGTGCCGACGCCGTAGCGCTCGATCGCCTCGAGCGCCCGCTGCTTCAGCTTCGGGTGCGTCGTCAGGCCGAGGTAGTTGTTGGACGAGAGGTTGACGACGCTCCGGCCGTCGATGTCGGCCCTGGCCGCTTGCGGGCCGTCGAGGACCCGGATGTCGAGGGCGGCGCCCTGGTTGCGCAGCGACTGGAGCTCCACGCCGAGGTAGTGCAGGGGATCGATAGGCATCGTTGCCGAGTATACCTTGAGCCTTGAGCCCTGAGCCTTGAGCCTTCCCCTGTGCTAGACTGCCGGTTCCGTTACCTCTCCTGCCCCCAGGTTCGGCGGCTCCGTCTTCGCCCGTGAGGCCCTGGAGGCACGTATGGCGTCATCTCCGTCCGGCACCGTCGATTACCAGCAGCTGCGCTCGAAGATCACGTGGGACGTGGCCCGGCGTGACCTGGGCTTCGTCGAGGGCGGCGCGCTCAATATCGCGGACCTGTGCATCGACCGTCACGTCCTGGCCGGCCGCGGCGACAAGGTGGCGCTCGTCCACGAGAACCACGAGGGCGAACTGCGCCGCTTCACCTACCGCGACCTGATGCTGCTCACCAACGGGTGGGCGGCGTTTCTTCGCGGCCTTGGCATCAAGAACCTCGACCGGGTCTGCCTCTTCCTCGACCGGGTCCCCGAGCTCTACATCGGCTTCATGGGCATTCTCAAGCTCGGCGCCGTTGTCGAACCACTCTTTTCGGCGTTCGGGGAGGACGCGCTCCACTCGCGCATGGAGGACAGCGCGGCCGTCGCGATCATCACCGAGCGCAAGCACCTCGGGAAGGTGCGGCGCGTGCGCGAGCGGGTGCCGTCGCTCAAGACCGTGATCGTGATCGACCAGGAGGCCGACGGCCGGCCGCTCCGTGAAGGTGAGGTGGCCTACTCGATGATGGCCAACCAGCTCGTGACCTTCCCGGTGTTCAGAGCGTTCCCGGAGACCCCGAGCGTGCTGCACTACACGAGCGGCACGACGGGCAAGCCGAAGGGTGCGATGCACGTGCACGGGAGCGTCTTCGCCCAGTACCTCACCTCGAAGGTCGTCCTCGACATCAAAGACGACGACATCTACTGGTGCACGGCCGACCCGGGCTGGGTGACCGGCACCAGCTACGGCATCATCGGACCGTGGTCGATGGGCGCGACGCAGATCGTGCTCGACGCCGGCTTCTCGAGCGATCGCTGGTACCAGACGATCGAGAAGCACCGCGTCACCGTCTGGTACACCGCGCCGACCGCGATCCGCATGCTGATGCGCGACGGCCTCGACCCGGTGAAGCGCCACGACCACTCCAGCCTCCGCCACATGTGCAGCGTCGGCGAGCCGCTCAACCCGGAGGCGGTGCGGTGGGGACGCGAGGCGTTCGGCCTCGATTTCCACGACACCTTCTGGCAGACCGAGACGGGCGCGATCGTGATCACCAACCTTCCCGGCATGCCCGTGAAGCCGGGGAGCATGGGCCGGCCGTTCCCCGCGCTCGAGGCCGCGGTTGTCGATCCTCGAAGCGGCGAGCCGATCACGAACCCCGGCCGCGTCGGCCTCATCGCGATCCGGCCGCCGTGGCCAAGCATGATGCGGACCTATTGGAACAACTCCGCCACCTATTACGGGAAGTTCCTCAACGGCTGGTACATCTGCGGCGACCAGGCCAGCCTCGACCGGGACGGCTACTTCTGGTTCTGCGGCAGAGACGACGACGTCATCAACACGGGCGGGCACCTGGTGGGGCCGTTCGAGATCGAAAGCGCCTTGCTCGAGCACGAGGCGGTCGCCGAGTCGGCGGCCATTGGCAAACCCGACCCGATGAACATGGAGGTGGTGAAGGTCTTCGTCGCGCTCCGCCCCGGCTTCACGCCGAGCGCGGATCTCGAGCTGAGCATCATGAACCACGTGCGCAAGCGGCTCTCGCCGCTGGCCATGCCGCAGGAGATCGCGTTTGTCGACAAGGTGCCGAAGACGCGCAGCGGCAAGATCCTGCGGCGGGTGCTGCGGGCGCAGGAATTGGGGCAGCCGATCGGGGATATCAGCACGATGGATGATAATTAGTCGGAACTGACGATTGTCAGTCGGGAACTTCGCTGAGTAATCGGAGGCTTCGCAGAGGGATCGGTTCCTTCGATGAGGAATCGGGGGCTTCGATGAGGGATCGGTTGGAGGATGAAATGAAAGAGATGATTCTCGAGTACATCAAGAACGAATACATCGACGACGACGAGGCGGACGAGATCCAGCTCGACGAGAACACGCCGCTGATTTCGAGCGGGATCGTGGACAGCTTCAGCATGGTGAGCCTGAAGCGGTTCCTCGAGAAGAAGTACGCGATCTCGATCCCCGACGAGGAGGCCTCGCCCGAGGCGTTCAACACCGTCACCAGCATCATCGCGCTGGTGAACAAGCACGTGGCCAAGAAGGGGTGAGGGCGAAGGACTCGGGAGCCAGGATTCAGGATTCAAGGCAGTCGCATTTCCCCGAATCCTGACTCCTGAATCCCGAATCCTCACTTGAGCGAGATCTTCAGCTTGTACACATCCCCGCTCGTGGACATCTCGAGCGGGCACTTCATCTTCTCGAACACCCGCAGCATTGCCTCGTTCTCGCGAAGCACCTCGGCGGTGAAGCCGTGTAGCCCCTGCCGCCGGGCGATTTGCGTCAGGTGGGCGAGCAGTTCCGTGCCGACGCCCTTGTTCTGGTACCGGTCGGTGACGGCGAAGGCCACGTTCGCCGTCAGGCCGTCCTCCTCGATGTAGTACTCGGCCAGCCCCACCACCGGCGCCCGCGCGCCTTCGTCGAGACAGGCCAGGATCACCATCTCCCGCCCGTAGTCGATGGCGACGAACTCCTGCAGCCGCTCGTGCGGCATGTCGCGCCGCGGGGTCATGAAGCGGCGGTACATGCTCTGGTCCGACAGCGAGTAGAAGAAGTCCTTGAGCGCCGGCTCGTCGCTGATCTTGACCGGGCGCAGCAGGAGCGGCACGCCGGCCTTCGTCGTCTTCCGTGTCTCGTGATGCTCCGGGTACTCCCCCCGCTCGCCCGGCACGAACTCCTGGTCGCCGTACACGAGGTGCAGGCGGCGGGCCTCCTCGACCAACTGGTGGCGGAAGGCCGGATGGGCGATGGCGATCAGGTCCATCGCCCGCTCCCGCACGTTCTTGCCGTGGATGTGCGCGATGCCGTATTCGGTGACGACGTAGTGGACGTCGCCGCGGTTGAGCGTGGCCCCGGCGCCTTCTGGCAGAAACGCGACGATGCGCGAGACGGTCCCGTCCTGCGCGGTCGACTGCATCGCCAGGATCGACTTGCCGCCCCTGGCCATGATCGCGCCGCGCATGAAATCGGCCTGGCCGCCGATGCCGCTGTAGAAGGATCGGCCGATCGACTCGGCGGTGGCCTGGCCCGTCAGGTCGATCTGCAGGACGCTGTTGATCGCGCACATGCGCTCCTGCCGCGCGATCACCACCGGGTCGTTGGTGTAGTCGATCGTCTTGAACTCGATCGTCGGGTTGCCGTCGATGAAGTCGTAGGTGTCCCGGCTGCCCATGCAGAACGAGGTGACCGTCTTCCCCTGGTCGACGGTCTTCCGCGAGTTGTCGATCACGCCCTTGCGGATCAGATCCACCAGGCCGTCGGTCAGCAGCTCGGTGTGCACGCCGAGGTGCTTCTTGCGTCCGAGGGCCGACATGATGGCGTTCGGCACGCTGCCGTACCCGACCTGGATCGTGTCGCCGTCCTCCACGATGCGCGCGACGTAGCGGCCGATGCGGGTGGCGATCGCGTCGGGCACGGTGGACCGGTACTCGAGCAGCGGCTCGTCGAACGGCACGACGTAGTCGACCTCGCTGATGTGCAGGAACCCGTCGCCCTGCACGCGCGGCATCTGCGGGTTGACCTGCGCGATGATGAGCCGCGCGCTCCCCGCCGCCGCCTTGACGATGTCGACCGACACGCCGAGGCTGAGAAAGCCGTGGTGGTCGGGCAGCGAGGTCTGGATGAGCGCGATGTCGACCGAGAGGATCCGCCGCTTGAAGAGCCCCGGGACCTGCGAGAGGAAGATCGGCGTGTAGTCGGCGAGGCCGGTGTTGATGGCGGTCCGCGTGTTGTCGCCGATGAAGAACGCGTTCAGCCGGAAGTTCGACTTGAGCCGCTCGTCGGTATAGGGGGCGACGCCGAGCGTCCAGACCTGCATGATCTCGGCGTCGAAGAACGCCTTGGGGTGCGCCTTGACGTAGTCGGTCAGCGCGAGCACCAGGTGCTGCGGCTCGCCGCACGCCGTGCCCAGGAAGATCCGATCGCCCCGCCGGACGTGGGCGAACACCTCCTCCTCGGACAGGAACTTGTCGGGGTACTGGGCCCTGAACCGCTCCAGCTCTTCCCTTCCAGTCACGGGCATCGCGCGGTCCTCCTGGCGGCCTGCTTCCACGGCGAGACCGGCTACAATGAAGTTGCCTCATTGTACATGGCGGTCCCATCGGACTCCATTTCAGGATGCGCGTGATTGATGGACGCAATTGACTTCTACGTCAACGATCTCCTCGACCGGGCGACCAGCGCCGCCGAGGCCTTCCGGCAGCTCGGCCAGGAGCAGGTGGACCGGGTCGTGGAGGCCGTCTACAAGGCGGCATGGAACAACCGCGTGGCGCTCGCGCGGCTGGGCTTCGAGGAGACCGGCATGGGGATCCTCGAGGACAAGATCCTCAAGAACTCCTACGCGAGCCTGCTCGTGTACGAGGACATCCGCGCCCGAAAGACCGTCGGCGTCATCGGCGAGGACCCGGTGCGCGGCATCAGCGAGGTGGCCCAGCCCCGCGGCCCGGTGCTGGCCACCATCCCGGTCACCAACCCCACCTCGACGACGATCTTCAAGGCGCTCATCTGCATGAAGACGCGCAACCCGGTGATCTTCAGCCCGCACCGGGGCGCGCGGAAGTGCATCCGCGAGGCGGCGCGCATCCTGGCCGACGCAGCCGAGGGGGCCGGCGCCCCGGCCGACGCGATCCAGTACATCTCGCGCTCGCAGACCGAGTACATCGAACGGATCATGAAGCACCGGAAGCTGGCGCTGATCCTCGCCACCGGCACCAGCTCCATCGTCCGCGCCGCGCAGCAGTCGGGCACGCCCACGCTCGGCGTCGGTCCGGGCAACGTCCCCATCTACGTCCACCGCTCGGCCGACGTGGAGCACGCGGCCCGGTCGATCGTCTTCTCGAAGACGTTCGACCACAGCACCATCTGCGGGGCGGAGCAGGCGATTGTCGTGGAGCCGGACGTGGACCGGCAGCTCCGGCCGCTGCTCGAGAACGCGGGCGCGGTGTTCTGCACGCCCGAGCAGACGCGGGCGCTCGGCGCGGCTTGCGTCGATCTCGAACGCCGCCGCATGAAGGCGGAGATCGTCGGCCGGTCCGCGCGCTTCATCGCCGAGCGGGCCGGATTCACTGTGCCGGAACGGACGCGCATCCTGATTGGCGAGCCGGAGGGCGTGGGGCCGGATCACCCGCTGTCGTACGAGATCCTCGCGCCGGTCCTCGCCTACTACACCGTGGGAAGCTACGCGAAGGCGATCGAGACGTGCGAGGCGCTCAACCACTGGGGCGGCGTGGGCCACACGGTGGGCGTCTACGCGAACGACGAGAGCGTGGTGGAAGACTTCGCGATGATGAACGCGGGGCGGATCCTGGTGAACACGCCGTCGAGCCAGGGGGCGATCGGCGGGACCTTCAACACGCTGCGGCCGTCGCTGACGCTCGCCTGCGGCACCGAGGCGGGCAACGTCAGCACCGACAACATCTCGACCGATCACCTGCTGAACATCCACCGCGTGGCGCGCATGCGTCCCAACTCGCGCTGGCTCGACAAGGCCCGCGCGCGCGCCGTCGACGAACGCGTCGACGCGGACGAGATCCGGAGGATTTACAACAGGAATTGGTAGATCTGGGGTCAGGGATCCGGAGTCAGGGGTCAGGGTTCTCCATCGGTCCTGCGTCCCCGATCCCCGATCCCTGATCCCTAGCCGCGAAGCCGCTGAGCAATCGCGTCCAGGAACTCCTCGCTCCCGACCACCTGCTTGGCCGGCGGGGTCGCGAGGCGCGCCAGGTCGCCGGTCATGATGCCGCCGGCGATCGTGTCGAGCGACGCCTTTTCCAGCCGGTCCGCGAAGGCCATGAGATCTGGCAGTTTGTCCAGCTCGCCGCGTTTCCGCAGCGCTCCCGTCCAGGCGAAGATCAGCGCCATCGAGTTGCTCGACGTCTTCTCGCCCTTGAGGTGCTTGTAGTAGTGCTTCTGCACCGTGCCGTGCGCCGCTTCGTACTCGAACACGCCGTCGGGTGAGACGAGCACCGAGGTCATCATCGCCAGGCTGCCGAACGCCGAGGCGACCATGTCCGACATGACGTCGCCGTCGTAGTTCTTGCACGCCCACAGCATCCCGCCCTCGCCCTTCATGATTCGCGCGACGACGTCGTCAATCAGCGTGTAGAAGTACTCGATTCCGGCCGCCTTGAACTTCTCGCGGTAGCCCTTCGCGAACTCGTCCTCGAAGAGCAGCTTGAAGGTCTGGTCGTAGATCTTCGAGATGGTGTCCTTGGTGGCGAACCACATGTCCACCTTCTCGTCGAGCGCGTAGTTGAAGCAGGACTTGGCGAAGCTGCGGATCGACTTCTCGGTGTTGTGGATGCCCTGCAGGATCCCCGGCCCCTTGAATTCCTGGATGAGGACGCGCTGGACCTGGCCGTCGGCACCGGTGAAGACCAGTTCGCCCTTGCCCGGGCCGGGCACGGCGATCTCGGCGTTCTTGTAGACGTCGCCGTATGCGTGGCGGCCGACGATGATCGGCTTCTTCCAGCTCGCGACGCTGGGGGTCACGTTGGGGACGAGGATCGGCTTGCGGAAGACCGTGCCGTCGAGCGCGGCGCGGATGGTGCCGTTCGGGCTCTTCCACTGCTGCTTGAGGGTGTACTCCTTCACGCGGTCCTGGTTCGGCGTGATGGTCGCGCACTTCACGCCGACGCCGAGCCGCTTGTTCGCCTCGGCGGCATCGAGCGTCACCTTGTCGTCTGTGTCGTCGCGGTGCTTGAGGCCGAGGTCGTAGTACTCGGTCCTGAGGTCCACGTAGGGGGTGATGAGTTTGTCCTTCACCCACACCCAGAGGACGCGCGTCATCTCGTCGCCGTCCATCTCCACGATCGGCGTCTTCATGGCAATCTTGGTCATGGTCTCCTCGTTCAACCGCTGACGGCTGAAGGCTGACGGCCGAAGGCCGCTCCCTCCGAATCCTGAATCCCGAATCCTGTACGCGAACGCGGCGTCACGCGCGTCCCACTATCTGCGCCTTGATCCACGGCAACTTGCCGCCGGCCTTGAGAATCTCCGCGTCGAGCGGCGATAGCGTGTGCACCAGCTCCGCCTCCGTCCCGTCGGTGACGTTCCGGAGCACGATCCGGCCCAGCAGGTCGCCGATCATCACCTGGATCTGGTCGCCGGGCTCGATCGCGTCGTAGTCGGCCGGGTTCTTGAACGTCAGCGGCACGATCCCGAAGTTGATCAGGTTCGCGAGATGGATCCGGGCGAACGACCTCACGATCACCGCCTTGACCCCCAGGTACTTGGGCGCGAGCGCCGCGTGCTCGCGGCTCGAGCCCTGGCCGTAGTTGTCGCCGCCGATGATGAAGCCGCCGCCGGCCTCCCGCGCGCGCTTGGCGAATGTCGGGTCCACCGCCTCGAAGACGTACTTCGAGATCTCCGGGATGTTGCTCCGTAGCGGCAGCACCTTGGCGCCGGCCGGCATGATGTGGTCGGTGGTGATGTTGTCGCCCACCTTGAGCAGCGCCGGCCCCTCGAGGACGTCCGGCAGTGGCGGAAACGCCGGCAGCGGCGCGATGTTCGGACCGCGGATGATCGCGACGGCGGGTGCCGCCGCTTCGTCGACCGGCGCGATGAACATGTTGTCGTTGACGAAGAAGCGCTTGGGCAGCGTGACAGGCGGCGCGTCGCCGAGATCGCGCGGGTCGGTCAGCACTCCGGTGATCGCGGTGGCCGCCGCGACCTCGGGCGACACCAGGTAGACGGCCGCGTCCTTGGTCCCGCTGCGCCCCTCGAAATTGCGGTTGAAGGTGCGCACCGACACCGCGCCAGAGGGCGGCGCCGCGCCCATCCCGATGCACGGGCCGCACGCGTTCTCGAGCAGGCGCGCGCCGGCCGCGACGATGTCGCGCAGGTCGCCGGTCTCGACCAGGTGCTCGACCACCTGCCGGCTGCCCGGGCTGATCGTCAGGTGCAGGTTCTCGGCGATCGTCTTCCCTTTGAGGACCGCCGCCGCCACCTTCATGTCCTTGAGCGACGAGTTGGTGCACGACCCGATGCAGACCTGCTGGACCGGGATCTTCCCGATCTCGCGGATCGACTTCACCGCGCCCGGACTGTGCGGCGTCGCGGCCAGCGGCTCGATCGCGCCGAGGTCGATCTCGATCACCTCGTCGTAGCCGGGGTTGCGGTCGGCCTCGAGCCTCACCCACTGGTCCTCGCGCGCCTGGGCCTTGAGGAACGCCTTGGTGACGCGGTCGCTCGGGAAGATCGACGTCGTGCACCCGGTCTCGGTCCCCATGTTGGTGATCGTGGCGCGGTCGGGCACTGACAGCCGCTTCACGCCCTCGCCGAAGTACTCGAAGATCTTGCCGACGCCGCCCTTTACGTCCACGCGGCGCAGCAGTTCCAGGATGATGTCCTTGGCCGACACCCACGGCTGAAGGTCGCCCGTGAGCTTGATCCCCACCACCTTTGGGACCTTGATCCTGAACGGCTCGCCGGCCATCGCGCAGGCGACGTCGAGGCCCCCGGCACCCATCGCGAGCGACCCGATGCCGCCGGCGGTCGGCGTATGGCTGTCGCTCCCGATCATCGTCTTGCCGGGGCGCGCGAAGCGCTCGAGGTGGAGCTGATGGCAGATGCCGTTGCCGGGGCGCGAGAAGACGATGCCGTGCTTGGCCGCGACGGTGCGCAGGTAGCTGTGGTCGTCAGCGTTCTTGAAGTCGCTCTGGAGCGTGTTGTGGTCCACGTAGCTGACCGACAGCTCCGTCTTCACGCGCGGGATGCCGATCGCCTCGAACTGCAGGTAGGCCATCGTCCCCGTGGCGTCCTGCGTGAGCGTCTGGTCGATGCGGATGGCGATCTCCTTGCCGACCGCCCACTGCCCTTCGACCAGGTGCGCTTCGATGATCTTCCGTGTCACAGACCTGCCCATTGGTTCCTCCGTGCGGCCGGAAGGGGTCGGAGCGGTTTTCCCGGATGACAATTTCGAAAGCCCAAAATTGTAAGCCGGGAAAACCGCTCCGACCCCTGAATACGGCGACTCTGCTGGATTGCGTGCGTCTTGCGAGTGTACCGAATGGGTCGAGAGGGGGTCAACCGGGAAGCGGCCCAGGGGCAATCCGGCCCAAGGCCCAAGCGAAGAGGCTCAAGGCTCAGGACTCACGGCCGGCGGTCGACCGCCCCGCCCCAGATCGGCGAGAACCTCTCAGCCTCCGGGAGCCTGGCGTTCACTTCGTCCATCAACTGGAAGAAGAGGAACAGGCATCTCAGGGCGCACATGATCCCCGCTACCCAGCAGATGACGAGAACGGCCACGCGGGGAAAGGTCAGCGCGACTTCGCCGGGAAATGCGAAGGGTCCCCGCATCGTTCCTCCGGCTGGTGTTCTCACGTTTGTCAGCCGCAGTCAGCCGCCTGGCGGCTAATACAGCCACACGCGTCCGCCGGCGGGCAGCCGCCGCGCGAGGAACTGGCTCTCCGAGCCGTAGGCGCACCCGTGGCCGAGAGCCGCCACGATCTCGACGTCCGGTCCCCAGGCGGCCTTCGCCGACGCCACGACCGTCGGCAGACCTCACGTCAGGTTGCTCGCGCCGAGCGCCACGACCCGCCCAACCAGGCCTGCCATCACCCGTCCTCGCCCGGCGCCGGGCGTCGCCACGGGATGAACATCGGCACGCGTCTGCGGTAGTGCCGGTAGACCTCCCCGAATTCGGCCACCAGGTCGCGCTCCTCGAGCGTGGCGCCAATCAGGATCCACCCGCTCCAAAGGACCGCCAGCTCGAACCGGCCAGGACCCATGCGCGGCGTCGCCCACAGCAGGACGATGACCGCGGCGTAGATCGGGTGGCGCACCCAGCGGAAAGGGCCGCGAACGACGAACGCTTTCGCGGGGAAGATGGTGTCGGGCCGCGCAACGGCGCGGCGGCCGCAGAGATGCTGGCGGATCGGGTTGAGGCCGAACGCGTCGAGTGTGTGGAGCGCGAGTGTCGCCCAGGCGAAGGTGGCCAGCGCGAGCGCGGCGGCGGCGAGCACCGCGACCCGCGCCGCGCCGTGCAGCGCGAACAGCGCCGGCTCCTCTACCGGCTGATACAGGACGACGAAGAAGGTCAGCGCCGCGCCGGACGTGATGGCGTAGAAGGCACCGTCGTAGCGCGGCGGCACCACCGCGGCGAGCCACGCGCGGACCGGCCGCCGCACCATCACGCTGTGCTGCGCGAAGAAGACCAGCGACAGCAGACCGTCCCACCAGAGGGCCGCCGCGGGCGACAGCCACATCCCCACGAGCGTCGTGCGTCCCGTCAGGCCGAACAGCAGAAGCGACCCGCCGCCGAGAACGACGGCGAGCGCCATGACCGAGTAGTCGGCGAGGCGCATGGCGGCCGTGACCTCCGGCGGTCGGTCATCTTGTGCCGTCTTTGTCGACATTGGTGACACATTCGGCATGGCGGATGTCGCTCAAGACCATTGTAGGCAGTGTGAGCCGCAGGATCAGTGGGCGTCCTCCGGTTCCCATCCCGGGTCTCGCTCGAACTCCGCCGCCATCGCGCGCTTCTTCTCCTCCGGCAGCCAGGATGCCCGAATCGCGGAGAGGATGAGGGCCCGGATGTCCGCGCGGGAGAAGCTGCAGGTTTCTTCGAGCAGCCGATATTCGTCGGCCAGCCGTGTCTGGAACATCTTCGGGTCGTCCGTGTTGACGGTCACGATCATCCCGGCTTCGTAGTAACGCCGGATGGGGTGTGCGGAGAGGCTTCCGACGACGCCCGTGCGGACGTTCGATATGGGGCACATCTCCAAGGGGACCCGGTGCTCGCCGAGGAATTGCACGAGGGCCGGGTCTTCCCACGCCCTCGTCCCATGCCCTATCCGCTCGACACCGAGTTCGCGCACGGCGCCCCAGATGCTCTCGGCGCCGAGCGCTTCGCCGGCGTGCGCCGTGGTGTGGAAGCCGATCGATCGCGCGCGCTCGTACAGTTCCCGGAACGGCGAGGGTGGAAACTCGTGTTCCGACCCGCCGATCCCGATGCCGATGACTCCGAGTTCCCTGACTTCGCCAAGCCGGGCCAGCGTCGCCATCTCCGCTTCCGGCCCGTAGTCCCTGACGAGATCCGCGATCAGCGCGATCTCGATGGTGGGCACTCGCGAGAGCCCGGCGCGAACCGCCCGGGTCAGTTCCTGGACCTTCAGCCCGTGACGCGCGAACAGCGAAGGCGAGAAGAACATCTCGACGTAGCGGATTCCCTGCGCCGCCATGTCGCGCGCGGTGAGCTCGGCGATCTGGGTGAAGTCCTCGTACTCGCGCAGGAACTGGTTCTTCCAGGACCAGGCGGCGATGAACTGCGGGAAGTCCCGGTACTCGAACCGCTTGACGAGCGCGGCCACATCGGGGACGGCCGCGTCGCCGCCGTACTTCTCGATGAGCGAGAACAGGGCGTCGTGCGGGATGGCGCCCTCGAGATGGACGTGGAGTTCCACTTTGGGAACCGTCTCGTACCAGTTCATGTCGTGTCCCGCGTGGCGTTGGTGACCCCAACACGTGGCTTGCGTCGTGGCCCTTGACCGGCTAGATCCCGGCCGGGATCTTGGACCGCATCATCTTCCTTCGGTCGATCTTCCGGCCATCCACGATGAACGTGCCGTCGCCGACCGCGTGAATGGTCCTCCTCTCCTTCCTGGTTGCGTCAACGTGGGCGGCGAGGCCCTCGAGCACGACGATGTTGTGCTGTGTGACGATGTCGACGACCCGGCATTCGATGTTCGCCAGGCACTCCCTGACGAGCGGCGCGCGGACGTGCCGGCCCTTCGCAGGGGTCAGCCCGAACTTCTCGAACTTGTCCGTGTCCGCGCCGGAGCACGTTCCCGCGCCGACGACCCGGTCGATGAGGTCCGCGCCGGGAATCGAGATGACGCACTCCCTGAATCGTCGAAGCGCGGCATACGAGTAGTTCCAGGGGCCGGTGGTGATGGCGAAGATCGGAGTGAAGTCCACCACCATCGTCCAGGAGATCGTCATGACGTTGTTTCGCTTACCGTCGTTGGTGGTCACGAAGACCACCGGACCCGACTCCAGGAGGGTGAACGCCCTGCCGAGCCGCAACTGTTTCATGCTCGCCCCCGTCCGATGCCGCGTGCCGAACGCCTGCACGTCAGTCGCGGCGGCGGCGCCGCGCGGGAGGCCGTCGGCTGCCAGCTCGTTGCTCATTCCGAGGTCGTCCTCACGATCCGGCGGATCAGGACCCCTGTGTAGCAGCCCGCCAGCCCAAACGCCAACGCGACCAGCGCAATGCGCGGATCCAACCGGATGGGCTCGGCTGTGCGCGCGGCCAGAAACCGGCTGACGCCTGCCATCACGGGCAGCCCCAGGGCGAGCAGCACGGCCCAGCGCCACGCCGCGACCGGCCGCAGGAGGCCGAGCAGGATGCCCGCTGACAGCAGGGCCGCGATCGTCACGATGACCTCAGTCGTGCGCAGATCGAGCCACCCGATGCCCAAGCCAATGGCCGCCGCCAGGGCGGCGCACGCTAGGTCGTATCGGGAGCGCCAAGATACCAGTTTCACGGTGTGACCTCGCGCACGCACAGCCCAATGGGCTGCCGTCCCTGTCTGCCTGACGTTGCGGCTAGCCGGCGCGCGAAGACAGGCGAAGCCGACTGAAGCGCGTCCGGTCGAGCCGCGCGTGAGGCCCGACCGTGTCAGATGTCGGGCCTGCGCTCACTCTTGCCGGACGATATCGACCGAGATCTCCACCGCCGGAATCGTTCCTCTGTTCTCGAGCCAGTGTGTGGTGTTCCTATCCTCGGGCCAGCCCACTCCCGGCCCATAGTCCGTAGCGACTCCATTTCGATGGTCGGTGATCGTTCCTTGCAGGATGTAGACGGTCCCTGGTCTGCCCTTATGGTCGTGAATCGGGCCGAAGACGCCTTCAGGCTCGATGGTCACCATGCGCATTCGAAGCTTGCGCCCTGCCATGCCCTCGATCTCGGGACCAAGGTCAACCGTCGCAAGCAACTTCACCGTGACACCCTTCGTCTCGGGTGCGACCTGTTCGGGGCTCATAATGCGCTCCTCTCTGTGGTTCCAGGGCCTCACGTCCGCGCAGCAACCATGTCGCCTTCGCGCTGCACGTCGCGCAACACCAGCCACGCAACCAGTCCTTGGGCGATGTCCACGAGTGCGTGCAATGCCATGGCCGGCAAGAGCGATCCAGAAATCAGCACGACGAAGGTGAGTAAACTGCCAACAACGCCAGTCGCCAGAACGCCTCTTGCGCCTTGGTACGTATGTGCCGCGGCAAAGACAACGACCGAAAGGGCAGCCGCGCCCCACAACCCAAACACTGGCTGAAAGACCCAGATGAGGTACCCGCGAAAAATGAACTCTTCGCAGAATCCAGCCGACAGGGATACCGCCACCCACCACCCTAGTTCAGATCGCGTATGTGGTGCGAGTCGCTCGACGTCTGCGCTCCCCATCTTGATCCGTCTCGGGCGCTTGCTTCGCGCGATCCTGACGACGGTTCGGGCGTAAGTGACGGCGAGCGCCAACACGAGACCGGTTGCGCCCCACAGCCGCCACCCCTGAGGGGCAGTGAGTCTGAGTGCCCCCCAGGTTCGTGCCTCGAACAACCACAGCGCGCCCCCGGCGGCAACCAGCGCCCACAACAGGACCATCCAGCGGGACCACAGCCACAACCGCGCCCGACCGTGATTCGCTTCTGAGTGCCGAAGGAACGTGGGCCACAGCACGAAGTAATCCAGCAACAAGAGGATCGCTATCAGCGCCAGATAGAGTGAATCAGGTGTGGTCACCCAAGCCCCCCTCGCGATGAGTCCTAACGCCCGGCTTCAGCCGCGGCGGTTCGTGGTGGCGAACGCCGCCGTCGGCTGCAAGCCGCTGTTAGGCAGCGTCTGCGCTCAGCGGAGCTCAACGACATGCCACGAGGTGAAACTGGCCGTACGCGCTGGAACCAACAACGGCCCATCGATCACTTGGCCACCTTGGGCCGTGGCTCGTCCGTGATGACAATGACAAATGTCGCGATCGGCCCGAGGACCAGCGAGGCCAGAAACCACGCCAGCCGACTTCGGCCTTTCGACTGAGCGAGGCCGGCATTGATGAGCGCCAGGGTGCCCCACCCCACCGCGTAGCCGCTACCAGTCTGAATGACATCCATTCCAATCCCCCTCGCTGCCTAGCATCGTTTGGGTGGAACGCAGGCTTCTCTCGTTCGAGGCGCCGAGACCCGCCCCGGAGACGCGACCGGCAGTCGGGTCGATCCAGTGCGCCCCCGGGCCGCGCCCGACGTCTTCCCGCTGCAGAGGCGGTCATGCTCCTGCGGCCCTAAATCCACTCGACCGCCCGCGTGCGCTCGCCTCCCGCCGTGCCGGTGTTGACCGTCGAGCCGGGCTCGAACAGGAGCACGTGAACCTCGCCGTCCGCGACGGGGCGATGCTCCGTCCCGTGCGGGACGATGATGAGCTCGCCGGGATCGACCGCGACCTCGCAGTCCCGGAACTGCATCCGCAGCCGGCCCTTCAGCACCAGGAACAGCTCGTCCTCCGCCTCGTGCGCGTGCCAGACGAACTCGCCCCGGAGCTTGACGAGCTTTACGTGGAAGTTGTTGACGGCACCCACCGCCTTCGGGTTCCAGAACTCCGAGATCCGGGCCAGTTTCTCCGCGAGGTTGACCTTCTGCATTTCTACATTCTTCTCCGCGTCGCCAGCTTTCGGCCCTCGGGGCTACCCGGCACGCGCCTCAGCCGGTCGCCAGGAACGCGTCGTGGAACACCACGATGCCCCTCGGGATGTTCCCGCCGAACGGCAGGACAAGGAAGGCCTCTTGCGGAACTCCCTCGTAAACCAGTCCCGGCGAGCTCCCGAACCCGAACCGCGCGTAATAAGCCGGGGCTCCGACGAGGGCGCAGCCGCAGGCGCCCAGCGCTCGCAGCGACGACAGGCCCTCCTGGATCAGCGCCTTGCCAATGCCGCGCCGCTGGTGCTTCGGCAACACGGAAACCGGGCCCAGGCCGTACCAGTCCCTGGTGCCGTCGGACACTGTCACCGGCGAGAAGGCGACGTGCCCGACCACGTGTCCATCCACTTCGGCCACCAGGGAGATCGTCAGGGCGTTCCCCGTACGCAAAGCGTTGACGATGAAGTGCTCGGTCTGGTGACTGAACGGGTGATTCCGGAATGCGGCCACCGTGACGTCGGTAATCGCCGCAATGTCGGCGGCCGCTTCTGCCCTGATGATCATCCCTCGCCCCTGTTCACCTTCTGAATCGGGCCGCGCCCCGCTCCGCCCTCCAGCACCCTGACGATGGCGGTCATGGTATTCCAGTTCCTCGTCGTCACCGGCGCGCCAAGCACCCAGTCCAGCGCGCCGAGAAGGCCGATCGTCTTCATGTGGCGCCGGTACTCGCCGAGGACGAACCGGCCGTCACGCGCAAGGACCCTCACGAGCCACCGGCCGCGGGGCGGGAGGCTGATCGGCAGCGGCGGCGCTTCGCGGGAGCCTCGAACCAGGGCGCTCGCGAAGCGCACGACGCCGGGCGGCGCCGGCCGACCCGCGAAAATATCGCTCGACATCAGGCGGAGGATCTCCCGCCCCTGGCAAATCACGATGTCGGTGTGGAAGGGAAGCCACTGCGCGAGCTCGGCGCACAGCTCAGCGCGCGGCACTCGCTTGCGGATCACGAACGTGCCCGCTGCGCCGATGTTCACGGCCCCGAGGTGTTTCAGTTGCCGCGCGAGCGCGGTCGGTCGGAACGCCCTGTGGCCGCCGACGTTCACGCCCCGGAGAAGAACGACGAGTGCCACGGGCCCGATTCCTCTCCCCGTCCTCCGACGGACAGACTCGTCCTCCGACTGACAAGCCCGGCCACCGACTGACAGGCCCGGCAATCGACTACTCCGCCCGTCCTCCGATTACATCCCGTATTTCTCGATAATCCCCTTTTTGTCGAGCCCGAGGATCCCGTACTTCGCGCCCACCTTCTTGAACGCCTCGAGCGCCTCCTTCAGCATCGGGATGTCGTGGTCGGCCGACATCTGCGTCCGGATCCGCGCCTGCCCCGCCGCCACCACCGGGAAGAAGAATCCGATGACGTAGACGCCTTCCTGGAACAGGTCGCGCGCGATGTCCTGGCTCAGCTTCGCGTTGAAGAGCATGATCGGGACGATCGGGCTGGCGCCGTCCTTGATGACGAACCCGGCCTCGGGCACTGCCTGCCGCCAGAACTTCTGGTTCGCCTCGAGCCGGTCCCGCCGTTCCGTGCTGCTGCTCAGAATCTCGAGCACCTTGATCGCCGCCGCCGCAATCGGCGGCGGGACGGCGTTGCTGAACAGGTACGGCCGCGCCCGCTGCCGGCACAGCTCCACGATCTCCTTGCGCCCCGACACGCAGCCGCCGCTCGCGCCGCCGAGCGCCTTGCCGAGCGTCGTCGTCAGGATGTCGATCTTGCCCATCACGCCGAAGTGCTCGTGCACGCCGCGCCCGGTCTTCCCCATGAACCCGCTGCCATGGCTGTCGTCGACGAAGACCAGGGCGTTGTACTTCTCGGCCAGCGCGCAGATTTCGTCGAGCGGCGCAAGATCGCCGTCCATGCTGAAGACGCCGTCGGTGATGATGAGCCGGACACGCTTGTCCTGGTGCTCCTGGAGCTTCTGCTCGAGGTGCTTCATGTCAGCGTGCTTGTAGGTGTCCTGCATCGCCTTGCACAGCCGCATGCCGTCGACGATGCTGGCGTGCACCAGGCGGTCGGCGATCATGACGTCCTGCTCGTTCAGCACCGCCTCGAACACGCCGCCGTTGGCATCCATGCAGCTCGGGAAGAGGATCGTGTCCTCGGTGCCGAGGAACTCGGTCAGCTTGTGCTCGAGCTGTCGGTGCAGGTCCTGCGTGCCGCAGATGAACCGCACGCTCGACATTCCGTAGCCGCGCTCGTCGAGGCCGCGGTGCGCCGCCGCCACCACCTCCGGGTGAGACGAGAGCCCGAGATAGTTGTTCGAGCACAGGTTCACGACCCGCTTGGGCGGCTGCCCGGCGGGGAACTCCACCGAGATGTCCGCCGCCTGCGGCGAGTGGATGAACCGCTCCTGCTTGAAGATCCCCTTCTCGCGGATGCCGTCGAGCTCGGCCCGGTAGGCTTCCAGGACGTTTGATGGATACGCCATAAGTTCCTCTCCTCGATCAGTCTTCGAGTATCACGCTGGCGGCCGCGAGCTCACGCGTCGTGGCCAGCGACAAGTGAATCCGCCGCACGCCCTGCCGCCCGGCCTCGGCGCCGACGGCCCCGCGCACGACGAGCGTCGCCGTGCCCCGGGCGCGCCCCGGCACCACTTCCATGTCCTTCCACGACATGGACCCCACGAGGCCCGTGCCGAGCGCCTTGAGCAGCGCCTCGCGCGCGGCGAAGTAGGCCGCGAGGTGCTCGTCGGGCCTGCGCTGCCGCGCGCACCACGCGAGCTCTGCCCCGCTGAAGAGCCCCTCGATGAACCCGGCGCCGCGCCGGGCAGACACCCTGGAGAAGCGGGCGGTGTCTAAGAGATCGAGACCGGTCCCTAGGATCACGGGAGACTCAACGGGGGCAGGAGCGCACGGCCCGGCTGCAGAAGACCCGGCCAACCGTCGCGAGTCTAGCATACACTGCTCGCGGGGCCTCGGCGCGGCCCCGCGCGGCCCCGGCCCCGGACGGGCGGAACCGGCCCGCCCCCGATTTCGTCTTCTACAGTGGGGCGGAGCTTGCCATGCGCGCCAGAAAACGCCGTCTTGCCGACAACGCCCGCTCGTTTCTCGACACCTACACTCACGGCCTGACGCGCGAGGACGTCCGGCGTCTCTTCACGCGCGACACCCGCGAGGCCTACCGATTCTTCGCCCGGAGCTTCGACGAGAAGGAACTGGCCGGCCTGTCCCGCCACAAACGGTTCCTGGCGCGGGCCCGCCTGTTCTTCTGGGCGTTCACGCTCCGCCTCTCCCCGGCGCGCCGTCTGATCTACGGCGTGGCCCTGCTGGCCTGCCTGATGGGCTTTCTCGAGCTCTTCCGCGGATTCGGCGGGCCCGGTCCGATCCCCCGCTGGGTGCCGGGCACCGGTTACCTGTTCGTCGGCGTCGCGCTCGTGAACCTCCTGGTCCTGCTCGAGGTTGCCGACCGGCTCTCCCTCAAGAACGACCTGGAGATCGCGCGAGAGATCCAGTACGCCATGCTGCCGCAGGCGTTGTACGACTCACCGTCGTTCGAGGCGTTCGGCCTCACGCGGCCGGCCAACACGGTCGGCGGCGACTTCTACGACGTCCTGCCGCGGCCGGACGGCCGCGTGATCGTCACGCTCGGCGACGTGGCCGGCAAGGGCAGCCCGGCCGCGCTGCTGATGGCGCTGCTGCTCGCCATGTTCCGCACGCTGGTGGACGAAGGGCTCGAGTCGGCGGCGCTCGCCGAGCGGCTCAACGTCCAGGTGTCCCGGCACTCGCCGGCCTCGCGCTTCATCACGCTCTTCTTCGCCGCCTGCGATCCCGCCACCGGCCGCATCGTCTACGTCAACGCCGGCCACATGCCCGGCCTGCTGCTCCGGCGCGACGGCTCGTTCGAGCGCCTCTTGGGCGGCGGAATCGCGCTCGGGATGTTCGAGCAATCGAAGTACGTGGCACATGAGACGGTGATCGAGCCGGGCGAGACGCTGGTGCTCTACAGCGACGGCGTGACCGAGGCGGAGAACCACCAGGGCGTGGCCTTCGAGGAATCCGGCCTCGCGCGCGTCGTCGCGGCCAACGCCCAGGCCAGCCCGCCGGACCTCGCGCGGACAATCGTCAGGGTCGTGGAGAACCACGCGCAGGAGACCTACCTCGCCGACGACCTGACCGTCCTCGTGGTCCGGAGAAAAGCGGCAACCCCATGACCCGCATCCTCCTAGCGATGACGCTCCTCGTGTGTCTCGCCAGGCCGGCCGCCGCGCAGAAGCCGGAGGCGCCGGACCCGGTGGCCGTCCTGCTCGCCCGGCTGGAGCAGGTCCTGCGCGACGGACCGCCCGATCGCTACATGGACCTGCTAGCCGCGTCGGCCGATCGAGAGTCGTGCGCGGCGTTCGCGCGGTCTGTTGTCACCGCCGGCGTCACCCGCGCCGCGGTGCGGGAGCGGGACCGGACCGACCTGCCCGGAACGCTCCCCGGGGACGGCTACCGCCTGATGGTCGACGTGATGCTCGAGTCCGGGACGCAGGCGAAGGTCTCGACCTGGCGGCTCGACGTGCGGCGCCGTAGCGCCGGCACGCTCGAGGACTGGGGCATCGTCTCCCAGGAGGTCATGACGACGCTCCAGGGGCTTCATCGCCTCACGCTCAATCCGGCGCGCGAGATCGCGGTGAAGGATCTGGTCGTCAGGGCCGAGGACCTGCAGCTCGCCGTGCCGGAAGGCGTCATGTTCATGGCCGAGGTCGACGGCTGGCCGACGGCGTTCGTCATTTTCGGGCGCGGAGAGATGACCTTCTCCCCGGCTCCGGCTGCCGAGCAGGGGCAGATGAAGGTGCTGACCGGCAACGCGGTCTTCCGGACGTCGTTCGACACGGTCTTCGTCAGGGTGAACCCCGGCGACGCCCAGGCGCACGTGGTGGCCAGCGTGATGGACGAGCGGCCGGTCGACCCACGCGACTTCAAGCGCGCGGACGACGTGTTCCACCAGGAGGTCGTTCAATCATTCGGCCTCGACCTCGGGGACCTGAGCCCCGACCACTGGTCGCTGCTCCCGCTGCCCGGCGACTTCCTCGCCGAGATCCACACGCGGCGCTACGACACGTTGACCTACGCGCGGGCGATCAGCGAGATCGAGGACATCTCGCTCTTCGATCGCAAGAAGCGGCGCAACATCTCGACCTACTCGTCGAAGGCGCACCTGGAGCGCTACACGCGCTTCTACAGCGACGACGAGCAAATCGACTACCGCGTGCTCTCCTACGGCGTAGACGTTGCGTTCACGCCGTCGCGGCGCTGGCTTGCCGGGCAGACCAGCCTCAACATCGAAGTCGTTGCGCCCTCGATCAACACGATCACCCTGCGGCTGGCCGACTCGCTGGCGGTGCAATCGGCCGTCTCGGCGGAGTTCGGCCGGATGCTGTGCGTCCGCGTCCGAGATCGGGACAGCATCGTGGTGGACCTTCCCCGGACGCTCGCACGCGGGGCGCGCCTGCACCTGCTGGTGGCCTACGCCGGTGCGCTCGAACCGCGTCAGATTGACCGGGAGGCGATCGAGCCGCAGTTCCCCGACGTGCGCAGGAATCCCCGGGACGACGAAGTCGAGGTTCCGCTCGAGGAGAGCTTCCTGTACAGCGACCGCAGTTACTGGTACGCCCAGCCGGGGACGACCGGCTACGCGACGGCCAGGATCGCGATCACCGTGCCCGAGCCGTGGAGCGTGCTGGCGAGCGGCGAGCAGACCTCCGCCGTGCCGACGCCGCCTGCCGAGCAGGGTGGCGGCGGCCGCCGGCAGTTCTCGTTCCGCGTCAACGAGCCGGTGCGCTACCTCGCCTTCCTGGCCACCCGCATGGCCCCGCCCCGCACGGAGACGGTTTCGCTCAAGGGCGCCGAGGAGGCGGCCCGCCGGACCCATATGCCCGGCGTCCACCACGAGGAGGTGGAGCTGACCGTCAGGACCAACGCCAGGCAGCACCGGAGCGGCCCCGAGATCCAGAAGGCGGTGGCGAACATCATCCGTTTCTACGCCTCGCTCGTCGGAGACTACCCGTATGCGTCGCTCAGCGTCGCGACCATCGAGCGCCCCCTCCCCGGCGGTCACAGCCCTGGCTATCTGGTCGCGGTGGCCGTACCTGGGCCGGGGATTCCCGTCAACTGGGGAAATGACCCCGGGGTGCTCCCCGACTTCCCCGACTTCTTCCTCGCGCACGAGCTGGCCCACCAGTGGTGGGGCCAGGCGGTCGGCTGGAAGAACTACCACGAACAGTGGCTGAGCGAGGCGTTCGCACAGTACTTCGCGGCGCTGTACGCCGAGCGGTCGCGCGGCCAGGGAACCTTCGACACGATCATCCGGAGGATGCACGACTGGGCCACCGAGAACTCGGACCAGGGGCCGATCTACCTCGGCTACCGCGTCGGACACGTCAAGGGCGACAGCCAGATCTTCCGGGCGGTCGTCTACGACAAAGGCGCCATGGTGCTCCACATGCTCCGCCGGCTGATGGGCGACGAGGCGTTCTTCGGCGGCCTGCGCCGCTTCTACGACGACTGGCGGTTCAAGAAGGCCGGCACCGACGATCTCAGGCACGTCCTGGAGGAGGAGTCCGGCCTGGACCTGACGAGGTTCTTCGAGCGGTGGGTGTTCGGCGACGGACTGCCGCAGGTGGCGGTGTCCTCCCGGGTCGAAAACCACGACGGCACGCAGGAGGCGGTCATCGAGTTCGACCAGTCGGGAGCGGTCTACGACGTGCCGGTCACGGTCACGGTCGAGGCCGGCAGCAACTCGGTCGTCACCGCCCTGGCGAAGCTGACCGAGCGGCACACGGTGGTGCGGGTGCCCTTCAGGGGGGCCCTGCGGCGGATCGACGTCAACCGCGACCAGGCCGCGCTCGGGACGTTCGCGTCCAAGCCGTCTCCCTCGGTGGCGCGTGTTATCATCCGGGGATCATGGACAGCGTCAATGTGACGATCGACGGCCATGCCCTGTCCGTCGCCAAGGGCACAACCGTTCTCCAGGCCGCGCTCGACTCAGGAATCGACGTTCCCTTCTACTGCTACCATCCCGCGCTCGGCATCGAGGGATCGTGCCGTGTCTGCATCGTCCGCATCGAGAGGATGCCGAAGCTGCAGACGGCCTGCTCGACGGTGTGCACCGAGGGGATGGTCGTGGACACCCGGTCGCCGGACGTGGTGGCGGCGCGGGCGGCGGTGTTCGAGTTCCTGCTCCTCAACCACCCGCTCGACTGCCCGGTCTGCGACAAGGGCGGCGAGTGTCCGCTGCAGGACTATTCGAACGCGTACGGGCCGGCGGCGAGCCGGATGGACTTTCCGCGCCGCGTGTTCGACGGGGAGGGGGTCAAGGGCGACGTCGATTTCGGGCCGACGCTGATGCTCAACCGCAACCGGTGCATCCTCTGCACGCGGTGCGTCCGCTTCATGCGCGACGTGGACGGCGACGCGCAGATTTCGATCCAGGACCGCGGCAACGGCAGCCAGATCGAGACGTTCCAGGAAGAGGGCGTGCACTCGGTCCTCAGCGGCAACCTGATGGACGTCTGCCCGGTTGGCGCCATCACGACGAAGGACTACCGGTTCACCTCGAGACCGTGGGACAACCCGACGGCGGTCGACACGGTCTGCACCCGCTGCTCGAAGGGCTGCAATATCACCGCCTGGCTGCGCGCCAAGCCGGAGTGGGCCAAGGGGCCGCGGATCGCGCGCATTACGCCGCGGTTCAACCTCGACGTGAACGAGTACCTGGATGTGCGACGTCGGGCGGTTCGACTACCACTTCGTCGAGGGCGACGACCGGTTGACGCGCCCGCTGGCGCGCAACGCCGCCGGTGAGCTGGCGCCGGTGGGCTGGCACGACCTGCTCGTGCAGCTACGCTCGGCGCTCGGCGCGGCGGGCGACGGCCTGCGCGGGCGCCTGCGGTTCCTGGCTTCGGCGCACGCGTCGCTCGAGGAGTTGAGCCTGCTCGTCCGTCTGGCGCGCGGCCTCCACGGCGGCGGCGCCGAGGCGCAGATCGCCATCGGCTGGCAGGTCAGCGAGAAACCGCAGCCGGCCAGGACGCGGTTCGTCGTGCCGAAGCTCGACGCGCCCAACGTCGAGGGCGCCCGGGACCTGGGCCTTCGCGTCGCGGCGACCGCGAGCGGGGCCGCGGATCTTCTCCGCGCTGCGCACCGCGGTCGACACGGGCGAGGCGCAGGCGCTCTACGTGCTCGATCCGGGCCCGGCGGGATCGCTCGGCGACATCTCCTGGCTCATCGACGCCCGGCGCGACGGCCGAATCAAGGTGCTGGCGGTGCAGGGCATCCTCCTCACCGATCTTGCGCGGGCGGCGGACTTCGTGCTGCCCGGCGCCAGCTACCTCGAGAAGGACGCCTGCTTCACGAGCGACAAGCACCTGGTGCAGACGACCTCGCGGGCCGTCGCCCCTCCGGGCGATGCCATGGAGGACTGGCAGATCCTCGTGAACGTCGCGGTGGCGCTCGGCGTCGCCCTCGCGTGCACGAGCGCGGCGCAGGTCCGCGCCGAGATCGCCGCCGCCCTGGCCGGCCGGCCGGCCTACGCGAATCTCGCGCAGATCGGCTTCGCGCGCCCGACGAGGCGGCAGGTTCTGCAGGCGTCGAACCCGTCCGAGCGCCGGAAGTGGGAAGCGATGTTCAAGGACCTGCCGCCGGTGAAGTTCGCGGGCGGGTCCGGTCCAACGCCGAAGCAGGAATAGGCCGGCGCCGCGCCGGCGACGGCGGTCGCACCATGACGAACCGTGTCCTGAGGGTCCTTCTCGTGGTGCTCGCCCTGGCGGCCCAGGCGGCCGCGGGGTTTTTCCTCGTCCGCTCCGAACACCAGAAGGCCGTCGCCCGCGACGTTTACGCTGCGCTGATGCAGGAAACGGGGCGCGCGCAGACGCTGGTCGGCGAACTGCGCACCGCAGAGGCCGGCCTCGTCGCCACGGGCCAGGACTCGGCGGAGTGGGCGAGCCGGCTGGCGGGCCTGATCCAGGGCACCTCGGACACGATCAAGAAGATCGATCGGGCGTCGTTGTCGGCCGACTCGGCGCAGGATCTCGCGGCCGCCGCCGAGGCGGTCGCGGCCTTCTCCAGGCTGTCGGATCACGTGCGCGACCTGCTGGCGTCCGAGCAGCCGCTCACCGCCTCGTCGATCGTGTTCGGCGACGCGGTCCAGCACCTCGGCACGGCGTCGGCCGCCCTGGCCAGCGTGGCCGCCACGCAGGGACAGGCGGTCGAACGGGAAATCGGCGGGCGCGATCTCGACGAAGCGTTCGCGCTCGGCGGCGCCGCAGCCTGGACCCTCGTCGTTCTGCTGGTCCTGCCGCCGCGCGTCGAATCGGCCCCGGGCGTGGACCGGGGCGACGAGGGCGCCACAACGACACTCGGCCTGTCTCTGGACACGCCGCCAGCCGCTCAGGTCGAGGCCTCCGCCGGCGTCGATCTCGACCTCGGCTACCACGATTCGCACGTCAGCCTCACCCCGCCGCCCGAGCCGCCGCACGAGTCCGAGCAGGAAATCGAGGAAGGCCTGCGTGGCCAGTCGCGCCTGCGCCTGAACATGGACACGCCGGTGGACCTCGCCGAAGCGGCGCGTCTCTGCACGGACCTCGCCCGCGTCAAAGAGAGTGGCGAGCTGGCGGGTCTGCTGTCGCGGGCGGCGGAACTGCTCGATGCGTCAGGCCTCGTGCTGTGGATGGTCGGTCCCGACGGCGCGACCCTGCGGCCCGCTGCCAGCCATGGCTACAGCGACCACGCGCTGGCACGGATGAAGACGCTCTCCGGCCGGTCCGACAACGCCGTCTCTCTCTCGTATCGCACTGGCCGGCTGGAGGTGGTGCGGGGCGGCCGGGACAAGCCGGGCGCTGTCGTCGCGCCGATCGTCACGTCGAACGGCTGTGTCGGGGCGATGGCCGCGGAAGTCCGGCACGGCGCCGAGGCCAGCCCGTCGGTGCAGGCGGTGGCCACCATCGTGGCGGCGCAGCTGGCCTCGTTCGTGGCCGAGACGATCTCCTTCTGACGACGACCTCGTCAATTCAGCGAGCCTGTCTAGCAGCGGGCCTTCGTCCGCGCACGAGGGCAACATCCCGTCACAACATCAGGACGCTCCCGCCAGGGTCAGGTGCTGACAGGTCTGTTTCCAGGCCTTTTTCTGCAAGTTCGCGGTCGGCACGGATTTTGATGGGGTGGGTATCAGTCGCGCGGAATCGGCGGGGTGCACAACAACTCAGGCAGGCGCTGGCATCGTCGCACCTCGAATGTCTGGCAGGGCATCCGGTTCCGCGCGATGTCGTGTGTACGGGCCCATCCCGGCCGTCGAGCGCCGCCTTCCCCGCTCAGGTCGTGATCCTCACCGCGACGGCGGTCATGTCGTCGTTCGGCGGCTCCTCTCCGCGGAACACCTCCACGGCCGCGAAGATCCGGTCCACGATCTCGCGCGCCGACAGGCCGCGCGCCTCCCGCACGATGTCGATCACGCGCGCGGTCCCGAACTCGTCCTTCTCCGCGTTCATCGCCTCGAACACGCCGTCGGTGCAGAAGACGAAGAGGTCGCCCACCTGGAGGTCGAAGGCGATCTCGTCGTAGTGCGATCCGGCGAAGGCGCCGAGCGGCACGCCGGCAATCTCGACCGGCCCGCACGTCTCGCCCGAGGATCGGATCGGGTACGGCAGCCCGGAGTTCGAGAGGACGACCGTGCGGCGCTTGAGGTCGAACACGGCGTAGCAGAGCGTGCAGTAATACTCCGCGAGCTGCCGCTCGTGGAGGATCGTGTTGGCCGACGACAGCACGATGGCCGGGCCGAAGCTGTGCGGCGCGAACCGGCGCCGGAAGGTGCGCGAGCGAATCAGCTCGCCGGCGAAGGCGCCGTAGAGGGCCGCCGGCACCCCCTTGCCCGACACGTCGCCGACGGCGACGGCCAGGGTGTGGGCCTCCGGCGACAGGTAGTCGTAGAGGTCGCCTCCCAGTTCGCGCGCCGGGGCGAAGCGCGCCGCCACGTCGACGCCCTTGATCTGCTTCGGCACCTCGCTCGGCAGCAGCGCCGCCTGGACGCGCTGGGCGAACCGCAGCTCGCCTTCCAGCCGCACCTCGTTCCGGCGGATGGTCTCGTAGAGGCGCGCGTTGTCGATGGCCACGGCGGCGTGGCCCGCGAGCATCGTCATCACCCCGACGTCGCTCTTGGTGAAGGCGTCGAGCTCCGGGCTCTCGAGGTCGATGACGCCGATGCACCGGTCCTTGACGAGCAGCGGGATGACCAGTTCCGACCGGACGTCGTCCATCGCGTTCACGTAGCGGCGGTCGGCGTGGACGTCGGGCACCAGCACGATCTGCTTGTGCTCGGCCGCGTAGCCGACCAGGCCCTCGCCCATCTTCACCGCGCGCGGCGTGGTCTGCTCGTTGTACTTGAGCGCCAGCTTCGTCTCCAGCTCGCCGGTCGCCGGGTTGAGCAGCAGGATGCCGAACGTGCGGTATTCGATCAGCCGCTTGGTGAGCTGGGCCAGCCTGACCAGCAGGGCGTCGACGTCGAGGATGGACGACACCTCGCGGCTGACCTCCGCGAGTGTTTCCATCATCTCGGCGTTCTGCCGCTCCTTCTCGAAGAGCCGCGCGTTCTCGATGCCGATGGCGACCGCGGCCGCGAACTGCCTGAGGATCGCCTCGTCGAGCTCGGTGAACTGCTCGGGCGACGGGCTGAGCAGGTTCAGCGCGCCGATCACCTTCCCCTTGCGGCGCAGCGGCACGACGAGCTCCGAGCGCGTGCCGGGGACGATTTCCACGTAGCGCGGGTCGGCGAGCACGTCGTGGACCAGGATCGGGCGCTCGTCGGCGACGGCCGTGCCGACAATCCCCTGCCCCACCTTGAGGCGTTGGGCGCGGACGAGGTCTTCCGGATAGCCGACCGCGTAGGCGATGTACAGATCGCGCCGGCGCTCGTCGATGAGATAGACGGCGAACGAGGTGAACGCCGTCAGCCGGCTGATGAGGTGCGGAATCCGCTGCAGCAGCTCGTCGAGGTCGAGCACCGAGGTCACCTGCCGCCCCAGGTCGAACAGCGTGGTGAGCAGCTGCTGGTCGCTCGGTCGCGGCGGGAGGTCGCCGGGCGAGCCCGTCGCGGACGGCCGGGGATCGGAAGAGGATGGCTGCATGGCTGTCGATCGACTGCGAGACGCGGGCGACGCACCCGGATTATACTTCTGAGCTTACCGCGGATGTCCGGGAGCGTTCATTTCATGGATCTGCAGCTGCCACTCGACAACGCCACCATCGAGCGGATCCTCCCGCATCGCTTCCCGTTCCTCCTCGTGGACCGCATCACCGAGCTCGAGATCGACAGGCGCATTGTCGGCATCAAGAACATCTCCGCCGACCAGTACTTCCTGAACCGGTCCGCCGAGGACGGCCCGACGCTGCCGCTCACCATCCTCACCGAGGCCGTCGGCCAGGTGGGGGCGATCCTCATCCTCGCCAAGCCAGAGAACCGCAACCGGCTCATCTTCTTCATGGGGATCGACCGCGTGCGCTACAAGCGGCCGGTGCGCCCCGGCGACGTGGTGGAGGTCGAGGCGACGGTGGTCCGCCTTCGCAGCAGGATGGGGATCGTCCGCGGCGTGGCCCGCGTGGACGGCCAGGTGGTGCTCGCCGGCACGATGACGTTCGCCCTCAGCCCGTCGAGGACCGAGGCGCCGTAGCGGCGGCCGCTCAGCCCTCCGCCGGCCCCTTCCAGAACACGCGATCGAGGCGCTTGTGGTAGCCGGTGAATTCGCCGTCGCCGGTGTCGTCGCCAATCGCCTGGCGCACCATGTTGATCTTCGCGTCGAGGTCGTCGATGAACGAGAGGATGAACGCCTCGACAGTCATCGGAACCACCGGCGACCCGTACTCCAGGCACCCGTGGTGCGAGAGGACGAGGTGCTGGATCTCGGACAGCAGCGTCGGCGGGAACCCCTCGATCGCATGCGCGGCGTCGCGCACGACCGCCGCGCCAAGCACGATATGACCGATGAGCCGCCCGTCGCGCGAGTAACTCGTCGCCACGTCGTAATCGAGCTCCTGCAGCTTGCCGATGTCGTGCAGGATCGCGCCGGCCAGCACCAGGTCGACGTCGGCACCGTAGGCCTTCGCCACCATCTCGCCGACGCCCGCCATCTGGAGGATGTGCTCGAGGAATCCCGCGCGGTAGGCGTGGTGCAGCGTCTGCGCGGCCGGCCAGATGCGCAGCTTCGCTTCGTGGGCGGTCACCACGCTTGCGAGCAGCTGCTTCACGTACGGGTTGGCGGCCGACGCGATCCGTCCCTGCAGCTCGGCCCACATCTCGTCAACCGGCCGCGCCGAGGCGATCACGCAGTCCTCCTCGCGGAACCCTTCCGTCCGGTCCTGCTCGGGATGGACGCGCCGGATGTTCTCGACGATGAGCTGCAGCCGGTCGTTGTAGATGCTCGCCCGCGCCCTCACCTTGACGAACTCGCCCGCCTCGAATTCGCCCTTCAGCCGATCCACGTCGTCGAAGGCTCGCGCGGGCATGCGGCCGGTGGCGTCTTGCAGGGTGAGGAACAAAAAATCGCCGTTGCGCCCGGGGCGGATTTCCTTCTGCGTGCAGACGAAGAAACCGATGCCGGCCGAGTCTGAGGTCAGGTGGCGGATGGGCGGCAGCATGCACACAGCATAGGGCAGGTCAGCGCCCCGGTTCATCTCCAATCGCTCCGGGCGCCGCTCTCGGCAGTAAGATCGAGGTGGCGGCCCGTTTCCCGGGTCGCGCGCCGGAGATCCCGTGACAACCTCGTCTGCCAAGCCCGCGCCCGCACACGTCTCTCTGCCCGTCCTCGGCATGAGCTGCGCGGCGTGCGCCCGGACAATCGCGCTCACGCTCGAAGACACGCCGGGCGTCGAGGCGGCCGACGTGAACTTCGCCACGGGCCGGGCCGTCGTGACGTTCGACCCCGCTACCGTGGGCGTCGGCGACCTTGTCAAGGCCGTTCGCGAGGTCGGCTACGACGTCATCGAGACAGGTCAGCCCGACCAACCCGAGGCGGGGGCGGCCGCCAACTCCGCGGGCACCGAGGCCGTCGAGGATCTCGAAAGGCAGGCGCACGAAGCCGCTTATCTGGATCTCCGGCGCCGGTTTGTCGTGGCCGTCTGCCTGACGGCGCCGCTGCTGGTCGTCAGCATGGTACATCTGCATTTTCCGGGGGCCGACCTCGTGCAGTTCGCGCTGGCGCTGCCGGTGGTTGCCTACTCCGGCGCCCAGTTCTACCGCGGCGCCTGGAACAGCCTCCGCCACCGGGCGGCGGACATGAACACGCTCATCGCCGTCGGCACCGGCGTCGCGTTCGGCTACTCCGTCATCGTCACGCTCGCGCCGGGACTGCTGGCAGGCGCGGCGCCCAGGCCTCACGGCGCGACGCCCGCGTCGCTCGATGTCTACTTCGAAGTCTCGACGGCCATCATCGCCCTCGTCCTGCTCGGCCGCCTGCTCGAGACGCGCGCCCGTGGGCGGACGTCCGACGCCATCCGGCGGCTGATCGGCCTCCAGCCGCGCACCGCGAGGGTGCTGGTGAGTGGCCAGGAGATCGAGATTCCGGCGGCGTCAGTCGCCGCGGGCCACGTCGTGGTGGTGCGGCCCGGCGAGCAGGTCCCGGTCGACGGCGAGATGCTCGACGGCGTGTCGGCCGTCGACGAGTCGATGCTGACGGGCGAATCGCTGCCGGTCGACAAGGCCGCAGGGGCGACGGTGTTCGCCGGGAGCGTGAACACGACGGGGAGCTTCACCTTCCGCGCGACGAGAGTGGGACGCGACACGGCGCTGCAGCAGATCGTCCGGCTCGTGCAGGAGGCGCAGGCGAGGCGCGCGCCGATCGCGCGCCTCGCCGACGTCATCTCGGGCTACTTCACGCCGGCCGTGATCTGCCTCGCCATCGCCACCTTCGTCATTTGGTTCGACCTGCTCCCGGCCGGATCGCGATTCACGCCAGCCCTGGTCAGCTTCGTGGCGGTGATGATCATCGCCTGCCCGTGCGCGATGGGCCTCGCCACGCCGACGGCGATTCTCGTGGGCACCGGGAAGGGCGCCGAGAAGGGGATCCTGATCCGCGGCGGCGAGATCCTCGAGCGCGCGGGGCAGATCACGACGGTCGTGCTCGACAAGACCGGCACGATCACGGTCGGGCGCCCGGAGGTCACCGACGTGGTGGTGGTGGGCGGCGGGGCCGAGACCGAACTGCTCGCGCTGGCGGCGTCCGCCGAGCACCGGTCCGAGCATCCACTGGCGGCGGCGATCGTCCGTGCCGCGCAGGAGCGCGCGCTGACGATCGGGGCCGTCGATGAGTTCGAGGCCGTTCCTGGCCGCGGAATCCTGGCGCGCGTCGGCGGCCGGCGCGTGGCCATCGGGAACGAGGCGCTGATGGACGACCGGGGCGTGGACCTCGCCCCGGCGCGGCGCGAGATCGAGCGGCTGGCGCGGGCGGCGAGGACGGTGATGATCGTAGCAGCCTCGCCCGCCGGCCCGGATCAGGGAGTGGGCCTGTCGGTCGCCGGCCTGGTCGGGATGGCCGACACGCCGCGGCCCGAGTCGGCGGCCGCGATCGCGCGAATGAAGGCGATGGGCCTCCACATCGTGATGATGACCGGCGACAACCCCGCCACCGCCGAGGCCATCGCCCGGCAGGTGTCGCCGTCTGGCGCGATCGATCGGATCATGGCCGGCGTGCTGCCCGACCGGAAGGCGGCGGCCGTGAAGGCGCTCCAGGACGAGGGCCGCATCGTGGCCATGGTGGGCGACGGCATCAACGACGCGCCGGCCCTGGCGCAGGCCGATGTCGGGATCGCGGTCGGATCGGGAACCGACGTGGCAATCGAGGCGGCCGACATCACGCTGATGCGCAGTGACCTGAACGGCGTGGCCGAGGCGATCCGGCTCTCGCGGCGCACGCTGCGCGTGATTCGGCAGAACCTGTTCTGGGCCTTCTTCTACAACGTGCTCGGTATCCCTCTCGCCGCTGGCGCGCTGTACCCGTTCACCGGCTGGCTGCTCAACCCGATGGTCGCGGCGGCCGCCATGTCGTTCTCGTCGGTCTCGGTGCTCGCCAACAGCCTGCGCCTTCGCCGCGCCTGAGGAGCCGTGATGGATTCGACGCAGATTGTCGTGACGGCGGCCGGGGCGGGTCTCATTCTCGCCGTGCTGCTCTTCTTCTTCGGGCCGAGGCGACGGCGGCTTCCCGTATAATCTCCCCCGTGGACCATGCTGCCGCGGAATCCAGGGGTCGCGCCTTCACGCGGCTGTTCGATCACGTCCGGATCGGCGCGTTCGTCGGAATCCTCTCCGACAGGGGCGATCGCACGCTCGCCGCCAACGCGCAGCTCAGATTGATCTTCGGCTACCCGATCGAGACCGGTGATGCCGCGATCCTGCCGTTCGGCGCCGATCGGTTCATCGATCCGCTGGCGCGGCCGAACCTCATCGAGCGGCTTGGGCGCGACGGGTCGGTCGCCGACTTCCTGGTCCGCATCCGCCGCGTGGACTTCACGCCGATTTGGGTGGAGGTCACCGGCTGGGCGGAAGCCTCGGCCGACGGCGGCGTGCGCCTGGAGGCCCTGGTCCGCGACGTCAGCGACCGCAAGAAGCTCGACGATCAGACGCGGGACCTCTACCACCAACTGCTGCAAGCCGAGAAGCTCGCCTCGCTCGGCCAGACAATCTCGGGGATCGCGCACGAGCTCAACAACCCCCTGGCGACGATCCTGACCTGGGCCGATCGGCTCTCGCACCGGCAGGTCGACGACCAGACACGCCGCGGCCTCGACGTCATCCTCTCTGAAGCCGAGCGCTCCGCCCGCATCGTCCGCAACCTGCTGACCTTCGCGCGCAAGCGCCACACGACGCGCACGATGGTCGACGTCAACCAGGTCGTCGAGGAGACACTGACGCTGCGCGCCTACGAGCAGCGGGTGACCAACATCAACGTCATCCGCGCGCTGGCGGCCGGCCTGCCTCAGGTGTTTGCCGACCCGCACCAGCTGCAGCAGGTGCTGCTCAACCTGGTGATCAACGCCGAGCAGGCGATGCTGTCGGCCCACGGGCACGGCACCCTCGTCGTGCGCACGTGGCACGACGGCACGAACGACCAGGTAGTGCTCGAGGTGAACGACGACGGGCCCGGGATCCCGGAGGAGGCGCGGACGAAGATCTTCGATCCCTTCTTCACGACGAAGGAGGTCGGCAAGGGCACCGGCCTGGGACTAACCGTGGCCTACGCGATCGTCCAGGAGCACGGCGGGCGGCTGTGGATCGGGACACCGGAGGGCGGGGGCGCCGGAGCGTCGTTCTTCGTGGCGCTGCCGACCGGAGACGCCAGCACGGTGCGCGCGCCGCAGCCGCCGCCCGAGGAGATCGCGAAGGACCTGCCGCGCGGCGCGTCGGTGCTGCTCGTCGAGGACGAGCCGGCGCTGGCCCAGGCCGTCGGCGAAGGCCTCGCCGACGCCGGCTTCATCGTCGATCACGCAAGCGACGGCGAGGAGGCCCTGGCTCTTGCGGGAGCCAGGACCTACGACTTGATCGTGTGCGATTTGAAGATGCCGCGGGTCGACGGGATGCAGTTCTACCGGACCATCGCCGCGACCAAACCCGCGCTGGCGCGCCGGGTCATCTTCGTGACCGGCGACGTGGTCGGGACCGACGCGGAGCGGTTCCTCGAGGAAACCGGCTGCCGCTGGCTCGCCAAGCCGTTCAGGCTTGCCGACTTGCTGCGGGCCGCGCGCGAAGTCCTCGGATAGGACAACAGCGTCCCGCCGGCCGGGAGCCGCGACGCCGGCGCCCCCGGCAGCGTGGCCCTGGCCTGCACCGGTCGCGCGAACGGGAGCACGGGCCGCGCCGAGAGCGGCACGCGCGGCGTGAAGGCGGTGATGACCGGCGGCTGCTTGACGGCACCCGTCGCCCGCGCCGTCTGCGCCGACGGTTCGAGGGCGGCGCGCAGGCGCTGGATGGCGCGGGCGTGCAGCTGCGACACGCGCGATTCGTTCACGCCCAGCTCGGCGCCGATTTCCTTCATCGTGACATCGCCGAAATAGTAGAGGCTCACCAGGCGGCGCTCGCGCGCGGGCAGCGTGGCCATCGCGCTGCGAATGCGTTCCTTCTCCTCGGTGCGCTCGTAGGCAGAGTCGGGGGAAGCGGGCTCCGACGGGACGAGGACCGCCGGCAGCGAGGACTCGTCGAGACGGTCGGCGCTGGCCAGCGGCGACGTGGATTCGATCGTGTGGATCCGAACGATGGTGCGGCCCAGGCGCTTCTCGTCGGAGCCGACCTTGGCGGCCAGGTCGGCGATGGACGGCTCGTGGCCCAGCTCGCGGCGCAGTGTTTCGCGCGCGGCTTCGAGCTCGCGGCGGACACGGCGCACGCCGCGCGGCCACGCCTCGCGGCGCAGCGCGTCGATCATCGCCCCGCGCACGCGGCGCTCGGCAAAGGTCTCGAACTTGATGCCGCGCCCCTCGTCGAAGCGGTGAGCGGCGTCGATGAGACCCATGACCCCGTCCTGCACCAGGTCCCCGATGTCAATCGAGTGCGGCATCGAGGCCGCAAGGCGACGTGCGAGGGCTTCGACAAACGGCAGCCCGGCAACGACGCGGCGACTTTCGTGGGAGGGAATCGCTTGGGCCCGCATCTTCGTTTCTCCTTGGCGACGTGTTTGCGCCAACCTGTTGTCTGACGAGCCCAACCAATCGCAACGTCAATGCCAGAACTGGACACTTGGCAAGATTGTCTCTTCGGCTGCAGCTGTTGTGCCGTCAAACGTCTGATTTTATTGTGTTTAGCAGAACACTAAAGGGCTGGCTCTTGCGTGGCTGGAGCTGTCTAGGCAGGCAATTCGATGTCAAAATTTTGACAAACTAACGATTCTTGCTGTCAAAACCGTGACGACCAGTTGAGGAAATGGCTCTTTCCGGCACACCGCAATGCCGGTCGTTGTGGCGGTTGCGCAGGGCGCGCACCGGTGTTCAGCTGCCGGGCGGCAGGTCGTCGATCTGTGCCCGAATCTGCTTGGCCGTGCCCATCGCTTCGAGGGCGGCGGCAACGACCTGCGCCGCGCGCGATCGGTTCTTGTCCCCATCGCACTTGGCTTCGAGCAGTTCGGCGTGGGAGAGGATGACGCCGAGCTCGTTGTTCAGCCTGTGGAACAACTCGCTCAGGTCCTGGTGAACGCTTCGATCGGCGGCTGCTGCCACGGCTTCCTTCCGCGAGGCGAGAGAAACGAGTTCGCCCTGTCTATCGGCCGCATCCGGGGGAGACTGTAGAAAGTTGGTCCCGATCGGTCTTCTCTCGGCTGGCGACCTGTGTCAAAATGTTGGCGCCCAACTAAATGTCTGATACCGCTAAACATCTGCTCATCGTCGAAGACGAGGCGCCGCTGCGCGAGGTGGTGGCCGAGCGGCTGGCGGACCGCGGCTACTTCGTGGTCGAAGCCGCCAACGGCGAAGAGGCCATCGAGCGGCTGGCCGAGTTCGCCTTCGATGTCGTCATCACGGATCTCCGCCTGCCCGGCGTCGATGGCAGCAAGGTGCTCGAGGCCGCGATTGCGCGATACCCCGACATTATCGGCATCGTGGTCACCGGATACGGCACGGTGAAGGATGCGGTCGAGGCGATCAAGCGCGGCGCCACGGATTTCGTCACCAAGCCGTTCCAGTTCGACGAGCTGCTCCACGCACTCGAGTCGGCGCTCGAGCAGCGGCGGCTGCGGTCCGAGAACGCCTACCTCAGGTCGCAGCTCGAACGCCGCTACAGCTTCACCGGGATCGTCGGCCGCAGCGGGCCGATGCGCGATCTCTTCCAGCTGCTCGAGACCGTGTCGGTGACCAACAGCACGATCCTCGTCACCGGCGAGACAGGCACGGGCAAGGAGCTGGTGGCCCGCGCGATTCACCACAACAGCCTGCGGCGAAGCGGCCCGTTCGTGGCGCTCAACTGCAGCGCGATTCCCGAGACGCTGCTGGAGGCCGAGTTGTTCGGCCACGTGCGCGGCGCCTTCACCGGCGCCGTCGGCACGCGCGTCGGGCGGTTCGAGCAGGCGCACAAGGGCACGCTGCTGCTCGACGAAGTGGGGACGATGGGCGGGCCGCTGCAGATGAAGCTGCTGCGGGCGCTGCAGGAGCGCGAGGTGGAACGCATCGGCGACTCGCGGCCGATCAAGGTGGACGTGCGCGTGATCGCGGCCACCAACAGCGACCTCGCCCGGCTTGTCGCCGAGGGTCGGTTCCGCGAAGACCTCTACTACCGCCTCAACGTCATTCCCGTGAGGCTGCCGCCGCTTCGCGATCGACGCGAGGATATCCCGCTGCTCGTGCAGCACTTTCTCGATCGGTTCTGCCGCGAGTTCGCGCCGCCGCGGCCGCCGATGACCGTGTCGCAGCAGGCCATGCGCCGGCTGATGGCCTACTCGTGGCCCGGCAACGTGCGGCAGCTCGAGAACGCGCTCGAGCGCGCCGTCGCGCTCGGGGCCGGGCGCCCGCAGATCGAGCTCGTGGACCTCCCGCCGGACGTGCAGGAGCTGGGGCCCTCGCCTGCCTCCTCGGGGTTCGGGCTGCCCGAGGGCGGGATCGACCTGCAGGAGTACGTCTCGAACATCGAGCGCGCGCTGATCCACCAGTCGCTCGAGCGCGCTGGCGGCAACAAGGGGCGCGCGGCGCAGCTGCTCAACCTGAAGCGCACGACGCTCGTCGAGAAGCTGAAGCGTCTAGACCGGGAGTGACCGCATGCCGCCTCGTTTCACGTTCTGGACGATCATCCTCGACGGGCAGCCGACCGCCTTTCGCGCAGCCGAACGAGAGGAGCTGCTGCCCACGCTGAAACAGCTGCAGGCGAAGAACCCCGCAGCGGTCCTGAAGTGGTTTGCGCGCGGGCGGGTGTGGGAGTCGCCCGAGGAGGCGCGGCGCGTGCGCACCGAGGCGGAGACCTCGGCCCGCGAGGCGTTCCTCAAGGAGCGCCGGGCACGCGAGTGGCGGCCCGGGGGCGAGCACCGCGATCCCCGCGACAAGTTCAAGAAGGAGACGTTCCAGGCGAGGAAGCGGCGGGAGAAGAAGGCGGCGAACCTCGCGCACGCCCCGCGGCCAGACGAGGGCGCGGGGCAGGGCGGTGTCAGGCCCAAGGGACCAGGCCAGGGCGCGCCTCGTAGCGATCGCCCGCGGCCCGGTGGCTGGAACCGCGAAGGCAGCCGCCCGCCGCGACGGGATTCAGGCGGCGCCACGGGCGGATTCCGCCCACAGGGTCGGGGACCGGATGGCCCTGGCCGCAGTCGTCCCCGCAATAAACCGTGGGGCGGGGGCGACCGCGAACGCCGGCCCGATCGTCCGCCGCGTGAAGAGCGGCGACCGGCACCGCAGACGCCGCCGCAGGAACAAGCGCCAAAGCCCGTGGCGCCCGTCGAGCGCGTGGTGCCGCCAGTGGTTCAACCCGCCGCGTCCGAGCGAATCGTACCGCCGTTCGAGCCCGGCCCTCCGGCCCCGGCACACAAGACGAGGATGCCGCGTCTCAGGAAGCCGTAGGCGAGCGGACTACTCAGCGAAGGACCCGATCCCTCGGCGAAGGCTCCGATTCCTCAGCGTCAGTTCCGATTATGTTGTTCCACGTCGTCCTCTTTCGTCCCCGCACCGACCTGGGCGCCGCCGACCGGGCCAGTCTCGTGGAAGCGCTGGAGGCGGCCCTGCAGCAAGTTCCGTCCATCAGGCGCTTTCACGTCGGGCGCCGCGTGACGCACGGCGCCGGGTACGAGTCTGCCGTGCCGGCGCCGCTCGATTACGCGGCCATCATCGAGTTCGACGACCTGCCCGCGCTCCAGGCGTATCTCGGCCATCCGGCGCACGTGGCGCTCGGCCAGCGCTTCATGCGCTCGCTGGAAGCGTCGGCCATCTTCGATTACCAGATGCAGGACGTGGAGGAACTCCGTCGGCTCGCGCAGTCGGAGTGATCGGGGGACTTCCCTACCTGTCGTCGTGATTCTGGGCCCGCGCCACGGCGATGTCGATCGCCTCCAGGTTCGGGGCCGGCCGGGTCTTGCCCGCCGTGCCGTCGGCGCGCGCCGAGGCCGAACTCACCGTCCCCCATCCGCGCCAGCCGCACGCATGGCAGCGGTGGAGCCTCCGGTGGGTGAAGCCCTTGCGCATGCGCTCCCAGAAGTTCCGGCTTCGGGATCGGTGGATTCTCGGAGAGCCGCATTTCGGACAAGTGAGCACGAAACCTACCCTCGCAAGACGGCGCCCTGCGCGCCCGTCGGCCCTGGACGACGTCGGACCCGCTCGGGGGGAATCATAGCACTGGTGTCAGTCCGCCGGTCCATTGCCGGCCCCGTCATCGCCGGCCTCGCCGCCGCCACCCATCTCCTCTTCGATCGCCTGATCGAGATCCTCGCCGAAGTCCTCTCCCATCTCCCGCCCCATCTTCTTCATGAGGCGGGCGACGCTCCTGGGATCGTTCTCGTCGATGTCGCCCATCGCCGACGGGTCGGCCAGCGACTCGAGGCGGGCGTCCTCGGACTTCGGTGATGCGAAGCGGGAGTAGAGTTTCTCGAGATCGGCGCCCCCGCACGCGCGGCAGCGCACCTCCGCGACCCGCGCTCTCGACAGGACGAGCGCCGTCGTCTTCATGTGGCAGCGTCGGCATTCGAACTCGTAGATCGGCATGGCGCTTGGCTCTCAGGATCCGATGAAGCGCTTGATCCGCGCCAGCAGGCCGTCCCGGCCCGGCCCCGCCGCAGACAGCAGATCGAGACAGGCTCCAATGCCGGCCACCGGCTCGATGCCGAGCCGCTGCGCGTTGGGCGGGATGTCCGCGAAGTCGCCACCCCACACCAGGATCGCACGAGCCCTGGACTCGAGCTTGACGTCGAGGCAGTTCTCCGGCCGGTCGTCGACGACGATGTCGAGCGAGAGGGCGGCGGCGACCTTGCCGCGCGAGCCCTTGATGACGAAGACACTGGGAAGGTCGAACCCGTGGGCCACCAGCCACCGCTGCGTCTGAATCTGAGTCATGTCCCCGCCGCTCGACGGCCGCTGCGTGATGAAGATCACTTCCCACTGCCGCTCCACGGCCAGCGTCGCAAGGCGGGCCACGGCGCCTGGCTCGGTCTCGGGAAGCGACTCCCAGAAGTTCCTCGTGCTCCGCACCGTCTCCCAGAATCTCGTGCTGCTGGTGCCGGGTGAGCGCACGGAACCGCGCCGGCTCGACCAGGACCTCCTCCGCTGTCGGCTGGTCATCCGGGGCGGGAGCGCTCGCATCGGCCCCGGCCGCGTCGGACGGGCCCCGGGCCCCCTCTTGCTGCGCCGGCTCCGGCTTCTCCTTCGGCGCCTCTCCAAACAGGCGCACGGCAATCTCTGCGAGGGCAGAGTCGAGATCGGCGATGACGCCATCGCAGTCGAACGCGATCCTGAGTGACATGGAAAGTCCTGGGTTGGCCCGGTCCGCGGCCCGACACGCCGTGCCATGATAGCACCGCCGTCGGCGACGGCCGAAGCGCGGGTTCCGTGGCGGACGGGCTGGCTACGAAAAATGCCGTGCAATCTCCCCGCGCAGCCCCGCGATCGAATCGACGTGGTTCACGGCGACGCGCAGGCGGGAGCCGCCGGGCAGACCCCTGGTGTACCAGGTGCACAGCGCCCTGAGCTTGTTGATCACCCAGCGCTCGCGGCCGTGTGCCGGGTTCGCGTCGCGGGGTTCCCCGGCGGACTTGCGGTCGGCGTCCTCTTCCGGTCCGGTGGTGGCGGCGTCCGCCCCGTTGGCGACGTGGCGGAAGCCGGGTGATTCATCGGCCGGATCGGCGAGCAGCAAATCGATGTAGTCGAGCAGGAAGCGTCGCCGCTCGGCGGGCGTGATGGCCTGGATCGGGCGGTTCGCGGCACAGGAGGTCGCCTGGGCGAAGATCCACGGGTTGCGCAGTGCGCCGCGGCCGACGAGCACGCCGGCCACGCCGGTTTCCTCCATCCGTCGCACCAGGTCTTCCGGCTCGACGCAGTCGCCGTTGCCCAGCACCGGGATCGACACCGCCCGCGCCACGCGCCCGATGAGCTCCCAGTCGGCGCGTCCGCTGTAGGCCTGTGCGGCAGTCCGCCCGTGCACTGTGATGGCTGATGCCCCGGCGTGTTCCAGTCGCCGCGCCAGCTCGGGCGCGTTCGTCTCGCGGTCGTCCCAGCCGGTGCGCATCTTCACTGTCACCGGGATCGAGACCGCCCGCGCCATCGCCTGTACGATCGCCGCCGCCCGTTCCGGATCGCGCATCAGGCTGCAGCCGGCGCGGTTCCTGGCGACTTTCGGCACCGGGCAGCCCATGTTGATGTCGACGGCATCGGCGCCGATCCGCTCGACAACCTGCGCCGCCACCGCCATCTTCCCGGGATCGCCGCCGAAGATCTGGACGGCGACCGGGCGCTCTTCCTCGGTGAACTCGGCGTACTCGAGCGTCCGGTCGATCCCGCGCACGAGGCCCTCGCTGCTGACCATCTCGGTCACGACGAGGCCGCAGCCGCCGTGGCGCTTGACCAGGCGCCGGAACGCCGTGTCGGTCAGGCCGGCCATTGGGGCGAGGCCGAAGGGGGAAGACAGGGGGATCACGGTAGTCGGTTACTTCGCAGAGTAGTCGGGTGTTTCACTGAGCGATCGGGGGCTTCGCAGAGTAGTCGGGGGCTTTGCTGAGTGATCGGTTGCTTCGCTGAATAGTTGGTTGGCTCGCCAAGGAAATGACTCTCGCGTCAAGTCGTCAACTGCCCTGATGAGCTCTCGGCCATGGTGCCTGTCGTCTGTCCCTTCGGTCCGATCGGAGCAGGTAGTTGATGAGGCCAGAGAGCATGCGGAGAATCTCCGCTCCGTCTCTGCCCAGCCTCTCGGCGTCCCCAACTGAGAGGCGGCCTCTCACGTGTGCCACCAACACGTGCGCCCTCGCTTCGGCGCACGATCCTCGCGCGATGCACAGGTAACGCGCGAAACCCCGATCCGTCCCCTGTTCAAACCCCTCCGACAGGTTCGCCAGGATGGAGTCTGCGCACGCGTCGATCTGCTCGCGGAGACGTTGGTCCTGCGACAGGCCCCCGCGGCGCACGACGGCAGAAAGCGCCTCGACAAACCGCCGCGCGGCTTGCCAAACCTGCAATTCCTCTACTGAATTGACCTGCATGCGCGGCAGCCGTGCACCGCGCGTGCCAAGTTGCCACTCCGGACTACGCAGTGAAGGGTGCGACTTCTCCGCGAAGCCCCCGATTCCTCAGCGTCAGTTCCGACTTCTCAGCGCAGGCCCCGACTTCTCGGCGTCAGGTTCGACTACTCAGCGAAGGGTCCGAATCTCGGCGAAGGCCCCGACTCCTCCGCGAAGCCCCCGATTCCTCAGCGTCAGTTCCGACTTCTCAGCGCAGGCCCCGACTTCTCGGCGTCAGTTCCGACTACGTCAGGTACGGCTTGACGTCCGCGGCATCCACCGTGGTGGCCACCGCCCGGCCAATCAGCTCGACCGAGAGCACGAGCCGCGCGTGCCGGTCCTTCTTGATGAGCAGGCCGGTGACGCCCTTGAGCGGGCCGTGGATCACTTCGACGCGGGACCCTTCGTTGATGAACGGGCACGGGTCGTACTGGAGGTCGCTCGTCACGAGCCGCCGCACCGCGTCCACCTCGACGTCGGGAATCGGCGCGAGCTTGCCGTCGAAGGAGACGATGGTCGCCACCCCGGTGCAGGCGAGCACGCGCAGGGCCTCGGCCGGGTCGAAGCGGGCGAAGCAGTAGCCCGGGAACAGCGGCCAGTCGATCTGCTTGCGGCGATCTTTCCAGCGGCTCCAGCGGGGCACCGTCGGCAGGAAGACCTCGACGCCTTTCCGCACGAGTTGCTCGTGGACCGCCTTCTCGGCGCGCGATCGCGTCCAGACGGCAAACCACGGCGGCACGGCTATTTCTTCTCCGGCGGGGGGGCGGCGGCGACAAGCGCGTCCTCCGCGACCTTCTGCTCGAAGAGCTTCTTGAGCTCCGGGTTCTTCCAGTCGAGCACGGCCTGCGCCCGGAGCTTCTGTATGTAGCGGCTGTACTCGGCCGCCTGCTTCGTGTTGGCCACGCGGTTCCCGATGTCCTCGCGCGCCTGATCCCACGGCAGCAGCGTCGGCTCGTTGAGCGTTTCGACCTTGAAGATCTGGTAGCCGCTCTGCGTCCGGATCACCGGCGTGATCTGCCCGGCTTTGAGCGGCTCGAGGATCTTCCGCAGTGCCGGCGCGAGGTCGGTCATGTTGATCGGCCCGATCAGGCCGCCGTTGGCCTTCGAGGCGGCCGTCGAGACCTCGGCCACGGCCTTCTCGAAGCTCTCGCCGCCCTGGAGCTGCTGGGCGAGCGCGTCCGCCTTGGCTTTCGCCGTCGGGTCGTCCGCGGTCGGCGACACGGGGATCAGGATCTCGCGCAGCATCAGCGTCGCCGGCGACGTGAACTCGGCCTTGTGCGCCTCGTAGTACGCCTTCGCCTCGGCCTCGGTGACCGAGATGTGCCCGAGCACTTCGTTGCCCTGCACTTCCTGGATGATCATCGACTTCTCGAGGCGCGCCCGCAGCTCGGCCATCGTCATGTTCTCGTTCTTGAGGGCCTGCTGAAACTGCTCTTCGGTCTCGATCTTGTTTTCCTTCTTGATGTTGTCGATGACCTGCTTGAGCTTCTCCTCGGTCAGGTGGTAGCCCAGCTCCTTGCCGCGCTGCAGGAGGAGCAGCTCGTCGACCGCCTCCACGATGACCTGGGGCGTGATCTCGGCCAGCATCTTCGTCAGTTCCGCGTTGGTCATCGACTGCGGGTTCTCCCGCCTCGCCTTGACGACCGCCGACTGCCGCGTCTCGAGATCGCTCTGCGTGATGATGTCGTCGTTCACCTTCACGAGGACCCGCTCGATGATCTCCGCGCGCGGCACGGCCGCGCCGAGCGTGACCAGACCGAGGAGGACGACGAGCCCGCGAGCGAGAGGATACTTGGTCATTACACCTCGTGAACCAGTTATCTTACTTCGAACCGAGAAGTTCGCTCAAGACCCGCTGAACCCGCGTGAGCACGCCGTCTGGGCTCCGCGGGTCCTCTTTTTCCGGCCGGAGGATCGCGTCTTTGCTGAACCCTGGCCGCACCACGTCCTCGGTCGCGCGGGCGGTCCACCACGACCGGGCGGTCGGACCAAGCCGCCCGGGCACCGGGCGCTGGCCGGGGCGCGGCCTTCCCGCCGGCGCCGCGCTGGCCGGCGTGCGGCTGACCAGGCCTGACCGGTTCGGGCCCGTGAGCGCCCTCGCCGGCGTCCAGTTCAGGTCGAGCTTCAAGCTCGACGGCGGCGCGAGCGAAACCTCCGGGTGGTCCCCGACCAGCCGGAGGACGCGCTGCGGGTCTGGCCCCCCCTGGCCCTTGAACGTAAAGACGACGGTCGAGCCCTGACGGTCGATCGATTCGACGCCCAGGCGGTCCGCGGTGATTCGGATCCGGCCGTAGTCGATGAGGTTCAGCACCTGCTCGGGCACGGGGCCGTAGCGGTCGATCGCCTCCTCGACGATCTCCTCGAGCTCCCTCTCCTTCCGCGCGGCGGCGACCCGGCGGTAGAGCGCGAGCCGCTGGGCCTGTTCGGGTACGTAGCGGCTGTCGACGCGCAGGTCGACGTTGAGGTTGACCGTCGCGCGCGTCTCGTCCTCGATCTCCTCGCCCCTCAGCTCGCGCACCGCCTGCTCGAGCAGTTTCATGTACATCTCGAAGCCGATCGCCTCGATGTGGCCGCTCTGCTCGCCGCCCAGCAGGTTGCCGGCCCCGCGGATCTCCAGGTCGAGCGCCGCCACGCGGAACCCGCTCCCGAGGTCCGAGAACTCGCGGATGGCCGCCAGGCGCTTGCGGGCGACGGGCGACAGCGTGTTCCCCGGCGGGACCAGCAGGTAGGCGTAGGCCGGCCGGTCCGATCGCCCGACGCGCCCGCGCAGCTGGTAGAGCTGCGAGAGGCCGTAGCGGTCGGCCCGGTTGATCAGGATCGTGTTGACGTTCGGAATGTCGAGGCCATTCTCGACAATGGTGGTGGCCAGCAGGACGTCGAACTTGCGCGCGACGAAATCCACCATCGCGCGCTCGAGCGCCTCCTCGCCCATCTGGCCGTGGCCGACGACCACCCTCGCCTCCGGCACCAGCCGCGTCAGCAGGTTGCCGATCGAGTAAATCGACTCGACCCGGTTGTGGACGAAGTAGACCTGCCCGCCCCGCGCCAGCTCGCTCCGGACCACGCGCGCGATGAGCGGCTGGTCGAAGCGCACGACGTTGGTCTGGATGGCGAGGCGGTCCTTGGGCGGCGTCTCGATCACCGACATGTCGCGGATGCCGACCATCGACATGTTGAGCGTCCTCGGGATCGGCGTCGCGGTCATCGTCAGCACGTCGACGCGCCGGCGCAGATGCTTGATGCGCTCCTTGTGGGCGACGCCGAAGCGCTGCTCCTCGTCGACCACCAGCAGGCCGAGGTCCTTGAAGACGACGTCTTTCGACAGCAGGCGGTGCGTCCCGACGATGACGTCCACGCGGCCGTCGGCGAGGTCGGCGAGCGCCTGCTTGATCTCCCCTCGCGTGCGGAACCGGCTCACCATGACGATGCGGATCGGGAAGCCGGCGAATCGCTCCCGCAGCGTCTTGAGGTGCTGGAAGGCGAGCACGGTGGTCGGCGCCAGAATCGCCACTTGCTTGCCGTCCATCACCACCTTGAATGCCGCCCGCATCGCCACCTCGGTCTTCCCGTAGCCGACGTCGCCACACAGCAGTCGATCCATCGGCGTGGGCGACTCCATGTCAGCCTTGATGTCGGCGATGGCCGCCCGCTGATCGACGGTCAACTCGTAGGGGAACGCCCCCTCGAATTCCTCCTGCCAGTGCGTATCGGGCGCGAACGCGTGGCCGGCCATCGCCTTGCGCGCCGCATAGAGCTTGAGCAGCTCCTCGGCCATGTCGCGCATGGCCTTCTTGACGCGGGTTTTCGCCCGTTCCCACGTCGTGCCGCCGAGGCGATCGAGCGGCGGCCGGCTCGCGCCGGTGTACTTCTGCAGCAGGTCGAGCCGCTCGACCGGGACGAACAGCTTGTCGTCGCCCGCGTAGCGCAGCTCCAGGAATTCCTGCGTCGTCTGGCTGTAGGGGTCGCTGGCGATCTGGCGCAGGCCGGCGAACCGCCCGATGCCGTGATCCACGTGGACGACGAAGTCGCCCGCCTTCAGGTCGCGGAAGTCTGACAGGAAGGCGCGGGCCGCCGAGCGCCGGCGCTCCGACGGCGCGCGCTCCTCCTCGAAGACATCGGTCTCGGCCACGACCTCGAGGCCGACATCCGGCAGGCGGAAGCCGCGCGAGAGGCTGCCGGTCGCCACGAGCACGGAGGCGGCGTGCGCCATCTCCCCGCGCGCCTCGGCATTCCCGCTGCTCCGGGGATCGAAGAAGACCGGCAGGGCCAGCAAATCGTAGTCGCGAAGCAGCTCGACGACGCGCTCGGCGCGGCCCGGCGTGGCGGCGACGAAGAGCACGGTCTCCGCGGCGTGGCGCGCGCGACGCACCGCCTCGACGAAATCGCCGATGCGGCCGCGGAACTCCACGGCCGGCTGGCAGCGGACGGCCAGTTCGCCACGAGGCCGGCGGCCGGCCGCGGCTGACGCGCCCTCCGGGCCCGCGTCAGCCGGCGCGCCGCCGCTGATCCCCAATTCATCGACGATGGTCGCCAGGTCGATCCAGGCGTCGATCTCGTCGAGCGCGTGGAAGATCCGCTCCGGTCCCGGCGCGGCCACGCCGCGCCCGGTGACGTCCCGCCAGCTCGCCGCGTACTGCTCGAGCGCCCGTTCCGCGCGCGCGTGGACCTCCTCGGCTTCGCAGACAAGCAGCAGCGGGCGCCCGACGTAGTCGAGCAGCGACGCCGAGCGGTCGCCGCCCAGGTCCAACGCGTCGGGTAACGGCGGCTGGTCCCCGACGTCGTCCTGTTCCTCGCCACCGGCTTCCTCGCTCGACACGTCATCGTCGTCCCACCCGGCGGAGGCTGCATCCTCGGCGGGTAGAAGCTCCCCCCCTCCGCCTGCGAAAGCGTCTCCCGTCCCTCGTCCCTCGCCCCTCGCCCCTTCGTTGCTGAACACCTCGCGCAACGGGACGATGCTGAAGCGGTCGACTTCGCCGACCGATCGCTGAGTGGCCGGGTCGAAGGCGCGAATCGACTCGACGGCGTCGCCGGCTAGGTCGAGACGAAACGGCTGGGCGCTGCCGGCAGGGAAGATGTCGATGACGCCGCCACGGATGCAGAACTCGCCGTGGGCATCCACCGGGTCCTGGCGCGTGAAGCCGGCATCGACCAGCAGCGACGCGAGCGCGTAGGGATCGACCTCGTCGCCGGTCTTCACCTCCCGCGATGCAGCCAGCAGCCGACGGGCGGCGCTCACCCTGGGCAGCAGGGCCGTTGCCGACGCGACAATGACCCGCGCCGTGCCGGTGGCGGCGGCGTGGAGTGCGCGGGTGCGCGCGGAGAGCACGCCGAGGTGCGGCGCCAGGCCGCGGTACGGGTCGACTTCGTGCGAGGGAAACGGCAGCACCGACTGGCCAGCCGCGGCGTCCGAGAGCCCTTCGAGCGCCGCCAGGAAGAAGCGGACGTCGCCGCTCACCTGCTCGACGTCGGCGTCGGTCGGCACGACGGCGACGATGGTCGCCACGGCCGCGCCGGTTGGCGTCAGCCTGGCGTCCCGGTTCGCGGCGGCCGCGAGGAAGAGGGCCCGCGCGGACGAGGAGAGGCCCGACACGCGCGCCAGGCCAGGCCCCGCGAAACCGGCGCGCGCGATCGCGCTCCTGAGCAACGTCTGGAGGGTCAGGGACGTGGACACGACACCCGGCTCCCGATCTTCTCGATCATACTCGTCGTCGAGAATCCGGGCGCGAAGGCGATGCGCACGACCCGGCCGCCCCGGGCCTCCACGACGTCACGGCCGATGATCCGATCGGCCGCCCAGTCGGCCCCCTTCACGAGAACGTCTGGCTGGATCTCGGAGATGGCGGCGTGCGGGTCGTCCTCGTCGAAGATGACGACGGCATCGACCGCCGACAGCGCCGACAGGACCTCGGCGCGCTCGCGCTCCGGGTAGATGGGCCGGTTCGGTCCCTTGATGGCCCGCACCGACCTGTCGGAGTTGACCGCGACGACGAGGGCGTCGCCCTGCGCGCGGGCCTCGGCCAGGTAGCGCACGTGGCCGGGGTGCAGGAGGTCGAACACGCCGTTGGTGAAGACCACCGTCTTGCCGGAGGCCTGCAGCGCGCCGGCCCAGGCGGCGGTTTCGGGACGGGTCAGGACAGGCATGGCGGAAGTTTCGACTACACGCTCACCACGATGACCGTGATGTTGTCGGGGCCTCCGGCGAGGTTGGCGGCGTGCACGAGCGCGTCGCACACGGTGCCGCCAGGTGCCTTCCCGGCCCGGCCCGGGAGCCCCTGCGCCAGGATGCCCGCAATCTGCGCGTCGGTGAGCACGCCGCACAGGCCGTCGCTGCAGAGCAGCAGCGCGTCGCCCGCCCGGAGCGGGGCCCAGCCGAATTCGGAGACCGGTTCGGGGCCTCCGGTCAGCGCGCGCGTGAGCAGGTTCCGCCTGGGGTGGCGCCAGGCGTCCTGCTCGCTGATGATGCCGGCGCGCAGTTGCTCCTCCACCCACGAGTGGTCGCGCGTGAGCCGGTCCAGCTGGTCCGCCCGCCAGCGGTACACGCGGCTGTCGCCGACGTGGCCAATCGTGGCGCCGCCGACCGGCTCGCGCACGCCCGCCGTGTCGGCCTCGAAGAGCACCGCGGCGATCGTGGTGGCCATGCTGGCGCGCCCGCGCGTGCCGGCGCCCTCGGCTCGAAGGCGCAGGTTGGCCTGGTGCAGCGCCCAGTTGAGGCGGTTGCCATCGATGCCGAGCGACGCCTGGTAGTCGAACGGCCACGGGGTGCGCTCGGTCCAGCCGCGCGTCTGCTCGATCGCCTGCTCGACCGCGTCGATGGCGGCGCGCGAGGCGACCTCGCCGGCGTCGTGGCCGCCGACGCCGTCGGCGACCGCGAACAGCCCGAGGTCCGGGCGCGCGCAGTAGCTGTCTTCGTTGATCTCCCGGCGGACGCCGGCGTGCGTGGTGGCGCAGAAGGACAGCGGCATGGCCCGCCTGCCTATCCTCGGGTGCGGGCCCGACCCGCCACGTTCAGCCGTGTCAGGGCTTTCATCAGGGCGACGCGGGCTCGCTCGAGGTCCTGGTCCCGCTGGCGCGAGGCCAGCCGCTGCTCGGCCCGCTGACGCGCCGCCTGCGCGCGGTCCACGTCGATCTCCTCGGCGCGCTCGGCGATCTGCGCGAGGATGACCACCCGGTCGGGCAGCACCTCGGCCAGGCCGAACGCCACTGAGAGATAGAACTTCTCGATCCCCTTCCGGTACCACAGCTGGCCGACCTGCAGCATCGAGAGCAGCGGGGTGTGGCCCGGCAGCACGCCGAAGTAGCCTTCGGTGCCCGGCACCTGGACCTCGTCCACCTGGTCGTGGACGATGGCCCGGTCCGGCGTGACGATCTCGAGGGCGAGATGCGCGGGGAGTGCCATGGCCTAGCTCGCCTTCATCTGCGCCGCGCGCTCCACCGCCTCGTCGATCGTGCCGACCATGTAGAAGGCCTGCTCGGGCAGCGCGTCGTGCCGGCCGTCGAGGATCTCCTTGAACCCGCGGATCGTGTCGGCGATCGGGACGTACTTGCCGGGCGTCCCGGTGAACTGCTCGGCGACGAAGAAGGGCTGCGACAGAAAGCGCTCGATCTTCCGGGCGCGCGCGACGGCCACCTTGTCGTCCTCCGACAGTTCGTCGATGCCGAGGATGGCGATGATGTCCTGCAGGTCCTTGTAGCGCTGCAGCACCTGCTTGACCTGGCGGGCCACCTGGTAGTGCTCCTCGCCGACCACGTGCGGGTCGAGGATGCGCGAGGAGGAGGCCAGCGGATCGACGGCCGGGTAGATGCCGCGGTCCACGATGGCGCGCGAGAGGTTGGTCGTCGCGTCGAGGTGCGCGAACGTCGTCGCCGGCGCCGGGTCGGTGTAGTCGTCGGCCGGCACGTAGATCGCCTGCACGGAGGTGATCGAGCCCTTGGTCGTCGAGGTGATCCGCTCCTGCAGCTCGCCCATCTCGGTGAGCAGCGTCGGCTGGTAGCCGACCGCCGACGGCATGCGGCCGAGCAGCGCGGACACCTCGCTCCCGGCCTGCGTGAACCGGAAGATGTTGTCGATGAACAGCAGCACGTCCTTGCCTTCGGCGTCGCGGAAGTACTCGGCCTCGGTCAAGGCGCTGAGGCCGACGCGCAGGCGGGCGCCCGGCGGCTCGGTCATCTGGCCGTAGACCAGCGTGCAGCGTGACTTGGCCGGGTCGCCGGCCACGATGACGCCGCTCTCCTGGAACTCGACCCAGAGGTCGTTCCCCTCGCGCGTGCGCTCGCCCACCCCGCCGAACACCGACACGCCGCCGTGCTTGAGCGCGATGTTGTGGATGAGCTCCTGGATGATGACCGTCTTGCCGACGCCCGCGCCACCGAACAGCCCGATCTTGCCCCCCTTGAGGTACGGCTCGATCAGATCGACGACCTTGATGCCGGTCTCGAACATCTGCAGGTCGGTCGACTGGGCCATCAGATCGGGCGCCGGGCGGTGAATCGGCCACCGCTCGGCCGCGTTGACCGGCTTGTCGGGGAAGTCCACGGGTCGGCCGAGGACGTTCAGCACGCGGCCGAGCGTCTCGGGGCCGACCGGCACCGTGATCCCCTCGCCGAGGTCAACCGCCGTCATCCCGCGCTGCATGCCGTCGGTCGGCTCCATCGCGACCGTCCGCACGCGGTTCTCGCCCAGGTGCTGCTGGACCTCGAGGACGACGTCGATCGCGGCCGAGCCTTCGCCGCCCTCCGAGGCCACGCGGACCGCGTTGTAGATCGCCGGCAGGTGCCCGCCCTCGAACTCGATGTCCACGACCGGGCCGATGACCGAGATGACCTTGCCGACGTGCTGATTCGGTGTCTGTTCCATAGCTAAAGCGCCCCCGCCCCCGACACGACCTCGATGATCTCGCGCGTGATCGCCGCCTGCCGCACCTTGTTCATCGTCAGCGTCAGCGTATCGATCACCTCGCCGGAGTTCTTCGTCGCGTTGTCCATCGCCACCATCTGCGCCGCGTTCTGCGCCGCCGCTGATTCGAGCAGCGCGGCGAATACCTGAAACTCCACGAAGCGCGGCAGCAGCTCGTCGAAGATCTTCTGCGCCGACGGCTCGTAGAGGTAGTCGACCGCGGCGGTGGGGTCGGCCGTGTCGAACTGCCCCTTCGGGATCGGCAGCAGCGGCGTGATGACGATCCGCTGCTGGAGGACCGACTTGAACTCGTTGTAGGCGAGCAGGACGCTGTCGGCCTCGCGGGCGGTGAACGCCCCGACCACCTCGCGGGTGATCGCCTTGGCATGCTCGTAGTCGGGCTTACGCGTGAAGTTGATGAGCTCGAAGCGCGTCGGGTAGTCGCGGCGGCGGAAGAAGTCGCGGCCGCGGCGACCGATGAGCCCCAGCGTCACCGCCTGGTCGGGGTGCGCCAGGATGTGGTTCGAGGCCGCGCGGATGATGTTGGCGTTGAAGCTGCCGCACATCCCCTTGTCGGCCGTCATCACCACCATCAGCACGCGGTGGACGTCGCCCTCGGCCGGCTGCGCCAGCAGCGGGTGCGTCGACGGGTCGACGCGCGACGCCAGATCGCCCAGGACGCGCGAGATCTGCCGCGCCATCGGGCGCGCGTTGAGGATCCGCTCCTGCGACTTGCGGAGGTTCGCCGCGGCCACCATCTTCATGGCCTTCGTGATCTGCTGCGTCGACTTGACGGCGCGGATCCGCCGGCGGATGTCAATCAGTGACGGCATTGGGCGTCTTCGGCTCCCCTCCGATCACGCGGCCCGGCGGGCCGCCGCGAACTCGGCCCCGAATTCCTTCAGCGCGGCGTCGACCTGGGACTTCAACTCGTCGCTGAGCACCTTCTGCTCGCGGAGCGTGTTCAGGATGCCGGGGCGGCGCGCGTCGAGGAACCGGAACAGCTCGGTCTCGTACGCGGGCGCGTCGGCCACCTCGAACGGATCGAGGTAGCCGTTGGTGCCGGCGTAGATGATGAGCACCTGCTTCTCGACCGCCAGCGGCTGGTACTGCGCCTGCTTCAGGATCTCCATCAGCCGGCGGCCGCGGCTGAGCTGGTCTTGTGTCGCCTTGTCGAGGTCGCTCGCAAACTGCGCGAACGCCGCGAGGTCGCGGTACTGCGCCAGGTCGAGGCGGAGGCGTCCGGCCACCTGCCGCATCGCCTTCACCTGCGCGGATCCGCCGACGCGCGACACCGACAGGCCGACGTTGACCGCGGGGCGCTGGCCCTGGTTGAACAGGTCGCCCTCGAGGAAGATCTGGCCGTCGGTGATCGAGATGACGTTGGTCGGGATGTAGGCCGACAGGTCGCCCGCCTGCGTCTCGATGATCGGCAGCGCCGTCAGCGACCCGCCGCCGAGCGCCTTGTTCATCTTGGCCGCCCGCTCGAGCAGCCGCGAGTGCAGGTAGAACACGTCCCCCGGGTACGCCTCGCGGCCGGGCGGCCGCCGGAGCAGCAGCGAGATCTCCCGGTACGCCTGCGCGTGCTTCGACAGGTCGTCGTAGACGCAGAGCGCGTGGCGGCCGCTGTCACGGAAGTACTCGCCCATCGCGCACGCGGCGTACGGGGCGATGTAGAGCATCGGCGCCGGGTCGGCCGCCGGGGCCGCCACGACGATCGAGTACTCCATCGCGCCCGATTCCTCGAGCGTCTTCACGACGTGCGCGATCGTCGACGTCTTCTGCCCGATCGCGTTGTAGATGCAGACGACGTCCTGCCCCTTCTGGTTGATGATCGTGTCGACCGCGATCGCCGTCTTGCCCGTCTGGCGGTCGCCGATGATGAGCTCGCGCTGGCCGCGGCCGATCGGGATCATCGAGTCGATCGCTTTCAGCCCCGTCTGCACCGGCTCGCGCACGCCCTGCCGGTCGACCACGCCCGGCGCCAGGCGCTCGATCGGGGAGAGGCGCTTGCTCGCAATCGGGCCCTTGCCGTCGAGCGGCTGGCCCAGGCTGTTGACGACGCGCCCCAGCATCTCCTCGCCGACCGGCACCGAGATGATGCGCCCGGTGCGCTTCACCGGGTCGCCCTCCTTGATGTAGCGGTACTCCCCGAGCAGCACCGTGCCGACGCTGTCTTCCTCCAGGTTGAGCGCGATGCCGAACACGCCGTGCGGGAACTCGATCATCTCGCCGGCCATCGTCCGCTCGATGCCGTGCACGCGCGCGATCCCGTCGCCGATCGAGATGACCGTCCCGACCTCGGCGACGTCCACGTCGACGGCGTAGCTGCCGATCTGGTCGCGGATGATCTTGGAGATTTCTTCGGCTTTGATGTGCATATGCGATTTACGTCGCGCTGGTCAACGCGTCCTTCATCTTCTCGAGCTGCCGCTTCACGCTGCCGTCGTACACCACGCTGCCGATCTTCGTCACGACGCCCCCAATGAGCGCGGCGTCGACGCGGGCGGTCATCGTCACCTGGCGGCCGGTCCGCTGCTCGATCGCGCGCCCGATCGCCTCGGCCGTGCCCGCCGGAAGCGGCACCGCGCTGGTCACCTCGGCCCGGACGACGTTCAGCAGATCGAGCAGCCGGCTTCGGTACTCCTCGAGCACCTCCGGCAGCAGGACCAGCCGGTCGCGCCCGGCCAGCAGGACGACGAGCTTCCTCACGATCGGGCCGATCTCGGCCCGCGCGGCCAGGTCTCCGACCAGGGCCACCTTGCGCTGGACCGGGATCGACGGGTTGGCGAACACGCGCGCGAGCGGCTCGTAGCTGGCCGCGAGCGAGACGAACGCCGCGAGATCGCGCTCGACCGCCTGCGGGTCCCCCTCCGCCCGGCTCACGTCGAGCAGCGCCTTCGCATAGCGGGCGGCGGAACTGCGATTGGTCATCCTGGTCGGCTCTCGACATCGCGGCGCAGGGCTGAAGCCCTGCGCTATCCCTTGTCAGTACCCGGATAGCGCAGGCCTTCAGGCCTGCGCCCTCGGCCCGCGTCCCGTCTCTTCTCCGACCTGCGCCACGTACCGGTCGACGAGTCGCGCCTGGTCGGCGTCGGTGATCGCCTGCTTGACGCGCTCGGTGGCGACGGCGACGGCCAGTTCGCCGGCGCGCGTCTTCAGGTCGCGCTCCGCGACGCGCAGCTCGGTCTCGATCTCTCGCCTGGCCCGATCGAGCAGGCGCTGGCGCTCGGCCTCCGCCTGGACTCGGATGCGCGCCTCCTCGGCCGCGACTTCTTCCTGGCCCCGTCGTCCGAGCGCCTCGATCTCGCCGGGCAGTGCCGTCATCCTGGCGTCGATCTCCGACATCTGCAGGCCGGCCTCCGCCTTGAGTTCCGCGGCCCGGCTCAGGTCGCTGCGCACCTGGATGCGGCGCTGCTCGAGATACGCCAGGAGCGGAGATCGCAGGAAATAGACCAGGCCCCCGGCCAGGATCGCGAAGTTGAACAGCCGTCCCATGACGGCCCACACCGATTCGCCGTGCTCCGCCGCGGGCTGTTCGGCCTGCGGCGCCTGCGCTTCAGCCGCGGGCGGTGCGCCGGACTCCGGACGACTGGCGGCCACCGCCGCAACGGCCGGGCCGCAGAGCGTGCACACGACGAGGGCCACCACGGCCGCCACGCCGGCCACCCGGTGGCGTGCGGCGCGGTCGGTCGGCGTCGGGAAGATCGAGGATGGTCTGGCCGGAATGCGGGTCAACGGGTCACGACACTTTCCGATCGAGCACGCGTTCGACGATGGCCTCGCCGAGAGCATTGGCCTCCTTCTCGAGCTGCGCCCGCGCCGCGCCGGCCTGCGTCTTCAGGCGCGCGCTGGCCTCGGCGACCTGGGCCTCGACCTCCTGGCGCGTCTGCGCCATCAGCGCGGCCCGCGTGTCGCCGGCCTCCCGGCGCTTCTCGTCCATCTCGCGGTAGATCTCGGCCTGCGCCGCCTTCGTGCGCCGCTCGAACTCGGCCGCCGCCTCGCGCGCCCTCTCGGCGGCCGCCTGCGCCGCGTCCCGGGCGGAGCGGATCGCCGCCTCGCGCTCCCGCATGACGCGCCCGACCGGACGAAAGAGCCCGCGGTCGAGCACGACCACCACGAGCAGCACGATGAGGATGACCCAGAAGGTGGCGAGACCCGGCAGCACCTGCGAGCACCTCCGTCCCGGACACGGCTTCGAGGCCGCGCCACGGGATCACCAGGATCCTGCGAGAGCCGAACAACGGGAAAACATTAACTTATACCACGACTTCCGAGCGGAATGGAACTCTCCTCTATCGCAGTTCGATGTCCGCGCCGGACGCGACGCGCGCGACACCGATGCGCGCCGCGGCGACGCCGGCCGCCGCGAATGCCGCGGCCGCAGCGCCGGCCGCCGCCGGGTCCACGGCGGCCAGGAGGCCGCCCGAGGTCTGCGGATCGAAGAGGAGCGAGCGCGTCGCGGGATCCGTGCCGTCCAGCCCGCGCACGCCCTGGGCGAAGTACTGCTCGTTGGTCTTCATGCCGCCGGAGCGGTTGGCGGAGAGCTCGAGCGCCCCGCGGATGAGCGGGATCGCGGCCACGTCCAGCGCGAGCGTCAGGCCGCTGCCCTGCGCCATCTCCGTCGCGTGGCCGAGCAGGCCGAACCCGGTGATGTCGGTGCAGGCGTGGACGCTGCCGGGCGGCAGCGTCAGCAGGGCGCCTGCGGCCGCGCGGTTCAGCTCGAGCATCACCTCGATGGCGGCGTCCGCCGTGTCCGGCGCGGCGCGCTCGAACTTGATCGCCGTGGCGATGACGCCGGTGCCGATCGGCTTGGTCAGGAAGAGGACGTCTCCCGGCCGCGCGCCGGAGTTCCGCCAGACGGCGTCGGGGGAGACGACGCCGGTGACGGCGTAGCCGAACTTGATCTCGGGGTCCTGGACCGTGTGCCCGCCGAGCAGCGCCACGCCGGCCTCGCGCAGCTTGTGGAGGCCGCCAAGAAAGATCTCGCGGATGGTGGTCTCGTCGATCTCGTCTTTCGGGAAGCCGGCGATGGCCAGCGCGGTCAGCGGCCGGCCGCCCATGGCGTAGACGTCGCTGAGCGCGTTGGCGGCGGCGATGGCGCCGTAGGTGGCGGGGTCGTCGACGACGGGGGTGAAGAAGTCGACGGTCTGGACCAGGGCGGCTCCCTCGTCCCACCGGTACACACCGGCATCGTCCGCGGTCCTGAAATCGACCAGGATGCGGTCGTCGCGCTGCGGCGGAATGTGGCCCAGGACCTGGGCCAGCTCGCCCGCGGCGAGCTTGCTGGCTCAACCCGAGCAGCTGGTCATCTGGGTCAGGCGTTTCATGGATCCTCTCCGGTTCACGCCTTGCGACTGACGCCCTGCGGCTCGGGGCCCGGGCCCGGAGGCTTCACGGCTCGGGCCCGCTCGCCGTCGCGTCACAATGACCACATAGTCATTAGAGTGACCCTGCGGTCACCCTGCCGACCAAGCGGTCTTTCGTCCGAACCGACCACACACTCGAAGGCGCCGATTGACAAGCGTCCGCTCTGATTCCTCTGCGTCAGCGCCGATTCCTCCGCGTCAGTGCCGATTCCTCACCGTCAGCCCCGATTCCTCTGCGTCAGTTCCGACTATCTGCGATTAAGGGCCTCGTAGAGCCGCTGCAGTTCGTCCTCGGACTTGAAGTCGATCTCGATGCGGCCGCCCTTCCGGGCGCGGATGATGCGGACCGGTGCACCGAGTGCGAGCCGAAGCTCCTGCTCGGCGGCGCGTGTGTGGACGTCGGCGACCGCGGCGGTCTTGGACTTGGGCGGCGCGAGCAGGCGCTTGACGAGTGTCTCGGTCTGGCGAACCGACAGTTGCCTGGTGACGACGGTGGCGGCCGTCTTGGCGATGGCGGTTTCGGACTCGAGGCCGAGCAGCGCTCTCGCGTGGCCCATCGAGAGGGCGCCCGAGGCGACCTGCTCGCGGACGGCGAGCGGGAGGCGGAGCAGGCGCAGCGTGTTGGCGATCGAGGACCGGTCCTTCCCCATCGCCTCGGCGATCTGCTCCTGCGTGAAATCGAACCCGTCGATCATCTGCCGGTAGCCGAGCGCCTCTTCGATCGGGTTCAGGTCCTTGCGCTGCAGGTTCTCGATGAGCGCCATTTGCAGGAGCCGGCTGTCCTGCCCCGATTCGACGTCCTTCACGATGACCGGAACTTTGAGCAGGCCGGCGTGCTGGGCCGCGCGCCATCGTCGCTCGCCCGCGATGATCTGGAAGCCCGAGCCGTCGTGCCGGACGAGGATCGGCTGGATGATGCCGTTGGCGCGGATCGACCGCGCGAGTTCCTCGATGTCGGCCCGTTCGACGTGCGCTCGCGGCTGGAACCGGTTGGGGGACAACCGGTCGATGTCGATCTCGAGCAGTGCGTTGCGCGGCTCGGGCGGCGCATCCGGGATGAGGGCGCTCAGGCCTTTGCCGAGCGCTGGGCGTTTCTCTGCCATGGCTGCTCTCGCTTCCAGTTCTTACACGGTCGGCGATGGACCCGGCGTGGAATTTCTGCGCGCATGGCGCGCGAGGAACTCCCGGGCCAGCGCCAGGTACGCTTCTGCGCCGCGTGATTTCACGTCGTACAACACCACCGGAATCCCGTGGCTTGGCGCCTCTCCTAGCCTGATGTTGCGCGGGATCACGGTGTCGAACGTCTTCTCTTTGAAGAACTGTCGCACGTCGCGTGCCACCTGCTGCCCCAGGTTCGTCCGCTCGTCGTACATCGTCAGCAGCACGCCTTCGATGTCGAGCGAGGGATTGAGCGCCGCGCGGACACGGCGCATTGTCGCGACGAGGTCGGCGAGCCCCTCGAGCGCGAAGTACTCGCAGTGCAGGGGGATCAGGACCGAGTCGGCGGCGACCAGCGCGTTGAGCGTCAGCAGGCCGAGCGACGGCGGACAGTCGATGAAGAGGTAGTCGAACCGCTCGGCCAGCGGCCGGACGAGGCGGCGCAGGCGCTGCTCGCGCGCCAGCAAGCCGACCATTTCGATCTCGGCGCCGGTCAGGTCGTGGTCGGCCGGAATGACCGACAGGCCCCCGATCGTCGTCGGCCGGATCATCGGCGCAAGGTCCATGTCGAAGTCTGCGGCGGTGAGGGCCGTATAGATCGACTGGTCGCGGGAGACCTGGTCGCGCATGCCGACGCCGCTCGTCAGGTTGGCCTGGGGGTCGACATCGATGAGCAACACCCGACGTTCGGCCAGGGCGAGCGACGCGGCAAGATTGATCGCCGTCGTGGTCTTGCCGACCCCGCCCTTCTGGTTGGCTACGGCAATTATCCTGCCCATTTTCAACAACTTACAGCGTTTTACCGCGGGGCACATCGTGCGTGAAGACGATGTCGCGGTGCCGGGTCGTGCCGACGCCTGATGGGCGCCGGAGACTGGTCATTATTTCAGGCCGCGGCCGATATTGCGAGGGAATTCTGCTGGGACCACCAAGGCGGCGGAGATTGTTCCACGTGGAACCCCGGCGGTGACTCCCGCGACTGTTCCACGTGAAACATCAGCTATTGCACGGCGCTGTCGCGGCCGCTGCTTCCCTCTTCCTCAGCACGAGCAGCCGGCTTTGCAGCGATTCGACGAGGCCGTAGGTTGCCTGCGGCACAAGCAGCGGCGTCAGCGTCGCCGGCAGGTCGGCCGCAGAGGGTCCGCGAAACAGCAGGAACTCCCCTCCCGGCTTGAGGAACGCCTGCAGGCCGAGCAGGATCTTCGGCTCCACCCTGACGGCGCGCAGCGTGGCCGCGTCGAAGGCCTCATGGAATTCCGGGCGGCTCAACAGCATCTCGTAGCGCGCCGTTTCCACTAGAAGGTCGACGCCCAGCTGTCGCCCGGCCTCGCGCAGGAACGCGCACTTGCGCGTCTTTGCTTCGACGAGCGTGAACGCCACCTCAGGCCTTGCGAGCTTCATGGGGATGGCCGGAGAGCCGCCGCCTGAACCGATATCGATCGCCGTGGCTACGCCGGCCTCCAAGTGCCTGATTGCCGCAAGCGGCTCGATCAGCAGGCGGTCCACCGCCTTGTCGGCGTCGCGCGAAAGGTCCAATGCTGTCAGGTTGATCTTCGCGTTCCACGCGGCAAGCAGACGGAAGTAGGTCTCGAGCCTTTCGAGAAGTTCGTCGGACACTTGCACGTCGGCCTTTCTGGCCCGTCGGCGCACGCGTTCGGAGAACTCCTTGCTGGTCATGATTCTCCCGCAATCCTTACACACTATCGGCCCGATAATCCGACGACTTTCATGCGGTTCTCGATTTCGCTAGGCCTCGTCCGTCTCCGGGGCGCCTCGGCGTCTGCGCCACTGCTCGACATGAAAGCCGATGACCGCGACGGCTGCCGGCGTGACACCTGGTATACGGCTCGCCTGGCCAAGCGTCTCCGGCCTGACGAGCGACAGTCGCTCGACCGCTTCGCGCGTCAACCCCGGCAGCCCGCTGTAATCGAAGCCGTCAGGGATGACCCGGTGTTCTTCCCTCTTCGTGCGGGCCACGGCCGCCCGTTCTCGCTCGATGTAACCGGCATACTTTACGTCGGCTTCGATCGCCGCGCGGTCGGTGTCCTCGTAGCCAGGCTCCGTCTCGAATTCCACCTGCCCGGACGTCAGAAGGTCGGCCAGCCGGACTTCGGGCTGGCAGAGGAGTTGCTCGGCCGGCACCCGCGCGCCTGTCATGGTCGAGCGAACCAGCGCGCCAGCCAGTCGGGCGCGGTTCCGCTCGAACCGCCCCTGCCGCGCCTCGAATCTCCGCCACTGTTCGTCGCCCACCAGTCCCGCACGGCGTCCCCTTGGTGTCAGCCGCAGGTCGGCGTTGTCGGTCCGAAGCAGCAGGCGCCGCTCGGCTCGAGACGTAAACATCCGGTACGGTTCGACGCAGCCGTGCGTCACCAAGTCATCCACCATCACGCCAATATAGGCCTCGTTGCGATCGAGCAACAGCGGCGGCTCCCCTTTCACCGCCACGGCCGCGTTGAGGCCGGCCAACAACCCCTGGCCTGCCGCTTCTTCATACCCGCTGGTCCCGTTGATCTGCCCGGCGAGGAACAGGCCTCTCACCCGCTTGGTCTCGAGCGTGGCCCTGAGTTCGGTTGGCTGGATGACGTCGTACTCGACCGCATACGCCGGCCTCAGCATCTCGGCGTTCTCGAGCCCGGGCAGCGCGTGCACGATCGCGAGCTGCACGTCCGCCGGCAGGCTCATCGACAGGCCATTGACGTAGATCTCGTCAACGTCAATGCCCTCCGGCTCGAGCACCAGATGGTGGCGCTCCCTCTCCGGGAACTTCACGACCTTGTCCTCGATCGACGGACAGTAACGCGGCCCGATGCCGGTAATCTGGCCGTTGTAAAGAGGCGACCTGGCGAGGTTCAGGCGCACGAGCCCGTGGACGGTCGCGTTGGTGTGCAGTTGGTAACAGGCCACCTGCCGCCGTGCGATGCGCCCACTCGAAAACGAGAACGGGACAATTGGGTGGTCGCCTTCCTGGGGTTCGAAGTGCCCGGCCGCGACTCCCCTGTCGAAATCAATCGATCGGCGATCGAGCCGTGGCGGCGTGCCCGTCTTGAGGCGCCCCCACCTGAAGCCCTGGGCCTTCAGGGCCTCGCTGAGACCCCGCGTCGATGGCTCCCCGAGCCTGCCGGCCGGCCATTGTTCGGGGCCGACGTGGATCACGCCGTTCATGAATGTCCCGGCCGCGATCACGAGCGCCCGGCAGCCGACTTCCCTGCCGTCCTCGAGCCGAAGCCCGACGACGGCGCTGCCTCGGAAAATCGGCGCAGCGGCTGCGCCCTCGATCCATTCGATCCCCGGCTCCCCCTCGAGCGTCGTGCGCATCCAATCCCGATAGGCCCTCTTGTCCGCCTGCGCCCGCGGTGACCAGACCGCCGCACCGCGGCTCCGGTTCAGCACGCGGAACTGGATGCCCGTCGCGTCGATCGCGCGGCCCATCAGGCCGCCCAACGCGTCGATCTCGCGCACGAGGTGGCCTTTTGCCGTCCCTCCAATCGCCGGGTTGCACGACATCAGCGCCACTGTCTCGCGCGACAGCGTACAGAGGCCGACCCTGAGCCCGAGCCGCGCGCCGGCCCATGCCGCTTCGCAGCCGGCATGCCCCCCACCTACGACGAGGACGTCGAATGGGCCGGTCATCACCGCGGCCGGATATCTGAAACCAAGTTCAAGAAGGTCATTTCCCGATGCAGAACCGCGAGAAGATGGCGGTCAGCAGATCGTCGGTCGTCCGTCGTCCTGTGATTTCCTGCAACAACTCAGCTGCCAGCCTGACGTCAGACAAAACAATTTCTTCTGGCGTTTGACCCCCGCCGGCGACCAGCGCAGTTTCTGCTCCTCGCAACAATTCTGCCGACTGACCTAATAATCCAATGTGCCGTATATTGCTAATATAAACAGGCTCATTTGCGTTACAAAGACCAGCCACTTTGTCAATTGACCAAATCAGCCGGTCTATGCCTCGCCCTGTTGTTGCAGAAATGGACAGAACGTCCGCCTCGTCGTTTACCAGGCCATCGCTCGAGAGATCTCGCGCCGCCCACGCGCCCGGCAGGTCTCTCTTGTTGGCGACAACGATTCGAGCGGCCGTGTCAGTGGCCCTCAGCAGCCGCCGGTCGTCCTCGGTCAGCGGCATCGAGGCGTCGAGCACCACGAGGACAACGTCCGCCGCGGCGCTCGCTTTCTCGGCGCGGGCCACGCCTTCGCGCTCGACGGGATCTGACGTCAACCGGACGCCTGCCGTGTCGACCAGCGTCACCCGCGTCGCCCCCAGCACCACCGCCTCGGTCAGCAGGTCTCTGGTCGTACCGGGCACCGGAGTGACGATCGCGCGGTCGACGCCAGCGAGCTGGTTGAACAGCGTCGACTTCCCCACGTTCGGCCGCCCGGCGATCGCCACCACGATCCCCTCGCGCACGAGCCGCCCGCGGCGTGCGTCGCCAAGCAGTGTGTCGATCCGCGCTCGCGCCGCGCGAATCCCCTCGCACGCGTCTCCCGGCGAGATGAAGTGATAGCCCTCCTCCCCGAAATCCGCCGAGGCCTCGAGCCCCGTCATCAGCTCGAACAGCGCCCGCTCGATTCCGCCGATCCGTTCCGCCAGCGCCCCTTGCAACTGATCGAACGCCACCTTCGCTTGCAGCGGCGTCGTCGACTCCACAAGATCCCGCACCGCCTCGGCCTGCGTGAGATCGAGGCGCCCGTTGAGGAAGGCGCGCAGCGTGAACTCGCCGGGGCCCGCCAGCCGCGCGCCGGCCCCGACGCAGGCGGCGATCGCCTCACCGACGATCACCGGGCTTGCGTGCAGGCTGAACTCCACGACGTCCTCACCCGTGTACGAGGCTGGCGCGGCAAACCAGGTGACGACCGCCTCGTCGACCACTGCCGCCGGCCGTTCGGCGGGCCGCCCGGTGGCGCCGGCGGCGCCAGCGGCCGGATCGTCGGCGACCATCGTGAGGTGCACGAGCGTGGCGTGCCGGGGTTGAAGCGTAGTGGGGAAGTCGATGAGCCGGGCCGCGATCTCGCGGCTGCGAGGCCCGCTCAGTCGCACGACGGAGAGGCCTCCGCGGCCGGGCGGGGTCGCGAGGGCGACGATGGTGTCGTCGGGGGAGAACATCGCCTGCCGTGCGCGGCGGGGCCAGCCCCGCCCGCGCCTACTTGCGTTCCCTCTTGGCCGTGATGAGCACGGTCTTCACGGCGGCGTCGCCGATGCTCTCGGTGTCGGCGAGTCCCTGTTCGGCCACCGCCATGTGGACGATGCGCCGCTCGTAGGCGTTGAGCGGGCCGAGCTTCTGCTCGAGGCCGGTGCGCTTGGCCTTCTCGCCGAGGAAGAGCGCCATCTGGCGCAGCTCGGCGTCCTTGTCGCGGCGAAAATCCATGCAGTCGACAACGACGCGCTGGTGGTCGGGCAGCTCGTCTCGGAAGATCACGGAGGTGATGTGCTGCAGCGCTTGCAGGCCGTCGGCTTTGTGCCGGAGCAGCAGCTCGCCGTCGTCGCCGGTCAGGTTCACCCGCGGCCCGTCGGGCGTGTCCTCGACCGCCGCCTCGAGCGACAGGCCCATGGCCGTCGTCACGCTCTTCACGAAGTCCAGCAGCCGCGCGTTCAGGTCGAGATCATCCACGTCGGTTCTCCCTCTTTGTGCTTCGCAGCAGGATTCAGGAGTCGGGAATCAGGAGTGAGTGGGGCGCACTCAATCCCGAGTCCTGAATCCCGATTCCTGAATCCTGACTTCTGCGGCCCGCGAATCGCTCACGCGGGCTTCGTCTTCAGTCTCCGCTCGGCCGGCGGCCGCGGCGTGTTCGGCGGCCCCACCACCTTGTTGGTGATGTACTGCTGGCCGATCGCGAGCAGGTTGCTGAAGAACCAGTACACCGTCAGGCCGCTCGGCATCCACAGGAACATGAAGGTGAAGACGAGCGGCATCATCATCATCATCTTCTGCTGCGCCGGGTCGCCGCCGGTCGGCGTCATCTTCTGCTGCCACAGCTGGCTGGCGCCCATCAGGATCGGCGTCACGTAGTACGGGTCGTGCGCCGAGAGGTCCTTGATCCACCAGATGAACGGCTCGCCGCGAAGCTCGATCGCGGCGGAGAGCAGCGAGTAGAACGCGAACAGCACGGGCAGCGTGAGCAGCATCGGGACGCAGCCGCTCGCCGGGTTCACGCCCTTTTCCTTGTACAGGCTCATCATCTCCGAGTTCATCTTCTGCCGCTCGGGGTCGGTCGCCTTCAGATTCTTGTAGCGATCCTGGATAGCTTTCACCTGCGGCTGGATCTCCTGCATCTTCCGCATCGAGACCATGCTCTTGTGCCGCAGCGGGAACATCACCGCGTTGATCAGGAAGGTGAGGAGGATGATCGCCCAGCCGTAGTTGCCGACGTAGGAGTGGATCCAGACGAGCGCCCGCAGCAGCGGAACCGCGAGGAAATCGAAGATCCCGAAGTTGATCACGCGCACCAGCTGCAGGTCCGGCCTCGCCGCCTGGAGCACGTCGAAGTCCTTGGGCCCGAAGAAGAACGCCAGGTCGTCCATCGACCGCGCCTGGCGGACGCCGAACGCCACCAGGTCGGCCAGCTTCGGCGCCGGTGTCTTCTGCGGATCCGCGCCGGCCGGCTCCGGCTCCGTGAACACCGCGCGCGCGTAGTCCACGCGCACCGTGCGCCTGGGCAGCGCCATCGCGATGAAGTACTGGTCGTCGACACCGGCGGCGGAGAAGTCGCCCTCCTGGACCGGTTCCTTCGAGAGCGCGATCGCCGCGATCCGCTGCACCTTGCTGCCGCGGACGATGATGGCCTCGGGCTTCTGGATGTAGCGGTTGCTCTCGGCGCCGGGAACCTGGTCGCCGAGGCCGGCGCCCCACAGCACCGTCGGATTCATCGTGCGGCCGCCGACCTGCACGTCCGCCGCGACCCGGACGATGTAGCCGCCCGGCTCGAAGGTGAAGACCTTGCGCGCCTTCAGGCCGAATCCGTCCTCGAACTCGAACACGATCGTCTGCCCGACGCGCGTCGCGTCCACGCTGCCGGCCGCGGCCGCACCGGTCACCCGGTAGAGCGCGTCCTTCAGACGGGCGGTCGCGTTCGCATCGTCGACCATCAGATCGAACGGGCGGGTCCGGCCAGGCTCGAGATAGCCCGGCACCAGTTCCTGCGGCTGCTTCTGCAGGTCGCGGAACGCCTTCAGCTTCCAGCTCTTGAGCTTGGCGCCGCGAGTGGTGAACACGGCCCTGATGGTCCGCGTCTCGACGACGATGTCGCGCTCCAACGCGTCGGCCACAACCGCCTGCGTGGGCGCCGCGGAAGCCGCCGCGGCGGCCGACACTATCGCCGCCGTCTGGGCCGCCCCGGTCGATCCGGTCCCCGTGTTCGCCACAGGGGCGCCCGGGCTGGCCGTGGCTGCCGCCGGCGTCTCGCGCTTCGCCTTGTCGGCCGCCGGCTTCAGGACGAAGAGCTGGTAGGCGTAGAGCACCAGGAAGGAGAGGAAGATCGCGACGAGAAGACGTTTTTCCATGAAAGCTAGCGAAGGCGTCCGCCCGGGCAGCCGGGCGACGGCGAAAGGGAAGTCCGCTGTTCCGGAACCGGGTCGAAGCCGCTCGATCCAAACGGGTGGCACCTCGCCAGGCGCCTCAGTCCCAGCCATCCGCCCGACACGACGCCGTGGCGGCGCACCGCCTCAGCCATGTACTGCGAACAGGACGGCGCGTAGCGGCACGAGCCGCCGACAAGCGGCGACAGGGTCACCTGGTAGCCGCGGACGGCGGCCAGCAGCGCGCGCGCCGCCCACGACGGCCGCTCCTGCGTCTGCGGCCCGTTCGACCCGGGGCCGGGCTCCTCATCGCCCGGCCGGCCTGGCCTGCCCGGCCCGGCGCAATGCGTAACGGAATTCGGCGTCAAGCGTGTGGTTGTCGGCATTGAGCATGTCCGGCCGAGGGATCACCACGATATCGAGCCCCTGGGGGAGGTCGTTCTGCCTGAACAGCTCGCGCACGAGGCGCTTGGCCCGGTTTCGGACGACCGCGCCGCCCAGCTTCTTGGTGGCGGCGATCCCGAGACGGCTGCCGCCCGAGGCGTTGCGGAGGGCGATGACGGTCATCAGCCGCGCGCGGATCCGCACCCCTTGTTCGTAGACCCGCAGGAACTCGGGGCGACGCCGTATCCGCGCCGAGGCGGGGAAGGCGTGCGGCCTGGTCGAACCGTGCTCCACGGGAATGCCCGCTGGCGGCGGCTACACCGAAACGGTGAGGCGCTTGCGGCCCTTGGCGCGGCGCCGCTTCAGCACGAGCCGGCCGCCCTTGCTGGCCATCCGAACGAGGAACCCGTGTGTCTTCTTCCGACGACGATTATTGGGCTGAAACGTGCGCTTCATGGTCAGTTCCTGTCCGCCGAAACTCGGCCGTCACTTGTCACGAGATGCCGAACTTTTAATTGTACCGGAGCGCTTTGCCCACTGTCAAACCGCGGCGCGGGGAGGCCGCACGAGTTCACCTCGCAAATCTAGCGTGCGCCCCACCCGAAAGCTCGCCCCCCGGGCGGCTGATTCTGTGGTACATTGGCGAGCCTTCCTCCCTCTCGCTCGGGCCGGAGGACGCGCACCAGCGGCCGGCTCATCAGGGCAGTTTTCCACATCTGTGGAAAAATCTGTGGAAAACGGCCCTGCCAAAGCCCGCGCCCCGCAAAAGGGCTCGATTTTGCGCGATTCCCGGCGGGCGAAGGCGGCCCGGAGCCATGCCGGAAGGGCCGTTGGCGCGGTCCGGGGGCTGTGGAAGGGCCCCGTTTCGGCGCCTCGCGTGGCGAAAGTCGGGCGGGGCCGCCGGAAATCAGGTCGTTTCGGCGGACCGGACGGGCGGGACATCATGGACGAGACGAACATCTGGGAGCGCGTGCTCGATCGGGTTGCCACCAAGGTGAACCAGCACACGTTCTACTCGTGGTTCAAGGGCACGAGCCTCGAGCGGGACGAAGGCGCCGCCATCGTGGTGCGCGTGGCGAACCCGATGGTGAAGAACTGGCTGCAGCGCAACTACGCCGCGGTCCTCGACGAGGCCGTTCGCGAGGCCGAGCGGCCCGGCTGCCGCCTCGTGTTCGTCACCGCGGCCAGCGACGCGCCGGCCGCCGGCGGGGCGGCCCCCGCCGAAGCCCCGGAGCCGGAGGCGGAGCTCGCGCCAGTGACGTCGCTCGGCGGGCTCAATCCCAGGTACGCCTTCGAGACGTTCGTCGTTGGTCCGTCGAATCAGTTTGCCGAGGCGGCCTGCCGCGCCGTGGCCGAGGCGCCGTCGCGCTCGTACAACCCGCTGTTCATTTACGGCGGCGTGGGCCTGGGCAAGACGCACCTGATGCACGCGATCGGGCACTACGTGCTCCGGCACCACCCGAACATGCGCCTGACCTACATCTCGACCGAGCGCTTCAAGAACGAGATGATGAACGCCGTCAAGAACAACCGCGTCTACGAATTCCGCGAGCGCTACCGCACGGTTGACGTCCTGCTGGTCGACGACATCCAGTTCCTGGCCGGCATGGAGGGGACGCAGACGGAGTTCTTCCACACCTTCAACTCGCTGTTCGACGCGCAGAAGCAGCTCGTCATCAGCAGCGACCGCACGCCGCGCGAGATTCCCTCGCTCGAGGAGCGGCTGCGCTCGCGCTTCGAGTGGGGCCTCATCGCCGACATCCAGCCGCCCGACCTCGAGACGAAAGTCGCCATCCTCAAGAAGAAGGCCGAGGCCGAGGCGATCCCGCTGCCCGACAACGTCGCGCTCTACATCGCGGGCAAGATCAAGTCGAACATCCGCGAGCTCGAGGGCTCGCTCGTGCGGCTGATCGCATACGCATCGCTGAAGGGGCACGACATCACGCTCGCGCTCGCGCAGGACGTGCTCAAGCACGTGCTCGACCACGACGAGAAGGCCGTAACGATCGAGGTGATCCAGAAGTACATCGCCGACTACTACCACCTCCGGCCCGGCGACCTGAAGGCGCGCAACAACTCGAAGTCGGTCGCGCGGCCGCGCCAGGTGGCGATGTACTTGTGCAAGATGCTCACCAACGCCTCGCTGCCCGAGATCGGCCGCAGCTTTGGCGGCAAGCACCACTCGACGGTGATCCACTCGATCAAGATGGTCGAGAAGCTGAAGGACTCGAACTCGGATTTCAACACCCTTCTCAACAGTTTTGTCGAGTCGTTGAGGTAGCGTTGGAGTCCGCGCGGGGCAGCGGAATCGCGCGGGGCGGGGCGAGCGCTGGCGGGGTTTTCCACAGCCTGCGGCTTCAATCGACGATCGGGGTTGTGGATAACCGGGGCCCTCGCGCGGGCCTCCCGGGCGGGGCCCGTGGGCGCACAGAGCTTCCACAGCGCAAGTGGTTCAAAAAAAAGGACTAATCTCGGTTGTTCGTCATTTCCACACGATATCTTTTCCTATATAATTAGTTGTTTCAGATCTTGAGATCTTCAAGACTAATTGGCGACAGTCACCGGAGCGATCACCAACTCTCTCTCGCGAGGTCAGAGGCGCCATGGAACTAGTTGTCCGCAAGAGCGACCTGCTGCGTGAACTGCAACTCTTCCAGGGAATCGTCGAGCGGAACAACACGATTCCCGTGCTCGCCAACGTCCTCATGGAGGCCGAAGGCGACCAACTCCGGTTCCTGGCCACCGATCTCCAGGTGGCGCTGCGCAGCCAGTGCCCGGCGTCGGTCGCCAAGGGCGGGAAGCTGACGCTGCCGGCCAAGAAACTCTTCGAGATCATCCGCATGCTGCCCGAGACCGAGATCCGGATCGAGCAGGACAAGTCGGGCGTACGCGTGGCGGCCGATCGCTTCGACTCGAGGATGCAGGCAATGCCCGCCGACGACTTTCCCACGCTACCGCACCCGTCCGGCACCGCGACGCTGACGCTGCCCGCTGCGAGGCTGGGCGAGATGATCGCGCGCACGCAGTTTGCGACGACGAGCGACGACACGCGGTACTTCCTCAACGGCGTTCTGCTCGTCGCCGGCGCCGGACACTTCTCGCTGGTGGCCACCGACGGGCACCGCCTCTCGCTCGTCAGGGCGGACATCGACGGCGAGGGCCCGGCTGAGGAAGTGCGGGTGCTGCTGCCGAAGAAGACCGTGGCCGAGCTCGCGCGGCTGGCGTCGGAGACGGAGAACCCGGTCGAGTACGAGCGCCAGGAAAACCACCTCTTCTTCAAGGTGGGGGAGCGCGTGCTCATCTCGCGGATGATCGAGGCGCAGTTCCCGGCCTTCGAGCGCGTGGTGCCGAAGGGGAACGACAAGGTGATCGAGTTCGAGCGCGAGCGCCTCGCCAACGCCCTCAAGCGCGTCGGCCAGCTGTCGCCCGAGCGCTCCAAGGCCGTCCGGTTCGCGATCGAGGAGGGCAAGGTCGAGGTGTCGTCGAGCAGCCCCGAGTTCGGGGAGGCGAAGGAGACGATCCTCATCGACGACTACAAGGGGAGCCCGCTGCAGATCGGCTTCAACGGCCAGTACGTGCTCCAGTTCCTCGACGTGGTCGGCACCGACAAGGTGGCGCTCGAGCTCAAGGACGAAGTCAGCCAGGCCGTCATGAGACCGGTCGGCCAGGACGGGTTCGCCTACACGTACGTGCTGATGCCGATGCGGTTCTAGGTCGCGTCCCCCGCGACGCGTTCCCGAGATGTCAGAGTCCATGCCCGATCGTGACGAGAGTTTGCGTTCTGAAGCCGGGGCCCCTGCCCCAGCCGCGCCCGTGATCGTCCCCGACATCGATGCCGCCCAGGGAGGGGAGCCGCGGCCGGAGGAGTCGGCGGAGGTCGACGCCTACGGGGCGGACAAGATCAAGGTGCTCGAGGGGCTGGAGGCGGTCAGGCAGCGGCCCGCGATGTACGTCGGCTCGACGGGCGTGACGGGGCTCCACCACCTGGTCTACGAGGTGGTGGACAATTCGATCGACGAGGCGCTCGCCGGGTTCTGCAACGCCATCAACGTCACGATCCACATCGACCACTCGGTCACCGTCGTCGACAACGGCCGCGGGATCCCGGCCGACATGCACGAGAGCGGACGATCGGCGGCCGAGGTCGTGATGACCGTGCTGCACGCCGGCGGCAAGTTCGACAACGACAGCTACAAGGTGTCGGGCGGGCTGCACGGCGTCGGCGTGTCGGTCGTCAACGCCCTGTCGGAGACGCTCGACCTCGAGATTTGGCGCAACGGGCTCGTCTACCACCAGACCTACGAGCGCGGCAAGCCGCAGGCCGACCTCGAGATCACGGGCAAGACCAAGAAGCGCGGCACGAAGATCACGTTCCTGCCCGACGCCCAGGTGTTCGAGACGATCGAGTTCTCCTTCGACACCCTGGCGCAGCGGCTGCGCGAGCTCGCCTTCCTCAACCCCGGCGTCGCCATCTCGCTCGACGACGAGCGGGGCGACGGGCGCAGCCATCGGTTCCAGTACCGAGGGGGGCATCCGGGAGTTCGTGACGCACCTCAACCGCAACAAGACGGGCGTCAACGACGAGCCGATCTACATGCGCGGCGAGCGCGACGGCATCGACGCCGAGATCGCCCTGCAGTGGAACGACGGCTACACTGAGACCCTGTACAGCTTCGCCAACAACATCAACACCCACGAGGGGGGCACGCACCTTTCGGGGTTCCGCGCGGCGCTGACGCGAACGGTCAATTCCTACGCGGCCAAGAACAACCTCACCAAGGACCTCAAGGAGAGCATCAGCGGCGACGACATCCGCGAGGGGCTGACCGCGGTCATCAGCGTGAAGATCCCGCGGCCGCAGTTCGAGGGCCAGACCAAGACCAAGCTGGGGAACACCGAGGTCAAGGGGATCGTCGAAGCGATCGTCAACGACAAGCTGGGCGCCTATCTCGAGGAGAACCCGGTCGTCGCGCGCCGCCTGGTGTTGAAGTCGGTCGAGGCCGCGCGCGCACGCGACGCGGCGCGCAAGGCCCGCGACCTGGTGCGGCGCAAGGGGGCGCTCGAGAACAGCAGCCTGCCGGGCAAGCTCTCCGACTGCCAGGAGCGCGACCCCTCGCGCTGCGAGCTGTACATCGTCGAGGGGGAGTCGGCCGGCGGGTCGGCCAAGCAGGGGAGGGACCGCCGCTTCCAGGCGATCCTGCCGCTCAAGGGGAAGATCCTCAACGTCGAGCGGGCGCGGTTCGACAAGATGCTCGGCAGCGAGGAAATCAAGGTGATGATCGCGGCGCTCGGCTGCGGCATCGGCGCCGAGGACTTCGAGATCGAGAAGCTGCGCTACCACCGCGTCATCATCATGACCGACGCGGACGTCGACGGGTCGCACATCCGCACGCTCCTGCTGACCTTCTTCTACCGGCAGCTGCCCGAGCTCATCGAGCGGGGCCACGTGTACATCGCGCAGCCGCCGCTCTTCCGGGCCAAGCGGGGCAAGACCGAGCACTACATCAAGGACGAGCGCGAGCTGGAGAACTGGCTGATCCACCGCGCGGTCGAGAGCCGCGCCGTGCGGCAGCCTGACGGCAGCGAGCTGTCGGGCGCCGCGCTCGAGCGGATCCTGCACCGCCTGATTGCCTTCAACAAGTACCGGCACGTGATCGAGCGGCGGGGCTACCAGCGCGACGTCGTGCGGGCGCTGATGGACCGCGACGCGCGCGACCGGGCGTTCTTCGCGGACCCCGGCGCCCTGAGCCAGGTCGCGGCGGACCTGGAATCGCCGACGCGGACGGTGACGGTGGAGCCCGACGAGGAGCACAACGTGTCGGCGCTGCGCGTCGAGGACCGGTCGAACGGCTACGCCCGCCACTACACGGTCGACATGGACTTCGTCTCCGGCGGCGAGTACCGCACGCTGCTCGCGGCCTACCGGGAGATCAAGGGGCTTCGCCTGCCGGTCGTCGTCGCGGCCGGCGCGCCGGGGGCGCCCGAGGTGGCGGAGAAGGACGCGGCCGAGGGGGCCGCGGGGCAGGGACCGGCGGCCAGGGACGCCGACGTCTCGCTCGAGACGCTGGACGACCTGGTGGAGTTCTTCATCGCGGCCGGCAAGCGTGGCGTGGCGATCAACCGCTACAAGGGCCTCGGCGAGATGAACCCCGAGCAGCTCTGGGCCACCACGATGAAGCCCGAGGCGCGGACGCTGCTGCAAGTGAGGGCCGAGGACCACACCGAGGCCGACCTGATGTTCACCACGCTGATGGGCGACCAGGTCGAGCCGCGGCGGAAGTTCATCGAAGAGAACGCGCTCGACGTGAAGAACTTGGACATCTAGCTGCAATGACCATCGCCGCCTCGAAGCTCCCGGTCAACATCGAAGACGAGATGAAGCGCTCGTACATGGATTACGCCATGAGCGTGATCATCGGGCGCGCGCTTCCCGACGTGCGCGACGGCCTCAAGCCGGCCCACCGCCGCGTGCTCTACGGCATGCGGACGATGGGGCTCTCGAGCACCCGCGCCTACCGCAAGTGCGCCAAGATCGTCGGCGAGGTGATGGGCAACTACCATCCCCACGGGGACGCGGCGATCTACGACACGCTCGTCCGCCTCGCGCAGGACTTCAACATGCGGTCGCCGCTCGTCGACGGCCAGGGGAACTTCGGCTCGATGGACGGCGACCCGCCGGCGGCCATGCGCTACACCGAGGCCCGGCTCAAGCCGCTCGCCGAGGCGATGATGGCCGACCTCGAGAAGGAGACGGTGGATTTCGTCCCCAACTACGACGAGACCACCGAGGAACCGACGGTCCTGCCGGCGCCGTTCCCCAACCTGCTCGTCAATGGGTCGGTCGGCATCGCCGTCGGGATGGCCACCAACGTCCCGCCGCACAACCTCCGCGAGGTGATCGACGGGACCCTCTGGCTCATCGAGCATGCGGCCGAGTCGGCCGAGGCCAAGCTCAAGGGACTGCTGCGCCTCATCCCCGGGCCGGATTTCCCGACCGGCGCCCGCATCGTCGGGCGGTCGGGCATCGTGCAAGCCTACATGACCGGCCGCGGCAGCATCACGATCCGCGCGAAGACCGCGGTGGAGGAGTCGGCGAAGGGCGATCGCAGCGCGATTGTCGTGAGCGAGGTTCCCTACCAGGTCAACAAGGCGAAGCTCATCGAGAAGATCGCCGAGCTCGTGCGGGACAAGACGATCGAGGGGGTTTCCGACCTGCGCGACGAGTCGGACCGCGACGGCCTCCGGATCGTCATCGAGCTGAAGCGCGGCGAACTCGCCGACGTCGTTCTCAACAACCTGTACAAGCACACGCCGCTCCAGGTGAATTTCGGCGTCATCGCGCTCGCGATCGTCGGCGGCCGGCCCCGCTACCTGTCGCTCGTCGAGGCGCTCGAGCACTTCATCGAGTTCCGGCGCGAGGTCGTGCGGCGGCGGACCGAGTTCGAGCTCCGCAAGGCGGAGGCGCGGGCGCACATCCTCGAGGGGCTCAAGATCGCCCTCGATCGCCTCGACGCCGTCATCGCGCTCATCCGCGCTTCGAAGGCGCCGGCCGAGGCGCGCGAGGGGCTGATGGCCAGCTTCGGCCTGAGCCAGATCCAGTCCCAGGCCATCCTCGACATGCAGCTCCAGCGGCTCACCGGCCTCGAGCGGCAGAAGATCCTCGACGAGCTGGCCGAGGTGCGGGCCCTCATCGAGAGGCTGCGGGCCATCCTCGGCAGCGAAGCGCTGCTGACCGGGATCGTCGTCGACGAGCTGAAGGAGATCCGGGAGAAGTTCGGCGACGCGCGCCGCACCGAGATCATCGAGGAGGCGGGGGAATTCCGGATCGAGGACCTCATCGCCGACGAGGACATGGCGATCACGGTCAGCAACACCGGCTATATCAAGCGCACCGCCGTGTCGAGCTACCGGACCCAGCGCCGCGGCGGACTGGGCCGCAAGGGGATGAGCATGCGCGAGGAGGACTTCGTCGCGCACCTGTTCATCGCCTCGACCCACGCCTACATCCTGATCTTCAGCGACAAGGGCCGGGTCTACTGGCTCAAGGTCTACGAAATCCCGGACGTCGGCCCCGACGGCAAGGGGAAGGCGATCGCCAATCTGGTCTCCATGCTGCCCGACGAGAAGATCGCCGCGCTGCTGGCAGTCCGGGAGTTCGAGGAGGGGCGGTTCGTCGTCATGGGCACCCGGCGGGGGGTGGTCAAGAAGACCGATCTCGCGGCCTTCCGGAACCCCAGGGCGGCCGGCATCATCGCCATGGGCGTCGAGGAGGGGGACGCGGTGATCGCCGTGCAGCCAAGCGACGGGCAGGGCGAGGTCTTCATCGGGAGCAGGGACGGGATGGCCATCCGGTTCCCGGAATCCGAGGTCCGATTCGACCGGGCGGGGGGCGTTCGGCGTCCGGGGCATCGCCCTTCGCGACGACGACGCGGCGGTGGCCATGGAAGTGGTGACCCCGGGGGGAACCGTCCTGACCGTGTCCGAGAACGGATTCGGCAAACGGACCGACCTCGACGAATATCGCGTGCAGTCGAGGGGCGGTTTGGGTATTATCAACATCCACACGACCGACCGGAACGGGAAAGTTGTGGGCATCGCCTACGTGCGCGACGAGGATGAGCTGATGCTCATCACCCAGCAGGGGAAAGTCCTGCGGACGGGCGCTCGCGACGTCCGGACCATCGGACGAGCCACGCAGGGCGTGCGGCTCATCGGCGTGGAAGAGGACGACCGGGTCGTTTCGATCGCTCGGCTCGCAGAACGAGAAGAAGATCTCAACGAGTAGAGAAGGAGGCTGGCATGCATCGGCCGCGTTATCTTCGGTGTTTACTCCTCGCTCCCGTCCTGATCGGCCTCGCGCTCGCCGCCGCGGGCTGCGGCGGGTCCGAGAACGACCTGATGATCAAGAAATTCTTCATGGCCTCAGGCGCGGGCGACACGGTCACGATCGGGAACATCGCGACCGTCTCGTTCGATCCTAACCGGGACGGCCGGGCGCAGAACGTGTCGTTCGTCAGCGAGACGCCCGAGCAGACGCGGGTGCTGAAGATCAAGGAGCTCGACCAGGCGTTCAAGGACGCCCAGGCCGCGGCAGCCGCCGTCAGCAAGGACATGAAGGACTACCAGGACAAGAACACCGAGGCGATCAACCGGGTGCTCAAGGTCGAGCAGTCCGGCACCGGTCGGGTGACCGGCCGCGACGCCGACGTGCAGAAGGCCTGGACGGTCTGGCGCGAGAAGTCGTCGGTGGCCGAGAAGAAGCTGTCCGAGGCGCGGCAGGCGCTGCAGGTCGAGCGGAGGGTGGCCGACCTGAGCGTGCCCGACAAGGACGCGACCGCGTTCGACGCGACCGAGGTGACCAAGGAAGTCACCGTCACGGCGAACGTGCGGACGCCCGACAACGAGACGACCAAGAAGACGCTGGTGCTCACGCTGCAGCGCGTCATTCTCAAGGACGCCAGCGGCAAGCCGCCGATCGAGGGCAAGTGGATGATCACCGACCTCAAGACGGCGCCTGCCGCCAAGTAGGCCAGGCCGCGTCGGGTCGGAACGGGTGACCGGGCGGGCGGGACCGCCACACGAAGGGGCGCCGGACGGCGCCCCTTTATCTTCGTACGGAAGCGCACCCCCGAGGGTGCGCGGTCAGATGACTTCCAGGTTGGCGTAGCGGGCCAGCAGGCGTTTGGCGCCGACGCCGGCGAAGCGGACGACGAGCTTGACGTCGCCGTCGGCGGGCTCGACGCTGACCACCGTTCCCACGCCGAATTTCTCGTGCCGCACCCGCATGCCGGGCGCGAGATGGCCGGGCCGCGACTGGTCCTCGTCCTCGTAAGCGTAGGCCGGCGCCCCCTCCCTGACCCTCGACGGCCCGCGCCTGGGCGATGACGTGCCCCGAACCGGCGGCTCGGCCCGATTCCAGCCGCCGCGCCGGCTGGCCCAGAGGGCCGGCTGGTAGAGCCCCGTCCCGAGCGGCTCGACCCGCTCGATGAGCTCCTCGGGCACTTCGTCGATGAACCTGGACGGCGCGGCCGGCCGGAACTCGCCGTACCAGCGGCGGCGGCCGGCGCTGCCGAGATGGAGCTTGCGCTGCGCGCGCGTCATGCCGACGTAGCACAGCCGGCGCTCCTCCTCGAGCTCGGCTTCGTCCTCGCTCGACCGCGAGTGGGGGAACAACCCCTCCTCGAGGCCCGCGATGAAGACGACGGGGAACTCGAGCCCCTTGGCGCTGTGCAGCGTCATCATCATCACGCGGGCGTCGGCCGCGCCCTCCGACTCGTCGGTGTCCGAGAGCAGCGAGAGCGTGTCGACGAAGCCGCCGAGCGAGGCTTCCCTTTCGCGCAGTTCGTACTCCCGGGCCGCCGACACGAGCTCCGCGAGGTTCTCGATGCGCCCCTCGGCTTCCTCCGTGCGGTCCTCGCGCAGCGCCGACAGGTAGCCGGTCCGATCGAGCACCTTGCCGATGGCCGCGGAAGGCGGCTCCTGGCGCGCGACCTCCGCGAGGCCGAGGATGAGGTCGCGGAACACCCGCAGCGACGAGGCGGCGCGCCCGGTGAAGACGCCGCGGTCGAGGCCGCCGAGAAGCCGCGACCAGAGCGCGTGCGGCGAGATCTCCTCTCCGCCGGCGAGGCCGAGGCCGGCCGGCGCGGCGTCAAGCGCGTCCATCACGCCCTTGCCGATCCCCCGCGGCGGCACGTTGATCACGCGCCGCAAGCTCACGTCATCGGCCGGGTCGAGAACGAGCTTCAGGTAGGCGAGCGTGTCCTTGACTTCCTTGCGCTCGTAGAACCGGACGCTGCCGACGATCCGGTACGCGATTCCCTCGCGGCGCAGCGCGTCCTCGATCACGCGCGACTGCGCGTTGGTTCGGTAGAGGACGGCCATGGGCGTGTCGCCCGGCGTCCGTACCGCCTCGCGCGCGACGCGCGCGACCTCGTCCGCCTCCTCGAGTTCGTCGTTGGTCTGGTGGTAGCGAATCTTGTCCCCGCCCCGGGCCTCGGTCCAGAGCCGCTTGTCCTTGCGGTTGCGGTTCCGGCGAATGAGGGCCGAGGCGGCGTCGAGGATGACCTCCGTCGACCGGTAGTTGCGCTCGAGGCGCACCACGAAGGCGTCCGGGTAGTCGGCCTCGAAATCGAGGATGTTCCGCAGGTCGGCGCCGCGCCACTTGTAGATGGACTGATCGGGATCGCCGACGACGCAGATGTTGCGGTGCGCCTCGGCCATCCGCTTCATCAGGAGGTACTGCGGCCGGTTGGTGTCCTGGTACTCGTCGACGAGCAGGAAGCGGAACCGGGACGCGTAGCGCGCGCGGATCTCGGGCTTGTCGAACAGCGTCACCGTCTTGAGCAGCAGGTCGTCGAAGTCGAGCGCCTGGCTGTCCTCGAGCGCATGCTGGTAGCGCTCGAAGATTTTCCCGAGCTGCGCGTCGCGGGGATTGTAGCTGTCGGCAAACGTCTCGGGCCCGAGGCACAGGTTCTTGGCGTGGCTGATCCGGCCGAGCGCGGCCCGGGGCTGCAGCAGCGAGTCGTCGATGCCCAGCTCGCGCATCGCCTGCCTGACCGCCGAGAGCTGGTCCGAGGAATCGTAGATGACAAAGTCGCGGGAGAGCCCGAGCGCCGGCGCCTCGCGCCGCAGCAGCCGGGCGCACAGCGAGTGAAAGGTCGATACCCACGCGCCGTCGGCCGCGCTGCCGAGCAGCGCCGCCACGCGCTGCTGCATCTCCTCGGCCGCCTTGTTGGTGAAGGTGACCGCGACGACCTCGCGCGGGTCGGCATGTCCCGCGCCGATCAGGTGGGCGATCCGGTAGGCGATGACGCGGGTCTTGCCCGAGCCGGCGCCGGCGAGGATGAGCAGGGGGCCGTCGACCCGCAGCACGGCGTCGCGCTGCTCGGGGTTCAGTTCGTCGAGAAAATCCACTCCCTATTCTACCGTGACGCTCTTGGCGAGGTTGCGCGGCTGGTCGACGTCGCAGCCCCGGCGCACCGCGATGTGGTAGGCGAGCAGCTGCAGCGGGATCACGGTGACGAGCGGCGTGAGCCGCGGCGGCGCCTCCGGGAGGCTGACGATCGAGTCGTGCTCGGTGTCGAGCAGGCTCTCGACCAGCTCGTCGCGGCCGGTGGTGAGCGCGATGACCGAGCCGCCGCGCGCCTTCACCTCCTGGATGTTGCTCAGCATCTTCTCGAACACGTGATCGCGCGGCGCGAGCGCCACGACCGGCATCTGCTCGTCGATGAGCGCAATCGGCCCGTGCTTCATCTCGCCGGCGGGGTAGCCCTCGGCGTGGATGTACGAGATCTCCTTCAGCTTGAGCGCCCCCTCGAGCGCGATCGGGTAGTTGATGCCGCGGCCGAGGAACAGGAAGTCGCGCCGGTTGTAGAAGCGCCGCGCGATCTCGTCCACGAGCGCCGAGACGCGCAGCGTCTGGTCGATGAGCGTCGGCACCTGGAGCAGCCCCTCGATCTCCTGGCGCGCCTGCTCGGGCGCGATCGCGCCGCGCACCTGCGCGAGGTGCAGCGCCAGCAGGTGCAGCGCGACGAGCTGCGAGGTAAAGGCCTTGGTGGAGGCGACGCCGATCTCGGGCCCCGCGTGCGTGTAGATCGTCCCCTCGCTCTCCCTCGTCGCCATGCTGCCGACGACGTTGCAGATCGCGAGGCTGCGGGCGCCGTGCGACTTGGCCTCGCGCAGCGCGGCCAGCGTGTCGGCCGTCTCGCCCGACTGCGTGATGACCACCGCCAGGGTCCGACGGCCGACGATGGGCGAACGGTAGCGGTACTCGGACCCGTAGTCGATCTCGACCGGGAGGCGCGCGAGGCCCTCGATGAGGTACTTGCCGACGAGCCCGGCGTGCCAGGAGGTCCCGCACGCGATGATCGTGACGCCATCGACGGCGGCCAGGTCCGCGTCAGGCAGCGTCATCTCCTCGAGAAAGACGCGGCCGGTGTCGAGCGAGACGCGGCCGAGGACCGTGTCGCGCGCGGCCTGCGGCTGCTCGAAGATCTCCTTGAGCATGAAGTGCTTGAAGCCGGCCTTCTCCGCCTGGATCGGGTCCCAGAGCACCCGCTGCGGCCGGCGATCGAGCGCCGTTCCTGAAAAGGTGCTGAAGGCGACGCCGGACGCGGTGAGCACCGCCATCTCCTCGTCGGCGAGGAACACCACGTCTCGCGTGTGCGCGAGAATCGCGGGGATGTCCGAGGCGACGAAGTACTCGCCGTCGCCCAGGCCCACCACGAGGGGCGGCCCGTTGCGGGCGGCGACGATCTTCTGCGGCTCGGTGGAGGAGAGCACCACCAGCGCGAACATCCCGCGCATCCGGGCCAGCGCCCGCCGCGTCGCCCCCTCGAGGCCGCCGCCGTTGCCGCCCGCCGCCTTCATCTCCTGCTCGATGAGGTGCGCCACGATCTCGGTGTCGGTCTCGGTGACGAACGCGTGGCCGAGCGCCTGCAGCTCGCGCTTGAGCTCGAGGTAGTTCTCGATGATGCCGTTGTGGACCACGACGATGCGGCCGGTGCAGTCGCGGTGAGGATGGGCATTCTCCTCGGTCGGGCGGCCGTGGGTGGCCCAGCGAGTGTGGCCGACGCCGTACTCGCCGTCGAGCGGGTCGGCGGCGATGACCTCCTCGAGGCGCGACAGCTTGCCGGCGCTGCGTCGCAGGCTGATCACGCCCTGGCGCACGACGGCCACGCCAGCCGAATCGTAGCCGCGGTACTCGAGACGCCGCAGGCCGTCGAGCAGGACCGGGACAACGGGCTTGGGGCCGATATAGCCGATGATGCCGCACATGGCCGTCTTCGCTCCTAGGTCTTCTTTTCGGCTCCGCGCCCCATCTTCTTCAATGCGACCCAGCCCTCCTTGTTCTCCTGGCGGCCCCGGGCGATCCCGAGCGCCCCGGCCGGCACGTCCTTCGTGATGGACGAGCCGGCCGCGACGTAGGCCCCGCGCCCGATTCGGACCGGCGCGATGAGCTGCGTGTCGCTGCCGATGAAGACCTCGTCCTCGATCACCGTCGGGCTCTTGCGCACCCCGTCGTAGTTGCAGGTGATCGTGCCCGCCCCGATGTTCACCTTCTCGCCGATCGTCGCGTCGCCGAGGTAGGCGAGGTGGCTGGCCTTCGACCCCGCGCCGAGCCGGGTTTTCTTGAGCTCGACGAAGTTCCCGACCCGCGAGCCGGCGCCGAGATCCGATTCGGGGCGGAGGTGGGCGAAGGGGCCGACGCGCGCGCCGGCCGCGATTCGTGCGCCGACGATCAGGCAGTGATCGAGCACGGTGACGTCGTCGGCCAGCTGGGAGTCGACGATGCGAACGCCGCCGTGGATGACGGCGCGAGCCCCGATTCGGGTCCGGCCCAGGAGGTGGACGCCGGGCTTGATCACGCTGTCCGGCCCCACGATGACGCCGGCGTCCACGTAGACCGTGGCGGGGTCTTCGAGCGTCACGCCCGACGCCATCAGCGCGTCGCGCCGCCGCTGCCAGACGCGGGCGCTCATCGCGGCAAGCTCGGCGCGTGTGTTGACGCCGAGGATCTCCTCGGGACGGGCGACCGGGATCGCCACCACGCGACGGCCGGCGCGACGGTAGATCCCGACCAGGTCCGGGAGGTAGTACTCCCGCTGCGAGTTGGTCGACGCGATCTGGTCCAGGGCTGGAAAGAGCGGCTCGAGGTCGAACGCGTAGATCCCGGCGTTGATCTCGCGGATCTCCCGCTCGGCGGCCGACGCGTCGTGGTGTTCGACAATGCCCGCCACCGCCTCGCCGTCGCGGAGGATGCGCCCGTAGCCCGACGGATCATCCACCACCGCCGTCAGGAGCGTGGCGGCCGCCCCGGCTTCCTCGCGCCGCGCCACCAGCGCGCGAAGCGTCTCGGGCGAGAGCAGCGGCACGTCGCCCGAGAGGACGACGAGCGTGCCGCGCAGGCCCGACAGCAGCGGGGCGGCCTGCTGGACGGCGTGCGCCGTGCCAAGCTGCGGCTCCTGGAGCACGAAGCGGAGATCGGCGTCGGCGGCCAGCGCCGCGCGCAACTCGTCGGCCTGGTAGCCCACGACCAGCGTCCTGGTGGCGGCGCCGAGCGACGCCGAGGCGGCGAGGACGTAGTCGATCATGGGGGCGCCGGCCACAGCGTGGAGCACTTTCGGCCGGGCGGACTTCATGCGCGTGCCCTTGCCGGCGGCAAGGATCAGGACGTGACACATGGACATGCGCCTATTGAAGCACACTTGCGGGCCGGCCCGTCGACGGTTGTCGAGCGGGCCTACCGCCTGCGCGCGGTGGTCCGACGCTGGGGCGCCGCCGGCGGCGGCGCGACGGAGGCATGGAAGCCGGCGTTCTGCCGTAACGGCTCGAGGTCCGCGTCCGCCGACGACAGGAACCTGTTCTCCGGGTTCAACTCGACCGCGCGCCGGAGGTGCGCCAGCGCCTGCTCGACGTCGCCCATCGAGGTGAGAGCCACCGTGAGCAGGTATTGCACGTGATCGCTTTCGGGGTTCTCCGCCTCGAGCGTCCGCAGCAGCCGCAAGCCCTCGTCGAGCGATCCGCGGTTGATGGAGACGGTGGCGGCGTTGAGCCGATCGTCGAACGAGCGCGGCTTGAGTCCCGCGCCCCTCGCCTGGCGCTCGCAGATGCTCAGGTAGACGCGCGCGCGCTCCTGCATCTCCTTCTCGTCGGGAAAATCGGAGACCACCGCCTTGAACGCCGCCGCCGCCCGATCGAACTGGCGCTGTTGCAGCGCCTTGAACCCTCGCTCGAAGGCCTGCACGGCGTGATGGTGCGAAGGCGCGTGAGAGGGCGGAGCAGGTTGGGGGCGCTTGAGCTTCGGCCGCGCGACAGGCGGCCTGGCCGTCGGCTTTCTGGCGGGCTTCTTGCCAGCCGGCGGGGCCGCGCTGCGCCGCTTGGCTGGAGCCGCGGACGCACGAACTGGCTTGCGGACCCTCTTCGTCCTGGAATTGACACGAGCAACCGGCTTCTTCTTCGCGGTCGGCCTGGAGACGGTGCGTCGCTGCTTGGGCATGAGCTTGTCCACCGAGAAGGCGGCGCCCGGATGACGAGTCGTGATTGGCGGCGCTAACTTAACAAATGGGCTGGATTCGGTCAAGCCGGCATTGCGCGGGTTCTTGCTGGCCAGGCGCTATTTTGTCATTCGACCGAGCGCCTGGCGTCCTCGATGGCCTTGTAAATATCGCGTGAACTCATGCCGTAGCGGTCGGCCAATCGCCCAATGGCCTCTCTTCGGGACAAACCCTCGTGTTCTGTTATTTGACAGAACACGTCCAGCAATATCGACGATGACGGCAATGGTTCGGCTGGCGCGTTGTCGTCTTGGGCCCCGCCGAGCACGATTGTAAATTCACCGCGTGATTTCGGTCATTCGACCAATGACATCGGAGATCTTTCCACGAATCAGCTCCTCGTGGACCTTGGTCAGCTCCCGTCCGACGACAACGGGCCGGTCGCCAACGACGCGGAGGATGGCTTCGAGCGTCCCCCGCACCCGGTGCGGAGCCTCGAAAAAGACGAGGGTCTCGCGGCGGGCGCCCAATTCGGCAAGCCAGCGGTCCCTGGCTTGTTGCCGGGGTGGCGGGAACCCGACGAACGAGAACGAACTCGTCGGCAGGCCGGAGGACACGAGCGCCGTCAGCACCGAGCTTGCGCCGGGGATGGCCTCGACCCTGAATCCGGCATCGATGGCCGCCCTGACCAGCCGGTATCCGGGGTCGGAAATGCCGGGGGTCCCGGCGTCGGAGACGAGCGCCACGCTCTCGCCGGCGGCCAGCCGGGCGAGCAGCCGCGGCGTCTTCTCGCGCTCGACCTGTTCGTAGAAACTCGTCGTGGGGGTATGGATGTCGAAGTGAGACAGGAGCTTGGCTGTGCGGCGCGTGTCCTCGGCCGCCACGAGCGCGACCTCGCGGAGCACCCGCAACGCCCGAAGCGTGATGTCCTCGAGATTGCCGATCGGCGTGGCGACGAGAAACAGCGTGGGTGAAGCCATGCCAGTCCAGCGTAATGACCGCGGCGCTTGAGATATTGTACCATTGGAATGAGGGGCAGTTTGCCGGCCGAAGGCTGGCGAGGCGGGCCTCGGGCCGCCGAGCCCATCCGACTTCCTGCAGGGTCGCCGAATTCGAGGGCACGCGTGCAATCATCCGAACCGCTCCATCATTTTGTCGACGACTACCTGGGCTACTTGTACGAGGCCTGTCCGACCAGTGCCACGCTCGACGGCGTGCACACTTACGACGATCTGCTCGAGGACCTCAGCCGCAGCGCCCTCGAGGCGCAGGCCCGCGCGCTCTCGGGCTTCAGCCGGCGCCTCGACGAGATCCCGATCGAAGGTCTGACCGAGGTCGAGCGGATCGAGCACCCGGTGATCGCCGCGAACATCCGCGCCAGGGCCTTCGAGCTCGAGGAGGTCCGCACCTGGGAGCGCAACCCGCAGTTCTACGCCGACGTGTTGGCGACCAGCCTGGCGACGCAGTCGATCTTTCCCTACGCGCCCGAGGAAGAGCGGGCCCGCCGCATGTTGTCCAAGCTGAGGCAGGCTCCGCGGCTCATCCAGGCGGCCCGCGACAACGTCAAGGAGCCGCCCGGAATCTTCGCCAAGATCGGGCTCGAGACGATGCGCGGCGTGTTGAAGTTCATCGAGCACGACCTCCCGCGCGCCTTTTCGACCGTGGACAACCTGCATCTGCTCGGCGACCTGGCCGACGCATCGGTCGAGGCGGCGGATGCCGTGAAGGGATACGCCGGTTATCTCGAGGCCGAGCTGGCGCCGAAGGCGCGGACATCCTTCCGCCTCGGCCGCGACAAGTTCGAGAAGAAACTGCAGCTCGAAGAAGGCATTTCGCTGGGCGTCGACAAGCTGCTGGCGATCGCGACCCGCGAGCTGTGGGCGGCGCAGGAGGAATTCCGGCGCACGGCCGCGCGCCTCAACGGGGGCGGCGACCCGATGGAGGCGTGGCGAAAAGCGAAGGGCGAGCACCCCGGCCCCGGGCACATGGTCGAGATGGCGCAGTCGCAGGTCGCTCAGCTTCTGACCTTCATCACGCGCCACGACCTGGTGACCATCCCGCCGGCCGAGCCGCTGGTGGTGGCGCAGACGCCGGACTTCTACCGCTGGTCGTTCGCGAGCCTCTGGACGCCCGGGCCGTTCGAGTCGAAGCCGGCGCGCTCCTACTACTACATCACCGATGCCGATCCGTCGTGGCCGCCCGAGCGCCAAGCCGAGCACCTGCGCGACTTCGCCGCCGCGACACTGTGGTCGATCTCGATGCACGAGGCCTACCCGGGTCACTTCGTCCACGCCTTGCACCTGCGGCGCATCGAGTCCAAGCTCCGGAAGTCGTTCCTCTTCTCCCCGGCCTCTGCCGTCGAGGGGTGGGCGCACTACTGCGAGCAGCTGATGATCGAGGCCGGGTTCGAGAAGGGCAACCCGACGGTGCGCCTTGGCCAGATCGCCGAGGCGCTCATCCGGCTCGCCCGCTTCATCGTCGGCATCCGCCTGCACGCCGAGGACATGTCGGTCGAGGCCGGCATGCGGTTCTTCCGCGACGAGGCGTTCATGGAGGAGGCCGGCGCCAGGCGCGAGGCCGAGCGCGGAGCCTTCGACCCGACCTACCTGGTCTACAGCGCGGGCAAGCTGATGCTGCTCAAGCTGCGCGCCGACTACAAGGCGCAGCAGGGGAGCAGGTTCTCGCTGCGCGCGTTCCACGACACCTACCTCGGCAACGGCACGCTCCCGATCTGGGCGCAGCGCCGGCTCATGCTGCCAGGGGATCGGGGCGAAGTGATCGAATAGTCCAATGCCACTCTACGAATATCAGTGCGAGAGTTGCGGCGCCAGGTTCGAAGTGATTCAGCGGTTCACCGATCCGGTCGTGGGCACCTGCAAGAAGTGCGGCGGGACGGTGCGGCGGTTGCTGTCGGCCCCGGCCATCCAGTTCAAGGGAACGGGCTGGTACATCACGGACTACGCGCGCAAGGGCATGACTGGCGGCGACGCCGACAAGTCGTCGTCGGCTCCAGCCACAACCGCCGCGGCCGACAAGACGACCGCCGCGACCGACAAGCCCTCCGCCGCGCCTGAAACCTCCAGCGCGAAGCCGTCGGGGTCGCCGCCCAAGTCCTGAGCGCTCACTGCTCCAGGACAGACCGCAGGTAGTCCTTGAACGCGCCGGCCAGCTCGGGCCGCCGCAGCGCGAAATAGACCATCGCCTTCAGGAGCCCGAGCTTGTTGCCCGTGTCGTGGCGGACCCCCTTGACCTCGCAGGCGTAGATCGGCCGCTGCCGCAGCAGACGGCGCAGGCCGTTGGTGAGCTGGATTTCGCCCGTGCGGTCGACCTGGGTCTCGGCCAGCGCCGGGAAGATGTCTGGCGTCAGGATGTAGCGGCCGATGATGGCGAGGTTCGACGGGGCCTCCTCGCGCTTCGGCTTCTCGACCAGATCCTTCACCCGATACACGCCGTCGCCGAGCGACTCGGCGATGTCGACGATCCCGTAGGCCGAGACGGTTCCTCCGGCACGCGCTCGACGGCGAGCACCGGCCCCTGCACGCGCTCGAAGAGGTCGATCATCTGGCGCAGCGCCGGCGGATCGGCGTCGATCACGTCGTCGCCGAGGATGACCGCGAACGGTTCCTCGCCCACCAGCTCGCGCGTGACGAGCACCGCGTGGCCCAGGCCGAGCGGCTCGCGCTGGCGAACGTACGCGAAGTTGACCAGGCTCGAGACCTTCCGGACCTCGGCGAGGAGGTCGGTCTTGCCGCGCGACTGAAGGAACAACTCCAGTTCGACCGACGTGTCGAAGTGATCCTCGATCGCGTTCTTGCCGCGGCCGGTGACGAGGATGACGCTCTCCACGCCCGAGGCGATGGCCTCCTCGACGCCGTACTGGATCACCGGCTTGTCGACGAGCACCAGCATCTCCTTCGGCTGGGCCTTGGTCGCCGGCAGGAACCGGGTGCCGAGGCCGGCGGCGGGGAACACGGCTTTGCGAATGCTGGTCACGGGCGGGCCTCCTCGCGGGAGATCGTATCCGAGGTTCGGTCCGGGAGGAAGAACCGGCCCGGATCCGGGGCGAAACGTCTGGCCCGGCGTCGCCGGAATCGCGTAGGATGGCAGGAGACATGCTCGATCCGAACTTCGTCCGCGACCACCTCGATCTCGTGCGGGCCGGCCTCCGGAGCCGCGGCATCGACCCCGACGCCGACCTTGCTGCGCTGGCCGGGTTCGACACGCGCCGCCGCGCCGTCATCGTCGAGGTCGAAGAGCTGAAGCGGCAGCAGAACACGTCGGGCGAGGAAGTCGCCCGCGCCAAGAAGGAAGGGCGCGACCCGAGCGCCGTGTTTGCCGCCAACCGCGAGCGCGGCCAGCAAATCAAGCGGCTCGAGGCGGACCTCGAAGCGATCGAGCGGCTGCGCACGGGGCTCCTGCTGACGATCCCCAACCTGCCGGCGGCGCGCGTGCCGGTGGGGAAGAGCGCCGCCGACAACCTGGAGGTGCGGCGGGTCGGCGAGCCGCGCGCGTTCGACTTCGAGCCGCAGGCCCACTGGGATCTCGGGCCCGCGCTCGGCATCATCGACTTCGAGCGCGCCACGAAGGTGTCGGGGGCGCGGTTCGCCTTCCTGATGGGCGACGGCGCCCGCCTCTCCCGCGCGCTCATCAACTTCATGCTCTCGCTGCACTCGACCGAGCACGGCTATCTCGAGGTCGAGCCGCCGTTCATGGTCAACGCGGAGGCGCTGACCGGCACCGGCAACCTGCCGAAGTTCGAGGCGGACCTGTTCAAGATCGCCGGCGACTGGGATCTCTATCTCGTGCCGACCGCCGAGGTCCCGCTCACCAACCTGCATCGCGGGGAGATCCTCGACGGCCGCCGGCTCCCGCTCAAGTACTGCGCCTACACCCCGTGCTTCCGCAGCGAGGCCGGGTCGTACGGCGCGGACGTGCGCGGCCTCATCCGGCAGCACCAGTTCGACAAGGTGGAGCTGGTCAAGTTCGCGCACCCAGACAGGTCGCACGAGGAACTCGAGAGCCTGACGCACGACGCCGAGCAGGTGCTCGTCCGGCTCGGCCTCCCGTTCCGGACCGTGATGCTCTGCACCGGCGACATGGGCTTCGCCTCGGCGACGACCTACGACATCGAGGTGTGGCTGCCGAGCCAGCGGACCTACCGCGAGATCTCGTCGTGCAGCAACACCGAGGCGTTCCAGGCGCGCCGCGCGAACATCAAGTTCCGCCCCGAGGGGAAGGGGAAGGCGGAGTTCGTGCACACGCTCAACGGATCGGGGCTCGCCGTCGGCCGCACGCTCATCGCGATCGTCGAGAACTACCAGCAGAAGGACGGGTCGATCGTGATCCCGGAGGCGCTGAGGCCGTTCATGGGAGGGCAGGAGCGCATCGTCGCACGGGCGTAGAATGGGGAACCGGGATCGGGGATCAGGGTTCAGGGATCAGCGATCGGGGATCGCGATCCGGCGCATCGTGCGTCCCTGATCCCGGACCCCCGGCCCCCGATCCCTGATTGCGTCAGGTCCGAGAGCGGAGAGGTGGCCGAGCGGTCGATGGCGGCGGTCTTGAAAACCGCTGCACGGGGAACCGTGCCGGGGGTTCGAATCCCTCCCTCTCCGCCAACCTTCGCTCTCCCTCGGCTTGCTCGACCCTCGGGAGAGCTACGGTTGGCAAGCCAGCGGCAGGCGAAGGTTGTCCCGCCGTAGCGGGGGGAGGAGTGAGGCTTGCCGGACCGCCGCGAAGGCGGACGGCTAGGCTCACCTCCGGCTTGCTTCCCTCCTCGGCGAGCCACGGTTGGCAAGCCATCCCGCTCGTTTCCGGCGCGGGCGCGCCACAGTCCGCAGCGCTTTCCGCCGATAAACAGGGAGTGGAGACGACCAGCCCGGGGCCGGGCGCGACAGACGAGCTGGATCAGGGCAAGGCCGGGTCGGCGCTGAACGAGACGTGCGCCGACAGCCGTCGAGCCGTGCTGCGGCCAGACCTGAGTCGGTTCCTCGTCGATTTCTCGATCGCCCTACACCGCATCGCTTTGTATCCCCGCGACCATCCGTCGCTCGTTCCCGTCCTCGACGCCCTGGCCAGGCGGGCGGACGAGATGCTGCAGGACCGCCCGCGGCTCGCGGTGGGCGTGGCGCGTGACCGGCTCGTGATCGAGGGGGTCGTCAGCGAAGCGCGGCATCCGCTGCTCCGCGGGCTCGCCGAACACCTCCACCGGCACCACGTGGCCGCCATTTCATTCCTGCGAGGGGTGGACAGGTCGGAGCTCACCGATGTCGTGGCTGCGCTGGCCGAAGACCCGAACCGCGGAAAGGGCTCAGTGGGCCGGCTGCCGAGAGAGCAGGCGCCCTCCTGGCCGCACGTCACCCTCCATCCGCTGACCATCGACGGCCTCGAGATCGTAGACAGCGATCCCGAGTCGGCCACCGGCGCAGCGGGCCGGTACGCGGACCTGTGGCTTGGGCTGGCGCGCGCCGCCCTGGAACGAAGCGCCGGCGACGACCTGGGCACGTCGGCGGGAGGGCCAGCGGCCGTGGCCCGGGCCATCAACGATCACCAGCCTGTCGAGGCTTACGACCAGGTCATTGTCGGCTACCTCACGGAGATTGCCGAGGACCTTCGCGCGGCGGGCAGCACGGACGCAGTGGAGCTGCGGCACCGCGTGTCGAGCCTCGTCTCGACGATGCATCCCGAGACGCTTCGGCGCCTTCTCGAGATGGGTGGCGACACGCTCGGACGGCAAAAGTTCCTTCAAAACGCCGCCGTCGGCATGAGTGCCGGCGCCGTCGTCCACCTCGTGAAATCCGCAGCCGAGGCGGCAGACCAGACCGTTTCGACCGGCTTCGTTCGGTTGCTGACCAAGCTCGCGGCGCATGCCGAAGGCGGCAGCCCGGCGGTGCGGCCGCTCGCCAACGCTGCGCTTCGGTTGCAGGTCGACCACTTGATTGCCGGGTGGTCGCTGCCCAATCCAACCTCCCCCGATTACGCCGCCGCGCTCGACCGAATTGCCCGCGGACAGGTTACGCCGGGCCGGGCGGGCACATCTGCCGGGAGTACGCCGGCCGAACCCCTGCGGATGGTCCAGATGTGCCTGGAGCTCGACCAGGAAGCACCCGCGCTCTGGCGGGCCGTTGATCGGCTGGTGGCAGAGGGCCACATGGCTCGGCTGCTGGATACGCTGGACGAGGCGGGCGCCGGCGAGCTGGCTGAGCGGGTGCGGGCTCACGTGGCGTCGCCAGAGACGGTACGCGGACTGCTCTCGCGCGTGCCGCCGGATCTGGCCTCGTTGGATTGCCTCTTGCCCCGCCTGGGCGGCGGGGCCCTGTCGCCGCTCTTCGACCTGCTGCCGTCGGACGACCGGACAATGCGCCGCGCGGTCTTCGATCGTCTCCGGCGCGCGGGAGAGCGGGGCGTGGCGGAGATCAGGGTGCGCATGGACGACGATCGGTGGTACGTGCTCCGGAACCTGCTGGCGCTACTTGCGGAGATGGAGCACCTGGCCGCGGACTTCGATCCGTTGCCCTGGCTGGCGCACGAGGACGCGCGCGTTCGACGCGAAGCGCTGCGGGCGGCCTTGCGCCTCCCGGCGGCGCGCGCGAAAGCCCTTTCGGCCGGTCTCGCCGACGGCGATCACCGCGTGCTTCGCATCGCATTGGCCGCCGCCCGGGAGTGGCGCCCACCGGCCGCGCTGCGGCAACTCGTCGCCCTGATCGGGCAGGAGACACTCGCCGACGACTTGCGGGCCGTCGCCGTGGAGGCGCTGGCGCGGGCGAACCGCAGTCCGCATGCGCTGAATATCCTCCTCCGAGCGGCCCTGCGGAGCGGGCGGTTCCTGCGCAAGCCGGTTCTGGCGCACAAGAGCGCCACGGTTCTGGCAGCCCTGTCGGGCCTCGCCGCGAACTGGGCACGCGACCCGCGGGCGGCCGCCGCGATCGGCCTGGCCGCGTCCTCGTCTGACCCCGAGATCCGTCAATCCGTGAGCGGGGTCTCCCAATGACACCAGCCGCCTGTTTCCTGGGTTCGTTCGGTCGCGCCCTCGCGACGACGGCGCTGTACGGCGAGGGGCACCCCGCCCTCGAAGACGCCATCGACCGCGCGTGGCGCGACCTCGAGGGCCTCCTCGCCGTCGCGCCGCGGGCGGTATTCACGTTCCTTGGCGAGACGGTGCTGCTCGGCGACGTGCCCGTCGCCGACATTCGAGCGTGGGAGTGGTCCGAGCGGCTGTCGGCGGGAGGCATCCAGCGCGTGCAGTTCGACGCCCCGTTCACCCGCGCGAAGTTCGCGGCCTTCCTGTCCGACCTGCTCGCCAGACTGACTGGCCACGAGCCACGCCAGACGTCCGCCGCGGACGTTTCGCACGGTGTCCGCTTTGGTCCCGTGGGGTTGCGCGGCGACGCGACGCCTTGCGGGACACCCATGCCGACGGCCACCCTCGCCTGCTCGCTGCACGACGAAGTCGCGGCGACGCGGTGGCTCGGCGAGGAGGTGCGGAACAACCACCCGATTCCCATGCTCGAGGCCGAGACGATCGTGCGATCGCTCTCGGTGGCCATGCACGTCGAGCAGCAGGTCATGCTGCCGCTCGTTGAACTCAAGGACTACGACCAGGTACTCGGTGACGCACTCGCTGAACGTCTCCCTGCTGGCCATGGGCCTGGCCGAGCGGATGGGCCTCGGCGACAGCGAGGTGCACGACTATGGCGTCGCCGCGCTGCTGCACGACATCGGCAAGACGCTCGTGCCGCTCGACATCCTGAACAAGACGGGCCAGTTCACCGACGCCGACCGGAGCGTGATGAACCGGCACCCCGCAGACGGCGCCAGGCTCATCCTGCGCGCCGATAGGCAACTGGAGTTCGCCGCCATCGTCGCCTACGAACACCACATCCTCCCGACCGGCGGCGGGTACCCCGCCTTGCGTCTTCCCCGCACGTGTCACCCGGCCAGCCGTCTCGTCCAGATATGCGATATGTTCGACGCCCTCCGCACGCGCCGCCCCTATCAGGAGGCACACCCGCTCGACGGGGCCATCGCGGTCCTCCGGAGGATAGCCGGTGGAACGCTCGACCCGCAGCTGATCAATCTCTTGGCGGCGATGGTTGCGGAAGCGGAGGACGCGCAGACGCCCGCGTCGCCGGTGACGGGGCAAGAGGGTTCGTGGCTCGACCGTCAGCGCCCGCCCGGATGAAGAGGCCGCGCCTCGGCCACGATCACCCGGTTCTTGCCGGCGCGCTTGGCTTCGTAGGTGGCTTCGTCCGCGCCCTTGATGAAGCTCTCGGGGCTGAGACCCGGCACGAACGCGGCGACGCCGAAACTCCCCGTGACGGTCCCCGACTGACCGTTCTCGTCGATCAGTTCAGCGACCCGACCCACCTCCGCCTCGACGACGGCGCGCAGGCGCTCGGCGGCAATCGCCGCGCCGGGCGCGGCCGCCTCGGGCAGGATGATGATGAACTCCTCGCCGCCGCACCGGCAGGCGATGTCGACGTCCGCCCGCTTCACCGTGGCCGTGGCGACTGTTCCGCGGATGTTCCTCTTGATCGCCTGCGCGACCTCTCGAAGCACGTCGTCGCCCTTCAGGTGTCCGTACCGGTCGTTGATCTTCTTGAAGTTGTCGAGGTCCAGCATCACGAGCGACAGCGGGTGCCCGTAGCGCGTCGACCGGGCCATTTCGCCGCGCAGGCGTTCGTGGAAGTAGCGATAGTTGTAGAGGCCGGTCAGACCGTCGGTCACAGCCATCCGTTCGGATTCGGCCAGCACCCGGGCCAGGTGGAGACACACCGCCACGTGGGCGGCGAGGGTCGTCAGCAGGCGGACATCGTCGTCGTCGAAGGCATCCTCGACGGCGCTCTCGATGGTCAACACGCCGAGCAGCTCTTCCTCGAAGAGGATGGGCACCGCAATCTCGGACCGGGCACCATCGAAGCCGGAGCTGATGTACCCGGGGTCGGACCCGACGTTGCCGACGTTGACGACCCGGTGCTCGACCGCGCAGCGTCCGGTGATCCCGTGGCCGAAGGGAATCTGCATGCCGGCGGGTTCCTTGGCCAGCCAGCCGGTCGACGCCTCGAGCACGAGATGATCGTCCTCAACCCGGAGGATGGCGCAGGAATCGTGGTGCAGTCGCTGCTGGATCTGGCTGACGATCCAGGGGAAGCGCTCGTCGCTTCTGACGAGGGTGGCCAGTTGAAGGCCGATGTCCTGCACGAGGCCGAGCTGGCTGCGGACCACGGCGTTGTAGAGCGCGACGCCGAGCTGCGTGGCCAGGATCTTCAGCGTGTGGACGTCGTGCGCATCGAAGGCGCTTGTCTGCGCGCTCTGCGTGTTCAACACGCCGAGCACCTTCCCCCGGAAGACGATCGGGACGTCGAGCTCCGAGCCGAACGCCTGATCCCCCAGCTGCACGTAGTGCGGGCACGCGCTCAGGTCGGGCACGAGCGACTCAACCTTGCTCTGGGCGCAACGGCCGGTGATCCCGGTGCCGAGGGGAATGCGCTTGCCGAGGATTGCCTCGGGGTACTCGGTGACGGCCCGGATGACGAGGTCCGAGCCTTCCCGGAGGAGGATGGCGCAGTAGGAGTAGTTGAGCCGTTCCTTGACCGCCTGGACCGTGAGTTGAAGCAGCCGGTCCAGGTCGTACTCGGCGTTGATCCGCAGCCCGATGTCGAGAACCAGCTCGACATGATCCTGCAGGGTCATGCCACGGCGCGGTCCGTTGTCGTCCATATCACACCGTCGACCGTCGGGCCTGCGTAGCCGTTCACCCGCAAGACGCGTCCGACCAGGCGCGGAAAGCCCCCCGGAACTCCACCAGAATTCTACACCGATCCCCGGCGCCTTCACGAGCGCATGACGGCAGCGCCCGCTTGAACGAAGCGGTCACGCCTCCGCCACCACCACGCAGTTCTTGCCGGCCCGCTTGGCCCGGTAGACCGCCTCGTCCGCCCGCCTGATGAAGCTCTCGGGCCCGAGACCCGGCACGAACGCGGCGACGCCGAAGCTGCCGGTGACGGGCCACGGCTGGCCGTTCTCGTCGGTCAGGCCGACGACGCGCCCCACCTCCGTTTCGATCATGACCCGCAGGCGCTCGGCGGCGATCGCCGCACCGGGGGCCGCGGCCTCCGGCATGATGATGATGAACTCCTCGCCACCGTAGCGAGACGGGATGTCGATGTCCGCCTGCTTTGTCGTCATCGTGGCATCAGTGGTGCGGGTGTTCTTCTTGATCTTCCGCCCGATCTCTCGAAGCACCTCGTCGCCCTTCAGGTGTCCGAACCGGTCGTTGATCTCCTTGAAGTCGTCCAGGTCGACCATCACGAGCGAGAGCGGGTGACCGTACCGCGCCGACCGCGCCATCTCGCTGTGCAGCCGTTCGTAGAAATAGCGATAGTTGTAGAGGCCGGTCAGCGCGTCGGTCACGGCCAGCCGTTCGGATTCGGCGAACACCTGCGCCTGATGGAGACACACCGCTGCCTGGGCGCCGAGCGTCGACAGCAGACGAACGTCGTCATCGTCGAAGGCCTCCTCGGTGCTGCTCTCGATGGTCAGGACGCCAAGGAGCTGTTCCTCGAAGCGGATGGGCACCGCGATCTCGGACCGCGCCCCCTCGACGCCGGAGGTGATGTAGCCCGGGTCGGATCGGACGTTTCCGACGTTGATCACTCTGTTTTCGGCCGCGCAGCGGCCGGTGATACCCTGGCCGAACGGGATCTCCATGCCGACCAGATCCCGAGCAAACCCGCCCGTTGAAGCCTCCAGCACGAGGCGCTGGTTGTCGACACGGAGAATGGCGCAGGATTCGTGGTGGAGACGTTGCTGGATCTGGCGCACGATCCAGGGGAAGAGCTCTCCCGCCCTGACAATGGTGACCAACTGAAGGCCGATATCCTGGACCAGTTCCAGTTGGTTACGGATCTGGGCGTTGTAGAGCGCCACGCCGATCTGTGTTCCCAGGATCTTGAGCGTGTGGACGTCGCGGGCATCGAAGGCGTTTGTTCGCGTACTTTGCGTGTTCAAGACGCCGAGGAGCTTCCCCCTGAACACGATCGGAATGTCGAGTTCGGATCGGAAGACCTGATCCCCTAGGTGCACGTAGTGAGGACACTGGCTCAGGTCGGGGACGAGCGACTCCACCTTGCTCTGGGCACAACGGCCGGAGATCCCGGTGCCGAGGGGAATGCGCTTGCCGAGGATCGTCTCAGGGTATTCGGTGACGGCCCGGATGACGAGGTCCGAGCCTTCCCGGAGGAGGATGGCACAGTAAGCGTAGTTGAGCCGTTCCTTGACGGCCTGGACGGTGAGCTGCAGCAACCGGTTCAGGTCGTGCTCGGCGTTGACCCGCAGGCCGATTTCGAGCACGAGTTCGATGTAATCCTGCGAGGCCCTGGCGCGCACCGATCCGTTGTCGTCCATATCACACCGTCGACGGTCGAACGCGCCTGGCCAGCCACCCGCGATCCGCCGTACAAACCTGTATCGGCCGCTCGGCAGGGTTGAAACAGGATCACGCTCGTCCCGCTCCTAGCGCGCGATGAGCGGCGACGGCACCAGCGGTTTCTTCTGCAGCGGCTCCTTGCTCCGCTGGATGTCGAGTTCCTCGAAGATCAGGTTCGGCGCGGCCACCGTCACCATCGTCGCCGGCGACATCGCGCCGCCACCGGGCGCGAGCTCGGTCGAGACGGTTTTCTCCTTCGACGCTCCGGCGATGTCGCGGAAGGCGCCGTGGGTGGGCGTGTCGAGCAGCAGTCCGCGCACCGGCTCTTCCCGGCCATCGGGCGTCACCCGCGCCGCCGCCGCGATGGAGAGGCCGTCACGGCTGCCCGGCCCCAGTCGCCTGACGATGTACCCGAACGGCCGCCCCTGCGCCTTGAGCAGGTCGAGGTACCGGGCCTTCAGTTCCGAGGCCGGCACGCCGTCCGCGCTGTCGACCTGGAACACGCCCGCCTGCGGGCCGTTGCCCCGCAGGTGCCCGTTCGACGTCGGCAGGTTCCGCTGCGGCGTCCTCGTGGTCAGCAGCGTGAGCAGTCGCCCGTTCTTCACAAGCGTCACGTCCTCGGCCTTCACGCCCTCGTCGTCGATGACGTAGGCGCCGCCCGCCGGCTGACCGAGCAGGCGAGTGACCGATGGTGTGTCCATCACGGTGAACGACTCGGGCAGCACGCGGTTGCCAATCCGCGTCAGATACGGCGAGACCGGGGCCGGGGCGCGGCCCGGCCGGTCGGAGTCCGCCGGCCGGCGGGCCAGGAAGAGCGGGACGAGCGACTGCGACACCAGCGACACGGCGGCGTCGCCTTCGACGAGCACCGGCCCGCTGTAGTCCTCGCCCACCTTCGCGGTGCGCGTCGTCGTCACGTCGGCGAGCAGCTTCCGCACACGCGCCAGCAGTTCGGCGCGCCCGGGCAGATCCTCTGGCCGGGCCGCGAGCGCGACCTGGGCGCTGACCGGCATCCCGTCGTCGCCGAGGACGGTGAGCGCCGCGCGGAAGGCCGCGACGCGGGAGGGAACCGCCACGCGGGTCCCCTCGCTGTTGAGAAAGTAGCGGGTGCCGTCGTTGAGATCGAGCGACACGTCCGACGCCACGGCGTCGGGCACGCCGAGCGTCTTCGAGATCTCCTCGACGAGGCCCTTCCACTCGAGCGGGGCCGACGCGGGCGTGCTCGCCGGCTCGACGTGCTCGACCGCGGGCGTCTTCGAGAAGTCCGGGACCGGATCGGGATCGTTGCGGTTCTCGAACACGGCCTTCTTGCGCGAGAAGATCTGGACGGCGTTCTTGTACGCCGCGTCGGTCGTCAGCCAGGCCTCGCGTCGCATGGCCGGCTCGTTGTCGTCCACCGGGAGCAGGTCGACCGCCGCCATGGCGCCGCCAAGGCCGCCGGTGAAGAACCGCGAGCTGTCGAACGCGTAGCTGCCAACCCTCACGTCGGTGCGGAACAGGCGCGTACGGGTCGCGCGGCTGTCGACGAGCGCCCCGAGCGTGGCGCGGTAGCCGGTGTTCGCGACGTCGGTGACCGTGTAGCCGATGTAATACGGCGCGGCCTCGTTCTTCATCCTCAGCCCGGACTCCGAGCGCGTCAGCTCCTCGCCGAGCGCGCGGAGCACGGGAGGAGCCGCCCCGCTTTCAACCTTCGCCGCCGGGGCCGGCAGGATCGGGAGCGTGTCGTCCGACTTCGCGGCCTTCTGCACCTCGACCTCCGAGACCAGCAGCGCGGGCGATGAAGCCGACACGGGAACCGAGCCGCTCTCGGCGCCGCAGATCCCGTTGAAGGTCTGCGGCCGGTTGTCGGTGGCGAGGATCCGGTTGAACGCGGACAACGGCGTGCCGATGATGTCCACGCCGCGCACCAGCTCCATCGGCCGGCTGTCCGTGTACACGCGGTACACCACCACGGGCGTGACGTTGAACGCGTTGGGCGAATAGCGGGCCGTGTAGGTGAATCCCCCCTCGACCTGGTCGAACAGGAGGCCGAACGACTTGCCGGCCTTCCGCGCCTCGTCCTTCAGCCGCTCGACGAGTTGCGGAAACGGGATGCCGGCCGAGGATTCGACGAGCAGGTTCGACTGGCGCGAGACGGGGCGGAAGCCCGGCTGCGCCCGGCCGTGGCCGTTGGACCGCGGAAAGCGCGCGAGCGGCGACCTGCTGAGGAGGAACTCCCGCAGCGTGCCGTGATCGACGACCGACACGCGCTCGGCGCGCACCCCCTCGTCATCGAACTGGTAGGCGCCGGCCAGCTCCATGTCGCCGAGCTTCCGCAGCGTGGGGTCGGCGACCACGCTCAGGAAGCGGGGCAGCACCTGCTCGCCCACCTTCTTCGAGAATGTCTGGGCGTCGTCGGCCGTCTTCTGGCGGGAGCCCTCGATCCGGTGGCCGAAGATCTCGTGGAAGAACACGCCGGCCGCGCGCCCCGAGAGAATGGCGGGCCCCGTGTACGGGTCGACGAGCGGCGCCGTCCGCAGCCGGGCGAGCAGGGAAGCCATGCCGCGCGCGTCGTCGAGCAGTTTGGCCTCGGACGGCAGGTCCGACAGCGACCTGGCGAAATAGGTCTGATAGAGCGGCAGGTCCATGCCGTCGTCGGCCTTGGTCTGCGCCTGGATCGACAGCCGGCACGCGAGGTCGCCGGTCAGCAGCCGGCTGCCCTCGGTGCTGACCATGTAGCGCGTCGTGGCCTCGATGCTGAGCACCGCTTCACCCTGCAGGATGCGCGGGTCCCCGGCGAAGACCGCCGAAATGCGGCGAAGCCTGGCCTCCCACGCGGCCTTGTCGAGCTGAAACGACGCGGGCTGACCGACGAACACTTGCGGAGTCTCGTGCGAGAAGTCCGGCGCGGGATCCTCCTCGCGGACCTTGGCCGCCAGGTTGGTCTTCACGCGCGCGAGCCGTTCGACGGCCTGGTGGTACGCCCAATCGGTGGCCTGCCACGCGGCCACGTCGACGGCGGGCGCCGAATCGGTCAGCGGAAGCGCGGCCCGGCCCAGCGCGGCGGGCGGCGCCGAATCACCGCGGATTTCGTGCGTGTCGTCGAGCGCGTAATCGCCGGTCCTGACGTCGGCGCCGAACGTGCGCGCATGGTTGTCGACGTCGGCCACCACGGCGCCGAACGACGCCTCAATCTGCGCCGACTGCATGTCGTAGACGCTGTAGGAGACGAAGTAGGGAGGCACCGGCTGCTTCTCGAGGACCCGGACGTTCCGATTCAGTTCGGCCTGTAGGATATCGAGCAGCGGGGTCGAGGACGCGGGGCCTGTCGCGACGGGGCTGTGCGGGGAGGATGCGCCGACGGGAACGAGGCTCGAGAGAACGAGGAGGGCGAACACGACACACGCTCGGACGCGCGGACGGATCATGGGTCAGCTTCTCCTATTCTGGCTGTTGTAACATACACGGCGAAAAAGCCCTAATCCCAACTCCTGCTGAGGTTTGAGCTCGGCCGGCCACCCCGCGGCAGGCGGGGACACCGGCCTTGCCGAGAACGGATCGGCGAACGTGGCCGAGAATCACTCCGGGAGTGATTTCGGTTGCGTAAAATGTGACCATGTGTGACCATTGGGTCACATTAATAGGGGGGTGGGCGCCCGATGAACGCGGACGCGCTCTGGCGGGCCGTGTCCGAACCGACCCGCCGGCGGCTGATCGAGCTGCTTCGGGACGGGCCCCGGACCACCGGCGAGTTGTGCCGCGGGTTCCCGACCACGCGGTTTGCCATCATGAAGCACCTCGGCGTGCTCGAGCGCTGCGGGGTGGTGACGGTGACGCGTTCGGGGCGCCAGCGGTGGAACACGCTCAATCTTGAGCCACTGCGCGGCCTCGAGGGGCGGTGGCCCGCCGCCGCCGGGGAACCGGCGGCCCGTGCCGCTAAGCCTCGCGTCGTGACAGAGGACCCGCCCGTCGTCTCGTTGCAGGCATTCATCGACGCCGCTCCGTGGCGCGTCTTCGACGCCCTGACGGTGAACGTGGCGGCGTGGTGGGGGGCGCCGCACCTGGTCTCGCCCGACGCGACCAACCTGGTGCTCGAGCCGCAGCCGGGCGGCAGGTTCTACGAAGAGTGGGGCCACCGCCAAGGCGCGCTGCGCGGCGTGGTCGTGGCCATCAAACAGGATGAGCGTCTTGCGGTGACGGGGGCCATCTTCGGCGCCGGCGCGTGTGCGCTCGACTTCCGCCTCGAGCGGCGCGAAGGCGGAACGCTCGTCAGCGTCTCCCTTGCGGGCGCACAGCCCGTGGCCGGATCGTGCGGCGACAAGGCGGCGGTTCTCGACGACCTGGTGCGGACGCGCCTGAAGGCGTTTGTCGAGCGGGGCGAGCGGTCCGGCGTGTTGTCGTGACCCGCGATGGGTTACGATCCTCGAGAGGCACCCATGCCACATCAGCCACAGCTGTTCACCCCGCTGAAGTTGCGGGCGATCGAGTTCCGCAATCGTGTGTTCGTCTCGCCGATGTGCCAGGTACTCGAGCGAAAACGGCATCGCCACCGACTGGCACCTGGTCCATCTCGGCAGCCGCGCCGTGGGCGGCGCCGGGCTCGTGATTGCCGAGGCGACAGCGGTGACGCGCGAAGGGCGGATCTCGCCCATGGACCTCGGCATCTGGAGCGACGCCCACGGTGAGGCCCTCTCGCGAATCGCCCGTTTCATCAAGGCCCAGGGGGCAGCGGCCGGCATCCAGCTCGCGCATGCGGGGCGCAAGGCGTCGACCGCGCCGCCCTGGAACGGCGGGGCCGTCATCAAGGCCCAACAGGGCGGCTGGATGCCTGTCGGGCCGAGCCCGAACGCCTTCGGCCCAGACGCCCCTGTGCCGCACGAATTGACGCGCGAAGAGATCGGGCAACTGGTCGAGCGGTTTGTCGAGGCCGCCAGCCGCGCGCACAGGGCCGGATTCGACGTGCTCGAACTTCACGCGGCCCACGGCTATCTGCTCCATGAGTTCCTGTCGCCGCTGACCAACAAGCGGACCGACGAGTTCGGCGGCAGTTTCGAGAACCGCATCCGGTTTCCGATGGCCGTCGTGGGACGCGTCCGAGCCGCCTGGCCGCCGGCGCTCCCGCTCTTCATGCGGATCTCGGCTACCGACTGGGTGGCGGGTGGATGGTCGCTGCCGGATTCGGTGGAGCTGGCGCGGCGGCTGAAAGCGGCCGGCGTGGATCTCATCGACTGTTCGAGCGCCGGCGCCGTCCCCGGGGCCAAGGTCCCGGTGGGCCCGGGCTACCAGGTGCCGTTCGCGGCCGCGATCCGGAAGGAGGCCGGAATCGCCACCGGCGCGGTCGGCATGGTGACGATGGCCGAACAGGCGGAGCAGATTGTCGCCACCGGCCAGGCCGACGCCGTGCTGCTCGCGCGGGAGATGCTCAGGAACCCCTATTGGCCGCTGATGGCGGCGCAGACACTCGGTGCGACGGTCCAGTGGCCGAAGCAGTATCTCCGTGTGAGGCAGTGAGCGCGCCTGCCGGCTTGCGCCGTACGGGTCACGTTCCGCGCAGGGCTGAAGCCCTGCGCCACGGCCTGCTGCCAGCTGCCACGTCCCTGTGATATTCTTGCTGTTTGCCGCGCCCGACGCCCTGCTGTGGCGCCGGCCGGCGCACCTTCGTGGTGAGGTGGCCGAGAGGCTGAAGGCGGCGGTTTGCTAAACCGTTATACGGGCTAAAACCTGTATCCAGGGTTCGAATCCCTGCCTCACCGCCATTCGACTTGCCTGGCGTCACTTCTGCCGGACCGACAGGCTCGCTCACGGCAGGCCAGCCCGTGGAGAATGTCCTGAGCGAGTGAGCGCAGCGAACGAGTCGAAGGGCAACCCTTGGCAACATTCGACTCGCGGAGGTGGACCCCCGCTCCGGCTGGCGAGCCGTCCACCTTCGCGTGCTGAACCGCGCGAAGACGGCCCGCAGCTCGATCCCCATCGCGAGTACACTGATTCATCCCGTCCGCGGCGAACCCGGCGCCCGGAGCCGCGCGGACGTCCTGTCATCGGGAGATCCGTCATGATACTGAGTACACTCGGACTGATGATGATGCTCGCCGCGGCACCAGCGCCGCACGGCGGAGCAGGGAAGGCCGGCATGGGCCCGGACACCGCGCTCGTCGTGATCGACATCCAGAACTTCTACTTCGAGGGCGGACTGCTCCCTCTGACGCGGCCGGTCGAAGCAGCGGGGCAGGCCAGGCGCGTGCTCGACGCCTTCCGAGCGAAGCACCTGCCGGTCGTCCACGTCCAGCACGTCCCGCAGTCGGTTCAGATCGTGAACGGCGTGCCCGCCGACGCGCAGTACCGCATCCGGGAAGTGGTGGCCCCCGCGGCCGGCGAGAAGGTGATCACCAAGCGGTACGCGAACAGCTTCCGCGAGACGGACCTGCTCGACTACCTGCGTACAAAGGGGATCAAGAAGCTCGTGATCGTCGGCATGCAGACGCAGATGTGCGTCGAGGCGGCGGCCCGCGCGGCGGCCGACCTCGGCTTCGACGTGACGGTGGTCCATGACGCGTGCGCCACGCACCCGCTGGAGTTCGGCGGCCACACGGCACCGGCCATCGACGTCCACACGACCGCGCTGGCGACGATCAAGAACGGCTACGGCCGCGTTCTCAGCGTGGACGAACTGCTGAAGGAGATGTAGAGCGCTGCGTCAGTAGATCTTCCCGCTCGACGACGACACGACGCCGGCGTCAACCGACAGGATGTACGCCGTCCCACCCGCGCCCGACCAGGTCTTGAGGTTAAAGGTCCCGCCCGGCGGCACCCGATACGTCTTGAACCCGCCCATCGTCAGCGGCGTGCCCGGCTTGCAGGCCGCCGCCTGCCCGGTCGTTTCGATGAAGTATGTGGGCGCCTTGCCGACGACCGTCGCGGTGCCGTCAGCTTCCACGAGCACCGCCGACTCCTGGTCGACCGCGATGGCCCGCGCAGGCGACGCCCAGCCGTCGGTCACCATCCGGGCAAGGAACACGAGCGTCCGGCCGAGGCGGTCACGCGGGCCCACGTGCGAGTCGGTGACGATGCCCGCCATGTTCGGCATCTTCAGGAAGTCGCGCTCGAGCGCGACCTGGGCGACGTACGGATTGGCGAGCGCCACGGCCGACGTGAGGCTCGGACCGTCGCCGTCGTTCATCGCTGTATAGGCGACCTGCCCCAGCACGGCAAGGCCCGCGCTCGTTCCGCCGATCGGCACACTGCGCTTCGCGAGCCCGTTCAACAGGTCTTCGACCGGCGTGCCCTTCCAGTACTTGACGTAGTTCGACTGGTCGCCGCCCGCGATGAACACCCCATCCGCGTGCTCGATGGCGTGGAGCACGTCCTTGTCAAACGACGCCTCCCGGCTCTTGAACACGATCGACTCCACCGAATCAAGTCGGCCGAGCTTCATGATGTACGAGTTGTACCCATCGGCGCCCGACGCGCGGATGACGACGATGTTCCTGCCGTCGGCGTGGGCGATGAGCCAGCGGAACGCCGCGTCGATGTCGGTTCCGCCGCCTTCGAGCTGAAGGCCGCCTTTGGTGGCCGCCGTGACGCCGGCGACGGTGCCGGTGAGATAGTCGTCGTAGGTTGGCGTGGAGCGGTGGGCGGTCGTGGTCGGCTGTTTGGCAGGCGTCCGAACGGTCTGTGATGACGGGGTCGCCGCAAGCCCCGCGAGCGCGGCGGTCAATATCAGGGTCGTCAGCGCTGTCCGCATGGCGAGATCTCCTTGGCGCGAGGAGGTCCGGGTCGTCGATTCGCGCTGGTGGAGCTTATCATCTCGCCGTTTCGAGCGCGGCTCCGCACCTCGGGTAGAATGTTGGCGGGGCGATTGCGTGGCCCCTGAATCCCGAATCCCGACTCCTGAATCCCAACGTGATGTCCTGTCCCAGAGTCCGCTTCGCCCCATCCCCGACCGGCTACCTTCATGTCGGCGGCGCCCGCACGGCGTTGTTCAACTGGCTGTACGCACGCCATAGCGGCGGCACCTTCGTCCTGCGCATCGAGGACACCGACGTCGAGCGCTCGTCGTGGGAGATGGTGGCGGGGATCCTCGACGGGATGAAGTGGCTTGGCCTCGACTGGGACGAAGGGCCGGAGGTCGGCGGCGCCCACGGCCCCTACTTCCAGTCCGAGCGGCTCGACCGCTACCGCGACGCGGCGGAGCGCCTGGTGGCATCTGGCCACGCGTATTACTGCTACTGCAATCCCGACGAGATCAAGGCGAAGCGCGAGGCGGCGGAACAGGCGGGGCAGACCTGGTCCTACGACCGCACGTGCGCGAACCTCGTGCCCGACGAAGTGGCCGCGCGCGAACGCGCGGGCATGGCGCGGGCGATCCGTTTCCGCATGCCGGCCGGCACGACGTCCTACGACGATGTGGTGCATGGGAAGATCGAGTTCGACAACGCGGTGATCGAGGACTTCGTGGTGCTGCGGTCGGACCGCCAGCCGACCTACCACCTGTCGGTCGTCGTCGACGACATCGACATGGGGATCACGGATGTCGTCCGCGGCGACGACCACATCTCGAACACGCCCAAGCAGGTGCTGCTCTACGAGGCGCTCGGCGCCCCGGTGCCGCGCTTCGCGCACGTGCCGCTCATCCTCGGGCCAGACAAGCGGCGGCTGAGCAAGCGCCACGGCGCGACGTCGGTGATGGAGTACGAGCGGCAGGGGTTCCTGCCCGAGGCGATGTTCAACTTCCTGGCGCTACTCGGGTGGTCGCCGGGAGACGACCGCGAGCTGTTCACGCGCGAGGAGCTCGTCTCGGCCTTTACGCTCGACGGCATCGCGTCGAGCAATGCGGTGTTCAACCCGGAGAAGCTGGAGTGGTTCAACCAGCAGCACCTCGCGCGGCTCTCCGGCGACGAGATCACGAACCGCCTGGAGCCGGCACTCCGCGAGTTGGGGATGTGGGACGACGACCTGCGCGGGGCGCGGCGGGAGTGGTTCCATGAGGCGATCGAGGTCCTGAAGCCGCGCGCGAAGAAACTGCGCGATCTGGCGGAGCAGGGGCGGTACTTCTTCCTCGATCCGGGTGAGGACGAGGAGGCGGCCGTGAAGAAGCACCTGTCGGCGCCGGGGCTCGCCGCGCACCTCTCGGTGTGGGGCGAGGCGCTCGCGACTGTCGATCCCTTCACGCCGGCCGCGATCGAGACGGCGCTGCGCGCATGCGCGGAATCGCTCGGCATCAAGGCGGCGACGCTCATTCACGCCACGCGCATCGCGGTGACGGGGCAGGGTGTCAGCCCGAGCGTCTTCGACGTCGTGGTGCTGGTAGGACGGGAGCGGACGCTCGAGCGGCTTGCGCGGCTGCGGGCGACACTTGTCTGACGACGACCGTAGGTAGGCCGGCCCTTTAGGGCCGGCGCGCGCTTGCACGGCCCGGCTTCATCCGCTAAAATCAATAATTCCTGCTTGGTTCGCCTCTGCTGGGAGGTCGTTCAACGGTAGGACACGTGGCTCTGGACCACGTTATCGGGGTTCAAATCCCTGCCTCCCAGCCAA